>CBIHOM010000016.1:0-98413 GCA_966212075.1 uncultured Fluviicola sp.
ATTTGAACATTTGAACATTTGAACATTTGAACATTTGAACATTTGAACATTTGAAATAAATAAAACAACTGATTATGAAAAAGTTAATTTATCCTGCTTTAGCAATTTGCTTGTTTGCAAGTTCGGCATTTGTGACACTTACTGCGTCCAAAGATTATACTTTCAAGGAAGGTTTTACCATTGCATTTAAAAGTAAAGATCCATCCGGAGAGTTCAAAAAAGCAAAAGGAACCATCAAATTTGATGAAAGTGACCTGGGGAATTCCAAATTTGAAATTTCCATTGATGTGAATTCGATCAATACCGGAAATTCAATGCAGAATAAGAAAGCTCAAACTTCCGAGTGGTTTGATGCCGGTAAGTACCCAACTATCAAATTTGTTTCTTCCAAAGTGGAAAAATCAGGTGATGCCTATTCAATCACAGGAAAACTGACTATGAAAGGAGTTACGAAAGAAAAAAAGATCCCGGCAACCGTAACGAAATCGGGAAATGATCTGACTTTTGCAGGTAAATTTACTGTTAATCGTATTGATTATGGTGTAGGACACAAAAGTGATGCAGTTCCGGATATCATGAACATTTCTTATTCCATTCCAGTAACCGAAAAGTAAGACCTGATGTTTAAACGCTTTTTTTTCCTTGCCTTAGCCTCAGGTCTTTTTTCATCGATCATTTCATGGATTTATTCGTCCATTTACAAAAGCATGATTGCAGATTTTACAGAAGTAAGCGGTTACTGGCACTTGCTGTGCTTTTCCATGATGATCACATTGGGAGTCAGCATTCTTGCTGCCGGAATTTACGCATTGGTGAAAAACAGGTCGCTCGCGAGTTTTATCTGCAACTTCATTCTTTCAGGTTTTTCCATCTCCCTGGTATTTTACATTTTCACCATGAATGATCCGGAGCTTAAGAACGAAGATGCTATGGCAATGATTGATTATTTCAAAGGCTATCTGATTCCGATCGCGTTCATTCCTGCACTTTCCTGGATGAGCTTTAAACCTTTATTTATTAAATAAATGAAAAAAACACGATCTATTTTCTTTGCATTGGGTAGCGTGACAATCGCAGGATTGTTGATTCCCAGCGCATGTTCAAAAGCAAAAGCACCTCCAGCATTACCGGAAGTAATCTGTACGGGTACAGTTTCATTCAGCTCGCAAATCGCTCCTATGATAGAAGAGAATTGTTCCGGATGCCATGGGGTTGGAGCAGGAACAGCTCCAGTTTTGTCCAATCACGCAGAAATTTCAGAAAATGCGGATAAAATCATTCATGCACTGCGCGGGACCCCTCAGTTAATGCCTCAGGGAGGTCCGGCACTTTCTGATTCATTGATTCAACAATTTCAATGTTGGCTGCAACAAGGAAGAATGAACAATTAAAAAGTTTAAAAAATTGAGCCATAAGAACCCTGTTAGAATTCCAATTTGGCAAATGAAAAAAATTCCTGGTTTCGGAAATTCATAATTTCTTGCGGCAATTTCATAACAATAAACAAGACGGACTCAAATAACTTAGTAACCATTACAAAAAGAATAGAATAATGGTCCACGTAACGGACACATACGAACAAACCGAAAAATTACATCATGAATAAAAACTACATCTTTATCGGACTATTGGCAGCGTCAGGGTTTCTATTGAGCTTTTCAGGAAACGGATCTGTTCAAACGCTTAAAAAATTCAGCAAAAATTATCACACCATGTACCAGGCCGGAAGTCCTGGAGGAAGAACAGGTGCTCCTGGTGACGGAGTCTGTACACAATGTCATTCCGGAACAGTTCAGAGCGGTTCAGGATTTAATTCCGTAACACTCTTAGATGGCGGAAACCCGGTTACAGAATATGAAACGAGCACAACTTACCAGGTTCAGGTCAGTATGGCAACTACTAACATTAAAAACGGATTCGAGGTCGTTGCTTTGAATCCGAACAATACTGTTGCAGGGACCTGGACAATCACAGATGCAACTCACACAAAAACAATAACGTCCGGTGGTAAATCACGTGTTACACATAAATTGGCAGGTACAAGTATGACAAGCTGGACTTTCAACTGGACATCACCCGCAACCAACGTTGGAAACATAACCTTCTATTTGGCTACCAATCAAACAAACAACAGCAGTAGTGATGACGGCGATGTTATTCGTACTTCACAACATATATTCGGATCGCAAGCAGGGGTAACAGATGTTTCTGCAAAAGTTGAAACACAAATCGGCTACCAGGCAAGCACCAATTCATTGAATATTCACTTGAACAGTAAAGTTGACGGTTCTGTTTTTGTTAACCTGGTCGATCTTAACGGAAAATCGGTTTTCACAGAGAGCTTAGGAAATGTAAGTGCGGGTGAAAGTGCCCTTTCCGTACGACTGGACAATGAATTAAACAGCGGAATTTATATGGTAAACGTGTCTGTAGACAACAACATGACCATGAAAAGAGTCTTTATTTCCAAGTAAGAAAGAGCACTGCTCTTAAAAAACTGTCAGCTACAGCTGGCGAAAAAAACAGTAGGGACGCGAAGCATCGCGTCCCTACTGTTTTTCTGTTTACCCGATTCTTCTTTGAACCAACTCTTCTACCCGTTCAAAAAATTGAGCAGGTGTACTGGTCCTCCATTCAATATCTTCCAGGTCTCCTCCCATCACAAAATAATGGTCGACACGTGCCCTTTCAAACTCATGAATGACATGATCATGAAAATTGACCAATGCAATCCATCCTTCCTCCACTTCATCAAACCATTCTTCGTAATAACAGTCATCTGAGTAGTGAAAGTTCAGGACGTTTTCTCCGACCAGGATAAACTTATTAATTCCATGAAGCATCATCTCCTCAATTACATTTCGCTTCAGGGTCATGATGTCATTCTCGATCGCATCGTTCCATTCCCCGATAAACTCCATGATGGCATAACCCTCTTCGTAATCCACAAACAGGATCTTCGTAAAAAGTGTTCGCGAACCAATATTATCCCATTGCGGATGGATCAGGAAATTATAAATCCGGTCCGTAAACTCAAATTCGCTGTACTCCCTGTCGTAAAACGGGGATAGTGCATCCTCCGAAGCAATGTACAGGTGTCTCCAATTAAAATATGGTTCAATAAAATGCACAGAATCAACCCTTTAAGTTTGGAATAAAAATTGTAAAAATGAACTTCGAAATTAAAAAGAAAGTCTACATTTGAGTGTTCATTTGAAACAAAAATTTACCCATGAAAAAATACAATAATTCACTAATAATCAGCTCTTTTCTAATTAGCGGGATTTTGTTCTTCAGTTCCTGTTCATCCAATTCTTCCGAGCGGGATGCTGCTGAAGCAACATCAGCGATGATTGAAGGTAATGAAAAAATCGTTGCTTTTGGCCATGTTAGCGCAATGAATATTTTAAATAAAGCAGATTATAAGAATATTCCAAAGGTCAATACAATTTTGGGAAGCGTTCTTGGAAACTGGAAAAGAGGTTTGGAAATTGACAAACCGATTTACTATGCTTTGGAAGCTCCTTTCGGTCATGACGGCACTCCTGAAACGGTTTATGCATTGATTAACATCAAAAACCAGGACAGTCTTGCATCCATCATCAGCGAAATGGGCTATGCACTGGATAAAGACGGAGACATTTCCTATCACCAGGAAGATGACGTAACCTTCGGGATCCGGAATAAATTGTTGATTATCATCAGTAAACCGGGTGACTACGACGGAAAAGCGAAAATAAAAGAAGCGTTTACATCAACAGAAGGTGATCTTTCCGAAGATACAGCAGAAGAAATTATCGAACAAAAGGGCGATATCGTTTCCGGAATTGATGTTGCGCGCTTATTAACTACTTCCAATACCGAATTGGAAAAACTTCCTGCTGAAAAGAAGGAACACCTGGAGGATTTGGTGGAAAATGCCTACATCAAAACAGTAGCGAACTTTGAAAATGGAAAAGCTACAGTTGAGTCTAAAAATATTTTCTCCGATGAATTAAAAGACGAATTGTTCTTCAAAGACAATAACGGCTCGACTTTAATAAGCAAATTAAATGGTGATGATCCATGGATGGGAATTGCAATGAACCTGGATGTGCGCAAAGGAGAAAGTTTCCTGAACGATTATTTACCGAACACTAAAAAGCGATTGTTGGATCATTTTTCTGCCAAACACCGATTTGCACTGATGGCTTTCGGGGAAAATCCTTTTTCGAAAATATTCTCAGGTCAGGCAGCTATAGTATTTACCGGAGATCCGAAATCATACATGGGAATGGAACCCGAACAAAACGGTTATCTCGGATTGGGGTCACAAGGAGACTTTATTCAAAAACTGGTGGATGAACAACTTTCTTTTGTGGCTCAGAAGAAGGGAGACACTTATGTCATAGATAGCTTCCATCTCAAATCAACCAAAAAAGGAATCTATACTTCAAGCGGAAGAAGAACAAGTGGAAAATTAAACCTGCCTTCTTATGCCAAGAATTTTGGAGAAGACAGTTTTTCGATGTTCATCGCATTTGAAAAAATGGATGTGGAAAGCCTGGAATTGGAAGATGGTGCAAAAGTAGTTGAGATTCTTCAATATGTAACCATCAACGCAAACAGGGATGGTTCGAAAATGGTCATTGCTGCCAAAAAGAAAAACGTAAACATTTTGAAACAGGTAACCGATTTTTATGCGAAACAGATCATGGAACGCATGGATTCGATGGGTGTATAAAAACAATTTTGATTGGTCATTTTGAAGAGGTTGCTCGATAATTCGGGCAACCTTTTTTTATTCAAATTGGAGCATTTTGGGATTTCCCAAAAACCCAAAAACCCAATATTGCGACTGTATTGAATATCAATTAGTTACACTTGAAATTAAATTTAAATTAACTTCACAAAACCAAACTCCGCAATTCCTTTTTTTCGTACCTTGTATTACCAAATTCAACCAATGAAAGAAAAAAAAGACTGGAACACACTTACTCCCGATGAAGAACGTATCATTGTTCGTAAAGGAACCGAATATCCCTTCACAGGTCAATACAACAAATGGGACGAACAAGGAATCTTTGTATGCCGCCGTTGTGAAGCTCCATTATACCGAAGTTCAGATAAATTTGATTCCGGCTGCGGATGGCCTTCATTCGACGATGAAATTCCCGGAAGCGTAAAACGCATTCCTGATCCGGATGGTAGACGCGTGGAAATTATTTGTGCAAACTGTGAAGGACATTTGGGACATGTATTTAACGGAGAGCGTTTCACCCCGAAAGATACACGCCACTGTGTCAATTCCTTAAGTATCCTGTTTAAAAAAGGATAATTCTTTATTCAACAATCGTATTACAATTGTAAACCGGAACTCCTTTTCGTTGAATGATTTGGTTTAATTGAATATGTGCTGCCAAAGCCAATTGAGAATAGTTTTGAGATGCATTACCAAAACTTGCAGCACTGGTAACCCACATTTTTTGAATCAACTCTTCACCGGAACTTACAGGACCGATTGCATTTACTACAGCCTTCACATTCAATGCACCTGCATGATACACATGCATCGTCAGTAAACGGAACCAAATAGATTGCTCGTCCACGACCAAACCCGCACCTTCAGCAATACCTTTAGCCGATGGGATGCAGATTCGTTTCAACAATTGCGAAGCCGCATATGCCGAACGCATAAAATCTTTTCGTTCGTCTACAGAGCGATTCACCGTTAGCCCCATCGAGCGGGCAACAGCAGGCATCAATTGAAACGGACCATAAGCTCCGACAGATGATTTCTGCATTCTTCCCGGGCTCTCTATAAGCAAAATTGATTGCGCATACCATGGATCAACACCAAAATTTTCGAAGGCAGAAATTCCCTTCGGAAGACTTTCAAATACCAGGTCAAAGCGATAGAAATCGTTTTTTCCGGTTGTCACATTGATTCGCTCATCTGCATTCAAACCGTATAAAGTTCGGATACTGTCCTTGAAAAGTGTTTTTTGTGCTTCCGTTTGGGAATGCCAATCTTTATTTGACATTTTTGTAATAATCTGCCTGGTAGAACCCACATTCACCAATACGGAATCCGGTGAAAGAATCATGATCTGTTGCCAGAATTTAGGATGTTGCAGCTGGTCCCACTGTGCAGCTTGTATTCCGGTAGCCCCCATAATAATGTGCTCCGAAGTACCTTCCGTAACGGCGATCATTTCTTTTTCCCAGTTGGAGTTTTGTGAAGAAGCAATAAATGGAATACACGCAAGTATTGCAAGGAGAGTTTTGCGTTTCATTGTTTTGTTGTGGGTTTTGGGTGATGCAAATTAGGAAAAGCAGGTGAAAAATACAATAAGTCTGTGAAATTTTAACGGTTTAAGCCACTCCCTCACCCAATTTCCATTTAATCCAAAGCAATCGGCCGCAGCTGATATGCCTTTGGCTTCTCATTCTGATCCTTAAAATCGCCTTAAGCCTTCCCCATTCACATAACCTTTCAGGATCAATTCCATTTCGTCAATTGAAACGGGAAACCACTCCTCTTTTGCAATTTTGCGGATCGTCAAGCGCTCCTTTACGGAAAGTGTTCCATCTACGATCAATCCGAAAATGAGTAAACGGGCAACAAGTTTATTTTCTTCCGGGTCCGGACCGAATAGCTCATCTATCTTTACTTCCTTATCATACTTTAGCGAAAGGTCCGGGAAGATTACCAGCATTTCTTTCATAAAAGAATAAAGCGCAAAATTGTATTGCCGTTTTTGTTGTGCAATAAAATGAAATAATTTGGTTAGCTTCTCTCTGGTTCGTGTCAATTCTTCTTCCGAAAACTCACTCATAAAATCTTTGGTAGCAGCAGTTGCAACAATCCGCATTTGTGCTTCTTTCATAACCTGCCTGCTGCTCCAGGCATTCCAAAAAGCAAAAATCGGAACACCAACCAGATCAGTAACAATTCGCAGAGCATATCTTCCCAAAAAACGCCTCACCAAAAATTTCATCAATACATTTGAAAGTGTTGCTTTCAGTTTTGTTCCGATCAAAAGTGCATAATAGGAAAACTTCGTTAACCCCACATACGGATCTATTTCCAGTAACTGCATATGCTTTGCAGGCATTTCCAGCCCGGCTTCGGTCAACAATGCTACCTGTTCGCGGTAATCATCCCGGGAAGTGGAAGGATACCGGTAGATTTCGCAAATACGTCTTACGGCATAAATATTCAATATGTTTAGAAGCCAGATCTCCGGAAAAATCATTGCCACAGCATAAATGGTATAATACAATTCAAAATCGAACCGGTAACCAAAGAGATCAAAATGTTGCGCATCCAATAATTGGGTAAAATGAAACGGGAAAATCACGATCATCACAGCACAAGCACCAATTAATCCGGCAATCGCATAAATTTTTAACTGCAGGTTCTTCAGTTGTTTTTTTTGATCCGCATTCAGGGTATAGCCAAGTCTTTCCTCATTCCGGATTGCTGCTGTCTTTTTACTCAAATACGTATTTCCAAGACGAAATGCAAGGCTCTTATTCCGCTTCTTTTGAATTTCTTCCATAAGTATTGGCTAAAATTACAAAATAAGTGTCCCATTCTTGCTTAACTTTGCATGGAAGAAGCGCATGAAATACATCAGACAATTTTTTATTTCTCTCCTCATTATCCCGGTAAAGATTTACCAATGGATTATTAGCCCTATTCTTCCAAATGCCTGCCGGTACGACCCGACATGCTCTGCATACATGATAGAGGCGCTCAAAATTCACGGACCGATCAAAGGATTGTGGCTGGGAACCAGAAGAATCAGTCGTTGCCATCCCTGGGGAGGACATGGTTATGATCCGGTACCTGAAAAGAAATGTTCCTGCAAAAAGGATTAAACAAGTTCAAAAAGTTTAAAACACCTGCGCTAACCTGCTATGCCAAAGCGGTTCGAAGGTTAAGAGCTTTGGTATCGGCGCTGGGCTAAAATGTTCAAACTACTGTCTAGTTAATCTTTTGAACTCTTTTGAACATGCTCTTTCAAAAAAAATCACAAAAATAGTTCTTCAATTCATTTATTTTAATTTACTTTGAATTACAAAGTTCTTTTATGGAAAATGAAAAATATTTAGCACAGCTTCAGGAGATCCAATCAATGATGCAAAAATCCTCGAAGTTTTTGTCTCTGTCCGGGTTATCGGGAATACTTGCTGGAACTTATGCCATGATAGGAGCAGGAATTGTATACTCTATGAGAGAACGCCTAACCTCTTCTATTCGTTTTGATTCCATTGAATTTATTACGATTGTGACCACTGCTATACTTGTCATGGTACTTTCACTTGTAACCGGTATTGTTTTCTCTGTCCGCAAAGCACGAAGAAAACAGGAAGTGATCTGGAACCAGGTATCGAAATTATTCATCATGAGCTTCATGGTTCCTTTAGTTACAGGAGGATTATTCGCTATCATACTAATTACCAAAGGAGCTATCGGACTTGTATCACCTGTTACTTTACTATTTTACGGTCTTGCACTCGTAAGCGCTAGCCGGTATTCTTATGAAACTCTGAGAAACCTGGGATTCATCTTTATCATTCTCGGATTATTAAATAGCCTCTATATTGGTTATGGTTTGTACTTTTGGATGTTCGGTTTCGGAATTTGTCACATTTTTTATGGTGCGTACATGTACCTGAAATACGATTACAAGAAGCAATGACAAGTATCATATCAGATATCAATAAAATATTCGACCATCGGATCAGGCTGGGAATTATGTCTATTCTGATGGTGAATGACACAGTGGACTTTAACCGCTTGAAAGAGTTGCTGGAAGTCACTGACGGGAACCTGGCTTCACACATCAAAGCACTCGAGCAATCGGAATACATTGATATCAAGAAGCAATTTATAGGTAAAAAACCCAATACTACCTATGAAGCAACCTTACTGGGAAAACAGACATTTGCCAAGCATCTGGCCGCGCTTGAGCAATTAATCAAAACAAGTAAATAACTATTTTTTTATTCATTTACTTTGAAATTCAAAGTTCTTTTAAAAACAACAAAATGGAAACAACTGAAAAAAAAGAAACAAGCAATTTTATGAAATTCCTGAATTCTTCCTTTGGAAAATTCTTGTTGATCGGTTTTATAACTCTCCTGCTTTTACCACCTTTGGTAAGAGTCTTCATCCTGATAGAAGAGCGAAAAGAACGCGCCGATGAGATCAAGAATGAAATTCGGGGGGAATGGGGAAATGATTATCATTACAAAGGTATTGTGATGCGTATTCCGTTGAAAAAGAAATCCGATTCGAAAACACGCTATTTATTTTATTTTCCCGGAAAGGAAACAACGAATCTGAATGTCCAGGTAAATACTAAAAAACGTGGAATTTATCATTTTCCGGTTTTCCAATGCCAAAATCTGGTCGGTTCTGATTTCACTCCATTTTTAGATAACCCGGATTTGGATTTGACGCAGGTTCAAATTGGATTACTTGCAGAGTCTGATATTCAAATATCGAATATTGAAAAGATCAAAATCAATGGAAAGGAATTGGAGATTGAGCAGGAGGTACTCGCAAGTCCAAATTCATCGGAATTATTCTTTGCTACTGCTCCATTCACTATTGACAAATCAACCACCCAAATCCATGTCAATTTAAGCTACAGTATCAACGGTTCCGGGACAATCGTTCTACAGGGACATGCTAAAAAGAACCTGTTTTTCATGAATTCCAATTGGCTCAATCCATCCTTTGCACATGTGCTGCCAAATCCCAACTCTTTGAAACTGCATAATGGGTTTTCTGCTGATTGGAATATGATGAACATCGCTCAAAATCCAAAAAATGGACTGTCCGAGCCGCATTTCTACGGCCGGACGGAAATTGCCTCGGTGAATTTCCTTGAAAGTGTGGATCATTATCAGCTCAACGAACGGACCGTAAAGTATGCTATCTTGGTTATTCTGCTCACATTTACCGTGTTCTATCTAATCGAATTGATCGGAAAAATGTCTATTCATCCGGTACATTACCTCATGGTTGGCTTATCCCTGATCCTTTTCTATGCCATTTTACTTTCTTTCTCGGAACAATTTGGTTTTGCATTTTCATATCTCATCGCAAGCATCGGCATCGTAACGCTTCTTTCCTGGTATGCCTATTCCGTTCTACGTTCTCTCAAATTTGCATTGACAATCTTTTTATCCATATCTCTTCTGTATGGATTCTTATATGTGATCGTAAACCTGGAAACCTATGCTTTAATCGTAGGAAGCTTGGGATTATTCGTTGTCCTTGCAGCGATCATGAGCTTTACCCGACGATTGAAAGTTTGAGTTACAAAAAATCCCCGGCCGCGTATTACACGAACCGGGGATTTCTTCTCTCCTTCTCTCTCGGTGATTTATTTGGTGTAGGTGTATTTACGTGATCGGGTGATATTAATTCCAAGTGAAATACCATAGGTAGTTCCATATTTATTCATGCTTGCATAAAAGTTTAACGGAACGTTCAAAGCTCCTGGCCGGAAAGTTTTTCCAACGGCGAAAATGAAGTTGGTGGAAAAGTAAGTCGCCCCGCGTGTATCCGGTCGTTTGAAATAGGACATGTTAGCGGCAGCATCTCCGGCACCCATAGCGTACAATTCCTGGTAGGTACGAAAACTCCCGTCATAATCTGTAGTTCCGGAAACTAAACGCTTCATGGTAAATGACGGTCCCATCGCAATTTCCCAGGCACCTTTCCCAAAACGGACACCATGCATAATAGCCAATGAAGGTATTGGAGTACCATGTTCCATTCCTGCTATATTTCCCAAGAACTCAAAAAGCCCGCTAAACTTTTCACTTCCTGCATATTGTACTTCCAACTGGTAACCTATATTGAACAGTACGGGTAAAGTCCCAACTCCCCCATCCCGTTCGTTCCGGGTAAAAAACTCACCATTCTCTCCCGTGGGTACAGCAAAACCAATCCGTGGTCCCGAATTATTCATCTTTCCCAAGCCGGTACTTGCAGTTGGACCGTCTTTGAAAAACAAGGCTTTGTAAACTGATAGATCTACATCCATTTTCAGTAATTTATAGATCATAATATCTGTCATGCGATTCAATTCGCGTGGTTGATTTTCAAATTGCTCAATTTCATTCCGGTCAATTTCACCTGTTTTCACATTGACAATTTTCATGGAAATCAGGATCCGGTCGCCTAAACCTTCATAACTGGCGCTCATCGCAAAATCAGCACTTAACTGGTTACCAATTTTTCCAAGGCAATCTTTACCCATACATTCTTTCATTTTATTGTCGCCCAGTTTTTCTGCCACGTCATAACGGTCGTTTACCACATATTTTTTAGAATTTACCAGGCTTTTGTAGATCACCGAGCGAAGGATATCCTCATTGGATGCAATATTCCTGACCTCAATTCCTGCAATCACCATCGAAGGTAGTTGCGATGTTTGTGCAAAGGATTCATATACATATAACCCCAAACACATTAGAACTAGTTTTTTCATGGTTTCACAATTTTAAGTTTCGGAACAAATTTGCTAGGTATGCATAGGAATAGAAAACGGAATTCTGCATGTCGATTTTGCACTGTTGCGATTTTCCGTACAGGATTTTGAAATAAAACAGTAAAACCCTTTTTTTGTTCAAAAATGAACCCTATTCCGGACTCGTTCGTTATATAACGAAATCATTATATCATGAAATGATGATCCAAAAAAGCAAAAAAGGCTGCTACGCAATGTAACAGCCTTTCCTTATTCATAAGTTCTTTTATTTCTCCAATACAATCGGAATATGTTGTGTTCCCACTTCCGTTAAAACGCGGATTGTATAAACACCTTTTGCCATCTGTTTCAAATCCACATTGTGTTTTGAATCCTGTAGATCAGAAACTTCGTAAACTACCTGACCCAATGCATTGTAAATTTTCACTGAATTGATATTCACCTCACCGGAAGAAATTGTAACCAATCCTGTTGACGGGTTCGGATACACCATGATGAATCCCAATTCGTTTTCAGCAATTGATGCACAATCGTCAACTACTACTGTTGTCTGTGCAGACCCTGAACAACCATTTCCGTTTGTATAGTTATAAGTTACCGTTGTATTGCTGATTCCTACCGATGCAGGATTAAACTGGTTTCCTGTTACACCTGAACCGGAATAAGTTCCTCCTGCAGGACTTCCCTGAACCAATGTATAAGGTCCGTCCGATACACACAGCATTGGAACAGAACTGAAGTTTACTGTTGGGTTTGGATTTACCGTAACGGAAATACTGTTAGAAGCTGCGGATGGACAAGATGCTACCGTGGTTGTAGCGGTATATGTTCCCGAAGTAGAAACAGTAATTGAAGCCCCGCTTGCAGAATTAGACCAGGTTGTTGCTGACCCGGTAGAAGAAGTTAAAGTAACCGAACCTCCCTGGCAGAATGTTGTTGCTCCGCCTGAAGTAATTGTTGGCGCAGCAGGAGCAGCGTTCACAGTGATATATCCAGTTTGGTTGGATGCATTTGATCCACCTGCGTTCGTAGCTGTTAATGTAACATTGTACGTTCCAGCTGTTGGGTAGGTCACTACCTGGCTTGCAGAAGTTGATGAAGAAGGTGTTCCGCCCGGGAACGACCAGCTGTAGGAAGTCGGGTTATTTGTAGAAGTACTGGTGAATGTAACCGATTGTCCGGCACAAACCGTTTGGCTCGTAGAAGTGAAAGAAGCTACCGGAGCAGTTGGCGTACCGCTTACTCCTGTGATATTAATGTTATCAATATACAGGTTATTACCATTTCCTCCAAGGTTTTTAAAGGAAATCCAAACGATATTATTACCAACGAAAGGAGTCAAGTCTACAGTTTCACTTCTCCATTGCGATACGGAAGGTGAAAAAGAACCGGTCGTTGCATTTGCTGTTGCCAATGTTGTATTTGATTTGGAGTAAACTGTCGTAAAACTATCTCCACAATCAGTAGATACCAACACCTGCAATCCATCGTAATAAGTTGCATCATAAGGTGCATACGCCACATCAAAAACTAATTGAGCACTCGAATATGCTGCTATGTCTGCTTTTGGTAGTCGTATTTCGTCGTCACCGGATACAATATTGTAATTATCAAATTTCAATGAATTACCAGCCGTTGGTGCAAGTCCAACCGTTGAAGATCGTGTCCAGGTACCTGCGGATCCAACATTAACAATTGTCCAGCCAGTCGGAGGGAAAGTCGTTGAAACAAACCCTTCACTGATAGGTAAGCTTACTGTTGTATTTGAACTCACTGTAATATAGTTCGTTTTCGACTTGGAATATGTTGCACCGTTAGAGGTAGCAGTCACGCTCAAACTCGCATTATAGTTACCAATTGTAGAATAGGTTACCGTTGGGCTTGCAGCTGTTGAAGATGAAGGTGTTCCTCCCGGGAAAGTCCAGGAATAAGTAGCAATTCCGGAAGTCTGACTAGGAGTATAGGTAACGGTAGTTCCGGTACACATTGTTGTTTGAGTGGCATCGAAATCCAATGCACAAAGGGAAGTTCCCGGTCCTCCACCAACTAAATTCAAGTTAGCAGTTGTCCAGATATTGCTTCTTCCTCCAACAGAACTAATCAATGCTGCACGCATCCTGTCTACCTGACCCTGTGTAAACATTTTCGAACAATAGGAATAGTCCATGTAATTTTGCACCTGGTCTATCTGATCAAACCCCCAGTAAGCATTGTCTGTTGAACAGGAATTTTGAGTAAGCGCACAAGAGGTTGATCCTTGCGTTGCCGGTGTATCATTTACATTATCCGTACCCGCACAACCTGCCGAACCAGGATTATTATTTGCACCCCATACATGAGACAAATTTAACCAGTGGCCCACTTCATGAGTCAGTGTTCTGCTGTTCGTAGTGTTCGACGTTCCGATCGATCCGGTATAATCATGCAATGCAAAGACCCCGTTGTAATACATATTTGTTGCATTCGCAGTAGAACCTCCGTTCGGGTTAAATGTATAACCTGCAGCACCACCGATATCATTACATACATAAATATTCAGGTACCGGTTATGTGGCCAAACACCCTGGTATACGTTATTACCCGCAACGATTGCATTTACTTGCAATTGTCCGTCAGAACCATCATTTGTCAAAGCATTCTGAGTCCGCGTAATACCTGAAAAACATGCCCCGTTCGGAGCTACGGTAGCAAAAACAAATTGAACTTCCACATCTGCAGCATCCCCCTGGAAAGCAGCGACGATTGAACTTGTATCAGCATTCAATTTTCTGTAATCACGATTTAAAATTGCCAGTGCATCTGCGACCTGCGCATCTGAAATGTTCTCCGAACCACCATTATGGAGAATGTGGAAAACCACTGGAATGGTATAAACAATTCCGGTTAATTTCTCAGTTCCCGTATTCGGTTTGTATTTTGTACCCTGATTTGGCAACGGGTCTTTAAAAATCGTCGCAAAACGTGCCGGATCATGGATTTGCATATCCTGCATGTGATGATGCTGGCTGCATTTCTCAACTACT
This sequence comes from uncultured Fluviicola sp., assembly GCA_966212075.1. Taxonomy (GTDB): domain Bacteria; phylum Bacteroidota; class Bacteroidia; order Flavobacteriales_D; family Crocinitomicaceae; genus Fluviicola. Next base: position 14,522 of record CBIHOM010000016.1, read on the forward strand.
TGCGGAGAAACAAGCTGTTGAGGTTTTAATTGCGTAACCTGCGAAAAGGACGTAAATCCGCATAGCAGTGTTACTGAAAAAATGAGTTTTCTCATAAGCGTAGTTTAATTTGAATCTAGTTTTTTGGTTCTGGAGTGAAATTTAATCAAAAAAATGCTTCAAAAAGCTCGTTCCTACCCGAATAAAATCAAATTGTGAATATCTTTCCGGGGAAAAATCCGGTAATTATTTCACAAAAACACATTCTAAAGCAGCGAAATATCACTGGTTGAATCCAAAAAGACCGGACTAAAATAGCCCGGTCTTATTATCAAAAAATTTTAATGTTTGTCTTCCTTCGCATTTAAGTCTGTGCGACTAATCTCTTACTTCAATTTTTCCAATGCAGCTTTCAAATTCGAGATCACACCATCCACATCTTCCAATTTACAGGTCCCAACGGAAAGTCGGTACCAGCTGGAATCATTAGAAGACCCAAAAGCATAAAACGGTACAATCGCCACCTTTGCTTCATCCAGTATGTATTTTGTAACATCCTGTGTTGTTTCAAGGATAGTACCCGCTTCAGTTTTCAAACCGTGTAATGCGAATTGAACCGTCAGGTAGATCGCTGCTTCGGGAGCAATCGCATCTACTTTGTGTCCTGATGATTTCAGAGATTGAATTCCGTTATAAAACCCAACCAGGCGTGCATTGATCTCTGACTTGATGTGGTTCAGATACGTATCATAAAGACTCAACTCGTTCAAATACGTTGCTGTTGCAACCTGTTCCGCCTTGGGAGCCCAAGCTCCTACATGGGTTAAAATAGATTTGATCTTATTGATAACAAACTTCGGTCCCATGGTCCAGCCTACCCGGACCCCGGTTGCCGCAAGGGATTTCGAAATTCCATCGACAAATAACGTGTATTCACGCATTTCAGGTCGAAGAGAAACCGGGTTATAGTGTTCAATCGAACCGTGAGTCAAAGGCCAGTAAATTTGGTCGTACATGACATATAAAGGTTTTGCACCGGCCAGTTCACGCTTCTTGTTCTCAGCCAACACCAAATCACAGATCTGCTCCAAATCTTCTTTTGAAAAAACGGTCCCTGTTGGATTCAAAGGTGAACATAACGCCAATAAACTGGCTTCCGGTAAAAACGGAGCAATCTCTTCCCCGCGTGGCATGAAATTATTTTCAGGACTCGTCTCAATCAGAATCGGGCGAGCGTTATTCAAATACGTATAATGATTGTTATTCCAGGATGGGACCGGGAAAATAACTGCATCCCCCGGATCAACAATTGCTTTGAAAATGGCATAAATTGCCGGACGGGCACCACCGGTAATCACGATTTCATCCGTTGCATATTCCAGGTCACCGCGCTTACTCAATAACTGGGAAACAGCCTGGCGCAACTCCAGCATTCCGTCCGCAGCCGGATAATTGGTCTGATCGTCTTCATAGGCTTCCTGGATGTATTGCTTTAACTCAGTCGGAATAGGAAATACTTTCGAATTGAAGTCCCCGATCGTTAAATTGTAAACCTTTTCTCCCTGTTTGATCTTTTCATTTACCTCAGCGGCTAATTTGATAATCTCAGAACCGATAATGTGTTCCGCCAATTTAGAAACCCGGGGAGTTGAAAGTTCATTTTTTGTATCCATGACTACTTAATTTTATATGTGTTGTAACACTTGTACCGAAGCTAATGCCATAGTTATTGGCAACATGATCAGCGCGGGCACAAAAATATACACAATTGTTAGCATTCATAAAACGAAATTTTAAAATTCGGTCAAAATAAAACATGGATAACAGGATTTTGAAACGATTCAGATATCTCAAAACCCAATAAAAAACCCGGGACACAAACTGTCCCGGGCTTCTTTGATTGTTAGCGTATCCAGTTAGTTCTTAATAAACTTATCCTGAACGATCGTACCCTCCGCACTAATCTCAATCACGTACGTTCCTTGTTTCAAAGAAGATACATTCAACTCTTTTTTGTTTTTCAAATTCTCAGACAGCACCTTGTGACCTGCCATGTCATAAATGACTACATTGAAATCGTTTGCTTTCGTTTGAATAGTAATCATTTCTGTTGCCGGGTTCGGTCCGAAACTGATCGTTGAAGCAGTATTTTCACCCAATCCCAAATTCGGATCAACCACCGTCACTTTTCCTGTCATTGCCTGTGAATGCGGGTCACAACGGTACATATAAACTCCAGCCACATTGAAACGCCTTCCAAATGTCCAGTTTGTTCCCACTGTAGGCATTCCGAATGACTCCGGGTTGGACGGATACGTCGCTGTAGTCCCGTTCAGATTGTGTGAGCCGGCACTGTTGTTAATCCACGTTACGGAATCCCCAAGATCAATGGTCAGGTCGTTTGGCGACCAGGACATTGCCTGTGCATTGATGGTATGATTTGTTTGTCCGAACGCAACCGGTGCCAAACACATCATAAAGACTTGCGTAAATTTCTTCATAAGCTCTCTTTTTAAATTAATGGTTATATTATTAAATATTATTTAAGAATATAACGCGCACTGTTTTGAAAGGTTGGAAATACTTTTTTAAAAAAGCGGTTGAAGGAGTTAAAAAAGTTTAAATATTCAAACGAATCTAAACTCGAATTGGACTTTTTTGAACCTTTTAAACATACTATCTTCCGTCCCACATTTGTCCTGATCATATTCTCCAAACTTTCTCTATTTTTAAAAATCTTAAATTCAATTTATGAAGAAACTATTTGCTTGGGTCATGATTGGCGCAATGGTTATGAGCCTTCGAATGCCTAACCCGCCGGAACAACCTTCAACAGCTCCGTTATGGATGCGTTACCCGATTATCTCACCAGATGGAAAAACGATCGTATTCACCTATAAAGGCGATATTTACCAGGTACCTGCAACAGGAGGAACAGCAGTTCCGATCACATTAAGCGATGCTTACGATTTTATGCCTGTTTTTTCACCGGATGGAAAAACCATTTACTTCGCATCGGACAGATACGGAAATTTCGACGTGTTTTCAGTTCCCTTGCAAGGCGGAACAACGAAACGTTTGACGCTTCATTCCAGTAATGATTACCCACAATGTCTTTCGCCTGACGGAAAACGGATCGTATTCATTGCTTCCCGCGTAGACAACGCTGCTATGTCCCAGTTTCCATACGGGGCTTTGGGAGAGATCTATTCGGTTGGAATTGATGGTGGACGTGAAAAACAAGAACTTTCAATTACTGCTGAAAACATCAAATGGAATAAAGCAGGAACGAAAATGATCTTCCACGATAAAAAAGGATACGAAGATGCCTGGAGAAAGCATCATCAATCTTCTGTTACCAGAGACTTGTGGATGTATGAAAAAAACGGAGACAAATTTACCAAGTTGACAGAATTTGCAGGAGAAGACCGAAATCCTGTTTGGAATAACGACGAAAGCAGCATCTATTACTTGAGTGAAAAAAGCGGTTCATACAATGTCTGGAAAATGAACCCGAATTCACCGGCTTCAGCAACCCAGGTTTCCAAATTCGACAAAAACCCGGTCCGTTTTCTTTCCATCTCAGAAAACAACACACTTTGCTATGCGTACGATGGTGAAATCTATACCCAAAAAGACGGTTCGAACCCGGAGAAGGTAAGTATTCAGATCAATGCCGAAGACCGCAACGCAGATACTCAAAACAAAGTGGAAACCGGAGGAGCAGGCGAAATTGCTGTTTCTTCAAACGGCAAAGAAGTAGTTTTCACCAGTCATGGGGACGTTTTTGCGGTTTCACTCGAAAATGGCGTAACCAAACAGATTACCAATACCCCGGAAGAAGAGCGAAATGTGAGTTTTTCACCGGATGGCAAAGCAATCCTGTATGCTTCCGAACGGAATAAGATCTGGGGGATTTACCAAACAACGATGATCCGGAAAGAAGACAGTTATTTCTATGCTTCTACCCTGCTCAAAGAAGAAGCCTTGGTTGTAACGGAAAATGAGTCCTTCCAGCCACAATATTCTCCCGACGGGAAAGAAATTGCCTTCCTGGAGAACAGAACTGCTGTGAGTATTTACAATATTGCAAGCAAGAAAATCCGTAACGTCCTTCCTTCAACCAAAAACTATTCCTACAGTGACGGTGATCAAACATTCAACTGGGCACCTGACAGCAAATACATCCTGGTTTCTTTTCTTCAGGACGGAAACTGGCACGAACAAATCGGGCTGATCGATGTAAATGGTGGAAAACCGATGTTGGAATTGACTCAAAATGGTTTCTCAAATGGCGGACCGAAATTCCAAATGAACGGGAAAGCTGTTTTGTGGTTCTCTAACCGCGACGGAATGAAAAATGTAGCGAGTCACGGTTCTCAACAGGATGCTTATGCACTTTTCCTGGACCAGAATGCTTTTGATCTGTTCAAAATGAAAAAAGCAGATTACGAATTGTGGAAGGAACAAAAAGAGAAAAACGACAAAGACAAGGAAAAATCCAAAGAGTCCGAAACTGCGAAAAAAGGAAAAGGTGAAAAAGCGGATACAACAAAGAAAACCGAGCCTTTGAAAATCGACTTGAACGGATTAATGGACCGGCAAGTTCGTTTAACGGAACATTCATCCTTTTTACAAGATGCATTCCTGGACCCGAAAGGTGAAAAATTGTATTACCTGACTCCAAATGAAGACGGAACAAACCTCTATGTCCGCAATTTCAAAGATCACGAAACCAAAATGCTCATCCCACTGAAAGCAAATGGTGTTTGGAGTACTTCCATGGATAAGGACGGAAAGAATATTTATGCTGTTATCGAAGGTAAACTGACTCGTCTTGACCTGGAAAAAGGAGAACGAAAAGACATTCCGTTCAAAGCGGAACGCACACAGGACAGTTATGCAGAACGTGCCTACTTGTTTGAACATATGTGGAGGCAGGTAAAAACAAAATTCTATGTTACAGACCTTCAGGGAACGGACTGGAATTACTACAAAGCAACCTACGCAAAATTCCTTCCGCACATCAATAACAACTACGATTTTGCGGAAATGTGCAGTGAATTATTGGGAGAATTGAATGCATCCCATACAGGTTGCCGTTACTATCCGCATCGTCAGAATGCAGATGAAACTGCTCAATTGGGTGTTATTTTGGACGAAAGCTTTACAGGAACCGGGTTGAAAATTGCGGAAATCCTGGACAAGGGGCCATTGGTAAGCTCAGAAACCAAAATAAAAGCCGGAGCAATTATCGAGAAAATTGATGGGGTTGAAATCACGCCGGAATTGAATTACTATTCCCTCTTGAACCGTAAGTCAGGTAAAACCGTCCTGCTTTCCATTTTCGATCCTGCAAACGGCAAACGCTGGGAAGAGATCATTAAACCGATCTCCACAGGGGCTCAAAGCGAATTGCTTTACCAACGATGGATCAAGCGCATGCAGGCAATGACCGAAAAACTATCTGACGGAAAACTGGGTTACATGCACGTACGCGGAATGAATGATGACAGTTACCGTGAGTTCTACAACCAGGTGATGGGGAAATACATCAACAAAGAAGCCCTGATCGTAGATACACGCTTCAATGGCGGTGGCTGGCTGCACGACGACCTGGCGACCTTCCTTTCCGGGAAACAGTATATCAACTTTGTTCCGAGAGGACAGAAAATCGGGATTGAACCGGGTTCCAAATGGACCAAGCCAAGCTGTGTGATCATGGGTGAAGGGAACTATTCCGATGCACACATGTTCCCGGTAGTTTACAAAACACTGAACATCGGTAAACTAGTGGGGATGCCGGTACCGGGAACAGGAACTGCCGTTTGGTGGGAAACCCTGCAGGACAATTCACTCGTTTTCGGAATTCCACAGGTTGGTGTCATGACCATGGATGGAAAGTACTACGAGAACAACCAGTGTGAACCGGACTTCAAAGTGGCAAACGATTATAACACGATGCTAAAAGGTGAAGATGCGCAATTGAAAAAAGCGGTGGACGTGCTATTAGGGAAATAAAAAGAGCTCAAAATAAGAATCCCCGGTACTTTAATCAGAAACAGTTGATTAATTGACCGGGGATTTTTCTGTTTATATCAAATCCATTTTGAATTTATATAAATCTACTTTCCAAAACGATACCCAATCTGCATATTGACATTGAAGTCAAGTTTAATTCTGGTTTCATTTGACAAATTCATACCATCCCCATAATAATCAGGAGTCATGAAATTAGACTTCCGAATGGAATAAATCCCGGGATTAAAGCTAACTGACGAACCCAGATAAAAATGCTTGCTGAGTTGCCACTCCAAACCGTAACCAATCGAAACATTAAAACCAGTCTGTTTATAGTTATAAGGGTAACCCCCGACCGTCACTCCTCCATTTTCCACTACTGTGTTGGAACTTGTTGTTGAAAATCCTAATCCTGTAAAAAGATAAGGAACAAAACGGTTTCCAAAGCCATTGAAATAACGTTTGTAGTTGAAATTTATTCCAAAATAACGATGGACATCTCTAGTAGCTGAATTTGCCAGCAAAAATTGTGGTCCCAATTCAAATTGGTTTTTCCCGTAAGTATATGTTACCATTGGCAGTAAACCTACAGATTTATACGGCCTGGGAAGAGAAACATCTCTTTTATAGTTATCCAGGCTCAATCCTGTACTGAGTCCCCAGCGGCCTTTTACGGAAGGAGCAGGCTCCGGTTGAATTTGAGAAAAACTGGTTGTGGATAACAATAAGGCACATAATGCCAGGCCTGATTTAGGCAGTGTGATTGACTTCATAGATTTAATTTAAAGATTTGCCCAAACATAAGATGTCAAAAGAAATCTCCCCGGATGTTTTCGCTTAATTTAACAAGCACACAGTCATTTTTAAGATTCTATAACAAGAATCCGCGTAAGCGGATGAAAAATAGGCAAACGTTAGTGCAGCCTAAACCCGCGTAAGCGGATGAAAATGGGCAAACGTTAGTGAAGCATAAACAACAATTATTGAAGGATTCATCGTTTTGTTTTCGACTTTTCTGAAATTTTTATACATTGGCCCTCCGGCTAACTGAAATACTATTCACTGCTATGAATTTTCAAGGAAAAAAATTACCGAAGCGAAGTAATCAGTCAACTTCGAAAAAAAACAAAGGAAAATCAACTTCTTCTTTTACAGACACGAAGCCAGGGTCCATTGTCCAGCAGAAGATGCAGGAGCTGGCTGACAACAGTCCGCAGGCATCCCAGTTAAAATCCGTCCAGGAAATGGCTGACACCAGCCGTCAACATACATCCATTCAAAAGAAAGAAAACCATACCGGGTTGCCGGATAACCTAAAATCGGGAGTTGAAAATCTTTCCGGTCAGAACATGGATGACGTGAAAGTGCATTACAATTCCGATAAACCTGCAACGCTTCAAGCTCATGCTTATGCGCAGGGAACAGATATTCACGTTGCTCCGGGACAGGAAAAACACCTTCCGCATGAAGCATGGCACGTGGTACAGCAAAAACAGGGACGTGTACAACCCACCAAACAGCTGAAGGAAACAAAGAAAACGGGTGACGCACCCATTCAGGCAGTCATGAGTGTCGATGCATTCAAGCAATTGACCACACTGGGTGAAAGCCGAAAAACAATCGGTGAAATAGATCGTGCACTTCAGGCTTATCATGAGTTCATCTTAGAACCCGTCGATCTGGATGATCAGGTAACGAATACCCAGGAACGCACACGTTTGATCCAGGAAGTCCTGCGGCAGACAAATATCTACATCCAAAACAAAGAAGGAGACGATCCACAGCATAAACGGCTGGCTCCTGTAAAAAGTTTTAGAGAGGATGTGTTGCTGGAGATCGAACAGATAAGCGGCAACATTCCATCGAATTTAACTATTGTAGATCGGATTAACCGGGATCCGGATGCTGACACAACACGTTCCCTCGTAATCAGTATTGCAAAAGCTCCAAGAGCCAAACCCTGGATCCAGGATTATCTTCAGATAACAAACGATCAGCAGAAATTGGCCACCATGACCACCTTACTGAATCAGGGTATTTTACCGCTTATATTTGACCAGGCTTTTGTTAACGGAGCGGGAAGTGACTTGATCGGAACTTTTCCGAAAGGGAAAAATATGTCTTCTTCCCCAAGAAGGATCATCAATTTATTGGTGAGCCTGGTTACCGATTTGGGAGCCTTGAAAAAGTTAGTTTCCCAGCGTTTTGATATTGATATAGCCAATATTAAAGGATTGGAAGTAGGCAAACCAACTGCAGGTGATGACACCGTACAGGCAGAAACAGACTGGACGGTGGAAGGATTGAAAAAAGCTTACGATATCATGATCAAATTACCCGACGGACATGCTATCAGCAACACCAGTTTTGCAAAATTAAAACGGTTCACAGGAAGCGGCGGTTGGTATGGTGACACCCAAACTGTTTCCATTGCTTATGATAACATCCATGATAAAAGATCAGACGACAGAACCTTATCCGACAAATGGAATAACAAAGGAACCAATGTCTTTACCGGGAAAAACAGCTTCGACAAAACAGTAAGACATGAAGTGGGACATGCGGTGGATCACCTGAAGGGCTTTAGCGCAGCATATTGTCCGAAACCAAAGGGTGGAGAATGGCTTTCTTATGACAGCGCGGAAGCAATGGTAAGAGCTTACCTGCTTCGGAACAATTCGGCACTTTCAAATCATCCTGCATGTCTTGGAGGGGTTAGAATGGAAATAGCCAAGCTGATCGATGGCTCCGCTACACCGGATGTTATTAAAACAGAAGTCATTCGACTAATGACCAATGCCAGTCGCATTGGAAACATTGCTTTCGATCGTTCCATTGTAGACAATGATTCCATTTTTAAAGACCTTCAAAAAGTGAATCTTCAAAAACCATGGAAATCTTCCGGTGGAAATGACATCGGGGGCAGAACATTTGTTTACTCAAGTGACACCAGCCTGCATTCCTATGCTACTGCTGCACGTGACCGTCAAGTTTCCAATTATCAATTCCGCGCTCCGGGGGAGTGGTTTGCGGAAGCATATGCAGCTTTCTATCAGCCGGATGAAACACAAAGAGGTTATGGCTCCGTGCTCCAGGGCCGTGATGCCACGACCTATGATTATATGCAGCGAAAAGTAGATATCCCAATGTAAATGAACATTCAAAACTATGTCACGATTCCAGGAAGAAACAGTTACTTGTCCGGTTTGCGGACAGAAGAGCACACAGTCAATAGCAACAAGTCTCCGGATCTCATCCAAGACTAATTTTAAACAGCAGATCTTATCCGGGAACTTCCAAAGGTTCACCTGTACGGATTGTAATCATTCTTTTCGTGTAGATGATCCGTTGATCTATCTGGACTTCGATAACAAATTAATGATTACGCAATTCCCGAAGACCTGGAATTCAGACTGGAAAGAACACGAAAAAGTAGTTACCCATAATTATGAAAATTACCTGGCCGGTAAGTATGCCGCTCCTGCTGCCCGCGAAATGTCGAAAGGTTTTCAGCTTCGGACCGTATTCGGGCTGGATGCACTGGCTGAAAAGATTTCCTGCCTGGAATCCGGGATTGATGATCGCTTACTTTCCATTCTGAAATTGCAGCTCATATTGAATATCGAAGAAATTCCGTTCCATCCCGAATTCATTCCGGTATTCAAAGAGATCAGGGACAACGAATTAGTCTTCCTGTGCCGGGTATTAAATCCGGAAGGAAAGCCCGGAAATGAGATCATCACGCTCCCATTCCCCGAGGCGCTGGACGAAGCGAAAAATTCCACGGACCAGTACCAATCCTTATTGGAGACTTTCCGGGACGCAACCTATATCGACACCGGGCGTATCTTTTTTTCAGAAGCTTCGGAACCGATTTAAGAATTAACAAGGCGAACAAAGAACATTTATCGGAATTGTCGATGAATTAAGTCTGAACACTGTTTTCATTTTCTAAATTAGAGGAATATTCAGTTATTTGATATGAATCAAAACAATCTCACCTGGGACGAATTCATGCACGTCGAAATGCGCGTCGGAACGATTATATCCGCAGAGATTTTCTCAGAGGTCCGAAATCCGGCTTATAAGATCACGGTCGATTTTGGGGAATTCGGTCTTCGCAAAACATCCGCACAGGTAACTGCACTTTACCGGCCCGAAGAATTGATCGGGAAACAGGTCGTTGCTGTGATCAACTTCCCACCCAAACAAATTGCCACCATGATGAGTGAATGTTTAATCTTAGGAGGATTGGGTGACAACAAAGAAGTGACTTTACTGCAACCGGAACGACCGGTGAAGAACGGAACACGGATCGGGTAATTACGAATTACGAATGCCTAATTCCTAATTATAGGTTTCTCTTGACTCCCTCAAGGGGAGAAACTAAAATCCTCTATTCTTTTGAATTTTTCATTTTGATTCCGATAGTTTTAAAACCTTGATCGTAGCATCAATGGCTATCGGAATTCAATTCTTTGTGCCTGCACCATGTGCCGCTGGTTGTGATAAATCACGAAACGGAAGGTATCACCCAATTTCAATTTGATCAGCTTCGAAATACTGATTGCGGTCCTGGTTTTATTCAAACTCACTTTGCGGGATTCTTCCAATAAGGTCAGCAGTTCCTTTTGTTGTGAAATGAATTCATCAATCACCCTTTTGTCCAGTTGACTGTTCAGGGGATTCATATTTTTGAAGGTCTTCATTTTATTGAGTTTCGCTTTTGGCAACATGCTGTTGGCAAAATAATTCCCCAACCATCCGCTTTTAAAAACAGGCTCGGCCTTCCCCTTTCCTTCACGAATCCGTTTGCGGATCTCCGGGATATAGAAGCGTCCGTACAAATTCAAATGTTCCAAACATTCCAATATACTCCAGCTTTCTGCATGTTGTTTGTAATTCAACTGCTCATCCGGTTTTTCTTTGAAACTTTCCGCTTCCCGGATCAATTGTTGTGTCCTGTTTGTTAAATCAACGATCAATGCTTCGGTTTGTATTTTCATTCCCTGTAATTTTTGACAAAGGTCCGGGATAAACCGTCCAAAAACATTGATTGAAATCAAGACTTTTTTAAACGTGAGAGTGTTTCCGGGGTCATGCGCAAATAATTTGCAATGTGCCGGTTCGGAATTTCCTGGAACAGGATCGGGCTTCGTTTCAGCACGCGTTCATAACGTTCCTTCGGAGAGGCGATCAACAGGTCCTTTTCACGCTCTATTTGCTGAATGACCAAATCTTCCAGGATCTTTGTCCAAAGCTTCAAACCGTTTTCATCCCGGTAAATGAATTCCATAAATCTTTTCTTGGGAATGATCTTTACGCGCGTTTTCTTCAAAGCCTGGATAACAAATTCCGAAGGTTTTTCGGTCAGGAATGAGTCCAATGAAACGAGAATATTTTTTTGATAGCCAAAGCGAATGGTCCGTTCTTCGTTTTCGTCCATGACATATACACGTAAACTTCCCTCTTCCACATAATAGATCTGCGTATCGATACTTCCTTCGGTTTTTAGAAACGCATTTCGTTCGATTGTCAATTCCTTTTCAATTAAATGATTGGATTCAATTAACTCGATTAGTTCGGCACGCTTCATCCGGTTAATGAATACTTAAGGGAATATCGTACAATCTGTGGAAGGACAATTTATCCCAATAGCCCCGCTGGAAAACAATTTTATCATCCAGAATATGAAAAAAGCCGCAACCACGCATTTCCTTCGGGTCTTTCCATTCCAGGATCGCCCATTCACCGTCCTCAAAAATGTTTTCCGGCTGACACACCATTTCGGCACTTGCAAACTCCCGGACGAACATTTCCTTAATGGCTTCCTTGCCGATAACCGGTTCATTTGCAACCTGGTGATTGACTGCATTCTCCGCATACAATTCAGCAATTCCCTCACCATCTGCCTGATTAAACAGATCGATCCACTTCTTCAAAACTTCCTTCGGTGTCATATCCTGTCTTTTGATGATTAAAAATACAAAAAGGCTGACAGAAACAGGTTAAAACTGTGAATCCTGCAATTTTTCGGTACGATCATACAACGGAAAATCAGCTTGTTCTTAGGAAATTTGAGAAGAACCCGGAAGGTTCAGGGAATTAGCAGAATGTCGCACTAAAAAATAGAAGATCATGTTTCATCACGTAAAAGAACTACAATTTAAAGCGCGGGTTTCCAAACCAGATCCCCGCTTTGCCCGCTTATTACTGGAGCAATTCGGTGGGCCGAACGGAGAACTGAAAGCTGCCATGCAATATTTCGTACAGGCTTTCGGGTGCAAAAAACCACATCCTGACAAGTACGACATGCTCATGGACATTGCAACCGAAGAATTCAGCCATTTGGAAATTGTCGGGGCAACTATTCAGATGTTATTGACCGGGGTAAACGGCGAACTGAAAAATGCCGCAGACGAATCCGATCTGAACAAAATGCTCGACGGAACAGCTGCTAAGGAAAGCTATATTCACGATGCATTGGTTGATCCGCATTTCTTTTTGGTTAGTGGTGGTACGCCAACCCTGACGGACAGTAATGGAAATCCCTGGTCTGCTACATATATCATGGGGATGGGTGATCCGACAGTGGACATGCGTGAGAATATAGCGGCAGAAGCAACAGCCAAATTGGTTTATGAGAACCTCATGAAGTTTACGGATGATGTCTATGTAAAAGAAACACTCCGATTCCTGATGACCCGTGAAGTGGCCCACATGCAAATGTTCCAGGCAGCATTAGACAGTATTCAGCCGAATTTCCCTCCGGGAATTTTGCAAAGCGATCCCAAATTCAGCAACAAATATTTCAACATGTCTGACGGTCAATACATCGGTGGGCCCTGGAATGAAGGAAAGTCACCGGAAATGGGAGAAGAATGGCAATTTATCGAAGACCCGGTGGCACGTGTCATGGACACGGACTGCTTATTGAATGAAGAAGCGGAAGGAACAGAGCGCACGGAAGAAACGGTTCAGGAAACCAATAAAGCACTGAGTGCCGAACGCAAGGATGAAATAGACAAAGCCACACAACCATCTATTGATGGTGTAATGGATTGGTCGAATGATCCGGATAAGCAAACAAAATCAGGGAAAAAGAAATCCGGAAAACCGGTATAGTTTAACACACTGACGATGCATCTGCCCGGAGCAGGTGTATCGTTTTTTAATTTAATCCAATGCCTGAAGGTCCGTCGATAGTTATTTTAAAAGAAGAAGCCTGGAAATTCAAAGGAAAAAAGGTTCTGCAGGTCAGCGGGAACAGTAAAACAGATCTATCCCGTCTTGCAGACCAGAAAGTGATTGCCATCCAAAGTTGGGGCAAACATTTCCTTATCTGTTTTACCGGGTTCACGGTACGCATTCATTTCCTGCTGTTTGGCAGTTACCGTATTGATGAAAAGAAACCGGATACGAGTCCGCGTCTTTCATTCACATTTGAAAACGGTGAATTGAATTTCTATTCCTGCTCGGTCAAATTCCTGGAAGGTGATATAGATTCGCATTACGATTGGAGTGTGGATGTCATGAATGATGCCTGGGACCCCGAAAAGGCCAAAGCAAAACTCAAAGAACGTCCCGGAGCACTTGCTTGTGATGCTCTTTTGGAACAGGATGTTTTTGCTGGTGTTGGGAACATCATTAAAAATGAAGTCTTGTACCGCATCAAAGTTCATCCTGAATCACTGGTAGGAAAGCTACCGGCAGCAAAACTGGATCAACTGATCGAAGAAGCCCGGATCTATAGTTTTCAATTTTTCGAATGGAAAAAGAAATACGAACTCAAAAAACATTGGCTGGCACATACCAAAAACTGGTGTTTGCGCTGCAACCTGCCCATGGTAAAAAAACAACATATGGGGATCAAAAAGCGCCGCAGCTTTTTCTGTAACAATTGCCAGGTGTTATATGCTTAACTCCGCTTCTCCACTATTTTTTAACTCCTGACTGAGGTTGTGTGGTTAAATCCTCAATACTTTCAAGCAGTCATTAGTTATTCCTACTTTTTTCCAAGGCAAAAAAAGTAGGCAAAAATGCCTTTTGCCCAATTACGGCGTTCAAGCAGGCTTCCCTTTCGGGCTTATGAACGAAAAGGCGGGATCAGGATCCCAAATGACAAGCACTTTTCGAAATAAGCAACCGAAACGGAAGCCTTTTATTTTCATATTGTCACAATCATAGGACGGGTGATAATCACAACTAAACCTATCGATTTCACTGTCGTGTAATTAGGCATTTCCCATCGCTGCTATTAATCCTCGAAAAAATATCAGTTCTGCAAGACGCAAAAACACCCACTGTTCTTCTGATGCTATAAGCTACAAAAAATAAGAAATTGGACTGAGTAATCGGTCTTTTTAGCGGGAAGTAATAATTCCTAACTGGTTATTAAGTGATAAATGACTATTTTGTCGTTTCAAAACCCACATGATGAAAAATACACTACTCACTTTGTTGCTCTTTTTCAGTCTTTATGCCAAAGCGGATGATTTCAAAGCACACTTTATCAACGTCAGTCAGGCAGATGCCACTTTACTGGAATTCAGCAAAGGAGTTGTCATGATAGATGTTGGCGGAGAATTGAAAAATATTACTCCCAGCCGCACTACTCTGACTAACTACCTCGCCAAATTTTACGAACGAAGAGCTGATCTAAAGAAAACCATTGATGTACTTATCATTACACACAATCATTACGACCATATCAGCCTGATAACGGATTTATCGAAGAATTATACTATTAAACGGATCATCACTTCCAAATTCAAACTCACGAAGGAAATTAAAAAAGTGGCCAAAAATGAGAAAATCAAGCTGGAGTTCATGGATTATAAGTTGATGGACAGTTTGATGCCAAAAGGATACGAAGTAAACCTGGGAAATTTAGTCACTGCCGGAACTACCATTCCCAAACTAATACTTTTTTCCGGTGAGATTTCCGTGAAGACCAAACACACCGTAAATGGCCACAACTTCCCTCCTTCCGATTTTGCAAGCCCTAATAACAACTCCATTGTTTCTAAACTGGTCTATGGAAAAACATCTTTACTATTTACCGGCGATCTTGAAGAAGAAGGTATTGAATACCTGACTGCAAAATACCACAACAATCTTTCATTGTTCGATGTTGATTTTTATCATGTGGGGCATCACGGAGCTGAAAACGCAACGAACCAAGCATTTTTGGATATGCTGTCTCCCAAAATTGCGGTCATCAGTGCCGGTGATACAACCCATCGAAACGGAGGTTCCGCTTTTGACCATGGTCATCCGAGAAAATTAACGGTAGAACTGTTAAACAAACAGGCTTCATTGACAAACAGGAAACAGGTTGTTAAGGTTCATGCCTATCCTGCCCAGGAAGTCAAGCCAGAAATAATTGATGTGAAAAAGGAGATCTATTGCACCTGCTGGACGGGAAATATTTTAATGCTAGTGGATTCGAACGGGAAATATACCGTTCAATAATACCATTTGGACAAACAAAGCAATTTTAAATTTAGGGACGCGAAGCATCGCGTCCCCATAGATTGTATCTCCATATATAAAAATGAAAAATCCCGACATGCATAGCATCGTCGAGACAATTTCCTGCGGAGAGTGAGGGATTACAGATCCCGGTTGGGGATGGCTTATCAAATTGAATCCCGGCGGTTTTCTGCGAAAACTTACAGGATTTTTTCGGGTGTCTTTACCGAAATCCATTTCGGCAAGCCACCAATGAAAAATCCCGACCGCCAAAGGCGCGCCGGGATTCAATTTCTTGCGGAGAGTGAGGGATTCGAACCCCCGGTACCTCTCGGTACAACGGTTTTCAAGACCGCCGCAATCGACCACTCTGCCAACTCTCCGCGACAAAAGTAGTGCTATTTTCCTTTTTGGCAAGTGTTAAACCAAAAAAAATCAAAAGTTATTTACTTGTTACCTGAGAATCAGCACCGTTTAATCAATGATTTTTCTTTTATAGGTATTCCTTTTCAGTTAATCCCTCCAAATTCATTAACTTTACCTTACCTATTTTTTGAATTATGAAAAAGCCACTTTTGGTGATTTTGACTTTATTGCTTCTTGTTTCAAATTCTTTTGGACAGAAGAATCAGATGAAGGCCTTCATCGATTACAAAAGCTATTACTCACCCGACCAGGGGCCCTATATTGATCTGCAATTTCAATTTGTAGCCTATACTATAAAGTTTACTCCGGTAGATTCCGTACTCCAGGCCAAAATTGCCGTTTCGACGATCATTACCAGCCAGCCAACCGGTGATACGGTTTATACTACTGCTTTTGCTTTGGAAAGCCCTAGAATGCGCGACTCGATCGTAGAAGATTTCTTTGATAATATACGGGTTCCGCTGCAACCGGGAAGTTATATCGCTCACGTAAGCTTACAGGATATCAATGGAAAAGACAAGACGCTTGACGGACAGATTGAAGTAACTGTACCAGATACCTACACAAAAGTTTCTACATCCGATATTTTGGTTGCCGAAGTTGCTTCCCCAAGTAATAATCCGGAATCACCTTTCCATAAAAGCGGTTACGAAATCATTCCGCGGATCTCCAATTTCTACAGCCAGGCAATGACTAACATTCCGTACTATGTGGAAGTGTATAATACCAACCAGATCCAGGATAGCAGCTTTGGTTTGAGACAACAAATCGTTTCAACCCAAACAAACCAGGTCATGCCCGGGTTTTCGCGCTTCACCAAAATCAAACCAAGCCCTGTTGTACCCATCCTCAGAAACATTGACATTTCGAAATTACCTTCCGGATCTTATCACCTGACTCTGGAAATTATTGACCGGAACAGCAAGACCATTGGTCAGGCGGCTGATTATTTCTTCGAACGTATCAACGACATAGAAGTGGCAGAGAATGTGGATGAGATCATTTTGGACCCAAATTTCCAGGCTTCCATAACAGATGATTCATTGAGCTATTACCTGGCAAGTTTAATTCCGATTGCACGGCCGGCTGAAGTAAAGTCGATCATGAAAACATTGAAAGCAAAAAGTCCGGACCTGTGCCGTAAGCATATTCAACAATTTTGGGTTCAAACTTCAGGAATAAATGCATCCAAAGAATGGTTGACCTATAAGAAAAATGTGCAGCTTGTTGAGAAAAATTACGGGAACAATTTCCAGGATGGCTTTGAAACTGACCGTGGACGGGTTTACTTGCAATATGGTCAGCCAAACACGATCATCGTCAGAGAAACTTCACCGGCTGAATATCCGTATGAGATCTGGCATTACTACAAGATCAAAACCTTTAGCAATAAACGCTTCGTATTCTACAACCCGGATTTGGTAAACAATGCGTACCGTTTACTGCACTCGGATATGGTTGGAGAACAGCAAAACTACAAATGGCAGGAAATGCTTGTGAAACGCAACTCCGGGACCACAAATGTGGACAGCAACAGCGGGAACAATCAATATGGTACAAATAGCGGTTATTATTACAAACAAGACTAAAAGTACCTGTGCAACATCCTGACATTGCCGTTGTCATTCTAAACTGGAACGGCGTACATTTCTTAAAACAATTCTTACCTGAAGTCATTGCGCGTTCGAAGCCTTTTCGCGTGGTGCTGGCAGATAATGCTTCAACGGACGATTCTGTTTCCTGGACTAAGGAACACTTCCCCAACTTGGAAATTGTGATCAATGATTCCAACGGTGGTTTCGCCAAGGGTTATAACGATGCCTTGAAACAAATCCGGGCAGATTATTACGTGTTGCTCAACAGCGACGTCGAAGTCAGTGAAAACTGGCTTTTACCTTTGATTGAGACAATGAAAAACGAACAGGTTGCCGGTTGCCAGCCAAAAATACGTTCATTTAAAAACAGGGATACGTTTGAGCACGCCGGAGCTTCCGGTGGTTTTTTGGATAAATACCACTACCCTTTCTGCCGTGGCCGGATCATGGACCACGTAGAAGTTGATGAAGGCCAATACGATTATTCTTCCAAAATATTCTGGGCTACGGGCGCATGTTTAATGATCCGTTCCAAAACCTATTGGGAAGCAGGCGGATTGGACGAACGCTTCTTTGCACACATGGAAGAAATTGATCTGTGCTGGCGCATTCAGCGCATGGGATTTCATTTCGAAGTAAATCCGCAAAGTGTTGTGTATCATGTAGGAGGCGGAACCTTGAATTATATGAATCCGAAGAAGACTTTTCTGAATTTCCGGAACAGTCTTTTAATGATCCACAAGAATCAACGAATCGGATTAACATACGTACTTTTCAGAAGATTTTGCTTTGATGGTCTGGCTGCCTTCATCTTTTTGCTCAAAGGGCAATTCCCTCATTTCTGGGCAGTATTCAGAGCACACATGTCATTCTATAATCACCTTCCGTCCTCCATGAAAGAGCGCAGTAAATGGAAGAAACTGGACACCAGGGCACCGATTTCTTTTTACAAAGGAAGTATTCTTTGGGCGCTTTATATTCAAAAAGTGAGTAAATTCAAAGATTTGAACCAACGAAAATTCGATCTGTAATGAGCTCTTCACTTGCGATTTTTTTAGGAGGATATCCTCATTCGGTAAGGGAATTATTCCTGGAAGCTCAGTTTTTACTGGAAAAAGAACTTCCGAACAGCCAACAGGAGCTCGATATTCCTGCCAAGATGCTTGCTTTTAGTTACGGTCCGGGTTACAAAGGCATGGTTTGCGTTTTATTCCCCTCCCAAAAAGGAGTAAAATTATCTTTCAGCAAAGGGGCTGAACTTTCAAACAAACACCCATTGCTTGAAGGTTCCGGAAAGAAAACACGGTATGTAGAACTAAGTAAAGGCCTGCTTAAAAAACCTGAACTCCTGAAGATTATTCGAGACGCAAAACAGTTTCATGAAATGACTTCAGGGGAATAAGACTACAAAGACTATCTCTCATCTTATGTCTAGTCCTAAAAAATGCATTTATACTATGAGAAACAGGTTCCTTCTTGCAATTTTCTGTATCACCGGATTCATATCTTTTTCCCAGGATACCCTTCCTTACAATTTGAAACAAGCAGATCAGACCATCATTCTACCTGGTGAATTACGTGAAGTTTCAGGACTTACGGTCATTAACTCCAAAACATTGGCTTGTGTTCAAGACGAAGAAGGAATTATTTTTATTTACGACCTGGAGAACCAACAGATCAAACATAAAATCCGCTTTGCGGGACCGGGTGACTATGAAGGAATTGCAGTAACCGGAAAGGACCTGTTCGTATTGAGAAGTGACGCCACTTTATTCCATGTTCATAATTACCAGTCAACAAAATGGTCATTGGACTCCATTCGAACAGGAATTCCGAATAAAGAGAACGAAGGACTGTGTTTCGATCCGAAAAACAATCGCTTATTAATCGGTTCAAAAAGTAAACCCGCCAAAGGACCTGAGTTCAAAAACCTGCGGACCATTTACGCTTTCGACCTGAAACGAAACAAGCTGAAACCGGAACCACTATATACCTATGATATTCATTCGATCAAGGATTTTGCTGCAAGAAATCAGATTGAACTGCCATCAAAACCCAACAAGAAGCATCCGAGCGAAGAAGAACCGGCCTTGAAATTCCAGATTTCGGGAATCTACATTCATCCGGAAAGCAAATTGCTTTACGTGCTTAGTGCTTCCGATTATTACCTCTTCGTTTTTAATTCCGCAGGAGAAATTGTGCACCTGGAAGTTCTGGACCCACAATTATTCAATAAAGCCGAAGGAATTGCCATTATGCAGAACGGTGATCTGTATATCTCCAATGAAGGACAGAGCGGAGCCCCGAAGATTCTGAAGTTTGAGCCATCGGGTACTGTTAAATAGGCAATAGCCTGATATTTATAACATCAGTTAGCTATTGCCATCACTATTCTCTATTGCCTGTTTTTTTCTCCCGGTTTGTTAATTGGAACTGAGCTCCGAAAACCACATTGTACTGCATATAGAAGAAATGTTGTTTCGCTTTATCTTCCGGATTTGTGGTGGTACGGATATCCGGCATATGAATAAAGCCATATTTCGCTTCAGCCTGGATAAATAAATATTTGAAGAAGTTCAATTTCAAGCCTCCAACCAAACCAATTCCGTAACCTGCCAAATGGAATTCATCATGTCGCGGATTTCCCAAAAGCGTAGTATTTGTCCTTGGTACCAATAACCCGGCGCCGGCGCCATAGGTTGTACTTACATTGAAATAATTCGTATTGAACCAGGCATCTGTTCTTCTCACCTCCGCATTCAGGTAATTCAATCCATCTGTGTGCTCAAACATCAAAAACGAAGTATCCATAACCATTGGCTTGTTATCGTAAACCCCATCGTAAGGAGTTCCCGAATTTTCAATGTGGCCGTTCATATCAACCGTCTGGAAAGCCTTCATTACGTATTTCATGTGGTCCGCACCAATCGACAGTTCGTACTTGTCTTTGAAAAAATATCCCAATCGCAGGTTATACTGTGGAATTGTCATAGTAGCCGGATTCAAATACAGGTTGGAACGGTACAATGACTGGCGATCATTTGCAATCACATTATTTAATTTGAAATCGTACGATTTTCCCCAAAATGTAATGTCTGATTTGGTGTAAGCCTCCCGGTTCCATCCCCAATAAATATAAAAAGAACCTTTTTTATTCGGCTTCCAGATTTCTGCTTTTTGGGTGGTTTGGGCAATAGAAATAGGCATAGCAGTAGCCACGGCTATAAGAAGAACACAAAATTTCATTTGTTTAAGTTTGGTGCAAATTTAACAAAGAATCCGTTCTCCGAGTTGAACTAAAAAATTAAAAACCAGCAGAAACAATTTTTTTTTGCTCCTGCTGGTCCCTTTGTGAGTAGTAATCGGGTTTATCTCGGGTTATAAGTTTAATATTTAAAGAAGCATTGAATGGATTTTCCGTCAATGGTCGCTCCCTGCTGTGCTGTTGCGTTTGAAGGATCTACACGATAGATGTATGCATTCGATCCTGTATTCACCGATATAAATACTTTTCCATTCTCCACATAGAATGGAGTATAATATTGGCCTCCATGTGCAGGAACGTCATTTACGATCTGCAAAGTCTGACTGTTCAAATCCAAAATTGCGATCCGGTGAATCGGAACATCAATACCAAAAGCGGCCCAACTTCCACCTGATTGCGCATCCACTGAATTCGGGATCACACGTGCAAGCATTTTTCCGTTTCCAACGTAAACTCCTGTCAGGATCTTATATCCAAGTGCTTCTGTATTGAAAAAGTAACTGTTGTCAAATTGCTGCTGACCCGCATTGATCTTCAGGATCCCGGAAGGTTTTGTTGCCTGGGAAAAACCTGCCGCCAACGAACAGGTAGAAATTGTATAATGGTTTCCGTTCTCATCTTCAATAATTGCCGGTGAGCCTCCGTAATACCCGATTGGTCCGGTACGTGTATCTTTAAATGTGGTCACATAATTCAACCCCGGATAAGTGTAAACATTCACATACGCAGTATCTGTTTGCGGTGTATCCCAGGAAGCACCATGCAAAGGATAATAAGAAACATATAATTTCCCGTTGTTGATGAATGTTCCAGTTGGCCACATATTCAATTGTGCCATGGTATCATTGTACAAGACATTGAATACTACATTTTGAGTACTCGTAATAGCCATTGAATTGGGATTAACGGTTTGAAATTTACAATCGTACGAACCTCCACCCCATGGTGCGCTCACAGCAAATACATTCCCGCTTGCATCATTGGTTAACACATCCAAACGATCAAAAACAAAACTTCCGGCAGACGACAGGGTACTGTTGCTGATTTGATATCCTGTACATACATTGTTCGTGTAATCCATTGCCAGGTATTTGTTCCCAATTTTATGGTAATACATCCATCCCATTTGTTCGATTCCGTTACCGGCAGCTGAAATTGTTCCGGACATCAGATCTGTCCCCGTTACCAAATACTCAGCATCGGCGCCTGCACTGGTTGTTTTCAATCCTAAAACGTATCCTGAAGCAGGAACAATCGTTTCATCTTCTTCTGTCGTTTTTTTCTTTTTACATGAAGCAATTGTAGTCATTCCCAAAAAGGCAATCACAGCAATTACAAGTGTACTTTTTGTTTTCATTTTTTTTGTTTTAAATTATATCTCGGTGAATCAGTTATCGGTCAATCTTACCGGATAGGATTACCATCCTATTTTATCGAAAGCGGTGCTTTCTCTTGCAAATAGTAGCGTAATTTGACGTTGAAACTTCTTCCTGGTTTTTGCACCCTGAAATTATCATAGCACATGGCGTCAAAAAGGTTCATACAGGAAACGGAAATATTGTAACGACCGGCATGGCTTGTGAAACTTACGGAAACATTACTTACCACTTGTCTCGGGATAATGAATTTGGAACTTAAGGAACCTAAACTCGGCCACTTCAAGTAAAATTCTTCGATATAGGATGTCGTCCAGTTGAAATTGATTCGTTGCTTGTGCTTCCCGAATTGCTTCGTGTTGTAAGTGAACGAACCATTTCCGAACAAATAAGGAGCGTTGGGCAAACGGTCCAGATACAATTCATCCGGCTCGCCGTTGTCTTTTAATGAAGCATTTAAAATATTTTGATAAGTTGCATTGAACTCAATTTTGAACCGGTCATTATACGAGTACCCCACGGCTCCTTCAAAACAGTTTACTTTTGCACGGCTCAGGTTTTCATACCGGGAAGTAATCCCAAGTGCAACCGAGCGGATCAGGTTTTCAGGTAAGCGGTACATGTAATTGAAATCCACGTTTACCAAGTGTTTCCCGAAACGTTTCCCAAAAAGGAACCCCGCATTGAAATTTTGGCTTTTTTCCGGTTGAAGATCTGCGTTGGGCAACTGAAGCAAGCCGTCTCCAAAAACTTCATAACCTTCCGGCAGACGATAGGTATTCTCATACGAAGCCTTTAACTGCAAATAGTTCAATACAAAGAAACTGGTAGCAATTCCGTAACCCGGCAATTGAAACTGATTGTCTACTCTTCGGATCTCACCGGTGTTGTCGTCTGATTTGTATAACAAGGAGTTCATGTTGAACATCTTTCCAAAAACAGAAGTAGTCCAGCGGTCCTGGAACAACTTTAACTGGTATGCAATCCCGGTAAAATTTTTCTCCAGGATATTCGGATCTTCAAAAGGAAGCGGATCTACTTTGAGTGGGTCACTCCCTACTCTTCTTACACGGGAGTAGGTATTGTTCAGTGTGAACTGATGGTACTTTCCAAGTTTGTAGTTCAGGGTTGCTACTGCAAGTACAGCCTGATCGTTAAACGTGTACAACGTTTTATACCAGTTCAATTCCCCGGAGGTATTTGAAAGCAACTTATTCGTATGGTTCCCGGTCCAATCATAAATACGCGAACTGGTATCCACTGTCATTTGTTCAATACTGCTGTAAAGTGCCGACACTTTTAAACTCAGATTCTTGATGAACAAGTTGTTCTTTTCGTATTTCAGCGTTGGGATCAGGCTCTTTTCCGTGCGGTGAACTTCTCCGGCCACAATGGTCATATTTGCTCCCTGCTGTACTTCTTTATACGTTGTATTTGCAATCAAGCCAACCAATAAGCGATCTGCCCATTTTTTATTTACTACACCAAATTCCACCATTCCTGTTGCTGATTTGAATGCATCGTTGAAACGCGGAACAGCAGTGGTTTCCTCATCTATTTTCCCGGTTTTCTTGTCAAATAAATTGATATCCACCTTGAAATTGTTGTCTGAATAGTTGTAAAAAGCACTGGCACTGAGCATGAATCCTTTCTTGGTGGTATACCTGCCTACCACACTGGCCTGGTGCGTGTTGAAAGAACCGAATCCATAGGAAACATCGAGGAAATTCCGAATGCTGTTATTTGTTACGATATTTACCGCTCCACCCAACACATCAGATCCCAGGTTGATCGGGACCACTCCTTTGTAGATTTCAACCCGTTCCACATTGTTCACCGGAATAGCATTGATACTAAATGACTTCCCCATAACATCCGTCGGCAATCCATCTATAAAAAAACGTACCTGATTTCCGGTGAAACCACTCAGGGAAAAAACAAAATCGGACCCCAAACCACCACTTTCACGGATTCGGACCCCAGTCGATTGGTTCAGCACCTGGTTGACATTCAGATTCAGGTTTTGGACAGGTTTCATATCGATGGACTCCACGGCAAAAGGTTGCTCTTTAACTTCCTGGACTTTCGATTTTGCAAGAACGGTCACTTCATCGATCTGTGCAATTTTAGTCAGAGACAAAGTCTCTAATTCCAGGACGGGTTTATTTAGATTGATTTCTTTTTCAAGCGATTCGTGTTCCGAACTATGGATCTTCAGTACATACTTCCCATAAGGAATACCGGAAATCCGGAACCCTCCGTTCTCATTTGTCGTTGTAGCCAATTCCGTACCTTCAAGCCCTACCGTAATGAATGGCACTACTTGATTATTATCGAGTACTCTCCCGCTAATCTCCCCATTTTGAGCAAACAAAAACGGACTTAAAATCAACAAAAGAAGAAGCAAAATATTTTTCACAGATCGTTTTATTTTACCGGCATTCCGGATTTTTTGCAAAGCTACACAGCCTTCCATGCTGGAATCAATACCATTTTGAGTGTAAAAAAATCAAGGTATACCATCAAGAGAGTATAAAAGATTACAACTTTTGATGTAGCGGTGATTTGTTGTGATTCGGATTTAAGTCAGTCATGGCTGATAATTCGAATTAAATTCCGAACTTTAATTGAATTCTAGAAGAATGGAAACACTTTATCACTTCTGGCCGGAAATTGCTTATTACATTTCACTCCGTTATGTGTTAATTGCCGGTGGAGCATATTTGCTGTTATACATACTTTTGCGTAACCAATTCTTTCAGCATAAAATCCAACTTGTTTTCCCGAAGAACAAACAGGTAATGATGGAAGTGCTTTATTCGTTGCAGACGACGGTTATTTTCGCAACCATTTTCTTTTTGGTTGTTATCGTCCTACGGCCTTATACCAATCTTTACAGCGAAATTGCTGACTTTGGATTGATCTATTATTTGTTTTCGATCCCGGTTATGTTCGTAATCCATGATACTTATTTCTATTGGATGCATCGTATGATCCATCATCCGAAATTGTTTAAGCATATTCATTTAGTCCATCATCAGTCCACCAACCCGACTCCACTTGCTGCTTATTCCTTTCATTTTTCAGAAAGCATCCTGGAAGGAATGATCATCCCTATCATTGCATTTACATTACCGGTCCATCCAAGTGCATTTATTTTGTTTTTACTCGGTCAATTCATTATCAATGTTTACGGTCACCTGGGATTTGAACTATTTCCTTCCCGTTTTCACAAAACCTGGATTGGAAAGTGGATTAATACTTCGGTAGCACACAACCAGCATCATAAATACTTCAAGGGAAATTACGGGTTGTATTTCCTGTTCTGGGATCGTTGGATGGGAACGCTCCGAACAGATTATGACGAGGCATTTGATGAAGTTAAAAACAGAACAAAAGTTATTCATGGAGAATTACAAAGAAATCAATAAAGAGCAATGGAATCAACGAGTGGATCCGCACGTGGAGTCTGAGTTTTATGATCAGGCTGGATTTTTGGCAGGAAAAAACTCACTGCAGGAAACAGAACTTGCTTTGCTGGGAAATGTAGCAGGAAAACGCATTTTGCATTTGCAATGCCATTTCGGACAAGATACGATCTCACTTGCTCGTATGGGCGCCAGTACGGTCGGAGCAGACATTTCAGACAAAGCAATCGATAAAGCTCGTGAAATTGCCACGACAACAGGTGCAGACGCAACTTTCGTCTGCTGTGATCTGTATGATCTCCCACAGCATTTAGAAGGTCAATTCGATATCGTATTCACTTCTTACGGGACCATTGGTTGGCTTCCTGACCTGGATAAGTGGGCTTCGGTAATCTCTCATTTTTTGAAACCAAACGGAAAATTTGTTTTCGTGGAATTCCACCCGGTAGTCTGGATGTTTGATGACGATTTCCAGAAAGTAGGATACCGTTATTTTAAATCGGAACCAATCGTAGAAACTGCAAATGGCACCTATGCGGACAGGGATGCGGAAATAAAAACAACTTCCGTAAGCTGGAACCATGCGATGAGCGAGGTAATTACCAGTTTACTGAAACAGGGAATCCAGTTGCAGGATTTGCAGGAATACGATTTCTCAAACTACAATTGTTTTGCGCATACGGAAGAATTCACTCCCGGAAAATACCGGATCAGGCATTTAGGGAACTTTATTCCGATGATGTATTCAATAGTAGGTGTGAAAAACTATTTCCAAACTTAAAGCTCTGAAAAACTATGGAAATCGCTATTAAAATTGTAATCGGGATCGTGGCACTGTTCCACGTATATGTGATGTGGCTGGAAATGTTTGCCTGGACGACCAAAGGCCCAAAAACCTTTAAGAATTTCGAGAAGGAACTGTTCCCCAAAACAAAAGCACTGGCGGCGAATCAGGGTTTGTACAACGGGTTTTTAGCCACCGGGTTAATCTGGACTTTCTTTATCTGTAACCCGGAATGGCGTTTCAACATCAGTTTATTCTTCCTCATCTGTGTTTCGGTTGCCGGGATTTACGGCGCGTTGACTGCAGACAAAAAGATCTCTTTTGTTCAGGCTTTGCCTGCTTTGATCGGGATCGGATTGCTGGTATTTTCACATAAAAACCAGGAACCGAACTATAAAGCAAAGAAGGAGAATATTTCTACTTCAAATAATCAGAAACTTGATAGAAGAGAAGTTTTTTTAATGGACTCCAGAGGCAGAAGATTAAGCGACACGTTCCCGATCTACACCAACAACAAAGAAGATTTTTCGGATTCTCTTATTTTATCTATCCATTTTAAAGATGAATTTAATCAAACCAATCAACTTAACTTTTTTGGTCCTTCTCAATACGCCAAAGGCAATAAGGATGCTTTTAAAGTCACCCTGAATAACTGGGGAGTGATTTATTCAGAAAACCCGCAAATGGAGAATTATGTACTTTTAAGATCAAAGAACGAGCAAGTTAATTCTCTTATCTCTTTGAGTTTGGTAAACATCCTGAAATATAAAAAACAAGTGGTAGAAAAAATACTTCAAGCCAATAACATTTCTCAACAGAGCTGATCAGTAGTCACAAATATTAACTCTAAAACTATGGAAATCGCTATCAAAATTGTAATCGGGATCGTGGCACTGTTCCACGTATATGTGATGTGGCTGGAAATGTTTGCCTGGACGACCAAAGGCCCAAAAACCTTTAAGAATTTCGAGAAGGAACTGTTCCCCAAAACAAAAGCACTGGCGGCGAATCAGGGTTTGTACAACGGGTTTTTAGCCACCGGGTTAATCTGGACTTTCTTTATCTGTAACCCGGAATGGCGTTTCAACATCAGTTTATTCTTCCTCATCTGTGTTTCGGTTGCCGGGATTTACGGCGCGTTGACTGCAGACAAAAAGATCTTTTTTGTTCAGGCTTTGCCTGCTTTGATCGGAATCGGACTGCTGGTATTTTCACATAAAAACCAGGAATCGAACTGTGCTGATAAGTGCTCCGTGATGAAGGAACGGTTGACCTACTATTATCTTCAGAACAATCAGCGGCATCAGACGGATACCGTATCAAAGTCAGAAATCCTAAAAAGAGATGATAAAGATTCTTTGATTGGGCTTGGTTTTTTTGACGTAAACGGAAAAGGAGTCGGTGTTTCTCTTTTTACGAATGAGAATCATCAGTTTGCACCGGATGCAAATGCAAATTATGGATACATTGACGGAATCGGGAAAGTCTACGGTCATTCAATCACCTGGCGGGATTTCAGTGTGCTTCAAACAAACAATGACAGCATTAACCGCATCATTGCTTTGGGCTTGGGGAGGCTGATTACGTTGGAAACGGAGAACAGGTATAAGGTGTCGCCTCCTATAGCACAAGAAAAAACAATCAGTTTTGTGGATCCCGGAAAGCAATAAAACATATTCTATGTGCATTGTGGTTCATCATAATATAACCACATAGGAACATAGAGTACATAGCTTTTTATTAATTTGATTCGAATACCGAATACAGGATTTCAAACTACAATTTGCTGTTTCGCTCTGCTCTCGTTTTTTTAACCACATAGGAACATAGGTCATATAGCTTTCTTCGTGTGCTTTGTGGTCAACAATCAATACCCGATCTTCCCACGGGGATTTCCCTTAAACCATTCCAAAGCCAACCGGTAACTGTCCATTCCGAAGCCCATGATTGAGCCTTCACAAACGGCTGTAATGAATGAATTGTGACGAAACTCTTCACGTTGCGCCAAATTGCTGATGTGAACTTCCACCACCGGGACCTTAATTCCGGAAATTGCATCGCGAATTGCTACGCTAGTATGTGTATATCCTCCGGCATTGAGAATAATTCCATCGTGCTTTGAGTCGTGCAATGCATTGATTAATTCTCCTTCCACATTGCTTTGAATGTAATCGATCTCGCCTGGAAAATGCCTTTTCAGTTCTTCCAAAACCTGTAAAAAAGTACGATTTCCATAAATTTCGGGCTCACGTGTTCCTAAAAGGTTTAAATTCGGGCCATTGAGAATCAGAATACGCATCATTGAAAGATTGGGAACGCTATATTAAACAATTTGTTCATTACCTGAAGATTGAACGAAGTCTGGCTGAAAATTCCATTTTCGCCTATCAACAGGATATTGCTAAGTTACGTGACTTTTGTGAATCTTACACACTTTCTCCCGAGCACATTCAAACGGGACACTTAAAACAATTTGTTGCCGAATTGTATGACATGGGGTTAAGTGCGCGTTCTCAAGCCAGAATTATCAGTGGCTGGAAGCAGTTTTTTGATTTTTTGCTCCAGGAAGATATTCGAAAAGATGATCCTTCGGAAAGTTTGGAACTTCCGAAAATAGGAAGGAAATTACCGGAAGTTTTGACGCTGGAAGAAATTGATGCGATGATTGCAGCAATCGATCTCAGTTCGAATGAAGGCCAACGAAATAAAGCAATCCTGGAAACACTTTACAGTTGCGGATTGCGGGTAAGCGAACTGGTTTCCCTGAGATTTGAAGATTGTTTTTTTGACGAAGGATTTATCCGTGTAATCGGGAAGGGAAATAAGGAACGTTTGGTCCCGGTAAGTCCAAGCGTTGTGGAAGAAGTTACTTTTTATGCAAAAAATGACCGGGAAAATGTACCGGTAAAAAAAGGAAACGAAGCGATTGTATTTCTTAACCGGCGTGGTGCGCAGTTGACCCGAATCATGATCTATACGATCATTACCCGATTGGCAAAAGCAGCAGGCATTAAGAAAAAAATCAGTCCGCATACCTTCCGGCATTCCTTTGCTACCCATTTGATAGAGGGTGGTGCGAACTTACGAGCGGTTCAGGACATGCTGGGACATGAAAGTATTACCACAACCGAAATTTATACACATCTGGACCAGCGTTTCCTGCGTGATGCAATTTTGACGTATCATCCACGGAATAATCTTAATTGAAATTAGATGAATCGACACAAGAGCATGTATATCAATATATTAAGCCTTGACGATTTATTAGCAAGTTAGTAAACTTGCTAACAACAAAATGCCAATCGCAGTAAGTAAGTTTACTAACTTGCTTATCAAAACAAATCCGTTCCCTGGATCCGGACCCTCGCCCGATCCACAAACTGATTCAAACTGTCAAAATAGGCATTGCGCTGCCGCTGATTTTCTTCCGAGATCTTCACGCAACTTTTCAGCATGGACTGGAAAACAGCAAAGGATTTATTGACATAATCCTGATCGATCGTATACAGGTAATTCAACATGTTGTGCGTAATATACAACATACGGTAAGCATTCGTTTCCGAAATGATCGTATTATCCTGGATATATGTTTGATGCAAATACAAATGGAAATTATCCGCTTCGGTAATCACCGGTTGTCCCTTAATAAACTTCCGTCCGATCTCTGCTTGTTTTTTAATGTGATCCACAAGGGCTGCTACCTCATCGATCAGGAAAAGTGCATCCTCGGCACTTTCGAAATATCCAAGCTCATAGAATGAAACAATTTCACGGATCAATCCTTTTCCCGCATCGTATCCAATTACTTCAGTTGATTTTACACGAATATAAAAATTGGCCATTTGTTGCAATTGCTCATCTGAAATATCGCCTTTCCAGCCTTTGTGGAATTTCACATGCTCCAATTGTCCCAATTTCAGGTAACACTTCCCGAAATAGAGTAACTTAAAACGCAAAAGAGCCGGCGAATTCAATAATTGGAAGATGATCAGATCCAGGTTCGACATATACAATTCCTGTGTACGTTGGGCAACCATGCGTTTAAACCCATCCATAATCCCGTTCAAATACGTTTCGAAGGAAAATTCAGAACGCTGGATTGGGTTGTATTGAAAGGTCACACTTTTTCCCGAAACCCCTATAATCTTATCAATTGACAAATCATATTTTTGACAAAGCAAGTTGATTTCTTCCGGTTTTAATGCTGTTTCACCACGTGCTCTCCGATAAGCCGAGTCGCGAGACAATTCCAAATCATCCATCAATAATTTGCCCAACGAAGTATCGGGTGGAAGTTTCGCCTTTAGCTGTTCAAGTAGTCGGTTTTGAATGTCCATGCCGCCAAAATAACAAAAAAATAAAAGTCGTCCATTCCTGAACGACCTTAAATCCGTTTAATAACTCAATAATCCTGATTTATCGGTACACTCTTTCAGTTGTACCGTCAGAGTAATAATAAATCACCACTCCTTTACAATCGTCGTCCACTTCTTGTCCCATCAAATTGAAAATGTGTTCCACTTTCTTAGATCCCTGGAGATTATCTGCACTTAAAAGGTGTGTATCGTAAACAGTTCTGGAACCATCGAGATCCGTTAAACTCAAACGGTAATAATTAATCTCTTCTGATGAGGGTGTTGAATGAAAAGCAGTATAATCATGACTTTCCTGGGAATATCCCTGTGCCTGTAACTGTGCAATTTCCTGCCAGTTCCCGGAAACCGGATCGGTGGTCCATTCAAGAGTGAAATAATGCGAGCGGTCTTCTGTTTCAGTTCTCCAGTTCAGACTATTTCCCATAGAGGTCTTCGTTACATTAAAAGCTGCCAATTCGATCGGTAAAGGAACCGGTGTACAACCCAAAACAGAAGTTCCTCCAAATGACAAGTTATAAGGCTGCCCGGAATTGGAGAAATTATCTACCAGAAGAATATAAACCTGGTTCGAAATGGTTGTCAAATTACTTACCCATTTATCGCCTCCTACACCCTCAGTTAAATCTGCAGGATTGTTGGTAGAAGTAATCATACCGGTGCAGGGAAACAGGCCTAAAAAACCACAACCCAACGAACTGCTTTGTCCTGAATAAGGGATCATCAACCCTGTATTTCCGGTTGCTGATGAATAACTGCATCTTATAGGAGCAGTTACAGGTGGGCAATTTACCCCGGCAGTAGCAGCAGTAAATGGACCCCAAATAGCAAAGTCATAATCATCTCCACCATTTGTCGGAGCAATTGTCAATGTAAGCGTCCCTCCTGTTTGAACGTTCAGATAATACCACGAAGATTGGTGTTCAATTCCAAGGCATCCCTGATTCAAAGCATTTAATTCCTGTGTTCCCGCACCACCGCTATTTGCGGTCTGAGAGGTATTGGAGCACAATAATTCTGCTGTTTCACAATTATTTCCACCTGCCTTTTCCCTGAAAGCGGTCAGTAGTTTTGAACTGCTTACATCCAATACGGGAATCCCAACTGACTCAAAAACCGACCTGACATAGTTTTCGGCATGTTCCTGCTCCAAAAGCAATTCAAACCAGTTCCCGGAAATATACCGCCCGGCATTCGGAATATTGTCGGTAGCTAACGAAAGATAGTTTTTCGTAAGATAACTGTGAGGTACTGAGACCTTGTAGCTTGTCTGCGCCTGGGCGACTGAAGTTGACACGAGTAATAGTAGAGCAATCTTAATTGCTTTAAGTTGTAGTAAACATTTCATAAGTGTGAAGTTTCACCCTAAAATTAATTTCTCATCAGACCTAGTGTATTGTTAATTAGCATTTTGCAGCTTTAAATCAACAAATTGCAGGTTTCATCGAGAATCTAATTTGCAAAAAAACCGCTCCGGGATCCCGGAGCGGTTTTTGAACTAAAACATTGATAATCAAATAATTGATATCTCAATTATTGTTTTTGAACACGGAAAATAACGCGCTGTCCGTCCACTAAACCATGGACAAAATACACTCCCGGAACCTGGTTTGACAGATCAACATTCATTACAGTCGCAGTAGATTTGGAAGAGTCGAATTGAACTTCTTTACCCTGAATATCAACCACGTTAACGATTGAAAAATCAGTTCCCGAAATAACTGTAAATTTACCGCTTGTTGGGTTTGGATAGATCTCCAACCCAAAATCCTGTCCGTTTTCCGCAAGAGTTAAGCAAGCATCCACATGAATGGAGAATGTCGCTTCATTTTCACATCCGTTTGCATCCATGTATGAATAAGTGATCACATGGTCACCCTCACCTGCTGCAACCGGATCTAAGGTTCCATTGCTTACTCCAGTTCCGCTATAAGTTCCTCCTGCCGGTGTTCCACCAGAAAGTGTCAATGGTGCGTGATTCAAACACATGGTTGAAACCGGTGACATAAATCCAACTGTCGGAGCCGTATTCACTGTAATCGTAGTGGAAGCAGTATTTGAACAGCTATTTGTATCGGTGTAGGTATAAGTAATTGTTTGAGTTCCGATTGCCGGATCGAAATCACTTCCTGTAACCCCGGTTCCGCTGTATGTACCTCCTGCAGGGCTTCCACCTGTCAATGCCAACATACCGGAATTGCTGCAAACTGCTGAAATAGCACTTTGTGTAACTGTTGGAGCGGCATTTACTGTAATTGTTGTGGAAGCATTGTTCGAACAACCATTCGCATCGGTATACGTATAGGTTACGGTCTGCGTTCCTGCCATCGGATCAAAATCGCTCCCGGTAACTCCAGTTCCACTGTAAGTACCTCCTGCCGGACTTCCACCCGTCAATGCCAATGCTCCGGAATTGTCGCAAACTGCTGAAATAGCACTTTGTGTAACTGTTGGAGCAGTATTTACAGTAATTGTAGTAGAGGCGCTATTCGAACAACCGTTCGCATCCGTGTAAGTATAGGTTACGGTCTGAGTTCCTGCCATCGGGTCGAAACTACCTCCGCTCACTCCAGTTCCTGAATAAGTTCCACCTCCTGGCATTCCGTTGATTAATGTGACCATTCCTGCATTATCACAAGCTGCTGGAATCGGGCCCTGAGAAACAATTGGAGCGGAGTTTACCGTAATCGTATAGTTTGAACTGTGTGCACAACCATAAGGATCGGTATAATCGTAAGTAATCGACTGAGTACCAAATTGCGGATCAAAACTTCCGCTGCTTACACTTGTTCCTGAATAGATTCCACCTGCCGGACTTCCTTCTATCAATGTATAAGGTCCGCTGTTAGTACATAAAGCTGATACGGGAGAGAAAGCAATTGGATTAGCAGGACAAACAATTGTAATGGAATACGCTTGTGACCCTGAACATCCGCTGTTATCACTTACCGTAGCAGTAAAGTTAAACGTCCCGGTAACAGTTGGTGTTCCGGAAATTGTTCCGTCCGTTGCCATAGTCAATCCCGGAGGAAGTGTTCCTGCTGTAACAGCAAAATTCGGTGCTCCCAATGCTCCCGTTTGTGATAATGACTGAGAATATGCTGTACCGGCAGCTCCTCCCGTCAATGCTCCTCCCGCTGTCATTGTAAACGCCGGGCAAACATACGGCGTGTAATCTACCTGGTCGATCCCGATGTAATCGGAGTTTGTTCCGGATAATCCTGCGCTTGTTACGAAGTAACGGAATGCAATACGACCGGAAGTCGGTGCCGGTAAACCTGAAATCGTTATCGTATACATTGTCCAGGTTGTAGGATAAACACCTAATGTCAAATTCGGATTAATACTCAATAATAGAGTGGTGTAATCACCAACCGAAGTTCCCGATCCGACATTCGTACTTGCGCCGTTCGTACTCAAACGTACTTCCAAACGGTCTGCATAAGTGTCCGGAGAAGGTTTTCGTGTATAAAAAGTAAGTACGTCTCCATTCCGGAATGTACGGTTCGGAGTCATTAACCAGTTACTGATCGTTCCTACATTCCCGGTATTGTTGTAATTAGCTCCGATATAGGCATTTCCTGCGCCATTATACGCATCAAACGGTCCGCCGGCAGATGTTGCATTTCCCTGGAACCAACCGGTAGAACCAACGGCCACACTGACATTGGAAGTTACCCAGCCGCTTCCGGCAAGGGTTGTAATATCATTAAAACTTTCGGAAAAAGATTGAGAGAAAGACTTTGAAACGAATCCAAAAGTCACTAAACCGCATAAGACGGTTATTTTTAAAATGCTTGTTTTCATCATTCAGTGATTAACGGGTTTGTGTATTCGATCGGGTCGAATAGCGTATAATTTCTTCCTGCAACTGGGTTCTCCATTGCACATCTGTTGTTTTCTCCAGTTCCATTGAAAGCAAGCTGCAATATTCCTCTTTCAACACATGGAATTCCTCGTTCAATTTGCTCATTTGTGCCCTGGATGAAGAAATGGCTTGATTGATCTCAAATTGTTTTGAATCCAATTTTGCACGGTGTGCATTTAAATCCGGATGTGATGAAACAACAATAGGAGTTGGCTCTTTCAGAACCTGGGCTTGAGATTGTCCGTAGCTGAATTGTGCTGCTAAACAAAGACCAAACCCTGCGAATAGTACTTTTATTTTCATGTGCATTTCTATTTAATTGGCTCAAAAATACCCAACTATTAAGTACTTGAAAGGCTATCAACCAAATCAGGGGTTTCCCCTTACATCGGAAAGTCGGTTTCTAAAAAACAAAAAAGCCGCTCATTTCTGAGCGACTTCTTCTTATTTGATAATTGTGTAACCCAACTATTGTTTTTGAATTCGGAAAGTGAAATGATTACCATCCACTACTCCATTTACAAAATAAAGTCCCGGCACCTGACCTGATAAATCCAGGTCTATTGTTGTAGCAGAAAATTTATGTAACCCGAAAGAAATTTCTTTCCCTTGAATATCAACCACCTTTACAATGGAGAAATCTGTTCCGGAAGATACACTTGCAGTTAATTTACCATTTGTCGGATTCGGATAAACTTCCAATCCAAAATCCTCTCCGTTTTCTGTCAGACCTAAACAATCACTCACATTAATTGTAAATGTTGCCTGACCGTCGCACCCGTTTCCATCTGTGTATGAATAAGTAATCACATGATTTCCGGTACCAGCAGTTGAAGCATTCAACATTCCTCCGCTCACTCCCGGCCCGCTATATGTTCCACCAGCCGGTGTTCCACCAGAAAGTGTCAACGGCGGATGGTTCAAACACATGCTTGAAACCGGTGACATAAATCCAACTGTCGGAGCGGTATTTACCGTAATCATGGTAGAAGCGTCGTTTGAACAGCCATTCGCATCCACATATGTATAGGTTACCGTTTGCGTTCCTGCTGTCGGATCAAAATCACTTGCTGTTACACCTGTTCCACTGTAAGTACCTCCTGCCGGACTTCCACCTGTTAATGCCAACATACCGGAATTGCTGCAAACTGCTGAAATAGCACTTTGTGTAACTGTTGGAGCGGCATTTACTGTAATTGTTGTGGAAGCATTGTTCGAACAACCATTCGCATCGGTATACGTATAGGTTACGGTCTGCGTTCCTGCCATCGGATCAAAATCGCTCCCGGTAACTCCAGTTCCACTGTAAGTACCTCCTGCCGGACTTCCACCCGTCAATGCCAATGCTCCGGAATTGTCGCAAACTGCTGAAATAGCACTTTGTGTAACTGTTGGAGCAGTATTTACAGTAATTGTAGTAGAGGCGCTATTCGAACAACCGTTCGCATCCGTGTAAGTATAGGTTACGGTCTGAGTTCCTGCCATCGGGTCGAAACTACCTCCGCTCACTCCAGTTCCTGAATAAGTTCCACCTCCTGGCATTCCGTTGATTAATGTGACCATTCCTGCATTATCACAAGCTGCTGGAATCGGGCCCTGAGAAACAATTGGAGCGGAGTTTACCGTAATCGTATAGTTTGAACTGTGTGCACAGCCATAAGCATCCGTCAAATCATAAGTCACAGTTTGCGTTCCGGATGAAGGATTGAATTGCCCGGAGGAAACTCCTGTTCCGGAGTAAGTTCCGCCTGCCGGAGAACCTTGAACCAAGGTATATGGACTATCATTATCGCATAAAGCCGGTGCAGGAGTAAAAGTAATCGGGTTTGCAGGACAAACTACCGTAATGGAATATGCTTTGGACCCTGAGCATCCACTTGCATCACTTACCGTAGTTGTGAAGTTAAATGTTCCGGTAGCCGTTGGCGTTCCTGAAATAGTTCCGCTTGCACTCAAGGTTAATCCCGGAGGCAGTGCTCCTGCTGTTACAGCAAAGTTTGGAGCGCCCAATGCTCCGGTTTGAGATAAGGACTGCGAATAGGCGCTTCCTGCCGTTCCTCCCGGCACAGATCCCGGAGATACGGTGAAGGTCGGACAAACGTACGGTGTATAATCTACCTGGTCAATTCCGATATAATCGGAATTTGTACCATTCAGACCTCCACCGGTTACGAAATACCTGAATGCAATACGACCGGAAGTTGGTGCTGCTAAACCTGAAAGAGTAACTGTATACATGGTCCAGGTTGTAGGATAAACACCTAATGTCAAATTCGGATTAATACTCAATAGTAAAGTAGTGTAATCGCCAACCGTAGTTCCTGATCCGACACTTGTACTTGCACCATTTGTACTTAACCGTACTTCCAAACGATCTGCATAAGTGTCCGGAGAAGGTTTTCGTGTAAAAAAAGTAATCACGTCTCCGTTCCGGAATGTACGGTTCGGAGTCATTAACCAGTTACTGATGGTCCCAGTACTTCCGGTGTTGTTGTAATTCGCTCCGATATAGGCGTTTGCTGCACCGTTGTAAGAATCAAACGGGCCACCACCAGAAACAGAGGATCCCTGGAACCAGTTTGTAGAACCAACTGCAACACTTGCATTGGTCATTACCCAACCACTTCCTGCAAGGGTTGTAATATCATTAAAGCTTTCAGAAAAAGCCTGGGCTTTTGCTTTTGAAATCATTCCAAAAGCAAATAAGCTGCAAAAAGCAGCTGTTTTTAAAATGCTTGTTTTCATAAATTCGTGATTAGCGGGATTGTGAATTTGTTGCTTCCGAATAACGTGCGATTTCTTCCTGCAACTGAACTCTCAATTGCGCATCTGCCGTTTTCTCCAATTCAGCTGAAAGCAATCCGCGGTACTCCTCTTTCAATGTACGGAATTCCTCATTCAGTTTGCTTACTTGTGCTCTGGAAGTAGAAATAGCGCGATTGATCTCATATTGCTTTGAGTCCAGTTTTGCTCTTTGAGCATTTAAGATCGGATTGGATGAAACAACAATAGGTGTTGGCTCTTTTAACGCTTGAGTTTCGGCCTGTCCATAGCTAAAATGAGCTACAGAACAGAGACAAAGCCCTGTGAATAGTAACTTTATTTTCATAAGTAATAGTATATGTGTTCAGCAAAAATACTAAGAATATCAGGCTGTTACAAAAAAACACATCGACAAATGAGTAGATTATACCTATGAATTACCCAACTCAACGATTGAGCAAATATTAACACAATGTTACTGTAATACTAAACTTATAGTACAAACTTTCCGTACAGGTCGTAATGATCAGCAGAGGTTATTTCAACCAGTGCAAAATCTCCGATACTCACATACCCTTCCGATTTTTTCACAAGCACTTCATTATCGACCTCAGGAGAGTCAAACTCTGTTCGACCGATGAAATAATCTCCTTCGATGCGATCAAATAAAACTTTAAACGTCTTCCCGATCTTTTCCTGGTTCAATTCATAACTGATCCCGGATTGCAGTTCCATGATCTCATCGGCACGCTGGCGTTTTACTTCTTCCGGCACATCGTCTTCTAGAGAATACGCGTGTGTATTTTCTTCGTGAGAATAGGTAAAAATCCCTAAACGGTCAAAACGCATACGCTCCACGAACTCATACATTTCTTCGAAATCCTCTTCGGTTTCCCCCGGATAACCTGCAATTAACGTCGTTCGAATAGCAACCCCCGGAACTTTCTCCCGAATGGTATTTACCAATGCTTCCGTCTTCTCACGGGTAATCCCACGGCGCATCGACTGCAGGATCTTTGTTGAACCATGCTGCAAAGGCATATCCAGGTACAAACACACGTTCGGGTGTTTTACCATCGCATCCAACACGTCCATCGGGAACCCGGCAGGAAATGCATAGTGCAAACGGATCCATTCAATTCCTTCAACAGCTGCAAGCTGATCCAGCAATTCAGCCAGGTTTCGTTTTTTGTAAATGTCCAATCCGTAATACGTCAGATCCTGTGCAATCAATAAAATTTCTTTTACTCCTTGAGCTGCCAGGCTTTTTGCAGATGCAACCAATTGATCCATCGGAGTTGAAACGTGTTTCCCTCTCATTAATGGGATCGCACAAAAAGAACATGGTCTGTCACATCCCTCTGCTATTTTGAAATAGGCGTAATGGGACGGTGTTGTCAATAAACGTTCTCCAACCAATTCATGCTTGTAATCTGCTTTTAATGTTTTGAGCAAACGCGGTAATTCCCTTGTCCCGAAAAAGGCATCTACTTCAGGAATTTCCTGTTCCAGATCATCTTTATAACGCTGAGCCAAACAGCCGGTAACATAGACTTTGTCTACCAGTCCTTCTTTTTTAGCATCCGCGTATCTCAAGATGGTTTCGATTGATTCCTGCTTTGCATTGTCAATAAAACCACAAGTGTTGATGATTACAATTTCAGAGTCATCTTGCTTGGCTTCATGCTCCACTTCAAATTTATTGGCTTTCAATTGCGCCATCATAACCTCAGAGTCAAAGGTATTCTTTGCACAACCGAGTGTTACGACATTTACTTTATTCTTACGAAGTGTTTTTGTTTTCATGAAATCAACCAAAAGGGGAGCAAAGATACGACTAGTAATTCAATACCGATAATTATCGGGAGAAAAATGCAAAATCAGGAAGACGAAAAAAGCTGTAGATGCGCAATTAATCGCCATCTACAGCTTTTTATAATAACTAGCTCTGCTTTTTAAGGAAGCGGTGTCGCTACTGCTTCGTCAAATTTAGCTTGCTCTTTCTGGGGGACTTTTCGAAAATAGAGATAGACCCCAATAAGAATGAATGGAATACTCAACAGCTGTCCGGTTTTCAACACCCACTCGTTATCGTTTTGGTTTTGTCCGATTTTGATAAACTCAATGAAGAAACGTGCGCTCCAAACCATGATTAGCCACAATCCAAACAATTTTCCGGGCTTCAACTTTGCATTGGTCTTCCAATACATGCGGAAAATAACCAGGAACGTAATCAAATAACAAATTGCTTCATACAACTGGCTGGGATGACGTGGTGTCACTGGGATCGGGTTACCCAAATCATCTACTGCATTATAGAAATTAAAACCCCAGGGCAAATCAGTTGGAGTACCAATTATTTCATGGTTTACCAGATTTCCCAGTCGAATGAAGCATCCCGCAATAGCAATCGGGGCCGCAATCCGGTCCAAAATCCATAACATTGGACGATTCACGACATTTTTAGAGTAAATATAAAGCATTATTAAAATCACGATTGCCGCTCCATGACTCGCCAGACCTCCTTTCCAAACCTCAAGAATGCTATAGGGATGTGAGAAATAACCTTCTTCAATTAATTGTCCGGTTACCGGATCTTTCACATCCCACCACGGCCCATAGAAAAATACATGCCCCAAACGCGCCCCGATGATGGTTGCAGGAACTACGTACAGCAATAACTTGTCCAGGTATTTTTCTGAAATACCCTCGGATTTGAACATTCTTTTGATCACATAATATCCGAAGATCATTCCTCCTACGAACAACAATCCGTATAAATTCGGGGTAGACCATCCATCCACTAATTGTGAATCTACCTTCCAGTCAATTGCTAATTCCACGTGTTTGATTTTGTTGGTCGAAGATAGTTGTTTTATTGATTCAATTTCTGCAATAAGTGTTCCGCTCGTCCTTTTTTAAATATTTTATTGCTGTTATCCAAGCCCTTTCTAAGCGCTTTTTGCTCTTCAAAAGGAAGGTGGATTATCTCCTGGCATTCCGGAGTACAACAATTTTCGTATTTCGCATTGCATTTTTCACACTGGATAAATAACAAATGGCAGGCTTCATTGGCACAGTTCACATGCACATCGGCAGGTTCTCCGCATTGGTGGCAACTTGAAACGATGTCATCAGTGATTCGTTCTCCGCGCCGCTCATCGAATACGAAGTTCTTACCAATGAAGCGATTTTCCAATCCTTTCTCTTTGCATTCATTTGCATATTTGATGATCCCGCCTTCCAATTGATGGACATTCTTAAATCCGCGGTGCTTAAACCACGCCGATGCTTTTTCACAGCGAATTCCACCGGTACAATACATCACGATATTCTTATCCTCGTTTCCTTTCAGGTAAGTATCTTCAATAATAGGTAAGGATTCACGAAAAGTATCCACATCCGGAAGAATTGCTCCTTTGAAATGTCCCACTTCGTGTTCGTAATGATTTCTAAAGTCGATCAGGATTGTATCCGGGTCCTGTGTCAAAGCATTGAACTCTTCCGCTTTCAAATGCTTCCCGATGTTTGTCACATCAAAGGATTCATCAGACAAGCCATCTGCCAGTATCTTATTACGGACTTTTACTTTCAGTTTCAGGAACGGAAATTCCGCACCTTCTTCCTCCACTGCGATATTCAACCGGACACCATCCAGGAAGTCAATTGAATACAGATCGTTACGGAAATCGTTCAACCGGTTCGTCGGTACCGATATTTGCGCATTGATTCCTTCATTGGCAACGTAAATACGTCCAACAACCTGAAGCTTGTCCAATAATTGGTATAAATAATCTCTGAATAGTTGAGGATTGGCAATTTTTGCGTACTTATAGAATGAGATCGTCACAAATTC
Organism: uncultured Fluviicola sp.; assembly: GCA_966212075.1. GTDB lineage: Bacteria > Bacteroidota > Bacteroidia > Flavobacteriales_D > Crocinitomicaceae > Fluviicola. Next base: position 55,730 of record CBIHOM010000016.1, read on the forward strand.
GTGACCTGCCTCGCGCAATTTTTGCTCCAATTCCTCTTTACTAAATGTGTTCCACAGTTGCATGCTATGTTTGTTTTTGTAAAAAGTGATGCAAAGATATTAAGATTTTAAGACTTCAGAATATCCCGACTTCAAGATTTCACAAAAAAAGAAACTCTGAATACCTTTCGATATCCAGAGCTCCCAGGTTTAAACCTAACCCCTAGTTTATCGACATTTCAGTCGTACCTAAAACACATCTATACAGTTACCACGCTGTAAGATGATTCATGTACGAATGAGAAGGAGTTTTGGATTTTTAGAAATGAAAAAATTCCGAATTCTTAATAAAAAGACAAACCAATTCATAATTTTCACTATCTTAATAAGAAACACTATTCAGAATGTCAGAAAACGTTATCCAAGTAAAAAGTTTTGAATTCGCAGTAGCTATAGTTCAAACACACAAATCATTAATCTCAGAGAAAAAAGAATATGTTCTTTCTAAGCAACTTTTGCGTTCCGGAACATTAATTGGAGCAAACATTTCAGAAGCTGCGCATGGAGAATCTACAAAAGATTTTATTCACAAATTTAAAATATCAAGGAGCTAATGAAACATTGTACTGGTTAAAGCTTCTTGAAGTGACAAATTACCTACAATTAGAAGTCTCTAAAAAACTCATCCGGCTATGTGAAGAGCTATTGAGAACTCTTACAGCTATAATTAGAACGCTCGAAAACAAACAAAAATTACGCTGAATATATGTGATCAATTCGGAATTCGGACCTAGGAATTCTGAATTTTAAACCTAGGTTTTCCGTTTCTGCTTTTTCGCAGCCGGAAAAAGAATATTATTCAGGATCAGACGGTAGCCCGGTGAGTTCGGATGTAGGTTCAGATCGGTTGGCGGATCACCCACTTTGTGCTGGAAATCTTCAGGATCGTGACCTCCGTAGAATGTCCAGGTTCCCTGTCCCAGTTCACCGTGGATGTATCGAGCGGTATTCAATGCTTTATTTTCACCCATCACCAGCACATTCGATTTGATCAAATCGCGTCTGAAATCGGTTGTCTGTCCCATGAAACCATCGATCACATCGGTATGGCACTGTGTCAACATGGCCGGAACAACATCCCATTTGGCAGAAAAGTCGAACAAGGTGAACTTATCCTGGTTTTCCGGCAATCGGTGCAAATCCGTTCCGTCGATATTTGAATATTCATACAACATCGGGTCCTGGACTAAAATAAAATCCTTGAAAGCAAAAGTCATGTTGTAGTCCAATTCATTCTGACAATTCGGATCCCGCGGATCCCCATCAAACATGCGCTCACAAATATCTGTATCGTGGGCAGAAAGTGCAATATCAAAACTGTCTGTTCCACTACACATGGTAAATAAAAATCCACCGCCGATGACGAAATTCCGCAGGTTATTTGCAACAGCCAGTTTCAGTTGAGAAACTTTCGCGAAACCCAGATTTGCAGCATCCCGTTCTGCATCGGCTACCTGGTTTATATACCAGGCTTCGCGGTGAAAGGAAGCATAGAATTTTCCGTACTGACCGGTAAAATCTTCGTGGTGTAAATGCAACCAATCGTATTTAGGAAGAACTCCCATGACAATTGCCGAATCATAAATCTTATCGTAAGGGATTTCAGCATAATCCAATACCATGGTTACGGCATCATCCCAGGGCAAAGCACTTTTCGGCGTATAAACCGCAATTTTCGGTGCCTTTTCCAGCTGAACAATTTCCATGTTCACTTCCGGATTTGCAATTTCCGTTCGAATGGCATTTACCTGTCCATCTGCTACGATTTCGTAACTCACCCCGCGAATAATCAATTCTTCTTCAATGGTCCTTAAATGAGGAAATAAAAAAGATCCGCCACGATAATTCAGCAGCCATTCCATCACAACACCGTTTTCGAGCACCCAAAAAGATACACCGTAAGCTTTTAAATGGTTCGTCTGTCTTTCATCCATCGGGACCAGGATAGAAGACGCAGAAACGGTTTTAACAACGATCAGAAATGCGATTGCCAGGAAAAATCTCATAGTACTATTTATGACAGACCCTAAATTTAATTCAAAAAAGCTATAACGCAGGATTTACAACATAAATTGTGAATCAGTACTTAAAACGGTGTTTCATCCGGGCCATTGAAATCTTCATCCGGAACATTGTTCATATTACTTCCAAGTGTAATGGTTCTCGGCGCATCATCAAATCCACGGTTCATAGACATTCCGGCGCTCAATGAATTCGGGTTAAAGTCTCCGCCACCGGAATTGTACTGATCTTCCATGTTTTCGAAACGGGCATATTTTCCAACGAAACGCATCCGCACATTTTCCAGACCACCATTCCGGTGTTTTGCGATGATAATCTCACCGACACCCTCATTGGATGAGCCGTCTTCCGCAGTGGTGATCCCATAATATTCCGGTCGGTACAAAAACCCAACGATATCGGCATCCTGCTCGATCGCTCCCGATTCACGAAGATCCGAAAGTACCGGCCGTTTATCTCCACCACGTGTTTCAACCGAACGGGAAAGCTGCGAAAGCGCAATGATCGGTACATTCAATTCCTTTGCAATTTCCTTGATTGATCGGGAAATCGTTGAGATTTCCTGTTCCCGGTTCCCGGTACCTTTTCCACCACCGGCCGACATCAGCTGCAAATAATCGATGATCACCATCTGGATGTCGTACTGCATTTTCAAACGGCGGCACTTTGCGCGCAGATCGAATACGCTCAGACCAGGTGTATCATCAATATAAATCGGTGCTTCCGCTAATTTGGTAACACGACTGTATAATTGCTGGAATTCGTATTCCTCCAGTTTTCCTTTTCTCAATTTCTCTGCGGAAATCATACTTTCTGCCGAGATCAAACGTTTTACCAGCTGCACGGAAGACATCTCCAAAGAGAAGATTGCCACACCCATGTTGAAATCCACGGCGGTATTCCGTGCCATAGACAAGACGAATGCGGTTTTCCCCATCGCAGGACGAGCAGCAATTACGATCATATCGGAACGCTGCCACCCGGAAGTCAATTCATCTAATTTTCTAAAACCGGTAGGAACCCCGGAAAGTCCGTCACTGTTCTTGGCCGCTTGCTCAATTTCCTTGATCGCTTCACTTACCACAATGTTCATGGTCGAAACGGTCTTTTTCATGTTGTTTTCGGCAATACCGAACAAGGATCCTTCAGCTTTTGTAAGCAATTCGAATACATCAGTCGTTTCATCGTACGCATCCCGTAATGTTTCGGAACACATGCGGATAATTTCGCGCTGAATGTATTTTTGGGCAATGATCCGTGCATGATATTCGATGTGTGCCACAGAACCAACGCGTTGTGTGAGGGAAGAAAGATACACCACACCACCGGCTGCTTCGAGTTCGCCGCGTTGCTTCAGTTTATCAGCAACAGTCAATAGGTCGATCGGATTGGAAGTTCCGAACAATTCCCTGATCGCACCATAAATGTAGGTGTGTTTCGGGTCGTAAAAACTTTCAGCGGATAGCATATCAATGGTATCGGTCACTGCGTTTTTATCGAGCATCATTGCTCCGAGAACGGCTTGTTCTACATCAATTGCCTGAGGTGGTATTCTCCCCATTTCATTTGCAAGCGGTAAAATAGTATTCTTGGTACGAGCTCCTACCCTACGGGAATTGCCTGGTTGTTGTTCTTCCATTGAACAAAGATACAGAATCAAAAGCAGGCGATCGTGGTAAAGTTTAAGAATAGTTTTTAAAAGTGAAGCAACACTGTTTTCAACGGGTTATTAACAACTTAACTGCCAATAAAAAAACCCTGACGATTCTGTCAGGGTTTCCAAACCAATATAGGTTTCAACCACTAGAATCTATAACCCAATGTTAGCTGAAGCCATTGATTTTTATAGCGTGGAGCGGACGAGGAACCATCGCCATGGTTCGTTTGAAAGTCCCATCCTGCTCTCGGAGACACCACAAAGTGGTTTACGTTTACATCGAAGCCAACTACTGCTCCCAATGTATTCCGGCGAATATCTGTTTCATAATCCCTGAATTCTGTCTCAGAAAAGGTTCCTGAAGTAAAGTTATCTTCCTGGCTCATTAAGAACGAGTATTGCGGACCCGCAACAATCGAAAATGCAGGAAATGGCTTAAAAGTAAATAAGATCGGTACGTCCAGGTAATTGGTAGTTCGTTTGAACGAATAGTTTTCTCCCAGCATCACTCCGGATCCCTGGAATCCTTTTTGAGAAAATAAAACTTCCGGCTGAACTCCTAAGAATTTACCGATTGGAATATGTAAGAACGCACCTCCGGCAAATCCGGCTTTCCCGTTAGCTTCAAAATCGTTGTCTCTTTCATCCCATACATTGGAGTAGTTTACCCCGGCTTTTAACCCGACTTTTAATGCTCCCCTGTAATCTTCCTGCGCATTCAAATTCATCCCGAATATTGAAATACATGCTATCAGCATTATCGTACCTTTTTTCATCTTTCGCTAGTTTGAACGTTTGAAAGACAAAGGGCCAAATCCATGCCTACCAGGGTCCAAAACGCTCATAAAAAAACTTAAAGACCAGTCGGGATAAGGCTTTCGGGACAAGCAAAAGAAAATGGCAATCGTGCCAAAACGGAAGATTTATTTCATTTTGGAAACAAGCAGTTTCATTTTGGAAGGACCAATCGTTTTTTGAACCACATAGAAACATGGTTCACCTAGTTTTTGATTTCTATAGGGCCTAGGTTGTTATAATTAAAGGTTTAATTCCAATCCGACCGGGCAATGATCTGAGCCCATAATTTCGTTATGGATCGTTGCGGCTTTTAAATTCGGAACAAAGGCTTCAGAAACCAGGAAATAATCGATTCTCCAGCCGATATTCTTTCCTCGCGCTCCGGCACGGTAGCTCCACCAGCTGTATTTGATCTCGTCGCCGTTCAATACACGCCAGGAATCAACCAATCCGCTTGCGATAAAAGCGTCCATTCCGTCAATTTCCTCTTGCATGAATCCGGCTGACTTATTGTAATTCTCTTTTGGCCGTGCCAAATCAATGGCTTTGTGTGCCACATTGAAATCTCCGCAAACGATCACGGGTTTTTGGGCCTCCAGCTTTTTCAAATACCGTAAAAAATCTGCATCCCATGCCTGGCGGTACGACAAGCGCAGTAACTCGCTTCCCGAATTTGGAACATATACCGTGATCAAATAAAAGGTATCGTATTCAGCACAAATTACCCGTCCTTCTTCATCGTGCTCCGGAATTCCCATATCGTAAACCACAGAAAGCGGTTCTATCTTTGAAATAATTGCCGTTCCGGAATAACCCTTTCTTCCAGCTTCGTTCGCAAATACAAACGGATACCCAAGAGGATTCACCGTTTCCAGTACTTGCTCTACAGTCGCTTTCGTTTCCTGCAAACAAATGACATCTGCCTGCATTGTTTTCATATCGTCAAGAAAAGATTTTCCTGCAATTGCGCGAATTCCGTTTACGTTAAAAGATAGAAGTTTCATAGCTGAAGAAGTTCAAAGGGTTTAAAAGTTCAAAGAGTTCCAATATTCAAAAGCTCCAATTTGTCTTGAGGAATTTTTATTGCGGTAAAAATAGGAAAATGTTTCGTGCATGCGCCCATATTAATATCGGTAAAAAAAATTTGACCACCCTTCCAGGGTTATAAACTCCAGAACACATTTTTGAGTTCAAAATTGTTCACTTTTGCCAACATTTCCCTCACCACTTTTGTCAGCTTCCAAATTGCCATTATTTTTACAGTATGAAAGGATTTGATCAGCAAACACTTCACGATTTAGAATTTAACCAGATCAGGGAATGGTTGGCTGCTTTTAGTATTGGGACAACGGCTCGGGTTCGGTTGGAACAATTAACTCCAAACAACGATTTTGATGCCATCGAATTTGAACTGCTTCGCCTGAATGAATTCAAACGCATTCACGTAGAAGGAGAATCCTTTCCGGCATTGGATTTTGAAGAATTGCTTGCCGAGATCAAATTATTGCCGATCCGCAATGCGGTGTTGCAGCAGGAAGGATTTGTCCGGATCACGCGTGCTTCGGAACTGGTAAATCACATGTTGCACTTTTTTGACAAGCGCTCACAGGATTTTCCAAATCTCTTTGCATTACTGAACAACGTTTATTTTACGCGTGAACTGATTGAAGCCATCGAAAAGGTTTTCGATCGAAGAGGACAAATCAAAGATGATGCTTCTCCGGAATTATTCACGATCCGGCAACAAATTGCCAAATTACGCAACCAGATTAACCGCAATTTCGACAAGGAAATGCGCCGATACCTGAAAGAAGGATTGCTTGGAGACACCAAGGAAGCATTTATCAATGAGCGTCGCGTTCTGACCGTTCAATCGAGTCATAAACGAAAGATCGGAGGAATGGTCGTAGGTTCTTCCAAAACAGGAAGTTTAACCTTCATTGAACCGGCCATCAATATTCCGTTGAATAATGAACTGGAAATGTCCCTGGACGATGAGCGAAAGGAAATCTTCCGAATTCTTCAGGAACTGACACGGGAAATTGCTCACCATCTTCCCTTAATCGAAGCGTACCAGGAATTATTGACTGAATTTGATTTCATCAATGCCAAAACCAAGCTGGCACTCGATCTGAATGCCAATTTACCAGGAATCGTACGAAATACGCGTATTGAATTGATCGATGCCTTTCACCCGATTCTTTGGAAAACCAACAAAGCACTTGGAAAAGTAACCCTTCCTCAAAGCCTGATTCTGGATGCAAACAGCAGAATGCTGGTAATTTCAGGACCGAACGCAGGTGGAAAATCGATCACTTTGAAGACCATTGGTTTGCTGCAAATTATGTTACAGGCAGGATTATTGATCCCTGTGCATGAGAACAGCAAATTTTGTTTCTTCCAGCAGGTACTAACAGATATCGGAGATAATCAGTCGATCGAAAACGAATTGAGCACCTATTCTTACCGCTTGAAACGCATGAAGTTCTTTTTGAAGGTTTCCAACAGAAGAACCTTGCTCCTACTCGATGAATTTGGTACGGGCTCCGACCCTGAATTGGGTGGCGCTCTGGCTGAAGTTTTCTTTGAAGAATTATACAAACGAAAATCTTACGGAGTAATCACAACGCATTACGCCAACATCAAATTAAAAGCAGACCGGCTTCCGAATGCGGTAAACGGATGTATGCTTTTCAATACGGAAACACTGGAACCATTGTACCGGTTTTCCATGGGGCAACCAGGAAGTTCCTTTACCTTTGAAGTTGCTCAGATGAACGGAATTCCAATGGAGCTCATTGAACAGGCAAAAGGAAAACTGGACCAGAACCGTGTGAAAATGGACCATTTGCTCAATGAACTGAACAAAGAGAAAATGTACCTGCAGCGTTTGAACAAGGAGCATATCGAGGCACAGGAATTAGCCAACAATGCGCGGATGGAATTCATTGAAAAGAAACAACGGATCGATGAACGTTTGCGAAATCAGCAGGAACTGGCCGAAAAGAACAACTTGTTCATTAATTCGGGTAAAAAGATGAAATCTTTCATTGAACGCTATCAAACAAGAACGCGAAAGAAAGATGCCAATAATCCGTTGATGGAAGATGTACGCAAATACCTGATGGTAGAGAAATCGAAAATAGAGGAAGCGAAACGGAAAGTAGAGTTGATGCAGGCTAAACCTCAAAAACCGGTAGCCAAAAAACGCAAAACCCAAAAACCGGAAGAAGACACCTATCAACGGGATAAAATTGTGGTTGGTTCTACTGTGAAAATGATCGAAACCAAACAAAGCGGGACCGTAGAAGAAATAAAAGGTCACATTCTTACAGTTGCTTTCGGGTTTATGCGCTTAAAGGTAGAACGGGAAAAACTCATGTGGATCAAGTAAGTTCATAAGTTGAAAAGATTCACAAGTTCAATTTTCAATAAAAGTTCTAATCTTTGAACTTATATAAAAAACAACTATGCCAGCTAACAACAATTACTATTACTTAGGACAATCAGGACTGTTAAACAGTTTACTTTTCCTGGAGAGATTTGCATTCTACGGCTTGCAAACTTTTACATACAGTTACCTCATCAGTAAATCAATGAACCTGTATGGAGACGATGCCAATGAATTATTGCTCACATTCGCTTCAGCATTATTATTTGCGCGAATTTTCGGCGGATTGATCGTCGACTTTTTGTTGGGACCAAAAATCGCAATCATTGTCAGTGCCGCACTCCAGATCCTGGGGATTTTGCTTTTCATGAAAGAAACTTTAGGAATGTTCTATTTGGGAATGTTTGTTTTTATCCTGGGCCAGTGCCTCTTCTCTCCCGCCATCCTGAAATCCATCGGTTCAGTTTATTCCGACAGAAAGCACAAACTGGACGGAGCAATGACCTTGAGTTTCTTTGCCATCAACCTGGGATCTTTTCTTGCTCCAAGAGCCTTTCCTTATCTCGATTTGGCAGAAACATTCAAAAGCGGGTTCACCACTTGCATAGTTTGTTTCGTCATCATTATCGGTCTTTGTTTCCTAATTAAAAAACCGAAGGAACCTGCAGATGAAATCCAAGTAACCCAAGAATATGGAAGTCGTGTAAATGAAGTCATTTTTCTTTCCATTTTGGGCTTATTCATTTATTGGTTATTCCAACAACTATTGAATCGTTCTATGGACCATTTCAATTACAGCGGGTTCAGAAGATCGGACGACCTGGGCTTACTCGTTGCCATGATTCCGGCCTTGATCCCATTGATTGGTTACCTGCTCTTCGGAATCTTGTGGAACCGTTTCAAATTTTCACCGCTGCTTAAGATTATCATTGGTTTTGGTTCAGCTACTATTTCAATTCTTGCAGCGATTATGACCATGGCAAACAGTCAAACAGATGATCCGAAATTCATGACTGCTTTTCTTTGTTTGAGTTTTGTAGGTGAAATTCTGATTGTTCCAATTTTCTTAAGCCTGATCCTTCAGTACGCACCAAAAAAACTGATGGGAACTTATTCGGGAGCAGCGTTGGCCGTGTTTGGCTTCCTGTCTATGTTTATCGGAAATAAGATCTTCGAAGGGATCGATGATGGAAACTATCGTATAGCCACCATTGTTGCCGGAATCGGTTTCTTTTTCTCGACTTTAACAGTACTTATCATCTTCTTGCTCACAAAGAAAAAAGATGCGGCACATGCTCATTTGGATGAGTTTTAGAGAAATTCAATCAAACATATAACAATAAAGCCATGTCTTGAAACAGATCGTGCCAATTCATTTCAAGACATGGCATTTATATAATAAAAGGTTTTTAGAACCTTCAATTAATCAGATTAAACCTGCTTCTACAGAAGCGTACATGTTTTTACAATTGTACCATCGGACTCATAACCATCACAGGTTTTTTTCGCGTCATCCAATGATGAGTTCTTGATGGTCTTATGCTCCGTCACAGTTGTACTTCCCGAATCCTGGTAAGTACACTCACAATCGTAATCCTTCTTACACGATGCCAAGCCCAGCAATGCTATTGCTGAAACTCCAAAAACTAACTTCTTCATACTACCTGTTTTTAGTTTCTTATTCTACTTCAAGATACCCTGAATAAAAAGACGAAAGAATCAACGTTTGTTAAAAAACAATCGAAACGATTGAAAAAGAAGGAAGGTGTGTAAAAAATAAAATACCGCTATTCCCCTAGGCGTAAGTGAATTCCAGCTGATGAACTGAAGACGGTCTTCCGGACATTTACAGGTGGTGCGCTGTCATAATAGATGTTAAACTCAATGCGCATATCCAACCGTTTGGTGATTGCCTGCGAAATTGAATACTGCCCGGAGAAGCGAAAATCGCTGAATCGATCCCACCTGGGTTGATAATAGGTTGTTCCGGAAAAGCTAAACCCGGTTTGGGTCCGGATGAACCAGCTCAGGTAATTGCTCCAGCGCATATTGTCATTAATCACCCCGTCTTCCGTTAACTCTTCGTATTCCCAGAAAGTAGATGTCCCAGCAAAAAAACGCACATTATTGGTATCGATAAACTTCCAGCGTGGCCCTGTACCAATCAAGTACCTGACCCGCTGATTCAATAATTGATTGTATTGCACCTGCGTATACGCTTCCCATTTCCAGGGACTGTTTTTGATCCGTCTTGCATAACGAAAATGAGCCATTCCTGAATTTGCGTAGGTCGTTTTATTTGATGCGGTATAGTTAAGATCGGTAATCACCAGGAAGTGGTTCTTCCGGGTTTTATATTGGACCCTCGGACGGAAATTCCCGGAATACAAGATATCAGGTGAGTTTTGAGTGACCGCAAACCCCGCGTCCAATGCACCGCTCCATCCGGAAGTATCATCGTAAATACGCCTGTTCTCAATATTAACGATTTGCGCATTCAATCCAAATACGCCAAAAACCAATATGCAAAATAAAACAAGAAATAACTTCATTATTTGGGTGCAACACGGTACATGAATATAGCCAGAACGCCAAAAATAAAATTCGGCAACCAAACCGCTGCAACGGGAGGAAAACCAACTTTTGTTGCTGCAACCGTTGTAACTTTCATTGCAAAAATATAAATGAAGACAAACAAGAGACCGATTGCAATATTCACCCCGATACCTCCGCGCTTCTTCCTGCTCGAAACACTCACTCCTATCAGAGTCAGAACATAGGTTGCAAAAGGATAACTCGTTCGTTGGTACAATTCGATCTCAAAAGCTGGCGTACTGGCATTTCCTTTTTCCTTTTCCTTTTTGATAAAGGTCCTCAGCTCGTTATAAGTCATCGCTTCGGCAATGTTGTCCCGGATTGCCATATCTTCAATTTTATAAGGCAATACAGTATCTTTCTCATGTTTTTCAATCAACTTTATTTTTTGATTGACCATTTGATCCTTAAATGCTATCGTATCGTTATAGCTTATAACCCGTTCAAAAACATCCACCAAATGCCAGTTTGACGAGCCATGTGCCACGGTTGCTGTTCGTGCTTTCAGAAAGTGGACCAAACGATTGTGATCGTCGTATTTTTCAATGACAAAATCATTGATGATGTTCTCGTGGGAATTATAACTCGCATAATGCACCAATTCGTTGCCAGGGAATTCAGCATGGTAATTTTCAACCAATAAGCGATCGCGGTAAAATGACTCCTCGAAGTCCAAACGCACGCGATTTGCCCTTGGCAAAACAAAATGGTTCAATACAAGCGACAAAAGCATCAAAATCGTTGCTGCTATCATATACGGTCGAATAACCCGGATAAATGGCCGACCGCTGAATAACATCGGGATAATTTCCGCATCCTGGGCCATTTTGGCTGTAAACCAGATCACGGAGATGAAGACGATCATTGACGAAAACGTATTCCCGTAATACAGGAGAAAATTGAAATAATAATCAAAAATGATCGCCCGGAGTGGTGCCTGATTATCAATAAATTCAGATAAACGTTCGGCAATATCGAATACCATGGCCAAAAGCATGATAACTCCCAACATAAAAAAGAATGTTGAAAGGAACTTTCGAATGATATAACGATCTATAATTTTGAGCATTTAAATCCGTCTTCCCAGTTTTTTTACTTGTTCATCTTTCCAGGTCCGGAACGTCCCATCCAGAATTCTTCGGCGAGCTTCCTTAACCAACGCCAAATAAAAGGCTAAATTGTGAATTGTCGCAATTTGAATAGCCAAATTTTCCTTCGCTTTAATCAGATGATGTAAATATGCTTTAGTGTAAACCTGGTCTACATAAGCTGTGCCATTCGGATCCAAAGGAGAATAATCCATTCTCCATTTATGGTTTTTGATATTAATCGTTCCTTCAGAAGTAAACAACATTCCGTGCCGTGCATTCCGGGAAGGCATCACACAATCAAACATATCCACTCCCAATGCAATGGATTCCAGGATATTTACCGGTGTTCCAACCCCCATCAGGTAACGTGGTTTGTCTGCCGGTAAAATGGAGCATACCAGATCGGTCATGCTGTACATATCTTCATCCGGTTCCCCTACCGACAATCCACCGATCGCATTTCCAACTGCATTTTGTTCTGCTATAAACTCCGCGGATTCTTTCCTTAAATCCGGGTAAACACTTCCCTGAACAATTGGGAACAAAGCCTGGGAATAACCGTATTTCGGTTCGGTAGAATCCATTTGAGTGATGCAGCGTTTCAACCAACGGTGCGTCATATGCATGGAACGTTTCGCGTAATTGTAATCGCACGGATAGGGAGTACACTCATCAAAAGCCATAATGATATCCGCACCGATCGTGCGCTGAATATCAATTGCTCTTTCCGGGGAAAAAAAGTGGTAACTTCCATCGTGGTGCGATTGAAAACGAACTCCTTCTTCCGTAATTTTCCGGCTCGTAGCCAGGGAATAAACCTGGTAACCACCACTATCGGTTAAGATCGGTCTTTCCCAACCAATAAACTGATGCAAACCTCCGGCACCTTCAATGACTTCCAGTCCCGGACGCAGGTACAAATGAAAGGTATTTCCCAAAATAATCTGAGCTTCTACATCATCTCGCAATTCCTGCTGATGAACACCTTTTACTGTTCCCTGTGTTCCAACGGGCATAAATATCGGAGTTTCAATGGTTCCGTGATCCGTATGAACAAGTCCTGCTCTTGCTTTAGAGTGTGGGTCGGTATGCTTCAGTTCAAAGTGCATAATTGTGTTGAAAAATAAACGCTGCAAAGATAAGGGGATTTCGGAAAGAGCCCCATCTTTGTATGCGAAGAAGACACTTTAATGAAAATTATTCCCGAACTACAAGAAACAGGCGTATTTTATATCTTTTGGATTTTTGCCGGACTATTGGCTGTACAGTTGATTTACTCCGTTCTTTTCTTTGGGAGATTGGCTTTTTGGAAAGCAAAACCAGCTCAAACCAATTTGCCGCCGGTATCAATTGTTATTGCTGCCCGCAATGAATCTGACAATTTATATGAGAACTTGCCCAAAATACTGGAACAGGATTATCCGGCTCCCTTTGAAGTGGTTGTGATCAACAATCAGTCGATGGATGACTCGAAATACCTGTTGGATGCCCTGAGCCGTCAATATCCGAACCTGGTTGTGATGGAAGTGGAACGAAGCCGGCATTTGACTCCAAGTAAGAAATTTCCTCTTACATTGGGAATAAAAAAAGCAAGTTACGAGCACCTGGTACTTACTGATGCCGACTGTACTCCAGCAAGCAATTTGTGGTTGCGTAAAATGGTGGAACAGTTCAACGATAAAAAACAAATTGTTTTGGGTTATGGGCCTTACACCAAAAAGAAAGGATTCCTGAATAAAATTATTCGCTTTGATACGACTATGATCGCTGTAAACTACTTTTCCATGGCGATCAATAGAGTTCCTTATATGGGAGTTGGCCGGAACATGGCCTATACCAAAGCGGTGTTTAAATCAACAAACGGATTTAAATCTCATTATTCTCTCATGTCCGGCGATGACGATTTATTTATCCAGGAAGCAGCCAGGAAAAGTAATTACACCATTCAATTGGATCCGGACACTTTCCAATACAGTGAGGCAAAAGATAACTGGGAATCATTTGTTCTTCAAAAGTCCAGGCACTACACTACCTCCCCACGTTACAAGGTTTTCAAAAAAGTAATGTTAGGAATATATCCGAGCAGCCTGATTTTGATGCTGATATCTTTTGTTCTTTTGATTTTACAAAGTGGATGGTGGATACATGCCTTGGCTGGTTTTGGTTTTGTAACAGTGATAAAATGGTGGCTTTTGGGACTTTGTTTTAAAAAGTTGAAATCACCTGGATTCATTGCTTTATTGCCGATTACGGACTTGGTATATGTTTTGATACTTCCATTTTTTTATTATTCAGCATTGCAAAAAAACTCTTCGAAATGGAAGTAGATCACTTATCGGACAAGGCGCGTGTAGATTTGGTTTTGGTAGACCAGGCAAGAAACGGCGACCAGGCAGCATATGCGCAATTAATGGACCGATACCGCGAATCTATTTATTTCATGATGATGAAAATGGTCCGCAATTCCGACGATGCGGATGACTTAACCATCGAAGCTTTCGGAAAAGCATTCAGTCGTTTGGACCAATATTCCCCAAGCTTTGCATTTTCCACCTGGCTTTTCAAGATAGCTTCTAATAATTGCATTGACTTTATCCGAAAAAAACGGATTAAGTTGACCTCCATGGATACCGGCTATACAAATGAAGACGGAGAAGCAGTTGGTATTGACGCCAAATCAGATACACGCGACCCGGAAGAACACATCATTCACAACCAGAAGGTAAAACACATGCGTCAGCTGGTAAGCAAATTAAAGCCTCGTTATCGTGAATTGATTGAAAAAAGATACTTTGAGGAACTGAGCTACGAAGAAATTGCGGAAGAACTAAACCTTCCACTGGGAACTGTAAAAGCGCAATTATTCAGGGCGCGCGATTTTCTTGCTCAAATGATGGAACAAACAAAAGACGCTATTTAAGATCATAAATAAACCAATACACAAACTAAACCTGCTAAAAGGAGAGTATCCAAACTCTCCTTTTTTATTTTGTGGACGGTGAGAAAAACTAAAAATTCTTAAATAGGATAATTGTGTAACAACAGATCAAAATCCAATGGATAAATTAAGTTATGACCATAGCAGAATTTGTCGATTTGGATGCCTTTCCCGAAATGGCAGACTTAGTTTACGTCTCGGTTTCAGACGCGGGAATTTCCCGTGTACGGACGGTAGACCGATTTGAATATTATTACAACAATCAAAAAATAGAATCGGAGAAGCAGTTACAGCGAATCAAGGATTTGGTCATTCCACCAGCCTGGGAGAACGTATGGATTTGCAAAAATCCCAATGGACACATTCAATGTACCGGAATAGATCTCCGCGGAAGAAAACAATACCGGTATCACACCTTGTGGCAAAAATCCAGGAATGAATCAAAATTCTCGCGTCTAATTGATTTTGGAAAGGCGCTAAAGAAGCTTCGCAAACAAATCTCCAGTGATCTGAGAAAAAAGACATTGAGCGAAGAGAAGGTGGTTGCAACTGTCCTGTCCTTAATGGATGAAACACATATCCGCATTGGGAATAACTACTATGAAAAAACAAATAAATCTTACGGATTGACCACGTTAAAGGATAAACATGTGGAAATCTCCGGAGAAAACATTCGTTTTTCCTTTGTAGGAAAAAAAGGAATTCATCACACCATTTCATTGCGAAACAAACGATTGGCCCGTATCGTCAAACAATGTCGCGATATTCCGGGAAAAGCACTTTTTCAATACTATGATCAAGTCGGAAATCGTCACACATTGGATTCGGGAAAAGTGAATGCTTATATCCGAAAACATACTGAAGACTCGTTCACCACCAAAGATTTACGAACCTGGTCGGCAAGTGTTTGTGCGCTGCACCATTTCTTAAACTCAGATTCTGTGGGAAATGAAACAGCCCGTAAGAAAAAAACGATAGAAGTTTTGGACCTGGTGAGTGGACAATTGGGCAACACGCGAACTATTTGCAAAAAATACTATGTCCATCCGCAAATCTTATCGCTTTATGAAAACAGCCAACTGGAAAAACTCGTGAAGAACATTCCACCTTCCGACACCTGGCTGAGCTCTGAAGAAAAGTTGTTA
Source organism: uncultured Fluviicola sp. (assembly GCA_966212075.1). Taxonomy (GTDB): domain Bacteria; phylum Bacteroidota; class Bacteroidia; order Flavobacteriales_D; family Crocinitomicaceae; genus Fluviicola. Next base: position 71,406 of record CBIHOM010000016.1, read on the forward strand.
TTGAAGATTTTGAAAAAAACTACACAAAAAACGTAGGCGCGCGATTAATCGCGCGCCTACGTTTTTATACCAATAAATATTGGGTGAATTAATAATGATTTTGAGCATAGAAATCATCAACTTCTTTTTTATATTTTTCAAGAATGATCTTACGCTTTAATTTCAAAGTCGGAGTCAACTCTCCGGTTGCGATTCCGAATTCCTGGGATAACAATGCAAATTTCTTGATCTTCTCCCAACTTCCATATCCTTCATTGATACGATCTACTTCTTTCTGAATACGCGCAATCACATCCGGATTTTTAGCAATTTCTTCATTGCTTGTTCCGATTTGCAAGTTCTTGCGGCTTGCCCATTCCTTTACAAACGGAAAAGCAGGAACAATCAATGCCGAAGGGAATTTCTGTCCTTCACCCAAAACCATGATCTGTTCAATAAACCGTGATTCCTTGAAGGTATTTTCCATGGCTTGCGGAATGATATATTTTCCTCCCGATGTTTTAAAGATCTCCTTCTTCCGGTCGGTAATTTTCAGGAAGATCCCATCTTCAAATGTTCCGATATCTCCTGTATGAAACCAACCTTGGGAATCAATCGCTTCAGCAGTTTTTTCGGGTAAATTGTAATAGCCCATCATAACGTTCGGTCCTTTTACCAAAATCTCTCCATCCTCCGCAATTTTTACTTTTACCCCATCAATCAGCGGACCGACAGTTCCGATTTTGACTCCTTTTTTCAGGCAGTTCACTGAAATTACCGGGGAAGTTTCCGTTAAACCGTATCCTTCCAATACCGGAATTCCGGCAGCCAGGAAAATTTGTGCCAGACGGGGTTGCAATGCAGCTGATCCTGAAGCTACTGCTCTCACTTCTCCGCCCAATGCTTCCTGCCATTTCGAGAACACCAGTTTGCGGGCAATTGCCAATTTTATTCTATACCAAAACCCTAGTTTCCCTGTATGATACTGCTCAGCCACGGAAACAGACCAAAAGAAAATCTTTCTCTTAAATCCGGTCAACGATTCACCCGTCAGCATAATCTTATCAAACACTTTTTCCAGCAAACGAGGAACAGCCGTAAACACATGCGGTTTTACTTCCTTCAGATTCGCTCCGATCGTATCCATGGATTCTGCAAAATAAATCGAAGAACCACAATACATATATAAATAATGCAACATGCGCTCGTATACGTGACAAACCGGTAAAAATGTCAAGACACGTGAATGTTCATCGGCAGGAATACTAATCTTACAGGAAAGTACATTGGAAAGAATGTTATTGTGGGACAGCATCACCCCTTTTGGATTTCCGGTTGTTCCAGAAGTATAAATAATCGTCGCCAGATCTTCGTTTCGCACATTTGCTTTCAATTCCGAGATCTTATTTTGTGGAATATCTTTGCCCAAAGCGATCAATTCCTTGTAATTGGTAAATCCTTCCAACTGATCAAAGGTGAAAATCTTCTCTAAAGTCGGGATTTGAGCTGCCACTCCCTGGATTTTATATCCCAATTCCTCCCCTGCTACGAATGCATGACGAATTCCCGCATCATTAAAAATGTACACATAATCGTGTTCCGAAATATTCGGATAAACAGGAACCACAACGGCCCCCACCTGTTGGATTGCAATATCCAGGATATTCCATTCCACCCGGTTCGGTGAAACCAATGCCACACGTTCACCAACTGAAACACCGAGCGCCACAAGTCCCTTAGAAATTTGATTTGTAAGTGCTACAAATTCCTCGGTCGTCATAGGTATCCAAGCTCCCTCAGTTTTGGTAACAAACATGGAAGCGTTTGGAAAGTTATTCAATTGATAAGCAGGCACGTCAAATAGTCGTCTTACTTCATTCATATCAGTTGTAATAGCACTCACAATATATGTATTAAAAATTAAGCAATAGCGCAAAAATATTCATCCAAAACCAGTGTTTGTTTTTTCACAGCATGTCGTTAAGAAACTAGTTCATACTTTTATGTTGTGGGAATATAGTTTCTAACTTCGATCAAGTGCAATTCATGGACTAGTTGGAAAGTTACAAAGAAATAATGACTTGTGTTTGATCGTTTTTGGTTTTTTGGTTTGTAGGGTTCGTTTGCCGGCGGGCCCTTTTTTTATTCCATAGAAAAAACCAATTTTCCCCTGACGAATGTCCTGTTGGAATAATTCGGATTGTAAACCCCCTTTGAAGAAAACGGACTTTCCAAAATCACTAAAGTCGCATCCTTTCCTTTTTCCAAACTTCCTTTTGTCTCTTCCTGGAAACTCGCGAAAGCCGCCCAAATGGTCATGCCTCGCAAACACGCTTCTTCTGTGAGCGCTTCTTCCATTAGGAAACCATCGATCGGGTTTCCTTCTGCATTCTTTCGGTTCACAGCTGCATGAATAGTCAGGAACGGATTCGTACTTTCTACCGGAAAATCTGTTCCGATAGCCAGCATTCCTGCTTTTTGTAATAACGTATTATAGGCATAAGCACCCCTTAAACGTGCTTTTCCCAAACGCGATTCCGCCCAACGCTGGTCGCTCACCGCATGTGTTGGTTGCACAGACGGAAACACTCCCGAACTTGCCAGTAAATCAAAGTCTTTCGGATCGACTACTTGTGCATGTTCCAATCTCCAGCGGTGGTCCGGGTTTTTCTTAGAATATGCCTGGATTAACTCCAACACCAGGCGATTGGTAGAATCCCCGATCGCATGAACATTCAACTGGTAACCGGTAAGCTCCGCCAACGAAGAATAACGTTTCATATCCGAAACAGAGGTCGTCAATAAACCATGATTATGCGGATCATCCGAATAGGGTTGTTTCAAAAGCGCACCTCTTGAACCCAACGCTCCGTCACCGATCACTTTAAACGAACGGACAAGCAAGTTTTTCTCCTTTAAAATCCCATGCTTTTTAGCGAAATCCGCATTTTCGGTCACTGGATATAACATCCCATAAATTCCGATAGTCAATTTATTGTCTTTCACCAATCGACGGATCAATTTAAAATCGTGTGGGCTCAATCCCGCTTCATGCACGTCAGTCACTCCATATCCATACAATTCCTGTTCAATCTCCGATAAAGCCTGAGCCAATTCATGGTCAGAAAAGTCAGGAAGCTGATTACTGATCAATGAAATGGCATTATCCAGTAAAACTCCCGTGAGGGTTCCGTCTCCCTTTTTCAAAATCGCTCCGCCATCCACATGAGAGGATTCATCTACCCCAAATTTCTTCAACGCCGCAGCATTCGCTAAAACAGCATGCCCGTCGATCCGATACAAAACAACCGGTTTATCAGGGAATTTTTCATTCAGTTTTTCATTTGTCGGTAAATCCTTCGTATTCCAAAGACTTTGGTCCCAACCTCCGCCAACGATCACTGACCGCTCTTTTTTCTGCGCGTACTTTTCTACCCGAACGATTAATTCCTCCATTGAAGTTGTTCCAACCAGGTTCGCTGATAATTTCTGACGTGCCAGGCTCATCATATGTCCATGCGCATCTGCGAATCCGGGGAAGATATCTTTTCCTTCCGCATCGATAAATTCATCTGCACTGTACTTATTCATAATCTGGCGATCAGGTCCCACTTCCACCACTTCACCATCGCGAATTGCGATTGCCTGCACAATGGTATTTTGTTCGTCCATGGTATGAATTTTTGCGTTGTGGATCACTAAATCAACCGATTGGCCTTTCATACAGGAAGCTCCAATCAACAGGACCAAAGAAAAAAGAACGTAACGCATTACCCGTGTGTTTTATGAAAAATAGTTGAACTAGCCTGAGCACTCGGCATAATGACCAAATCGTTGATACAAACATGCTTCGGTCTTGAACAAACATAATAAACCGCATCCGCAATGTCTTCCGCCATTAGCGGATCAAAACCGTGGTATACATTTTTAGCCGTTTGTTCATCGCCTTTGAATCGCACCAAAGAAAATTCTGTCTCTGCCGCACCCGGAGCAATATTTGTCACTTTGATATGATCGTGTACCAAATCAATCCGCATTGCGCGTGAAAGGGCATCAACCGCATGTTTTGTAGCACAGTAAACATTTCCTCCGGCATATACTTCTTTCCCTGCAATACTTGCAATATTTACGATGTGCCCTCCACCGTTCTTCTTTAAAATGGGAGAAACTGCACGTGTGACATACAATAGTCCTTTCACATTGGTATCGATCATGCGGTCCCAATCATCCGTCTCCCCGGAATCTATCGGTCCGCGCCCAACAGCCAGACCGGCATTATTGACCAGGATTGCAAGGTTGTTTTTCACTTCTTCCGGTAATGATCCGACAGCCTGATTTACTTCCGCTTCATTTCGCACATCAAAATTCAGTAACGAGATATCACTTCCTTTCGGTTGGAGTTCTTTTTTCAACGCTTCCAAACGCTCCATTCTGCGTCCGGTTAACACCAAATCCCATCCGTTATCAGCAAATATGCGTGCTGTCGCTTCTCCAAAACCGGCAGTTGCCCCGGTGATAAAAACAGTTTTCTTCATCGTTTAAATTTGAATGGTCTAGAACCAATAAAAGCAATTAAAAACAGGGTTAAATATGCCGGCATCCGGTACCTGACAATCGCACCCAAAACCGGTGTTGTCCAACCGACCAACACCAACAATACCAGTGAAAAGGTTACTAAAAAGACGAGTATATTCTTTTCCTCCACACTTCTGTATTTCCGGTTATACCAAAGCCCAAAAGCAAGAAGGACAAACAAACCGATTGTTTCCAAAAAACTAACTATTTTCAGCTTGCCTCCCGGATCCCAAAAAGTGGGCCTGAAAGCTGCATTCGAAACCGCTTCCGGTATATTTTTAAGTAATTGCCCGAAATCGTTCCCGATCGGGGTCAGCTCGATATAACTTCCACATGCTTCTCCCATGAAAACCACTTCCCAAGGGCCTTCACCCGGTTTCAAGTGAATATCCCGGAACGGATAACTCATCCCGAAGGTCACCTTTTTCGCTACCAGGTCTTTTTTTGCACGAACTTTTCTGTCATTTAAAAACTCCAGGTCTGCATATTGATCGCTCCGGAAATAGTAAAAACAAGAATCCGCATATGCATGCATCCCCCCTCTTCCTACATTAACAAAATCAAACTGCATGCGGGTAAGCCGGTGAGTCACATTTTTCCTGAAACCTGAAAACACCAGGAAAATCAAAGCAACAATTCCAAGCGCAGTTATCGGGGCAAACAACACCTTGTTTTTAAACACCCATTTTCCCAACAAAAAAACAGGAATGCTCAGCAATAGACAAGCTAAAACGTACGGTTTGAAACCCAGCATCAGTATGAATCCAAAAGCAAAACGCCACAAACGGGATTTCAGAGCCAAGCTTCCGAATAACCCATTCAAAACAAAAGCAAAACCCAGGATCATCAGTGGCTCTTTTAAAACAGAACTCGTCCAGAAACTTAAGGTCGGAAACAAAAACAACGCGAACCAGAAAGTCCGCTTATCATAGAAAACCCGATCCTTAAATGCATGGAAAATTTCGCGTAACCCGATAAATGAGAAGAAAGAGAAAAACAGAATATGAACGTACACATTTCCCTTGGAAAGGAATACAATCAAACTATTTACGCGCAAAACATTCCGCGAATCATTCATGAGGTCCAAATCTCCGGCAGACCAATGATTGGTGTGTGACAAATACTGCTGAACTGCTGCTTCCGAATTCGTCCCGAACAAAAACCGGAGGTAATCGCCGAATGAATGATAAGCCACCCCATTGAGCGTCACACTGTCCTCCATGTACTCCTCCCAATCAACCGTTATTTCGCCTATACCATAGATTTTAGTGTGGATGATCATGAACAACACACCGAAAAGCACTTTGATTCCCCACCCAATCAGTAAATTAGTTCGCGACAATCCATCTGTTTTGAACTTCCAAACAAACCAAGTTAACCCGATCAGAACTAATGTAAATATCATCCGGGCTCTAAGTTAAATTAATTATCAATTATACATGTTGTAATTATCAAGAAGTCTGCTTACTTGATAATTGATAATTCAAACCTTCGTCCTGTGGAAAAAAACGGAAAAGTTCGACCTGCTATGAACAAAGGAATGATTACTTTTGCATCAAAGTTATAATAAAATGAGTACTTCCATCAAGCAAGAAGCTACAGTAGAGCAAGCGGTTGAATTAGGTTTGCGAGCTGATGAATTTGAAATGATCAAAGGAATCCTGGGCCGCACACCAAACTTCACAGAAACAGCCGTTTATTCTGTTATGTGGTCTGAGCACTGTTCTTACAAAAACTCTATTTACTGGCTAAAACAATTACCGAAAGATGGCCCCCACATGTTGGTAAAAGCCGGTGAAGAGAATGCCGGATTGGTAGATTTGGGAGATGGTATCGGATGTGTTTTCAAAATTGAGTCTCACAACCACCCTTCTGCTTTAGAGCCTTACCAGGGAGCAGCAACAGGAGTTGGAGGAATCAACCGCGACATTTTTACGATGGGAGCTCGGCCGGTTGCTCAATTAAACTCTTTGCGTTTCGGAGACATTGAAGAGGCGCGTACAAAGTGGTTGGTCAAAGGTGTTGTTAAAGGCATCGGTGATTACGGAAACGCATTCGGAATTCCAATTGTCGGAGGTGAGGTATTTTTTGATAAATCGTACAACCAAAACCCGTTGGTAAATGCTTTCTCGGCAGGTATCATCGACACAAAAAAAGTTATTTCAGCGAAAGCAAAAGGCCCGGGAAACCCGGTTTACATTGTTGGTTCTTCAACAGGTAAAGACGGGATCGCAGGAGCAGCATTCGCTTCAAAAGATATTACGGAAGAATCCGCTCAGGATTTACCATCTGTTCAGGTAGGTGACCCGTTCATGGAAAAATTGCTTCTGGAGGCGACCATGGAATTGGCAAATACAGACGCAATTGTTGGAATGCAGGATATGGGTGCCGCTGGAATTACCTGTTCCACTTGTGAAATGAGTGCCGGTGGCGGTGTCGGAATGGAGATCCATTTGGACCGCGTTCCTACACGCCAGGAAAACATGCTTCCCTACGAAATCTTGCTTTCTGAATCCCAGGAACGTATGTTGGTAGTGATCCAAAAAGGAAAAGAGGACATTGTAAAGCGCATTTTCGACAAATGGGACCTTCATGCTGAAGAGATCGGAACAGTAACGGATGATGGTCGTGTTCGCTATTACATGCATGGCGAATTGGTTGGCGATGTTCCGGCAGAATCGTTAGTTCTTGGTGGCGGTGCACCACAATACCAGCGTGAGTATTCAGAACCTGCTTATTACCAGGAATACAAAAAATTCAATATCGATTCAGTAGAGCAACCGGAAAACCTGAAAGAAATCGGATTCTTCTTGTTGAGTCAACCAAATATCGCTTCCAAGCGCTGGGTTTACGAACAGTATGACTCCATGGTTGGAACAAAAACAATGACTACTAATCGTCCGACTGATGCCGGAATTGTGAACCTGAAAGGTACCGAAAAGGCATTGGCTATGACAGTTGACTGTAATTCACGTTATGTAAATGCTGATCCGGAAGTTGGTACTGCAATTGCAGTTTCTGAAGCAGCACGCAACATCGTTGTTTCGGGAGGTATTCCAAGTGCGATTACCAATTGCCTGAACTTCGGTAATCCGTACAATCCGGAATCTTACTGGCAATTTGTCGGTGCGATCAAAGGAATGTCAAAAGCATGCTTGAAATTTGAAACACCGGTTACAGGAGGAAACGTTTCCTTCTACAACCAAAGTAACATCGGAGGCAAAGAGATCCCTGTATTTCCTACTCCTACAATCGGAATGATTGGTGTGGTTCCTGATAAATCGAAAATCATGTCTTTGGATTTCAAACAAAAGGGTGATTTAATCTTCATTTTAGGAGACTGTGTAAACGATATTTCATCTTCGGAATATTTGGCGAAATACCACAAAATTGATGCTTCTCCGGCTCCGCATTTTGACCTGGAAAAAGAATATGCATTGCAGGAAGCAGTAAAAGGTTTGATCAGCCAGGAATTGATCAATGCTGCTCACGACTGTGCTGACGGTGGATTGTTCGTTTCATTGGTTGAAATGTCTATGCCTCGCGGACTCGGTTTCGATATCGTAACTGACTCAGAGGTTCGTGAAGATGCGTTCTTATTTGGTGAAGCTCAGAGCCGTGTCGTTGTAACTGTTTCCGAAGATACTGAAGAAGAATTCATCGAATTCATGATGGGAAGCGGTGTTAATTACACACTTCTTGGTCACGTAACAAAAGGCAAAATGATGGTTGACGATGAGCATTTCGGATTTATCTCTGAAGCAAAAGAGATTTATGATAATGCATTAGGAAAGCTAATTGAAGGATAAAAAAATTATCAATTATAAATGCTTTAATTATCAAGGGGAATTACTCACTGGGATTCCCTTGATAATTTATAATTGATAATTACCTGATTAATATATGGAGCTAATCCTCAAATACTTCCCCGATCTTACAGATTTACAACGCTCTCAATTTGAGCAGTTGAAGGAATTGTATTTATTCTGGAATGCACAGATCAATGTAATTTCCCGCAAGGACACAGACTATTTTTATGAACGCCACGTACTGCATTCGCTCGGTATTGCAAAAATCATGGAATTCACTCCCGGATCGTCGGTTTTGGATATCGGAACAGGTGGTGGATTTCCGGGAATTCCACTGGCAATCTTATTTCCTGATGTGCAATTTCATCTGGTAGATTCCATCGGAAAAAAAATCAAAGTCGTAAAAGAAGTTGCACATGCTTTGGGATTAAAAAATGTTCGTGCAACGCATGCACGTGCTGAGGAAATCAACCAACAATTTGATTTTATTGTAAGTAGGGCTGTCACTGCAATGCCTGCATTTTTACCCTGGACCAAAGGAAAGTTCCTCAAGGAAAATAAAAACCCGCTTCCAAATGGAATTTTGTATCTGAAAGGAGGCGATTTGAAAGAAGAAATGGCCCCGGTAAAATTTCCGTACACAATTTATTCTCTACAAAAAATCTTTTCCGGTGAGTTTTTTGAAACAAAAGCAGTGGTATACGTAGATACAACAAGCAAATAGCATCAACCAACTGCCTTTCAAACACTTATATTTAATGTCTTCACCTAAAATTCACAAAATATTCATTCAGATTTAATATTTGATCGATAAAAACCCCTGTTTGCTCATTTGATAAAAATGTTAGTCTTTTAACTATCTGTTATTTTGTATACTTGTCTCAAATCCTATGATTATGAAGACTTTATACTTACTACTCTGCCTGTTGGCATGCTCATTTAGTATATCTTTCGCCCAAACTGACTACGCTACGATTGCTTCCAACCGAATGATCCAAAAGCACCACTCACCTGAAAGAACCCGAAAAATTGCTCAAATTGATCCACAGAGACTTCAGGTCTTATGGAACTATTTTTCAGCCAGCTTTTCATTTAACACGAATGAGACAGGGATCTCGGTTAAAGAATTGCTAAACATCCAGCATTTCGATGTAACAGAATATGAGCATTTGAGACAAGACAACCAGCAAGTTCAATTTATATACCGGGGAAGTATCCTGATTACATTAAAATCCGGTGCCGAATTAACTAATTTGCTTCAGGGATACGATCTGAATTCCTTAGTTCATGAGCTTCCTGAAAGACAATTTCCTGTTTGGACAAGTTATACCTTTTCCGAATCTGATTTTCAGGCTTACAAGGAACGGGTTTGGGATTGGGCAAAAGATTATCCTGCTGCTTATCTGCAATTAACAGCTGATACCGATCGCCTTCATATTCGCTTTGACGAGCTCAAAACAATGGAAGAAACCAGGCGAACCCAAATCCTGACAGAATTAAATTATTTAATCATCGACTAATTTCCTGAATATGAAAAACTTCTACTTACTATTACTCATCTCACTGCTTACTATTTGGTCTGAAACCAGTCAGGCACAATGTAGTGGCGGAAGTTCATTTACATCTGTTGCAGCGCCAACAGGGACTTCAGCTACAACAATTAGTTCCTGCAACTGGACAGGAGACTACAATACAATTACGGGCGTTGTTGGGGGGAGTAGTTATACCCTGACAGTATCTCCGTCTGCATGTATTACTGTTCACAGCGGATCTCCGACTGGAACAGTGGTTGCTTTCGGAATGGGGTCCGTTCCATTCACAGCTCCTTCATCGGGTACTTACTACATGACATTGAATGCAAACTGTTCGGGATGCGGAACAGGGAGTACAACGTGTTTGACGACAACCATTACCTGTACTTCATGTGGCACTGGTCCTTGTGCCTCATCGTCTCCAATTTCAGGGTGCGGACAGGCTTTTAATCTGTCAACAACCGGAGCTTCCTCGTTTATTTCCACGTTATGTTCCACAGCAACACCGGGCTTGGAACAAGTTTACAGTTATACTGCAACATCAACGGGAAACTATTCCTTTAATGTAACATCTGTAACCGGCGGCGGCTACGCGATCGGGTGGCAAACAGGAGGATGTTCGGCAACCGGATGGAACTGCGCAGGAATAGCGACTACCCCAGGGTCAGTCGGGTCAATTGCTCTTACTTCAGGTACAACTTACTATTTTGTCATGGATGCAACTTCTACCGCTGCGTCAGGAATTACTTTCTCATTAACATGTCCTGCCGGCGGACCAACAACAGCGGGAGATTGTGCTGTAGCAGCAAATGTTTGCTCCAATGCCTCTTTTGCCATTGACCCCAACGGCTACGGAGCGATTAATGAAATTTGTATTGCCGGGACCTGTGCTGCAAATCCGGACGTCAATGTAAATGGTACCAACCCGGGTTGTTTATTATCGGAAGAACTAAACAGTACCTGGATGATTGTAAACGTATTAACCGGTGGATCCCTGACATTCGAGTTGGGAACACCGAACTCCGGTACACTGAACTGCCTGGATTGGTCCATGTGGGCGTATACTCCTTCGACCTGTTCCGCTATCCAGGCTGGAACACAAGCTCCGATCCGCTGCAATTACAATGGTGACTGCGAACAGTACACCGGTTTAGCAAGTACCCTTCCAGCCGGTGCAACTTCGATGACTAATTGGGAAGCACCACTGAATCCGGGATCATATACGCAATATCTCATCTGTTTATCCAATTATTCTTCTGCTATCACAACTGTTCCTCTGTCATTTGGTGGAACAGCTGTTGTGAGTTGCTCACCGCTTGGAGCCGAAATGATGGACCTAACAGGCAAAAACGAGTCCGGGTTCAATACCTTACAATGGACAAGTTCAAGTGAGTTCAATGTAGACAAATACCTCATCGAACGCAGTGAAAACGGAAGTGATTACATAGGAATCGGGGAAATTGAAGCTCATGGCCTAAGTCTTGAAGCCTTGTCTTATCAGTTCGAAGATTTACAACCGATTAATGGAACTGCTTACTATCGCGTCAGATTAGTCCACGAAAACGGAACCAATGTTACTTCGAACACATTGGCAATCGAACAGCAATTCATGAATGACCTGGAACTGATAAAAACATTCCCTAATCCTGCAGAAAACAATCTGAATATTGTTCTGTCATCCAAAACAGAATCGACTTATCAATTAACGCTTTCTACCTTGAATGGTCAAAAAGTTTTTGATAGTAATCAAACCGTTCAAAAAGGATTGGCTTATACTTCCATTGATATTCGTGAATTCCAAAACGGATTTTACCTGCTGACTCTTGCAAAGGACGGTAAAACCCTGTCAACCCATAAAATCATTATCGAATAAACAACTTAGACTTTTAAAGAAAGAGACCGGTCCGGCTTAAGGATCGGTCTTTTTTTATACCAACAAAGCCGGGGATTTTCGCAATTTATGCTGTTTTTTTTGTTTTTGGCAAGCCATTTCACTAACTTCACTAAGTACTGAACTTTAGAAGGGATGCTGGGATCACTATCACAAATGTACCATATTCACAATACTCGCTATTTGCGTATTAGCTACCAAATGCTTTTAGGAGAAGTTTAAAATTCGATCGCTATGTTTGAAAACATGTACGAGGGCCGTTCGGAAGAAGAACTTAAAAAAATCATAACGGAATACGAACGTTCTCTGAGAATAGAAAAACGTTACCAGGAAACCTTAAACCATATGATGGAAGGGTTTCAGATTATTGATTACGATTGGAGGTATTTATATGTAAACGATACAGTGGTGCGCCACAGTAAAACTTCCCGGGAAGCACTCTTAGGCAAGACAATACTTGAAGTTTATCCTCAATTGGAGGAAACCAAACTCCATCGCGCAATGAGGAAATGCATGGAAAACAGGATTCCGCAACAATTTGAAAACAAAATGGAGTATGCTGACGGAAGTGCCGCATGGTTCAGATTGAGTGTTCAACCCGTTCCCGAGGGAATTTGCATTTTGTCCATGGAAATAACACAGTTAAAAAAAGCAGAAGAAAACCTGCGCAGACTCAATGACATTCTTGATCAGAAGGTGAAGATCAGAACATCTATACTTGCTGAAAAGAACAATGAGATCATGGACAGTATCAATTATGCGCAAAAGATCCAGCAATGTTTTTTACCAACTGAACGGGACTTTATACATCATTTTCCGCAATCATTTATTTTTTTCCGGCCTAAAGACATCGTGAGCGGTGATTTTTTTTGGCTGAAAAACCTGGGCGGCAAAACCATTTTTGCCATGGCAGATTGTACAGGTCATGGTGTTCCCGGCGCACTCATGAGTATAATCGGTGCATCGGTTTTAAACGACATTTCCTCTTCGGATGTTCCGCTTTCGATGATCTTACAGGATTTGAACCGACGAATTAAGGAAGCTTTAAAACAGGATCAAAATGATGATTCCCTGCAGGATGGAATGGATATAGCTTTATGTTCATACGATCCGGAAAAAAATGAAGTTGAATTTACAGGAGCAAACCGGCCGCTTTGGCTTGTAAGAAAAGGAAGCTCTGTTTTGGAAGAATTTTGTTCTACACGTGTTCCGATTGGCGGGTACACCTCCAATAACCAGGAATTCATCTGTCACAAAATCCCTCTATATACCGGCGATACTTTTTACCTTGCTTCTGATGGATACGCTGACCAGGACGGTGGTGAACGGGGGAAAAAATTCAAAACCAAAAATTTCAAACAATTACTTGCAGGAATGCAGCTGTTATCCATGTCACACCAAAAAAAGCACCTGGAAGATTTTGCGGAAACGTGGAGAGGTGATCGCGAACAGCTCGATGATATGCTGGTAATTGGAGTACGAATTTGAATCTTTTTGGTATCTTCGGGATATTGATGAGAACAGAAGGAACAACACCGGAAGAAGTGATTGCGAACTGTCCGGAAGAGAGACAGGCAGCAATGATTCAGCTAAGAAAAACAATCCTGGACAATCTCCCTGCGGGATTCAGCGAAGGAATCGGGTATGGAATGATCGGTTATGCCGTTCCACATTCCATCTATCCGGCCGGGTATCATTGTGACCCGAAATTACCCTTGCCATTTATGAGCTTCGCTTCACAGAAGAATTTCATTGCATTCTATCATATGGGGATGTATGCTGATCCGGAACTATTGAAATGGTTCCAGGCAGAATACGCTAAAGTAAGTACCACGAAACTGGATATGGGAAAAAGCTGTGTTCGATTTAAAAAGCCTAATCAGATCCCTTTCGAGCTGATTGGCCAGTTGGTTTCAAAAGTAACACCGGAAGCATGGATCGAGACCTATGAAAAAAATTATAAATCCAAATTAAAATAATTATGAGCGAGGTATTAGATAATATGAATTTTTTCTCTCAAAGGAACGTAGATCTCAGTGATTTAAACTATCCGTTGAAATTCACTTTCAAGATCGGAACATTGGCCAATGACTTCGTGATTGCGGATGCCAATTCAGCAACATTAGCCTATGTACGCCAGAAAATGTTCAAGTTCATTGAAGAAATACAGGTCTTCACTGATACCAATAAAACAAAGCTGGAATTTACCATTAAAGCAAACAAATGGATTGATTTTTCAGCGACCTATGTTTTTACGGATAAAAATGGCATCGAGAAAGGACGTGTAGCACGTAAAGGGTGGGCTTCCATCTGGAAAGCGCGTTACGATGTATTTGATCAGCACGAACACCTGGCTTTCCATATTATGGAAGAAAATGCCTGGACAAAAGTATTTGACAGTTTATTCAGTGAAATTCCGATTTTGGGAATGTTTACAGGATATGTGTTCAACCCGAAATACATTGTAGGAAGACCTGACGGATCAAAAGTGATGCGTTTAAAGAAAAACCCTTCGCTGTTCGGAAGGAGCTTCACCCTTGATAAGATCGGCCCGACACATCATGCCAGTGAAGATGAATGTATCGTGCTTTCATTGATGATGATGATTTTACTGGAAAGAAGACGCGGATAAAAAATAAGCAGGGGCAAATAATTATTTGCCCCTGCTGTTTTCACTTCAATGCTTTCTTAAAATATTCAATATGTCCCTGATTCTTTCTCTTTTGCTGTTCGCGATTTTTTTATTGCTTTCTTCCATTCATTTTTACTGGGCTTTCGGTGGAAAATGGGGAGCCGGAGCCGTGTTACCGACAAAAAGCGATGACATCGACCAAAAGGCTTTGAATCCAGGAATTGTTGCAACGCTCATCGTTGCATTTGGTTTACTTGCTTTTGGATTATTGCCACTCATCATCACTGATACGATTCATTTTGAACTTCCTCATTGGCTGGAGAAATACGGTTTGTGGATCATTGCCGGGATTTTCGGTCTTCGCGCAATCGGTGAGTTTCGTTACGTCGGCTTCTTCAAGAAATACAAAAACACCAAATTCGGCAGGAACGATACGCGGTATTATTCACCCTTGTGTTTGATCATCAGTCTTTCGGCAATCGGGTTGATTTTGACTCAACAATAACCAAAAAACACGGATAGATATGTGTCTATTCGTCCTAATTTCACAAGGCTTTCTCCACAATTTCATCCACCACAAACGGATCGAGTAAGGTAGAAGTATCTCCCAGATTCTTCATATCTCCTTCTGCAATTTTCCGTAAGATCCGGCGCATGATCTTTCCTGAACGCGTCTTCGGTAAGCCTGAAACAAACTGGATTTTCTCCGGAACGGCGATCTTACCGATTTCCGCCACAACCGATTCTACGATTTCACCTCTCGCCTGATCCATGCCTTCTTCGGGAACTTCGTTCTCACAGACCACAAAAGCATAAATCGATTGGCCTTTTACCGGATGCGGATAGCCAACAACAGCTGATTCGATTACCAGCTTGTTCATATTGATCGCGTTCTCAATTTCGGCGGTTCCAAAACGGTGACCGGAAACATTGATCACATCGTCCACTCTTCCAATAATGCGGTACATGCCACTCTCATCACGTTTTGCGCCATCACCTGTAAAATAATATCCGTCGTAATGCGAAAAGTAATTCACACGGCAACGCTCATGATCACCATAAGTTGTTCTTAAAATAGAAGGCCACGGAAATTTGATACACAGGTATCCTTCTTCGTCGGCTCCTTCGATCTCCTTTCCTTCCTGGTTCAATAAAACCGGTTGAATTCCAGGCAAAGGATAACCTGCGAATGTGGGTTTCAACGGTGAAATAGCCCCAATCCCGGAAATCATAATTCCTCCCGTTTCGGTTTGCCACCAGTTATCTACTACCGGGCAACGTCCTTTCCCTACATGTAAATGATACCAATTCCAGGCTTCCTCATTGATCGGCTCACCGACTGTTCCAATAATTTTCAATGAATCCAGGCTATAGGAAAGCACGTGATCTTCTCCAAAAGCCATCAAAGAACGGATAGCAGTTGGCGCTGTCAGAAATTGATTTACTCCATACTTATCGATCACCTGCCAAAAACGACCGGCATCCGGATAGGTCGGAATCCCTTCGAACATGACAGTTGTTGCACCGCAAAGCAAAGGTCCGTAAACAATGTATGAATGACCGGTAATCCAGCCCACATCGGCCGTACACCAAAACACATCCTTTTCTTCGTACTGATAGACGTTCTGGAAGGAATAAGCTGTATAAACCATGTAGCCACCACAAGTGTGAACAACACCTTTCGGTTTCCCGGTGGAACCGGATGTATAAAGAATAAACAACGGATCTTCGGCATCCATCACCTCCGGCTCACACGTTTTATTCTGTCCTGCCACGGCATCTTTCCACCAAATATCTCTTCCTGTTTCCATGGAAGGTTTCCAACCCAAACAATCGAACACAATGACTCTTTCAACGCAACTAACATGCTCCAATGCTTCATCAACAACACGTTTCAGCGGAATCTGTTTCGCTCCGCGGTTCAATCCGTCAGCTGTTATTACCAATTTGGCTTGCGCATCTTCAATCCGGTCAGCAAGCGCATTGGCAGAAAATCCTGCAAAAACTACAGAATGAATTGCTCCGATACGTGCACAAGCAATTACAGCGATCATCAATTCGGGAATCATCGGCATATAAATACACACCCGGTCTCCTTTTTTTATTCCCTGGGCTTTCAATGCATTGGCAAAAACGCAAACTGCTTCAAGCAATTCCGAGTAGGTATAAGTTACTGATTTGTCTTGCGGATTATTCGGTTCCCAAATCAAGGCTTGCTTATCTCCACGCACTGCTGCATTTCGATCCAGCATATTTTGTGTGATGTTGAGTTTTGCTCCCTTAAACCATTGAATATTGGGTTCCGTGAAATTCCATTCCAATACCTTATCCCACTTTTTCATCCATAGGAATTCGTTCGCAATATTCTCCCAAAATGTTTCCGGGTCAGAAACACTTTGCGCATAATTCTCATAGTACTGTTCAAGGGTCCTAATTTGAAATTTATTCATTGCTTTTGTTTTATCCCCACAATGTAGTAATAAAACCATGAATTGTCCGAGAGTATAGGGAATCAATTATTTTCTTCCGTGAATTCCGGGCCAGGATCCGTATTTGAAAGGAATGCTTCGAATTTCGCAGGTACACTATTTTTCTCCCAAAATCCTTTCGAACATTCAAACTCCCAGACAAATCTTGAAATAAAAAACCCTGACGTTTTGCCAGGGTTTCTATTATTCATCAATCTTGTATTTCTTAAAGAAGGAGTCCCAATCCCAAAGAAAATTGACCATTACCTGGTCCATTCGTTTCAGGAACAACGGATTAGGGGATTGCAGGCGCTTAAAATATTCATCCTGAAAATCGTTCAGGTTGTATTTCTGGAACACTGCTTTAGACATCGCGTAAACCATATTCTTTGAAGGATGATTGATTCGCTGCATAAACTTCTGATATTCTCTCACTTTTGCCTCTGCATCAACAGCGGATACCCCCATCAAAGAACCCATCTGCTCAAAAATGATCTTTTCAATTCTATTTGCCTGAACCGTTTCAAAGGTTGTTTCCAAAGAAGAAATATTTGCAACCACCACAATCATAGTAAACTGCCCGTTGCGCTCTACAGGAATAGAAGGAGAAGAAACAAAAGCTAAGTCTTCATTGATTAGATCCACAACCTCAACGAAACCATTGTCGACAATCTCGAAGATTCCATTCAGGAAAACATTCGCTAACTGTGTGTCTGACAATCTTTTTTTTAATAGTGTCCCTAGCATAGGCCTGCATTATTCGTTACTTACAAATTTAGGTGGGAACTCGGTGTTATTTTTAAACCATGTTATTTAAATGTTAACTAAGTTATTAACATTCTTTGTCCAAGTTTTCACATTTTTCTTTCAACGATTTCCTTTTTTGGTTGTACATTTATCAAAAGCACAGTATGAAAGGATTCCGATTTGTTGTCTTTTTACCCATCTTATTTGTTCAGTTTTCATGTTCCAATGAAAATGAGGATAATTCCACTAACTCATCAGATCAAATCATTACTCTTTCCGGAAAACAGCAACGCGATACGGTGTTCTTAAGCTTCATGATTCCTGAAAAAATAATTCGTGCACAACGAACAGGGAAACTGGAACGCCTGGTTGAAAATCCGGAATTCAAAAAAAACAGCCTGCTTGTTCAATTCGATAATTATGATGCGTTTGTCGGATTAAGCGGTGAAAAAGAAGCCTTAAAAGAAGATTTGACGAACCAACTCGACAACCTTCCGGAATCACTGCAGCCGATCGAAAGGAAATGGCGTGATTTTGCCTCCAAACTCACTCCGGATAAAATGACGCCGGCATTCCCATCCATGGAATACCAAGAAGAATCCGCATTTATTGAAGAAGCAAGGATCGCTGAAAAATACCAGGCAATCCAAAAGAAGGAAGCAGCAGTCCAAAATTATTTCCAATTGAGTCAGGAAGATGGCTTTATTACAAAAATATATGCTCACACAGACGACTATGTCACGAAGAACAAACCACTGATCGCGTACCATCCAAAAAAAATCAAAGTGACAGCAGAAGCAGCTTTCCCTTTATCCAAATCCATTACCAGGCAAATCGGATCCAACTTTTTGGTTAGGCTTCCCGCAGAAAGTGTGAAGATTATTAAAAGATCCACTACTAAGATCAACTATTCATTGGTGCTTCATCAAGCTCTAAATCTTAAAAACTGTCCCAAATACTTCATTGTTATGCTGGATAAGAATGTCTTCCGGGTCCCAAAAGAATTTGTCGGGAATGGAAGAAAGGTCATTATTCCGGGAGAAAAAGAAGGCCAGAAAGCTTACTACAAAAATGGCGAATACTTTATTTATAGTGAAAAACCCACATTGAAAATTCAAAAGAACTGACCTTGAATGTGTTTTGCAACATTGCGAATTTGCAACATTGCCATATTGCAATATTGCCATGTTGCAAGCTGTAGTAAAACGGGGCTATTTTCTCTTTATAAAGTAATTATCCTGATACTCTATCGGATAACTCTGGATCACAATGGTATCCCCCCGATAAAAAAGCGGCTCATAATTGTTCTTGCTTCCAAAAAGCACATGGTTCTCATCATCCAGAAAAGGCATTTTTGTCTCTACAAAAGTCATCTTGCGTTCTTTCTTCTTATTCTTATAAAACAGAATCTGATCTTTCCTGTTGATTTTAACGGTAAATAAATCTTTCCCGTCTTTTGCATAAGAAGTGGATCTGTCTGCAACCGATTTGTAAAAATCATAGTCTCCTAATAATTCAGGATAAACGTTTTCAATAAGGCCGTCACTTTTGAACGAACAAACCAGGAAAGCAATTCCTACGATGATAAAAAATTGGTGCTTCATACCAACGAAAATACCCAATTTATTTCATCTGTTATTCCAGTTTGATTGAAGTACAGTCCTGATTGATTTTATTGTATATTTGATTTCAATGAGAAAACTGGGGGATTACCTACTTATCGGACTTTTTGTAACGGCATGTACTTTCCGGTTACTTGCCCAGGATATCCATTTCTCCCATCTCAATCGGCAACCGATTTACCAGAATCCTGCAAATACGGGCCTTTTTGCCGGAGATATTCGACTCACCGGAAACTACAAAGATCAATGGAGAAGTGTAACAGTTCCTTTTCAAACGTTCGCTCTTGCCGGTGACATGAAATGGAAACAAAAAGGGATCAACTTTGGTGCCTTGCTTTTCCATGACAACGTCGGTGACGGATTTTATCAAACCCTGGAGTTCCTTGGAAGCGTTTCAAAAAACCTAAAACTGACACATGATTCAACGCAAACACTCAGTGTCGGTATCCAGGTCGGACTGAATTACCGCAAAGTGAACATGGATAAATTTTACTTTGACAATCAATTCAACGGGCTTATTTTTGATGCCGGCCTGCCGACCAATGAAGCTTATCAAAACGACAGCCGTGCCAACCTGACAAGTGCTGCCGGGATCGTTCATTGTTATTACTACGGAAAGGGAAATTCGCTGAAAACAGGAATCAGCGGACACAACCTGAACCGACCGAACCAAGGGTTTTACGGAACAAAGGTACTACGCGATATTCGTCTCAGTTTCTTTTCTCAACTGGACCATGCCATCAACAAAGATCTGGCCGTTATTCCGGGAATCGGGTTTAACCTCCAGGGAAAATACCGGGAATTGTTACTCGGATCACAGGTTCGTTACACTTTGATCAATAAGCTGGGGACTTATCGTGCTGTGAACGGTGGCTTATGGTTCCGTTCAAGAGACGCGGTGGTTGTCAGATTAGGTCTGGCAATGCAGAATTGGTCCGTCGCTGCCAGTTATGATACGAACATTTCCAAATTAATACCGGCCAGTACTGCTCGCGGAGGACTAGAGATTTCTGTTGAATACATCATCACACGTTTTAAACCCAAAAAAGTCATTCACCGCATATGCCCAGATTATATTTAATCCTTTTTGCCCTTCTTTCATTTACCGGATACGGACAAAACCTGTTGGGTAAATACCTGGACTTTGCAGATGAGCAATATGCAAAAGGAGATTATATCTATGCGCTTCAGTATTACGAGAAAGCAATGGAAATTGATTCCAATACAGTAAGTATTCTCTGGAAATATGCTGAAACTCTCAGGGCCTACAAAGATTATCGCCGGGCCAGCTATTATTACCAAAAAGTTTATGAAAAGGAAGAAACGTCTATGTATCCTTCCAGTTTATTACAATGGGCTTTGATGGAAAAACAAAATGGTCACTACACAGAAGCGATCGAGCTGTTTAAACGGGCAAAAAAGAAGTATTCAAAAGACAAACGAACATACAATTACCTGAAATCAAAGCGTGAACTGGAATCGTGTTTATGGGCTCAAGCTGCTTTGAAAGATACTTCCGACCTGGAAACCATTGAACTTCCCAAAGGATTGAACACCGTTAATTCGGAATTCGGACATACTATTTCGCAAGGACAATTTGTGCTTTCTTCCATGCGCAGCAAAAAAGAAAATGTAGGTGAAGAAATGCTGGATGACAACTACAAGAACAGGCTTTACTTTGCCGCATGGAAAGACAGTTTGAAAGAAGTCTGCCCCGGTTTGCTGGAAGCCCTGAACAAAGCAGAAGTGCATACCGGAAACGGGTGTTTTTCTCCGGACGGAAAACGATTTTATTACAGTAATTGCGGTGGCAATGAAACCCAATTCGCCTGCCAGATCTGGGTTTCTTCCTTTCAAAACGGAAAGTGGTCCAGTCCGAATCCGCTCGGAGAAATTATCAATGAGCCCGGAACAAACAATACCACACCCACGATTGCCGTCATAGAGAATGAAGAATGGCTGATCTTTTCATCCAATCGAGAAGATGGAAAAGGAGGAATGGATTTGTACTATTCGGTGATAAAAAACAACGGGAACCAGTTTTCCAAAGTAAGAGCATTGAATGCTGCCAATTCCCCGGACAATGATATCAGTCCTTTTTACAATGCAGACAAAAAGCGGTTGCATTTTTCTTCTTCCTGGTTTGACGGCTTTGGGGGATATGATGTTTTTTATATCGAATTGAAGAACGGACGATGGGAAGCTCCTCAAAACTTAGGTTTGCCGATCAACAGTTCAGCCAATGATATTTACTACTTTGAGGATCGGGACAGCATGTATGTTTCCAGTAACCGCATCGGGGTTCAATACGTAAAAAACCCTACTTGCTGCAGCGACATTTTCGGTTACAAGCATCCGCGGATTGTTGTCCCTGAAACGAAAAAAGAAACATTGGCGGAACTGAACAAACGCCTACCTGTAACATTGTATTTCCACAACGACATTCCTGACCCACGTTCAAAGGAAACGACCACCAAGGTAAATTACATCAACAGTTACAACGATTACATTGCCATGCTTCCCGAATACCGTAAGGAATACTCGAAAGGATTGAGCGGTGAAAAAGTGGTTGAAGCGGAAGAAGACATTGAAAGTTTTTTCCTTGAGTATGTCGAACAAGGAGTTAAAGACATGGTCTTGTTCCAAACCCTTCTTTTGGAAGAACTGCAAAAAGGCTTTCAGATCCGTTTGAATATCCGCGGGTTTGCTTCGCCATTGGCAAAAACAGAATATAACGTGGCTTTGACACAGCGCCGGATTATGTCGCTTGGTAATTATTTAAGAGCTTACGACAACGGTGTTTTTGCACCTTACCTGGACGGAACTTCTGCCAACGGAGGAAAATTGGAACTCGTAGGTGTTCCATACGGTGAATATACTGCCAACCAGATTACAAGTGATAATCCGAACGATGTCAAAAACTCTGTTTTCTCCCGGGCAGCTGCAAGAGAACGGAAAATCGAAATTCAAAGCGTCAGCTACCTGGAAACCGATTCCATTTTCTTTTTTATCGATTGTGTTCCCAATGTGATCACACTTGGAAAAATTCAGCAGGGAGAAACTAGTTTCCGGTTTTCCGTTCACAACAACCATGAAAAGAGCTTGAAAATCAGCGCAATTAAAACAGAAGGTGATCTGGTTAATTTCACTTATGGAAGTACTGTTCCGGCAAAAGGAAATTCACTCGTACAAGGTGTTACGGTCAATAAGCTACCGGATGGAATTTTTTCCTTTCCGATCCTTATTTACTTTGAAGGCTATGCCGCTCCGATTCGTTTGATGCTGCTGGGTGAAACACCTAAATAGCAAAATCTTGAATTGATTAGTTATAAAATGTATCTTTGCTCGTAAATCCAAACTATGTCAGTAGAAAATGGTGAGTTGCCATTAGCGGCTCGTCCAAGATTGAAGTTTATAGATATGGCTCGTTCGATAGCCATTTTGATGATGCTCGAAGGCCATTTCACCGGTTCGGCACTTGCAGATAAATACCGGGATGACAACAATTGGCTTTTTAGCTTCTGGCATAACCTGCATGGACTTACATCTCCCCTGTTTTTTGCTGTAACCGGTGTTGTATTTGTTTACCTGCTAAGTAAAAATACGCACGAACCTTTTTTCGGAAATGAGCGCGTAAAGAAAGGATTTGGCCGGGTAAGAATGCTCCTGTTCTGGGGTTATTTCATCCAATTCGACCTCATTACATTTATCAGAGATACCGGATATGGTTTTGAAACATACGGGAAATTGAAAAATGCGAGTTTCCTGGACATGATTGGTTCCTGGTTCCACGACATTCTGGTTCCTTTCTTTCCGACGGCCTATGAAGCAAAAGCCTGGATCTTTACCTATCACTTCAGCTGGTTCCAGGCATTCCACGTACTGCAGTCAATCGGGTTCGGGATTTTCTTCCTGCTTTTGGTATACGGGATTTTTAAGATCATCAAAAAAGGTCCGCTTTACCTTTATTACCTCATAGCGGCACTCATCATTTTCGTCATTTACGGATACATGAAGGAACACATAAAACTCTACGGTGTTTCGGAAGGAATTAAGACAATAAAAGATCCGCGATTCTTCATCCCGCAAGGTGCGCCTAAGTTCATTCAGAACATGATGTACGGAGAATTCTCTGATTTCAGCTTTGTCCGTTATTCCGGGTATGTGCTGATGGGAGGAATGATCGGTGCGATTATCAGGCATTATGAGAAAAATGTGCGGCTTTGGTGGTTTGGAGTAACTTTTATTGCAGTTGGGTTGTTCTTCAATATTGCCGGACAAACGCTTTTCCATGAACTCGACCAGTTTACAGATTGGATCGGTTTAACAGCTCACGGCTGCTTTGAAAATAACACGACAGGCTTTGCACGATTGGGTCAGGTTGCCATGCTTTTAGGTACGCTTATGCTCATAGATGCAAACTTCAAGATCAATGCGCCATTGTTCCTGAAAATGGGACAAACAACGTTCCCTGTTTACATTGTTCACGTGATTATTCTATACGCGGGAATCATTGGCATAGGACTTGATCCTGAGCCTTGGTATCACCGTCAGTTTAATCCATGGGTTGCCGTTTCTATTTCAGCATTCTTTATCACAGTCTTCGTCATTATGGTGAAGTACATCGAACCGTTGACCGAATTATACTACAAAATCTTTGGTATTTTCTATCCTAAACGAAAAAAAAAGCTTCGTAAATGAATAAATTAGTCTTATTCTTTTCTTTAATCACCAGTCTTAGTTTCGGTCAGCAACCTACCAATGTCCTCTTCATCGGGAACAGTTTTACGCATATGAACAACATGCCTAAAATGTTTGAATACCTGGCAAAGTCGAAAGGGAAGAACGTTTATGCAGACTCCATTGCTGTAAGTGGAAGTACTTTGAAAGCACACAGCGAAAGACCAAGTACTTACCTGAAAATGAAAACCAGGAAATGGGATTATGTATTGATCCAGGGGTTTTCCCGTGAATTTGCCGAAGACAGCTCTGTCATTTTAAAAGAGTCTATTCCTTATGCAAAACTATTGATCGATAGCGTACTTAAGACAAGTCCATGCGCCCAGATCTACTTTTATATGACCTGGGGTTATGAAAAAGGGTATCCGGAACAACCGGCAAATGATACATATCCTAAAATGCAGCAACGTATCTGGAACGGTTACATGATGATGAGTGATACGCTGCATTACCCTGTAATTCCGGTAGGAGCAGTATGGAAAAACATTCGTGAAATGCACCCGGATATTGACCTTTATTTCACAGACAGATATCACCCGAATGCTTTGGGAAGTTTTACAGCTGCCTGTACCGCCTATGCATCCATTTTTAAAGAATCTCCGGTTGGAGGTACAGCACCCAAAAGGGTCGATAGCACTTATTGGAAAGTGATTGAACAAGCTGCTGCAAATGTGGTATTGAAAAACCTGAATGTGTATAAACTGAACCAAACCCGTGTTTTCGACATCAAAGAAACTCCTGTAATGGATTTCAAAATAAAGGAAACCTGGCTCGCGGCTCAATTCACCAACCAAACAAACGATAAAGGCGAATATTATTGGGATTTCGGAGATGGTGTTACTTCAACAAAAAAGAATCCGAAGCATTATTACAAAACATCGGGGACCTATACGGTAACTTTGCACATGAAGCAAAATTGCAACAACTTTACCTTGAAGAAGCGGGTTACAGTTTCAAATAAAATTAAGCGCGCAAATCAAACGAAATAGTCCGAATGAGAATGAAGAATAATTCTTTATTTTCAGACAGGTTTTCAAAGACAGATACGCGAAACAACTTATTGAGACAAGAAGCTAAGCTTTCATCATTCTCGCTCTCATTCTCATTTTGTCTTCAGGTAATACCGGAATTCCTTCGTGCGGTATTTTTTCCCGACAAATTGCTGAATCCGGGTGAATTCATCCACGTTGTGAATAGCCAGCTTATCGGCTCCCTGTGGACTTTTCCCATAGATCGCCGAGTACATGGTGCATGCTACCAGATACGAACCTTCATAAGTCGGATGTGAATTATCCCTAAGATACAATTGAGATTCAGGGTACGTCACAGCATAACTTCTCCAAACTTTTCCAACCGGAATGACCGGAATTTTATACCTGTTCCGCAAATTGTTATATCCGGCTGCAACAGCATTTAACATGGAATCCGGGTCTGAAAAACGCTTGGTTTTGGGGTCTCCTTTTCGGTAGGGCCAAGTCATATAAAAAAACACTTTCGCATTCTTTTGATTCTTGTCGATCATCCCAAGCATTTTATCCAAAGCAGGATATGTCCGTCTATTAAACCGGGCAGAATCCCTTAACATATCCCTGGATGATCCCTGAAGAACAATAACATCCCATTTCTGGTTGTGTAAAGCCCGATACAATTTCTTTCGTTTCGAATGAAGGTAAAAGGTGTATTTCCCACGCGTAACGTGAGATACTTCAACCTGTTCACCCTTTGACTGAGCAATCTTTTCAAAGAGTTCGGGCATATTGTTCCGGTAGGTATAACTATTCCCTACGAAAAGAATGTGCGTTGTTTTTTTGGATTGTGAACAAGAAAAACAGATCAGTAAAAGCAGAACAAACAAACACCTGTTTGCTCTGCCAGGATTCATTTTATGCATTTTGAATATCGTGTGCAATCTGAGCCAACTCTTCCTGGCTCAACGTCAATTTTTCCTGTGAAAAATTCATATCGGCAATTCCATTGATCGGAATCAGATGAATATGTGCATGAGGAACCTCCAAACCGATAACAGTCACTCCTATTTTACGGCATGGAAATACTTTTTTGATCTTATGAGCTACAGACTTGGCAAAGATCATCATCGCAGCAAGTTCCGAATCGTCCATATCAAAAATGTAATCGGTTTCTTTTTTGGGAATTACCAGGGCATGGCCTTTTCTCAAGGGCATGATATCCAGGAATGCAAGAAAATCATCGTTCTCTGCAATCTTGTGGCATGGAATTTCTCCCGAAATTATTTTTGAAAAAATAGTTGCCATTAGCGTGCAATATCCATTACTTCAAACTTAATAATACCATTTGGTGTTTGAACGTCAGCAATATCTCCAACTTTCTTACCCAAAAGTCCTTTCCCGATCGGAGAATCTACCGAAATCTTTTTCTCTTTCAGATCTGCTTCGCTTTCAGCAACCAGGGTATACTCCATTTCCATGTTGTTATTCACGTTTTTAATCTTTACACGTGACAAAATGAAAACTTTGGAATTATCTATTAATGTATTATCAATGATCCGTGCTTTGGAAACCAATTCTTCCATCTTGGCAATTTTCATTTCCAATAACCCTTGCGCCTCTTTTGCTGCATCGTATTCAGCATTTTCAGACAAATCTCCTTTATCTCTTGCTTCTGCAATTTGCTCTGATATGCGAGGTCGCTGCACGGTCTTCATTTCATGCAATTCATCCTTCAACTTCTTAAGTCCTTCTTCTGTATAATATGCGAAATCTGACATAATTATTTCTTTGTTATGAGCTATAAATAACAACAAGAGAGCCCAATGGACTCTCCTGTTACAACAAATATATGTTTTTTATCTATCGAAACAAACCCGTTTTCCTTATTTTAACTTGTTTTTAAGGCTAATTGTATATTTTACAAGTAGCTTTTCAACTAATTCAGTAGCCGAAATAAAGAAAATCATTTTTCGTTTTTACACTATGAAACAATTAAATTGTTTCAAGATCGACCTGGCGCATTCCTCCGAAGAACTTCACAATGC
>CBIHOM010000017.1:0-94533 GCA_966212075.1 uncultured Fluviicola sp.
CTCTACGCAATGGCAAGGCGGATCAAAATACCATTTTACCTGGGGCATTGCCTCCTGCCACCTTTGTTGAAAATGAGGCCCCAACATAATTGCTCTCATATCCACAGCTTCCAGTTTTTTCAGTTTTAAAACATCTTCCGGAAGTGAGTTTATCGGATTGTCCCAGATATCCAGTATTTTCAAATCAGTCAAATATCCGATACAAGATGGCAATGAACTTATTTTATTTCGTGCCAGATGAAGCCTCTGTAGCTTTGGCATTTGACAAATAACAATCGGTGCATCTTCAATCTTGTTCTTCGACGCATCCAGTGTTTTGAGTGATTTAAAAGCGGCCATTTCCATCGGAAGTTCCGTCAACTTGTTTTTGGAGAGATTTATATACTTCAAATTCTTAAACGCATACATTTTATTAGGGATTTGTTCCCATTTTAATTTCGATGCATCAATTCCGTAAATGGTATCCGGGTTTGCCTTTTGAATGACCTCCCATCGGTAAATTTTTAAGGTGTCCTGTGCAAAAGAAAGACTACTTATATAAAGAAAAATAAGTGCGGGCAGTAATTTCATCGAGTTGAATTTGATGTTTTAGATCTTCTATATTTTCAAAACGCTTTTCATCACGTATATGTTGCATTACTTCTACTTTGATCTGCTGATCATAGATTTCTTCATTAAAATCAAACAGGTAAATTTCTATCGTAATCTGGCCATTATTTGCCACCGTCGGTCGAGTACCGATATTCATTACCCCGTAGATCAGGCGATCTCCAAGATAGGCTTTTGCAGCATAAACTCCATTTTTCGGGAAAATTTTCTCCCTGTTTTCCAGGTCGATATTTGCAGTAGGAAAACCGATTGTTCGGCCAATTTGCTGTCCCTTTACTATTTTTCCCTGCAGTACAAATGGGCTTCCCATTAATTCGGAAGCATATTCCACTTTTCCCTCCATAACCGCATTCCGGATTTTGGTAGAACTAATCGTGATCTCTCCGGCAGAAATTGCGGGAAGTTGAAAGACCTTAAAATGGTATAACTCACCCAATTCCTGTAATTCCTGGAAGGAACCTTCCCTGTTCTTACCGAAATGATGATCGTGACCAATATGCATTTCACTGACTCCGATTTGGTTTACCAGGACATCCCGAACAAATTCCATGGCAGACAAACGTGAAAATTCTTTCGTAAAAGGAAAAAGAATAACAGTATCCAAACCCAATTTTTCCAGCTTATCCAGTTTTTCATCAACCGTATCGATCAATTTTACCGAATAACTGTCCGGATAAAGTACTTTTCGCGGATGTGGTTCGAAAGTGAATAAAACAGATTCCTTGTTTTCTTTCTTTGCTTTTTCAACCAGCGAACGGATAATTTCCTGATGACCTAAGTGAACTCCATCATAGGTACCCAAAGTAAGAATTGGATGATTAAACTTCGTCTCTGAATTCAACTGCCGAACTACACGCATGGTGCAAATGTAGTTAAACAAAAAAAGACTGCATCACTCGAGGAATGAATTGCAGTCTTTTTCATGAAAGTTTTGTTTTTTACCTGATCAACTGGATATCTCCGTGACCGGTAAGTATTTTCCCGTTTAATCCTTCGATTTCATATTTAAAGAAATACACTCCATCGGATGCGATATCTCCATTCACAACTCCATCCCAATATCCGTTGATATTATCGTAATCACACATTTTATCTCCCCACCGGTTTACAATAACCACTTTGACAGATTTAACATAACTCACTGTAATGAAGAACCTATCGTTGTTGTTGTCTCCGTTTGGAGTAAAGATATTCGGAATGTGGATAATCGGATCGGGAAGCGGGTTAACTGTTATCAAAACAGTATCCACATCCACACAAGAGCCGTTTGCAGCCGTAAGGATAACTGAATATTGACCGGGACTTGTATAGATGTATTGTTGTCCGGATGTCGTACCGGAATTCACTGTCGTGCCATTTCCAAAATTCCAATAGTAACTGATCGCATTCGTTGAATTATTATCGAAATTTACTGTCAGGTCCGGAACACCTTCTGTTACATCCGCAGAAACATCTGCGATCGGAAGCGGAACAATAGTAATTGTAACCTGATCCGTATTCACACAACCGTTTGCGTCAGTTCCCGTTACCGTGTATGTTTGAGTGGAACCTGGTGAAAAAGACACACCATTCGTTACTCCATTATTCCAGCTGTAAGAAACAGCTCCGGATCCCGAAAGTGTTGCCATACTTCCTGTACAGATCGACTGATCTGCCCCTGCATTCACATTCGGAAGCGGATTTACTGTCACAACTACCTGGTCTGTACTTTGACAACCATTCGCACTTGTTCCGGTTACGGTATATGTTTGGGTGGCTCCCGGAATAAACGAAACTCCATTGCTCACTCCGTTATTCCAGGAATATGACTGGGCTCCGGTTGCCGTTAAAGTAACGCTTCCGCCCTGACAAATCGCCTGATCAATTCCCGCATTCACAGGACTAGCCGTATTTACCGTTATCGTAACCTGATCGGTATTCGTACATCCGTTCGCATTTGTTCCAGTCACGGTGTAGGTCTGCGTTGAACCTGGTGTGAACGGAACTCCATTCGTTACTCCATTGTTCCAGGTATAGGAAACTGCCCCGGACCCGTTCAATGTGACAGGCGAACCTTGACATACTGATTGCGCCGGGCCTGCATCAACAACCGGAAGCGGGTTCACAGTAACCACTACCTGATCTGTTCCCTGACAACCGTTTGCATCTGTTCCTGTTACGGTATAGGTTTGTGTAGAAACCGGATTAAACGAAACGCCATTGCTCACTCCATTATTCCAGGTATAACTGACAGCACCCCCACCGGATAAAGTGGCTGTTCCTCCGGGACAAACCGACTGATCAACTCCGGCATTAACCGACGGACCCGGGTTCACTGTTACTTGAATTGTTGCATTGGAAGAACATCCGTTCACATCTGTTGCTGTTACAACATAATTTGTTGATGAAGCAGGGCTCACTGTGTTTGAAGCTCCATTTGGTAAAGAATTGCTCCATGTAAATGTATAGCCTCCGTTACCTCCTGTTGCCTGCGCATTCATTACAACTGAACCGCCGGCGCATGTAGATAAAGGAGTATTCGTTGTAACACTGACAGGTGTCGGTTGGGTAATTGTTACAGTCACCGTATCCTGGCAGCTATTTCCATCAATCACCAAATAATTGTAGGTCCCAACGCCTAAACCTGTAAATGTATTCGAAGTTTGAGGTGTTCCTCCTATCAGCGAGTAAGTATAAGGCCCTGGAGTCCCTGACCCGCCAAGTTGCGCTGTTCCGTCATTCATTCCATTACATGAAACATCCTGGTCAGCGATCAAAAGTCCTGTCAGGTTATTGACGACAGGTACGGTTCCCGGAACTGAAGCAGGGCACCCGTTATCATCCACTACCTGGATCGTGTATGTTCCACCTGCAATATTGTTAAAAGTAGTTCCTGTTTGAGAAGATCCTCCGTTTAGAGAATAATACAACGTTCCTGTTCCTCCTGATCCCGACACAGTTAAGCTTCCATTATTTCCGGAACAGCTGGCATCTGTTGCAGAAACAAAAGATAAAGTTACTGCTGTCGGTTCCGTAATTGTTACCGGTTGTGTATCCGAACATCCGTTCGCATCCGTAACCTGAATGGTATAAGATCCTGCTGCCAGGTTTGTATATGTTCCTGTTGATTGACTCGAGCCTCCGTTCAAGGTATACATAAATGGAGATTGACCACCTGAAAGAGCAGTGACTGCCGAACCGTCAGAAAGACCATTACAAGACGCATTTGTATTGCTTGCCAGTGTTAAATCCGGAGCATTTGGCTGAGGTACATTTGCAACAATACTTCCCTGGCACACGTTCATATCCTGAACAAGAATAGTATAGTTACCTCCTGCTAAATTGGTAAACACACCACTTGGCTGCCAGCTTACTCCATTGTCATTAGAATATTGGTACCCGCCGGCACCCCCCGTTCCCTGAACTTCTATACTACCTGTTGATGCTGTACAAGAAGTTGGTGTTGAAGCAATCTGGTTTCCGGAAGGCGTTCCTGGATCCGGTGTAACAATTACATCATCGGTCTTAACAATCACTGTTCCATCACAGGCTGTATAAGTAGTAGTGGCTGTGTAGGTAGTTGCGACCGTAGGGCAAACGTTTACGGTAGTTCCGGTTCCGATACTTGTTCCACCTTGAAACCATTCTGTTGTATAAATCGGAGCACCATCGGGCGTAAAACGCCAGCCTTCCGGAGTTGTTACCGTCCAATCGGGAGAAGTATTCCTATTCGGAGCGGCAATACCATCTGTTCCTGCAGGATTTTGAATCCCGATGATTGCTGCCCCGCCATTCCAGCCTGAACACAAGCCTTTATTATTTACATATACGTCAATTACATTGGTAGTTTCGTATAGTACCATCATAAATGTAGAGAAAACACTGTTGTTACATGAACCGGAATAATGAGGCAACCCATTATACGCTACCACAAATATCCTACATGGAGCTGTCCCCACAACATACCATCTCACAGTACCTCCGTATGAAGGATCAATATCATGGTAAATACCAAAAATATCACCTGCTGATGTAAGACTTGTTGAAGGGCATGAAGCTGAAAAAGACCAGGGTTGACTCGTAGGCGCGTATGTTCCGAACTTAATAGACCCATTTGATCCGATCTTACAGTTTGTATAGGACTGACCATAATAACAAAACGTAAAAGGTAATGTAATCTGTGGGCTCCAGACATCATCCGTACCAACAGAAACTCCGGTTCCGCCTGCTTGATTATATGCGATCGGTGGAGTGTGTGGAATGGAGGATACAGTATATGTGCTTGTAGCACCCGCATGAAACGGTGTTGCAGTCAATGTTGCACATGGTTGGCTACATGTAAGGGTTTGGTCTGCACCCGCATTCACAGCGGGACAGCCGGGAAATTGACCATATACGATCGAAAATACCGATAGGATTATTCCCATCAGAGTAGTAGTAAGTTTCATAATTTGAGCTATAAGTAACGTAGTATAGAGCGCAATATATAAAAAAAGGTTGCATTAAAAAAAAGTTTTTCTACTAACGTATTAGTAGGCCAAAACTTTCATAGAACCAATTGATTCAATAAATTAGCTCAACCGTCTAAAAAGTTCTTCTTACAATTTGATAAAAAATAACCTTCTACCTCTTTTCCAATATAGTACTCAAAATTTAAAAAGCCCCTTTGCAAGATTTATAATAAAATAATTGCACCAATACCATAAATGTGGTATTTTTGTCAACGAAATACAGCTTTATTTAAAATTAATCTAAATAAAGAAACAAGAACTTGTCATGATTACAGTAACAGAACAAGCAAAGAAGCAGGCAATTCGCCTGATGGAAGACGAAGGCAAAGCGGGCTATTTCATTCGTGTTGGTGTTGAAGGCGGAGGTTGCTCCGGATTAATGTACCAACTCACATTTGACAATCAGGAAAACGCAGACGATAAAGTTTTTGAAGACAACGGAATTAAGGTTGTTGTTGATAAAAAGAGCTTTTTATACTTAGTCGGAACAACCCTGGATTTCTCCGGAGGGTTGAACGGAAAAGGATTTGTGTTTTCTAATCCAAATGCAGGAAGAACTTGCGGTTGCGGGGAATCTTTCTCATTATAATATAGTACAAAGTTTAGATGGGTTACACTGAAAACGACTTAGCGAAAGATTTAGAGAATTCGGAATACAAATTCGGTTTTACAACTGATATTGAATCGGATAGAGCTCCACTTGGGTTGAACGAAGATATTATCCGGTTTATTTCTGCCAAAAAAGGAGAACCGGAGTGGTTGTTGGACTACAGATTAAAGTGTTATAAGATCTGGTCTGAAATGACAGAACCTTCCTGGGCACATATTACCTACCCGAAACCAAATTTCCAGGGGATCTCCTATTATGCAGCTCCAAAACAAACCAAAAAATATGAAAGCTGGGATGACGTAGATCCTGAAATGAAAGAAACCATGTCAAAATTGGGGATTTCATTGGAGGAACAGCAGCGTCTGACAGGCGTTGCAGTGGATTTCGTAATGGATTCTGTTTCTGTAGCAACCAGTTTTAAATCCAAACTGAAAGAATTGGGAATTATTTTCTGTTCTTTTTCAGAAGCTGTTCAGGAACACCCTGAATTGGTTAAACAATACATGGGATCGGTAGTTCCGGCAACAGATAACTTCTATGCAGCTTTAAATTCAGCTGTATTTACAGATGGTTCGTTTTGCTACATTCCAAAAGGTGTAAGATGCCCGATGGAATTGTCTACTTATTTCAGGATCAATGAAGCCAATACCGGTCAGTTCGAACGAACATTGGTTATCGCAGATGAAGGTTCATATGTTTCTTACCTGGAAGGATGTACAGCACCTCAACGGGATGAGAATCAATTACACGCAGCTGTAGTGGAACTAATCGCATTGAAAGATGCTGAAATCAAATATTCAACAGTACAAAACTGGTATCCGGGAGACAAAAATGGAGATGGTGGAGTTTTCAATTTCGTTACAAAACGTGGAATTTGTGAAACCAACGCAAAAATCTCCTGGACACAAGTAGAAACAGGATCCGCAGTGACCTGGAAATATCCTTCTTGTATCTTAAAAGGAGATAACTCGATCGGAGAGTTTTATTCCGTAGCAGTTACCAATAACTTCCAGCAGGCCGATACCGGGACAAAAATGATCCACTTGGGAAAAAACACCAAGAGTACAATTATTTCGAAAGGAATCTCGGCAGGAAAATCGCACAATTCTTATCGTGGGTTGGTGCAAATTCACAAGAATGCACACAATGCAAGAAACTTCTCGCAATGTGATTCATTATTAATGACGGACGAGTGTGGCGCACATACTTTCCCTTATATTGAATGTAAAAACCCTAGTGCTAAAATTGAACATGAGGCTACCACATCAAAAATCGGGGAAGATCAGATTTTTTATTGTCTTCAGAGAGGAATTTCCGAAGAAAAAGCAATTAGTTTGATCGTTAACGGTTATTGCAAGGAAGTATTGAATCAACTGCCAATGGAGTTCGCTGTTGAAGCACAGAAATTGTTGACGATCAGTTTGGAAGGATCGGTAGGATAAATGAATAATTAGCAATGAATTAATTATCAGGCTCATTGTTCAACTTGATAGCTGATAATTCAACAATTCATAATTGAAGAATAAGATGTTAAAGATCACAAATTTACATGCGTCGATTGACGGGAAAGAAATACTAAAAGGATTAAACCTGGAAGTAAAAGCAGGTGAAGTCCATGCAATCATGGGACCGAACGGTGCCGGAAAAAGTACCTTAGCAAGTGTTTTGGCAGGGCGTGAAGAGTATGAAATCACGGAAGGTTCAGTTGATTTTGACGGAGCAGATTTGCTTGAAATGGCAACGGAAGACCGTGCCAGAGAAGGCTTGTTCCTTGCGTTTCAGTACCCTGTCGAGATCCCGGGGGTTTCCAACGTAAATTTCCTGCGTACTGCTTTGAATGAAATCCGTGAGTACAGAGGAGAACCGGCTATTTCAGCGAAAGATTTCATGGC
This sequence comes from uncultured Fluviicola sp., assembly GCA_966212075.1. Lineage (GTDB taxonomy): Bacteria > Bacteroidota > Bacteroidia > Flavobacteriales_D > Crocinitomicaceae > Fluviicola. The sequence continues at coordinate 7,602 of CBIHOM010000017.1, forward strand.
TTTGGTAAAAGAGAAAAGTGCTATTGTGGAATTAGATGCAAAATTGGCCTCACGTTCTGTAAATGAAGGTTTTTCAGGAGGTGAAAAGAAACGTAATGAGATCTTCCAGATGGCCATGCTGGACCCAAAATTGTCTATCCTTGATGAAACCGATTCAGGATTGGATATCGATGCACTTCGCATTGTAGCAAATGGGGTAAATACATTGAAATCCGATAAAAATGCCACTGTGGTGATTACACATTACCAACGTTTGCTGGATTATATCGTTCCGGATTTTGTTCATGTTCTGTACGACGGAAGAATCGTAAAATCAGGCCCGAAAGAATTGGCACTTGAACTGGAAGAAAAAGGATACGACTGGATCAAAGCAGAATTTGCTCATTAATTAAATCATGCAGATGCAAACCATTGAAAAAGAATCAGCAGCAAGCGTGAACTGGCAATTAAAGGGAACTTTTTTATTGAACCCCGAGTTGCGGCAAAAAGCACTTGAAGTCCTTGATAATACACCTTTTCCAACGACGAAAACGGAGGCCTGGAAATATACACGTGTTGCAAAGATCAAAAACAGTAGTTTATCCATCCAGGAAAACCCGGTATCTCTTATCGGAAATTTCGGATTAACAACTGATTCCATTCAATACGTTTTCATAAACGGACATTTTTCGGAAGCACTTTCTTCCAAATCATATCCGGATGGAGTAAAAGTTCTCGCGCTTTCTCAAATGGATGAAGCTGAGGTACGTGTTATGGGAGGAAATGTGTTATTGGACGGAGAAGTCTTTTCTTCAATCAATACGGCTTATGCAACTGATGGGTTATACGTTCATGTTTCTGCAAAAATGCAAATTGAACCTGTAATCGAAATCATCCAGATCAATACGGATAAAAATATTCTTTCCAATCTGAGACATGTATTGGTTGCCGAAGCATTTTCAGAAGTTCAGTTCATTCAGCGTTCTATCTCTGTAAACGGTTCGGATAATTTCACCAATGTGATTTCTGAAATCCATGTGGGAAAGAACGCCAAGTTATCAATTGACAAATTACAGGAAGAACATGAATCATGCTTCCAGATTTCAACGGAATTGGTAAATCAACACCAGGATTCAAATTTTACTATCAATACCGTTACTTTAAATGGTTTGTTGGTTCGCAATAACCTAACGATTGAAGTAGACGGTCAAAATTGCGAGACTCATTTGAACGGAGCTTACATTCTGAACGGAAATCAACACGTCGATAATCATACAGTAGTTGATCATAAGGTTGCAAATTGCGAATCCAACGAATTATACAAGGGTGTAATCGATGGAAAAGCAACAGCTGTCTTCAACGGAAAAGTATACGTTCGAAAAGATGCACAAAAGATCAATGCCTTCCAATCCAACGGAAATGTATTGTTAAGCGATGATGCTACTATCAACAGTAAACCGGAATTGGAAATCTATGCCGACGATGTAAAATGTTCGCATGGTTCAACGACCGGTCAATTGGATGAAGAAGCGGTTTTCTATCTTCGTGCAAGAGGATTGAGTGAAGCCAGCGCAAGACAATTGATGGTAGGCGCTTTCATTGAAGATGTGATTCAAAAAATTGAAAACGAAGCGGTGACGGATCGTATTCATACCATATTAAAAGAGCGATTCAACTGGGTAATTGAATAAAGGCCCGTTGCTCTTACTAATTGTAAATCCCGCTCAACAGCGGGATTTTTTATAACTGAAGGTTAACAAGTTAGTAAACTTACTTACAACATCCCCGCTCCTTTCAAATTCTACCTCTTCTTCCCTCCCGCATTCTTAATTCATATCCTGAGAACTCCCGGGACGCAATTATTTAAACTAACTTTGTCCTATGGAAGAACGCTTAGATAAAATATTGGTCGACCGGGGCTTGGTAACCTCCAGAACACGAGGTGAAGAGCTCATTAAAAATGGCGATGTCCTGGTAAACGGAATTTCGGTTGAGAAGCCCGGAAAGAAAATCGCCATTGACTCCAAAATCCTGCTTCTGAATGAAGAATTGACCTGGGTTTCAAGAGGAGCATTGAAATTATTGAAAGCAATCGAGCACTTTCAAATCAACGTTACTGACCTTACTTTCATCGATCTGGGAGCTTCCACAGGAGGTTTTACAGAAGTATTGCTCAATAAAGGCGCCAAACATGTTTTTTGTGTAGATGTGGGTCACGGGCAATTGCATGAGCGGATCCGGACAAATCCTTCCATCACGAATATTGAAAAAACGCACATCCGGGAATTGACCACGGCTCACATTCCGGAACCGGTTGATGGAATCGTAATCGACGTTTCATTTATTTCCCTGGAAAAAGTACTTCCTTTCACAGGTTCTTTCGTAAAAGAAGGCGGAATCCTGGTTGCCTTGATCAAACCGCAATTTGAATTGGAGAAACGCTTCCTGAACAAACACGGAGTAGTGAAAAGTGCTTCTGTTTACCCGGAGATTCTAAAACGTATCGAGAAAGCAGCAGTTGATTCCCATTTCGAAGTAAAAGGAATCATTGATTCGCCGATTATTGGTGGAGACGGGAATAAAGAATTTCTGCTATTCGCACGAAAAAAGTAGCTCTTGGTCCTAAATTCGCGATATTAGGAACTGGCCAATGATACAGCGGGTTTCAGGCTGGTATATCCACAAAAAAAGTCCGTCAAATGACGGACCTTCTAAAGTGTTCTGAGAGAATTCACCTCACCAATTTTGAATTTGCACTTAGAGTTCCTTTTTCATATAAGTTAAGAATATACATTCCACTACTATAATTCTCCAAAGAAATTAATGTACTTGTCGAATTTAACGATCCGGTTTCCCAAACCAATTCCCCTAAAGTATTATATAACTTTAAATTTTGTCTCCCGGTAAGTTTATCCAATTTTAATTCATACAAATTATCACTGATTCTAGATAAGTTTAATTCATCTAAATGAACTTCTGGTAACCCTACTACTTCATCGAGGGAATTAATACAGCTTACTCGCCCATAAAACATATCAGGATCATATCCAGGAGTACTTGGATAAAAATTATAGTTATAATATCCTGTAGGCCCTCCATTCACTTTTTCTGCACCATCACGAAGTACTTGGGCAACTTCTAAACTAGTTAAGGTTGAATTTTTTTCCAAAAGAAGCGCAACTATAGAAGCTACTATTGGGCTTGAAACTGATGTCCCAGTTTTAATAGCATAATCATCTGGACTATCTCCAGTGCTTCCTTGGATATCTATGGTTTGAATCAACGTTCCAGGAGCTACAACATCATAACCATAAGATGGATCACCTCCAACAGAACTATATTCAAAATAACCAGACCAATCATTAACAAGATAAGTCGCTACAATATAATCATCCGGATTAGTCATTCCAACACCAATGACGCCCAGTTGATTTGCCGGAAAATTACTTACATATCGGTTAGTAGCATTTGGATCATTTCCAGTTGTTGCAACCAAAACAACACCTCTAAACCCTCCGTTTCCATCCGGTCTTCCCACTAAGCGTGCATTATTCAATTCATTAGCTATATTTGAATTGTGTGCAATTACAAAACTCATATTAATAATATCCACATTATCCTCAATTGCTTTTTGCAATGCAATAACTACATGTGCTGCTGAAATATTTGTTCCGACCAGGTAAGGATAAATTTCTGCATTATAAGCAACTCCTACAGCTATTTTGTCCCCTGTATCATGGTTATTGGGAGTTGCTCCAATCACTCCTGCAACTGCCATCCCATGTCCGTCATAATCTGAATAGGTATTCGTTGTAAAATGGCTTCCATTGTTTGTGATACAATTGTAACCCGGAGCCAAATTAGCCAGATCAGGGTGATCATATTCAAATCCTCCAACATCAATAATTCCAATTTTAATTCCTTCTCCTGTAAATCCTTCTTCCCAACACTCACAAATATCGGCATCTGCATCGGCTGTTCCATTCATACTATTCCAGATTACTCCTCCATTGTTATCAATGTGCCAGGTTCCGTGAGTCGAATTAGGATTTAAAGAAGTTTCAACCACTAACTCACAATCCATCGGTTCACCACCAATAATATTAGGTTGAGCAATTTTTACAAGTGTGGGTTCATACAGATAAAGCATATTGGCCAAAATCATACTGTTCATAATAGTATCCGGTTTTCCGACCATTTTGAAGATATAAGTCCAGCTTACATCATCGTTTAGATTGAGAGAAGGCCGATGGACTAATTCCAAACTATACTCGTTCATCAAACTATCTATAGTCAAAGAATCAATTAAAGGATCATTAAACGTTACTAACACTTGATCATCCGTTCGATAATAAAGCTGTTGAACATTCGGATCATATGGATACTGAGTCAAAACCGGAGCAAAAATGCTCAATTGCCCGGAATTGATGATCGAATCTTTTAGTGCCATGAAATCCGCAAGTGTAGCATTGCTATTCATAAGGATTTCATTGAATGTTCCTAAATCATCAAATCCGAAGTTTAATTCATCGATAGCAACCGTATCCAGGTAACCGGTATATATGCTGTCGTTCTGACATTTAAACAATAAAACGTCAGGTTGCAAATACCACCAGCTTTTGGTACCATCTTCATTATAATAAAAAACACTGTCGATGTTTTGAGAATAGGAAAAGTTTAAAAAGCCAAAAAGAAAAAGCAGGCTGGCTAGAATAGTTGTTTTCATGTAAATAGATAATTGGTTTCAGGTCACGAATATAGTAACAAATGTGTGAATTCCACTTTCCAAAAGAATAATTTTAAACAGAAACTTGCTGGTATCCGATCTTTTAAGACTGTCAACCTCTTTACAATTCAATAAACTGCGTTATCAGCGAACCCGTAAAGGATTAACAAAAAAAGTCCGTCAAATGACGGACCTTTGTTCAAGCCAGTTCTACCTTGCCTCGACTATTTCGTTATCGTTTGAGCTGTAGTAATTTTTCAAACTCCATTGGAGAAGTTGACAACGAAATAAATATCTTTCTACCCCTTAGATGCATCACTTATCAAAAGGTTGGAAATTAAAATGAATATTTTATTTGGAGCTTCACACCCTGGATGTCATTAAACACCGTATTCTCGCTTTTCAGCCTGGAAACAAACTGGTACTGGATGCCTAATCCCAATGCCGTTTTGTTTCTGAAAGGTGTAAAATGGTAATCAACTCCCGCAGTTGCCCCAATTTGTAATTTTTTTGAATTGTACACATTCGTGATAGCCGTTCTGTTCTCTTCGTATCCGTTCAACAGGCGATTCACTGCAATTCCTCCCGAAATGGTTACTCCTTTAAACGTATAACCAACGGAAGACATCAAATGGATCGTGTTCAGTTTTTGGCTTGAATTCGTGTAACGTCCGTTGACATAACTTCCATTCGATTGTGCGTATTGACTAAATCCGAGATCTTGTGTAAATCTCCATTTTCTCAGGTATGCATGATACTGAACATCTGCCGCAAGTCCCATGGAAGGAAGTGAACTGGAGAAGGCATCCCTGTTCTTCTCATTGATAAAAGAGAACTGTCCGCCTGCCAATACACTGAATCTCGGTCTGAAAGGAGCCTGGAAAGGCAGGAACTCAAAGTCCCCGATTGTTCCCGGTTCACCAAAAGCCCTTACTTCTCTTGCCGGAAGTTGGTCCAGAGCTACCAGATCACTTGCGTTCACGCCTTCATTGGTATTAGCCGTGTTTTCAGTTGAACGATTCTGATTTTGATTCGCAACCAATGGATTATTCTGAACTTCGTTTTCATTCCCGTTATACGGATTTGAATCATTCGAATGATTCGTTCCATTGTTCGATACCAGCAAGTTGTTTGGAGCATTCACATGCTGAAGAACTCGTTCGGTTTCTTCCTGTGCAGCTACCAAATTTGTTTCGCCCGGAGTATTCTGAGTTCCGTTTGCGGAAGCCAGGTTACGATCCATTTGTTTGTTTGAACCCAAATTGGAATTCATTGCAACGGAAACTGAATGAGAGTTTTCACCGTTAGAACCTGTAAAGCGATCCGTATAGAACGCAAGGAAAACAAACAATACCGAAGCTGCTGCCATTTTCATCCATGGAACACGCGTTGTAACCGGGTAACTTAAAGTTGTATTCAATCGGGTCCAAACACGCTCTCTTGAAAGCTGTTCTTCCAATTTCGACCAACCATCTCCGGAAGTATTCGGTGACCAGTTTTCATAAGATTCTACCAATGCTTTGTCCGCAGGACTTCCGTTCGCTTCCAATGTTTCATCCAAACGGTCCCAAACAGCAGAAACAGCCAAATCCGTCTCCAAATTCTCCCAGACATCAGCAGACGGCTCACCCGTATCCCAATGCTCGAAGGAATCTTGCAGCGCTTTAAACTCCCGGTTTGTGTTATGTAGCTTATCTAAGGACATTCTTTAGGAAACCAATTTTTGTTTCAGCACGGAACGCGCATAATTTAATTGTGACTTGGAAGTTCCAACTGAAATTTCCAACTCTTCTGCAATTTCAGAATGTGACCATCCCTCAAGTGCATATAATTTGAGGACCAGCCCCGCCTTTGTAGGCAAGAGATTGATCTCCTCCAATACTTTTGCAAACGGGATTCCTGATTCCAGTTCTGTTTCTTCCTGGTCTACGAACGGAACATCTCCCAATTGGGCGAAATTCTTTCTTTTTCTCAATGTCTGAAGACAACAGTTCACGGTAACCCGGCGCAACCATCCTTCAAATGAACCGGTAAAGGTATACGACCCGATATTCTTGTAAATGTGCATGTATGCATCGTGCAGCATGTCTTCCGCGTCCTGTGTATCTGCTCCGTAGAGTTTACACACTTTGAACAGGTCTTTTGAGAATAAACGATACAAGCGTTCCTGTGCAGATCGTTCCCAATTTGCACAGCCTTCGATGATATCTTTATATTCTGCAGACATTTATTCTACGGTTAACACCAATGCATTCGGTATTTGTTCAGTGATTCTATTGAATAATTGAACATTATGTCCCTTATCAATTACTAGAGTAGAAACTCCATTTTGATTCGCCATATCCGGCGCTGCTAATAAAGTACTAGGAACCGTTGCAAACAATTTAGCTACATCAAAGCCGATATAAACCTTATAATCTTTTTTCTTCTTTAAAGAAAATGGATTTAAGATCTTAAAATTTAACTCATCTACGTTAGTCCATTCAATAACCATAGGATTAGGAAGATTTCCTTTATAATAAATTCCTTCCAATCTTATGGATGGATTATTTGATTTATCGATCAAAGTTTTTAGTGTGAATTCAGTGTAATCTCCAACCGGAACATCCAGGGAAATTCCCAGGTCATCCTGCGTTGAAAATTGTACTTTTTGGACCGGTAAACTCTTCGTAATCTCAACGGGAGCACCTTTTTCACGCACACCTGAAACCGTAAATTCTTTTGAATAAAAGAATCCCTTACTGACAGTTACGTTCCCCATGCTGTTGCTTGTTGACGCAAATTTCCAATTCAAATTCAGGTATGCCGGTTGTTTTAACCTGTAAGCTTCACAACCTGAGCCCAGAACAACCAATATCAGTAATAGGTATAATGCCCTCATTTGTAATCAATTTAATGCTAAGATACAGCTAAAATAAAAAGGTTGGAAATTAATCTTATTTAGAACCTGTATAAATAGCATTTAACTATCTTTGTACTATGGAAAATCCATCAAAAAGAAAATTCAATGTCCGTGATATTCGTCAGGACTTCCCTGCTCTACGTCAACAGGTATACGGAAAGAACCTCATTTATTTTGATAACGGTGCAACATCCCAGAAACCGCAAATGGTTTTGGATGCCATTAACCAATATTACAGCAAGGACAATGCGAATATTCACCGCGGAGTCCATCATTTGAGCCAGAAAGCTACCAACGAATACGAAGAAGCACGGGAAATTATCCGTCGTTTTATCAATGCAGGTAAAAAGGAGGAAATCATCTTCACCAAGGGAACAACGGACGGAATTAACCTCGTGGCAAGTTCTTTCGGAGAATTATTGAGTGCCGGAGACGAGATCCTTATTTCTGCGATGGAGCACCATTCGAATATTGTTCCCTGGCAAATGCTTGCCGAGCGCAAGAAACTGGTACTAAAAATTATCCCCATCAATAAACGCGGTGAGATACTGATGGAAGAATACCAGAACATGCTTTCACCAAAAACCAAACTGGTTGCGGTAACTCATATTTCAAACAGTTTGGGGACAGTCAACCCGGTGGAACAAATCATAGAATCAGCTCATGCTGTGGGAGCTAAAGTACTGATTGACGGCGCACAAAGTGTACAACACACGAAAGTGGATGTCACAGCAATGAACTGCGACTTTTTCGTGTTTTCAGGACACAAAGTTTTCGGCCCGACAGGGATCGGAGTTCTGTATGGAAGAGAAGCTATTTTGGACGAAATGCCGCCTTACCAGGGTGGTGGCGATATGATTGCCAAGGTCACTTTTGACCGCACAACATACAACGAATTACCGTTCAAATTCGAAGCAGGAACACCGCACATTGCCGGAGGAATCTGTTTGGGAACAGCTTTGAATTACTTAGACCAGTTCAACGTGAAAGAATTAGAAGAATATGAACGTGATCTGACGGAATATGCACAGGAAATGCTGGAAACATTCGAAAATATTAAGTTAATCGGAACAGCAAGAAACAAAACTTCCGTGGTTTCTTTCGTTGTAGACGGCATTCACCCCTTCGACATCGGGACATTGCTGGACAAACAGGGAATTGCGGTTCGAACCGGACATCACTGTACGCAGCCATTAATGGATTTTTACCAAATTCCGGGAACAGTAAGGGCATCTTTTGCTTTTTACAACACCCGCGAAGAAATTGACCAATTTATAGCAGCAGTGGAGAAAAGTATTTCCATGCTGGGTTAGGAGAGAAAGCATCGCTTTCGAAGACCAAGCGTTAGCGCCGGGATAATTAAAAAGATTATGACAATTGAAGAAAAGCAACAGGAAATAATCAATGATTTTTCAATCTACGAAGATTGGATGGACAAATACGAATACATCATTGAGCTTGGAAAAGACCTTCCATTGATCGATCCGGACAAAAAAACGGACGACCGGTTGATAGAAGGTTGTCAGAGCAGGGTTTGGCTCGACGCACACATTGATAACGACAAAATTCATTTAACAGCAGACTCGGACGCGATCATCACCAAAGGAATTATTGGGTTATTGATCCGCGTTTTGGATAACGAAACACCGGAAGACATTGTAAAAAGTGATCTTCATTTCATTTCAGACATCGGATTACAAGAACATCTTTCACCAACCCGGGCAAACGGGTTACTTAGCATGGTGAAGAAAATCAAATTACTGGCATTGTCCGCATTAGCAAACTAAAATGGAACATTTAGAAGATAAAATAGTTGAAATACTCAAAACCATATTCGACCCCGAAATTCCGGTTGATATTTATGAATTGGGATTGATCTACGAAGTCCGTATCTCAAAGGAAGGCGTCGTGGAAATTGATATGACACTGACTTCTCCGAATTGCCCGGTGGCGGAATCGCTTCCGAAAGACGTAAAAGAAAAAGTGGAAAGCGTTGAGGGAGTCACCGAAGCACATGTCAACATTGTATTCGATCCGCCATGGGATAAAGATATGATGAGTGAAGAAGCAAAACTGGAACTCGGGTTTTTATAAAAGTTGAAAATATGGTAGGGACGCGAAGCATTGCGTCCCTGCAGTTTTTAAATTTGCACTGTTAATCGAAACAAATTATTATGACAACAAGAAGAGTTGTAATTACCGGATTGGGAGCCCTTACACCAATCGGAAATAACGTTCCGGATTTTTGGAACAACATGAAAGCAGGTAAAAGCGGCGCTGCACCTATTACCAAATTTGACACATCCAAATTCAAAACGACTTTCGCCTGCGAAGTGAAAGGATATAATCCCGCAGATCATTTTGATGTAAAGGAAATCAGGAAGTACGATCCCTTTTCTCAATATGCATTGGTTGCAGTTCGTGAAGCGGTTGCGGACGCAGGAATAAATTTCGAGGAATTGAACCGCGACCGTATCGGGGTAATCTGGGGATCCGGAAACGGTGGAATCCAAACCTTCCAGGACCAGATGAAAGAATATTGTGCCGGCGACGGAACTCCGCGCTTCACGCCGTTCTTTATCCCAAGGATCTTGGTAGACATTGCTTCGGGAATTATTTCCATGGAGTACGGCCTGCGCGGAATCAACTACTGTGCGGTTTCTGCCTGTGCTACTTCAAATACAGCGATGATCGATGCTTTTAACTATATCAAGTGGGGAAAAGCAAATATGATCATTACCGGTGGATCCGAAGCTGCAATCAACGAAGCTGCGATCGGCGGATTCTCTTCAGCCCAGGCTTTATCTAAGCGCAACGACTCCTGCGAAACAGCTTCCCGTCCGTTCGACGTAACACGCGATGGTTTTGTGATGGGCGAAGGTGCGGGAGCAATCATCCTGGAAGAGTACGAACACGCTGTGGCGCGCGGAGCGAAAATCTATGCGGAAGTTGTCGGTGGTGGAATGGCTGCTGATGCTTACCACTTAACAGGTACTCACCCGGAAGGTGACGGTGCGGTTCTGGGAATGGAAGAAGCGCTGCGCGATGCGGAAATTGGTCCGGACCAGATTGATTATGTGAATATGCACGCAACATCCACCCCACAGGGAGATAACAGTGAGTTGATTGCTTTGAAACGTGTTTTCGGTGAAAAACATGACCTGAGTGTTTCGGGAACGAAATCCATGACAGGTCACTTATTGGGTGCAGCCGGAGCAGTTGAAGCTATTTCCTGTATCCTTGCAATCCGCGATTCAGTGGTTCCTCCAACAATCAATACTACAGAGATCGAACCGGATTTCAAAGATTTGTATGATTTCCCATTAGGAAAAGGAAAACCGAAGGAGATCAAATATGCAATGAGTAACACTTTTGGTTTCGGCGGGCATATTGCCACTGTGATCTTCAAGAAAGTATAATTGATATTGACTATGTGTTCTATGTGGTTTATTATTGAACCACATAGATACATAGAGTACATAGCTTTTATTAATTTGATTCGAATACCGAATACAGGATTTCAAACTACAATTTGCTGTTTCGCTCTGCTCTCGTTTTTTTAACCACATAGATACATAGAACACATAGATTTTTAAGCTTTGGAACTTTACACTTGTGGGCATTTTTCAGACTGCAAGATATCAGGACATCAAGCTATTAAGACTTAAAAATGTAGCCGAAATTGGTAACAATTTAGCTGAAGTGCCCTAAAATCGCATGTTAATTCTATAACATTTTCATACTATATCCATACCGTATCCATACTCTACCTATACAGTATCTATACTTGACCTATGGAATGTCTAAAATTAAGGTATTTTTTGGGGAGCGGGACAGGTTACGGATTTGTGTATTGAAAAAGAGTTGATGGATGCCTGAAATGGGCTTCAGCAGTCATATTACCACATTTTTTATACTTTTCCAATCCAATCTACCACCTGTTCACAGAAAAACCGCAGTTCTTCCGAATCGCGTTTCATGGGATGGGTTGTATTTAATGTGTGCCCTGCATGCGGAATCGGTAAAAAGGCATTGTTGGAATTGTTTTTATACACCCAGGAGAAAATGGTCCGACCGTGTTCAAAAGGAACTGATTCATCATCTACTGCATGAGCAACAAAACATGGGATTGTCATTTTTTCCACCACCTTTTGCATGTTCCAGGTCGTATCACTTGCCAGGGTTTCTGCTAAAAATTCCGAGCCTTGGGGTAATTCCTGCTTTGTGCGCATATTCGAACGGAAATAGACGCCGTTTGCCTTCCATTCTTCCATGATCTCAGGAGTTCGCACATCCAGGGTCCGCATGGAATTCAGGAGTACAATCCCGTCAAGTTTTATTCCTGCATCCTGAATTGCCTTTGCCGCAAAAGTTGCTGAAAAACCACCCATGCTGTGACCCAATAAGAACAGGTGTTTCGGCAGATGAAACAAGGTATTCTTTGCTAATTGTTTCGCCATAAAAGTCAGGTCTTCCACCTCGAGTCTCCGGCAATTTTTTTTGTAACTTTCCAAATCATCGAAATAATCACCATCTCCGGAAATACCGCAATGCGTATAATTGAATGCGATAGAAGAAATTCCTTTTTCCGCAAAATGTTCCTGGATGGTCGGGAACATTCCGAAATGATAGAACCCATTGTGACCACATGCCATCAACACGATCGGGGAATCTGCTCCGCAAGAGACGAAATTTCCCCGGATCACCCCATTGGGACTATCAATCTGAAAAAGTTTGGTTTCCATTTTAAATTTTATACAATTTACTTAAAACATTCCGAAATAGCAGACTCCATTCCTCCAAAACACTGCGGGGAAAGGTATTTTAATCGCATTCAAAGGTTTCAGCATCTTTTTTAACCACGGTTTTTTAATGGGAAGCTGCGACCAGTCGATATCCAGGGAAACGGCATATTCCTGTTTAGCGAAATACGTTTTACCCGTATTCAGATCGGTGTATGTATTTAAATCGCCATTCAGTTTGGCATCAATGCTGTATCCAAAACCGATCTGGATCCATTTCGGGAATTTTGATTCTTTGAAAAAGGTTCCGGGAGCAACGCAGAGCCAATAACTTTGTGCATTGTAATCTTTCAATAACCTTTCCGGAAATGTGGAACCTAACGTATTTGGCCGGATAGCAGCATACGGCGAGGGTTTGTACCCGAATTTAAGCTGAAAACGCTGTTCGTCCCAAGCCAGTTGCTGACCGATAAACAAACCGGCACCGGCTGTATTGGCTGCCAGATCTGCCCAGGAAAAACCCCATTCCGCACTAAAACCGTCCAGGATTTCCACCGAAAGCTGGTAGGTCCAGGCAATTCCTCCCGAAACAAAGACAGCTTTCTTCTTAGGCATTCTTGCCCAACGCCAGGCGGCATAGTTTACCGTTGATAATTTATATGCAGTATAGACATGGCCCAATTTATCCATGTAAAGCCATTCATTGGAATCATTGAAGGTGTGGAATTTCGATTTCGGGTATTCTTTGTACCAAACGGCTGAAAGTAAAGCAACGCTCCCTCCGCCCAATGCCAGGTTGGTCCCGCCAACCCAATAAGAACGTTTGTTCCATGTGGTATCCGACAATTGAGCTGAAACACCGAAGGCAACAAAAAAAAGACAGAAGAGGAGCATTTTCACATGCGAAAAATACAACTTTCTGCCTTTAATCTCTCTTGAAGTGTTCCAAAATGTTCAAATTCTAATTTAATTTATCTGAACCTCTTTTGAACTTTTTGAACTTTTCTATCGGGCCACGGCAATTTCAAATGTTACATCCACCAAATCCCCGATTTTAGAATCGGAAGTCATGTTGTGTTTTGTTCTGTCCACCACCGATTTACCAACAAATACCAGGATTTCATTTCCCTCTTTATCTACCTTCGATACAAAACGTAAATTCACGATACTTTCTGCCTTCACACCCACAAATTCCAGTTCACCGGTAATTTTATAATCCTCTCCTATTTTCTGGATTTTTTTGGATTGGAAGGTAATTTCCGGATGTTTCTCACTTTGGATAAATTCGTCGCTTAACACCGATTCGTCCCGGATATCATTGAAGGTCGTCAAGCTTTCACTTTTCATTTGCACACTCAGGTTTTTCAATACTCCGGCCTTATCCAATTGAAGATTAACATGAAAGTCCTTAATTGCACCGGAAGTTCTGCTGGCAGCCGGACCAATTTCAAACTCCAGTTTTGAGTTCGCTGCAACGCTTTCCCATTCTCCTGCATCCCCATCAGTAAGAGCAATCGCCGGCATATCCATCATGTCCTTTTTATCGGAACTTTGACCGGATGTATTGTCGGCATCTGCCAACAATGTTTCAATTTTTAATTTTTCACGTTGAAGACAGGTGTCGACCGGATGTGTAAAACCAATCAGGATCAATGGTAACAGCATTCCCTGGAAAGGTTTCGCATAGTCTGTCGGGGCGGACTCAACCAATGCCAATGCCAGGGAAGAACCGATAATCGCACCCAGGTATGTCGGCATTCCCCCGAAGTTTTCATTGACCAACCCGAAACACACCAAAATTCCGATAATTAATACGGGAAGGAACAAACTCAGGAAAACACGGGCTTTCTCTCTTTTAATGGATTTACATGCCCAAAGCGAGCCCAAACCTGCCAAAATCCCCATCCATAAGTTTCCTTTGAGAAGTGAATCCGAAATTCCGTCCAGGGAGTTTAGCGAGAAGAAAATCCAGGCAATTGCAAAAAGCAAAATCCCTAATTGCAAGCCATTATTTGAACGTAAAGCCAGGTTAGTCGAAAAATATCCGGTCGCCAGTAAGATCACTCCGAAAGTAGATACCATGAAGGATGCTGCAAAGACAAAAATTCCCAAAAATACCAGGGAAACGGCTGTATTAAACTCGGCTCCGTCGGCACCGAACCAACGAACTGCAAACCAGTCTTTTATTTTGGCAAAAAGCGGGATTAAAGAACCGATAATTGCAAACACCGCCACTTCCATGGTCCAGTCGACCTCAAAGCCCTGGTAAGTTGCCTTTGCACCAATCGGGATCAGGGCTAATAATCCTACAAAATATGGTGCTATCTTCCTGATTTTTTCCGAAAGCAGGGAAATCACATACCCTAAGGCAATAATGCCGATCAACGTAAAGCAAATCATATCCAATGAAGGATCTTGTTCGAATCCATTGGTCAAAGCCACAATTAAACAGATGATCGTGATGCTCAATGAAGTTTTAAAAAGAACTGCTGAACGTACTAAGAAGGCGGTTACGATTGCAATAATTCCTACGCCCATTCCGAGGTAATTTTCCATAACTGTAGTTTTTTTTACATGTGTATAAACAACTATTTCTGTGGCAATACTTTTTTGGAATTACCTGAAAAATTAGATCAAAAAAATGAACTTTCCAAGGAAATTTTAACAAATAACGATTCGTTCCGTCAGCAAATTATTTCATCACTTTATCCTCCCCCTTAATCCCCCTCCAGGGGAAAACCAATTCCGACTTCGATTGAAAAGATTTGTTTTTCGAAAACTGAAATTTTAATCAACTGAGAGGATCCCTTTCCGGCGCATTGGTGAACAAGATCGGGTACCTGTGCAGTAAATGGCTGAAAAATTTACCATACTGTTTGAGGAGGTACGACGAGTTTATGGTAAATTCTGCCATGACCTGCTAACAGGTCGATTGGTTTACCGCGCCTAGACCTTTTTGGCTCTACCTTTTTACGGCAATGGTAAAAAGGTAGAATCGTATTTAAAGAAACAGTGGATTCTTGACTTCCAGTTCCGCCAATTCATGAAAAACAGATTGATTTAAAGAACTTTCCAGCAATTCCAAATGCTGAATGCGGTGGCAATCACTTCCCAAAATATCAATCAAACCGGCTTTTAACAAGCGAATGGACTGGTTCTTCACATCCGGACCGTAATGACCGGTGAAGGAATTCAGGTTGACCTGGATGAAACAGCCACGCTCCCTTAAAGAACGCGCAACATCAATGGAAGGATGAAAATACAAATACCGTTCAAAATGGGCCAATACCGGCTGGTAGCCGGCTGATTTCAAACTGAAAACAATATCTTCGATCTGTGATGGCTCGTTCCTGAACGAAAATTCAAATAAAATATGATTCCCATGAAACGGCAGCAAATCCTTTTTGCGGACCCGCTCAAATAAGGTTTCATCGAAATAATATTCTGCAGAAGCTTCAAATGTTAAATGGAGTCCCAATTCCCGGCTTACATTCCGGACTTCTTCCAGTTTTTGTAAAATAATCTCAGAAGTATTATCGTACACTCCCGACATGATGTGCGGAGTGAAGATCAATTTTTGGTATCCCAGCTCCTCGAACTTTCGGAGCATCCCGATCGTATGGTCCATAGTCGGCGCTCCATCATCGATCCCGGGAAGCAAATGGCTGTGAATGTCCACGCGCAAGGCTTCGCCCAGCTTGGCAGCTTCTTTCTTTTGTCGCTTAAAGGCATCAAATAACCCCATGCTAACGCTGGTTGTACATGTTCTTATAATAGTCCTGGTAAGCTCCCGAAGTTACTTCCTTTACCCAATCCTGGTTATTCAGGTACCAAATGACCGTATTTCTAAGACCTTCTTCAAAGGTAATACTTGGTTTCCACCCCAATTCATCGAACAATTTCGTTGCATCGATTGCATAGCGTAAATCGTGGCCTGCACGATCTTTAACATAGGTAATCAATTCAGCACTTTCGCCTTCTTTGCGCCCCAATTCCTGGTCCATAATCTTGCACAATTCATGAATCAGGTCAATATTCCTCCATTCATTCCAACCACCGATATTGTAATTGCAACCGATTTCTCCGTGGTGAAAGATCACATCAATTGCACGGGCATGGTCTTCAACCCACAACCAGTCTCTTACATTGATCCCTTCGCCGTAAACAGGCAAAGGTTTCTTGTTCAGAATATTATTGATCATTAAGGGAATCAGCTTTTCCGGGTGGTGATTGCTTCCGTAATTGTTGGAACAATTCGAGCGTTTGACGGGAAAACCGTAGGTATGATAATAAGCAGAAACAAAGTGATCTGAAGCAGCTTTTGAAGCGGAATACGGGCTTCGCGGGTCATACGGGGTTGTTTCCGTAAAGAATCCCTCATCTCCCAATGATCCGAAAACCTCATCCGTAGAAACGTGGTAAAAAATATGACCTTCCAGATTCTTCCAGTAAGTTCTTGCCTGGTTCATCAGGTTAACCGTTCCGACAACATTTGTATGTACAAATTCCATCGGTCCTTCAATAGAACGGTCCACATGCGATTCAGCTGCCAAATGAATAATATCCGTAATCCCGTGCTTCTCGAAGGCTTCCTTTACGTCTTGTTCAGAAGTAATGTCCCCTTTGAAAAAAGTATGGTTTTTTGCATCCATTACGTCCTTCAAATTGGACAGGTTTCCGGCATAAGTCAGCGAATCAAAAGTTACGATCTGGTAAGACGGGTATTTATTTACCAGGAGGCGCACCAAATGGGAACCGATAAATCCTGCGCCGCCCGTTACCAGTATGTGTTTCTGTGTTGTCATACAAGGAGTAAAAATAACGAATCGGAATGAAAATGAGAGCGGGAATGAGGATATAATCCCATTTTCCACTTCATTTCCTCCATTCTGTCAGGTGGATGACGTATATATTATGGGGATTGAGGTTTGACAAAAACAAAAAAGGTGGTCCGTAATTACAGACCACCTTTCTTAAAACTGAGATTATACCTAAAAAATTACCGAACAATTACTCCATTCGATAATTGCGTTCAACTCGTTTATTATTCTACTACTAACTTAATAACACTTGTTTTTTCTTCGCTTTGAATATGCAGGAAATAAACTCCCGGTGTCCAGTCAGCAACAGATACTTCAGTTTTAGCTGTAAAGCTGTCGATTGTTCTTACTAAAGATCCAGTTGTATTGAATACGGATCCTGTAGCCATTGCATCAGTTGGTAATTCAACAACTACACGCTCGCTTGCCGGATTCGGATATACACTTAAGCCTTCAATAGCATTCGTTTCAATACCTGCCGTACTTGTTACTACAATTGTTGTAATCACTGTTTCAGTTCCACATTCGTTAGTCAAAGTAACCGATACCATTCTTGGACCAGCCGTTGTATAAGTATGTGTCACTGTTCCCGGTGCATTCGCAATCGTTGTTCCATCACCGAAATCCCATGAATACTGATCCGCATTTTGTGGATTCAGGATAGTAAATGTATATGTCGGCATATTATTCTCAACGTAAATCGTTGAAGCTGTAGGAGCTCCCATTACGTCTACATTAATCGAACCTACTCCAACACATCCGTTAGGAGCGGTAACGTTCACAACGTACGGGCCAGCTTGTGTTACAACACGTGTTTGCGTGGTGATTTGAGAGTTACTCCAAACGTATGTTGCACCCGCGTTACCAGCATCCAAAGTCAATGATTCACCTTCACAGATGGTAGTGTCGTTACCCAATAATACCAATGGATTTGTGTTTACGATCTCCACTGTTTCGATCATCTTAGCACAAGATGCGGATCCCGTACTGCTCATCCACACATCATAAGTTCCAGGCTGAATGTTTGTGAAACTCATTGCTGATTGCCAGCTTGACGGAGTTACCGTTGTCGGAGTCAATGCCACCTCGAATGAAGGAGTTGTGATCTGTACATTGGAAATAGCTTGTCTCATTGCATCTCCTCCGGTTGTTGCACCAAATACTTGTTTCCATGTACTTGTGTTTGCATTCATATAAGCAGCCGGCATTTGAATGTTTGAGAAAATAGGCGCTCCATCAATTGTTAACGAAGCTTTTCCGGAAACATCAATTGTAAATACTACCTGGGCGTCTGTTTTCAATTTCCATGAACTTACATCCGAAGTGTAGAACAATGTTGTTCCACCGGTGGGAGTAACTCCTGTTGAAGTTAGCCCGCCTGTGAATCCGTATACCAGGTAGATTCCAGGCTGATTCGGAGAGTTTCCTGCTGCATCAAAAGATAAACGCAATTTGGAACCGCTACCATTTTGATGACCTGTCAATGAAACATCGTCCCCGAAAGAATAAGAGATTCCATCGGCTCCACCTGTTCCATAAACGTTAATCGGTTGATCCGCAGTCATTTTAAATGATAAAGTCATGGCATTATTCGTTCCTGGATGGAAAGCAGGATCAGTAATTGTTATAGAACCTGATGAACCGGTAGCAGAAGGTGTCAAAATTCCTCTACCACCGCTGATTGTACCCGCACCTGTAAATGTAATATTAGCTGCATCCGTTGCCAAATTGGCAAATGGGTTGGTATACACTGTATCAACGGTTGTTTGACCAAAAGCAGATGCTAAAGAAACTGTTCCTCCTAAATTGATACAGTCGTAATCGATTACTGAAACATCAGCTCCGAACCCAACAACAATCGTAGTAAGGACGGAGTCAACATCATCCGTACAAGCGTTTGATCGGAAGTCTGTATACACTTTGTAAATGCTGTCAGCCGCCGGTGTAAAGTTATATGTGTTGGAAGCACTCCAGTCTTGTAAAATTGCTCCGTCTGCACCAATAAACTTATATTCATAAGTACTTCCGCCAGCAATTGTAGCCGGTGAAGCAGCAGAAGTAATGGTTACCGGTGTTCCCGGTGTACAAAGTGTTGTCGGAGCGTAAACTGCCGACTTTGTAATTTTGTTAAGCGGTGATACAACTACGGTAACAGTGTCTTTACAGCCAGCTAAATCCGTACCAACTACAGAATAAGTAGTCGGGTTTGCCGGATTTGCCATAACAGTATCGTTATTCGTTACGTTCAATCCTGTCGCAGGTGTCCATGCATATGTATCAGCACCACTGGCGATAAGTTCTACGGGACTTCCGGTACAATAAGCAACAGCAGTTTCATTAGTAGAAAGTGTCGGAGCAACATTGTAAGTAACCGTTGTTTCTTCAGAAGTATCTGTCATTCCGGAGTTATCACATGTAACTAGTGCACGAATGTTCATGGTTGTAGTCGGTACTGTTGCATAAACGGAAGTATCCGAATTTGCAAAGGTTTGCCATCCTGAACCGTCATTATATTCCCACTGATAGCTGTATCCGCTCAAAAATGGTAATCCGCTTAACGAAAGATTAACCTGAGTCCCAACGTTTGAACAAACACTTGAAGCAGAAGTTACTGCATTTGCATGTGCCGGAGTACCTGAACAAGGACCTGTTGTTGAATGCACAAATTGTGTCTGCGCAACATAGCTGTAACGTGCGGATGCTGTTGGAGGAGCAGCCGGGTCCGGGTTGTTACTGTCACTACGGTACAACATAGAACGGTTAGCTCCTGTTGCATGATTACGCCAGGTAACTGTTGACCAGCTTGGAGTATTTTCATCAATAGCAAGAACTACATTGCTCACACCGTCCCAAAGAAAGGGAGTGTTCAATGTAATTTCCATCCAACTGTTTGCTGCAGGCGCGGTTACGTTCCCAGAAAACACTTGAGTCATACTTGCCACTGGAATCCAGGAAGTAGTCGAGGCAAAACTAGTATTTGCCGTTGTTCCCATGTAGATATTCCATGCGGTTGAGAGTGTTAAGTTCCCCGAAACATAGAAAAATCGTACTTTGGTGATCAAACTTGGAGTTCCTTGCACTGCAGGAGCGAAATCGGATGCCAGGTAAATTTGCTGAGAATAATTGTAACCGTAGTTACCATAGATCGGCATTTGATCGGAAGTGTTTGTTCCTGTGGCAAGACTTGTTGTTACTGTCTGCGCAAAAGAAAGCAAAGAACCCATAGACATCAAGATTCCCAAGGTGAGATTTCTTGAAATCATTCGATTCCTCATTTTTAAAGTCTTAAGTTTTTTCATAAGATTATGATAAGTTTATTTTTAGGCTAACTTATGAAGAACCCCGTTTCTTTACTAAATGATTAGTGAGACAAAAAAGGGACAATCAACATTCCGTTAAATCCTTAACGATAGTGGTTTCAAGTATGATAAATTCAACTAAATCGCCTTGATAAATCGAGCTAAATCGTCTAAAGATTCGATACCCAATTTTTTTCGGAGCCGCAGATTGGTTTTTCTGACCGAGTCCGGAGAAATCGCAAGTGTTCGTGCCATCTCCAAATTTGACAAATTCAGTTTGATTAACGCCGCCAACCGGATTTCCGCTGCAGTTATTTCCGGAAATTTATCCTGGAAGAAATCAAAGAACCCCGGATTCAATTTCTCAAAGAGCCTTTTGAACTCGATCCAATCATTTTCTGTCAGCAATGAGAACGATTGGAGATCGTTTAACATCGTTTGCTTCTCCAAATCTGTTTGGGAGTGTTGATTTTTTTCAAAAGCTTCAACCTGTTCCTGCAACTCAAAGATCACCTTGTTCTTATCAAACATGGTCGAAAGGAGTGCACGCATTTCCCGTTCCGTTGCATGTAGTTCGTCTTCCATCTTTTGAGCACGCAAAGTCAATAATTCTTTATCCTGGAATCGTTTGCGCTGGATTTGTTTGATAATGATAAAACCGGTAAACCCGAGAATAAGGCAAATAACAAAGAGTCCGGTGATAACCAGGTTGCCTTGTTTTTGTTTCTCTTTGTAAACAATATTCTCTCCTTGTTTCTTTTCAAACTCAATCTGGAATTCCGCATTCTGAATATTCAGAAACTGTCTCTTTTCGTCATTGACCTCTTTAAACGAAATGTATTTCTTATAGTTGGTTAATGCTTGCTCAAACTTCCCAAGCTTCTCGTAATAATTGAATTTCGTCCGGTACAGGATTCCCCGCAATTGTGAATCTGTTTCATGAACCATCAGGCTGTCGAACAGGTTCATTTTGGCCGTTGACGAAGCAATCTTATTTTCCAGCAGATCCAGTTCAATCAAAAGAGCCAATGCATTCATTTGGCTTCCTATCTGTTTGTTTTTTGCACTGATTTCATAATCTCTTTCAATCAGTTTCCTTGCTTTTCCATTCTCTTTGTTCTGCAGTGCAATATATCCCAGGTTTCCGGACAAAATACCGATCCAGGCTTCGTTTTTAAATCTCACTGCTTCGTTGTAAGCTTTTTGAAGATAGAACTCGGATGTTTTGGTGTCCTGCTTTTCGCGGTATATTAAACTCAGGGTATTATAAACGGTAATTTTACTCTCTTCCGGAAGTCCCGGATGGTGTAAGGCCAATTTCAAGTGTTTTTCCGACAAATCAAAACGGCGAAAAAAGTAGTAAACATGCCCTAAAACTGCATGAAAATCACCTAAGTACGTTTTTTTTGATGTATAAACAGCTTTTTCCTCACGCAGGGTAATGTATAGAAAATAGTATCCTTCCCTGTAGCGCTCGCCATCACTCATTCGCTTACCGATAGTGAAACACAACTCAGGATAATCTGCCATTGAGGTAACCCGCTCATCCCGGCAAAGCTTTTTTAAGAAACGGTCCCATTCCAGGCGACTTAAAAAATCTGCACCGCTGTAATTTTCAAATAGCTTAACATAAGACGTTCCCCTGGCCTGGTGCTCGGAAATGATTTTTTCCACACCTTGCTTCGCACTTAACTTAGCCCCAAAAGAAACCGAAGTAAGCAGACACGAAAAGACGATGAGAATCAGGTAAGTTTGTTTCAATTTATTTTTCTTCTGGGGTAATAAATACAAATGTAAACTATTTCCTTCTTAGAGAAAACAGGGAAAATTTCACTTTCCAGATTGTAAAACGGACTGAATAAATAAAAGCACTGTTTTAGCTAAGAAATAGCCACACTGATGTACATTTCGTTACACTTAGTTTTGAGTTTGCTGTAGTAACCTTTGATTAAACATCTCACATGGAGTGGAAAGCCTCCCTACTTCATCAAATTCAAATGCCCGGAAAATTCAAATTTTTCGTCGTTATCATCGTCTTTGAAACGGATCAGCCAGGTGTAAATACCTGTTTGAGACATAGTTCCCATATAGGTTCCATCCCAACCAACTTGCGTGTCTTTCGATTCGAAAACCAATTCTCCCCAGCGATTGTAGATATAGAACTCATAAGTTGCCGGTGAAAACCCGGCTGTCATGATCGGAAGGAAAATATTGTTGTGTTCATCACCGTCAGGAGTGAAGGCATTTGGCACATAAATGATCATCTGATCTTTCACAACAACAATTCTGTACGTTGTATCCCTGCAACCCTGGTCTGAAACGACAATCAATTCCACATTGTAGTTTCCGATCTGCCCGATTGGGAACTGGTGAGTCGGGCTTATTTCTTCTGAAACGGTCCCATCGTCAAAATTCCAGAAATTCTGATCGTTGAACAACGAAGTGTTTTCAAAATTGGTTGTCGGATCAATAGAGAAAACCTGCTGCGGATTGTAATTGAAACTCGCAACCGGTAACGGATCCACGCAAATCATATCAGTAATGGTCTTGGTTGTCGTGCACAAATTATCTGCTGTAATGGTTAATGTGACATCAAAACAGTCAATCCCGGTATATTGATGATTTACAATTGCATTGCTGGAAGAAGTTGTCCCGTCGCCTAAATCCCAGGTCACAACTGATCCCGGGTTCGCCGTACTTTCATTGATAAACTGTACGTCCAAGGGGAAGCAACCCTTAATTACATCGGAGGAAAAAGCAATGATCGGGTTTTCCGTAATCTGAATATTCACCTTTACCGTATCATTTATACACATCGTGTCTGCAGGCAGGACATAAGAAAATTCATAATTCCCGTTCGCCAAAAGTGATAAGTCCAAAACACCGGTCGGTGCATCAAACTGATTCGTTGAAAATGCGGAAGTTTCTGTCCAATAAGGTGTCACTGTCTGGAAAACCCCGGTTGTATATTGATCCAGATCGACCGTTGAACCGGAAGAATTACATAAATGCAAATTGGTTTGATTTACTCCGATCGGCTGGCTGTTTACCTGGATCTGGAACCTACTGGTATCATTCGGACAATACGTTCCGAACACGACGTATTCCAAAAGATTCAATCCGATTGCTCCGTTTACTGTTAATTGTCCGGTAGTTGTCAAACTCGCCCCAAGTCCATTATTTACATCCGACCAAATCCCACCAGTTGTACTTCCGGCAGCAAGCAGGTTATTCAAATCCACTACACCATGTGTTTCACACCAAACTGCCAAACTATCGTTTCCGGCATGTTTCTGATCCTCAAAGGTGATCGTGATTGCATCTGTTTTAGCACATTGTGCTGCATTTTTTACGGTGACCTGGTATGTTCCCGAGGCAATTACATCCAAGGTCTGATTCGTTGTACCGTCGTTCCACAAATAAGTACAACCCGGATTTTGTGCATCCAGCGTTAAAGTTGAACCTTCACAAAGTGTAGTATCCGGGCCAAGATTTACAACCGGGAAAGTGCTGTATGTAACAACAACCGTATCATACGAGTAACAGATCGGCTTAAATGTAATGTCATCCAGTAAAAAGTCGTTTCCTCCTCCGTTTGAGTTCTGGTTCGTGATACAAATCTGAACAGAACTGTTCAAGCCTGAATTCCATACCTGGAAATACTGCTGCCAGCTGCATCCGATTGTTGGTGTTGAAAAGACCGGACCGAGTGAAGATCCGCTAATGGTAAATTGCAACTGTGCTACACTCGGATCATTTGATGCATTAGAAACCCAAGCCCCGAATTGATAATCTGTGTTTGATTGAACAGGTACATTCTGACACCAAACATTAACTCCGGGGGTAGATGCCCCGTTTACCACCATCATTTGCGTTCCGGGAGCCGGAGTATGATCGGTACAGGGAGTGAAATTGCTATGTGCTGCGAAGGCAGAATTCGAAATAACATACGTTCCGGGAACGGAAACAGGCCCCCATGTTCCTCCTGTTCCAATGGTATAACCAGTCGTGAACCCGGTATTTCCTGCTTCAAAATCGCCGTTCACAATCTGGTTGCTTCCCAGTTTTCCGACTTTCACACTGTATGTTCCCGGGCTGGTAACAAACCGGGTTGGAGCTGTTGAGTTATTGTTCCATTTGTATGAATCATACGGCCCGGAAGTCGCTGCATTCAATGTAATACTTTGCCCGGTACATAAAGTAGTATCCGGTCCCAGGTTCACGGATGGAATATTGCCAATCGAAATCGTAAATACAGCGTTATCCGGGGCG
Source organism: uncultured Fluviicola sp. (assembly GCA_966212075.1). Lineage (GTDB taxonomy): Bacteria > Bacteroidota > Bacteroidia > Flavobacteriales_D > Crocinitomicaceae > Fluviicola. The sequence continues at coordinate 32,342 of CBIHOM010000017.1, forward strand.
CAACCTCCATTTGCAGGCACGAAATAATTGAAGGTATACGTTCCGGGATTTAAGCCTGTCGTATTGAAAACTCCTGTCCCTGCATTTAAATTCCCCGATGAAGGACTTGTTGTCTCACTCCAGGTTCCGCTGGTTGCAGCTCCTGACGACAAGAAACTGTTCAAATTCACTGCCGGACCGGGCCCACAGTAATATGCTCCATTGTCAAATCCGGCCGAAAGCGGTTGAGAAATCGTAACAGTAAATGATTCTTCATCCGAACAGCCCGTTGCTCCTCCATATGCGTACAGTGTTTGGGAGGTTGTAATTGTCTGTCCTGCATTAAATATTGTTCCTGTTCCGCCGGGACCCGAATAATACTGTTCATTTCCCGCAAGATTTGAACCTGTAATCGCAGGTAAAACATACGATTGACATGCCTGTACGTTTGCGATCGGGTTCAGGATCGGGGTATTTAAATAGGAAATGGTTACTTGCGCGGTGGAATCGGCACAACCTGCAGCACCATCGATCGTGTATGTATATACACCATTGGTATTTGTACCTGGCGTAAACGTTCCCTGGTACCCGTTCGTTAAGGTAGAAGGTCCAGTCCAAATCCCGCTTTGGGATAAATTCGTTGAGAAGAAATTGTAAGCGTCAATTCCGGGTGCTCCCATACAAACATTGTGATTGAAAATCAACGGAACCGGTTGACATTGCCATAATTTCAAATCATCAAAACCGGCATCATTCCCGTTTCCTCCCGGTGAATTTGTTATTATCTCAAAAACAACACTTGTTGTGGTGGCGGTAAAAGCAGTCATTGTCACATCATTCCAAACGCTGTTGTTGAGTATGTTTTGTGTAACAATGATATTTCCGGAAGGATCTTTTACATGAATGGTCAAATCATTCACACTCGTAAACGCATCCCGGGTAGAAAAACTAAACCGGTAATTTTGTCCGATACACAATGTATTGAAGGTTTGGGAATAAACCAATCCGGTAAAGCCGTTAACAAAGTTCAGGTACATTCCCCTGGTCCCTGTTCTTACGCAACCCGCAAACGTTTGGGGTGTATTCTGGTAAGTCGTTCCTGGAAGGATATATGGGATAGCAGTAGTATATTCAAAAGAATCATAGAAAACAGCATTCCAGTTACACTGGGACAACCCCGTGAACGGAACTGCTGTGATCAGTAAGGTCCATAATTTAATCGATTTGGAGAGACTCTTGAATACCATTGTTCTGTACTTTTAGAATGATAAACTTCAAAAGTAGGTTAACGTTGCTTTATATTACAGGGACAAAACCGGGACAAAATAAAAAAAACGGACAAGCCGTTTTTATTTTAACACAAGAATTGTTCTATGGTTTAAAAAGTCAAAATTCAAAGAAGTTCAAAGTGTTTAAACAATTCCATTTGAACATTTGAACTAATTATAAACTCCAATATTCTAATTCCCTGATCTTTCCTTTATAGATTCCCTTGATATCCACGAAGACTCCCTGGTTGTCTTTCATCAGTGATTTGAAATAGTTTTCATCCAGGTTTTTATAGGATTTATGGTTTACTGCTATAATAATTGCATCGTAATTCTTACCGATTTCAACCAACCCTACTCCGTATTCGTGCTCCATTTCTTCCGAAGAAGCATGCGGATCTACCAAATCTACTTTTACCTGGAATGATTTCAATTCGTTGACCACATCAATTACTTTCGAATTACGGATATCGGAAACATCTTCTTTGAAAGTTGCTCCCATCACCAACACTTTCGCATCCTGGATGTGTTTTCCCTGGGCAATGATTTTCTTAACGGTCTGTTTCCCTATATAGAAGCCCATAGAATCATTCACGTAACGGCCACTGGTGATAATTTTTGCATGATAACCGGCTTGCTGTGCCTTGTGTGTCAAATAATACGGATCGACACCAATGCAATGTCCACCAACCAATCCCGGAGAAAAACGAAGGAAATTCCATTTTGTTCCAGCTGCTTCCAACACATCGTAGGTATTGATTCCCAAACGGTTAAAGATGATCGACAACTCGTTGATCAAAGCGATATTTACGTCGCGCTGGGTATTTTCAATGATCTTGGCAGCCTCTGCAACTTTAATCGAAGCAGCACGATGAACTCCCGCTCCAACAACCAATTCGTAGGTTTTTGCAATTTCCTCCAAAGACTCTTCGCAACATCCCGAGACCACCTTTACCACATTCTGAAGGGTATGTTCTTTGTCTCCCGGGTTAATGCGCTCCGGTGAATACCCTACTTTGAAATCGTCTTTGAACTTCAATCCAGAAATTTCTTCCAGTACCGGGATACAATCTTCCTCCGTACAACCCGGATATACTGTTGATTCAAAAACCACGTAATCTCCTTTTTTCAGTACTTGTGCAACTGTTTTGGATGCTCCCAAAAGCGGACGCAGGTCCGGAAGGTTTGCGTCGTCTATCGGAGTCGGAACGGCAACAATAAAAAACTGAACGTCTTTCAGGTCATTAATATCTGCTGTAAAATGAATATCACACCCTTCAAAATCCTCAGATGTGAGCTCATTACTCGGGTCTTTTTGATTACGCATCATATCGACACGTCCCTGGTTGATATCAAATCCGACAACGCGGATCTTTTTTGCAAATTCCAGGGCAATAGGAAGTCCTACATACCCCAAACCAATTACTGCAAGTTTCGCTTCCTTTCCTACTAATTTATTGTAAATTAAGTTGCTCATTTCGTACTTTATAAATGCGTTCAATAATCTCTACTACTTTCAAGCCTTCCAGGGCATTGGTCGTAGCGGAAGTTCTTCCTTTTAATGTATCGATAACGTTTGTAATCACGTAATGGTGATTTGCTGCGGAACCTTTATATGCTCCGTAATCATTTCCGGGATTTGTAGGTGCCAGTTCCGGCATTTCATACCCCGGAATATTACACACTTCCACTTCATTCATATACTGCCCGCCGATCTTTACACTCCCGTTCTTTCCGACAATTGTCATGGAACTTTCCAGGTTGCGGTCAGCAACTGCGGTAGAGTAATTAATACATCCCATTCCACCATTGATAAAATCAAAGCTCACGAAACCGGAATCTTCAAAAGCAGTAGAATCTTTGTGCGTAAAATCCGCAAATTTTCCCTGGATATTATCGATATCTCCGAACAACCAATACATGATGTCGATAAAGTGAGAGAATTGGGTAAACAAAGTTCCACCATCCAAATCCTTAGTACCTTTCCAGCCTCCTGCTTTGTAATAGCGCTCATCACGGTTCCAGTAACAATTCAACTGGACCATGAAAATATCTCCCAATACTTTATTTTCTATCAAATCCTTGATCCATTCACTTGGAGGGGAATAACGGTTTTGCATTACACAGAACACCTGTCTGGATTGCTGCAGCGATTTGAAGATCACTTTTTCGCACTGATCTTTGGTCAAACCCATTGGTTTTTCCACTACCACGTGTTTTTTGTTTTCCAATGCTGCCAATGCCTGTTCTGCATGTAAACCATTGGGAGTACATACATTCAAGACATCGAATTCGATACCAGAAGCCAGCAATTCTTCCAATGTACTAAAGAAAGGAACATTGAAATCTGCCGCTGCACATTCTTCCATAGAACGAATATCGATCATCGCGACCAATTCTGCTTCCGGGTCTCTCCGGACCATTTCAGCATGTCTTTTACCGATATGTCCTGCGCCAAGAACGGCAAATTTTACTTTTTGATTTTCTGGTATCATATTCATTGGTTTGATATAATCACTAACTTTTGGTCTCGATTTGAGGCGCAAAAATAATGAAATTTGCTGCTTTTCAGACAGATTTAACCCGATTCTCTATTAACTGGTAACGTTCCTTACTCTCAGGGCAAACCGCAAATCCATTTTCATCAAAAGTCAGACGGTGGCCAAAAGCACTCATCCAGCCAATTTGTCGTGCAGGGTTCCCTACCACCAATGCATAAGCCGGAACTTCTTTTGTAACAACAGATCCGGCACCGATGAATGCGTATTCTCCGATATCATTTCCGCAAACAATTGTTGCATTCGCCCCGATAGAAGCTCCTTTTCTTACAACCGTTTTGGAATACTGATCTCTCCTATTTACGGCAGAACGCGGGTTCATCACATTCGTGAAAACCATCGACGGGCCCAAAAACACATCGTCTTCACAGATCACGCCGGTATAAATCGATACGTTATTCTGGATTTTCACATTATTTCCCAGGATCACTTCCGGCGAAACAACTACGTTCTGACCGATATTGCATTTTTCACCGATTACACAATTCGGCATGATATGTGAAAAATGCCAGATCTTGGTTCCATCACCGATCGTACATCCGGGATCTACAACTGCAGTTTCGTGTGCGAAATAATTCATCTTTTAAATTGAAAATGGACAATTGAAATTGATACGGATTTGAAAAGATGATCGAATATAACAAATCGGACTCTTTTCAATTATCAATTTCAATTATCAGTTATCGAACAATGTACTTTTCGAAATCAATGTGGTCCGATTGGTACAATTCTTCTTTGGTTAAACTCTTAAAATATGCATAGGTCCGTTTCAAACCTTCAGCACGGTCAATCTTCGGTTCCCAACCCAACAATTTTTTGGCTTTGGTAATATCTGGCTGACGTTGTTTCGGATCATCGACCGGTAAATCCTTGTACACCACTTTTTGTGTTGTCCCGGTCAGTTTGATAATCTCTTCTGCAAATTGACTGATCGTAATTTCATCTGGGTTTCCTATGTTCACCGGATCCGAACAATCACTGTGCAACAAACGAACAATACCTTCTACCAGGTCATCTACATAACAAAAGGAACGCGTTTGTGATCCGTCTCCGAAAACCGTTAAGTCTTCTCCCCGCAATGCCTGCCCGATAAATGCAGGAAGCACACGCCCGTCGTTCAAACGCATTCGTGGACCATACGTATTAAAAATACGTACAATACGTGTTTCAACCCCATGAAAGGTGTGATATGCCATGGTAATCGCTTCCTGGAAGCGTTTTGCTTCATCATATACACCTCTCGGCCCTACCGGGTTCACATTTCCCCAATAGTCTTCTGTTTGCGGATGAACTGTCGGATCACCGTAAATTTCAGAAGTACTTGCGATCAATACGCGTGCATGTTTTACGCGTGCCAGTCCTAAACAATTGTGAATTCCCAAAGATCCTACTTTCAATGTCTGGATGGGGATTTTCAGGTAATCGATCGGGCTTGCCGGTGATGCGAAATGAAGGATGTAATCCAGATTTCCGGGTACATGAATGAACTTGCATACATCATGATTATAGAATTCAAAGTTCTCCAGTTGGAATAAGTGCTCGATATTTTTTAAGCGACCGGTAATGAGGTTATCCATTGCAATGACATGATAATCATCCTTGACAAAACGATCACACAAATGTGAGCCCAAAAATCCGGCAGCACCGGTAATCAATATGCGTTTTCTGCCTGTATTCATGTTATTTCGATACTACGGACCTACCAATTGAACTATAGTAGAATCCATTTTTATTCATTTCGGAAATCTCGAACAAATTCCTTCCATCGAAGATAACGGAATCTTTCATCAGGGACTTCATTTTATCAAAATCAGGGTTTCTGAAAACACCCCATTCGGTACAAATCAATAAGGCATCCGCATCTTTCAACGCATCGTACTCGTTCTCTGCGAAAGAGATCTTATCTCCAATGACTCCCTTCACATTTTTCATTGCTTCCGGGTCGTACGCTGTTATTTTTGCGCCTGCTTTTACCAGTTCATCGATCATATACAAAGCCGGTGCCTCACGAATATCATCCGTATCCGGTTTGAATGCAAGTCCCCACAACGCGATTTTCTTTCCTTCAAGATCTCCTCTGAAGAAATTCTTCATTTTCGGAAAAAGAATGGTTTTTTGGGATTCATTCACTTCCATGACTGCTTTAATGATCTCAAATGTGTAATTATTTTCAAGCCCGGAATTCACCAATGCCTGGACATCTTTCGGGAAACAGGAACCTCCGTAGCCGATCCCCGGAAACAAAAAGCGTTTGCCGATACGTTCATCCGCACCAATTCCGATGCGTACTTTGTCTACATCGGCACCCACCAATTCGCAGAAGTTGGCAATTTCATTCATAAAAGTAATCTTGGTCGCTAAAAATGCATTCGCTGCATATTTTGTCAACTCAGCAGATTTTTCATCCATAAAAATGATCGGATTTCCCTGACGAACGAATGGTTTATACAATTGTTCCATGAGTTGTTCAGCCCGTTCGGAGGAAGTTCCCAAAACCACCCGATCCGGTTTCATGAAATCATCTACAGCATAACCTTCTCTCAGGAATTCAGGGTTGGAAACCACGTCAAAAGGAACGGTTGCATGCTTTGCAACAGCCGCATGTACTTTCTCAGCAGTTCCAACCGGAACCGTACTTTTATCTACAATTACTTTATAATCTTTCAATAATTTTCCCAACTCATCTGCAACACCTAAAATGTATCTCAAGTCGGCAGAACCATCTTCTCCGGGAGGTGTAGGCAAGGCCAAAAAGATAATCTCAGCATCCTTAATTCCTTCTTCCAGATTGGTGGTAAATGATAAACGATTTGCTCTTATATTTCGCTCAAAAAGCACATCCAGGTGCGGTTCATAAATGGGAACCTCTCCGTTACGCATGCGTTCTACTTTCTTAGCATCAATATCTACGCAAATCACCTGGTTCCCTGTTTCAGCAAAACAGGTTCCGGTTACCAAACCGACATACCCGGTTCCGACAACAGCAATTTTTTTCATGATTTAGTGGGTGTTTACGAAACTGAGAATTTCAGAACAAATGAAAGTTTGCTGTTCTTCTGTCATTTCTGTATGAATAGGGAATGAGATCACCTGTTTCGTCAGTTCTTCCGTAACCGGAAGATCCAGGTTCCCAAGATTGAATGATTCAAACATTCCCTGTTTATGTGCCGGGGCGGGATAATAAATCATTGAAGGAATTTCTTTTGAAGCAAGATAAGCCTGCAAAGCATCCCGATCAACACCCTTCAACTGAACGGTATATTGATGGAATACGTGTTTGGATTTCCCATCCCTGTATGGTGTTTCAATTTTTTCGGATGCTCCGAGAACGCGGTCATAAAAGTCGGCTACTTTGATCCGTGCTGCGATGTATTCATCCAGTTTCGGAAGTTTTACGTTTAAAATTGCTGCCTGCACGGCATCCAGCCTGGAATTGCATCCTACCACATCGTGTTGGTATTTTACTTTTTGCCCGTGATTTGCGACCATTCTCAGTTGTTCTGCCAATTCATCATTGTTAGTAAACATGGCACCACCGTCTCCGTAACAACCTAAATTTTTGGATGGAAAAAAGCTTGTACACCCGATATGTCCGATTGTTCCCAGTTTTCTTGTCTCACCGTTTTTAGAATAGTAGTCCGAACCGATTCCTTGTGCATTGTCTTCAATGACGAACAGGTTGTGTTTCCCGGCGATTTCCATGATCGCGTCCATATCGCAGGCCTGTCCGTATAAATGTACCGGGACAATGGCTTTGGTTTTCGGTGTAACAGCTGCTTCAATTTTTGAAGGGTCTATACAGAAAGTTTTGGGATCTACATCTACAAAAACCGGAGTGAGGCCCAATAAAGCAATGACTTCCGTTGTTGCAATGTAGGTAAATGAAGGGGTGATTACTTCATCTCCCGGTTTCAATCCGAGGGCCATCATGGCAATTTGCAAAGCATCTGTACCATTCGCACACGGAATGACGTGCTTCACGTTCAAATAAGATTCCAGTGAGTTTTGAAAACGCTGTACAACCGGTCCGCCAATATAAACAGACGAATCTAAAACTTCCTGAATTGCTGAATCTATATCGGATTTTATTGCCTGGTATTGAGTAGCCAGGTCGACCATTTGAATTTTTTTCACGCGCTTAATCTAAGGAGATTACTAAAATCATTCTATTCCTACAAAATTAATAAAAGCAACGAATTTATAACCACATAGGAACATAGGACACATAGTTAACAACAATTCCTGCAAGCAGACAACTCTTTTTAGTTTATCTTTTGAAAATGACTACAATATCCTAATAAACAAAAATGATAAACGTTGGTTGGGACCGTAACTTTTCCCAAACCCTTCAAGATCGAAAAAATAAATCACACAAATATCCTATGTTCTCTATGTACCTATGTGGTTTTATTTACTCCGAAAGGACAATCGTATTGAAGACTTTTTCCATTTGCTCCACGGTGTATTCGGAAGAGCAGTTGAAGTTATTGATGATGAGCGAAAAGCATACTTTCTTTCCTGATATTGTTTCTGCATAACCGGAGTACGCTTTGATCCGCTTCATGGTTCCGCTTTTTGCGTGGATCTTCCCTTCACCCGGCTGGTTCTTGCAAACGGAAGAAAGCGTTCCGGAAACTCCGGCAACGGGTAAGGTTGTATAAAACGCATCAAATTCTTTGGCAGTCGACATGTATTTGAGCATTTCGCAAAAATGGGCAGCTGAAATAGCATTGCTTCTCGATAAGCCGGAACCATCTGTGATGTAAAGTCCGATGGTGTTGATCTTCCCTGACCAGTAGTTCATCATTCGTGCGATGCTGTTGTCAATGGAGCCGTTTCCGGAAGTTCCGTAACCGATCCAGCACAGGACTTCTTCGGCAAAGAGGTTTACCGATTTCATGTTGGTCCACCAGGCAATCGAATTCAGGGTCTTTCCTTTGTATGTGAAAAACAATTTCATAGCTGCGTACCGGGTAGTTGCGGGCACGTTACTTAAATTCCGTGCTGCCAGGGCCTGCTCTTTTACTTCGATCCCTTTTGTTTTCAAAACGCGGGTGAATTCCTGGGAAAATGTCAATTCGGGATCCGGCAAGCTTCCTTTTACGGTAAATCTTCCAAGACCGGCCCCCAGGGTCCCTGTTCCGAAACGGTCCATAGAATAAGGCGCTCCGTAGATATACGAATTATCCCCGGAACCGCCGGTTTGGATGTAATTGGCGTATTTCAATCCTTCCACAACGGGCGTTGTACCAAGAAAGGTAGTTTTCAGGCCACTTTTAGCACCGACCTGGAAATGGTAGCGCAACATATTGTCATAAATTGGAAGTCCGGAAGCTCCGGCACCATAATAATTTCCCATATCACCCCAATTCCAGCCGTCAGGCGCACCTTCGTACCCAAATTCCGAGGCATCTGCCACAATTGCTCCATTGATCTTTTTAATTCCCAATTTTATGAGGGTATCTGCCCATTTTTCCATGAATTCATCTTCTCTGCCTTCACCATTATAGTATCGGCTTCCGAGAGCCACATCTCCACCTCCCCTGATCCACAAATTCCCATTGAGAATACCTTCTTTAGACAATTCTCCATCCAGATAAATCCGTGTTTGGGGAGCATAATTCTTTCCCAGCAATTGAAAAGCAGTTGCAGTTGCGAACAATTTGGTGGTAGATGCAGGAGGAAGCGCCAATGATGGATTTTTAGCAGCCAGAATTTGACCTGTAGAACAATCCATAGCCATAAAACTAATGGACGCGTTCGCAAAATAAGCATTGGAAGCAAAGGCATCAATCGCTGTTTGGATCGAATTCTGCGAAAAACTGAAATTTCCGGCAAAAAGAGTAAGAAATCCGATCGAAAAAATGCGTAACATCAGCTTGAAATGAATCATATCATAAAGTTCTGTTTTCTCAGCTTGCAAAATTTCGGCCACTTAAAAACTTTTTAACAGTTCAATCAGGAAAGTTTCCATTTAACGGATCCCAATTATTATTTTACTATATATTTTAGTTGAATTTTGTTTAGTTTTGAACAGGTTCAAAATGGTATTCAAAAAGTTCAAAGGTTCAAACTTAGATTTGCCTTAACTGTTTGGGTATTGAAACATTTGAACTTTTTGAACATTTGAACTTTTTAAACTCTGTTAATGCCGAAAGTACTGAGAATCATTAATCGATTCAACATTGGGGGACCAACCTACAATGCTACTTTCCTCACGAAATTCATCTCGGAAGACTATGAGACGCTATTGGTCGGTGGTTTACCCGAGAAAGATGAATCGGATTCCTTGCATATTGTGGAAGATTATGGGGTAAAACCTTTACTGATCCCGGAAATGAAGCGTGTTCCCAATTTCCGTTCGGATCGGGAAGCATACCGGAAGATCAAACAGATTATCGAGGAATTTCAACCCGACATTGTCCATACGCACGCTGCAAAAGCAGGAGCTCTTGGCAGGAAAGCTGCAAAAGCATGCAATGTTCCCATTATTGTACATACCTTTCACGGACACGTATTCCACTCTTACTTCGGGAAGGCGAAGACCCTGATTTACAAAGCTATTGAACGCAGACTGGCGAAGCTTTCCACCGGTATTATTGCCATTAGCCCACTGCAGAAAGAAGAACTCAGTACTGTCCATGGTATTTGTTCAGCTGACAAGATCAAAGTTATCCCGCTCGGTTTTGACTTGCTTAAGTTCCAGGAAAACCTGACTGAAAAAAGAAAGGAAACCCGTGAGAAGTGGAAACTGAAGGACGAAGAAGTGGCTGTTGCAATTGTCGGACGGCTGGCCCCTATTAAAAACCACCGCTTGTTCCTGGATGCGGTTCAAATCCTTGCTGAAAAAGGAGTCAGGGCACGTTTTTTTATTGTGGGAGACGGGCAGGAAAAAACTTCGATTGAACAACGGGTGAAAGAACTGGAAAGTACCTATGGAATCTCCATCGAACTGACAAGTTGGATAAAAGATATTGCCACTTTTAATGCGGGGATGGACATTATTTGTCTGAGCTCCGACAATGAAGGAACGCCGGTTAGCTTAATTGAAGCCCAGGCAAGCGGAATCCCCGTAATTTCAACAGATGTGGGTGGTGTGCGAGACATTTTGGACGACGGTAAAACCGGCTTTGTTGTGCCCAAAAAGGACCCTGTATCCTTCAGTGAAAAGCTGCAATTATTGATCGAAGACAAAGAAATTCGTCAGAAAATGTCACAAAATGGCTGGAACTTCGTAAGAGATAAATTCCATTACACTACTTTGGTAAAAAACATGGAAGATTATTACGCTGAACTAATTGAAAAGACTAGAAAAAATGCAAAATAAAGGAGTATTATTTTCCTTATTGGTCGGTCTGTTTCTCCTGCAATCCTGTGGGATCAACAGCAATCTCATGTTCCGGACTCCCAAAGGGGTGAAGGAGGTAATGGACAGCATTCCATTGAAACCTTCCGCAGAATACAAAATTTCAAGGGATGACAAATTCACCTTCATGCTCTATACCAATGAAGGAGAACGTATAGTGAACGAGATGGCGGGAATGAACAAGGACGCTGTTGCAAAGGCCGAAATCGAATACGTAGTAAGACCTGACGGAAAAGCGGATTTACCGATCCTTGGTTCTACCATGGTTGCCGGATTCACCGTAAAAGAATGTGAAGATACACTGGCAAAACTGTTCGAACAGAAAAACGGTTATAACAAACCTTTTGTGCAGGTAAAACTAACCAACCAGCGGGTAATTGTATTTCCAGGGAACGGAAGTGCCGCAAAAGTAATTCCTTTACAAAACAACAACACTACCCTGATGGAAGCCATTGCACTTGCAGGTGGTATTGCCGAACGCGGCAAAGCCAGCAAAGTCAAGATCATGCGGGTTGTAAATAATGTACGTACGATGTATGTGGTCGATCTGTCAAAAATAGAGAACCTTCAATATGCAGATATGATCATCCAGGCCAATGATTATATTTATATTGAACCGAAAGAACAAGTCGGGCAGGAAACATTAAAAATAGTCGCACCGATTGTTTCGCTCGTTTCCAGCGCACTCGTAATAGTTACCGTATTCTCAACATTGAAATAACGTGAATAGTCCAAACTCATCCATATTTATAAACAAAGATTACAATCCGATTATTGTGAATGTAATTCTGCGCCGCTATTGGTGGTGGGTTATGCTATTGATCCTGTTTTTCCTGGGGATCGCATTTTTTTACCTGAGATACACCAAACCGGTTTATGATTCAACTATGATCATCCAGCTGGTTGAAAAGGACCAGGGTAAAGAATTACTGGAACTCGAAAACATCAATAAGGTTGACGATATTTCGTCCGAGATAGAACTGCTCCGATCACAGTTGCTGTTTGAAATGGCCATTTCAAAAATGAACATGAACGTTTCAATCTTTGCGGAAGGAAAAATATTGACTGAAGAAAAATACCATCAAAGTACTTTCACAATCCTTCCCTATACTCTCAGGGACAGCAGTTTGTGTGACATTCCGATCTGGATAGAAACTGCTGACAACCACAAGGTAAAGCTTTCCTATACGGCAAACGGCAAAACCTATTCGAAGGTTTCCGACATCAATCGAACCATTCGCACCAAACATTTCGTTATTGCATTCAAAGTGGATAACTGGGATATTTTAAAGCAAGATGACGAAGCAAACCGGCTTTATTTCACTTTTAATAATCAAAAAACACTGGCTTCACGCCTGATCGCAAACCTGGAAGTAAACCCCATTGATGTCAATGCAAAAACGATCGAGCTCCGATACAATGGAAATAACCCGGACTTATGCAGGGATATCATCCAATCGGTGGCAACTACTTTTTTCAATTACGATGAAGAAATGAAGCGCAAAAGTGCTGATAATATTCTTTCATTTATCCAGCTGCAGTTGGATTCTATTTCGGGAGAACTGAAAGATTCCAAGGATAGTCTGACAGATTTTCAGCGTAAAACAAATTTAACGGACCCGGAAAATACCAGCGGTTCCCTGGCTGAAAATATGGATAAGTTCCAGGATATGCTTTTCGAACTGGAGAATGAACTGGCAACCTTGAAAATAGTTAATTCAAGACTAAAATCCGAGCCGAATCGCCTGGATATTTACCGTCTTATTCCCGAAATGCTGGGGAAAAGCTTCGAACTTTCGCTGACCAAACAAATTACAGACCTGAATACATTATTGGAACGAAAAGAAGAACTTTTGACGAATGTCTCGGAAAACAATTCGGAACTGAAAAACCTGAATTCACGGATTCAATCGAAAATACAATCCATCCGGCGAAGTGTGGAAGTGATCCAGGAACGGATCCGGGCACAAATCAATACGATCAATGGAAAAATCGGGGTAATAGAAGGCGAGTACCTGAAACTTCCGCAAAAGAAAATGGAATACAACCGTTTGAAGTCTCTACAGGATCTGAATGAAAAATATTACACGCTTTTAACGGAAAAAAAGGTGATGTATTCCATCTCCAATGCAGGATATACTTCCAATAACCGGATCCTGAACGAAGCTTCCTTAAACAGGGTACCCGTCAGCCCGAATCGAAAACTGGTCTATGCCGGGTTCGTCTTTGTCGGATTCATTTTTGGTTTTGCCCTGTTATTCTTCAAGTACATCACCTTCAATGAGATCAATACGATTGAGGATCTGAAACAATTATTACCGGACAAGGTAACGATCTTAGGAAACATTCCGCAATTGAAAGAAAGCGCTGAATTCAGCCAATTGATGATTCACACGAATCCAAAATCCATATTAGCGGAATCCATGCGTAACATCCGGACGAATCTTAGTTTCGTCAATTCCAACGCCCGGGTGATTGCTATTTCCTCGTCCATTTCGGGTGAAGGAAAGACCTTTGTAGCATTGAACCTGGCTGGAATTATTGCACTTTCAGGGAAGAAAACCATTGTTATTGACCTGGATCTAAGGAAACCGAAGGTTCACCTTGGATTAAATGTTTCAAACGATAAGGGAATCAGCAACCTGATTATCAAACAGGCAAACCTGGAAGAATGTATCCGGCACTCTGAGATTGAAAACCTGGACTTTATCAGCGCAGGGCCTATTCCTCCGAATCCTTCGGAACTGATCCTAAGCGACTCCTTCTTTGAGATCCTGGAGAACCTGAAATCAAAATACGATGTGGTGATTATTGATAATCCACCGGTTGGTTTGGTTACGGATGGTGTTCAGATACTAGCAAAAGCGGATGTCCCGATTTACATATTCAAAGCGCATTATTCGAAACGAATTTTTGCAGGAAGAGTACGGGAATTATTCGAAATGAACCAAATTACGCATCTGAATGTGATCCTGAACGGTACAAAAGCATTCAAGGGGAAATATGGTTATGGTTATGGATATGGCTACGGTTATGGATATGGCTATTATGACGAGGAAGATAAAAAGAAGAAGAAAAAGCAATAGCTTTTGAAGACTAAAGCTCTGTCTGAAAAGACAGGGAAACTGAAGGAAACAAAAGAATTTAAACCGAAGAATTAAATGGAATTTAAACGAACAGCAATAGCTGATGTAATATTGATGCAGCCTACTATTTTTGGAGATGACAGGGGATACTTCTTTGAGTCCTTTCATCAACAAAAGTTCAATGACTTTATCGGTTCGGAAATTTCTTTCGTTCAGGATAACGAATCCTTATCTTCCAAAGGAGTGTTGCGTGGACTGCATTTCCAGGCTCCGCCGCATGCACAGGGGAAATTGGTTCGTGTTATAAAGGGCAGTGTGCTGGATGTTGCTTTGGATATTCGTAAAAGCTCTCCTACTTACGGACAGCATGTTTCGTTCATTTTAAGTGAAAAAAACAAAACCCAGGCATACATTCCGGAAGGCTTTGCGCATGGTTTCGTGACTTTGGAAGACAATACCATTTTTCAATATAAATGCACCAATTGGTATAACCCTGCCAGCGAAGGAAGCATCCTTTGGAATGATCCTGCGTTAAACATCCAATGGGAGGAACAAAACCCGATTCTATCCGCAAAAGATAAATCCGGGGTCCTTCTGGCAGATTTTAATACTCCATTTGAATAAAGATGACGTACGAAATAACATTGGCTTGTATTGGATTCCTGATTATGGGAATCATCATGAGTTATGTCTCTAACGGAATCCTGTTGCGTTTTTCCCAGAGCCTGGGAATCCGGAACAAAAATGATGTAACCGTAAGATGGGCAAACGAATCGAAACCTTCTCTTGGAGGAATTGGTTTTTTTGTTGCGTTCTTTTTCGGAACAGTAGCCTACTCTATTATTTTCAGCAATGAGAACATTTTCCAAAACCGCCAGTTTGTAGGTTTAATGACTGCGGGAACTATTTCCTTCATCATGGGCTTGGCAGATGATGCGTACAATACCAGACCTTACATCAAATTATTCGTACAGATCCTTTGCGGCTTAATCTTTGTCTATACGCATAATGTCATCGAACTGACCGGGGTCAATTGGGTCAATGGAAGCATAACAGTAATCTGGGTGGTAGCGATAATGAATTCCCTGAATATGCTCGACAATATGGACGGAATTACAGGGACCACGGCGCTTTTCCTGCTTATTTCCTGTCTGGCAAGCAATGTTATTTTGTTTGATTGGAACATGAATATATGGACGCTCACCATGTTTATTCAGATCGGGGCAACAATTGGGTTTTTGAGCTACAATATTCATCCTTCCAAATTATTCATGGGTGATGCGGGAAGCCAATTTATCGGATTGTTTGTTGCTTTCTTTTCGATTCATGAATTGTGGAACATCGGGAATACCACGAACCTGAATCCATTAACCGGAGGTGCAATTACTTTGATCGCCTTTACTCCGGCAATTTCGGACACACTGACTGTGGTGATCAATCGCTTGCGAAAAGGAAAATCTCCGATGGTCGGCGGAAAAGATCATACGACACATCACTTGGTGTATTCGGGGCTGAACGACCGACAGGTTTGGATCGTTTTCCTGGGTATCGGCCTGATGGCAACTTTGGTTACGATTCTCGCTGTGGTATTCGCTAAAATGGGGAACCCGTGGATGGCATTCTTCCTCACAGCTTACTTTTTTGCGGTATTTTTTGTTTTGTACCGCAATACACTTATTCACAAGAAGTAGCTGGTTTTGGTTCCTTTGGATAGCCAACTTAGAACCACATAGGAACATAGGTCAGGCTATAAATTTCACCGGATAAACCTGATCCTGAATATCAAACTCGCATTAGATTGTGTAATTTTGTAGTGCTTTAATCGCATTGCATGAAATACATTTTTCCGTTCTTATCACTTGTTTTATTGGCTGCCTGCCAGAGTAGCGAAACCAAACAAAAAAAAGAAGAGGCTAAGCACAAGGAAGTGCTTGCTGCGTCTGCCGTTGTTTTCCCGGACCTTCCACAAAGTATGGAATTTGCAGGAACAACGATCAATCTCCAGGATGAAGACCTGCGGGAACGTTTGGACCGGGAGGTACTCATGACGGCCTATTATCAAAGTGCATGGATCGGGGCTATCAAACGTGCACACCGTTATTTCCCTGAAATCGAACGCATCCTGAAAGAAGAAGGTGTACCCAATGACTTTAAATATTTAGCAATCATTGAAAGTAACCTGCAACAGGCTGTTTCACCGGTTGGTGCGCAAGGTTTCTGGCAATTTATGCCTGCAACCGCAAAATTGTACGACCTGGAAATGAATGCTGAAATTGACGAGCGTTTGAATATTGAAAAAAGTACACGCGCAGCTTGCCGGTATTTAAAAGATGCGCACCGCACGCTAAATGACTGGGTCATGACTACGGCATCTTACAATCGCGGGGTTGGTGGTGTGATCGAAGACATGGAATGGCAGCAAACGGAGCATTATTTCGATACGTACCAGAACAGCGAGACCGGAAGGTATGTTTTCCGGCTTTTGGCTACCAAACTGATCTATGAAAACCCGGAAGCATATGGTTTTTACCCGGATAAAATGGAATTGTACGAACCTTTTCATATCCAAAAAGTGATCGTTGAGGAAACAATTCCGAATTTAGCACTTTGGGCAAACGATCAGGGTTTTAATATTAAAATTCTTCGTAAATTAAATCCCTGGTTGAAAACAACCAAATTGACCGTAAAAGGAGGCAGAAAATTCACCCTTCTATTACCGGCAGCTTCCGAAAATCTGAAACCATATAACGCATACAAATAACATTTTTAGAGTACAATTTTTGACATGAGTCTTGACGAACAAACAAAAACAATTGAAGTTTACGGAGCCAGAGAACACAATTTAAAGGACATTCATTTAGAGATCCCCAGGGACAAACTCGTTGTTTTTACGGGTTTAAGCGGAAGCGGGAAATCTTCCCTTGCATTTGATACCATTTTTGCGGAAGGTCAGCGAAGATATATTGAGACCTTTTCATCTTACGCCAGACAGTTTTTAGGCGGAATGGAACGTCCGGACGTGGACAAAATCAATGGACTGAGCCCGGTTATTTCGATCGAACAAAAAACCGTTTCGCGAAGCCCGCGATCAACCGTAGGGACCATTACGGAAATCTACGATTTCATGCGTTTGCTTTATGCGCGGATCGGAACAGCTTATTCCTATGAAACCGGGGAACAAATGGTCAAATATTCCGATGAACAAATCACGGATCTGATCATTGAACAATTTGACGGGAAGAAGGTATTGATCCTCGCACCCAAGATCAAGGGACGAAAAGGCCATTACCGCGAATTGTTCGAACAAATCGGGAAAATGGGTTATTCCAAAGTACGGATTGACGGAGAGATCCAGGAAATCACCAAGGGCATGCGTTTGGACCGCTACAAAATCCATGATATTGAGATCGTGGTTGACCGGATCCAGGTAAAGGCAGATGACCGCAAACGCTTATACGATGCGATTACGACAGCCATGAAACATGGAGGAAAAAGTATGATGATCCAGGATTTCGAGACGAACCAGGTCCGTCATTTTTCCCGTTTGCTGATGTGTCCTACAACCGGAATTTCTTACCCGGAACCGGAACCGAATTTATTTTCTTTCAACTCACCTTATGGAGCTTGTCCAACTTGTGTCGGGTTGGGTGAAATTTCGGAAATCGACAGGGATAAAGTCATTCCCAATCCGAAATTAAGTATTAAAAAAGGAGGTTTGGCCCCGATCGGGGAATACAAACGCAACTGGTTCTTTGACCGCATCGAAGCGTTCCTGCAACAGGAAGGTTATACGATCAATACACCTATTGAGGATCTTCCCGACGACTTGATCCACGTGATCCTGAACGGAAATGAAGGTTTGGAACAAAGCGGAAAAGAAGCTAGCATCCAATTTGAAGGACTTGGAAACTTCATGGCACGACATGCCGAGGAAAGTACAGCCGGAATCCAGCGCTGGGCACAAAGTTTCATGAATAAGATCACCTGTCCGGAATGTCATGGTGCACGCCTGAAAAAAGAAGCGCTTCATTTCAAAGTGAATGAAAAAACATTGGGTGAAGTTGCCACCTTGGATATCCAGGAATTGGCCGCTTGGCTGGAACATATTGAAGACTCATTAAGCAATGAACAACAGGTCATTGGAACGGAGATCCTGAAAGAAATCCGTGCGCGTGTACGCTTCATCCTGGAAGTCGGGCTGGAATATTTGACTTTGCACCGTTCTGCCAGAAGTTTATCGGGCGGTGAAGCACAACGGATCCGTTTGGCAACCCAAATCGGATCTGAATTGATGAATGTATTGTACATCCTGGATGAACCGAGTATCGGGTTGCACCAGCGGGACAATACACGTTTGATCAATTCCCTGAAACGCCTGCGTGACGGAGGAAATTCTGTGATCGTGGTAGAACACGACCGCGAAATGATGGAAGCCGCTGATTTTGTGGTTGATATTGGTCCGGGTGCAGGAGTTCACGGAGGAGAAATTGTCAATGCTGCTCCTTTCAATGAACTCGTTTCAACCGATTCCATCACTACCAAGTATTTGAACGGCGAACTGGAAATCGAAATTCCGAAAAAACGCAGAAAAGGAAACGGGAAAAAACTGGTTTTGAAGGGCGCTTCCGGAAACAATCTTCAAAATGTCGATTTGACCATTCCTTTGGGAACCTTGACTTGTGTGACCGGTGTTTCAGGAAGTGGTAAATCCACCCTGATCAATCACACACTTTATCCTATCCTGAACGCGCATATTTACAACGGTGTGAAGAAACCAATGCCTTACAAGAAAATTGAAGGCCTGGAATTCCTCGATAAAGTAATTGAAATTGATCAAAGCCCGATCGGGAGAACACCACGAAGCAATCCCGCAACCTATACGAACGTCTTTACGGAGATTCGTTCCTTATTCGCAGCACTTCCCGAAGCACAAATCCGTGGTTACAAGGCTGGAAGGTTTTCCTTCAACGTAGCTGGTGGACGCTGTGATACCTGCGGCGGCGGTGGTTTGAAAGTGATTGAAATGAACTTCCTGCCGGATGTTTACGTGGAATGTGAAACCTGTAACGGAAAACGCTATAACCGTGAAACACTGGAAGTCCGCTACAAAGGAAAGTCGATCAATGATGTACTGGAAATGACCATTGAAGATGCGGTCGTATTCTTTGAAAACGTTCCGAAAATTCACCGGGTGCTTGAGACATTGAACTCGGTTGGTTTGGGTTACATCAAATTGGGACAACCTTCCACAACCGTAAGCGGTGGTGAAGCGCAACGCATTAAGCTGGCCGGAGAATTAACCAAACGCGGAACGGGAAATACGATCTACATCCTGGATGAACCAAGTACCGGATTGCATTTCGAAGACATCCGTATGCTGATTGAAGTGCTGCAGCGCCTTGTTGATGATGGAAATACAGTTTTAGTAATTGAGCACAACCTGGACATTGTTAAGGTCGCGGATCACATTATTGATGTGGGACCGGAAGGCGGACGAGGTGGTGGAAATATTGTCTGTACCGGAACCCCGGAAGAAATCATCAAGAAATACACGGATGTATCTCATACGGCCAAATACCTTCAACTGGAAATGGAGCATATGGAGAAATTGAGAACGAATCAAAAGAAGAAATAACAGAAAAAATGCACCGATTGGTGCATTTTTAGTTCACTGTAATTTTTAACTGCAAAGAGGAACCTGCACTGCCGGTAAAGACAGAGTGTAGTCTAAAAGACGTGACACGGACTGTAGAAGAACGCAAAGGTGATCTTTAAATTCTTTGTGTCCTTCTTTTTTTGCGATTCAATAAAAAAGCACCCTTCTGATCACGAATTGTAACAAAAGTGAGAAAATATGATTATACTTGTAACACCAATAGCTATGCACTGAACATTTTCCATGAAAAAATATACCATACTATTTATCTGCTCAATTTCATTTTTAGGCAGTGCGCAAAATAGATATACAACTGAAAAGTTGTATAATAATTCGTTTTACTTCACCAATTACAATATGTTGATTGATTCCATTAGTAAGGATGAAGAAAATTTGAAACCTAAAAAACAGTTGGATTATGGGGTTTCAATTAATCAATCAATAACGAAATATGGACTTCCCACTTCTGTTTTGTTCACTCTAAACTTCAAAAAGCATCAGTTCGATTTAGGTCCTAAGTTTGGTTTAGGTGAGTTCGCAATAGCATACCAAAGAGTCATTGGTGCTGAGTTTAATTATAAATTTTACTTGCTCGGAGACACTAAATGGTACAATCCTTATTTACTCTTGAATGTCGGTTATCTAAACTATAACACAAGTTACACAGATATATACAATTCTCATATTAGAGACACAAAAAACAGCTTTGAACTTAATTTGGGAATCGGAATAAAATTCGCAATAGTTAAAGGCTTTTATGTCGGTACTCATATCGGGTTAGGAACTTTTAATGGTGTTCAACAAGACATTATTGATGGAAAGGTGACAAATAAAACAAATGAAAAAAGTGGAGGTTTTCTCGGTTCTGTTTTTCTAGGATATAAATTTTAAACTAAATGAAAAAATATATCGTATTATTTTGTTTCTCAGTATCTTTTTTAGGATTTACGCAAAATAGAAAGTTTACCGAAAAGTTGGATAATAATTTATCTTACTCTGCAAATTCCAACGGGAAACCTGAAAAACAAATGAATTACGGTGTTTCAATCAATCAATCATTTACTCGATATGGACTTCCAACGGCAGTTTTGTTTACTCTCCATTATAAAAAACATCAATTCGATTTGGGACCTCAATTTCGCTTAGGTAAGTCAATAAATGATAGGCAAAAGAATATTGGTGTTGAGTTCAATTATCGTTATTACATAACTGGAGATACATCCTGGTTTAGTTCTTATCTATTGTTTAATGCAGATTACTTTTTCGAGTATTCAAAGCCTGATAGATATGGAATTTATTATTCTAACGATCCAGCATTGAACGGACAAATAGCTACAAGTTCATCCACAACCAAGAGTTTAGAATTAAATGTGGGATATGGGATAAAATTCAATTTGGTAAAGGGATTTTATCTGGGGTCTCATGCAGGAATAGGTACTTGTATTTCATTTGAGGAACATACAACATCATTAGTTAATGTTGATTGGAGCAACACATGGAAAAGACGTGAAACAAATCTAGGTTTTATAGCTTCAGGTTTTATCGGGTATAAATTTTAACCCTGGTAAAGAAAAAAAGCACCCCTCTAATGACGGGTGCCTTTTTTAATTTGGGTGAAGCGGCTTTATATCTTCACTACCAGGAATTCTGTTCTGCGGTTCACCGCATGTTGTGCTTCCGTATATTTCGGTTGTTTTTTCGGCCCTTCGCAGGTGCAACCGTTCAATATTTTTGATTCTCCGTATCCTTTTCCGGAAATTCTCCACGGATCTTTGATGCGCGATTTGATGTAATCCGCTGAAGCATCTGCTCTTTTTTGAGAAAGTTCCAGGTTCTTGGCTGCTGTTCCCCTGCAATCCGTATGGGAACCCAGTTCGACCACCATCGTCGGGAATTCATTCATAATTGCTACGATCTTATCCAATTCCACCGCTGCATCCGGACGAATATTGAATTTTGCCAGGTCGAAATAGATCGGCTTCAAGTCAATTGCTTTTGCCAAATCCGTTCCTACTTCCATTTTCTCAATAGCCAGGTTCAAATCTTTCGAAACGTCATAAATGCCCGGAACGGTCAATTCCTTGTTGTAAGTCGTTCCTTTTGGCAAATAGTTCTTTTTCTCCAAACGGATGTTGTATGAAACACGATCGTTTAACTTCTTGTCGTAGATCGGTCGCTTGATCACCCCATCTTTATTGGTATAGAAAATACCTTCTTCCTTACCGGTCATGTTATTGATCAGGGTCACTTTTACGCTGTCCAGCACGGCACTTGATTTTTTATCCAGCACTTTTACCAACAACATGAAACCCGGATCTTTTTCCAAAACCAAATCAGCAGTTAATAACTCGGGGGATTCATCCGTAAGTGTCACTTTTCCGCTTGATTCGAAATAGTCTTTTTTCGACCCGTCGAAATTGAAGGAGCCCGTTTCCGAGGTTTCATAGATTGCTTCCGCATTTTGGTCGGAAGTTAATGTTCCCAGGTCGTTACCTGCAGCATCTTTCAGTTTGATCTGAACACCCGACAATTTATTTCCCTTCTCATCCTTTGCCGTAATTTTAATAGTACGTGCAAAAGTGAAGGGCTTGTCCATTGCGAACGAGTATAAATCATCGTTGCCCTTTCCTCCTGCCCTGTTTGAAGAAAACATTCCTGTTTTGGCATCCTTGTTCATCCATACGGAAAAATCATCTCCCGAAGAATTGAAAGGTGCACCCACGTTACGGGTTTGTTTGATATCATCGTCTTTATACTGGCCCACAAACACATCTAATCCGCCATAACCGGCATAGCCATCGGAAGAGAAAAAGAAAACCCCGGATTCATGGAAGAACGGGAACATTTCATCTCCACTGGTATTGATCGAAGCCATGTTTTCAGGGACAGACCAGGTACCATCCTGCCATTTGGAACGGTAAATATCCACTCCACCTTTTCCTCCCGGCATATCGGAAGCAAAAAACAGGGTTTTGCCATCCGGTGAAAGTGTTGCGTGCCCGACACTGTAATCAGTACTGTTAAACGCAACCGGAACAGGTTCGGACCAGGTCGCTCCTTCCAGGTTGGAAACGAATAATGAAAAATACCGCGTTCCATCTATCGCCTTTTCCATGTAATTGTTTCGTGTAATGAATGCTTGTTTGCCATCCGGTGAAAATGCAACCGGGCCTTCATGGTATTTCTTATTTACCTGCTTATTCTTTAACGGTTGAATATTACCTACGTTATTGTCGGAAGGATTGAGATCCGCCTGGTAAAGATCTAAGAAAGAAAGCCGGTTTCCAAGCCAGGTTCGATTCACTGCTTCACTCTTTCTTCGTGATGAAGTGAAATACAGTTTCCCGTCATGGATTGCCGGTCCAAAATCCTCTTGTTCCGTATTGAACGGAGCATTCTGGACCTTTATGGCAACTCCCTGAGTAGAATATTTTGTCAATGACTCGTTCAATAATTTGAAACGGTTCATTTCACTGTCTTTCGGGTTCAATCCGGAATAAATCTTTAATTGGGCTTCTGCATCCGCATATTTTTGATTTTTCATCAGGATCCGCGCGTATTCGAGGTGATCGTTCGGAATCCGGTCCGGTCGTTTGCAGATTGCCGCATAACAGGCTTCCGCATTCGGATAATTCCCGATCATATCGTATCCTTCGGCTAATTTTCGAAGTACTCCGGCATCTTTATCCTTTACTTTTTCAAGGGTCGTAACAGATGCATAATAATCGTAATTATTCAACTGGCTTGTCCCGATAATCTCGTTCTTTTCCTGTGCTGTCACCCAACCCGTCAGGATGCATGAAACAGCTAATAGTATGGTTCTTTTCATATTAGAAGTATCTAGGTGACTTAATTTTTCCATCGTTGTTAAAGAGCAAGTCATAACGCAACATGATCTCATGGCTTCCCCCGTTAAATTTCCCTGTCCGAACTCCTGTCGACCAATCGAAAGAATACCCGAAAAGCAATTGCTTGGAGATATGAACTCCTACCAAAGCTCCTACACCATCTCCTGTACGGTACATGATCCCAAGATCAATCAGGTCCCTGAGCATAAATGTTCCGGTAACATCCAATTGGAAAGGAGCATTCTGAACTAGTTTTCCCAATACTGTTGGCTTGAATTTTACGGAAGGTGAAATCGTGAATACCGCACCTGCAATCAGGTAATAGTGTCTTCTTTCTTTGGAAATATCTACCGAATTGCTGTTACCAGTTGCAAACAGGCTGTTCTCCAGGATGGACGGAACGGATGCTCCGACATAAAAGTTAGGCATCTGGAAGTAAATTCCGGCACCCAAACCCGGGAGCATTTTGCCTCTTCGGTTCTCCATAAATGCCGCATCCGAAGGGTCACTGAGTGTCAGGTTATTCACTTCCGCCGAGAAGCTGTTAAATCCACCGTTGATCCCGAAACACAAACGTGCTTTTTCCGAAACCTTCAGACGGTATGCAAAATCTACATTCACTGCAGTGTTATTGGTTGGGCCGATCTTATCGTTCATAATACTCAGACCAAGCCCGATATTCTTTTTGGCAATCGGGGTATGGACCGTGAACGTTTGGGTAGTCGGCGCACCTTTAAATCCGACCCATTGAAATCTTCCCAATGCGGTAAATGTCAGTGCATCCCTGCTTCCGGCATAGGCCGGATTTATCACCAGCGTGTTGTACATGTAATGGGTGTACGCAGCCTGTTGTTGTGCATGCGATTGATTGATTCCTAAACCAATCAATGCGAATAGTATGAATCTCTTTTTCATGGTCTATCTTGTTATATAGATGTAACCTTTAACTACTTTATCATTGCCCAAATCCAGGATGTAGAAGTAAGTACCTTCCGGTAGTGCGTCTTTTCCAACAGCCATTTTGCCCTGGTTTGTTCCGTCCCAGTCATTCTTATAAGGACTTGCTTTGAAAACTTCAGCGCCCCATCGATTGAAGACCTTGAACTCATGGTCCGGATAATCTTCCAGGTGCGGGATAATGAGTGTTTCATTTGAATTATCCCCGTTCGGAGAGAATCCTTCGGGAACCACGATACCTTCTGTCCCACCTCCGCCATTGTTACACGCAGGTGAATTTGGAAGCGGATCACACGGATCCAGCGGATCGGAAGTTCCCGTTGGTACATATGGTGTGGAAGGATCATCCGTTCCGTACACCTCTTCTCCATCAGATACTCCATCACCGTCCGTATCCGGATCATTCGGGTTGGTCCCGTTGGTTGCTTCGTCATCATCCGAAACTCCATCACCGTCACCATCACAGGCTACACTTGTTGGAAGCGGATCACATGGGTCCAGCGGGTTTGAAGTTCCTGTTGGCACATAAGGTGTGGAAGGATCGTCCACTCCGTGAACTTCTTCGCCATCCAATACTCCGTCTCCGTCCGTATCCGGGTTATTTGGATTTGTACCATTCGTTGCCTCGTCTCCGTTCGTTAATCCGTCGCCGTCAACATCACAGGAAACGCTCATGGTATTCGGGTCACACGGATCTAATGGATCAGAACTGTTATCAACTTCGTATCCGTCGTTGTATCCATCACCGTCTGTATCCGGTTCATTCGGATCTGTGCCATTGGTTGCCTCGTCTCCGTTACTTAATCCATCTCCATCCGTATCACAAGCCGGGCTTGTATTGATCGGATCACATGGGTCAAGCGGATCGGAAGTCCCTGTCGCAACATACGGTGTATATGGGTCATCTACTCCATTGACTTCTTCACCATCCAGCACACCATCACCGTCCGTATCCGGATTTGACGGATTTGTTCCTGCACTTCCTTCTTCTTCATTCGTTAATCCGTCACCATCCTGGTCACAAACCGGGTTTGCAGGATTCGGATCACACGGATTCAACGGATCGGAACCAAAAGTGACCTCATCTCCATCTCCGTATCCGTCTCCGTCGGTATCCGGGTTGTTCGGATCTGTTCCGGTATTGGTAACTTCGTCGTAATCGGTCAATCCGTCTCCATCTGTATCGGTGTTACAATCAATCATGGTTACCGTAACCGGAGAAGATGGCTGAGAGCTGCACACTCCATTTGAAACAGTAACAGTAAATGTTCCTGTTGTATTTACCCAGATTGATTGGGTCGTTTCACCACTCGACCATAAATAACCTGAAGCGGAGGACGAAACCAATTGTACCGAATCACCCGCACAGAAATTGGACGGGCCAAGAATCGTAATTGTTGGAGTTGATGGTGTCGGGTTGACAATTACTGATGTCGATGCACTTGATGCCGAACAACCATTTGTTGTAATTGTGACAGTATAAGATCCTGAATTGAATACGGTAATTGCTTGTGTTGTTTCTCCGTTGGACCACAAATATGAACCTCCCGGTGATGAAGTCAATATTACCGAATCACCCAGGCAGAATGTCGTTGGGCCACTTGGTGTAATGGTTGGTGGTCCCGGAATAC
Organism: uncultured Fluviicola sp.; assembly: GCA_966212075.1. Taxonomy (GTDB): domain Bacteria; phylum Bacteroidota; class Bacteroidia; order Flavobacteriales_D; family Crocinitomicaceae; genus Fluviicola. Next base: position 58,691 of record CBIHOM010000017.1, read on the forward strand.
TACTTTCCGTAACTACGGTTGCCGGACTTGTTGCACTACAACCACTGGTTGTTACGGTTACGGTATAAGAACCGGAACTCGAAGCAACGATCGATTGGGTTGTTTCTCCCGTCGACCACAAATAACTGTCTCCTGCCGAAGCCGTTAATGTTACAGACCCCCCTGCGCAAAATGATGTTGGACCACCTGCTGTAATGGTTGCCTGTGGCGCTGAATTCACGGTAACAACGATCGGTGAGCTGGTAGCCGTGCAACTTCCTGATCCAACGCTTACTGTGTAAGAACCACTGGTAGAAACGTTGATTGAATTGGTTGTTGCACTTGTCGACCAGGTATTTCCTGTCGGTTCAGATGAAGTTAATGTTACTGAACCTCCGGCACAGAATGTGGTTGGTCCTCCTGGTGTAATAGTCGGAGCAGCCGGTGGAGCAGTTACGGTTATAGTTGTTCCGGCACTGGTAGAACTACAGGTTCCGTTCGAAACCGTTACGGTGTATGTTCCTGAAGTGGAAACTGTAATTGCCTGCGTTGTTTCTGCAGTGGACCAGGTATTTCCGGGAGCTGATGATGATGTTAAAGTCACTGAGCCTCCTGTACAGAATGTGGTTGGCCCTCCCGGTGTAATTACCGGAACAGCTGGAGCCGGATTGACCGTTACGGTAGTAGCAGAAGAAGTTGCTACACAACCTGACCCGTTTCCAACTGTTACAGTGTAAGAACCACCTGTAGAAACACTAATGGATTGTGTCGTTTCTCCTGTTGACCACAAATAACTGGTCGCTGCTGAAGAGGTTAAAGTAACTGACCCTCCGGCACAGAATGTAGTCGGACCACCAGGAGTGATCATCGGAGTTGCCGGTGCAGCTGGTCCGCTTAGTGTTTGTGCCAATGTGTTGGATGAACATCCGGACGCCAGTACCAAAGTAATAGTGTAAGATCCGGAACCAAGGTTTGGAATCGTAACCGGAAGTGTCACTCCCATTTGGCTTCCTGAAACGGTACCTGTCCACATTAAATTTCCTGTAGCGGAACCGGTTACCTGGATACTTCCGTCTGTAGCTGCACAAGTAGTTGGATTTGAAACCGTTCCAAGGGCAATAGTTGTACTTGGATTGATGACAACCGAAGTTGCATTTGCAGAGGAACTACATCCGTTTACAATCGTAGTTACGGAATAAGACCCTGCATTCACCGCTTGTGCATTTGGAATCACCGGGTTTTGGTCCGTGCTTGAGAATGAATTCGGCCCTGACCAAAGATAAGTTGCGCCGGAAACTGTGGTTGCACTAAGATTAATACTTGTATTCTGACAAACAGGAGAGTTGCTTGATGCAGTTGCAGCAGTTGGGGTCGGATTCACAATTACATTCGTAGTACTTGCAGCAGTAGATGTACATCCGCCGACTGTAATATTTAATGAATAGGTCCCGGCGTTACTTAAAGCCGCAGAGGCAATCGTTGGGTTTTGCACCGATGAACTAAAGCTTCCTGGTCCCGACCACTGATAAGTTGCGCCTGGAACCAACGGAGCTGTTAAGTTAATTGGTGCCCCCTGGCACACCGGTGAGTTACTTGAAACTGCCGGCGCAACCGGAGCCGGATTTACAATTACTGAAGTACTTCCTGCTGCAGAACTACAACCCGAAACGGAAACCGTTACACTATATAATCCTCCGTTGGCACTTGTAATGTTTGAAATGGATGGGTTCTGCAATGAACTTGTAAAACTATTTGGCCCGGTCCAGGAATAACTTGCTCCCGAAACCGCCGGTGTTGTTAAGTTCAATGTTGCTCCTTCGCATAGTGGCCCGTTACTCGCGGCACCTGGTGTTGAGATCGGAGCACTTTGATTGATTGAAACCTGATCCGAAGAGGAATGACATCCATCCGTATAAATAAACCAGGTATAGGTATTTACACCTGTATTCAAGCTTGAGACTATTGCATTCGCTGCATTTATATTGGAGAACGAGCCCGCACCGGATGCGACCGACCAATATCCCTGACCTGAAGCCGGCACATTCGCCGCCATAGTATAACTTGCAGCACAGCCACTTTGATCAATTCCTGCCACTGCTATTGTTGGAACGGTGTTTTCCCTCCAATCCGGAAGTCCGTCGTTATCAGTATCCTGTCTTGGAGCTGTTGTTCCACCATTATCCGGATCGTAAGCATTGTCCAAACCGTCATTATCCGTATCGATATTTACCAAATTGAAATCTACCACACAATTGTGATCCGCATCGTTTCCTTCCAATTGGTCCGAGAAACTGTCATTATCCGAATCCAGATCCAGGTAATCCGGGTTATCCGCTCCATCGGTATTAACCGGAACAATTAATGTTCCCCCGGTACTTACATCATATGAATTGTCCAAACCATCTCCATCCGAATCCGCGCCTGTAGGCGGAATAAACCCTGCCGAAGTTTGATATTCATGTAAATCCAAAATTCCATCGTTATCTGAATCCTTGTCTTTCCAGTCGGGTTTTCCGTCATTGTCAAAATCCTGGGAGGATGCAACCGGTGAGCAGAATTGAATTTCCCCGATTCCATATCCCTGGTTCCCCAGGGCAGCATCCATATTATCGTAAATAAATCGAACGGAGTCGACCAAAACCGGGATACTGACCGTGATCGTTCCGTTTAATTCCGTGTTATCCATTGCGACCAGACCCAGGAACCGGTTATTTCCATTGTACGTGTTGAAATTCCCGATACCAATCGTATAATCTGATGCTGTAAGCTGGTATAATTGCCCGAATGAATAAGCATTCACAGTAATCCGGTCCTGGAATTGTCCGGCAGCGATATCAATATCCTGCAATTTGAAGGATAAATTGCTTACCGGCTGACTAAATCTGATAACCTGTATAGAATAATCACCCGCTGTAGCCACATCCTGTTCGGTATATATTTCCAAACCCGAAACTGCCGAAAAATTTTCGGAAATATTAAACGTGGAGATGCCGGCACCTGAAGTATTCCGTGTAAGAATATTAGCCGAAATACCCGAAACCGTTGGGTAATACAAGGTTGGATCAGCCTGTGCCGTTAAAGGTAAAGTCGCGGTTGCGGTACAAGGCAGTAATTCAGCATTGTTCGTTACACCATCTCCATCCCAGTCAATATCTGCAACATCCGGAATTCCGTCATTGTCCGTATCATTTGTCGGAACATAATAGTGTACCTGAATCCGAACCGCATCAATGTATGAAATTACCGTGGGAAGAAGTAATCCGGCCGCACGTGATTCGATTGCGATTGCAACACCGAAACCATTACTGCTTACATCCATTCCGTTCAGGGTTGTTCCCCATAAATCGGCATTGGTACCATAGGTAAAAGCGGTTTCGCTTGTTGGCCAGTTCACTCCTGTATTTGCATGGTTCGTACCGGTAATCTGGTTGTTCTTTAACAAACGGATATCCAAATCCCTGGTCCAGTTTGAAGCGGTATTATCGGAACTTACTTTCCTGATTTCTACCTGGACACCACAAATTTGCGCATTGATAGGAATGTTCAGATTCAGATTCCTAAGAACAAGGAAATTGGAACTCCGTACAGTTCCACCGATGAGCAGTGCCGCGTTTGACATTGTGGCAAAACTGTTATTATCAGTTTGGGCGTTACCGGGATTGTTCCAAGGGTCAGTTCCTCCTGCGGCATTGTTTAAACTTACCTGAGCATTGACGTATCCAGTGCTTGATCCGGGGCATTGTGCTTTGGCGGTCACAACGAAAAGGGAGCTAAACAGCAAGGACATAAGAATCCCGGCTCGATTCGAGTAAATAATGGTCATATTTCTTAGTTTTTAGAGCCTTTATTACTCGTAGCTACACCCGATGGTAAATGGTGTTAGTCAGCAGGTAGTAAGAATTTGTAATATAGGTTATCAACTTTATAAAAAAAATTAACACCATCCAAATTTTTAACGTTTAAATTTAATGAATAGTCGAAGAAAACAGCAAATCAATCGAAAACCGTGATAATTCAAACTATTGAAAATCAATAGTTTAACTACAAATTTAATTGAAACTAACTTATTTGAACTTACTGTGACTTTTTTTAACGAAAAGGCCTTATAAACGTACCTTCGTTCATAATTTATAAACCGATCCTGCACATATTCTTGTCTAATAACTCTATTTTTACTGAAATAGCAATTTTAGCTGCTTAAAGCATTGAAATGAACGCAATACGCAAGGACTGGAACGAAATAAAAACAAACGACAGCTGGGCAATTTTCAAAATCATGTCTGAATTTGTTGAAGGTTACGAACGCATGGCACGAATCGGTCCATGCATTTCTATTTTCGGATCAGCACGGACCAAAGAAGAAAATAAGTACTACCAACTGAGTGTAGAAATTGGTGAAAAGCTCGCAAAAGCAGGATACGGAATCATCACAGGCGGTGGTCCCGGGATTATGGAAGCCGGAAATAAAGGTGCACACCAGGGAGGCGGAAAATCAGTCGGACTAAACATTGATCTTCCTTTTGAACAATTCCATAATAAGTATGTTGATCGTGAAAGTCATTTGAATTTCGATTATTTCTTTGTCCGTAAAGTAATTTTCGTGAAGTATTCCCAAGGATTCGTGGTGATGCCGGGTGGATTTGGGACCATGGATGAATTATTTGAAGCGATTACACTGATTCAGACAAAGAAAATTACCAAACGGCCTGTTGTACTGGTTGGAAGGGAATACTGGACCGGGCTGGTAGAATGGGTGAAAAACGTGATGCTGGAAAAGGAACACAATATTTCGCCTGACGATATGCGCTTTTTGACAGTTGTGGATACGGCTGATGAAGCGGTAAAATATGTGGATGATTTCTATAAAACACACGATCTCAGCCCGAACTTCTAGTTTCTTCCACCGCAAAGGAAATTTAAACCACACAGGTACATAGGACACATAGTGTATTTCCAGAGTGTTTTTTGTGGGATTAGCAAAATTAACTTACACATAAGTGTGACGAGTTGTATGCGCTAAAAGGTTATCATTTTTGCACATTTTTTGATCGCGGGATGATACTCCGTAGATACTAGGAGGATAGAGCGTAGATCAAGCGACTATAGAGCGTCTTTTGTACCAATTCTTAACATTCCATTTCACTGGGTTTTTAGCAACATTTTGAGCCCGAATTGAAGTGTTTTCCAAGTTGATATCCAATTCTAAAATACTTATTCTCAATTCACAAAACTGTAAAACGTCCCACAAGTAAAATCGATACAACTAAAAAACCGCGAGCAGCGCGAAACTGGAAATTGTCAGCTTCAAAGAGCAGTAACCTAGATTAATAATAATCAAAACAAAACTCCTCGTGTACTTCGTGCACCTAGTTCTTTAAAAGATGAGAGCAGCGCGAAAAACGAATCGCAAGTTTGAAAAACCGTTAACCCAAATCGGCTACGAGTAACAGCTAACATAAAACTATGTGATCTATGTACCTGTGTGGTTAAAAAAACGAGAGCAGAGCGAAACAGCAAATTGTAGTTTGAAATCCTGTATTCGGTATTCGAATCAAATTAATAAAAGCTATGTACTCTATGTATCTATGTGGTTAGTGGTTAGCCCAACGAGCTTATGATTTTCTTCGCTGCGCCTTGGTTTCTGGCAAAGATCTCGGCTAATCTTTCGTTGATCAGGGCTCTTTTTCCAAGTGCTTCTTCGACTGCTTTCTCAAAGCTGAAACTATCTTCAATGGTAAAAGCGACTTCGTGATCAAGGAATAATTGAGCTTCCGGGAAACGGGAAAATTTGGGTCCGAAAAAGATCGGAATACCAAAAGCTCCGGGTTCAAGGATGTTGTGTAATTTACCGGTAAACCCACCACCAATGTAAGCCAGATCAGCATATTGATAAGCATTGGTCAACTGCCCTATGGTGTCCAGGATGAGAATATCTCTTCCCAGGTTTTGGAAATTCGTGTAACGTTCCACATCGTTATCAAACTCTGCCGAAATTTGCTCAATGTGCTTTTCCGAAATATCGTGTGGAGCAATAATGATCTTAAACTTTTGGCGCAATTCGAATAAAGCCGGAATAAGGATTTCTTCGTCGATTGTCCAGGAGCTTCCTAAAATAAGCACTGGTTTTTCTTCCACAAAATTACGAATGATCTCATTGTCCTTACTTCGTTCCTTTACAGCAATCATCCGATCGTAACGTGTATCACCGGTCACTGTGACCCGGTCAATACCGATACTGTTCAATAAATCTTTCGACCGTTGGTCCTGTGCATAAAAATGATCAAACAAACGCAGGGCTTTTCTAAAAAATCCTCCATACCACTTAAAGAAACGATGACTTGGCCGGAACAAACTGCTGACTCCATAAATCTTTGCCCCTTTTCTTCTGGCACACTTCAAATGATTATACCAAAACTCGTATTTGACAAAGAAAACCATTTTCGGTTTGAAGTGATCTACAAATTTGCGGGCTTTGATTTTTGTATCAAGAGGTAAATAAAGTGCAAGATCTACACGGTGTTCTCTTTTCTCGTAAAACTCCATCCCGGAAGGACTGAAAAAAGTCACAATCAGAAATGATTCCGGGAATGCTTCTTTATATGCATTCATTACGGGAAGCCCCTGATCAAATTCACCCAGGGATGCACAGTGGAACCAAACAACGGGTTTATTTTTCGGGACCTGATAGGTACTTAGCGGAATACGGCGTCCAATAATCCATTTTTTTGCTTTGGGATGAAACCAGGATGCAAGCCACATGACTGCATAAAAAGCCCGAATCCCAAATCCGTAGAATAGTCTCATTTACTCAAAATAATAGTCTTTCGGTTTGCGCTTATACACGGGAACAAACCAACCGACTTTAAATCCATATTGTAAATCTAATCTTTGTGCTTTAGAAACCGGTACATCCGGCTGATCAAAAAAGATGTCTCTTCTATTATATGTTAATCCTTCCTGGATATAAAACCCGGCATAGAAGTTCACAAATCCCTGGTTCGCCATAAAAGCATATCCCGCAAACTGGTGAAAATTCAACCCGGTTGTATAGCGGTCATAGCCTTTTCGATACTTCAATTCCAAAGTAGGAACAACCTGATCCTGCGTTTCAATACGTATCTTATACTGCATGTAACCCAATCCTGCGTGGACATACAATCCGGAGTTTTTATTCGGGCTAAGTACCGGGATCACCTTCCCGACCATCACGTTGGCATTGAAGCCGCGCATACTCACTACCACGATCGCTATATCTCCGTTCACATCATTGATATACCCATGGGAATCGATCAAATTGGCGAACATTCCTGAAGTTTTAACCCTGTTCCCAAACATGAAATTTCCATCCAACCCGTAAACCCAATTTCTCGAGGTTTTGTAACCTGCCATTGCTCCTACGTGATTGATCGCTCCAAAGCGCTCTTTCAGGTCTCCACCCGGAGAATTCAATCCGTAATGCAGTGCAATCCAAGGAGTAGCAATTGCGCTGTCACGCACATTTCTCTGACCGAATCCCTGGAAACTGAAACAGATCAATAAAGCAAGTAAAAAAGAATCTCTCATGTTTTTTTAGTCACTCAAAAATAAGGATTTATCCTTGCCCCAATGTCAATTTATCCGGAAATGGGTGAATTATCGATTAATCGGTTTATTTAAACCGGATCGATTTTGCCGGATTTATTCTACTGATCAAGAGTGACGGAATAAAAAGAGCGAGTAAGCACACTCCCAGTGTAATGATATTTAGCGCTCCGATTTTCCAGATACTGAACTCGATCGGAACGGTGTTCAGGTAATACACTTTCGGATCAAGCGGGATAATATGGAACTGGTACTGAAGCCAGCAAAGCCCTATACCGATTACATTTCCCCAAATCATGCCTTTCAGGATGAGCTGGCCGGTGTGGACCATAAACACCTTTCGCACAAAGAGGTTATTTGCTCCCATTGCCTTTAATATTCCAATGAAATTGGTACGGACCAAAATCAGGACAAGCAAGGCAGAGCCCATATTCACGATTCCGATAATCAACATGAGGATCAGGATGATCGCCAGGTTCACGTCCAAAAAGCTTAGCCAGACAAAGAGATCCCGCTGATTATCTTTGATACTGTTCACTTTTACCTGTTGCCTGAAATCCGGGTTAAATTCCACCGCTTTTTCGATCTTCTTTTTCTGATTTTCGATGTCTGAAAAGTCGGCCACACTCAATTCATACGATCCCACATATTCCTGATAGGAACCATGTCCGGGAAAAAACTCGAGGTCAACTGTTTTTGCACCTGCCTTTACCTGGTAATGAAGACCGTCTTCACTTAAAAAATGTTTTTTCAGGTTCCCTTCTGAATCTACTGCAAACGCACCGGTCCCCAATTTATCTCCGGTCACCTTGATCTGTAACCAGGTCGTATCCGGAATAGCTGTCTCACTTTTCGGATTATCCAAACTTCCTGCAGGTTCATCTATAAAGGTCCAATAATCTGCGACAATCAAACGGATTGTTGTGTCTTTTTGCGGATAAATGGCGATAACCGATGTCTCTTCATACCCTTCTCCCCAATCATAGCGGTAATTTCCGTTCCCTCCGGAAACTTGTGCACGAAGAATCAGGTTCCCGAAATAAAGCGAATCTTCTACGATCATTTCCGCACTAATTCCCCAATCATTCAATTGCTGGACTTGAGGCAGGTAACAAAAAACCAATTCTTTGTCTAAATCCTCCAACCCGGTTTCATATATTCCAACAATCTGAAATTGTCGTTGAATGGGTTTTTGTTTTACGAAATAAGCATTGACTGTATCTCCCAACCGGTAGTGTAAATCTGTTGCAATTCGTTTTGAAATGAGTACTTCTGTAGAAGCAGGATCGTTAAAGGCCGGAAGTTTCCCTTCTTTCAGATAGGTTTTAAAAAAAGACCAATCGTAATTTTTATCAACACCTTTTAGAACAACTCCAAGAATTTCTTTTTGAGTGACATCTCCTCTTGACTGAAGTAATGCAGGCTTATAAGCAACTGATTGAACATGAGTTACACCTTCTATCCGGCTCAACGTTTCTTCCAGTTTTTTGCTCTTCATTAAGGGCGCAGATTCCATCAAAGAAATTTCTCCTGACTTTTGAATAGAGATATGTGAACCAAAACCTATAACTTTACGGCTCACTTCTTGTTGGAATCCTTCAACCACTGCAATTGTAACGATGTTTACAATCATTGCCAGCGAAATACTCAAAATAGCAATTCTAGTGATTGGTTTTGCTGCTTTTTTATTGCCTTGCAATGAGTCATCCGTAACCGTTTGTTTACGTTGAAGTTTTTTGGCGATGAAAAAAATATAATTCCAATTGTTGCTCATGCGAATACGAAAGTACATAAAGCTTTTGGCGTTGAAAAGTATTATTTTGCTTTTCCTGGCTTCATGTGGCATAAACAAAAAGTCACTTCCTCCTGTTGTAACAGATTCCAACCAGGATAAAACGAAGGAATACCCGGTCATTCAGCCCATTGATGATGAGATCCGATATGATGCGTACGGAATAGAAAAAATGCCGAACCTGCAACTTGGCAATGCACGGATGGACCTGTACCTGGATTCTCTGAGAGGTAAACGCGTGGCCATTGTAGCCAACCAATCATCTCTTTTGGGTGATGATCACCTGGTGGATACTTTATTGTCTCTTGGTATTCAAATTCAAAAGGTTTTTGCACCGGAACATGGATTCAGAGGAACGGCTGATGCAGGAGAAAAAGTATGGAGCCATAAGGACCCTGTAACCGGCCTGCCGATTGTTTCCCTGTACGGAAGTAATAAAAAACCACGTGCGGACCAATTATGGGATGTTGATATTGTATTGTTTGACATCCAGGATGTTGGTGTTCGTTTTTACACCTATATCTCTACTTTGCATTATGTCATGGAAGCATGTGCTGAAAACAATAAAGCACTGATCGTATTGGATCGTCCGAACCCGAATGCACATTACGTGGACGGACCTATTTTGGAAAAGGACCAGACTTCTTTTATCGGGATGCACCCTGTTCCGATTGTATACGGAATGACAATCGGGGAATACGCTTTAATGGTCAACGGGGAATTTTGGCTGCACAACGATGTGACCTGCCAGATGTACATTGTCCCATGCCGAAACTACACGCATAAAACGAAATTTGAGATCGCAATTCCTCCGTCCCCGAATCTTCGGACGGACCTGGCAATTAACCTGTACCCGAGTTTGTGCTTCTTCGAAGCCACTACTGTAAGTATCGGAAGGGGAACTGAACGTCCGTTTGAAATGTACGGCCATCCGAGTTTCCGAAATACCGGGTTTACATTTGTGCCGATGCCTACTACAGGGGCTAAAGATCCTTTGTGGCAGAATCGTACCTGTAATGGTTACAATCTGAGAGCAAGCCAAAACAAGCGCATGTATGAGATCAACCTGAATTGGCTGATCAACGCAAGGGACCAATTGGGTGACAGTATTGATTTCATCAATCAGCGCAACTTTTTCGACCGCTTGGCAGGAACGACACAGCTTCGCTCACAACTAAAAGCGGGATTAAGTGCTAAAGAAATTAAAGAAACCTGGAAAACAGGAATACAGTCGTTTTTGAAAACGCGCCAGAAGTATTTGATTTATAAATAATTACGAATTACGTCCCGATAGCCATCGGGATACGAATTACGAATTACGAATTACTTAACTAAAAAAATCATTTGTAATTAGTAATTAAGCATTCGTAATTATTTATGTGTTTGCTCTACTTTCTTCGCACCTTCCAGAACGGTTTCTTTCATCGATTCCATATAGGCGCTCAATTTTTTCTGAAGTTCCGGATCACTTGCTCCTAAGATTTTCGCTGCTAAAATACCTGCATTTTTTGCGGCATTGATTGCAACGGTAGCTACCGGAATTCCATTGGGCATCTGAACGATTGACAACAAACTGTCCCATCCGTCGATTGAATTACTGGATTTAATTGGAACTCCGACCACCGGGAGCGGTGTCAAACTTGCTGTCATTCCCGGTAAATGTGCTGCTCCGCCAGCTCCGGCGATAATGACACGGATCCCTCTTTCGGAAGCTGTTTTTGCATATTCGAACATGCGTTCCGGGGTTCTGTGAGCAGAAACAATGGTTAATTCATATGGTACTCCAAACTCTTTTAAAATATCTGCAGCGTCTTGCATAATTGGCAGATCTGAAGTGCTGCCCATGATAATCCCAACCATTTCCTTCAATTTTGTCTGCAAATCTAACGATTAATCCCGATCGTTGAAAACTATTCCTCCATTGTGGAGTATTTGACCTTCATTTTATTGAATTTTCTGTTAGTTTTGGGCCTCGTCCAACTTAAATTATGAATAGATCAATACTCATTTTTGTGTGTGCCATTTTTATTCAATGGAGTTCACAACTACTTGCTCAAACTACTTTTATTACGGATAATTTTGAAGGCACATTTTCCTGGAATACGGTAAGTACTTCAGGGCCAAATCAATGGATTCAGGGCTCATGTACCAATAACGGAGGTAGTTCAGCATTGTATATTACTTCCGGTGGAAGTACGAATGATTGTACTCCGACAGGAATTACGCATTACGGTTATACCAATGCCTCTTCGGGAACAGAAACCGCGATTGTTTACCGGCCTGTGAATGCTGCCTGTTACAGCTCCATCCGGGTTCTTGCAGATATCCAGGTTGAAGGCGAAAGCGGATTGGATTACCTGGAATTGGTTTACAGTACGAATTCAGGAGCAAGCTGGACACCTGTTTCGGCACAATTGGTTGCAAATGCTACGTATACCGGATTTAACCAATTGCTTCCCGGAAGTTTTGATAACAGTGTTTTCTGGATCGGTTTCCGCTTTACTTACAATGATTCCAATATTGGAAATAAAGCTCCGGCTATCGATAATTTCAGGATCCAGGGAACGTCCGGTGACGTAACTCCACCGACCATTACCTGCCCTTCTCCATCAACAGGCTATACGGACGAATTTTTATGCCAGTTGACTCTAGCTGATTTCGGAGCACTTGCAACAGTAAACGATAACTGCGGAATTGTTTCTACTGTTCAGACTCCTCCTGTGGGAACAGCGGTAAGTACCAACACCACCATCACACTTCAGGCGACAGATCCATCGGGAAACAGTACAAGCTGTAACTTTTTATTGACCGTATTGGATACGGTGGCACCAAAGCCAACCTGTCCGGCATTGGATAGTGTTTATGCATCTGCCTCCTGTAATGCACTTGTTCCGAACCTGGTTCCAACTGTTACAGTGAATGAAGCATGTACTCCGGCTGCATCTTTGGTTTTTAATCAGGCACCGGCAGCCGGAACAACGATTACTGCAACGCAAAACGTATTTGTTACCGTAACGGATCTCGCAGGAAATTCAGCAAGTTGTTTTACACATGTACTTTTCTTTGATACCATTTCCCCGCAAATAACCTGTCCGGCCAATCAAACGGTTTCAACAAACAACGGTTGTACCTACGATATTGCCAGTTTTACTTCACAGGCGACTGTCACAGACAATTGCTCCACTGTTTTCCTTTTGAATCAAAGTCCAGCGGTTGGAAACTCTTTACCTATCGGGGTACATCCTATCACGATCGAGGCAATCGACCAGGAAGGAAATACCCAAACCTGTCAATTCAATTTGACTGTCCAGGACGGAACACTACCTGTCATTAATTGTCCGGCGACTATTTCTGTTCCTGTAAATAACCAGTGTTTGGCTTTGGTTGGAAACCTGGTCCCTTTGGTTTCAGCAACGGACAATTGTACTGCAAGCAGTTCATTGGTATTCGCCCAAAATATACCTGCAACTTTATTATTTTCCGATTCCATAACGGTCCTGATGACAGCTGCAGATCTAAACGGAAACATTGGAAGTTGCTCCATTTTCATTACAGCAATTGACACTTTGGATCCGATGGTTACCTGTTTAAGCGATACCAGTTTGGCAGTTTCAGGGACCTGTTCCATGACTGTTCCAAACCTGGCAGGAACTCACAGTGCTGTTGACAACTGTGCACCTTCCAATTTACTTACATTCTCTCAAAGTCCGCTTCCGGGAACTGTGATCACCAACCCGGTTGGAATCGTTATCTCTTATACGGATACTTCCGGAAACATAGGGACCTGTATTACGCAGGCTGTTCCGATTGAATCCATCAACCCTACTATCACCTGCCCTCCAGCTCAATCCACGAACATCGGGGTTTCCTGTTACGGTTTAATTACCGATTTAACTTCACTGGCAACAGTCAGTGACAACTGTACCGGGTATTCTTTAACCCAACAACCTGCTCCGGGAACGAACCTGATCTCAGGAACACATATAGTAACAATTACCGTAACGGATCTTGCCGGGAACAGTTCATCCTGTAATACCAGCTTTACCCTGATCGAAACATTTGTACCTACCGTTACGTGTCCCGGGAATATTTCAACCTGTAATCCATTGGTTACTTACGGGAACCCGATCGGCACAGACAATTGTAATTTCACGATTTCACAAACAGATCTTTCTGGTCTTTCTTCCGGAGATATTTTCCCGATCGGGATTACGACCCAAACCTACCAGATTGAAGATTCTTCGGGCAATACGAACAGCTGTTCCTTCACTGTTGAAATTCTTCAGTACCCGGATACGGCATTTATCCCGAACAGTTTAATCTATTTATGTGACACATATACAACCGGTATTGAAGCCCAGGTAATCCAATCCGGTACAGGTTCCTGGAATATGTTGACCGGCGGAGGAACGATCACCAACCCGAATGCGTTGCAAACAACGGTTCAGAATCTTTCTCTTGGGTCCAATACATTCGAATGGGTAGTAACTTCTCCGACTTGCGGTTCTACAAGAGATACGGTAAGAATTGTTGTCAACATGCCACCTCCGCAGGCCAATTTACAGGATTCGATGTATGCATGTGCTGCAACCAGCTACCTGATCCAGGGAAATAATCCGGGAGCAAATGCCCAGGGAACATGGTCCAGTAATTCGGCGATCACATTCAACAATATACATGCTCCGGTTGCAACCATTCTTTCCATTCCCGATGGTTATCACACCATTTACTGGACGATTTCAGCCAACGGATGCCCGAGCACGGTAGACAGCAGTATTATTTATGCACCGGTAGTCGCACAGGTGCTCACACCGGATACTTCCATTTGTTTGACACAATTGCCGCTAAACATTCAAGGGAATCAACCGGGAAGTGACCAGGCAACGTATTGGATCGAATTGGCCGGTACCGGAACTTTGACCAATAAGTATAACCCGAATACGCAACTCACTGCCGGTGCGGCAGGAGAACTCGTCCTTATTTACAGGCATACGCATGATTTCTGCGGTGCAACTGAGGACACTTTGCGGATTCAGTTATCAAATTGCGGTGAGGCTACTTTTGATGTTCCAACTGTGTTTACACCAAATCACGATGGGGATAATGACCTGTTTGTGATTCCAAACCTGCATGAGACTTACCCTGACTGTAAGGTCACTATTATTAATCGCTGGGGCTCCAAAGTCTTTCAGTCGACAGGATACGGAGAACCATGGGACGGAACCTTCAAAGGAGATGATCTTCCATTCGGAACGTATTTCTATGAAATTGTTTCTCCTAATGAGGATTTCAAAGCAATTAAAGGTTCAATCAGTATTATACGTTAATCCCGGTACTTATGAAAAAATCAGTAATTATCGCATTTGTTTCAGTTGCAGGATTGGCATTCGGACAACAGGATATTCAATTTAACCAAACAGCTTCATCTCCATTCTTAATCAATCCTGCTGCAGGCGGATTAATGAATGTAGCGGAAGTTGTGGTTGGAAACCGTTTGCAATTTGCAGGAGTGAACGGAAGACCCATGACAACCTATGCAGGAATTCAGAGTATGGTGCGTTTCAAAAAGCGCAAGTCCAAAGCTTTGCTGAGTGAACTTTCCTCAATCGGACAAACATTCTACAGTACTCCGCAACGAACGGTTTCGTATAAACAAATAGCAGGTTTGACCTTTGTAAACGATATCATCGGACCTTTTACCCGTACCAACGTAAAAGCAAACATCGGTGTGCACATTCCTTTATCCCAGAAATTAAATGCCGGGATCGGATTGGGTGTTGGCTGGTCAAATTTCGGAATAGACAATTCTAAGGTGACATTAGGAAACTCCAACGATAAAGCATACGCGAACTATATCGGAATTTCAGCATCACAAAATTACCTGGATGCCCAGGCCGGATTGATTGTATACAATGATCGCTTATTGGTGGGTTTAAGCGGAAGCCAGATCTTCAACAATAAAACACGTTTGAGCAGTATTGCAACGGAAAGTAATTTCCAGCCGCATCTCTTTTTGCTGGCAAGTTACCGTTTTGATTTGGGCAAAAACTATGGATTGGAACCGATCGTTCAGTTTAAATCTGTAAAACATGCTCCTATCAGCTATGATATTGCTATGCGTTTACATTACATGCGTATGGGATGGTTAAGCCTTTCTTACAGAAGCCAATCTGCTATTGGTGTTGGATTTGGAATTAACCTGCTGTCACGTTTCAATGTTTCTTATTCGTTCGAATTCGGGAATGGTGTTACTGAAAAATTCGGAAATACATCGCATGAAATTCGCTTAGGGTTCATCTTCGGTCATAAAAGAAACATGAACAAGGAATTTAAGCAGGACGAAAAGGTAAACCCGACACCGGAAGAAATACAACCGGAAGAAGCACCTTAAAGGTCTGTTGAACGAGAAGGCTGGAATTTGATAAAAACAGGAAGAATAAATGCTAATTTTCCAGGATTACTAATTTTGCAAAAAGTTCACTCATTATGCGTCCGTTTTACTTATTGCTCAAGATTTCATTAAACATTTCATTCAGACTTTTTTACAAACGTTTTATTGTTTTACGTAAACACAAGAAGCTGTTCGGCAGCACGATTTACGTCAGCAATCACCCCAATTCTTTCATGGACCCGATTATGATCGGAGCATTGAATTATCCTATCGTTCACTTTATGACCCGTTCGGATGTATTCGTCTGGTGGTTGAAACCTATTTTATGGTCAGCACATATGACACCGATCTATCGTCAGCACGACGGTGGTGACATGAAAGGAAAAAATACCGATGTTTTCAAAAAGGTAAACCAATCGTTGAAGATCGGGCGGAATATCCTGATTTTTGGAGAAGGGTTCACGGACGACACTCCCATCAGAGGCTTAAAACCAGTAAAGAAAGGCCCTGCCCGAATGGCATTCGGCGCATTGGATGCAATTAACTGGAGTAAAAAGATTTACATTGCGGGGATTGGTGTCAGCTATACTGACAGGAACACAATCGGTTCGGAATTCGTATTGGATAATGGTCCGAAAATTTGTTTAAACGACTACAAGGAAGCATATAAAGAAAATCCGAATAAGGTAATCAATGAGGTTACCAAACTGGTTGAAAAAAGCATGCAGGATTGTATCATATACGTAGCAAAACCTGCTCGCTATTCCCTGTTGGAAGGGATCATGCAGATTACACGTAAAGGATATAGTCATGACAACCACAACGACCGGATCCCTTTGATCGAACGTTGGGAATACTCCAAAAAGCTGGCTGCCTGGATTAACCAGAACGTGACAGATGAAAGTACTGAAATTCTTGCCCTGCAAAAAGATCTGGACGCTTATTTTAACCTGGAAAAGCGCATGAAAGTCCAGGACCGTTTTGTGATTGCCAAACAACACCCGGAATTGGTCAGCACATTAA
This sequence comes from uncultured Fluviicola sp., assembly GCA_966212075.1. GTDB lineage: Bacteria > Bacteroidota > Bacteroidia > Flavobacteriales_D > Crocinitomicaceae > Fluviicola. The sequence continues at coordinate 75,457 of CBIHOM010000017.1, forward strand.
ACAACTGGCTGTACTTAATCCTGATGTGGCCATTTGCAATCGCTGGGTTTATTCATGGTTTTATTCCTTATATCGTTTCAAAGAAGCTGACGGAAAAGATCATGAGACGCAGGGTTTTTTGGGGATCTGTAAAAATGATGATGGCTAAAATTATCGGTTCGATTTACAACATTCCGATTATCATTTTGATTACCAAATGGTACCTTCCTCATTGGTCTTTGGGTGTTTTGTATTACTTTATCATTCCTGTTTTATGGCGTTTGAGTTATGAATATGCACGTCAATTCAAGGAAGTGCGAATCAAACGAAAAATGAAATCAGTTGATTTGTCCAAGTTTATAGAGAAACGAGCTGATTTGGAAGAACGGATCAAAAAATTGATTCCTGTTGCGTAAGGATTTTGTGGGATTATTGTGATTTTAGGTTCTAAATCTAAGAGTTAACTATTTGATTTTTAACGGTGTCGCAATATTGGGTTTTTGGGTTTTTCCAAAATCAAATAAGTAATTTTTTTCCAACATAAACCATCGTAATACAGCATGCGATTGAAATCAACACATTCAAGATCGCAATGACCCATTGTCCTCTTTCCATCAACTCCAGGTTCTCTTTGGCAAAAGTTGAAAAGGTGCTGAATCCGCCACAGATTCCAATAATCCAAAATGCCTGGAACGATTCCGCATTTGCAGGTTTCATTTTCATCATCATTACCAGGAATACACCTACCAATAAAGAAGCAAGGAGATTGGATACCAACGTAGCTACAGGAAAAACGGATTTCGGGAATTTAAGTACCAATTGACTTATTCCAAAGCGCAGCAAGGAACCGATGCCACCACCCAGAAAGACATAAAACACATTCATTTCGACACTCCTTTAGCTTCAAAAAATCGCTGATACAGCTTCCAAAATACAAAAGCCCACAGAATTCCCCAAACAACTCCGCAAAGTACATCAGACAGGTAATGCATGGTTAAATAGATCCTGCTTAAACCGATCAGTGCTACACAAAAGATCAGCACCCATTTTATATTCGGATAAAAGGTACGAAGAAAGAACCAACCCAGGAGTGCTACTGCAGCATTATTGGATGCGTGGGAAGAGAAGAAACCATATTTTCCCCCAAGATAGGTGTGGCCGTCTTCCATAAAATAATGCAGGTGTTTTTCCAGCAATAAATTGTGAGAAGGACGGTAACGCATAATCGTATCCTTAAAAAGGAAAGTCGTGGTGCTGTCGACAATAGCAACCATCACCAAAGCCATTCCCAAAAATAAAAGTGTTGTTTTTATCCCGTAATTTTTCCAGATCAAATACAGAAGCAGCAAATAAAACGGAATCCAGGTTGCCGTTTTGGTAACATACCAGAAAAACTGATCCAAGAAGGGTGTGTTCCAACTATTTATAGTCAGCACAATGCTTCGATCAATGGATTCCAGGTACTCAAACATGATTTAAATGCTTCCAGATCATATCTTTTAATTCCGTCAATCCTTGTTGGGCAACAGATGAAATAAAGACATATGGAATTTTAGGTAAATCCTTACTGATTGCTTCCTGCAATTCTTCATCCAACATATCGGATTTTGTAATTGCCAGCAAACGCTCTTTATGCAACAATTCCGGGTTGTATTGCTTCAACTCGTTCAACAGTAATTTGTATTCTTCATGGATATCATCTGCATCTGCAGGGACCATGAACAATAAGCATGAATTTCGTTCAATGTGACGAAGAAAGCGCAATCCCAAACCTTTTCCTTCATGAGCTCCTTCAATAATTCCGGGAATATCTGCCATGACAAATGAACGGTAATCACGGTATTTTACAATTCCAAGATTTGGTCTCAGAGTGGTAAACGGGTAATCTGCAATTTCAGGTTTTGCGGAAGATAAAACAGAAAGCAAGGTACTTTTACCCGCATTTGGTTTTCCAACCAAACCAACGTCTGCCAGAATCTTCATTTCAAGGATCATCCAACGTTCAGTTCCGGGTTCTCCGGGTTGTGCAAAGCGCGGTGTTTGGTAGGTCGATGATTTGAAATGATCATTCCCTAAACCTCCGCGGCCTCCAGCTACCAGGATTCTTTCCTCCCCATCTTCCGTGATCTCGAAAAGTGTTTCTCCAGTTTCAGCATCTTTTGCCAAAGTCCCTAAAGGAACTTCAATGTACTTATCTTCACCTTGTGCACCTTTCTGAAGGTTTCCGCTCCCATGTTCTCCATGACCAGCCTTTGTGTGTTTTTGGTATTTCAAGTGAAGCAGCGTCCACAATTGTTTGTTTCCGCGCAGAATAATATGGCCGCCACGTCCTCCATCACCTCCATCAGGTCCGCCCTGTGGAATATACTTTTCACGTCGAAAATGCGCAGAACCACCGCCACCGTTTCCGGAAGTGCAGTGAATTTTTACATAATCAACGAAGTTATCTGATGCCATCTTTTTGATCGTTAAATAGTTTAAAAGGTTCAAAGGGTTCCAAATTTGAACTCTTTTACTTTTGATCCCGATAGTTTTAAACCTTGATCGCAGCATCAATGGCTATCGGGATTTTGAACTGGTTGTAAACCTCTTAAGACTTGAAAACCGCACTCTGTTCGAATGCGGTTAACGTCCAATGTGTTTTGATATTAATTATTGTCTATTGCAGCATACAATCGGGTTGAAATATCATCGATACTTCCGATTCCGTCTACCGCAATGTATTTTCCTTGTTTTTCGTAGTAATCCTTTACCGGAGCCGTTTCATTTTTGTAGACGTTGATACGGTTTTGAATCACTTCCGGATTTGCATCATCCGGTCTTCCGCTTATTTCGGCACGTTTTTTCAAACGTTCACGCAACTCATTTTCCGATACTTCCAAACCAACCATCATGGTGATCTCCGTATTGATCGAGCCAAGGAATGAATCCAAAGCCTGTGCCTGCGCATTTGTTCTCGGAAAACCGTCAAAAATAAACCCTTTCGGATTTTCATGCTTCAACACTTCACTTTTCAGCATATTGATGGTCACTTCGTCCGGTACTAAATTTCCCTGATCCATGTAACTTTTCGCCAATAAACCCAATTCGGTTTCACCTTTAATATTCGCACGGAAAATATCTCCTGTAGACAAATGTACCAGGTTATATCTGTCGATCAATCTTTCCGACTGTGTTCCTTTCCCTGCTCCGGGAGGGCCAAATAGTACGATGTTCAACATACGTTTTTCTTTTAATGGGATTCTTCTCCCTTTAGTTGATAAATATGTTCGGTATTTCTGCCCAATTCATTGTAATCCAATCCATAACCGACTACAAACTTATTTGGGATTGAAAACCCGATATATGTTGGGGTATGTGTTCCTTTAAATGCCTCCGGTTTGAACAACAAGGTTGCTATTTCCAAACTTGCCGGTTTTTCCACCGATAACAATGTAAACAGCTTTTCCATTGTGATTCCGGTATCTACGATATCTTCAATGATCACTACGTGTTTATCTTTGATTGATGTTGTTAGGCCAATCACCTCATCAACACGACCGGAAGAGTGCATTCCCTGGTAACTGCTCACCTTTACAAAGGTAATTTCGCAAGAAGCCGTGAAATACTTCATTAAATCAGCGGCGAACATAAATGCTCCGTTCAACACAGCAATAAATACAATTTCTTTCCCCGCATAATCCCGCTCCAACTGCGCAGCCAAAGCCGAAATTTCTGCCTGAATTTTTTCTTTCGGGATAAAAATCTCAAATGTTTTATCGTTGAGCTGAAGCACCTTCTCGTCTAATTTTAAGTGCAAAAGTAGGATTTTTACGCTAATTATCGGCTTAAATCACAAAGAAATCCCTTGAAGTGAATTATTTCGTCGAATCTTAGGTGAAATGACACATAAGAGATATGTTCAAACAGACTATCTTTGTACCCATGAAAAAACAATGGAACGGAAACAGGTATAAAGTTGGAATGCTTGGCGGTGGTCAATTAGGCCGCATGTTTATACAGGAAGCCTTGAATTATGATGTTCATGTTCATTGTTTGGACCCTGATCCGGATGCTCCCTGCAGACATTTGGCGACTTCCTTTCGTCAGGGATCTTTAACTGATTTTGATACAGTAGTAAATTTTGGAAATGACAAAGACGTGGTTACTGTTGAAATCGAACATGTTAATGTAGAAGCATTGCGCGAATTGGAAAACAGAGGCGTGAAAGTATTCCCGCAACCAAATGTTTTAGCCATTGTCCAGGATAAAGGATTACAAAAAAAGTTTTACCTGCAACATGATCTTCCGACTGCTGAGTTTACACTGGTTAATGGAAAAGAAGAATTGCTGGCGAAAAACATTCCCTTTCCTTATGTATTAAAATGGCGAAAAGGTGGTTATGACGGAAAAGGTGTTCAGATCATGAAATCTGCGGCCGATTTTGAGTACTTAATCGATACGCCTTATGTCATTGAGCAATTGGTACCGTTCACCAAAGAATTGGCTGTTATCGTTGCCCGTAATGAAAGTGGAGAAAGTGTGGTTTATCCAACGGTAGAATGTGAGTTCAGCCCCGTGGCAAACCTGGTCGAGTTCTTATTCTCCCCGGCTGAAATCTCAGAGGACGTGGAGAAAAAAGCACGTGAAATTGCGCTGAAAGTAATCGATTCCCTTCAAATGGTCGGGATACTTGCAGTAGAACTTTTTCTTACGGCTGATAATGAAATTCTGATCAACGAAATCGCACCACGACCTCACAATAGCGGGCATCACACCATCGAATGCTGTTATACCTCCCAGTTTGAACAACATTTAAGAAGTATTGTAAATGCTCCCCTGGGTTCTGCCAACTTAATTACTCCGGGAGTCATGATCAATTTACTGGGAGAACCGGGTTATGAAGGTGTTGCTAAATACGAAAACCTGGAAAAAGTCATTTCTCAGGAAGGTGTCAGTGTGCATCTTTACGGAAAACAATCAACCAAACCTTTTCGTAAGATGGGACACGTAACTATTTACGGCCCAAACCTGGATGAACTAAAATCGACCGGAAGAATGGTAGCTAAAGAATTAAAAATCAAAGCTTAAATACTTTTATTTCTCTTTAATTACTACCTTTACCACCCATTTTAAGAACTATTGAAACTACGCACACTTATTTTTGCAATCTCACTACTTGTATTGAGCCAAAAGCTTAATGCCCAGTTATATACGTTTCAAGAATTTAGCCACCGGGACGGTTTAAAGATCACAGCCACCTTAACTACCACCCAGGACGAGTTGGGTCATCTGCTGATCGGAACTGACGGGAACGGAATTGTCCGGTATAACGGAACCACTTTTGAATCGATCCATACTTCCAAAGGTCTGGACAGGCCTTACCATGTTACAGGTATTTCACTAATAAACGGTGAGATGTATTTCTCCACGCTTTATGCAGGAATATTAAACTATTACAATAATGGGATCCATTCGTTTTATAAGATTAACCCTGTTACAGATGGTTCCGCCTTACGTATCGCGAAATGTGAAAACAACCTTTCTATCATTACCAATAACTACATCATTGTAACGGACCTGAAGGGTAAACGGGTCCTAAAAAAGCCCTACTTATCGCGATACATCAAAAAATGCGTTCAATTATTGGAAACGCCTTACGGAAATATCCTGATTACAGACGAAGATTCCTATTTCATCAGCTCAACCGAAATCCTTCCTTTAAATAAGTGGTTACATTCTCCGAAAGTGAATTTTAGAATTGCTTCGTATTATCAAAAGAAGCTGGTATTGTATGATGAAACGGGAAAAAATAAATACACCTATTATTTCTCTAATAACGGAAGTATTTTCAGGGAAACCATTGAAGAAACAGGTTTTGAATTTCCCACAAGCCCCGTTGACAATGTTGTATCTAAGAACAATCAGATCCTTTTTAGTAATGCCGATAAACAGCTCTTTACCATTGAGACTGACAAACTGAAACGGATCATCCCTAACTACAACAAAGAATTAGGGCACATTTATCATCTTTTAATTGACCATTCGGGTGATTACTGGATAAATACTTCCCTGGGAATTACCAAAGTAAGTGTTGAACCTTTCACTAAAGTGAAACTAAGCCCCATCTTCGAAGACAACCTGATCCTCCAGGTTTTCCGTACCAGGAACAACGAATTCCTATTGGGAAATGGAAAGAATGAACTGTACTACGGTCCTTTGTATTCGACAGATTTTAAAGTAAAAACCAATTTGCGGGCAAACCATATTTTAGAATGTCCAATAGGTACACTGATTTGCTCGGAAACCGGGATTTATGAATTCAAATCAGGCAAAATCATAGAAACCAACATCCCAAATCAGAGAGGAGAACGCATTAAATTTGCTATTTGGGACGGGGAAAAATTGTGGTTCGCACCCGCTGAAAAAGGCTTGTATTATTATGATCCGAAATCACGGACCAGCACCAAATTAAAAATGAGCGGTTCCCCGGATTATTTCTACTGCGGCCAACAATCTGCCGATGGAAAATTCCTTTACCTGGGAACAAATGAGGGAATCAGAAAATTGAACCTGCTTACAAGAGAGATCAAGCATCTCTCCTATTTCAACACGATTGGTGCTTATGCCGGAAATTCAACCAAAGACCTATATGGAAACCTGTGGTTTACACTGGATCGCGGAATCGCAGGAATTGACCGTAACCACCGTTTGATCATTATCAAAGATCCGAAGATTTTACCTTCTTACCTGTTTTATACACTTTCATCCGACAAGCTCGGCAACCTGATTATCGGAACAAACCTGGGAATCCATATTCTCAAAATGGACAAAACGGGGAAAGTTGTTTATCACAAAAATTACAACGAAAAAAACGGGTTTAAAGGCTATGAAACAAATATGCGTGCGGTCTTCCAGGATGAAAACAAATCGTTTGTCGGGACTTCTGAAGGCTTGTTTTTGATTAATACAGAAATTTTAAAGAATTACCCGGTTCCACCAAAACCAATCATCATTAAGGGTCGTTTGTTCCAAAATGGTGTCATACGCGATGTCGATCAGGGAAAATACCTGACCTTCAAAACAATTTTGTCCAAAAACAGTGGTTTGGAATATTATTACCGGATCAGTGGATACCACAAGTTCTGGATCAAGCTCAATAATCCGGGGGAAATGAAATTGCCTGAACTGGAAAATGGGGCCTATCGTTTAGAAGTGAGATCGACTTTTGATGGAATCAACTTTTCCGAGATCTCGGAATATCCGATCATCATTCACAATCCGATCTGGCAATCCAAATGGTTCATCGTCATCATCATTCTATTTCTTGGACTTTTAAATATCGGTTACCTGGAATGGACACGCACCGGAATGCGGATCAACCTTTACGAGATCAGTTACAACTCACTGGATCCGAGGTTCGTTCCGAAATTGTTGCTCTTTGGAGCATTGAGCGATGTGATTACCGGTCTGATCATTTATTACTTTGCAGACAAGAACCTTGGAAGTCTGACATCTAATTTCATTGCCAGTTCGATCCTTCTTGTCGGTTATGCCGCACATAAATTCTCCAGTCGTAGAAACCGTCTTGATAATATTAACAACCTGAGTCTTTACATATCGCTTCTGGTAGTGCTTATTCAGTTCTTCTATTTGTTATTTATTACTCATATTCATCCGTATCCGGTAATTGCACTTGTACTCGTTTCAAGTGTGTTACCTTATATGCTGAACAATATCCGATCAATCATTATCATTTGTTTGCTTGAGATTTTTGTTTCAGTACTGATGCTGATCTGGATTGAAAACCCGGTATACAACAGTGTGCTTTTCATTCTTACCATGGGAGTTTCCTCTGCGCTCACAATCATGATTACCTATCTGAGAAATGATTCCCTTGAAAAGTTATTTTTCGTGAGCAATATTTTGAACAAGGGGAACATGATGGCAATCTCTTTTGATCAAAAAGGAATTATTACCTATTGCAGTAAGAACCTCTCCACTTTACTGCATATCGATTCGAATATGATCGTTGGTAAATCCCTTTCAACATTAAATCCAATTGTTGTTTCTGCTGAAATGCGTGAATTTTCTCTGGGTGACGAGTTTTCAGACGGAAAAATATTCCTGGTGCCGATGTATAACAAAAAGGGAGAAGTTGTCTGGATTGAATGGTCCTGCAAGTATTTTTCCGACTCTGTTCGTGTACTTCTGGGTCAGGATGTTACGGAAAAACTGACCTTGACTACTAACTACCAATCCTTGGTTGAAAATGCACACGACATGATCTTCAACACGGATATCGATGGGAACTTCATCTATTTAAATGAGATGAGCAGCCGGACCTTTGGTTACAAAAACGAAAACCTGATCGGTAAGAATTCCGTTACGATCGTTCATCCCGAATACCGTGAAATCGTAAAGGATTTCTTCCGGAACCAGATTATTAATCGTATCCAAAACACCTACCTGGAATTCCCGATCCGGACAAAAGAAGGGCGGATTATCTGGCTGGGACAAAATGCGTCGATTGTATTTGAACCGGGTTCAAGAAAACGGATTATCGGGTTTACGGCTCTTGCGCGTGATATAACTGAGAAAAGAGCGAATGAATTATTGATCGAACAGCAAAATAAAGACATCACCTCAAGTATCAATTCTGCCAAACGAATTCAATACAGTCTTTTACCGAAGGCTTCGGAAATCGGAAGTCATTTCGAAGACTATTTTGTGATTTTCAAACCGAAAGATATTGTCAGCGGTGATTTTTACTGGACTCACCGGATCGGGAATAAACTGATCCTTGTCCTGGCAGATTGTACAGGACATGGTGTTCCTGGTGCATTTATGACTATTCTCGGAATTAACTTGTTGAACCAATTGGTCATCGAACGAAAAATTGACGATCCGGCACAGATTCTCAACGGACTGAACAATGAACTGCACAAATTGTTACATCACGGTACCAATACCTTAACCACTGAAGGAATGGATGCGTTGGTTGTTGTTTTTGATGGAGATACCATTCAATTTGCAACCAGTGGAGTTGCGCTGATCCACATTCACCGGGAAGAATTCTTACTCTACCGGTCCACGAAAATTGAACAGGATTCAGAGGTTCAAATCTATGAACGCAGGGAGATTTCCCTTACCGATGACGACCGGCTTTACATGATCACAGACGGATTTCAAAAACAATTCGGATCTATCCGAAACAAAAAATTCTCTTTCAAGCGCATTCGGGAACTATTGGAAAAGATCAAAGTGGAATCTATGCCTTTGCAGAAAAAATACTTTGAAAATGCCTGGTCGAATTGGTCTGAAGGACATGAACAAACTGATGACATTACGATTATCGGCTTGAAGAAATACCGGCCGAAAGATAGTGAATGAGTGTATTAACCCCGACTTGCAGTTGTAAGTAAGTTTACTAACTTGCTAACAGCACAAAATCAAACATTGATCAGCAAAACGTTACGCTATATCCCGTTAATCGTCCGCTTCACCAAATAACGCACCGGGAAATACGAAGAAAGCACACTTAAAAGAACCACCATCCCGAAAATAAACAACACGTCTTTTACCCGGAGAATGATCGGAAAAGCTTCTCCTCCTGAATTCGGCATTTGCAGTAAAGCAAACTTCATTTGGAGTAAACAAACCCCTACTCCCAAAACCAAACCGATCAAAATCCCCTTAAACGCAATCAATATTCCCTCAAAAAAGAAAATCTGGAATATGAAGCGCTTAGTAGCACCAAAGCGTTCCATTGTCTCAATATTTTCCTTTTTCTCGATGAACAGCATATTCAGGGAAGCTACTAAATTAAAGGCTGCCAAGACAAAAATAAAAAGCAGGATCAACACCACGATTTTCTTTTCACTTTCACTTGTTTTAAAGATTAACTCGTTTTTTTCCGCCGCGGTTTTGATCGTGAATTTTTTGCTGTATTTCGAATCCAAAGCAGCCTTCACGCTTTCTATATTCTCTTTCTTTACATGAAAATAAATGGCTGTAATATCCGAACCATAATTCAATTGGATTTCCGCATAATTGATAGGGACCAATAAATCAGACATATTGACGTCCTTGTTGTAATTCATTCGTCCAACTACCTTCAATGGGGAAACCTTAAACGGACTTTTCAAACGGGCGATGGAAGCATCTCTCAAAGGGGTATAAAGTGTGAGTTCTTCGTAACCATCCATTTCCGAAATATACCCGTCAATTTTATCGAGTAAACTCGCACCGATAACTGCGGTTGGTTCACCATTCTCTTCCAGATACGGATAACCGTCAACCATGTGTTTCTCTAAATTACAAGCTTCGGTGAAAGAATAATCAACCCCTATCATTCGGGCATTGATCCATTTTTTTCCATGTTTGAGGATGACCGTTTCTTCAATCGCTTTGGAGAGGGAAATTACTCCCGGTATTTTACGCAATTCCGTAAGGTTTACAGTCGTGGAATCAAATGTTTTGCCTTCCAGTGAACGCATGGAAATAGCAGGATCATAATCCGAATACAACTTGGAAACCATTTGTTCGATGCCATTGAAAGCCGACAAAATGATTACCAATGCCGCTGTAATAACGGCAATTCCGACAACCGAAATCCGCGTAATCCAATTGACAAGATTACGTTGTTTTCGTGTATACCGAAGGTATCTTCTCGCTATGAAAAATGAAACCTTAATCTTTCAGCAATTTATCGATGGTTTCAGCATAATCCAACGAATCATCAATGTAAAACAACAACTCCGGGATTTTGTGCATATTCTTCAAACGCTTTCCAACTTCACCACGAATTTTACGCGAATTTTGCTGGATATGATTTAAGACTTCTTTTTTATCAGGACCTGCAAAAACAGATAAATAAATACGTGCCAAAGACAGATCGGAAGTTACTCTTACAATCGTCACACTGACCATTGCACCCAAGCAAATTTCACGTGCATTGCGTTGAAAATAAGTCGATAATTCCTCTTGAATTACACCCTCAATTCGGTTTTGTCTAATTGAACTCATGCTGCAAAGTTAAGAATTGTAAACTCGTTCATACACAAAGGACAACAAAAACATATCTTTGTACTGCATGAAATCAATATTGGCATTCCATAAATACACTTTTTCGTATAAAGCTCCAGCTATACTTACGATCTTTTACAACCTGCTTTTTGTGATATTCAATCTCATTTCTATGATTTTGTTTATCCCATTCCTGCAACTGATCTTTAAGCCGGATCAGGTAACTAATTTACCGGAGCCGATCTATAACGGAGGTTTCACGAATTTTTTCATTTACTGCAAAGACCTTTATAATTACACCATGCAGGAAATGGTGAAAGAAGACCCGAAACAAGCTCTTTTATTTGTTTGTATCTCTGTTCTTGCAGCATTTTTCCTGAAAAATCTAACCCGCTACGGTGCCATTTGGTATCAATCTCAATTGAGAATGGCAGTTGTCAGGGATGTAAAAGACAAAATTTTTTCGAAAGCCATGAAGCTTCCGCTTTCTTTTTATACGGAAGAGCGCAAAGGAGATTTAATGTCGCGAATGAACAGCGATGTGGGAGAAATCGAAATTGCGGTAGTTGCCATCCTGGAATTGATTTACAGGGAACCATTTGCTATCATCATCACCGTCGGGTCCCTGTTATATATCAGTCCGCAATTGACCCTGATCTCCTTCATTTTGCTTCCGATTTCTGCCTTTGTTATTTCACGTATCGGGAAAAGCCTGAAACGTACTGCAAAACAGCAACAAGAGCAAAACGGGATCGTTTTTTCTACCATTGAAGAAGCATTGGGCGGAATCAAAATAATTAAGGCATTCAACGCCATTTCATTCATGACGGAGCGTTTCCGTAAGATCAACTTAAGACATCAGCAATTGGTTACACGCACATTCCGTAAAAAGGACCTTTCTCCTCCATTGAATGAATTCTTGGGTGCTGCGGTCATGATCTGTCTTGTTTGGTTCGGTGGTATTATGATCCTGGATAAAGATGCGAATAGCCTCACCGGCGAGGAATTCATTACCTTCATTATCGTCTTCTCCCAATTGTTGAGACCGATACAAGGCATTGCAACTGCGGTTGGAAATTTGAATAAGGCAGAAGCTTCCCGGGACCGGATCAATGCAATCCTGGATATGGATGAAAGTATTTACGAAGCTAAAAATCCGAAAAAACTGGATGGTTTGAAAAACGATATTCGCCTTGAATCCGTGAGTTTTAAATACAAAGACGAATGGGTCCTGAAAAACATCAACTTTGACCTGAAACGGGGGAAAACCATTGCGTTGGTTGGTGAATCCGGAAGTGGGAAATCTACCATTGCCGATTTACTTCCACGTTTTTATGATGTGAATGAAGGAGCAATCTATATTGATGACATCAACATCAAAGAATACGGATTGGAAGATTTACACAGGAATATCGGGATTGTTTCCCAGGAATCCATTCTTTTCAATGATACTGTTCGAAATAACATTGCATTTGGAAGAGACGATGCTTCAATGGAATTGATTGTTAAGGCGGCAAAAATTGCCCATGCCGATAGTTTCATTGAACAACTCGAAAATGGTTACGATACTGTCATCGGAGAACGCGGAAATAAACTTTCGGGAGGTCAGAAACAACGCTTAAGCATTGCCCGAGCGGTTTTGAAAGACCCTTCTATTCTTATTTTAGACGAAGCAACTTCCGCATTGGATACTGAAAGCGAGCGTATCGTCCAGGGAGCTTTGGATGAATTGATGAAAGACCGCACCTCCTTGATCATTGCACACAGAATGAGTACGATTATCAATGCTGATGAAATCTTAGTACTCTCAAAAGGTCAGATCATTGAACGTGGAAAACACCAGGATTTAATCGCATTGGGAGGAACTTATGCAAACCTGTGCGGGCTCCAGGGAATTTTCAATTGATTTTATAATTTTTTTAACTGATAAATCATTGATTCCTACCGTTTAATCAGTATATTTCCATTTTGGTTCGCTTTTTGTATTTCAGAAACAACTATTCCATTTTAGGAACGTTATTTAGAGTATGAAGCTACTTTGGTTTATAACACTTCTTTTTCCGCTTTCCCTGATGGGCCAATTGGTCACATCATCTCAAAGTGCTGCATCATTAGTTCAGAACACACTTCTGGGACCGGGAGTTACAGTTTCCAATATTAGCTACTCTGGAGCTTCGGCTGCAATTGGTAAGTTCACCGCAAACGGTACGAACTTAGGGATCAATTCAGGTGTTGTAATCACAACCGGAACAATTGCAAATAGCGGAAGCGGCCCGCAAGGACCAAATAATTCATCCAATTCAGGAATCGATAACAACTATCCGGGTTTCGGAGCTTTGACTGCCCAGGCAGGAGCAACTACTTACAATGCAGCTATTTTGGAATTTGATTTTGTTCCTTATTCCGACACGGTGCGCTTTAAATATGTTTTTGGCTCGGAAGAATACCCGGAATATGTTTGTTCCCAATTCAATGATGCGTTCGCATTTTTCATTTCGGGACCCGGAATCCCAGGCGGAACGACAAATATGGCAAAATTGCCGAACGGGGCAACAGTGACGATTAATAATGTAAACGGTGGAAACCCTGGGGGTACCGGAAGTGGTGTCGGAGCATGCGGGGCAAGTAATCCGGCATATTTCGTAAATAATGGAAACGGTAACCAGGCTCCTTACAATGGTTCATCTGCCTATATTCAATACGACGGCTTTACAAAAGTACTGGAAGCTGTTTCAAAAGTACAGTGCGGACAAACCTATCACCTGATTATCGCCATTGCAGATGCAGGAGATGGAATTTTTGATTCGGGAATTTTCCTGGAGGCAAACAGTTTGACCTCCAAAGTTCCGGTTGAAGTAGACTACGTCATGTCATTTGATGCTTTTAATGATGGAGTTACAATGGCAGAAGGCTGTGTAACCACAACTGTTACCTTAAAGAGAAATGGTTCCACTGCAGCTTCAACGACTGTTCCTATTACTGTTGGAGGAACTGCTACGGAAGGTGTGGATTACTCCAATATTCCCAATTCAGTCACCTTCGCACCAGGACAAAACACCGTTCAGTTTACATTTAATGCATTAGCTGATGGACTGACGGAAGGAGTTGAAACTGTTGACCTGATTTTTGATGTTCCCGATCCTTGTGGCGGTTCTAATCCACTGGAGTTACATCTCAAGATCAATGATATTCAACCGGTTCAGGTAACCGTAAACTCAGTGGATAAACTTTGTCCTCAGGATGAAGAAGAACTTACAGCCGTTCCAAGCGGAGGTTCGGGCCCCTATACGATTCTTTGGAGTACCGGTGAATCTACGGCCTCCATTATTGTCAATCCGCCAGCAACACAAAATTATACTGTTTCAGTCACCGATGCCTGCCTGAATCAAACCGCAAACGCTGTTGCAACCGTAACTGTTCCGGTCTATCCTCCGATTGCTATCGTAACAACGCCGGATATTACTGAAATTTGTCCTTATGTTCCGAAAGAATTAACGGCTCAGGTTAGCGGTGGTGCAGGAAATTTTACTTTCTCCTGGCATCTTTCCAACGGAACTATTCTGGGAACAAATGACACCCTGGATGTCATTCCAAGTACCAGCACCATGTATTATGTCGAAGTTACCGACCAATGTGGTGTTACTTCCACCGATAGTGTTTTATATACCATTACAAGTCCTCCGTTAGTTCTTACCATGTCACCGAATCAGACTATTTGTCCTGGAGATACTGTTCCAATCAGTGTAAGCGCAACGGGAGGATACGGACAATATTTCTACGATTGGTTGCACAGCGACGAAACAACTGCTCAGGTGTATGTGCATCCTTACACCACCACTTCTTATACAGTTTCAGTTTCGGACGAATGTCAGACTTTCACAGTTGAAGGAACAACTACTGTAACTGTCATTGAGCCGGTCGCAAACTTTATTATTTCGAGCCATACCTTATTTGAGGATCTCCCTATTACATTTCAGAATTTGACCATCGGAGGAAGTTCATACGAATGGGAATTCGGTGATGGTCAAACCTCTACTTTGGTCCATCCGAACAATACATATGATGTGCCGGGAACATATTATGTTACCCTCATTGCTACCAATTACCTGGGTTGCAAAGACACGATGGTGAAACCGATTACAATCCAAGAAGAGTACTGGATCTATGTTCCAAACACCTTCACACCTGATGGGAATCAGTTTAATAATACGTTCAAAGCATCTATGATCAATATCAAAGAGATCGATGTAACGATTTATGACCGTTGGGGACAACAAGTATTTCATTCCAACAGTATTCGCTGGGAATGGGATGGAACGTATAAAGATTTATTGGTTCCGGACGGAACATATACTTATAAGATCAAATACACTTCGAGATCAAACATTTCGGATACCATTATAGGCCACGTGAATATCTTAAAGTGATTTTGTTCTTCCTCCGTCAACAGGAATATTAATCCCATTGATATAACTTGCTGCTGAAGATGCTAAGAAAGCAACAGCCGCTGCTATTTCTTCCGGTTCAGCAATTCGTTTCATTGGAGACTCATCAGCCATTTCTTCGAAGATTGCGTCTACGGAATCTCCCGTTTTAATCGATTTATTCGATGCGATTTCCTGGAGCCTGGTGGTATTCGTTGCACCTGGAAGTACATTGTTTACCGTGATATTAAATTGACCCAATTCATTTGCCAGCGTTTTACTCCAGTTTCCAACAGCTCCCCGAATGGTATTGGAAACACCTAATCCGGGAAGTGGCTGTTTTACACTGGTAGAAATAATATTTACAATTCTCCCTCCGCCAGCTTGTTTCATTCCGGGAACAACAGCCTGAACAAGAATATGATTGCAGATCAAATGTTGATTGAACGCTGCCAAAAACTCGCTGATATCTGCGTCAATTATCGGACCTGCCTTGGGCCCTCCGGTATTGTTAATCAAAATATCAATTGATTTTCCCTTCGAAATATAAGCTGTGATTTTATCTTTTAAGTCTGAAGGATTGGCAAAGTCAACCGCCAGGTAATCGTGGGTTTGTCCGGACTCCTGGTGAAGTTCTTCTTTCACCTGCTTCAATTTTTCTTCATTGCGTGCCAATAAAATAATATCTGCACCCATTTCTGCCAGTTTCAAAGCAACTGCCTTTCCAATACCCTGGGTGCTACCAGCAACAAGAGCAACTTTACCATTCAAATCTTTCATCCGGACAAAATTAATCATTCTGTGCTTTTGATTGCACTTCTGTGAAACACTTCAAGTTTGAAAAGGAGAGTCCAAACGTTTTTTTAGCAAAAACAGAAATTTGTATTATTTAATTGTAATGTTATTAATTGATAGATCAAATGATTTTTTGTTAAATAAACAACTTGTTGATAAAAAATTCATAGTTTGTTAATCGACAAAATGGTAAATAGAACCGATGAAATATTCGTTCGGAGGCACAAAATGCAAAATACATTAATCTTTTATACAAGTTAACAAGCTCACAACCTATTAGTTGAAACTAATCTTAACATTTTTTAAAGCACTCGTTTTACATACTTTTGTTGGAAACTATAACGATTATGAATAAAAAATTACTCTGGCTGGGTTTATTCTGCCTGTTTAGCTGTTTTATTTACGGCCAAACAGTGATAAACACCACGCACCCGAACAACAACGGAAATGGATCCGTTACGTTCAATGTTCAAAACACCAATGCGTATGATATCATCATTACCGGTATCCAATGTCATTTAGGTACTACAGCAACCAACAACATTGAACTACTTTACAACACAAGCCCTTACGTAGACAATGCAGCTCCATGGAGCTTCGGAACTGTTGGGGCAGGACAAAACGGATGGATTTCTGCAGGAACAGGAGTTGTATCAAACTCCAACACCGCCAATGGGATCGTTCCGTGTCTTACTTCTTTGTCACTTACCATTCCTGCCGGTGCGACTTACCAACTTGGTTTGTCAGCAACTACTATGCAGTACTCAACTTTGACAAATGGTGCAGGAACGAATACGTTTAGTGGAGGTGGTGTTAACTTATTAACCGGTGACGGAATTTCATGGGGGGGAACAGTTTACCCAACAACCCCTGCAAATTATCCTCGTGGTTTAATTGGTGGTATTACATTCATTCCAGCAGTACCTTGTACTTCACCTCCGACAGCTGGTACTGTATCAGCAGCAAACAACCCGATTTGTCCGTCTGTAAACAATACACTTTCTATTTTAGGAGGAACAGGGGGAACCGGACAAACGTACCAATGGCAAAGCTCTTTGACAGGTGCTGCAGGTTCGTTTACGAATATCGCCGGTGCAACAAACAGCACGTATATTTCGAATCAAACCGCTGATACATATTACCGCGTTTATATGACTTGTGGAGGAATGACTGATACAAGTGCCGCTTTCCTTGTTAACACAAGCAACTTTATCAACTGTTATTGTAACAGCAACGCAACGAGTACGGCAGATGAGGAAATCCTGAATGTAAGTATCGGAACTTTGAACAACAGTTCTACCTGTTCAACAACCGGAGGTGCTGGTTCAATGCAGAACCAGTACTCCAATTATACTACATTACCTGCAACAATACTGGCAAGAACAGTTAACTATGGTTTGAATGTCCAGATTGGAACATGTGGTGGTAACTTTAATAACATGACGAAAGTCTACATTGATTACAACCAAAACGGATTGTTTTCAGATCCGGGAGAGGAAGTATATGCTTCTACGACTTTTACAAACGGTCCTCACAATGAAATAGGAAGTATTACGATTCCATTAACAGCAACTTTAGGTGTTACCCGTATGCGCGTAATTAACGTTGAGACTACGGTTATCGGAAACATTACTCCATGTGGAACTTACACTTGGGGGGAAACAGAAGATTACTTTGTAAACATTGCACCGGCTCCAACATGTCCTCAACCGACTGTATTTACAAATCTTGGTGCAACATCAACAGAAATTGATTTAGGCTGGACAGCCGGAGGTGCAGAAACTTCCTGGCAAGTTCAATACGGACCGATTGGTTTCACACTTGGAACGGGTGATTCGGTAGTAGCACCTACAAACCCATATACTTTAACCGGTTTAACACCAAACTCGTTCTACCAAGTGTATGTTCAGGCAATTTGTTCCGCAACAGATTCATCTTACTGGACGGGACCAATTACATTTAATACATACAACCAAGGAATTTATATCGATTGGTCTGAAGATTGTCCAACGGGTGGATTTGTTGATATCTCTTCTACCGGTACAAACGCCAATACAACAGATGATTCAGAGTTTGGGTTAGCACTTCCATTCCCGTTACTGTACCAAGGAACATTGATCAATGATATCACTATTGGAAACAATGGAGGGGTTGTACTTGGTTCTCAAACAGCTCAGATTGGTTATAACATGGCTGCAGGAAATGGTTTATACCCGTATGTTCAGGATATGAATACTCCTTACGATGGTGTATATTATCAAACTCTGGGCGTTGCTCCGAACCGTAAATTCGTGGTTATGTGGTCAGATTTGGCTCATTTCTTCTCTTCATTGGGTACGGATGGAACTACTTTTGAATTGATCATTGATGAGGCGACCAACGAGATTTATTACGTTTATGAAGACGTGAATCACGACAATGCTTCGTATAACAACGGGGCTGATGCTGAAATTGGTGTTCGCGGTGCTCAAAATCTTGATGTATCCATGAACAGTCCAACTTATCTGCAAAACAACTCATGCGTTCACTTTTACTATACAGATTGTCCTAAACCTAAAAATTTCGTAACAACGTTCTTAGGCCCTGATGAAATTCAATTCGGATGGACTGCAGGTACTTCTAATGAGACAAACTGGATTATCGAATATGGTCTTGCCGGATTTACTCCAGGTACGGGAACCATCTTAAATGAAACAAACAACTTCTCAAGTATTTCATCATTGACGCAATTAACAGATTATACAATCTATATTTATGCGAATTGTGCAAACGGTGATACTTCTTTGGCATTGGTTCACGATTTCTCAACTTTGCCTTACTGTGCTGATATTACTTCATTGGCAGGTACTACAGATCCTGATTCCCTTGAATT
>CBIHOM010000018.1:0-75573 GCA_966212075.1 uncultured Fluviicola sp.
GGAAGCGATGAAAAACCTGTCGGTACAGTTTGGATTGCACTAGATGGTCCGAATGGGAAAATCACCCGGAAATTTCTTTTTGGTACGGATCGGCAAAGAACAGTGCAAATGACAGTGCTTACGGCTTTAAATTTGTTGCGTTGCGAAATTTTGGGAATAAATATTGAAAAAAAGCAAGATTAATGTTGCGTAATTGTTGGAATTTGCTTTTCTTTGCACCCGCTTTTAGAATAAGGAAAAATAAAATACAATGTCACGAGTTTGTCAAATAACAGGAAAGTCGGTAATGGTAGGGAACAATGTTTCTCACTCAAACCGCAAAACTAAACGCAAGTTTTACCCGAACTTGTTAACGAAAAAGTTCTACGTACCAGAAGACGATATGTATGTTACATTAAAGATTTCTGCGTCAGCTTTGAGAACAATTAATAAGAAAGGTATTTCTGCGTGTTTGAAAGAAGCACGTGAAAAAGGTTTTTTAAAGTAAATCCGGATTCGGTCACGAAAGTGGTTCAATCATAAAGAATTAAGAAAATGGCTAAGAAAGCAAAAGGAAATAGAATCCAGGTTATTTTAGAGTGTACTGAGCACAAAGAATCTGGAATGGCGGGAACTTCCCGTTACATTACGATGAAAAATCGTAAAAACACTCCAGATCGTTTGGAAATTAAAAAATTCAACCCGATCCTGAAGCGTTACACGGTTCACAAAGAAATTAAGTAATCCGAAGCGAAAGCTTCCCGATAAAATATTAAGTCATGGCTAAGAAAGTAGTAGCATCCCTACAAAAAGGTGGAGGAAAAGAGCATACGAAAGTAATCAAGATGGTTAAGTCTGAGAAGTCTGGTTCTTTCACATTCAAAGAAGAGATTGTACACAACGATAAAGTAAAAGAGTGGTTCAGTAATAAGTAACCAGATCTTTAAGTTGTAAACTCGATATTGTTTTTAAAACCCCGGATTATTTCGGGGTTTTTGTATTTTTGAACTATGGCATTATTTGGTTGGTTTTCGAAGGAAAACAAAGAAACACTTGATAAAGGACTTGAAAAAACAAAAGAAAGTTTTTTCGGTAAGTTAACACGCTCACTGGTAGGTAAATCACGCGTTGATGACGAGGTACTGGATGAATTGGAAGAGATCCTGATTAGTTCGGATGTGGGCGTAAACACGACTTTGAAAATTATCGATCGGATCAATGAGCGTGTTTCCAGGGATAAATATGTTGGTACGGATGAGCTGAATAAAGTTCTCAAAGAAGAAATCGCAGCCTTGCTGTCTGAAAATGACAGTGACGGACCAAGCGAATACAATATTCCGGATCATAATGGGAATCCGCATGTGATTATGGTTGTGGGTGTCAATGGAGTAGGGAAAACGACTTCTATCGGAAAACTGGCGAATCAATTCAAAAAAGCAGGTAAAAAAGTGGTTCTCGGAGCTGCCGATACGTTCCGGGCAGCGGCTGTTGATCAATTGATTATTTGGTCAGAACGGGTTGGAGTTCCGATCGTCCAACAGGGAATGGGAGCAGATCCTGCATCTGTGGCTTTTGATGCTTTGAGTTCTGCAAAAGCCCAGGGAGCTGATGTAGTCATTATTGATACGGCCGGAAGGTTACATAATAAGGTAAACCTGATGAATGAGCTTTCCAAAATTAAGCGGGTGATGGAAAAAGTTGTCCCGGATGCACCCCATGAAATCCTATTGGTATTGGATGGTTCAACAGGTCAAAATGCCTTTGAACAGGCAAAACAATTTGCTTTGGCAACTTCCTTAACCGGTTTGATCATTACCAAATTGGATGGTACTGCGAAAGGTGGAGTTGTAATCGGGATCTCCGACCAAATGAGTATTCCGGTACGATTTATTGGGGTCGGAGAAGGTATTGAAGACTTGCAGGTTTTTCATAAAGAAGAATTTGTTGCTTCTATTTTTGGTGAGTAAATGTGAAAATCAATCACTGAAGTTGACAACCTGCGAATTTTGCAACTAATTTTATAATTTAAGGTCGTAAATTCATGTTAAGTATTGACATGAATTCAAAATCTTTTGACAAAACCTCCGCAATAGTAGCATATTGCACGCTGATCGGTTGGATTATTTCACTAACCCGGGTTTCTTCTTTGGATGGAGAAGACCGAAGGTTCACAGCATTTCATTTGCGGCAAATGTTGATTCTGATGTTGTTAGGGGCCGTAGTCAGTATCCTGGATACCATCTTTTTTTTCATTCCTTATTTGGGAGCATTTGTTATTAATATTTTATCCCTTGCTCTTTTTATTTGTTGGTTAATGGGATTAATTGCTGCCATTCGGGGTAACAGAGATGGTGTGCCGTTTATTGTTCGGGCCGGAGAAAATATGCTGGGCGATATGTTTGAATGAGTAAACTATCGTTGATAAGTCAATGTTAAATTTCTAAACACTAAAAGTCAGTTAATCATTTTTTTTAGTATTATTGGAACGCTAAAACTAGAATTAAGTGCTCTGAATCAATTATTTCCATTAGGGCCTTCGTTCGATAATGAAAAAACTGCTTTTATGAAAACTAACGGAGTAAAACTACGTGCACTCTTCGCATGTTTGTTTTTTTCGGTGCTCTTTAATGGGGTATTCGCTCAAACAAACGGAGTCGTTCGGTGTTACACAGATGAGAATGATGCAATCCTGCATGCAAACCATCCTGAATTAGAATCAGCACAACAATTTGAACAATGGATCCAATCCGAACTTGCCGCAAATATGGCAGCGGGAAAAATTATCGGGGGAGTCTATCAAATTCCTGTTGTTGTTCATGTCATCCACAACGGAGAGGCTGTTGGTACAGCAAGTAACGTGAGTTATGCAGCTATTCAATCGCAAATTGATGTCCTGAACGAGGATTTTAGAAGGATATTCGGTTCTAACGGATGGAATACCAATCCGGTCGGTGCAGATACACAGATTGAATTTTGCCTGGCTAAAAGAAGACCGGATGGTTCTGCATTTCCCAGTGGAGAAGACGGAGTAAACCGGATCAATCGTACAACAGCCGGGTTTACGGCTCCACCTTTCAGTACCGCCTATATTGATGGAACAATTAAAACTTATACTTATAATGGAGGAGTTCCTACGGCAACAAGGGGATGGGCTCCTGACAAGTACATGAATATTTGGTTGTGTGATATCAGCGGGGGAATCCTCGGTTATGCCCAATTTCCTCAATCTCCAATTGGAGGAATGGGATGTGCTACACCCGTTGTAGCAACGGATGGAGTTGTATTTCTTTACAGCTCGATAGGTAAAAGCTCTGTTACTGGTTTTCCGGGTCCGTACAACGAAGGGCGAACTGCAACACACGAAATCGGTCACTGGTTAGGTTTGCGTCACATTTGGGGTGATGGGAACTGCACGGCAACAGATTATTGTAATGATACTCCACCGGCAGCAGCAGCGAATTATGGCTGTCCGACCGGAGCCAATACCTGTACCGCAGCACCGGATCAAGGCCCGGATATGATCGAAAATTACATGGATTATACCGATGATGGTTGTATGAATATCTTTACCAATGATCAAAAACAACGCATGCGTGCAGTACTGGAAGGCTCTCCTTTACGGTTGTCCTTGATCAATTCCGACGCATGTACTCCTCCAAATCCAAGTGATGCTTCCATCACAGACGTTTTTGCACCGGTAGGTGACAATTGTGCAGGGGCAATTACTCCAAGTGTTCAATTAAAGAACAGGGGGTCGAATAACCTGACATCGGCAACGATCTCCTATAAAATTGATAACGGAACAGCTGTAACATTCAGTTGGACAGGAAACTTACCACCAAATTCTACAGCTACAGTTGCTTTACCGGCGTTTACTGCTGCTTTGGGAACACATTCATTCAGAGCATATTCTACACTTCCTAACGGAGTCGCGGACCCGTATACGGTTTATGATACTTCCGGGATTGATTTTGTAGTTTCCAATGGGATCATGCCAAATTATACACAGGATTTTGAAGGACAATCTTTTCCTCCTGATGTCAGATGGAGAATTGATAACACTAACGGGGATTGTTTTAAGTGGTCACCGGCTTCCGGAATGTCTTCTACCGGAACATTCACCAATAACATTGCGCAAGTTCCATGTTATGGGAACGGTTCAACTTCGAACGAAGACCTGTATACACCGGTTTTCCTGTTACCATGTAACGCAACTGCCGCTACCCTGACATTTGATGTAGCTTACAGAAAGAGAACTTCTACTTCGAACGATCAGTTGATAGTACAGATTTCAACCGACTGCGGAGCTACCTGGACGAATGTTTATAGTAAAACAGGAAATGTAAGCCCCTTTTTATACCAGAATGCAACGGTATTGGCTACGGAGTATTTCCCAACCGTTGCTACCGATTGGAGAACAGAGACTATCAGTTTGATGCCCTATGTTAGTGCCGCATCTGATAACATTCGTTTCCGCTTCAGAGGGGTTTCTGCAAACGGGAACAATATTTTCATCGATAATGTGAAATTCGAAGGAACAACGCCGGGAGAAATTAACCTCGATGTTGCAGGTACAGAGGTATTGGACGGTGGTTCGTATACTTATGCAAATACATTATCAGGAGCAACAACCACTGCAACATTTACCGTTACCAATACCGGAACAACTAATTTAACTTTGACCAACCCGATTACTGTAACCGGAACAGGTTTTGCATTGGGAACAGGTTTTGGAACTACAACCGTTACCCCGGGGGCAACGACTACGTTTACTGTAACATTCACTCCGAATGCTGCAGGGAACTTTACCGGAAACGTTCAATTTGCAACCAATGACTGTGATGAAGGAACTTACAATTTTGTGTTGAATGGTTTGGGGATAGTAACTCCACCGGTTGCTGATTTTTCAGCAGCTCAAACAACAATTTGTCAAGGTTCTTCGGTGACTTTTACCAATTTGTCAACTTACGCCACTTCGTATGCATGGACATTTACAGGTGGGACACCAGGTACTTCTACAGCTGCAAGCCCGACAGTTACTTATAACACTGCCGGAACATATGCTGTAACACTGGTAGCAACCAATGCAAACGGTTCTGATACCGAAACGAAAAATGCATACATTACCGTAGTTGCATCAACAGCAACAGCTTTACCTTTGAATGAAGGGTTCACAACAACACCTTTCGTTCCTACGGGCTGGTCATTAATTAACAACAATGCTTCACCGACATCCTGGGCCAGATCAACCACAGTAGGCCGTGCACCAACAGCCGGGAATTCCATGTGGTTTGATAATTTCTCTTACAACGATGCGGATGACGATGTCGTAAGAATGAAAGCACTTGCGTTTACAGGGCTTGCATCTGCTCAAATGACTTTTGATGTAGCGTACGCTCCATACGATGCGGCAAACTATGATGGTCTGGAAGTATTGGTTTCAACAAATTGTGGAAGTTCGTTTACTTCGGTTTATTCCAAGTCAAATACAACCCTGGCAACTGCAGCAGCTACAGGAAATGTGGCTTTCGTTCCAACGGCTGCACAATGGAGAACAGAAACGATTGACTTAACGCCATATGTCGGACAAGCGAATGTGATCATCGCATTCAAAAACCTGTCGGGGTATGGAAACAACCTGTATGTAGATAATATCAATGTAACCGGTGTTGTTGCTACAACTCCACCAACTCCAAGCTTTACAACTGCTTCAAGTACGGTTTGTGCCGGACAGAGCATTGCTTACACCAACACTTCTACCGGTTCTCCGACTTCGTATTCCTGGTCTTTCCCTGGTGGAACTCCAAGTACTTCTACGGCTGCAAATCCAACAGTCACTTATTCAACTGCAGGAACGTACAATGTGGTATTAACTGCTACAAATGGTTCCGGATCAAATACAACGACAATGACCAATTATGTAACTGTAAATGCTGTTCCTGCAACACCAACAGTTACAACGAGTGGAGCAACGACTTTCTGCACCGGAGGTTCGGTAACATTGACTTCAAGTGCGGGAACGTCTTACTTGTGGTCAACCGGTGCTACAACACCATCCATTACTGCAACCACGGCAGGTACCTATACGGTTCAGGTTACAAGTGCGGCAGGATGTCAAAGCACGGCAAGTGCCGCTACTACAGTTACTGTTAACCCAACTCCTGCAACACCATCAATTACAGCCGGTGGTTCGACTACTTTCTGTTCCGGAAGTTCGGTAACATTGACTTCCAGTGCGGGAACATCTTATTTGTGGTCAAATGGTGCAACCACTCAATCCATCACTGCAACTACTGCCGGTTCTTATACTGTGCAGGTAACAAATGCTTCAGGCTGTCAGAGTGCTGCGAGCCCTGCAACAACAGTTACGGTTAACCCGACACCTTCAGCACCTACAATTACAGCTGGTGGTTCAACCGCACTTTGTTCAGGCGGTTCGGTAACGTTAACATCGACAAGCGGAACAAGTTATCTATGGTCTACAGGAGCAACTACGCAGTCCATTACGGTTTCTTCAGCAGGAACTTATACCTGCAAAGTGGTCAGCGCTGCGGGTTGTCAAAGTGCGAACAGTAATAGTATTACGGTGACGGTTGGTACGCCACCTGCAGCTCCAAGCATTACCGCCGGAGGAGCAACTACGTTCTGTGCAGGTGGTTCGGTAACATTGACATCAAGCGCAGGAACAACTTATTTGTGGTCGAATGGTGCAACGACGCAATCCATTACAGCAACTACTGCGGGTACTTATACCGTACAAATTACGAATGCAGCAGGCTGTCAGAGTGCAGCAAGTACTGCAACAACAGTTACTGTTAATCCGGCACCTGCAGCACCGAGCATTACAGCTGGCGGTGCAACGACCTTCTGTTCGGGAGGTTCCGTAACTCTGACATCTTCAGCCGGAACTTCTTACTTGTGGTCCAATGGAGCAACCACGCAATCCATTACTGCAACGACAGCAGGAAGCTATACAGTTCAGGTAACAAATCCTTCTGGTTGTCAAAGTGCAGCGAGCGCAGCAACAACTGTTACGGTTAATCCAACTCCTGCGGCACCTTCAATTACTGCAGGTGGAGCAACTACGTTCTGTTCCGGTGGTTCGGTGACATTAACATCAAGTGCAGGGACATCATACTTGTGGTCGAATGGTGCTACAACACAATCCATCACTGCAACAACGGCAGGAACTTATTCAGTTCAGATAACAAATGCTTCTGGTTGTCAAAGTGCAGCAAGTACTGCAACAACAGTTACTGTTAATCCGACTCCTGCGGCACCTTCAATTACTGCAGGTGGAGCAACTACGTTCTGTTCCGGTGGTTCGGTGACATTAACATCAAGTGCAGGGACATCATACTTGTGGTCGAATGGTGCTACAACACAATCCATCACTGCAACAACGGCAGGAACTTATACAGTTCAGATAACAAATGCTTCTGGTTGTCAAAGTGCAGCGAGCACAGCAACTACTGTTACCGTTAATCCAACTCCGGCAGCACCAACCATTACAGCAAGCGGAGCAACGACATTCTGTTCTGATAGTCCGACAACATTAACATCTTCAGTCGGAACTTCTTACTTGTGGTCAAATGGAGCGACAACGCAAACAATTACTCCATCTTCATCCGGAACATATACAGTCCAGGTGACAAATGCTTCAGGTTGCCAAAGCGCAGCAAGCACAGGTTCAACGATTACGATCAATCCGACTCCAAGTATTACTTTGGGTACATTGACAAACCCAAGTGCCTGTGGCTCAACTACCGGTTCAATTGCGGTTAACGGAACCGGCTCAGGTTCTGTTTCCTGGTCTGGTGCTGCTTCAGGTTCTGCGAGTGTTGCATCTTTGCCAACTACCATTCCGAACCTGGGCGCAGGATCTTACGCGATTATCCTGACAAGTGGAGCAGGTTGTGCTTCAAATACGATTATGGGAAGTTTAACCGATCCGGGAGCACCGACACCTCCGGTAATTACTCCAAGTTCAACGATCTTGTGTCCGGGAGGAGCAGTTACTTTGACTTCTTCTTATACTTCGGGAAATACCTGGTCAACTAGTTCAACAGCATCGAGTATTTCAGTAACTTCAGCCGGAACATATACTGTGCAGGTTACGAGTGCGGGATGTACTTCAACATCAAATCCAATAACGATTACCGATGCTGCACCGTTTAGTGTAAATGCGGGAAGTGACCAAGCTGTTTGTTCGGGTACTTCCGTTACTTTGACAGGAACTTCAACAGGTTCTCCGACTTTGGGTTGGAGCAATGGTGTTCAGGATGGCGTTTCGTTCGTTCCAAGTGGAACAACAACTTATACACTAACAGGAACAGATGGGAATGGCTGCCAATTGACAGACCAGGTGCTTGTTACTGTAAATCCGAATCCGACGGTTGGTTTTGCAGACTTGGGTCAGGTTTGTACGTATAATCCTGCATTTGTTCTGACGGGTGGGTCACCAGCTGGTGGAACGTATTCCGGAACAGGAGTTTCATCCGGAAGTTTTGATCCTGCTGCAAGTGGTGCCGGAAGTTTCCCGATTACCTATTCTTATTCCGATTCGAATGGCTGTTCAGGAACAGCACAAAGCACGATCATTGTTGATCCTTGTTTATCAGTGAAAGAAAATGAACAATGGAATATGTCCATTTATCCGAATCCTTCTGTTGGTAAAATTGAGATCACTTCAGATGTACCTTATTCAAACCTGAAAATGGTTGATGCTCAAGGGAAATTAATCTTTGAAATGAGAATTGATCAATTTGAATCGATTAAAACACTTGATCTGTCTGATTATGCAAACGGGCATTACACCTTACAGGTTCTTGGTGAATTCGGAACGAAATACCACCAGATTATAATCAATAAGTAATCTATTTTCACATTCATATAAGTAGGGGCGGAAAATTTTCCACCCCTACTTTTTTTATGTACTATTTTAGTTGCCTTCAATTTCCTAAATTTGAATAAAGATTTAATCAAGCATGCAGAAACTAAAGATCAATGGCCACGGACACATATTGCCTGAACCTTCGGAAATCCCGAAGTTCATGCGTGAGAAAAAGTTGTTTTGGATAGATGATGATAAAAAATTCATG
Organism: uncultured Fluviicola sp.; assembly: GCA_966212075.1. GTDB lineage: Bacteria > Bacteroidota > Bacteroidia > Flavobacteriales_D > Crocinitomicaceae > Fluviicola. The sequence continues at coordinate 9,081 of CBIHOM010000018.1, forward strand.
AGACAAGACGACTGGGCTCGGCCAATTACCGATCCAAGTTTCTTTTTTGATGAGAAAATTGAGTGGATGGAAAGACACAACATCGATCATGGCGTCATGCTGAATTTGTCTCAGGTGTATTGTAATGGCTGGTCAAAACAAGATGCATTTGATGCAATCCGCTGGCAAAATGATTTCAATGCAAGTGTCCAGGAACGTCGCCCCGACAAATTTACGAGTGGTTTTGTCGTACAACCACTTTACATGGAAGATGCTCTGAACGAAGTTCGCCGTTGTGTGGAAGATCTGAACATGAATTTATTGTGTCTCCCGACGCATTTTTTAAATAAGGATAACGAGTGGCTTTCAGTAGTGGATGATTCAACTCTGCCCTTATTTGAATTGGCAAATGAATATAAACTGGCTATTGAAATTCATCCGTATGACGGTGAAAAGATGGTGGCCCTGAAAGATATGTACTGGCGCTTTCACCTGGTTTGGATGATGGCCCAAACTGCAGATACCCTGCACATGTATGCATTGAAAGATTTTGTGAATAAGTATCCGGATATTCGTACTTGTTTTGCTCATGGCTGCATGTTGGGACAAGCTAATTATGGAAGAAGATTACAAGGTTTTGACGGTCGCCCGGACCTGTTTACGGAAACCCGTGATCCGCGTGCAAGTTTAGGTCACCCGAACTTATTTTTTGATACGCTTGTTCATGATTCATACACGTTGCAATTACTCAAAATCCGGGTCGGGTCTTCTCAAATTGTTGCCGGTCTGGATGATCCGTATCCATTGGGCGAAATGGAAGGGGTCGCGAATTCCTATCCGGGAAGAGTGATTGATTTTGCTGTTGAAGTAGGAATTTTAGACCAAAAAGAATCAGACGCAATTTGGAGCGACAACGTATTGCGTTGGCTTGGGAAGACTTCAATCTAGGGATCATGCTTCAAAAAAGTCTGTTTCTTTTCATTTGGTGTTTTTTAACCGGCTTCTATGGTTTTTCACAGGGACGAAAAGACTCACTTGATCATTTGCCCATTGAATTCTGCCGCTTTGTAAAGAATCACAATCAGCGTTTCGGTTTCTTTGAGCGGCTAAAGAAAAATAGTAAAGGTGAATCCTATGTGGAGGTATTCAAATCTGTAGGAAAAGCTCAAACAGATGTCGTAGATTTTAAGATCAATCGACTGAAATTCCCCTCCATTGATTCGATTGAATTTTACATTCGAGGAACCCGTATTGCGAGTACACGGATCGGTGAGATCAAACAACGGATTTTTTTACCGGCTTCTAACAAAGATTACGACCTGGTTGCCAAATTCAGGGGGACAACCGTATCGACTTTGCATGTTTCCGTATTGCCGCTCGTAACCCAGAAGGTGCGAATAGTTCCCTTGTTAAAAACCCGGATTAGTCGCGATAGCCTGGAGAAAGAGTTAAACGACTTCTTTGCTCCGGCAAATGTTCGTTTTGAGGTAACGGTAGAGCCCGTTTTTGAAAATGATGCGTTTGAAATGACCGGATATTTTGAAAACCCGGGGCCCGATCGTTTGAAATATACCGACCAGATGCGCCATATCCGCGATACATACAAGGATACTTATAAAGATAAAACCACTAATACGCTTCTGTTTTTTGTCATTCCCCAATTTGTAAATCCAAAACTGAAAGGGTACATGGTGAAAAACAAATCGCTTGGTTTTTTGGTGAAAAATGATTCAGGGGAACTGTCTTATGAAATTGCAGGTGAATACCTCGATGGTTTTGCAAATATCGAAGCCATTGAAGCAAAACGAAGAGATCCGGAAACCTGGAATTTGGATAACGAAGAATGGATCCGGATTAATAAAAATCCCCGTATTTATTCCATTATTGATGATTACGAAGAAGTGATCACGAACAACGGACTGATTGCATATTATTTCTTCGAACAGGCAAAAGACGGGACCATTGTACTGAAAAACAAGAGTTTTTTGGCTTCTGTTATTCGTCCGATTAAGAAGAATACCTATTCATACCACCTCCAGATCGATAATTTGTTATACAAGACGTTGTTCCGTATCCGGTCAAAGCCCTTCAATGCCTTGCATATATTGAGTGTTTTGGCGTCAATTGCCGGACTGATCTATGGTTTTCGGAAGTTGCGTGTTTGGGTTCGGGCACGAATGAAAAAACCGCGTTTGGTTTCTTTTCTTTCCAGGTTGATTCAGTGGATCGCAATACCGGCGTTTTCTTTTGTTTTAATTAAAGCGGTCGATTTGGGATATTCCTGGTTTGAAGTAACAGATGGAGTGATAAAATCTTATTCCGGATTGGAGGAGAAAAAAGTTCTTGATCTCTTATTTGACAATACACATCCGAACAAACTGGAAGAAGAGAATATCGGTTCTGAACTGATCATTAAGCGCAATAAGAACTATTTCCTATATGAACGGAAGAAAGTGCTTTACTTTAAAATGAACGTTTCCAAACAGAACATTCCCATCAAATTGCGTTTGATCGCCAATTCAGATTCCTTGAAAACTTCTTTGCTGGAGGAACCGATCGCTGCAAAAAGTCATTACATCGTCGTCAAAATCTATTCAGCTAAAGGGAAATGGCTCAGAGACCAGGTATATAATCATTTAGGTGTAGACCTGACTTCCAAATTGAAGCTAGAAGATCCGCCAAAGCGCGTACTGATCTTTGTGAACGGCTATCGGCCAACTTCCCTTGGAAGTACCTTCGAAGAGAACTTTGAAGATATTCGGAGTAACGGACTGGAATTTCCGAATTCCCTGAATCGATTATTCACAGAAGATCGTTACAACTATTGGCATCCGTGGAAACAGATCGATGATACTTTCCGATTGCGGATCAATCCTACCGAGTACTATTACGCTGACGGGCATCATTCTGTTTCAACCTCCAACCATCGGAGTTTGCTGAATTTCAGTACGAATTCCGGGATTTACCCGAAAAGATGCTGGAACCCGAAAGTTCATACATGTTATACAACCAGTACTGTTGGTTCTAAAATTTTTGGTTCCAGAAAAGCCAGGACCTATAATTTGCTGGCAACAAAATCCAACAAAAGGGGATTTGCTGTTCGTTCCAACAGTGGGAGAATTGCAGGAAGGAATTTATATCAAATGTTGAATGAATTGCCGAATTCTTCCAAAAACGATACGCTGTACCTGGTTGTTCACAGCATGGGATTTGCTTATGCACAAGGAATGATTGAACAATTGCGCGGTAAAATAAATTTTGGTGGCTATTATATCGTGGCGCCTGAAAATGCGGCGGCGGGAACTGTTCATTCGAAAGAGTGGAAACAGATCTGGCAATATGGCAGTAATTTGAGTTCTGTGAACCAGGACGCTCCGTGTCTGCAGGACGGGGTTGCCCCTCAAGCAGCTGTAAAAGGATTAACTACCGAACAGCGCGTTTATATTCCAATGAATTTGTACAAACACAAAGGCTATTTTGATTCCCACTTTATTGGGTATTACGATTGGATCCTTCGAATTCCGCAAGGAAAGAAAGGACACATCCGGCAACGTTAATTACTAATTTCTAAGCTGGAATTTCAGTTTTCCCGCTTATAGGTATTTCTAATTAGTATCCCGATAGTCATCTGGACGTAATTACCCTATTTATGGTATTGCGCAATCCTGATTTCCGAAACAATTTTGCTATTTAGAATTATTCTACATAATATGAACCTGTATTTAGATAGTCGCAATCAACTGATCAGTCTCGGATTCAAAGAGTTGGTCCGGTTGGTGCTTGGTGAAGTTGTGGTTGAATGGCATTCGGGAAATCCGAAAATGGAGCAGGTTTTAGCAGATGAAAAGCAACTTGTAGTCTACAACTTTTCAGGGAATTACCAGGAAATAGAGAATAATCTAAAAGAAAATCCGGAGGATACGAATTGTGTTAAAGTGGTTTTGATCCTGAACGGAGACGTTTCCAATCTGCCTAAATTAGTGTCTTATGGTGTTTCGGGGTTCATTGATGTGAATTGTACACAAAACGAATTGAAAGAAGCGTTCCGGAAGATTTTACACAACCAGAACTATTATTGCGAATTGGTTTGGAATAAGATTCTGAACCAGGACGATGAAATTACTTCCCCAACACAATTTAATCTCACCAAACGCGAAATAGAAATTGTTGAATCTTTGTTGAATGGCAAGTCAACAGAGGAAATAAGCAAGGAACTGGGCTTGAGTCCTCATACTGTTCAAACACATCGTAAGAATTGTTTCAAAAAATTGAAAGTGAAATCTTTATCGGAACTGTTGCTGTTTGAAATGGAAAACCAGGTGTTCAAAAAATAAACATACCCTCTGAAAGGTATAAGTTTCCGCTGATTTTGGCGATTGTATCAACTCCATTCCGATACTAATTTTGTAAACGTTATTTAGATTAAATATAAATAAACAATCCTACAACGGATACCAATAATAAAAATACAACAAACATGAAAAAAGGATTACTTCTATCATTCCTGGCACTAGCTGGATTTTCAAACGCACAGTTGGTAAGCGACTCGGTAACAATGGGTGCCGGATATGCAAACAACATTTGGTACAGCTTGCAAAATGACGAGCAGGGAACAGCTCAGGCAGCAAATAACTGGGATTTGGGATTTGCCACAACCATCAGCCCTTCCAATCCATTGGCTGCGTCTATTATTTTCAACAATAAGATCGGATCTGTATACGCGGTTCCCGGATCAGACGGAACTGATCTTGCTACAGCAGATACAACAGGCATGGCATCATGGACAGCACTTTACAATTCTGAAATAACATGGGGCCAGGGAGCTTTGAACGCTGCAAGTACCGGTGGTACAGATTATGGTTGGGGAAATTACGATGCAGTAAACCACACAGGAATCGTTGCAAACCGCGTTTTTGCTGTTAAATACACAAACGGTTCCGTGAAATTGTTTACGGTTTCTTTGTCTTTCATGAACCAGGCTTATACGGTTGATTACTCTAACGCAGACCACAGTGGAACAGGAACTGCAACTGTAGGAATTACGGCTTACTCAACAAAGAACTTTGTTTACTTACCATTGGGTGGAACTGAAGTGGACAGAGAACCGGCTTCTACAACCTGGGATTTATTGTTCACGCAGTATGCAGCAGATAACGGAGCACCTTATCCTTACAATATGGTGACAGGAGTTCTGCACAATGTTGGAGTAGAAGTAGCCGAAGTTCACCCGGTAAATAACCCGGAAACAGACATGTCATTCGGAACGGCAACTTACTCGGAAGACATCAATACGATCGGGTACGACTGGAAAACATATGCCGGATCTTATACAATTGAAGATTCATTGGTTTATTTCGTGAAAGATGTGGCCGGAGATTACTGGAGATTGATCATGACAGGTTTCTCCGGAAGTTCAGCGGGGAAATCAGTTTTCAAAAAAGAAAAGGTAGCTACCTTGACAGTTGATGAAAATAAGGAGTTGATTTCGGGAATTTTCCCGAATCCGGCTGCAGAGCATGTAACAATTATGGTGGATTCAAAATCACATGCAACAGTAAAAGTAGTGAATATGACAGGGCAAGTGGTATTTGAAAATGCAGTATCCAATGGACTGGAAGCAATGAATATTTCAACTGCAACATTCACAAACGGGGTTTATCTGGTTCAGGTTTCTAACGGAACTTCAACAGCAACGCAACGTTTGGTTGTACAACATTAATCTTCAGATTAAAAATAAGATGAAAAAAATTGGTTTTTTATTTCTTACTCTTTTGTCGCTGACAGCATGTAATTCAGGCGCAAAACCGGAGGAGAAGAAAGAGGAAAAGGTCGAAGAAAAACGAATCGTTTCTTTGAGCGGTTCTGTAACAGAAATCATCTACGCAGTGGGTTCCCAAAAGGAACTCATTGGCGTTGATGTAACGAGCACTTATCCTGCAGCGGCAGAGAAACTGACGAATTTGGGACATGTACGCAAACTGGCCCTTGAAAGTTTATTGGCCTTGAATCCAACGCATGTAGTGATGCTGGAAGATGAGGTTTCGCCGGATTTGAAATCCAAATTGGAGCAGGCGAAAATTGAATTAGTAACATTCAAACATCCGAACAGTGTTGAAGATGCGAAGTCTTTGGTGAAGGAAGTAGCAAAATGGTTGGGTAAAGCAGATGCTTCTGACGCAATCATTGCCAAAATTGATGCTGATATCAAGAAGTTAACGAAGCTTCCCAAAAAGCCGAAAGTATTGTTCGTTTATGCAAGAGGTGCCGGAACATTAATGGTTGCCGGAGAAAACACACCACTTGAAAAAATGATTGTTTTGGCCGGAGGAGAGAATGCAGGGAAAGGATTCACGGATTTCAAACCTTTAACAAGCGAATCAGTTATTGCTGCCAATCCGGATGTGATTTTGATGTTCACTTCAGGAGCTCAAAGTTTGGGACCTGACGGAATCTTCCAGGTTCCGGGAGTAATGGCAACAAATGCTGGAAAGAATAAGGCATTGATCCAGATGGATGGCCAGTTATTGAGCGGATTTGGTCCGCGTGTAGCTGAAGCATTGACCGGGTTAAATAAAGAATTCAAAAAGGTGAAATAAGTTCAAATCCCAATAGTAATCGGGATCAAAAGTTCAAATTGAGCCGTTTATACCTTTGGAACTCTTTGAACCTTGAACTTTTAAAAAGAAAAGATGTCAAGACAAGGGATAATAGGTCTTTCATTATTGGTTTTATTGATAGTTTGCTTCGTTGTAAACCTGTCAGTAGGGAATGTTCATGTCCCGATTTCTCATGTCTTTGGCAGTTTAATTGAGAAGATCGGCTTTCGAACCGATCTAAAAATAACGGATATCGAATACCATGTGGTTTACAATATCCGATTTCCGAGAGCAATATATTCTTGTTTAATCGGAGCAGGATTAGCAGTTTCAGGTGCGGCATTGCAGGGAATTTTCAGAAATCCTTTGGTCGATTCCGCTTTAATCGGGATCTCAACGGGCGCCTCTCTTTTTGCATCATTATTCATTTTGTTCAACGGATTGGTCCCTTGGTTGATTGTATTCAATGAGGGGCTTTCCCTTTCCATCGTTGCCTTTTTGGGAGCTTCAATTGTGGCATTTATTGTTTACAGACTTTCTTTAAGCAACGGCGAGATCAATTCCCTCACTTTGATCCTGGCGGGGATCGCATTGAATGCTTTGACAGCTGCATTAACCGGTTTGTTGACTTTCTTTGCGACGGATGATGAATTACGCGATTTGACTTTCTGGACGCTTGGAAGCCTGGGATCTGCAAACAATGATTCTGTTTGGTTATTGGCTGTTTTTACGATTATTCCGATGATTCTCATTTTCTTCCAGTCGAAAAGTTTGAATGTACTGGCATTGGGAGAAAGCAATGCGCAATACATGGGATATAAGGTGAAAACAATTAAGCTGTTAGTAATTGTCTGTTCAACCTGCATGGTAGGTTCTGCGGTTTCAATGGCCGGAGTAATCGGTTTTATCGGCTTGGTTGTTCCGCATATCATTCGCATTGTTTCCGGACCGAATCACACGTTGTTATTGCCATTCAGTGCTTTTTTCGGAGCAGTTTTACTTTCTGCAGCAGATATGATCTCACGAACCATTCTTCCTCCTACGGAAGTGCCGATCGGAATCATTACCGCGTTGATGGGAACACCGGTTTTCATAGCGATCATCTTTAAACACAAACGTAAATTCTCGGTGTGATCGAAGCAAAAAACATAGCGTTTGAAGTCAAAGGAAAACAAATTCTGAAACCGGTCTCTTTTACGACCGACCGGGAAGAGTTTGTGGTGATCTTAGGTCCGAACGGAGCGGGGAAAAGTACCCTTGTCAAATTGCTTTCGAACGGATTGAAACCAAGTTCAGGTTCGGTTTCCTACTATGGAAAAGACTTGAAGGAATGGACACCTGACCAATTGGCGAGATACCGTGCATACATGCACCAGGAAAGTATGATCGCTTCCAGTTTCACTGTTCGTGAAGTATTGGAAATGGCGCGTTATCGTTATCCTGAAACAAAAAATGAGTTCAATCGATCAGTCAATGAAAAGATCGTGAAAGAATTAAACCTGCAGACATTACTGGACCAGGAGTTTAATTTTCTTTCGGGAGGAGAAAAACAGCGGGTCCAGTTCGGAAGAGTACTGCTACAATTGGAAAGTGAAGGTGAAATTCAGCCGATCAAGTATTTATTCCTGGACGAACCTTTGAATAACCTGGATGTGCGATATCAGATTGAATTATTGAAATACGCCCGCAAATTCGTTGATGAAAAGCGTGGAAGTGTGCTTGTGGTTATGCACGATATCAATTTGTGTTATCAGTATGCAGACCGTGTTTTGCTCATGCAAAAAGGAAAAATCGTTAAAGACGGAACAGTTCAGGAAGTCATGAGCCCTGAATTATTAAGTGAAACGTATCAAATCGAATTAGAACAGATCCAGTCTCTTGATGGAGAACTATTTTTCAGACATATTTCTTACTCATCCAATTTATTGGATCACACAATTATGAAATAGAAATCAGCCACGGCTGACGATAAATAACAAAAAACAACCCTGACGATAAGAGAAAGTACTGCTTTTGATGGGTCAGGATTAAAAAATTTTAAAAAATGGAAACAACTTTGTCATTAAAAGAAGCTTTCGATCAATTGAAAGAAAGCGAACCGAAATTGAGAATCAGAGAGTATGCAAAGCGTTTGAATGCTTCCGAGGCAGAATTGGTTGCTTTGGGTGTTGGAACAACAGCAGTTCGTTTACGTCCTGAATTCGTGGCGATTTTGGGTGAGATCGAATCACTTGGTTTTGTAATGGCTTTGACCAGAAATGACGATGTGGTTCATGAGCGTAAAGGAATTTATGAGAATTTCAGTACAACACCACACGCGTCGCTTTTTGTAGGAAAAGATATCGATTTACGTATTTTCCCGAATTCCTGGGCTTATGCTTTTGCAGTAACTGAAGGAGATGAAAAGCCACGTCACAGCTTACAGTTCTTTACAACGGACGGAGTTGCTACACACAAGATTTACATGGAATCCAAAAGTAATATGGAGGCATACGAAGCCCTGGTTTCCAAGTACAAAGATGAAAACCAGTCTTCCGAATTGGAAATCGGTGCTTTGTTACCGTTGGAATCTCCTGAATTACCGGATAATGAGATCGATGTGAAAGCATTCCAGGAAGGATGGATTAATTTAAAGGATACGCATGAATTCTTCGGGTTGTTGAAAAAACACAAACTGACAAGGACACAAGCTTTGCGTTTTGCTCCGGATGAGACCTATGCGAAGAAAATAGATAATAAAGCTTTACGCAGAGCTCTGGAAGCAGCGGCAAGAGAGCAAGTTTCGATCATGGTATTCGTTGGGAATGCAGGAATGATCCAAATCCATACAGGAGAAGTGAAAAACATCGTAGAACACGGTCCTTGGATCAATGTATTAGATCCTCTATTTAACCTGCATGCGAAAGAAGATGCAATTGCAGAATCATGGATTGTCCGCAAACCTACGGAGGATGGAATCGTAACTTCCCTGGAGTTGTTCAATGAGAAAAAAGAATTGATCTGTACGCTTTTCGGAGCACGTAAACCCGGAATCCCGGAATTGGAATCCTGGAGAAAATTGATCGCAGAATTGTAAATCATGATCCAAAAAGCGTATTTGCTTCTTTTAATGAGTATTCTGAGTGGTTGGGTAACTGCTCAGGATACTTTATATATCAAAGATGAAGCGGGGACAGCTGTGCCATTTGCACAAGTCGCAATTCAGGATTTGAATGCGAAGAAGACAAGTTTTGTTCAGTCAAATGAACAGGGGATTTTAATCGTTCCGAACTCTCTCTATTTAACAGGTAAGCAGTTGATAGTAAATGTCAGTACGGATGGGTTTCACCTGGAAACGGATACGATTTCAAAAGGGAAAAGTCACCAGGTACATTTGAGAACAAATACCAAAGATATCGGTGAAGTAGTCATTACCGGTCAGTTGGGAGTTGGATCCCTTACAGGTTCCACAAATAAGGTGAAACTGATCGATCGGGCAACGATTGAGGCAAAGGGAGCAGTTAACCTGCGTGACTTGCTTCAAAATGAACTGAATATTCGTATCAGTCAGGACCAAATCCTTGGAAGTGGGATGTCCATGTTGGGAATTGGTGGAGAAGGAGTAAAAATATTGATAGATGGTGTTCCGGTTATCGGTCGCCAAAACGGGAATATTGATCTGAGCCAGATCAATTTGTCCAATATCGAACGGGTGGAAATCGTTGAAGGTCCGCTCAGTACCAACTATGGAAGCAACGCCATGGCGGGTACCATTAATTTGATTACAAAAAAGCCGAAGAATAAAGGCTACGACATAAACCTGGGGGCATTCTACGAAACCGTAGGGAATTACAATCTGAACATCGGAGTGACTTCACGGATCAGGAACCATTCGGTTTCCGCTTACGGTGCACGTAACTTTTTTGATGGTTGGACACCGGGAGATAACCCCATTGAATTCCCGAAAAAAGAATTGGCAGATTCGGGGCGATACCAGCAATGGAAAATGAAAGAACAGTATTTGGGTGGCTTGAAATATGCTTACAAGTTCAAGAAAGTGGAATTAGTCCCGTCACTGGATCTGTTCCGCGAGAAAATTATCAATCGCGGCTATCCGAGAGCACCTTACCAAATTTCTGCATTCGATGATGAATACCTTACCACCCGTCAGAATGCCGGGCTGGAAATCATTGCCTGGTTGAAAGCAAACCTGAAACTGGATGTTCAATTGAATTATTCCAATTACAAACGTATTAAGAATTCATACCTCACTGACCTTACGACATTGGATCGTAAGTTACTGGCAACAACGGAGCAGGATACTTCACGTTTTGTACTTTATTTCAATCGCGCAACGCTGACACGAAATAATACCGAACGGAAATTCAATTATGAAGTGGGTTATGATATCAATTACGAAACGGGATACGGGAGTCGTATTGAGAACAAGCGAAAAGAAATTGGCGATTACGCACTTTTCGGGACTTTTAATTGGGCACCATGGACGTGGTTAAACCTGAAACCCGGAATTCGGGTCACCTACAACTCCTTATACAAAGAAGCATTTATGCCTGCATTGAATGTCAAATTAGGCAATAAAAAGCACATTCTTCGCGGAAGTATTGCTTCCGGCTTCCGTTCACCTTCCATTAAGGAATTGTTTATGGAATTTGTAGATATCAATCACAACATCTATGGAAACCCGGATCTGAAACCGGAAATTGCGAACCATGTTCAGGGGTGGTATAATTTCAATTGGGAACCGAAGAAATTCACGTTCGGATTTGAATTATCAGGCTATTACCAGGATATTCATAACCGCATCAGTTTGTCTCAGTCTGCGGATGGAGTGAACTACAGTTATTTCAATATTGATCAGTTCTATGCACGGGGAATTCAGTCATTGGTAAAAATCGGGCAGAAGCAGTGGAATATCAGTGCAGGATTTAATTACATCGGAACTGCATCCAATTATTCGAACGGACGTTATGCGTATTCCCCGGAGCTGGTTTCGAATGTTTCCTATCAATTGAAGAACGGAACGACCAAATTCAGTGCTTTTTACAAGTACACCGGGAAAGTCGTTGCTTATTTTGTGAATGAAGATGCTTCCATTACACAATCCTTTATTTCAGACTATAGCTTACTGGATTTGCAGGTACAACAATGGTTCCTGAAGAAAACCCTGGGTATTTCATTGGGCGGGAAGAATCTCCTGAACGTTACGAATATCAATGCTGGAAGCGGAACATCGGGTGGTGCGCACGTTTCCGGTTCGGGAACAGCACCAATTGCCTGGGGAAGAAGTTTTTACCTGAATATTACTTACCTGTTAAAATCAAAGCAATGAAAAAAGCACTTTTAATCGCGCTCGTTCCGATTTTAGGCGCATGCTTTAAAAAGGAAATCCCGGTCGAAAAACCGGTTTCGGGTGCAAGCACTGCACAAGTTGAATTAGGCGGAAATTATGCCAACCAGATCTATTACGATTTGGAAACCAACTCCATTATCAGGAAGAATAACCGGGAAGTGTGGGATTTGGCTTTTGAAGCCGGGGATAATGGTTTTCATATTTTATTGAATGAATCCCGGATCATGGCTGCTGCACTTTCTGCTGAAACGGATATCAATTCCCTGACTTCTGATGCGGGTTTGACTTATAAATGGGACCTTCATACCGGAAATTTAGATTCAACTGCAATCGGTGATTGGCAAAGTTTGGGGAAAGTTTATGCAATTGATTTGGGAACATCCTTGACGGGTGTAAGTTTAGGGAAGAAAAAACTAAAAGTGCTTTCAGTATCCAACGCCGAATATCAAATTCAATTTGCAGATTTAAGCAGTACATCCTTCCAAACGTTTACCGTTCCAAAATCTACTACGGCTGGGTTCACCTATTTCTCTATGACCGGGAACGGTTCTTTACAGGACATCGAACCAAATAAGGAAACCTGGGACTTGGTCTTTACAGCTTACTGTCATGTGTTTGACATTCATACACCTTATTCGGTAGTGGGAGTGTTATCCAATCGCTATGGAGTGAAAGTACAGGAAGTAAGTATTCCTTTCGATCAATTGAAGTATTCAGATATTGTGGAATCTGCATTTGAAGACCGTATCAATGTAATCGGTTACGACTGGAAAACCTATGATTTTGATAACGGAACTTATGTGGTAAGCAGCAATCGTACCTTTGTGGTGAAAACCATTTTAGGCCGGTATTACAAATTGCGCTTCATTGATTACTATGATGCAAATGGTGTAAAAGGTGCTCCCAAATTCGAATTGCAGGAATTGATCCCATAATTTCAGCTAGGCTCAGTGATCTTTATTTACGTTCAATTAGTTGTTTGATCACTGAGTTTAGTCGAATTATAGTCAGTTCGGGTATCCTGCAAACATCATAAAAGATGCTCCGAAGTTTTGAGCTGCAGAAATTCATCCTATGATCATTTCGGGATTCTGAAGTTAGTTAGAAAAACATCAGGAATGTTTGAAATAGGCACAAACGTAACTATATCTATGCCTTATCCTTGCTTTATTTATACTTTATCCTAACTTCATTTATGCTTTGAAGATGCTTCGTAATTGGTTTGGTAAGAGGATAAAACCGGAAACGAATCGCTGTAGATGCATTGGAAAATATTATAGGAATTGAACTATTGTTAAAAGGTGGTATTGTAATAATATGATGTCGAAATAACATGAAATACTTAAAACATGATATTATGTTTTCGTTATATAACGATATCATATTTAAACTCTCGTTTTTTTGCCTTGGTTATTGCTCTGGTACCTGACAATTTCCTTCAATTCTTTTTAAACTTTTACCTTCTCACTTCTCACTTTCTGTTACCTTTGCCGCAAATTCAACTACAATGGCTCAAAAACCGGCAATTCCAAAAGGAACAAGAGATTTCCTGCCCGATGAGGTAGCTCGCCGTACGTATATTTTTGATACAATCAAGTCTGTATTTAAGAACTACGGATTTGCACCGATCGAAACCCCTTCATTTGAACTTTCCACTACTTTATTGGGGAAATATGGGGAAGAAGGGGATCGTTTGATTTTCCGGATTTTAAATTCGGGAGAAAAAATGAAAAAGGCGGATTTGGAAGCTTTACAATCTGAAAACTTGGCGCGTTTTGCAAATTCCCTGTCTGAAAAAGCATTGCGCTATGACCTCACAGTTCCTTTTGCACGTTTTGTGGTGCAACATCAGAACGATTTGTCTTTTCCGTTCAAAAGATACCAGATCCAACCCGTTTGGAGAGCTGATCGTCCACAGCATGGCCGTTACCAGGAGTTTTACCAGTGTGACGCCGACGTAGTTGGTTCCGACTCCCTGTTGTATGAAGTTGATTTCGTTCAGATCTTCGACCAGGTATTGACCAACCTGCAGATTCCGGGGTTCACTATCATGATCAACAACCGTAAGATCCTTTCCGGGATTGCAGAAGTTTCAGGTGAAAGCGATAAGCTGATCGATATTACCGTTGCGATCGACAAATTGGATAAGATCGGGGAAGAGGGTGTTATTAAAGAACTGAAGGAAAAAGGTGTTTCTGACAAAGCCATTGAGATTATTTCCCCTTTATTCAAGATCGCCGGGAACAATGAAGAGCGTTTGGACCAGATGAAGTCCTTTTTGAAAGACTCGGAAATCGGACTGAAAGGTATCGGAGAACTGGAATTTGTTTTGGACCAAACCAAAGCATTGGGTCTGGAGCGCGCAAATGTAGTCTTTGACGTGACACTTGCCCGAGGGTTGAATTACTACACGGGAGCTATTTTCGAAGTGAAAGTACACGATGTGAAAATGGGATCAATCTGTGGTGGAGGTCGTTACGATGATCTGACCGGTTTATTCGGACTTTCCGGGCTTTCCGGTGTTGGAATTTCTTTCGGGGCCGACAGAATTTATGATGTATTGAATGAATTGAACCTGTATCCGGAAGATACAAATGCAGGTTTGACCTTGTTGTTTGCAAATTTCGGAGAGAAGGAAGCGGCGTATTGTATGAAATTGAGCAAGAAATTGCGTCAGAATAGTGTGGACTGTGAGGTTTATCCGAGTGCTGCCAAAATGCAGAAACAATTCAAGTATGCCGATAACCGGAAGGTAAAATACGTTGCATTGATCGGTGAAGATGAACTGAACAAGGGCCAGCTGCAGATCAAGAACATGGAATCGGGAGAACAGAAAGCAATGACGGAAACAGAATTGCTTCAATTTTTTAAAGCTTAAACGAAAATGGACCATTTTATCATAAATAATCAGTGGGTTTCTTTGGAGAAACTCGACGAAATACTGGCATCGAACGCACCGATTGCGATCAGTGAAGATGCAAAAGCAGCCATTGTGAAATGCCGTGCGTACCTGGACGAAAAAGTAGCGAAAAGCGATCGTTTGATCTACGGAGTGAACACCGGTTTCGGAAGTTTGTGCGATACGGCAATCTCTTCTGAAGATCTGGAACAATTGCAACGAAATTTAGTCCTTTCCCATGCCTGTGGAATGGGAGAGCGTGTTCCGGAGGAAATCGTAAGGAGGCTATTGATCCTGAAAATCATGGGACTTTCTCATGGTGCTTCAGGCGTACAATTGGAAACGGTGGAGCGCTTGGTTTTCTTCTACAATAATCACATTCACCCGGTAGTTTTCCAGCAGGGAAGTTTAGGTGCATCCGGCGATTTAGCTCCTTTGGCACATTTGGTATTGCCGATTTTGGGAGAAGGGACCGTGTTGTTCGAAGGAAAAGAATACACCTCAAAAGAAATCAATGAGCGTTTTGGTTTACAACCGATTGCTTTGAGATCGAAGGAAGGTTTGGCATTGTTAAACGGAACACAGTTTATGTCGGGATATGCATCTTACGCCATTTCTCATGCACGCAGGTTGTGGAGGCAATTCAATGAAGTAGCCGCTATTTCACTGGACGGATACGATGGCAGAAAAGAACCGTTCGGAATACAGGTAAATGAAATTCGCAACCAGGTCGGACAAATTAAAACGGCTGAAATTTTTAGAAATTTATTGGCCGACAGTGAGTTGGCGAACCGTGAAAAAGCACACGTTCAGGATCCGTATTCATTCCGTTGTATTCCGCAGGTACATGGAGCTTCTTACGATACAATCGAACATTGTGCTACAATCGTGGAGCGTGAGATCAACGCCGTGACAGATAATCCAACTGTTTTCCCTGATGACGATATCGTAGTTTCTGCAGGAAATTTCCACGGACAACCGCTTGCTTTGGCAATGGACTTTTTAGCAATTGCCTTAGCAGAGATGGGAAGCATCAGTGAGCGCCGGATTTACAAATCCATTTCAGGAACGCGTAATTTGCCTGCATTTTTGGTGGCGAAACCAGGGTTGAATTCCGGCTTCATGATCACACAGTATACCTGTGCTTCGATCGTGAGCCAGAACAAGCAATTGTGTACACCGGCAAGTATCGACACCATTGATTCCAGTAACGGGCAGGAAGATCACGTTTCCATGGGAGCAAATGCTGCTACAAAGCTATTCCGTGTGATTGATAATTGTTATTCCATCCAGGGAATTGAGATCCTGCATGCTTGTCAGTCGTTGGAATTCCGCAGGCCGGCAACTTCAGGTAAGCGCCAGGAAGAGATATTTGCTAACTTTAGAAAAAAAGTTCCTTTTGTAAAAGAAGACGGTTATATGCATCCATTGATGCAATCAAGTAAAGAATTTGTAAAAAACGGGATATGAGTGAAGGATATACAGAGTTAAACCAGGAAACAGAACAACCTAAAAAAAGACCGGTTTTATTGACCGTGTTGTGTATTCTGAGTTTTATTGTAGTTGGTTTCGGTTTATTGGGAGTGTTATTTTCACTGATCGGCGGGGAACCAACAACAGAAGAAATTGAAGCAGCGTACAACCAGATCATTCAAATGGCAAGCGATATGCGTGACAAGCAATTGACAACAATAGCCGATATGTTGGAACAGGGAGCAGAATTGACGATGTACCAGCAGCATCGTTACTGGTCTGTGTTGTCCATCAATGCTTTAACAATGATCACAGGTTTTGTAGGAGTACTATTCATGTTCAGAGGAAAGAAATTAGGATTTCACCTGTATATTATTTACAACCTGTTGAGTGTAGGTGGAACATTTTTAATTGTACCGTCTCATATGGTTCCAATGGCTTCTGTGATTATGAACCTGATTATCTCCGGATTATTCATCTTCTTGTATAGTTTGAATTTGAAGTGGATGAATAAGTAGCTTTGCTACTTAAAATTATCAATTATATAAGTGCTTAATTATCAAGAAATATGATTGGTTAGGAGCTTTTGGATAATTAATAATTGATAATTTCCTCCATTCGGATCAATTTCACTACCATTCAGTTCATTTTTGCATGCTTTTAAATTGCTTCAGACGCATTTAACTAAACGATTGAACATTTAACAAAACGAATAATTTCTTCGTCTACATTTGTTCATGTGATTTTTAAAATGCGAATGGCCCTCGGATTTAAAAGATTCACATCATAAAACAATGATGTCCAATCTGTTAAACTATTAAACATGCGCAAAAATTTACTTTTAGGTGCAATCACTTTCACTGGATTCCTCTCAGGAAACTTATTTGCACAAGAAACAATAACCGGCTGCGGACTTGAAAAAGAACGTCAGAAAATGTACGCGGAAAATCCGGGTTTGGAAGCCGATTACAGAAAACTGGTGAACCGATGCAGGGAAACCCGGACATGGATGGGGAAATCTACTACGGTTCGCGTTATACCTGTGGTATTTCATATTCTGCACGAGTATGGGACCGAAAATATTACCGATCAGCAGGTCCAAAACCAGGTAATGATCCTGAACCGGGATTTCCAGAAATTAAATCCCGGATTAAACCAGGTCGTGGAACCTTTCGATTCAATCATCGGAGATGTGGGCCTGGAGTTTCGTTTAGCAACCTTAGACCCATACGGGAATTGTACGAATGGTATTGAACACATTTACAATCACAACACCAATCAGGGAGATAGTTATTCGAAACTGTATCAATGGGATCGTGATAAATACCTGAACATTTGGGTGGTAAAAACAATGGCAGATGCCGGAGTTGCAGGATTTGCACATTATCCTACAGATGTTACGGGAGTTGGTTTCTGGAGAGACGGTGTGGTGGTGTTGAATACGTATGTGGGTGAAATCGGGACTTCTACTCAAACGAATCCGAGCACCCTGAGCCATGAGGTTGGTCATTTTTTGGGTTTGTCACATACCTGGGGAAATAGCAATGAACCCGGTGTGGCTTCCAATTGCAGTATGGACGATGGAGTGGAAGATACTCCGAATTGTATTGGTGTCACTTCGTGTCAGTTAACATCAAATTCCTGCACAGATGGTACAAATCCATCCGATTACTGGTATCCCAATGATGTCATTGATAATGTGCAGAATTTCATGGAATATTCTGGCTGCAGATTCATGTTTACCAACGGACAAGGGGATTTCATGAACAATGTACTGGACCAGGAAACCAGTGGCCGCAATAACTTACATATTTTGAGCAACCTGCAGGAAACCGGAACAGAAACGCTAACGCCAGTTACGTGTATTCCGGTAGCAGATTTTTATGTGGATGTGAATGGAGCTGTTGGAAATCTGGCACAAAATGCAAACGCAATGACAGCTTGTACGAATGATCCGATCGCTTTCAAAGATGCTTCCTGGAAAGCCGGGGTTACTTCCTGGTCCTGGAGTTTTCCGGGCGGAGTTCCTTCTGCTTCAACCAACCAGAATCCAACGGTTACTTACGCTTTGCCGGGTTGGTATAGTGTTACGCTTACAGTTTCCAATGCTGCCGGGACAGATACAAAAACGGTCAACAACATGATCTACATCCAGGGTGACTGGGCAGAATATACGGGTCCAAGAATGGAAGATTTCAACCAGAACGGTAATTTTTGGATTACGCATAACCCGGAAGATAATTATGCGGCATTCAATCGTGTTATTTCAGGTGGAAGAGGAAATACCCCTTGTTTCAAGTTGAACAACTTTAAAGATATTTCCGGAGCTCAGATGTTTACCGAAGATTGGTTTTACGATGACCGTTTGGGGAATTCCAAAGACTACCTGATCTCACCGGCAATTGATTTGAGAAATACCTCAAATATTACGATCTCTTTTGATTATGCTTATGGTACGAAAGCCACAGAAACTGCAGATATTACTGAGAAGTTGATAGTGTATTCTTCAAGGGATTGCGGTAAAACATGGATCCAGAAAGAGATGTTTACAGGCACAGATCTGTTAACTGCCGGGTATGTTGGCAATACGGATTTCGTTCCGAACAACGACCAGCAATGGAAAACAGCAAGTTTCACCTATACACCAAATGCAACGGATAACAAAACGAAGTTTAAATTTGAGTTTATTGCTTCCGATCTCTCTTCCAATTTCTATTTTGATAATTTCAATATCACCGGAACTTTGGGGATCGAAGACAATGGATTGTTATCGGCAATTTCTCTGTCTCCGAACCCGGTTGCAAGCGGCTCCGATTTGTCGGTTGAGATCGCGAACTCAGAAGCCGGAATGAAATTGTTGGTGATGGATTTGAAAGGTTCCATTATTTCTACAACAGAAGTTCCCGCATCTTCAGGTGTTCAAACTATCAATATTCCAATGAATGTTGCAAAGGGATGTTACATTCTTTCTGCTGTTCAGAAAACTGCGAAGTCAACACACAGAGTAGTGGTTTATTAATAATTATCAATTTTATAAAAGGTTTAATTATCAAGGGGATCGTTTTTAACGAGGTACTCCCCTTGATAATTGCTAATTGATAATTCTTTTTGTTGTTGATTTATAATTATTTAGGATTGATTTTCCTGAATTCTTTTTTTTAACGGGGGAATATGTGCTATCTTTGCACCCAAATTCCAAGTATTTCTAATGATTTCAGTAAATAATCTCTCACTTCAATTTGGTAAACGCGTCTTGTTTGATGACGTAAACCTTAAATTCGGTTCAGGTAATTGCTACGGTGTTATTGGTGCAAACGGTGCCGGTAAATCTACCTTCTTAAAGATTTTAACAGGCGAGCAGGACCCAACTTCCGGACGAGTGGAATTGGAGCCGGGAAAACGTATGGCAGTATTGAGCCAGAACCACTTTGCTTTTGATGAGTTTGAAGTATTGCAGACGGTGATCATGGGGCATAAACGTTTGTTTGAGATCATGACTGAAAAGGATGCTTTATACGCAAAACCGGATTTTTCGGATGAAGATGGAATGCGTGCTTCGGAATTGGAAGCTGAATTTGCTGATTTGGAAGGGTGGAATGCTGAAACAGATGCCGCTACATTGTTAAGTAACTTAGGTATCGATGAGAGCAAACATTACATGAAAATGGAAGATGTTCCTTCGGAATACAAAGTACGTATTTTGTTGGCCCAGGCTCTTTTCGGAAACCCGGATGTGCTGGTACTCGATGAGCCTACCAATGACCTGGATTTGAAAACAATCGGTTGGTTGGAAGATTTCCTGCTGGATTTCAGAAATACAGTAATCGTTGTATCGCATGACCGTCACTTCCTGGATACGGTTTGTACTCACATTTGCGATATTGACTTTAGCAAGATCAACCTGTTTACAGGTAACTATACGTTCTGGTACCAATCGTCCCAATTAGCAGCTCGTCAGCGTGCAGATAAGAACAAGAAAGCTGAGGACAAGAAAAAGGAACTACAGGACTTTATTGCGCGTTTCTCTGCGAATGCTTCAAAATCCAAGCAGGCTACAAGCCGTCGTAAATTGATCGAGAAATTGGATCTGGAGGAAATTCAGCCTTCTTCCCGTCGTTATCCCGGAATTACATTCCAACAGGAACGTGATGCAGGAAACCAGATTTTGACGGTAAGTGGCCTGACTAAAATGCACGAAGGAGAATATATGTTTAAAGACTTGTCATTTACTTTGAACAAAGGTGATAAAGTGGCAATTGTTTCCAAAAACTCATTGGCAATCACGCAATTCTTTGAAATATTGAATGGAAATATGCAGGCGGATAAAGGTGAATTTACTTATGGTACAACCATTACTACCGCTTATTTGCCAAATGACAACTCTGCATTTTTCCAGGATAAACTGTCATTGATCGACTGGTTGCGTCAGTATGCGCAGACGGACGAAGAAAAAGAAGAAGTAAACCTGCGCGGATTCCTTGGAAGAATGTTATTCTCCGGGGAAGAGGCTTTGAAAAGCGCAACTGTGCTTTCAGGGGGTGAAAAAGTGCGTTGTATGTTGTCTCGAATGATGCTTGCAAAAGCAAACTTCCTGATGATGGATGAACCGACAAACCACTTGGATTTGGAATCAATTACGGCATTGAACAATGGTATGACAGCTTTCGAAGGAACGATGTTATTCACATCTCATGACCACGAATTGGTTTCTACTGTTGCAAACAGAATCATTGAATTAACTCCGAACGGGTTCATCGACAAAATGATGCCATACGATGATTACCTGCAGGATGCTAAAATTGCAAGTTTGCAGGAAGAATTATACGCATAGAAAGAATATGATAATGATCAATATTATTTAAAACGCAGAAGGGACAAGACATAGTTTTGTCCTTTTTTGTGATCTCTAAAATCATTGATTGCAACGAGAACAATAGTTGGTTTAAATTAAATTTGATACGTGCCAAATAAAATAACATACGAGGCCAATATATAACCAATATTGCATCCGATTGAAACAATTAACCGAAACCTTTTGCAAATCCATAAGATTATTCGGTTTATTAAAATATTGCTTATCCGTTCTTAAAATTGTGGCTATATTTTTTTTGTACTTTATTCCATTCAAAATGGTGTAAATCCATGAAAATATAGCTCCTGCCGGAAACAAAAACAAGTAACTTGGAGACTCCTTAGCACAACTTGTTATGGAAAGCATAGAAGCAAATAAACTGATTCCTATTACGCAATTTACAAATATCAACCTGTTGTGAATTAATCTCAAGAGATACATTTTTTTTACATTTTACATTTCTTATTCAGAAGTATAGACATTTGATAATGA
Organism: uncultured Fluviicola sp.; assembly: GCA_966212075.1. Taxonomy (GTDB): domain Bacteria; phylum Bacteroidota; class Bacteroidia; order Flavobacteriales_D; family Crocinitomicaceae; genus Fluviicola. The sequence continues at coordinate 30,722 of CBIHOM010000018.1, forward strand.
GAAGAGCTCTGGATTTGACCCGGATTAGTAAGGGCATTTGTCGATTGACAAATGCCCTTTTTAGTTGATCATATAGTTGTAGTGTACTTTATTGGAAATAAAGGAATCGGCGATCAACTGATTCTTTTGAGAATAATCTTTTTTAAGACCCGATGATCTAAACTCAGATCGTCGTACATACGTTTTAAGCGTACGTTTTCTTTTTGAAGCTCATTTATTTTTTCATTAAGTTGAGCGATACATTTCTGAATAGGCAATACCGGAGCAGAAAATGTATGATCCATAAAAAGATCACCAGTTTTATTTTCTATTGTTAAAATCTCCGTTTCCATGCCAGGATATTTTTTCGTTTTTGGAACTTTCAATCCGGAATTAATTCTTTATTAAAGGGATGAATTGATCACCGCATTTTATGGTGTAAACTCCCGGTGGAACATCTGTCATATCAAGCAGTATAACCCCTTCTTCGTGATCAAAAAATGGGATGTTAGACCTGATGTCCTGTCCCAATACGTTGTAAATATGGAAATCTGAAATCGTGTGTGAGCCGGATTTGATAAAAGCAAAATTGGAAACCGGGTTCGGATACACGGATATATTTGAACTGAGGAACAAATCAAGGTATACAGCTGCCAAATCAGTCGTAGCGATCACCCCATTCAAATCATACTGCAGTAATTTGTAGTAGGAAGTTCCGGGGAACGGTTTGGTATCCATTGTTTGGTAGTTCAATAATTCCGTCGAGTTACCTGCTGCCTGAACTGTCGTAACATATTCCCAATTAATCCCGTCATTGGAGCGCTGAATTACAAAGTAATCACTGTTAATTTCAGAGGAAGTTTGCCAATCCAGTTGCACTTTCCGGTCATTTACCGGGTGTGCCTGAAAATCGATGACCGTAACCGGAAGCGGCGTTAGCGGAGTAATTGTTGCCAATGTAAAGTAGGGAGTTGTACCGTTCAAAGTGATCCCTGAGAAATCGACATGAGTTCCGTTAATAACCGCTCCCGAATATACGGTTGCATTCGTCCAGTCGGTACCATCATTATCAACCAATAATCGGAGATTGGAAACCGGAGTATAAGCTACCAACATGCTTGTTTCAAAACCAATTGTTACATTTTGGGAAAGGTTGGTATTCTGACTTTTCCATACACGTTCGATATGCGCATAAATTCCCGCAGGTAAATTCGCAAAACAGACTGGGTTTGTTGTTACCTGGTTTGCCAAACCGTTGTTTCCCCAAACCAAAAAGGTTTGATCTGAAGTAAAAGAGTTCGGGTTTGTCTGGTTACTGCTGTTGATTGTTGTTAAGCCGACAGTTACAGGCTCATTGTTATTCACACTAATCGATTGTTTTTGATTCAATGCCGAAGCATCATCTCTTCCGATCCCGGCGATGTCATTGTTATAACCCGTATTTGTACTTTTATTCCAAACAGTTGTTCCGGCCGAAGAGATGTAGTTATAGGTAGTTGAAGTTCCTGTATTCCCGCCCCTGGTAAGACCATACTTTAAGGCCAGATAGCTTTCAATTTTGTTTTTATTTGCTGCAGTTGGAGTGTTGGTATACATGATGATCTCTGCGATATTGGCATCTGTGTCTTCTCCTCCGTTTCCATTTCTACCGATAAATAAACCGGTTGTTATTACAGGGGTGTATGTGGAGCTGTTTGAATTGGCTGCTGCTACTGATACGGAATTTTTATTTATGGATTGAGTGGCTCCGCTTCCTGTGGATGAAGTCATAGATGCAGACGTATTGGTATATTCGGTTGGAGTTGTCCAATCAAAGGTCCAGCCATTTAAACTTGCATCAGAAGATTGAGCCCGGAATCCCGGTTTGAACTGATGTCTGTAATTGTTCATATCGGAAGAATAACAAAACCCGGTAAAATCATCTACGCTGTTATCACTAGCGACAAAGTAACTTCCGGAAGAAGTCATTAAATCGGGGCTGGTGCTTGTATTCGACAAAAACGTATTGGAAGCTGCTACGAAATCCAATCTTGGATTGTAATTAAATAATTTGGGGTTTGTTGCCCCACTTATTATTGCGGGTTGCTGCCCGGCAGTAGCTTGAGTTACAGGGAAAGTTCCTGCACTTCCTGCAGTACTGTTCCATGTAGAAACTCCTGTTCCCATGACAATGCTTGAGCTGTTGTCGGCCTTATACCAAACGCTTAAACCGCTTGATACTCCGCCAGGAGAACCTACACAAGCAATAATAGATCGGTTTCCTGCCGGATTGGTTACCGTAGGAGTCCTTAATGTACCTCCAACGGTCATGGAGGCACATTGAGCATCAACTACATTTCCGATAGTTGATGAGGCATTATTCAAATCATAGGTAATCCAGAAATAATTTGTTCCCGATGTGAGTGTCTGAGATCCGTTAATAGTGATAGATCCCGACGCAACTGAAGTTCCCGCCCCGTTGAATGCATTGATGGCGGAAAAAGTACTTGAGTTTCCGGTGTAATAAATGTGAATCAATGACACGTCATTGGTATTTGTTCCGGGAATGGTGGAACCGGCCATATTCATCACGATCTGAGTCAGGCTCATAGGTGACGTACACCCGCTGGTGACAACCTCCAATCGTAAAATTTCCTGTTGGACATTACATTTCTGCACACCTGAAGTAGTAGGTTGTGCAGCGGTACATGATGTAAATGTCATCGCAGTAGGAGCATAAGTAAATGTTAAACCGGCGGCGGGTTTAATTGTTCCTGAAAATTGGCAGGAAGCTGTATTGGTACCTCCAGCGGTAGTTGCTGCCCAGTTTGTTGTAGTTGTTCTGTTCAGGAAATCTGCATTCGAAGTACCGCGTAAACCAACTTGTACTGTGGGAGTAGTTGAAGAATTGGCATTTATTGTCCCTCCATAGATGATTCTAATAGCATTGGTCGCGTAATTCAACCTGATTTGAAAGCTGATTCGTTCACCGGTCACACTAAATCGTTTCACATCTCTCCATTGGATCACAAACTCATTGGAAGCAGCCACGTTTTGATATCTGACCTCTTGCGTTGCGCCTCCTCCGTTCGCCGCATTATTTAAATCCGCTCCGAAAGCAGAGATTATTCCGGAAGATGCTCCGGTTCCCGAAATCGGATTGTAATCACTCCCACTTGGTGCAGAACCAAAGGAAATAAATCCATTTGACGAAACATAGATTTCTGTATAAGCAGTACAGTTAAATGTGAAAGATGGAATGGTAATAGCGCTTGAAACATTTTCATCAAACGTGGTACTCCACAAAACGGTACCGCCTGTTATAGCAGTAAATGTACCCGTTGATTGGGCAAACGAATTGGAACTGACCTGGCAAAAAGAATGAGAGCTTGCCAAAAAGAATAATATCAGAACCGAAATCCTACGCGTGAATTTTTGCATCATGTTAATTATTGCTAAGTTGTTTGTAGTGAAGCAAGATTAGAAAATTCCGATGCGTAATTAAATTATTTGCCCCGACAAACCTCGGACAAGCAATTTTATTTGTGGTTAAATTATTGATTAACAGTTATTTATATGTTTAGTAAAATTAGTTAAAAAGCGATTTTATTTGAAAGATTTCACTTGTTATTTCGGATATATCATTGGGAATTTCGCGGTGGAAAGGATTGTTTTTTACAGCTTTAGGATCAGTGAAATCGTTTGAAGGGTAACTGGTTAATCAACAATAAATTAGAATTTATTTCCCTGAATGTTGTCTGAAATTCAGGCAGCCGAAGAGGCATTCCGTCGTCTATATAATTATTTGTTTAGTTTTGTACAAGTCAGATACCTGTTAGAACGTATTTTTCACAATGAAACTGTTACTCTCCATTTGTTTTTTCCTGGCATTATTTTCAGCGCATGCTCAGAGTTTTCAGAAAGATTTGACATTGTCGGAAGCTAAATCCTATTACTACCGGGATCTTTCCGATAACCGGGGTAAAACCCTGGATATTACCCTGAAATATATAAACCTGTGGGGAAAAAAGGAGTTTAAAAAGGAATACGAATGGGTGGACTTCCTGAATCTTTGCGGTAAAAAGATTAAAAATGAAGACTACGAACATTACGATTTGGTTTGTTTCAACATTGCACGGAACCTGGAAATGAATGGTTTTTATTTTCAAGCCTATATTTATTTGAACAGGGTCAAAGAATTGATCAAAGACAAAAGAAAGGAAGAGGTTAGTTATTATTACGAATACCATGAGCGTATTGCAAACGTCTATTATTTCTTTAGAAGAAATTACCTGGCAAAAATGCACTTTGAAATTGCTTTGACAAACCCGGATATTTCTGTTGAGTCTAAAATCAATAATAATAATTCAATTGCATTGGTTTACAAAAGGGTCGGCCGGGATGAAACTTCAAAATATTATTTTGAAAAGGCGATTAATATTGCAAAAGACAATAATAAAATAGAGTGGATCGGCATCCTTTCAGGGAACCTGGGTGAATATTATTTAAAAAAAGGGAATTTATCTTTAGCCCGGAAATTGTTCACGATCGACTTTGAAACCGGTATTAAATACAACCAACGGGAAAGTGCTTCCTATGCATCGATCGCTTTGGCAGAAATTGAGGTCAAACAAAACAAAATGCAGGAAGCCAGCCTAAGGATAAAGCAAACGGAAGAGTTGTTGAACAGCTTTGACGCGGATATTCGAATCAAGTCAGAATACCACCATGTAGCTGCGTTATATTTTGAAAAAATGAAAAATTTCAACCTGGCTTATAAACATCAGAACCGTCACCTTCATTATCTGAACCAACTCAGTAACCGATTGAATATTGAGAATTTTTTGAATTTCGAATTTCAGATCAATTTCCACAAAAAGCAGGCGGAATTGAATCTTTTAGCGCTTCGAAAAAAACAATCGGAACAACGGTATAACCTAATCCTTGCTTTCATATTTGTGATTATGGCGGGAACTTTTATCATTACCCGGCAATACATTCTTCGTAAGAGAAAGGAAAAGAAACTGGTAGAAGATGATTTGCTGCGTACGGAAAAAAGCATGAAACAAATCCTGGCAAATCTTTCTGAAAAACATGAGCTGGTAAATCAATTACAAATCGAGATCAGTGGCTTTAAAGATCAATTTCTTTCAATTGATCAGCGAAAAGAGCAGGAGGCGCTACTTGAACGCTTGAATTCATTTAAGATCTTAACCGATGATGACTGGGATGAATTCAGACATTTATTCAATAAGCGTTACCCGACCTTTTTTGATAATTTATTAGCAATGGCTGATACCATTTCAAAAGCAGACTTAAGATTAGCGGCACTGATCCGTTTGGATTTATCTGTAAATGAAATAGGTAAAACATTAGGTATTTCTGCGGATTCTGTTAAAAGAAACCACTTACGGCTTCGGAAGAAGTTAAATCTCAATGAGCAATCCATGCTGGAAGAAGTGATCAAAAAGATCAACTAGTTTTGGCACTGGTTCATATTGATTCCTGTCTTTGAGTGTTTTTATATAATTCCTTTAAGATTATTGAAATCAGCCTCACCTTGTGTCGTGAAGGCGTAACCCTGGAAACCTTCCTCATCTCCAAGGTATTTACTTTCAATAAAACCGGTTTCTCTCAAAATTTGTAAATGCTGTGATACAGCTGCACCGCTTAGGCTTACTCTCTGAGAAATATATTTGTTCGTAACAATGTGATATTTATTGATTTCGTGAAGAATAATCACTCTTGCGGATGCGGAAATAGCGCGGCCAATTCTAGCGCTATTTAATTCTTGTTCGGTGTACTGTAGATGTTTAGATCGTCCCATAAAAATGTTGTTTCCTAATTAAGTTAACTGAAAAGATGATTTGAAACAAGTGTTAAAGCAAAAAATATAAAAATGATATCTGGATATCATGATATTATGTATTCGTTATATAACGAAATCATTATTTGTAGATTCCGGATTGGACTCAGCTGGATTATCCAACAATAAGTGATAACTTCGCGCCAATGTCAATTCCGGAAAGATCTTTTTTACTCCGTCACAAACTCATTTCTGCGCTCCGAGATTGGGATGTAAAGGGAATTCGCAGGCTTTCGGTCACTTTGCCCAAGCTGCTTCTACCGGATCCGAAATTGGTTGGAAAACATGTGCTGAAGACCATTCATGGTGTTAAAATGATGGTTGATCCTTCCTTGGATAAAGGAGTAGAATTGTCGCTTTTTGAAACAGGGACGTACGAGAAAGGAACGATTCAGTTTCTGGAAAAATACCTCAAACCAGGATCACGTTTTTTGGATATCGGAGCAAATATTGGGCTCATGTCCGTCATCGCCTCTAAACTTGTCGGGAAGTCCGGAATTGTTTATGCGGTTGAAGCAAATCCGGGGACCGTTCCGATTTTGCAAACCAATATCGAATTGAATGACTGTGAAAATGTGGAAGTACTTCCCATTGCACTTTCGGATAAACAAGGCACGGCAATCCTTTTTGAAAACTGGGAAGTCAATCGGGGAGGAGCATCTTTGATCTCACAAAGTGAGAATCAGCAGGGAATAGAAGTGAAAATGGAACGGCTGGATGATTTGTTTGATGAGAACACAACAATCGACCTGGTGAAAATTGATGTGGAGGGCTTTGAGCCCCAAGTGATTCGTGGCGGAATGAATTGGTTCAAAAAGCAATTACCGGTTTTTATTATAGAAGTTTCCGAAAAACGGGAGAAGGAAGTGGGGCCGAGTCCATTGGAAATCATGGAATTGGTTCAAACCATTGGTCCATATGATTTTTTTAAACATCATGGGACTAAAGAGCGCAAGGGAAGATTGAGAAAGATCGAAAACGCTCAGGACTTGCCAAGTCACGATAATATCATTTGTATTCCTAAGCACAACGAGTTTACCAAAGAACTTTAATTCATATTCGGTCAGCTGCGACTGATAATTGATAAGTTGGTCTGTCATTTTGTCACGAAATCTCTCTTGGCACAAACCTTGACAAAGCAAAACCAAATTTCAAATAAGTATGAAAACAGGACAAATACATGTTTCAACGGAAAATATTTTTCCGATCATTAAAAAATTCTTGTATTCCGACCATGAGATTTTCTTACGTGAGTTGGTTTCAAATGCCGTAGATGCAAGTCAAAAATTGAAAGTGCTCGCTTCAACAGGTGAATATAAAGGTGAATTGGGGGACCTGAAAGTAGAAGTACTTTTAGACAAGGAAGCCAAAACACTTACAATCCGTGATAACGGAATCGGTATGACTGCCGATGAAATAGACAAATACATTAACCAGATTGCGTTTTCGGGTGCAGAAGAATTCGTGAAACAATATGAAGGAAAAGAAGGTGCAGAAAGCATTATCGGTCACTTTGGTCTGGGATTCTATTCTGCGTTCATGGTTGCTGAAAAGGTACAGATCCGTACTTTGTCGCGCTACGAAGGTTCACAGGCTGTGCAATGGGAAAGTAACGGTTCACCGGAATTTACTCTGACAGAAATTGAAAAGGAAACGCGTGGAACGGATATCGTGTTGTTCATTAACGATGAATCGATTGAGTTCCTTGAGAAGCCACGTATCCAGGGAATTTTGGATAAATACTGTAAATTCCTTCCGATCCCGGTTTTCTTCGGTACAAAAGTTGAGTACATTGACTCGCCTGAAGGTGAAAAGGACGAAAATGGAAAGGTAAAACGCGTTTCTGTGGATGTGCCGAATCAGGTTAACAATCCGAAGCCTGCATGGACTTCAGCTCCGGTCGACTTGAAAGATGAGGATTACACTGCTTTCTATCGCGAATTGTACCCGATGTCGTTCGAAGATCCGTTGTTCCACATCCACTTGAATGTAGATTATCCGTTCAACCTGACAGGGATTCTCTACTTCCCGAAGATCAAGGAAAACGTGGAAGTTCAGCGAAATAAGATCAATCTCTATTCCAACCAGGTGTTTATTACCGATTCGGTTGCGGAAATTGTTCCGGAATTCCTGACCTTGCTTCATGGGGTAATTGATTCACCGGATATTCCCTTGAATGTCTCACGTTCATACCTTCAGAGTGATGGAAATGTGAAGAAGATTTCTGCACATATCACCAAAAAAGTAGCGGATAAACTGGCTGAAATGTTCAAAAAAGACCGTGCCGATTTTGAAGCAAAATGGGACGATTTGAAGATTTTCGTGGAATACGGAATGCTTTCCGATGAAAAGTTTGCCGAAAAAGCAAAAAGTTTTGCGCTGATCAAAAATACGGACGGGAAATATTACACGGTTGAAGAGTTCAAAGAGCAAATTGCACCGCTTCAGACAGATAAAGACGGAAAAGTAGTTGCACTTTACACCCATAGTCTGGAAGAGCATTTTTCTTTTGTAAAACAAGCAAAAGACCGTGGTTATCAGGTTGCTGTTATTGAGGGTCCGCTTGCTTCTCATTGGATCTCGAAACTCGAACAGACATTTGAGAACTTCAGTTTTGCACGTGTGGATGCAGATGCACTGGACCAATTGATCCAAAAAGAAGGTGAACTGCCTGCAAAATTGACAGAAGAACAACAATCGGCATTGAAACCTTTATTTGAGTCTGCTGTTGATAATCAAAAATTCAAAGTCGAATTCAAATCGATGAGTGAATCGGATGCTCCGATCATTGTTACTCAACCGGAATTTATCCGTAGAATGATGGAGCAGCAAAAATATGGTGGTGGAGGTTTCTTCGGAGCATTTCCGGAAACATACAACCTGGTTGTCAACGCAAATCACCAGAAAGTAGAAGCACTTTTAAATTTATCCGATGACTCGGAAAAATCGACAAAGGTGAAACAACTCACGGATTTGGCACTTCTTGCTCAGGGAATGTTGAAAGGTGAGGAGTTGAATAAATTTATTGAGAGAAGTATCTCTTTTGTATAATAGATAATCCCCGTCGGGCATTGAAGCAAGATGGGGATTTTATTTTTGTAGCGTGTATAGTATCATTTTTGCAATTGTAGCATTTGCTGTTTCGGGAGGAAGAATTATCCCGGCAATTATCGGTTTTTTTATTGGTGGTATTGTTGACCAGGTTATGAGATCCCGAAAAAATCCGGAAGGCCAAAATGGTGGTGGAGGTCGTCAATCGTTCCAGGATATTTTTGAATATTATACACAGCAAACGCAACGTTATGATTTCCCGACCCAGCTCCTGGCACTTTCAGCTTATATGATGAAAAGTGACGGTAAAGTAGTGAAATCGGAATTGAATTTTGTGAAATCTTTCCTGGCCCAGCAATTCGGTAACCAGTTCAACACTTCTCATTTACAAACTCTCAAACATTTCCTGGATGCTCCAACCATCCCGATTGATCAGATTTGTTCGGATATCCGCATGCGTGCACAGGTAGAGATCCGGATCCAGCTGCTTCATTATTTATTTGGGATTGCACAATCCGATGGGCAGGTATCTGACCAGGAAATCAAAACGCTGCAATACATCGCAAACTTGTTACAGGTTCCGCCAATGGATTTCCGATCCGTGCAGGGAATGTTCAAGCAAAACCTAAATGCAGATTATGAGATTCTGGGTGTCGAAGAATCTGCATCAGATGAAGAAATCAAGAAAGCTTATCGCCAAATGGCCGTGCGTTATCACCCGGATAAAGTCGCTTCAATGGGAGAGGAATACCAAAAGGGTGCAAAGGAAAAATTCCAGCGTATCCAGGAAGCTTACGACAATATCAAAAAAGCCAGAGGCCTCTAAATCAAAATGATCCGACTATAACGTTGTAGTTTTCTTCAGTTTAAGGATATATTAATTGGTGGTTAAAAAAAATAAAAACCGACACCACCATGTGAGATTATTTGCGTCTATTTGTAGATAGCGTTAAATAACGAGGCCTATGCCGACAACAAACTACTCTCGAAACCTTGTTTTCGTCCTATTCCTATTTTTAATGGGAACTACTCTTTTATTTGGCCAGGAGAAACAAGCCCAGGCAGGGATGATTGCAACAGCACATAATCTGACATCTTTTCCTGTTTCGGAATCCAGGAATTTGGAAGATTGGAAAAAGTACAACGATGCTAAATATTATTCGCATCCGAATTTTGGAAAGCTTCCTGAAAATGCTCCGTGTGAGAACTGTGTCGAGGTTTTGGAGAAACGGAGTATTGACGAACGTTATTTCGTGAATATCAATCATCCAGGTGAATTTTACTCGCAAAAAGCATTGGGTGATTTGCACCAGCTTATTAATGGCGAATGGGTTACAATCGAACACGCATTGCATCCTGTTTCAGGTACAAGATATGAATCGGATTATTTGTTGGATCAACCGGCGATTGATTTTTCTTCCGCACGAACAGAATTGAAAACCGTTCACGGGACACTAAAGTTCAATAACTGGAAACTAATCGTGATCCGGGATGGGATTGCAGCTGATGAGTTTGCTGCGGACTGGTCGGATTATACAGTAGGTTCGGACGGTACAATGATTCACCACATTTTTCCGGGTATTGATGCTGAAATGGTTGTTCTGAGAGGAGCGATCAAAACCAGTTTTATAATTAAATCCAATGAATTCGGGATCTTCGATAACCTGGTTTTCCGTGAAGCGTTGGAAGGAGATTCTCCTGTTCATGCCCGGTTTTTTGAAAAAGATCAAAGTCGCGGTGTGGGAAGTTTGAAATTGATGGACGGGACAATCGAGCTGGCTGTAATGGATGAAGCAAAATTGTTTGCGAAAGACGGTCCGAAGAGTTTGGCACGTTCCGGTGAATACGAGATCCACTCCAATTACGTTGATTTACTTGTTGATTACGATTGGATCAATGCAAATATCGGTTCATATCAATTGGTAGTCGATCCATTGGTAACCGGAACAGCTACCTTGGCTCAGGCATCTATTACCGGATCGAGATACAATGCCAGTTGCAACTTTACGAATTCCTGTGATTACAATCTTACAGTTCCATGTCCTGCGGGTGCCACCATTACGGATTTAACGTTCTCTTTTACTTACTCAGCAAATGGAACGACTTGCTGGCTTCAGGATGGAGCCATGCGTATTGCAACTGGTGCTTGTACGAGTCCGTCTGCAGCTGGATTCTATTGGTTCTGTAATGCGATAGGAGGCGGTACCTGTGCTGCAACCAACCAAACAGTGTATACTGATTTGGCTGCGTGTATACCTGCACCCACCGTTGCTAACTGTACAGCTGGCGGACAAAACGTAACATTTACACTGAAGTTTTACCGCTCTTGCTGGGGATCCTCCGGTTGTTCCAATACGTGTATCGGTGCTGCTTCACCATGGGTAATGAATGTCATCGGCAGAACATTGGAATATACCAATCCAACTACACCTATTACGCTTTCCGGAACGACCGTTTGCCAGGGTGGATCACTGACAGCATCTACGTCTGCAATTTATGGTATTCCGACATATAATTATAATTGGAGTTTCAGCCCGACCGGTACACCCAGTATCGGAACAGGAACAAGTGTCAGTATTGCATTTCCAACCTCTGGTTCAGTAACACTTTATTCGATTGTAACTGACCTTTGTGGCAATCAGGTTACCAGTAACAGAACAGTTACAGTGACTCCGGGAACTCCACCAACGATTACAGCGGGTGGTCCGACTACTTTTTGTGCCGGTGGTTCCGTAACACTGACTTCTTCTTCTGCAACGGGAAATACCTGGTCAACCGGTGCAACGACTCAATCGATTACTGTCACGACCAGCGGGTCTTACACGGTAACGGTTCTGGGCGGTGGTGGTTGTTCTTCAACATCTGCTGCAACGGTGGTAACTGTGACGCCACTTCCCACAACGCCGACCATTACGCCAAGCGGACCGATCTCATTTTGTACCGGTGGTTCCGTTACTTTAACTTCCTCTTCTGCGACCGGAAATACCTGGTCAACCGGTGCAACAACACAATCAATAACAGTAAGCACTGCAGGAACTTATACGTTAACTGTTTCGGCGAGTGGTTGTACTTCTGCTCCTGCTTCAACAACGATTACAGTCAATCCACTTCCACCTGTTCCAACTATTGCGGCAGGTGGGCCTACAACTTTCTGTGCAGGTGGTTCTGTCACCTTGACATCTTCTTCTGCAACGGGAAATACCTGGTCGAACGGTGCAACAACCCAATCGATAAATGTAACGACAAGTGGTTCTTACACTGTTACCGTTTCAAACGGGGCGTGTTCTTCGACTTCTGCTGCTACAGTGATTACAGTTAATCCACTGCCACCGGTACCAACCATTACAGCCAGTGGGCCAACAACTTTCTGTGCAGGTGGTTCCGTTACTTTAACATCTTCTTCGGCAACAGGAAACACCTGGTCGAACGGTGCAACAACCCAATCGATAAATGTAACGGCAAGTGGTTCCTATACCGTTACTGTTTCAAACGGATCTTGTTCGTCAACATCCGTGGCAACTGTTGTTACTGTTAACCCAAATCCAGCCGTTCCAACAATTACTGCAGGTGGACCTACCACTTTTTGTGCAGGAAATGCTGTGACATTAACATCTTCTTCGGCAACGGGAAATACCTGGTCAACAGGAGCAACAACTCAATCGATCAACGTAACCACAAGTGGTTCTTATACCGTAACTGTTTCAAATGGGGCATGTTCATCAACTTCAGCTGCAACAGTTGTTACCGTAAATCCACTTCCACCTGTGCCAACCATTACAGCAGGTGGGCCTACTACCTTCTGTGCTGGTGGTTCCGTGACTTTAACTTCCTCATCCACAACCGGAAACACGTGGTCGAATGGAACAACAACACAGTCGATTACCGTAACAACAAGCGGTACTTTCACGGTTAGTGTTTCGAATGGATCATGCGGGATTGTATCTTCTCCAACGACCGTTACTGTGAATCCGCTTCCGGCGACACCAACTATTGCAACTGGTGGACCAACCACATTTTGTGCAGGAGGTTCCGTAACGCTGACATCATCGTCTGCAACTGGAAATACCTGGTCAAATGGCGCTACGACACAATCGATAACGGTAACTACAAGCGGTTCCTATACCGTGACTGTTTCGAACGGATCTTGTTCTGCGACATCAGCAGCAACAGTTGTTACGGTCAATCCGCTTCCTGCAGTACCAACAATCACCACCAGCGGGCCAACTACATTTTGCGCGGGCGGTTCAGTAACTCTAACATCCTCTTCAGCAACGGGAAATACGTGGTCAACAGGAGCAACAACTCAATCGGTTACGGTCACAACGAGTGGTTCCTATACTGTAACTGTCTCAAACGGTTCTTGTTCATCTGTTTCAACTGCAACAACAGTGACAGTGAATCCGCTTCCTGCGGTTCCTACCATTACAGCCGGTGGACCAACAACGTTCTGTACGGGAGGTTCTGTTACATTGACTTCTTCCTCTGCGACAGGGAATACCTGGTCTACGGGAGCAACAACCCAATCCATTACCGTGTCAACGAGTGGTTCTTATAGTGTGACGGTTTCCAATGGATCATGTTCTTCAACGTCTGTGCCAACCGTTGTTACAGTAAATCCGATTCCGGCAGTACCGACAATTACTGCAAGTGGTCCAACCACATTTTGTGCGGGTGGTTCCGTTACGTTGACATCATCAGCCGTTTCCGGAAATACGTGGTCAACAGGTGCGATCTCCCAATCAGTTACGATCAATACGAGTGGTTCTTACACTGTAACAGTTTCTTCCTCTGGTTGTTCTTCCGTTTCGGCCCCGATGAATATTACAGTGAATCCGATACCAACGATTTCAGCATCGAATAACGGCCCACTCTGCGTGAATCAACCTTTAAATTTGACTGCAACAGGTACAGCAGGAGGGACTTATTCCTGGACCGGACCGAATTCATTTACTTCAAGTTCCCAGAATCCAACCATTGCTTCGGTAACGGGGGCTGATTTTGGAACTTATACAGTCACAATTACAGTAAATTCCTGTACTGCATCTGCTACCACAACTGTGAGTGCGAATTCAGGAACTTCAACTGCTATTTCAGCTGCCGGACCTTTCTGTGCCAATGATGCAGCTGTTTTACTTTCGGCGGCGAGTCCGGGAGGAAATTGGTCGGGAACAGGGATCGTAAATACTGCAACCGGCTTATTCGATCCGGCTGTTTCGGGACCAGGGTCATTTGTTATTACCTACGATATCCCCGGATCCTGTTCCGGCGCTTCTACTACAACTATTGTAGTAAATCCTGTACCGCAGACGAATTTTGCAGCCGATAACTTATCGGGTTGTGCACCTTTAACGGTACATTTTACGAATCAAACTCCTTCAACTGTAATTGCACAATGGAATTTTGGAAATGGGCAAACATCAACCGCTTCTCTGATTGATTCGGCAACTTATTCTGCTGCGGGTTGTTTCGATGTTTCCTTGACGGTGACGGATTTGAACGGATGTTCATCTACTGTTACGCAACCGAATTTTGTCTGTATCAATCCGGAGGCAGATGCATCATTTACACCTTCTCCATTTGATGCAACGATCACACATCCTGAAATTCATTTCATCAATACTTCCTCAAATGCTACAGGTTATACCTGGAGTTTTGGAGATGGTGGCAATTCAGTTGAATTCTCACCCACACATGAGTATGATGAGGTTGCAAGTAATTATACCGTTCAATTGGTTGCTACAAATGCATTCGGATGTTCGGATACTGCCAGGGTAGTTGTTCGCGTATTGGATGAATTGATTTATTATATTCCGAATTGTTTTACACCAAACGGTGATGAGCGTAACAATACTTTCCAGCCGGTATTTACATCCGGATATGATCCATATAGTTTCAGGTTACTGATTTTCAACAGGTGGGGAGAAACTATTTTTGAATCCAAAGATGCAAAAGTGGGGTGGGACGGAACTTATAACGGAACTTTGGTACAGGAAGGGATTTATACCTGGACAATCTCACTTAAAGATCCGAATACTGATAAAAAGTATACTGAAAGCGGACATGTGACGCTGGTGAAATAAATGAGGTTCAAAGAGTTTAAAAGGGTTCTAATTCCGATAATTTTCAAACCTTGATCGCAGCATCAATCGCTATCGATTAACTATTGAACTATTTTGAACTTAGGAAAGTTATAACTTCCCAAGTGCGAACATAGTTGGTTGTTTACTCAGGTCGTATGCATTTTCCCGCCAATCTTTGATTGATTTTGTCTGAATGCGTTCATTAAATAAGGTCAGGTTTGAGGCAACACAAAGCAAGGTGTCATCAGCCAGCATATTTAACAAATCTTCAAAAACATGCATCGTTCTGAAGGGAGTATCCATAAATAATTGGGTTTCACCGCTTCGTTTCATGCGTTGTTCCAAGTCTTTCAATTTACGGATGCGTTCCTTCTGATCTTTAGGTAAATACCCGTGAAATGAAAATTGCTGGCCGTTAAAACCACTTCCGATTAATGTCAGCAAAATAGAGCTTGGCCCCACTGTCGGGCAAACATGGATTTCGTTTTCATGAGCCAGGGAAACTAAAATAGCACCAGGATCGGCGATTCCGGCGCAACCTGCTTCACTGATTATTCCCACGCTTTTTCCAGTTTTCATTGCTTTGATCAAGTGATAGACTTCTGTTGCAGCAGTAGCTTTATTTAGAACAAAAAATTCGGATTCATCGATAGGGAAAGAACGGTCTATTTTACGAAGTAACCTACGGGCAGATTTGATATCCTCAACAGCGAATACACGTAGTTCAGCAGCAATTTCAGCTACTTTTTGCGGAATGATATCTTCAGTGGATTCTCCTCCGAGTGTATTTGGAATAAGGTATAATTTACCTGCGCTCATTACTTGTCTATTAATTGGTTATTTTTTAAAAATGCATTTGTTGCCTGGTCCAGCAATTCTATGACTTCCTTGAAATTCATATCCGTTCCATAATACGGATCTGGTACTTCCAAATCCTGGTCCGGGTATAATTCATTGAGGAAAAGCCTTACTTTTTGTTTATCCTGGTCATTTCGGGCTAAACGTAAAATGTTTTTCTCATTGCTTTTATCCATTGCAAAGATAATATCATAATTGTCGAAATCAGCTACTGAAAATTGCCGTGCCCGCAATTCATCAATAGAAACTCCGTATTCCAATGAAAGTCTTCTCATCCTGTGATCTGGCTTTTCACCTACATGATAATTGGCTGTTCCCGCTGAATCTACTTCAATTGATAAGTCATGTAATTTTACCTTATGCCTTAGCCAGCCGTCGGCCATCGGTGATCGGCATATATTCCCCAAACAAACCATTAATACACGCATAATTCGCTTTTATTTTGGGTGCAAAGTTACTTTTTTAACCGGATTATCCGAAATCTTCGTTGATTCACACAATTTGTTAGTTTAAACAAACCGTTTATTCATTTAACATTTTTTGATTCCAACGAACACAACTCTATGTATCTTATAATCGTTATATTCATGTAAATCAATAGTAAAGACCATGAGACAGTTAAAGATTGTAAAGCAAGTTACAAATCGGGAGACGGCCTCTCTCGATAAATACCTTCAGGAAATTGGTCGCGTTGAATTAATTACTGCCGACGAAGAGGTAGAATTGGCTAAGCGAATTAAAGCAGGGGACAAGAGGGCGTTGGAACGTTTGACAAAAGCTAATTTAAGATTCGTGGTATCTGTTTCCAAACAGTACCAAAATCAAGGATTATCCCTTCCTGATTTAATCAATGAAGGTAATTTAGGTTTGATCAAAGCAGCTGAGCGATTTGATGAAACCAGAGGATTTAAATTTATTTCCTATGCAGTTTGGTGGATTCGTCAATCGATTTTGCAGGCTCTTGCAGAGCAGGCGCGTATTGTACGACTTCCTTTGAACAAAATCGGAACCATTAATAAAATAAATAGAGCTTACAGCGAATTGGAACAGCTTTATGAGCGTCCTCCTTCAGCGGATGAACTGGCTGAATACCTGGAGTGTTCTGTGGAAGATGTCCGTCAGTCGTTGGCTAATACAGCAAGACATTTATCAATGGATGCTCCTTTGGTGGATGGTGATGAAAGTTCGTCCAGTATGTATGATGTATTGCCGAATGATTCACTTCCAAGTCCGGAGAATGAACTGACAAAAGAGTCTTTACGAAAAGAAATTGAACGTTCACTTTCTTCTTTATCAGGCAGAGAGGGAGACGTCGTTAGACTTTATTACGGATTAAACGGAAAACATCCTCTTACCTTGGAAGAGATCGGAGATTTATTCGATCTGACAAGAGAGAGAGTAAGACAAATAAAAGAAAAAGCAATTCGACGCTTGAAGCATACATCCCGAAGCCGGATGCTTAAATCATACCTTGGTTAAGCGGGATCTACGTCAGCAATCAGTCGAATGGGTTTAAAATGGGGAACGCTGAAAAATTGATCCGTCAGCTCATGTAAGCGTTCCTTTACTTTCTTTTGTGGAGCATCCTGCTCAATTTTTAAAACAATTTCTTTTAAATAAAAGTTCTGAATCCTCGCGATAACCGGGGATTCAGGACCTAAAACACGTTCGTGGAACTGTTCTTTCAGCAATTTTGCAAAATGGTGAGCGCCCGCATCTACCAAATCACGGTCACGGTGTTTTAGTGTAAAACGAATCAATTTATAGAATGGCGGATAATGATAATTCCTGCGTTCAACTACTTCATTGATAGCAAAAGAATCATAATCGTGTTCCATCACTTTTTGAATCACCCAATGATCCGGATTTCCTGTCTGGATAATAACCTTGCCACGCTTGTTTCTCCTGCCTGATCTCCCTGCAACTTGTGTCATTAACTGAAAAGCGCGTTCAAATGCCCGGAAATCGGTTTTATTGAGCATTAAATCGGCATCCAGGATTCCAACCAGTCCTACATGATCAAAATCCAATCCTTTTGCCACCATTTGCGTTCCGATCAATACATCAATCTCACGGTTTTCAAATGCCTGTATCAATTCCAGGTGACTGTTCTTGTTGCGGGTCGTATCGAGGTCCATTCTGCCGATCCGAACATCCGGAAGGATCAGGGAAAGATCATCTTCAATTTTCTCTGTCCCGAACCCCAGCATTTTCAGGCGATTACTTCCGCAAGCCGGACATGTACCAATCGGATGCGTTTGATAACTGCAATGATGGCATTTTAACAGGTTTGAATGCTTGTGGTAATTTAAGGTCGTGTCACAATTGATGCAATTCGGGCTGAAACCACAAATTTCGCAAGTCCAGATAGGTGTATAGCCTCTTCTGTTTTGGAAAAGAATGACTTGTTCCTTATTATTTAAAGCGTCTATAATGTGATCAAGCAAGAACTTGGAAAAATGCCCATTCAAACTTTTTTGCCGTCGTTCTTCTTTCATGTCTGCACACAGAATCTCCGGCAGCTGGACCTGGGAGAACCGTTCGGTTAATAATACGTGTCCATATTTTCCATCCCGTGTATTCTGAAAACTTTCGATTGATGGAGTTGCGGAACCAAGCAATGTTTTCGTCTTGAAGAAAAAAGCCAAAACGATGGCCATGTCCCGGGCATTATATCGTGGGGAAGGATCATGTTGTTTGAATGAAGATTCATGCTCTTCATCCACGATTACGAGACCCAAGTCCTGGAAAGGCAAGAATATGGAAGAGCGTGCACCGACTACCAGGCGAAATTGCTTCGGATCATTTTGAAGTACTTTATTCCAGATCTCAACCCGTTCATTGGAATTGAATTTGGAATGGTAAACCCCGATTTTTTCGCCAAAGTATGCTGATAGACGCTGGATCAGTTGAGTTGTCAATGCAATTTCCGGAACCAGGAATAAGACTTGTTTTCCTTGATCCAATACTTTCCGGATCAATTCAATGTAGATTTCCGTTTTTCCGGAGCCGGTAATTCCTTGTAATAAAACGGTTTCTTTTTCGTTGAAAGCAGTTTCAATTTCCTGTAATGCTTTTGATTGGGCCGGGCTTAAATCCGGAAATGCAAATTTACTTTGGTTTACAGCGTTGATCCGGGATATTTCGAGGCGCTCGGTACGTAGAACACCCTGTTTTTCCAACGTATTTATTGCGGATAAGGAACATCCCTGATCTTCCAGTGATTTTCGTAGGATTGGTGTGGTTTCTCCTTCATGAAATCCACCCAATTGAAGTATTTTTAAAAGTACTTGTTCCTGTTTTTGGGTTGTTTTTTTCTGAGCAAGTTGTTCGAATAATTCATTTAACACGGCATCCGAACGGTAATTCTCATGAAGAACGACAAACAGGCCGGTTTTGGGAGAAAACTTGTTGGAAACTTCTTCCAGGGTCAAAACAATGTTCTTTTCAAGCAAGGTCTTGATAAGCGGTTGGATAGTCTTGATTCCGATAATCTCCGAAATCTCTTTTAAGTCGAGCGTTTCTTTGATCTGCAGAGCTTCAATTACGAGGTACTCCCGATCACTTAATTGTGAACTTTCTCCGTCAAAATCCGGATGTACGGTGATTTTTGTTTCGCTTGCCAATTTAAAATTAGCTGGAAGTGCGGCATTCATAACATCACCGATCGGCGCCATATAATACTCGGACATCCATTTCCAGAATGAAAATTGTTTTTTGGTAATGATGGGTGTTTCATCCAGGATATGTTCAATGTATTTTGCCTGATATAAGGGTGGAGCTTCCTGGTGAATTTTCGTGATGATCCCGGTATATAATTTCCCTTTTCCGAATGGGACAATTACGCGGAGGTATTCCTCTATGAAGTCATTCATTTCGAAAGGGACCCTGTAGGTAAATTCCTGGCTTAACGGAATAGGTAAAATGACGTCAACGAAAAGAGTAATACGTTCGCTCATGGAACAAATTTAGTGAACTAAAAGCAAAAAAATACTTTTGAGGGTTTTATAAATTGGGCTTGCTAAAATTGGTTACCATGGTAAATGGTGGATAAGTGTACACTTATCCACGAACATTGATTTGCTAGTTTTTTCAATGAAAAAATCCCGTTCATCATCTGATAAAACGGGATTTTCTATGTTTCAGTTTACTATCTTATTGACAAGCCCACGACTCACCGTTATTCACATCAATCGGGTTATCACTGCAGAACAATAACAATCCTGTAATTGGCCCGCTGCACAATTCCTTAAGTGATAAATAATCCAAAGCCCGTTGATTAGGTAACGACGGATTGAATTTAGCTTTATCCTGTTTGTTTGTCATTCGGGCAGAGAATAGTCCGATTACCGGCCCACCGTCTGGTCGTGACAAATTGGTAAACGTAGGTTTATTTTGTGCCAGTGAAGAACTTGGTTGGTTTACCAGGATATATTTGCTCAAATCTTCCGATCCTCCTGTCATAAGTAAACGCATGGAAGTCATCTCACGTTTGGTAATCGTCGGATCATTGGTGCAATTTTGTTTTACCAGTGTATAGAATGTTTCTCCGCCGGCAACAAAACTAGCTGTAGAACCTGAAATTTCATCTCCGTTCAACTCCCCAACTTTCCATGTGAATGACTTTTGTACCGGAACACCGTTAAAATACTCATTGAAAAAGAATTGAATACGTGCGTCCACGACTTTTGAGTTTCCGGTATTCGCTTTCAAACTCAGGGAATTATATTGTTTAACGCCGTTTACTGTTTTAACAAATGAAAAGCTTCCTGCTGAAGATGGTTGTGTAATCGCCATGCTTCCCACCAATTGAGTTTCACCGTTAACAACAATTTGTCCTCCGTTGATCGTTGCCGTTAACCGGTAAGTTGCAGCATCCTTTAGCGCAACATTCAAGTTAGCATCTCCATCAGCAGGTGGGTTCGATATATTGAAACTTTCTGTTTTAAAGTAATAGACCTTTTGGTTCGGACTATAGAAAGCACCCGGAACTTTGTTGGTTAGTACAGTATCTTTCAAAGTCCATGTTCTCACCTTTGTAAAGGCATTATTCAGAGTTACCCATTCTTCGATTTTGATCTCTGCATCCTGGAAATAACTGGAATCTTCAATTTGAGCAACTTCCAATGCGTTATTCCATCCTCCAAAAGTACGGGTGAGTTTTATATAATGCAAAGTGTCGTTTTTATCCAATAACCCGAATAGAACTGGCGTTTCTACGTGATCTCCGGCAAAATCAATATCGTCCTCACATGAAGTGATCAATACTAAAGAAGCAAGAATTAAGGAAAAAAGTGAAAATTGGAGAAATTTCATAGTATATACAATTTGTCTCAAAAGTACAATATTAATTGATAGTATAAAACGATTAAAATCAACAGAAGCTACTGTTGAATCAATCCTTTACGCGATTGAATCTCATGGCTCTAAGCATCCAGTTAGGTAAAAATGCTCCCGGTTTTTTATTCTTCAGGTGAATATACCAGCCCAGTTTCTTCATAACAGGAACCTTATGTGTTTCAACAAATTCAATCCAGGTGCCGTCAGGATCCTCAATATAACTGAATCTTCCACCTGCTTCTCCCATGTCGAATGTTTTTCCGGAATCAACAGTAAACGGAAAGCCCAATTGTTCGCATTCTTTTTGTAAATCGTCCATTCCCTGAACATCGAAACATAAGTGAATAAATCCCCAGTCTCCCCAGAAACGGTCTTTAAAGATGGATTTTGCATCCGTGCGATCAACTGCCTGGATTAGTTCAATTTGAGTAGGACCAAGTAATTTAGCAAAAGGTCCTCTTCGATTTTCCGAATGTTGCAATAACACCCTTCTGACTTTATGATTTCCGTTCGGAACCCGGTTGAATGCATCAAAAGTATCCGTTACGTCATAAACGATTTGGTCGTATCCCAAAATGGTTTGGTAAAGCGGCAATGCTTTTTCAATGGAGCTTACACCGATCATTGTACCCGCAACTCCACCTGTTTTCCCCTCAAATTTGGTATCCATGAACCATCCTGTTCCTTCTACGATATCAAATAAATTCCCATTCGGGTCTTCTACCAGGAAATGATAACTTCCGTTCGGCAGTTGTTGCGGCTCGGACAATACTTTTGCACCTTTTTTTACCAGGAATGCATGTGTTGCTTTAACATCCTTGGATTTGATCCGACAGGCGTACAGACCGAAATCACCTAAAATGATCGGTTCTTTGCTTTTTTCTGTCGGACGGGAAGTAAACTGCCAGATCTCGAATCCGCCACCACTTTCCATGGAAAGGGCAAGCGTTGCCGTTCTGGAATGAACAACTCCACCGGTATATCGGGTCATCAAAGGAGCTTCTGCGGCTTCTTCAAAAATTCGTACATCTACACCGAAGTGTTCTCTATACCATTTCCAAATCGATTGAACATCAGGAACACCGATTCCCATTTGCTGAATACCACAGATGATCTTTGCCATTTTTTGCTTTTTTGTGACGCGAAGATACTAGGAATCTCGAAAGTGAAAAGAATTATCCATTTTTCAATTAACGAAATGCCCGTTCGTGAAAAATGATAAAACCATAGGTGAATTGGAAGGCCAAAGGGTTTTTTTGCTTTGGAAAATAATTCAATGAAGCTCTTATCGGGCCTAAAGGAGAGTGATAAATTGCAGACAATGAAGCTACCTGGGATTCTCCTTTAAATGGTTTTGAATACCCGAAGGTCCCGTCGTCATTTTTAGTGATTGAAATGAATGGTTGGTACCAATATCCATCCACGCGGATATCTATATTCTTTCGGAGTGTGAAAATAATGTTCAATCCGCCTCCGATATATTGGGGGGAGCGGTATTCAGAGAAGAAGTAGGTCTGAAGGTCCGGCAAAGGTTGAAAAGCATTCATATTCAACAGTGTTGCGGTATAGTTCTTCAGCAAAGAAAGATTGGTAATACTTGCTAATCCATGAATACCAAAAGAGAAATACCTGGTGCTTAAGGGAAAACTCTGGATTTCTCCCCGGATATTGAACCAATGGTGCCCATTTCTATAATCATAATTTTCAATGGAAGTGGACCCTGAAACGCTGTGTTCTTTTGCTGCGCTGTAAATTGCTTTGAATTGAGCAAGTGTACCGGCTGAAGCCCACTGTTTCCTGTTTAACGAATTGTGTTCCAACGTTAGAATAAGGGAATTTCCATACAAAATGGTCTGGTCCGTTGTATCTTTATTGGTAAAGTCGGAAGTCTGATAATAGCGGTCCTGGGTTTCAAAATGTCTGTAATCCAGGGCAAATTTGGAATTATTGAATAAGGGTAATTTGATTCCGCCTCCTACATACGCTTCATTTTGTACCAGAAATGAGGGTTTTTCGTCATCAAAGAAGGTGGTAAAGCTCTTGAAATAATCCCAACGATTAATGACTCCATAAAAACTTGCTGAAATAGGATAATAGGACGGGAAATGTAAATCAATATTTGCCCTTCCCGAATTATAGAATTTCCCAAAATAACCTCCTACCTGGATTGTACTTGCGAAACGGTCCAAACGCATATAGTTGAGTTGAATAAAGCCGGTGTTAATTGCTCTTGTACTTACAATTCCACCCAGATCAATCCGGAATGGTTTTGCTTCGGTTACTTTGATGTTGAGCGCATAAGTTGAATCTGCTTTTGCCTCCAGCGTGGGATACAAGTATTTGATTTGCGGAGTCGCATAGGTTCTGAAATAACGGCGTTTAAAACGCATTCCGGAAATTGTTTCTGCTTTTTTATTTTTTAGGATCGATTTGCGCACATAACTTTCATCCAGGCCATGCTTATTGGTTGTATTGACTTCCGAAATAACGATCGGATGAATGGATGCTTTGAATGCTGTTCTTCGTTTGTTTAACTCATCTGTTGAGATCCTTGTATCAATCATTGATTTAATACTGTCTATCATTGCGAGTGTTGATTCGTAACCGGCTTCAATGGCTTCATCAACATCGTCGAAATCAAAGGTGCTTATGTTCGATTTAGGTTCAATGATGATTCCTGCTTCACATGGAATTTTGAAGGAAGAATGTGTTACCAGCATATTAGTCAACTGACTGATCAGATCATCTTCCGTTGGTGGGGCAGCATTATAAGAAACATTACTTCCGATTATGAAATCGACCGGGAAACTGTTATACATTACATCAGAAGGGAAGTTGTTGTAAAGTCCGCCGTCAAAGTAAAGGACTCCATTGATGCGAATCGGGTTTACATAAAACGGAAAAGTCATAGATGCCCTCACAGCTTCGTTTAATTGTCCGTTCGAAAATACAACTCCCTTTTTAGCAACAATATCACTGGCCACACAACGAAAAGGAATAAAAAGGCTGTCAAAATTATAGGTACGTGAAGCTCCGCTTGCGCCGAATAATCGAAGCATTTCAAAATCCAGTAGTTCCGGCCGGATGAAATTAGTCGGCAATGATTTACTGAAAAGACTGTCCAGGGAAAACGGAAAACTGATCCCTGAAGCGTTTTCATTGTCTTCACGAAGCAGGAACTCATAACGTTGTTCGATTGCTCCCTGGGACATTAACTGAAATTTATTGCTCAATACATAATCTTCGATTTCCTGCGGGGAATAACCGCTTGCATACATAGCACCAACCAGTGCGCCTGATGATGTCCCTGTAATATAATTGATCGGGATATTATTTTCCTCCAATGCTTTAAGCACACCGATGTGCGCAAAACCGGATGCGCCACCACCACTCAATACGACTCCAATCCCCTGTGAACGAACGAATAAAGGGGTAAAACTTAGAAGTAAAATTATAGTTAGTCGTTTTGCTAATTGCATTAAAATCAAAAGTAATTTTTTTTTACCTAAACGCATCTTGTTTTGCTTTATTTCTGCTCTGTTTAGAAAAGCTCTCGGCTTTTATCTACTTTTGTGTACTCAATATTGAATTTGCTTTATGATAATTGTACTGAAAACATTTTACGGTTTAGAGGATGTACTTGCTGATGAATTAAAAGAGTTGGGATTTCCTGATAGTACGAAACTGAATAGAGCGGTTCAGATTGAAGGAGACTGGAAAGATGTCTATTTTTTGAACCTTCATGTGCGTTGCGCGATTTCGGTTTTGGTGGAGTTGCGCAAGTTTACAATCAAAACGGAAAAAGACCTGTACAACGAAGCGAAGAAGATTAATTGGTCTTCCTTGTTTAATGTAAAGAAAACTTTTGCAGTAAAAGGGGCAGTCAATTCTACTATTTTCAAGCATTCTCAATTCCCGTTTTTATTGATCAAAGATGCGATCGTAGACCATTTCAGGGATGTGAAGGGGGAAAGACCGGATATCAATGTAAAATCACCGCAAATTGTAGTGGATTTGTATGTTCGTGAAAATGAAGGAGTCATTTCGGTAAATACAAGTGGATTACCGTTGTTCCAAAGAGGTTACCGTCAATCGACTGGTGATGCTCCGTTAAATGAGGTGGTAGCCGCTGCGCTTTTACGAATGAGCGAGTGGGATAAGAAAACGACTTTGATCGATCCGTTTTGCGGTTCGGGAACGATATTGATTGAAGCGGCATTGCTTGCAGCAGGAATCCCTTCGAATATTGAGCGGACACATTATGCATTCAAGAACATGGCCAATTTTGATTCCAATCTGTGGGAAGAAATCCATTCCAAGGCCAATAAATTGGTGAAAGAACTTCCATGTACACTGATCGGCGGGGACATCGATTCTCAAATGGTGATGAAGACAAGAAGAAACCTGCGCGGTTTTCCTTTCGGAAGGTTTGTGGAAGTACATAATGCTGCAGTAGATGAATTCCCGTTTCCTGAAGGCCCTGCTGTACTGATTACGAATCCTCCGTATGGTGAACGCCTGGAGACAGATGTAGAAGAGTTGTACGGAACCCTGGGAAGTATCATGAAACATAAATTACAGGGATATTCCTGTTTTGTAATTTCTTCCAGTGAAGCCGGTTTCAGGTACCTGGCTTTAAAACCTGACAAGAAATACAAACTCTTCAACGGTGATTTGGAATGTTCTTTCAGAAAATACAGCATTTACGAAGGTTCCAAAAAAGGGGAGAGATCAGAAGCTTAAGGTGCTACAACAATGCGTTCCGAAATAGTGTTCTCATTGTCGAAATAAACCAGGGTATAAACCCCGACCGGAAGAGACGAAACAATTATTTGGTTATTTTCAGTGGAAGTTACATTCAGAGTAATTTCCCTTCCTGAAGTATCAAATAATTTGGAAGCAAGTAAGGTTTTGTAATCTCCTGTAATTTGAATTGTTCCATTCGACGGATTCGGATAGATTGCTAATTCGTTCGTACGGTTTGGTTTGATGGACCGGATATCATGAAGCCGTGTGATCCCATTGAAATCCGTTTGAGACAGGCGATAATAACTCACAACGTCTAAATAGGGATCGTAATCGTAAATTTTATAATGCAAAGGTTCTGTACTGTTCCCTGCACCGCTCAAATAAGCAATAGGCTCGAAATGAATCCCGTCGAGACTGCGCTCAACGGTAAAAAAATCATTATTCAATTCCGTTTCGGTCCACCATTCACATGCAACTGCTTTGTTTTCCAAAGAAACCTGGAAAGCAGTCAGTTCTACCGGGAGTACGCTCATGCAATTCACACAGGCGGCCCCGCTAAAGGTTGTCGTGTAAGTAATAATCTCATCTGCACGGTTTGCTGTTCCTGAAACTGTAATCGTTCCCGGACCAGCCAGTGTGTAACTGTCATCCAGGGATGCATTGGAACTTCCTGTTTGGAATCCTTTACTTCCACCAGAGATGTCTACCTTGACTTTATCACCGGAATCTCCACCCGAAGAACTGCATCCTCCTGCTCTTGGCCGCATGGTTGCTGAAACTGTATAGGTGCATCCGTCAGGTACAATAATATTAACAGACATGTTTTTTTGTCCGCCCGTACAATCTCCACCTACAGAAGGGGAGCAATTTGGTCCGCCTAAGCTTGTGAGGTTACAACCGGACAAACAACCACAACCCGCACCCGTAACTCCGAGGGTACCGGATGGACATTGTGCAGAAGCATGGAAAATGAATACAAAAGAAAGAAGTGCAATTAACGCACATTTTTGAAGGATAAGTGTAGTTCGTTTCATTTTGATTTAGAAAAAAGTAATAGTCCAAATGGAACGAAACAAAGATATAGTGGTGGTTTATTTGTTTGTTTATGAGTAGGTTATGATACAAATAAATCTCCAATTCTACTAAACTGATTTTGTTTAAAACAGTTTGAAGTGAATGTTATGAAAATAAAGTAGGGACGTGAAGTGCCATCCCATGCAAGGTGTCGAATTCCTATGTTTTCTCAGTGTATTCTATGTGGTTCCATTTTACCACATAGGTATATAGGTCACATAGCTTTAAAACAAAATGGGGACGCAATGCTTTGCGTCCCCACCGGTTTATTCTTTTGGGAATGATTCTTATTTTCTGTTTTTGATATCAACGTAATCTCTGGTCACTTCTCCGGTATAAACTTGTCTTGGACGACCGATCGGTTCACCACCTTCAGCCATTTCTTTCCATTGTGCGATCCATCCTGGTAAGCGTCCTAATGCGAACATAACTGTAAACATTTCAGATGGGATTCCAAGTGCTTTGTAGATAATTCCGGAGTAGAAGTCTACGTTCGGGTACAAGCTTCTTGATTTAAAGTACTCGTCTTCCAAAGCATATTTCTCCAATTTCTTAGCGATATCCAACAATGGATCATTGATTTTCAATTTCTCCAATACATCATCTGCTGCTTTTTTAATGATTGTAGCACGCGGATCGAAGTTTTTGTAAACGCGGTGACCGAATCCCATCAAACGGAACGGATCGTCTTTGTCTTTTGCTTTCAATACCCACTTGTCTACATCGCCTCCGTCGTTGTGGATTTTCTCCAGCATTTCGATTACTGCCTGGTTAGCTCCACCATGAAGTGGTCCCCAAAGAGCAGAAATACCTGCAGAAATTGATGCGTACAGGTTTGCCTGCGATGAACCTACGATACGTACGGTAGATGTAGAACAGTTTTGTTCGTGGTCAGCATGAAGGATCAGTAATTTATTTAATGCGTCAACAACAACCGGATCCACTTTGTAATCTTCAGTTGGCATTGCAAACATCATGTATAAGAAGTTCTTTACGTAATCGTATTCGTTCTTCGGGTACATGAACGGGTGGCGCATGGAGTTTTTGTAAGACCATGCAGCAAGTGTCGGTAATTTTGCTAACAAACGTAAAATTGTTCTGTTCTTTTTTTCGGCACTTCTGTTCGGGTCCAAAGATTCCGGGTAGAAAGTAGAAAGTGAACAAACCATTGCAGATAAAACTCCCATCGGGTGCGCCTGTGCAGGATATGCTTCGAAGAATTGCTTCATATCTTCGTGTACCAGGGTGTGTTTTGTAATACTCGAAATGAATTCATCTAATTGAGCCTGGGTTGGCAATTCGCCATAAATCAACAAGTAAGCAACTTCAATAAAGCTTGCTTTTTCCGCCAATTGCTCGATCGGATAACCACGGTATCGAAGAATTCCCTCTTCACCATCCAAGAAAGTAATGGCGCTCATAGTAGCACCTGTGTTTTTGTAACCTGTATCCAGGGTAATGTATCCCGTTTCCTGACGAAGCTTTGAAATGTCAATAGCCAATTCGTTTTCAGTTCCTTGTACAACCGGGAACTCGTATACCTTCCCGTCTAATTCGATTTTCGCAATTTTGCTCATGATGATCTATAAGAGTATTATCTAACAATTTTTATTAGCCGCACTAAATTAGTAAAGAATTGAATACAATAAACTGCAAAAGGCAATCTTTTTTAGTAAAAAAAAGGTTAGCTAAAAAGGCCTGTGAAAATGAATTCACAGGCCTTTGATTTTTATTTAAAATGGGAGAGCTGGTACTACAGGTTCTTCTCTGTGAATTCCAACATCATTGTGAAAAGGTGGTTTCTTGTATTCCCACCGTAAATACCGTGATTTTTGTTCGGATAAACGAACAGGTCGAATTGTTTATTTGCTTTTACCAGTGCAGTAATGAACTCCATGGTGTTTTGGTAATGAACGTTGTCGTCGGCAGAACCGTGGATCAGTAGGAACTTCCCTTTTAATTTGTCTGCATGGTTCACCGGAGAGTTGTCATCGTACCCGCTCGCATTTTCCTGCGGAGTTCTCATGAAACGCTCCGTATAGATATTGTCATAGTTTCTCCAGTTGGTAACCGGTGCAACTGCAATCCCCATTTTGAAAACATCCGCTCCCTTGGTCATTGCCAGTGAAGTCATGAATCCTCCGTAACTCCATCCCATGATCCCGATGCGGTTCGGGTCCACATACGATTCTTTTTGCAGGTTTTTCGCAACAGCTATTAAATCTTCGGTTTCCAGTTTTCCCAATTGCAAATAAGTCGATTTTTTGAATTTTGCACCACGGAATTGAGTACCGCGAGTATCGACACAGAAAACAATGTATCCTTTGCGTGTCAGTAATTGATGGTACAGGTAGTTCGCTCCGTCATAATCGTTGGTAACCATGTTGCTTCCAGGACCACAGTATACATTGAAATAAACCGGGTATTTTTTATTCGGGTCGAAATTCGCCGGCTTCATCATCCAGGCATTCAATTTCCCGTCTGCACCGTCAATTTGTAAAAACTCTTTCTGGCTCAGGTTCATTCCGTCCAACTTATTTTGAAGTGCCGTATTCGCTTCCAATACTTGCAGTTCTTTTCCAGTGCGGTCGCATAACGTGGAAGTAGGTACTGTATTCGCACTGGAGCTTGAACGGATAAAGTAATTGAAGCCCGGCGCAAATTCTGCGTCATGGTATCCGGAAGCTTTGGAAAGCATTTTTTTGTCTGTTCCTTTCCAGTTGATTGAATACAAGGTTTTATTAATTGCACCGTTCTCGGAAGAAGAATAGAATACCGTTCCTTTCTTTTCGTCGATCCCGTACAGGTCGATCACATCCCAGCTTCCGGAAGTTACCTGGCTTAATTTTCCTGCAAATGTCAGGTGGTAAATGTGATTGTATCCGTCTTTTTCGGAAGTACGCAGCATGGAAGCCCCGTCTTTCAATAAAATGACATTGTCTGCGTCCAGGTAAGTGTCTGAGGCTTCTTCGTAAAAAATGCGATCAGTCGGGTTATCCGGATTGGTTACCAAATGGTATTTTACCTGACTTTGATGACGGTTTAATGTGGAAACGAATACTTCATTCTTGATAGGTGACCACTGAAAACGCGGCAGGTATTCGTATGTTCCCAGGTTTACCGTTTTAACTGCTACAGTTTCGATATTTGCAATGTGGAAAGTTACTTTTGAATTATCTTCTCCGGCTTTCGGGTATTTAAACGTGTACTCGTCCGGATATAAATGTCCGTACATAGCCATTTGGAATTGCTTTACGTTGGTTTCGTCAAAGCGCATAAAAGCCAGGTATTTGGAGTCCGGAGACCATTCGAATCCTTGTGTAATTGCAAATTCTTCCTCGTAGACCCAGTCGGTTGTACCATTAATAATGCTGTTTTGTTTTCCGTCGGATGTAATTTGTTTGTTGGTATGGTTCATCAGATCATATACAAACAGGTTGTTTCCTGAAACATATCCCAACTTGGTT
Source organism: uncultured Fluviicola sp. (assembly GCA_966212075.1). Classification (GTDB taxonomy): domain Bacteria; phylum Bacteroidota; class Bacteroidia; order Flavobacteriales_D; family Crocinitomicaceae; genus Fluviicola. The sequence goes on from CBIHOM010000018.1 coordinate 61,165, forward strand.
TCATCCGGAGAGAATGTTCCCAGGGTCTGAGGTATTTCCGTGCTGCTTACTTTATGCGTTTCTTTTGTCTGAATGTTGTAAACGTAATAGGTTGTAGCATAACTGTGTCTGTAAATCGGGGTTGTGTTCGATTGTACCAACAGCCATTTTCCGCTTTTGCTCAATTTTACATCATCAAATTCCAATGCTTTTCCATTGAATTGGATAGCAGATAAATTTACCAGGACAGTTCCTGCTCCCTTATAATCTTTGAATTGGTATTTCTTTAAGGAATACTGACCGTTTTCTTCTACGATCTTGGTAAATGACTGGCCATCACTTAGAGCGGTAAAGCCTTCCACATGATTGGGATAAAACTCACCCGACTTCCAAATGCTTTCAACCGTTAGGTTTTGAGCATACCCGAATGAGATGATGCAAATAAAGGAAATGAATAATTTAATTTTCATACAAAAGTTGTTTTGGGCAAAAATAACCAAAAAGCAATGCGAAGCGAGTGAATTATTGATGAGTGGTGTAAAATAGTTAACAGCTTGTTTAATATGAGTTTGATTGATTGAAATCAACGTGTATAACCTTAGTTGATTGTTAACAATTATGTAATGTTGATATAGATTATTTCGCGTAACTTTGCGTCGTAAATTTCTGGGTGTTCTCCTTGATGCTGTGTTTTATGCAGACTGAAACCATTCAGAAATAAAATATTTGGTATAATGAAATAGAAATGAAACGTATCCATAATAGCAAAGACTTCACCCGAAGTTTCATGCGCTATTTTTCAGCAAATACGCTGAATGGATTTGTTATACCTTTATTCTGTATTTTATCTTTAAATTTAATAATCAATTAGTTATGAAAAAAGCATTACTTTTTTTAGGTATGTTAACTTCTGTTGCGTACGCGCAGGATTGTTCGAAAATCTTTATTTCGGAGTATGTGGAGGGTTGGTCAAATAACAGAGCAATAGAAATATATAATCCAACTAATCAGTCAATCAATTTGAGTGAGTATTTTGTAGCTCGCTATTCCAATGGGTCAAATACTGCAACGAACTCAAATGCTGTTCAGTTATCAGGAACGATTGCTCCTCATGATGTCTATGTGGCGGTTGTTGATAAAAGAGATCCGAACGGAACAGGTTTAGAAGCTCCTATCTGGGATTCATTAGAAGTTCGTGGAGATGGATTCTATTGTCCTGTGTATAATACAAATGATGCATTGTATTGGAACGGAAACGATGCTGTGCTATTGGCTAAAGGAACCTTAACAGGGCCATCTACGAACTCTATTACGACAGCTGTTGGCTTTCAGATTATTGATGTTTTTGGAAAAATAGGTGAGAATCCTGCAAATTCAAGTGGTGCGGTAGGTTCGAGTGTTGGAGGTGCATGGTCTTCAACTCCTCCTCATAACACTGGTGCCGGAGTTTTGTTAACAATTGATCATTCATTGATTCGTAAGTTTGCAATTAAAAAAGGAGTGACTGCGAATCCAACTTATTTCAATCCTCTTGGTGAATGGGATTCTATCCCTGCAGTCACTTATGTTATGGATCAAAATGGAGATACCATCGAAGGTTCAAACGGTCCTATTTTGTTTGGTAACTGGTTTTCTTTGGGGACACATGATTGTGCCTGTAACCCTTTAGCAATTGGTGAAAATACAATTGCTGATGTTTTCTTATATCCTAATCCTTCAAATGATGGAATTGTTTATGTGAAAAACACTCAGGCTGTAAAAAAGATTTCTGTGTTTAATGCATTTGGTCAAAATGTAAATGACTTTTCAAACAATTCTTCACCTATCATGTCTGTTAAATTGGGTACTGAGAAAGGAATTTATTTGCTTCGAATCATGCAGGACAATGGAGCAGTAGTAACAAAAAGAGTTATTCTTCAATAAGTTTTAATAAGGTCGGAGTAAATCCGACCTTTCTTCATTTAAATAAATATGTTGCGATTTATTACAACATTGGTATTATTATTCCCACTTATTTCCTTTGCTCAAACCTCAATTGTAAGAGGAACAGTGAAAGATAAAGTGTCGGAGGAGTATATCCCAGGAGCTTATATAAGTCTGGGAACCTATAAAGCTGTTTCCGATGATAATGGAAATTATGAGTTTAAGGATGTGCCTTATGGATCCTATAAATTGACAGTTGGAGCGTTTGATTTTGATACTTTACAGATGACTGTAAACATTAAGGCAAAGGAAACGATTATTAATCCTGAATTGGGGGGAAGTACAGAAATAGAAGAGATCAAAGTAATTGCGAATATTTCAATGGATCGCAAAACACCAATTGCGATTACAAAGATATCCGCGGAAAAAATTGCCGAAGAATTAGGTTCCCGGGATCTTCCAATGTTGTTGAATGCAACTCCAGGTGTTTATGCAACCCAAACCGGAGGTGGTGATGGGGATGCCAGAATAACAGTCCGTGGTTTTGATCAGCGAAATGTAGGTGTGTTAATCGATGGTGTTCCTGTAAATGATATGGAAAATGGAGCCGTTTACTGGTCAAATTGGTTTGGTTTGGATGCTATTACGAATCAAGTGCAGATACAGCGAGGTTTAGGGGCTACTAAACTTTCCATGCCGTCAGTTGGTGGATCACTCAATATTGTTACTACAGGAATGCATAATCGAAAAGGTTTCTCGTTTAAGCAAGAATATGGTACCGGGAATTTTTTGCGTTCATCACTTTCGTATAACTCTGGAAGGACGAAGAAAGGATGGGGGTTCAATTTCTCAGGATCTTATAAGCAGGGAGATGGTTGGGTAGAAGGGACCAATACTCAGGGAGGTTTTTATTACGGAAAAATCCAAAAAGTGGTCAAAAAGCACCTGATCAGTTTATCTGCTTTCGGGGCACCGCAAAAACATGGACAACGCTCTTTTTATCAGCCGATTCAGTATTGGGATTCAAAAATAGCTACTGATTTAGGAGTAATTATTAATGAAGATGAGATCAAAGACCGAGGGATTCGATTCAATCAGCATTGGGGATATATTACTACTGAAGATGGTAAGCAAGAAGTGAAAAATGAACGGTTAAATTATTATCATAAACCTCAGATTACTCTAAAGGATTTTTGGCAGGTAAATAAAAAACTATCGATTTCTAATATTGGGTATATGTCTATTGGTAGAGGAGGAGGTACCAGATTGGCAAACTCTTCTTCAACGCTCTTTACAGAAGATGGACACATTGATTGGGATGCAATCGTAAAAGCAAATCAAGTAGACCAGTTATTTGGAGGGCCAAATGTAGATCTTGCATATTCCCCGACTGAATTGAAATCTTCTCAAATTTTGGTTTCTTCAGTAAATAATCACTTTTGGGTTGGGTATTTAGGCCAGTTCCAGTATGAATTTAATCCAAGATGGAGCGTTTCAGGAGGTATTGATTACCGCTATTACAAAGGAAGTCATTATCAGGAAATTACCGATTTGCTTGGGGGTGACTATTATATCAGTACAAGTAACCAGAATGATCCTGATCCAATGAAAAGAAAAGGTGATAAAATCACCTTAAATACCTATAATAACGACCGTGACGGTTTTGTACAGTGGGGTGGTGTATTTGGTTCCGTGGAATATTCCGGTAACAGATGGACTGCCTTTTTGAATGTTTCAGGGGTTGTCAATGCATATAAGGGTGTGGATTATTTCCAGAAAAAAGTATTGGATTTAGGAGACACCACTTTACGAATCGGGGCAAAGGATACTATTGAATATAATGGTAACACTTATACCGCATCTTCTCCTGGATTAGAATATTTTGCAACTGATTGGAAAAGCATCCCTGGTGGAACGGTAAAGGCTGGAGTAAGTTACATTCTAAATGAAAATTCAAAAATATATGCAAACCTAGGTTATTTATCACGTACGCCACAATTTAGCAATGTTATTGATAATAATACCAATAGTTTTTTTAGAGAAATCAAGAACGAAGTTATACAGGCGGTTGAATTAGGATACAGTTTTTCCAATAAGTATTTTGGGGTTAATATCAATGGATATTTCACGAATTGGAAAAATAAACCTTTTCCTTTTGGGGTAGCTATTCCTGATCCAAACGATCCAACAGCTACGATTTATTTGAATATTAATGGAATGGATGCTATTCACTATGGAGGAGAATTGGATGTAGCTTATAATATTTTTAAAAATCTTCAAGCGGAAGCAATGGTTTCTCTTGGGGACTGGACATGGAATTCTTCAGAAACATTTTATGTGCCGGAATTGGACTACAGTTTTACATTTGATGCAAAAGGAGTTCATGTTGGTGATGCTGCTCAAACCATGTTGAATTTCAGTCTGAGATACGAACCGATCAAAAAATTGTATTTCAAAGCACAGTACCAATGGTTCGACAGATATTATGCCGCATTTAACCCATTCTATCTGCAGGGGGCCGATGCACGAAGAGAAGCCTGGAAATTACCGTCTTATGGTTTATTGAATGCTTTTGCAGGATACTCCATGAATATCAAAAAAGTAAATATTTTCTTCAATGCAATGGTTTCAAATGTCTTGAACACAAAATTCATGGCTGATGCAACAGATAGTTATTATGCTCCTTTTAATTCGGATGCACAGTCAGCTTCTGTTGTTTTTGGGCAAGGCTTGAGATTTAATCTGACATTGGGAGTTAATTTTTAAAAACAGGAAGAATACAATAAATAAATTTTGGATCAGTGGTATCACAGGTTCAGAGAATGAGGCAGGTTTAAAGAAGTACAGCGAAGCCAATCGTTGGAATTAGAAGAGAATCTGCCTGGGTTTAAAATTGGAACTAGAAACAAATGAGAAAAATGAGAAAATCGATTTTTTTAGTACTGTTATCAGCTTTTGCTTATAGCGTATCGTTGGCACAAGCAGTGTTGCCAACAACCTGGAGTTTTACAACAACGAACTTGCCAACGGGATGGACAGAGTCCGGAACAGCATTCTATACTGCTTCCGGTAATACTCCACCGGCAATGAAGTTTGATGGAACGGGTGATTACCTGCTTATCAATTTCGCTAGTGCTCCGGGTGCTTTAACTTATTACCTTGCAGGAAACTCTTTCAGTGGCGGGACATTCACTGTTCAGGAATCTGCTGATGGTGTTTCTTATACTGCTTTACATACACATACGACCCCACCGGCTGGGGTATACCAACAATATACGGATAACCCGAATTCGTTGACGCGTTATATCAAATTCATCTATACGAATAAGGTAAGCGGAAACATTGGTTTGGATGACGTAAATATCGCGGTTGGTGCTGCTACACCGGCTCAGGAAATTAACGTGAAATATTCCGGGACAACGATTGTTTCAGGTGGTACACAAACAGTAAGTTCACCGGTTTCAACAATGACTCCGTTGGTATTTACGGTTGAAAACCTGGGAACAGCAAACACATTGAATATTTCAAGTGCTGTTATTTCCGGAGCAAATGCTGCTGACTTCTCAGTTGCATCTTTTCCTCCAACTGTTGCTGCAACGGCAAACCAATCATTGACAGTTAACTTTACGCCGGCTGCTGCAGGTAACAGAAATGCAGTGCTGACCATCAATAGTGATGATGCTGATGAGGCTGCTTATGTAATCAATTTGTACGGTATCGGTGGTAGCCTGGCAACAGAACCGGTTGCACAGGCAACAAACATGGTTTTCTCGAATGTGAAATCATACAGATTAACAGGTACATTTACTCCTGCAACGGCAGAAGGATACCTGGTTCTTCGTAAAAAGGGATCTGCCATCACCGGAGCTCCCGTTGACGGAACAGTATACCAACGTGGTGATATCGTAGGAGATGCTCAGGTTGTTTTTTCAGGAAATGCAACATCTTTTACACCGAACAACATTGTAGCCAGTACAGGATACTACTTTGCAGTTTACGCTTATAACGGTCCCGGAACATATAGAAACTATAATACTACTGCTCCATTGACAGGAAACGTAACTTCTTCCGGTTCGATGATGCCTGCAGGTTATTATTCGGCAATTTCTACAAGCAGTCCAACATTCGTTGCAGATCTTCACAACCTGACAAACCCACACGATATGCAATTCTACAGCAATTACGGAGCTTATATGGTTGCTAAATTTGCTGCAAGAGATACAACATTAGACCGCCGCGTGGTAACCTGTGTTTACAGTGGTGAGAACAAGATCTATACTGAACCGTTTGACTTTACCGCAACCGGATTTAGCCGTGAACATACTTATCCGCATAGCTGGATGCCGACAAACCCGGCAGATGCACTTCCTGAATACAATGATTATCACCACTTATTCCCTACAAACCAAAACAATGCAAACGCATTGAGAAGTAATTATCCATTAGGAAAAGTAGTAAATCAGACAGGTGGTTATTTGGGATGTAAATTCGGGACAGATGCAAACGGTAAGCAGGTTTTCGAACCAAGAGATGAACACAAAGGTGATGCTGCACGTGCTATGATGTACGAAGCAATTTGTTACACAACTGTTTCAGGAAACAACTGGGGATTCCCTAACCCGATCAGCGGATCCATTCCTTACGGTCAGGACCAGGCAATTTTGAAACAATGGAACGTTCAGGATTTACCGGACGCATGGGAAATTTCAAGAAATGATTACATCGACTCGTTGCAGGAAAACCGTAACCCTTTTGTAGATAATCCGAACTTTGCCTGTTTTGTGAACTTTACAAACATGAGCTACGAGGCTTTAGGATGTACTGCAGACGTTGAAGAAGCATTGTTGAATGGATTTATCTTATATCCGAATCCGGCTGCGAACACGTTGTTCATGAATGTGGATGCAACAACCATTATCGGTTATGAAGTAATTTCTATGGATGGTAAAGTGGTAAAATCTGCCGACGCGATCAACCAGGTTTTAATTGAATTAAATATTCAGGATTTGGAAACCGGTTCGTATCTTGTGAAAGTAAGAACACCATTTGGGGCAACTCAAAAAACGATCCTTAAAAACTAAAGATGAAGAAACACGTTTTTCTTTTTTTTCTTATAGGAGCAGGTCTTACGGCCTGCTCTTATCATTTGCAGGTCACCGGCTCGAAACAGAATATTGATGATTCGAGTAGCTCCTCCGTAGAAATGGATTCATTGATTGCACCATATCGAAGAGAAATGCAGAAGGAATTCGGTTTGGTAATAGGTGAGGCCACGACGGACCTGGTGACAGGAAGACCGAATTCAACACTGGGTTTTTGGTTGTGTGACGAACTGATCAAACATGCGAAGGACAGTTCATTCTTTAAAAATGAACCGGTAGTTGCATTTATCAATAATGGCGGTTTGAGGGCCGACATTCCGAAGGGGAATATCACGATAGGTGATATTTACAAAGTCATGCCTTTTGATAATCGCATGGTCTTTCTCAAATTATCCCTGGATCGCATCCCGGAAATGGAAGCTTATCTGAAAGAGAAAGGCGGCGAGCCGATCGGAGGTTTTAAGCTCGAGAAAGGAAAGCTTGTTTTTCCGGATAGCCTGGCAAAACAAAAGAATTATTTCTGGGTGATCACTTCTGACTTTCTGGCAAACGGGGGAGACAATATGTTCTTCTTTAACAATCCTTTGCAACGATTTGACACCAATATTCTCTTTAGAGACTTCATTATTGATGCTGTTAAAAAAGAGAAAAAAATTGCATTTTATCCCGAAGAAAGAATAAATTGGTAAGATGGAACGAAGATTATTTTTACAGCAAACCGGTGTTGTTGCAGGGGCTGCTATGGTAGCACCTTCACTGATAAGCGCAAAGAAAAAAACAAACAAATTAGTCATTCTGCATACCAACGATACCCATTCCAATATTGATCCGTTCCCGGTAAATCACCCCAAATTCCCCAATATGGGTGGAGTTTCCAGGAGAGCAAGTTTAATCCAATCGATTCGTGACCGGGAAGAGCATGTATTGCTATTGGATGCGGGAGATATCTTCCAGGGAACACCTTACTTCAACAAGTTCAAAGGAGTCCTGGAAATGAAAACCATGGCTGCGATGAACTACGATATTGTAACGTTGGGAAACCACGATTTTGACATCGGAATGGAAGCATATAAAAGTGCTTTGTCTCATGCTTCGTTCCAGGTCGTTAATGCGAATTACGAATTAGCTTCCACACCGCTTTCCGAAGTCGTAAAACCCTATACCATCGTTAATAAAGCCGGTTTCAAAATCGGGATTTTTGGTTTGGGCGTAAATCTTCAGGGATTAGTGCCAAATGAAAACTGGAAAGGATTAACTTATCAAGATCCTGTTACAGCTGCTCAAAAACAAGCTGATATCTTACGTAAAGCAGGTTGTGATGTAGTGATTTGTTTGTCACACTTAGGCTATGAATATAAAACCGACCAGGTTTCGGATAAGGTATTGGCAGCATCGACCAAAGGAATCGACGTTATTATCGGTGGACATACACATACATTTTTGGAAGATCTGCAGGAATTTAAGAACAAAGAGGGAAAAGCTGTTTTTGTCAACCAGGTTGGTTACGGAGGCTTGAAATTGGGTCGGATCGATATTGAATTATGCCCGGATTCCGGAAAGTTTACGATTGCATCGATCAATCAGCTTTTGGATGAAACGATTGGATAATAGTAAGGGCGGAAATTTTTCCGCCCTTACTTGTTTTTGTTATTCAGGAATTTCTTCCAATTGCTCTTTGGATAATTTCATAATTGCAATGCGGTCAAAACTGCCCATGATCTTTGCCTGCATGAGTATATTCAATTCCCCGTTTGTTGTTTGTACAAAATCACAGGCTGTGATCGGGATGTTTTTCCCCAGGTACTTTTTCCCGGCCAGAGTACCGCTTGAACGGTCATAAATACTTAACAAAAGCTGATTGCTTCGCGTTGAAGAAAGGAAGGCTTTGTATTGCGTGCCACCAATCGAGATATCCTTAATCAATACGGGTTTTTGAGCATCCAGCTCTGAATTGCCCTGTGCAGTGATCGATTCTGTGATGTCAATAGTTGTGGGAGTCAATGATGCGTTCGCATTGTAATACAGGTTATCGTATGAAAAGCGCGCCAGTGAAAAACTGTTACTTCCTGAAGGTGAAATTGCTGCCAATCCGCCATTGAACCCTGCTCCGTTATAAACACCTGTAAAGTTGAGGTTCTGGTCCAGGAAGATCAACGAAAAACTGTAATTGTAGAAGCCGTTCATTACAATGTAATTTTGTTCGGGTGTAGAACTGACAAAGAATGGCATCCGTTTTCCATTGAACGTAATGTGTTCTACAATGCGGTCTTCCACATCCGTGAAAATATCCAATTCTGCGGATTGCGTAATACCGCCCAGATCAGCCGTTAATTTATGCAGACCGGTTTGCATGCTCAAACGGTTGTAATTCTGAATGAATACATTTTGCCCGGAATGATAAGCATAAGTAGGGTAGAGTACATCGGTAAAAGTGGCAACTTCTGTTGTTGCGTGATTGTTTTCATCAATTTTCAATACATATGTAAATAACCCGACAGCATCCATACACACCAGGTAATTTTCACCATTGCTCCTGATCAGGTTTGGAACGGCGTTGACATAGTTTGCCGGTAATTCATAATTCCAAACAAATTCACCGGTATTGTCAACTTTCATCAAATGAATTCTCCAACCATCATAAGCACTCATTACGATATATCCATCATTACTTGCTGAAGTGGTAATACTCAAGGGGTGGAAGTGTTTGTTCCCGTTCTGGTCATCATAAATCTTGATAAATGGTATCTCCTCCTCTTTAACTTTCTTTTTGCAGCCTGAAAACCCCATTCCCATCCCGATCGCTACCAGTAAAAAGGTCATTGAATAAATTAATAATTTCATACTCGTTCTGATTAATGTCTGCTTTTTCTAAGAATTCCCAATGAAATAGAGTTGTCGATCGGGAACATCACGGTTAATTGAATATCAAGGTTCATCAACTTTAACTGGTCCATCACATCCAGGTATTGAACGCTGAAACCGGTGTAGTCCGCATAACGGTTTTGATCATTGACAATGGAACGGAATCCGTAGCGAAAGTTACTTTCCAAACTAATAGCGAAATAATTGGCGAAATAGGTAAACCCGATCCCGGCAGTAAGTCCGAAATTGGCTTTATTGATATGTTCTGTAAGATCTGCTTCGCCTGTTTTATCTGCTGTTTTTTTATCCACCTCTTCGTCGATGGTGTAATCATAAAAGATGGTCTTTTTTGCCTGGGTTCTGAAATTCGCGAAAATTCCTCCCTGGATATATGGGGAGAATTGAGATGTCGTAAAGTCCCAACGCACAGACAAAGGAAGGTTCACCCCGGATAGTTTTTGCTGATGCATCATTTCCATAGAAAAATCAGCTCCGTTTACAGTATCCGACCACGAATAAGCAGTCCGGTAATTGAAACTAGAGGTTTGATAGGCCGGTTGAAAAACAATGGCAAGGTTCTTTTTGAAGGAATAAGAAAAGTACAATCCGAATTGAGAACCCTTGTTTTTGAATAAAGGCTGGTAGTCCTTCTCGGAATCGGTATTGTTCTCAGACGATTGCGGTGTAGTCATCAACAGGTTATAATCTTTTACAACCTGAGCCTTACTGAAATTCATTCCACCGGAAATCCCAAGGTAGATCCTGCCTTTTCGGTGAACACTGTATTTTGTTTGGGCCATTCCGTTAAAAATTAACAGGAAGGCCGGTAAGAGCAATAAAAATCTGTTTAGCATCATTATTTGGAAAGGATTACTTTTTCAGTGAGAACAACGCTGTCATTTGCAATTAAGGTGACAAAGTATGTTCCGTTGGCATAACGGGATAAGTTAAAATCAAGGGAATGTTCTCCGGGAACAGTCGGTGCATCGGGAATGTTCCCGATTATTCGCCCGGAAATATCTTTTACTTCAATATGAACTTTGGTCTCTTTCTTCAGGACGTACGAAATACGGATACTTGAATTCGTTGGATTCGGATAACATTTGAGCCACAAATTCTCCTTGAACAATTCGGTAACACTAAGTTCCTTACATGCTACATAATCCACACGATTTGCTACGAAATTTTCGAATTTCACATGTTCAATGGCTGCATCGGGTGCACCGAACCAGTCTTTCACCACTGAAGTGAAGACTTGCCGGTAATCATGCTGCAGCGGGATATTCCCGTTTTGCAGGTTCTGGAGATCCGGATTGTCTCCGTAAACTCCCGGGTTCAAACATGTTCCGAAAATCAACATCGGTGCTGCGTTCCCGTGATCGGTTCCATAACTGGCATTCGAAGCCACGCGCCGGCCAAATTCGGAAAAAGTCATGGTTAACACGCGATCTGCCAATCCTAAATTGGTTAAATCGTCGTAAAAGGCTTTCACAGCGGATGAAATGTGGTACATCAAAGCAGCGTGTGAACCCATCGTTGTGTTGTTATTGATGACTTGGTTTGCATGCGTATCGAATCCACCGATCCGGCAAAGGAAGATCTTCGTTCCGATTCCTCCGCTGATCAGACGCGAAATGATCTTCAACTGCGGTGCCAACGGATTGTTTAAGGAACCGCTTGGCGCAATATATGGGTACAAATCGGGATATACTGTTCCCGAATTCGTTCCAGCGTCATAGACATCCCGCAAACGTTCGGCATAATTGTTTGATTGCCGTTCGATCTGCATGATGTATTCGATTTCATCTCCTGCATGCGTAGGAGGGAAGTTGGTAGGTTCTTCCGCACCGACACTATTGATCAGGTTGTAGAATGCATCCGGGTTCTGGATCGAAAGTCCTGCCGGAATCCCCTGGCTTCTGTGAAATGCAAGAGAAACCCCGGTTCCCATTTCAAGTGCTAAAGGATCCGGAACAGTTGCATTCGGATAACCGGTCGGATAATCCGGGTAATAATGTTCGAAATAACGTCCCATCCAGCCGGAGTTGAAGTAGTCGTCATAATTTCCACCCATGTACCAGACGTCCCGGCTGCGGAAGTGTGAACCATTCATGTTTTCATAAGAAACATTTTGAACGATTGCCATATTTCCGTCGTCATACATAGCTTTCGCACCGACCATGTCCGGGTGAAGTCCTACCTGTTTATTGGCTGGTAAGCTCGGGTCCAGCGTGATATAATGCCGGGTTCCGCTCTGTGGGATTGCGATATTGGGACGCAGGTTATAGTATTGGCCGTATTGATTGATCGGGATGACCATGTTCAAACCATCGTTTCCGCCATGCAATTGGATCAATACCAGTATTTTGTCATTCAGGCTGGATTTAGCCATGGATTCCAGCAATCCGTCCGGTTGCACCATGCTTAATGCAATACCATTGAATTTTAAGAGCATTCCTGTTCCCAACAGAGATGAAATGCGTACAAAGTCTCTTCTATCCATAGGGCGTAGTTTTTAAAATAGTTGGTATTCAGGTGTTTGCATCATAGCGGTGATCAATGATTCCAGTTGCAAACGTACAGTGACATCGCTGCTGGTATTCACATAATTGTTCCATTCAGCTGTCCAGTTGGCAGCTGAAAGCTGATCCAGCAGCACATCATCCCGGAAATAATTGAACCGGGTTGCATCAATAGTCATCGGGAAAAGCCAGCTCACCAATTCCTGGACCAGGATATCTGCATCTCCCGGGTTGGAACAATAGGTATCAACAAACGCTACGACATCCAGCTTTAATAAATTGCCGCTCATTCCTGTAAACCCGGTAATCAGGAGCTCTGAAAATTTATACCGGTTTGCCAGGTAATTGGATGAAATCCAGTAGCGGTGGTAATCCGGGAACTGGTAATAAGGTTCGTATCCTGCAACATCGTAAGGTTCAAAGAACTGAAGCCCCTGGAGCTCCAGTTGACCGATCAGCTGACCATACATTTCGTAATGAGCCACCAATTGGGTCGTTTTGTCCGGAACGGTCAAATTGAACAGGCGCATGGTCCCGATCACCAGGTCCATCGGTGACTTAATGATCGCACCGATATTGTTGTCTTCCGTAATCGGAGTATCGAGATCGTAAAAATGTTCACTTTGCAGCAAAACCTCCAATACAGAAGTAATGTTGTAATTGTTGCTGACCAATGTCGCTGCCAACGGTTCAATGATATCCGTTTCCACTTCGGCAGTTATATCGTAGTAAACAAATTCCCGGTAAATTCTTCTGCAAATATGTTTGGCAGTATGCGGTGAAGCAAAAACCATGTCCAGGATGTCATCCAGTTCCGTATAAACTGCAGCTACTGCCGCATTTGTTCCGGTTACGCTTCCTGTTTGAATAACGGTATTATTGAACGCCCCGGAGAATTGTTTTGCTGTTACATCGTGTTGAGAAGAAGTTGTGGCGGAACCTTTTACTTTCCCGGTCGGAAGATTGGTTACGGGGTCGATCGTTTGAAAAGTAGGATCGATTCCCCAACCGGTTAAAGCTTTGGTGAGTGCCTGTACGTCCTGCTCTGTGAAATTGGTGTAATCACCCAAGCTCACCTCTTCACCCTTTCCTACGGTATACAATTCCAGGAATTCGCGCGCAAAGTTTTCCTGCGGAACACCTTTGATATTCAGGTTTCCGTCCAGGTGCAGAAGCATTGCATTATCAATAACCAATGCTTTTGTCAGCTCCTTGTAATTTCCCAGTGCATAATAACGGAGCAGGCGAAGATAATCGATAGAGAACTGCTGGTTGTTTTCAATGCGGCTCATGATCATTGGAAAATGCGTGTGGTAGAACCAGATCATCCGTTCGGTCAGATTCGGTCCGGAAGAGCGCATGTTTTCCATCCACCAGCTGCGCGTGTAGTCTGACAGGTTCGTACTGTTCGGATTGACCGTATTGGGATAAACCCAATCAGTGCCGCTTGCCGGGTCAATTGGAAGTGCCGGAACCGGCTGAATTTGTATCAACGCAGCGACAGCTGCCTGGGCTGTCATTCCTGCGAAAGCGGAAATATCTTGCAGTCTTGGACCTAAAGTAGCACGGCGTAGTAAATGTGCGGCTTGTTGAGTGCCCAAAGCTCCTGTAATCGGATTGAGAGAAGCCATAGTAAAATAGTTGTGTTCGTTTATCTACAAAATCAATTGCACCAAATCATAACCCGGTTAGACTACAACGGGAGAGAAGAGAGAATCAGTTCTGTTTTTGAGCTTAGAGAAACCCAAGGTAGAATTTTTGTTTTACAAATTCAATAAAAATAAACCGGCAAAGAGAAATTTTGAAACGAAAGAAATTTATTTAGTTGGTGTAGTTGCCGAATGTGCAAGAGAATCGGAGTAACTGAACGAATTCGCTAGTTGGCGATTTTTTTTTTAAAATAAACAGTAGGGGCGGAAAATTTTCAGCCCCGACGGTTTTATCAATGATTATTATTTTTGTATTACAATTGGAGCACATATCCATATTCAGCGGCAGCAGCTTACAACACCGCATCAGAC
>CBIHOM010000019.1:0-71737 GCA_966212075.1 uncultured Fluviicola sp.
ATCTGATCAATGTGGTACCAAACCCATACTATGCGTTCTCGGAGTATGAACGGAATAAAGTAGACAAACGCATCAAGATTGTGAATTTACCGGAAGTCTGCACTATTACGATTTATACGATGTCGGGCAAAATGGTAAACCAGTTCAAAAAAGATAATGATTTGACTTTCATGGATTGGACCCTGGCAAACAAAGCCGGAATTCCAGTTGCTTCAGGAGTGTATTTAATTCATGTGGAAGTTCCCGGAATCGGAGAACGGGTTTTGAAATCCTTTGTTGCTATGCGTCAGCTGGATCTTGAAGGGTTTTAAGACTCCAGGAACAGCAATAAGAACATCAGGCCGATAATCAACAGGAGTAAAAACAGCTTCGGATCTTTGTATAGGGGTCGCTTCGGACGTTTTGCCAAACGCTCATATTTATGAGAAAGCGATGCAAAATCCTTGTAACGCACCATTTGTTCCTTGGTAGGTTCTTGTGATTTTCCGTTCGATATTCTTTGAAATTTTCTCATGATTCGCGTTTCCAATTTGTATTGATCTTTTCCAGTAAACGATAAATCCGCATTTTAGCATTTGCTTCGCTAATTTGATAGATATCGGCAATTTCTTTGAAACTGAGTTCCTGGAAAAATCGTAATTCGATTAAGTCAGCCTGAGTTTCATCTAAGTTATTGATTATTTCGATCAGTTGGTCCAAATCAGCCTGCTGAATAGAGTTTTCACCGCTTTCTTCCAAAATGGAATAGAGCTGTCGGTCGCTGATTTCAACCGAATAGTTCTTTTTTTCGGTCCGGAAGAACATGTTGACCTCATTTTGAGCAATCCGGTAAAGCCAGGCGCTGAATGGAAGTCCGCGGTCTTCATATTTCCCGATATTAGCCATTGCTTTCATGAAGCATTGCTGTACCAGGTCTCCGGCTACTTCTTCATTTCCTCCAAGACGTTTAAAGATGAAACGGAAGATCTGTTCAAAGTACCGCTCATATAAAGGACCAAAGTGGCGGTGGTCTTTTTGGGCAAGATCAATTTGCTGTGCTTCGTTATATGCAGTATGTATTTTCTTCTTAAACAAAGTCGCGGGTTTTCAGAGGTAATGACTAATTTTTCAAAAGTAACAAGGGATATAAAATTATCAATTATCAAGAGAGGAAACTTCTTGATAATTAGACCATTTATAATTGATAATTTTCAAAGGTATTTACTCGCTTCCCTCAATGCCAATCCTTTAATCGGGTTATTGCCCAGGATCCGGACGACTTCATCCGGGTTGTATTTGGATAACTGCCTTAAGGACCAACCGATCGCTTTCTGAATGAAAAATTCTTTGTTGCCGTTCATTTGCTGAATAAGACTTTCCAAATAAGCACTGTCGACCTGGTCTTTGTATTTCAATTGGTAAATCAGGCAGGAGCGTTGCAGCCAAAACGATTCATGGTAACGCCATTGCTCGAATGTTTCCCTGGCTTTTTCCGGGAAGATCAGCGCCCATTTCCCCACATAATTGGAGGCAATCGCATCAACACTGTCCCACCAGGATTTGTGATGTAGGATCCATTCCAGTTCTACCGCATCTTCCTCGGAATAGAATTTTTTTGGCCAGGAATTCAACAGATCAATAGCAGTATGTTGGTAATCGCGCTCTTCTTTTTCCCAAAGAGCGCGAATTACAGACCATCTGAGTTTCCGGTCTTCAATTGTTTTTAGGGAATCGATCCAACTTTTCTGAGCACCTCTTCGAATTTCTGTTCGCATTCCGATAAACGGAAAAAGATCCCGCATGTATGCACTGGCAGTTTGTGCGCGTTTGGCATTCCGAAAAGGTTCAAAAAGCTCTTCCAGTTGGATGACAGTCTCCCCGATCATAGCTTAAAACTGATAAAACTGGAATACAGGTTTTAGATCAGTTGCACTGTTAATTGTTGTCTTCATGTCTCGTAATAAACCGTCTTTCAAACTGTAAACCAGGGCATGGATTTCCAACGGGTTCCCCTGTTGCCATTCTTCCTGGATAAAGGAGATTTTGGCCATGTTCACAGATTGTTGAATTGCATTTAATTCCACCAAACGGTCTGTTCTTTCATCCATGTCAGTAATCGCTTCCAATTCTGCCTGGTTTTTCAAATACACATTTTTGATACTTACCAACCAGTTGTCCAGGAACCCGTAACTGTTATTGCTCATTGCAGCAGCCACACCACCACAACCGTAATGTCCTACGACCAGGATGTGTTTTACTTTGAGGTATTTCACCGCATAGTAAACCACGCTCAATAGGTTCATGTCTGAATTGATCACCTGGTTCGCAATATTGCGTTGAACAAAAATACTTCCCGGGGGTAGGTTTACGATCTCATTTGCCGGTACGCGACTGTCAGAACACCCGATCCATAAATATTCTGGTGTCTGACCCTGAGATAAATTGTTAAAGAATGCCGGATCTTTTGCCAGTGTATCTTCAACCCATTTTTTATTTCCTTCGAAAATCTCTTTCATATTGTTTCTATTGGAGTTAATATTTCAATTTCTATGTTTTTGTCTTTTGCCCGGACTTTAAAATCATCAATCGATTCGATAATGTCGTGAGCGAGGTGTTTAACTTCCCGCTGGTCAATAGTGACCTTTACATCATTGGGGATATTTGTCAGTGTTTTTAGTAATGATGCTTTGTTTAAGAACGTCATGTGTTCAGTTAACCTGATGGTGTAATTATTTCCCTCAACGCTCATGTAATGGGACAGCTTAAAATTATGGTATAAAATTACAAGGAAAGAAACAATCAAACCACATAGTACACCTACCAATAAATTGGTAAAAATGATACATCCGATTGTTACTATAAAAGGGATGAATTGCAACCAGCCTTGTTTGTAAACCGCTTTGAAAATAGAAGGCTTCGCCAGCTTGAATCCTACCTGGATCAATATGGCAGCCAGGGATGCGTACGGAATATATCCGAAAATAAACGGTATAAGCAAAACCGACAGAGCGATGAAGCTCCCGTGTGCAATAGTTGCCAGTTTATTGATCCCGCCGGAGTTCACATTTGCAGAAGTTCTTACCACTACCTGAGTTACGGGAAGCCCACCTATTGATCCTGAAAAGACATTTCCAATTCCTTGTGCAATTAATTCCCTGTTTACCGGTGTAACTCGTTTCTTTGGGTCCAGTTTATCCGAGGCATCCACGCTCAGTAACGATTCAAGGCTAGCAACAACGGCAATAGTAAATGCAATTACGTAAATTCGGGTGTCCCCCAAATGGGAGAAATCGGGGAAAGTAAAGAACTCATGGATCGGCTTTCCTGCAATTCCAAGATCTACCCGGTGCTGTGCCTCTATCGCCCAACTGCTTCCATCCAATGACGCAGTAGCAATGATTCCGAGCAGTACCACGACCAATGGGCCGGGAATAAAGCGCAGAAATGTTTGCTGGATCAGTTTTTTATCCCATAAAATCAGTAAAAGGATAGAAACTACACAAACGATCATGGCAGATGGCGTGATATAACCCAAGCTGTTATACAACTCTGAAAAGGTGTTTTCACCGTCAGCCTGCAGGAACGACTCATCGCCTTCGTAATCTTTGTCATAACCAAGTGCATGCGGCCATTGCTTGAAAATAATCTGCAAACCGATAGCAACGAGCATTCCTTTTACCACTACGTTTGGAAAATAGTAGGATAAATAACCTGCTTTAACGATTCCAAAGATGATTTGCAGAATTCCGGCAATAACAACTGCGCTTAGAAAGATCTCAAAGGAACCCAGGTCCAGAATAGCCGGAGCTACAATGGTTACTAAGCCGGCCGCCGGACCGGAAACACCGATCGAAGAACCGGAGATCGCACCAACGACTAAACCACCCGTAATTCCGGCAATCAAACCGGAAAAAGGATTGGCACCTGATGCCAACGCAATTCCAAGGCATAAGGGAACTGCAACTAAAAATACAACCAGGCCTGCAGGAAGGTCCTGCTTCCAAGTCTTGAATAAATTTTTCATGAAAAAAGGAATAATGAAATAACTAATGAAATGTGTTAGCTGAATTCATTTCCAATTTCCGGGGGATTATCCAAAGGGGCTTTTCCGGAGCCGTTAATTTTGTCTGTAAAAATAGAAAAGGAGGCCTTTTTCATTAAACTAAAGTCCATATCAAAGCCTGAAACGGAGGTGTTTTCTGCCAGGTGAAGTTCTTCTTCCAGGAGATTGATCCCTTTTTTACTGCTTCCGTTATTGTTCTCGTCTGTGTCCGAATCACGTTCTTCGTTATCATCTTCTTCGGAAGAAAGGCTGATCGATTGTTTATCTTCCAGGTAGGTCCAAACGAAATTCCCCACTAAGTTACTGCTTAGTGACAAAAAACAAATGAGGGAAAATAAACGCAATCTTTTATACACGGTGTAAATATACTTACTAAAAAAAGGTTCTGCCAAGGCTCACGGGCTTTTTTTGTTAAAAAACACTATGAAGATAAATTCCCTCACTTTTGTTTAATTACTGTCTTTCAACTAATTTAGCCGAATGAATGAGCCTGGGTTTATTAGTTCAACTAATGACAATAAACATTTACAGATTTAAACGAAAATCTCCGAGGAATGAACTGATTTTCGGGTGTTAAGCATTTGGGCCAAAAGAGTAAATATGACAAAAGCAGATCTGCGTCAAAAGTATAAGGAAATGAGGCTTCAACTTTCTCCCGGAGAAATTGAACGGCTTTCTGAAACCATTGTTGAGCAAACATTGACCCATTTTCAACTTTCTGAAAAGACGATTTCTTTGTTTCTTCCTATTGAAAGGCAACGTGAAGTAAATACTTATTTGCTTTTGGAAAGAGCGATCGGGATCGGTGCTTCCGTAGCTATTCCGAAGAGTAACTTCGAAAACATGGAAATCCGCCATTATTTGTTTGAATCCACAGATCAATTGGAAGTCAACGTAAAGGGCATTCCGGAACCGAAGAAAGGAAAGGTGATTGCTGCGGACCGTTTTGATATTGTCTTCGTTCCGCTTTTGGCTGCAGATGTAAAAGGAAACAGAGTAGGTTACGGGAAAGGTTTTTACGACCGCTTTCTGCGCAAATGCGCTCCGAATTGTTTATTTATCGGTTTGCATTACTTCGACCCGGAACCAAAAATCGAAGACGTATTGCCAACGGATATTCGACTGAATGCACTTGTAACGCCAACAAAAGTGATCCGGTTCGATTAAAGGTCCGGAATGAGAATGAGAAACAGAATGAGGATTTGAATTTCCCAAACTCTGCTTTCGGATGCACTTCTTCCCATTCTGCTGTAAATGAAACAATTTTACCTCGACCTGCGTTTAAGACTTTTGTGAAATACTGGATTCTCATCTTACTGCTTCTTTTTTCAGTTTCATTTTCGGAAGTGAAACAACCTTCTTATAGGGTGGTTTTCGGTGCGCGCATTTCTGTCGGTGCCAACTCAAGCGTAGTGAGCTTTATAGCCATGAAGTACTCCGATGACGGAATCCTGAGAGCAAAAAGGGTTTATACCAGTAAGGACGAATTTATCAAGGTGCTGGCCGGATATTGGCCCGGGCCTTTCAATCCGAATAAAATTGATTATTTCAAGCAAAATAAGATTATCGGTGGTGTTTTTGTCAATGACACAATTCGTGCGGAAATAGGTTATTGTCCCGCCCTGGATAGTTTGTGGAAGATCCGATTTTCAGATTGGCCATACCATGGAAGAAATGAAGCGGGCTGGAGCCTGAACAAAACACGGCCGAGCTTAAAACAGGAAGAGTACCTGGCAAAACGCTACAACATCAAACAATTGGATTTCGATTATATCGTGGATACCAGTTTCTGGAAGTTATTATACGATGTAACCGACTCAACCTGGATCGAAAACTATAAGTTCATTCAATAGGGTTGAACCACAAGGGACACGAAGAGCACAGGTTTTCTTTGGGTGCCGGTAACAAATATTTTCTACAAGTTATCTGGTTAAATCCAAGAACCATTAAGATGTACTAATTGTGCGCTTGTGGTAAAACAAAAAAGCCACATCTTTCAATGCAGCTTCCAGTTCTATTTTTCGAAGATTACCCTTGTCTCAATTCTTTCAGTGAGTTAAAGAACACAATCCCGTATCCGATGGTTAACATCAAATGGAAAGGAACCATTCCTAAATCTCCGTAGATCGCGCGATTTACTACTGTAAATCCGAATACACACATCAGAATTCCTTCCCCGATCGTAATCAAAGAAATACTTTTCTTGTCGTATTTGTTCCCTTTGAATTCGTTTTTCTTGCTTACGTTAAACTTAGGTGTTCTCACGAATGAACTTTTGATCCCCATAAATCCTTCCAATACAGCAATGGTATTAGCTAAAGAAAGCCCTAAGGATACTGTCAGGAATAAAAAGAATCGCCCGATGAAACGAATGAATGAGGTAAATTTATTGTCTGTTTTGTCGCGGTAAGCCAACCAGTAATAGTACATCAGGAATACCGTACTTAAGATGAATATCGAACCGTATTGGATCACGTAGTTCAAAT
Organism: uncultured Fluviicola sp.; assembly: GCA_966212075.1. GTDB lineage: Bacteria > Bacteroidota > Bacteroidia > Flavobacteriales_D > Crocinitomicaceae > Fluviicola. The sequence continues at coordinate 6,529 of CBIHOM010000019.1, forward strand.
CAGAGAAACTGTCTTTGATCTGCAGTACAACCAAACTCAATAAAGACATGATCAAAATGAACATGAATACCGATGAGTTGAACAAGTGCGCCATTCCGTGTACACGATCGGAAAGTCTTACGTTCTTGAAGGTAAGGATCGTTTTCCACATTTTCACGAAACACTCTGCCCCACCTTTCATCCAGCGATGTTGCTGTGCTTTCAGTGCCGACATGGTGATCGGTAATTCAGCAGGAGCAACCACATCTTCCAGGTACTTGAATTTCCATCCTCTCAATTGGGCGCGGTAACTCAAATCCAAATCTTCTGTCAGCGTATCGTGTTCCCAACCACCGGCACTTTCAATACATTTTTTGCGCCAAATACCACCGGTACCGTTGAAATTAATGAAATGTCCTGCCGCATTACGACCTCCCTGCTCCGCAGCAAAGTGGCCATTCAAACCGAATGCCTGTAATTCTGTTAGTAAGGAATAATTTTTATTTAAATGTCCCCAGCGCGTTTGAACCACGCCGATATTGTCATCCATTTCGAAATAAGGCATGGTACGTTGCAACCAATCGCTTTCCGGAACGAAATCCGCATCAAAGATCGCGATGAATTCACCTTGTACTTTGTTCATTGCAGAATCAAGTGCTCCGGCCTTATATCCTGTTCGGTCCACCCGGTGAATGTGTTCGATACGAACCCCACGAGCAGCAACTTCAGCTACTTTTTTCGCGATCAGGTCTTTTGTTTCATCTGTAGAGTCATCTAATACCTGGATATCGAATTTGTCTCTCGGGTAATCAAATGCCGCTGCAGCTTCGATAATGCGGTCCGCAACATACATTTCATTGTACATCGGTAACTGAACAGTAACCGTAAGAGCTGTTTCCGGATTGTAAACCGGTTTGACTTCCTGTGATTTGCGTTTTTTGCTTTTGGCGTATGCAATGGACAGGGAAAGTTGTAACAACGAGTAAATGAATACCAATACCAAACAAGCGCCGTAGATTACCAAAACTGCTTTTGCAGTGAAATGTGACCAGTAATTCTCTTTTCCGTTCCAGGTTCCCCAGTCAAACATCCAGGTAACTTTCGTGGAAGTTTTGAACGGATTTTTCTGGTCCATTTTGTACTCATTGGTATGATCGTCATCAATTTTGATCGTGAATACTTCCTGCTTATATTTTTTGCTGGAAACAGATAGTTCAAAAACAGTCGTATCCGTATTTGGCAATAGTTCTACGCTTTTGAACAAGAATTTACCATCCTCGTCCGTGATAGCTTTATATGTTTTACCTGTTTCTTTGTTAACCAATTGAACCGGAACTTCTTCAGAAGGACCTTTCGTTCTGTAGTCCTGGTAATATCCGGACACATCGCGTTTGATTTGCCCGAAAGCTGAAAGCGTGAATACCGCGCAAAATAAAACAAGTAAAGACCTTGTCATAAATTCTCTTTGTTAATTGTTCAACTACTGATACCAAAGGCACCAGATTTTTTAGCGCACAAAGATAGTTTTTATTCCATTGAACCAATGGTTTTTTTTGAGGAGTTTTGAAAGCGTTTAACTTGCTGAAAATTGTTGGTTTAAAACCAATAGGGACGCGAAGCTTCGCGTCCCTACAAACAATGGTTATATCCTTAATTTAATTATTTAATCACGTTCAATTCTTTTCCGACTTTAATGAACGCAGCAATGGCCTTGTCCAAATCTGCAATACTGTGCGCAGCCGAAATCTGTGTACGGATGCGGGCTGCACCTTTTGCAACTACCGGGTAGAAGAACCCGATTGCGTATACGCCTTCCTGCAATAATTTATCTGCAAATTGCTGGGATAATGCGGCATCGTATAGCATGATCGGAACGATCGGTGAATCTCCCGGTTTAATGTCAAATCCTGCTGCAATAATTTTTTCCTTGAAATATTTGGTGTTCGATTCCAGTTTGTCGCGCAATTCTGTTGTAGAACTCAGAATATCGAATACTTTATTGGAAGCACCAACGATAGCCGGAGCCAATGAATTGGAGAATAAATAAGGTCGTGAGCGCTGACGAAGCATTTCAATGATTTCTTTTTTTCCGGTTGTGTAGCCACCCATTGCGCCACCTAATGCTTTACCCAAAGTTCCTGTAATGATATCCACACGGTCCTGGCAGTTGTGGTATTCCGGAACTCCGCGACCTGTTTTTCCGATAAATCCGGCACTGTGACATTCGTCTGTCATAACCAAAGCATCATATTTATCAGCGAGGTCACAAATTTCGTTCATTTTAGCAATGTCTCCGTCCATAGAGAATACGCCGTCAGTAACAATAATTCTGTGGCGTTGTGCCTGTGCTTTTTTCAATTGCTCTTCCAGGTCTGCCATATCGGAATGCTTGTAACGGTAGCGTTGTGCCTTACACAAACGAATCCCATCGATGATCGAAGCGTGATTCAATTCATCTGAGATGATCGCGTCTTCTTCACCGAACAAAGGTTCAAAAACTCCCCCGTTTGCGTCAAAAGCTGCAGCATATAAGATCGTGTCTTCCGTACCGTAGAATTTCGCGATTTTTGCTTCCAGTTCTTTATGAATATCCTGTGTTCCACAGATAAAACGAACGGATGACATACCGAATCCGTGCGTGTCTAACGCATCTTTCGCTGCCTGAATTACGGAAGGATGAGAGGAAAGTCCAAGATAGTTATTCGCACACATGATCACCACCTCATCACCTGAGCTAACGTTTACTTTTGCCCCCTGTGGAGATGTAATGATGCGTTCTTTCTTAAATATTCCACCTTCCTTGATTGCATTCAATTCTTCGGATAGGTAATCTTTCATTTTTCCGTACATGACCTTCAATTTGTTTTGAGTTGTAAAGATAGGATTAATTCAAAATTCAAAATGCAAAATGCAAAAGAGAAAGCGCTCCTGGCTTACTCAATTATTTTTTTTGAGAGTTAATTTTTGAATTTTGCCTTTTGAATTCATAATTCACTCAACCCACACCTTTGCTCCTTCGGAACAATTGGTACAGATTTCAATCGAATTGCGATCACTTAGAACGGTATTTCTGAATGAACGGTACGCAGGGCTTTTCCAGATGCTTTCAAATGATTGGTCTTGTAAACTTCCCAAAGTATGATGCGCATCTTTATCAAAACAGCAGGGAACAACTTGTCCGTCCCAGGTTAGTACACTCGAAGACCACATTCTCCAGCAGCTGTTCCCACCTTTGTATTTGAAACGGTAGGTTCCGTCTTTTTGTCTGACATAGCGGGAATAAGCCTCGTTGTCCGGGATCAGTTCATTTCCATTTTCGTAATCGTAAACCTGGGCTGTTTTAAACCGTACTTCGTCAATACCGATTTCTGTTGCCAGTTCCTGGACTTCTGCGATTTGGTGTTCATTTGCCTTTACAACCAGAAACTGAAAGATCAGATGAGGTGTTGCACTTTGTGCTTCTTTTTTTGCCTGTACCAGCGCTTTGGAACCCGCAATTACTTTATCCAGTTTCCCGTGAACGCGATATGACTCATAAGTTTCCTGTGTCAATCCGTCAATGGAAATAATTAAGCGGTCCAAACCGGATGCGACAATTTCGTTTGCTTTTTTCTCATCAATGAAATGTGCATTGGTGGAAGTTGCCGTATAGATCTTCCTGCGTTTGGCTTCTTTGATCAGTTCCAGGAACTGCGGATGGAGAAAAGGTTCGCCCTGGAAGTAGTAATTGATGTAAAAAACAGAGTTTGCAACTTGTGAAAGCCAGTTTTGGTGATTGTCCAGATCTATTTTTCCTGTTGGACGGCTAAATGCTTTCAAACCGCTCGGGCAAGCCGGACAACCTAAATTGCATGCCGTGGTCGGTTCGATACTTAGAGCAAAAGGCTTTCCCCAATTTTTCCGGATTTTGAAAAGTCGTGCGAGACCGTATGAAAAACGAAGCATGGCAAGATTCCAAACACGCTGAATGTTAATGTGTTTGATAATATTTAGCCGATCTTTAAAAGTGCTCATCCTGCCGTACGAATTTACGGAACAAGGATGGAATTTCCAGTTTTTTCGTTTCTTCATTCAAAATTCAGCTAATTTCTTTGACTGAAAGCCAGATTTTATAAGGGTCGTTTGCGATATCGCGAACATGCAACTCGAAAAGAAAAACAGAATCAGTTTTTTCCAAAAGTTTTATTTGGAAGCAATACTTTTTTTAATTCACTGTAACTTTTTTTGACTTAGTTTGTCTTACCAATAAGACAAAGACTATCATGAAATATATTTTACTAAGCTTATTTACTATTCTTTTATCACAACACTTTTTTGCACAGCAAATTCAAATCCAGGAAGATGTTTCCCATGCTCCGATCCCGTTTGTGAAAGTTTACCCGCAAGTTGGAAAACCTTTTTTGGCGGATTTGGACGGGCGGTTTACCAATCCTCCGGGAAACACACAAGTCACTTTGAAAATGACGAGTTTCCGCGATACAACCATAACGATTACCGGTGATATGATCGTCTTCATGACCGAACAGGCCAGTGAAATTGAGGAAGTAACCATTTTGCCCGGAGTAAATCCTGCGGAACGCATTATGGAATTGGCAATTGAGAACAGAAAGAAGAACCATCCCAAATCAGACGTTGCATTTAAGTATGACAGTTACAGTAAATTCGTTTTTACGATCAACCAGGATGCATTGGCCCAGATTTCGGATACCACAGCAGATACGAATTTGATCGAGTTGAGAAAATTCTTTGATCAGCAACACATTTTCTTATTGGAAAGTACTTCAACCAAGTATTTCAAACCACCTTTCAAGGAGAAAGAAGTGATCAGCGCATACCGTGTTTCTGGTTTTTCCGATCCAATGTTCTCCACCTTTGCAAATGAATTGCAATCGTTCAATTTCTATGATAACCAATTCGATATCTTAGGTCGTTCTTATTTGAATCCCTTGGCGTTGGGATCCATTCGCAGGTACTTGTTTATCCTGGAAGATACTACAATCACGGCTCCCGGTGACACCACTTATACGATCCGCTTCCAGCCAAGAAGAGATAAGAACTTTGAAGGGATGAAAGGCAGGCTGTATATCAACACAAGAGGATATGCCGTTGAAAAAGTAGATGCTGAACCTGCTGAGGATAAAGGAGGTATTAATCCACGCATAATCCAGGAATATACGTTGCTGGAAGGGAAGAAATGGTTTCCTTACAAATTATCTACGGAAGTAAAAGCTCCGGGCTTAACTATGAGTTCAAAATTGAAAGATGCTTATTTGGTTGGGAAGGGGAACACTTATATTGATAAAGTGGTTCTGAATGCGGACCTGAAAGATGAACGTTTCAATGCCGTCTTTGTTGAAACTGCGCGGGATGCGAACAAAAAAGACAGTACACATTGGGACGAAAAACGCAAGTATGACCTGGATAATAAAGATTTAAGAACCTATGAATTCGTTGACAGTCTTTCTGAGAAAGAAAACCTGGAAGGAAAATTGAAAACACTTCAATCTCTTTTGCAGGGTAAAATACCATTGGGCTATTTTCAGGCAGATATTTTGAGATTGGTAAACTATCGTGACTATGAAGGTTTCCGCCTGGGAATCGGATTGGAAACAAGTGACAAGTTATCTACCCGTTTCCGTGTAGGGGGTTATTTTGCATATGGTTTTAAAGATAAAATGTGGAAGTACGGAGGTTACGGAAAAGTAACGCTTGTTCCAAAGTATTTCCTTGATTTTGAAGCAAGATACCAGCAGGATATCGTAGAGCGTGGGGGTGTTGGCCTGAATTCGGAACCGGTTGTTACAAGCTTGAATTCTTTCTACCGGAACATTTACATCCGCCAGATGGACAAACAGCGAATCGGAGAAATTGCTTTCACAGGTTATGTTTTCCCACGAATGAAGTTCCGTCTTTCCGGTTCTTATCAACGCATCGAATTTACTCAAGGATATCATTACCAATGGACAAAACCTGAAATGGGGTCGATCGATCATTATGATGTGGCCGAAAGCTCATTGGAATTGACCTGGGCAATCCGTGATAAAGTGGTCTCTTTGGGAACAAAACGTGTTTCCTTGGGGTCAAAATGGCCGATATTGACCATGAAGGTTACGAAAAGCCTTCCGGGAGTTACGGCAGCTAAAATTGATTATACACGGATAACGGCTGGAGTTCAGCAAATTGTACCGATTCGTGCGGTAGGTAAATTAACTTATGTGTTAATGGGAACGGTGGTCGAAGGTGATGCTCCGTTGCTGCTGCAACAAGTCGGACAAGGTACGGGCGGAATGTGGAAATTGTCTGCAGCAAACTCTTTTGAAACAATGATCGCTTCTACTTATTATTCCTCCCGGATGTCTGCTTTGTTCACGCGATTTGATTTCAAATCCATTAAGACGAATAAAAAATGGACTGCTCCTCAATTTGCCATTCACCATGCAATCGGGTATGGAAGTAAAGAAGACCTGAGCCGTCACTCCATTGCATTCAATTCCCTGGATAAAGGATATGCAGAGACAGGATTGCTTGCAAACGATTTGCTTATTTTAAGCAGGATCGGATTTGGTATAGGAGCTTTCTACCATTATGCAGGAGGGGTGATTTCGCCTAAAGTTGAGGACAACATTACGGCTAAGTTCAGTATAAGCCTGAAGTTGTTCTAACGACCGGAAACCAATTCTGTAACCAGGATGGAAATTCCTATCAGGAGTACAAAAATGCCGAATCCTTTTTTGAGCTTCGAAGATTGGATCTTGTGATTCAGTCTCAGGCCAATGATAAGACCTGCCGTTGCAATCAAGGTAAAACCAAGAAGGATCACCCAGTTTAATTTCAAATTGGGTGTAAACAATTCTGCGGTGAACCCGCTCAGGGAATTGATGGCAATAATCACAATAGATGTTGCAATGGCATTTTTGATGGGAACTTTCATGAAAATGGAAAGGGAAGGGATGATCATAAAACCTCCGCCTGCTCCAACCAGTCCGCTGATGAATCCGATAATTGCTCCGAAGATCACCAGGATGGTAGGCCTGTTCTTCTTTGATGATGGATGTTCTTTTTGCCCACGGATCATTGGAATTGAAGCAAGGATCATGAGAATTGCGAACAAGGCCATGATGAACGTGTTTTTCTCAAAAACTATGTTATCTCCTACATGAATAAGATCAGGGATTGCCGGCACAACGAATAAACGTGTCAGGGAAATACTGATTACTGCCGGAATTCCAAATAACATGGTGTTTAGTGGGTTAATCAATTTTGATTTAAAATGCTGAATTGCCCCGAATAAAGAAGTGACACCTACAATGAACAGGGAATAAACGGTTGCATTTTGTGGTTCCAGCTGGAAAAAAGCCACCAGGATAGGAACAGCTAAAATAGACCCCCCGCCACCAAGAGTTCCGAGTACCAACCCGACAAAAAGTGCTAAAAAATATCCGATTATTTCTAAGGTCAAGGAGCAGTGTTTTAATGTAAAGTTAAATGTTCCGCTTCTATTTGATCATTCATCAGGAGAGAAGCTTTTTCACTAAAGTCTTTTGCACTTTCAGTAGTAAGGTATCTGACAGAACCTCCTTTTGAACATAGAGCATCCATTTCAGGATGACGGAGCAGGTAATCTGCCAGGCTTTCGGCAACAATTTTTCCCTGGGCCAAAACTTCAATATGTGTAGGAAGTAAACGTTGCAGTTGTTCCATCAAAATGGGGTAGTGTGTACAAGCTAGAAGGATCGTGTCGATTTTAGGATCTTTTTCCAGAATGGACACCAGGTCGCTCTGAATAAAATAAACACCTCCCGGTGTATCGAATTGATTATTCTCGATCAAAGGTACCCACATCGGGCAGGCATGTTGATTGACCACCAGGTCGGGAGCAAATTTCGCCAATTCGATCTGGTAACTGTTTGAACGAATCGTTCCGTCAGTTCCCAACACGCCCACGTGTTTAGTCTTCGTATGCTTGTCGAGTTCCTCCGTACTTGGCCGGATAACACCCAATACGCGTCTGTCCGGGTATAATTCGGGAAGTTTAATTTGCTGAATGCTGCGCAATGCTTTTGCCGATGCGGTATTACAAGCGAGAATCACCAGGGAACAATCCCTGTCAAATAAGGCTTGAACTGCTTGCCAGGTATATTCATAAATGACATCGAAACTTCTGGACCCGTATGGAGCTCTTGCATTATCTCCCAGGTAGAGAAAATCGTATTCAGGTAGTTTCTCTCTGATTTCTTTCAAGACGGTTAAACCACCGTATCCGGAATCAAAAACACCAATTGGACCTTTAACTGACATGGGCCAAAAGTACACAACCTTTCCGTTTTACCCAAATCGAACAGAGGTCATATTCAATGAGCCTGCAACTAATTCATTGTTGAATATTGTAATCTCATCTTTCGGATCTGACAGTCCTAAATTATAAATCAGTGGGAAATAATGGTCCGGAGTTGGAATCGCCAATTGAGCAAAAGCACCGAGTTGCTGATAATCGATCAATGCCTGGTGATTTCGGTCGATAATATGCTTGTTGAATGTTTCGTTTGCCTCAATCGCCCAATCGTATCCGTAATTTGATGTGTTTAATTTGTCCCAGGCAACCAGGCGTAGGTTGTGTACCATATTTCCGCTTCCGATGATCAATACCCCTTTCTTACGCAATGATTTTAATTCCTGTGCCAAAGTGTAATGATATGCTGCCGGTTTGTTGTAATCGATTGAAAGCTGAAGTACCGGAATATCTGCGTTCGGGTACATGTGGCGAACAACGGTCCATGTGCCGTGATCCAGACCCCATTCGTGGTCAAGATGAACGGTTGTGCTTTTTACCAGGTCTTTCATTTGTTGTGCCCATTCCGGACTTCCCGGAGCAGGATATTGAACAGCGAATAACTCGTCCGGGAAACCGCCAAAATCATGAATGGTTTGCGGATGTTCCATAGCTGTAACATAGGTTCCGTTGGTGAGCCAGTGAGCGGAAATAACAAGGACGACTTTCGGATCCGGTAAGTGCTCTATCTCACTTTTCCATTGTTTTGAGAAGTGGTTATTTTCTATCCCGTTCATCGGAGAACCGTGACCTATGAACAAAGCGGGATACGTATAATCTTCTTCGTTTAGTAATTTTCCAAGTGAATGAACGGAAGTCAATCCACCCAGCGCAGCAAATCCCAACATACCTTTTACAAATGATTGGCGTTTCATACTACAAATATACGATGTTATTAATTACCGTGGTAAATAAAGTGTGTTAAATAAGTAGGGGCAGAAAATTTTCCACCCCTACTACAATATCAATAATGTAATTGAATTACTTACCTGTTTTTTTAGCTTCCGCTTCCAGTTTCAATAATTCAACGATTACTTCGTTTGTTACATCAATACCGCCTGCTGAAAAAAGCGTTGTACTCTCATCAATGATGTAGTTGTATTTTTTCGCATTTGCTACGATAGCTACTGCTTTCTTAACACGATCAAGAATAACCACATTCATTTCTTGTGTCATAGCTTGCAATTGCTGGTCAATTTGTTGTTGACGTTCTTCCAGGTTTTGTTGCATACGGCGAATACGGTTTTCTTCGTACTGTCTTACTGTTTCAGACATCGTATTCATCTTTTTCTGATAGTCGATATAAGCAACCTGAATTGCACTATCAGCCTCTTTTAACTCTTTCAAACCTGCAGCCTCAATATCCTTGATTTCTTTGATTGCAGCTTTACGGGAAGGCATCGTATCCAATAATACCTGGGATTTCACGTGCCCGATTTTCGATTGAGCTTGTGTAGTTGCGATTGCACATACAGTAAGTGCTAGGGCAAATAGGATTTTTTTCATTTTTGTTTTTTGTGTTTCGTTTGTTTTTGTTGTGGCAGCATTTTACAACTGCATTGCCGTTCGTTGTATCATCGTCAGCAGCGACTATTCGTTACTTGGTGCTGACACCCATTTCTCTAAGAACCTCGTCGCTGATATCAAATTTGCTATCTGCATAAACAAGGTTACTCTGATTTGATTTGTCAAAGATAAAACTATAATTCCGTTTTGAAGCAACTGTTTGCATTGCCTCATAAACCCGATCCTGGATCGGTTTAATTAATTCTTGCCGTTTTTGGAAGTAATCTCCGGAAACTCCAAAGCGTGTTTGCTGCATTTGCATAGCTTCAGACTCCAATGTTTTAATTTCCTCCTCGCGTTTTGTTTTTTCTTCGCTGGGAAGTAAACTTTCTTCTCTTAGAAAATTCTCCTTTTTCTTTTTGATCATTTCATAACGCTCTTCAATTTCTTTGGTCCAACGTTCGGCTAATTTGTCTAAACGTTCCTTAGCCTCTTTGTATTCCGGCATCTTACCCAAAATGAATTCTGAGTCAATATAGCCGTACTTCTGAGCGGAACTGACAAAGGTCATGCCAAAGACCATGAATAAGCATAAAACAAGAGTTTTCATAGGCGAAATTTGAAAGAACGACGAAGATAACATTTTTATTGTTTAAAGTTCACCAAGATTCATACCGATGGTGAATGTGAATTTAGGGAAGAAACCTTTCGAATCGATTGACTGGTCAATTGTACCTCCGTACCCGGAAGAGTGTTTATCCAATTTGTCGAAGCCCCAACCGTAATCCAAACCAAGCATACCGAACATTGGAAGGAAGATACGGACACCTGCACCAACACTTCGTTTTACGTTGAACGGATTGAAGGTTTTGAATCCGGTATAAGTGTTTCCAGCCTCAGCAAATGCCAAAACAAAGAAAGTTGCCTGTGGGTTCAATGAGATCGGGTAACGTAGTTCCATCGTATATTTTGCAACGATCGGGTCACCACCGCTGGAAGAAAGCGCATTGTCATCATATCCTCTCAATGCAATAATCTCACGGCCCCCAAATTGGTTTACCCCGGAAAGACCGCTACCTCCCAAACTGAAACGTTCAAACGGTGTCAATCCTTTTGCAAGGTTGTATGCGCCCATGTAACCGAACCCGATTCGCGGCATCAGGATCAATTTCTTGTCCGGCGTCAACGGTAAATAGTATTCAAAGGTGAATTTCAATTTATAGTACTCCAGGTATTTGAATGTTTCCTGTGCTGACATGGTACTGAAATCCTTTTTACCTCCCATTAACGAGTAAGGAAGTGTTCCTTTTGCAGTGAAGGAGATTTTGGACCCTTCTGTCGGATAGATCGGTGAATTGATCGAGTTACGCTGCAAAGCATATTTCAAACTGATGTCGTTTGCGTATCCGTCGTTAAAGCTTGGGAACAAAGACGAATAGTTTCGTACATCATAGTATTGGTATGCCAATTCGTAGTATGCACTGAAGTAATCATCCGGGAATTTTTTACGTCTTCCCAAACCGACACCCATTCCGGTGATCCCAACCCCTGAATAATTTGGGTCACGTTTCTTCAAAGTCAAACTGGAAGAGAATGAAGTATGGTTCAAATAGAACGTAAAGGAATTTGGTTTTTTTCCTCCTAACCATGGTTCGGTGAAGGAGAAATTATATCCCTGGTAAATTCTTCCGTTTGTTTGTGCACGAATAGAAAGTCGTTGTCCGTCACCGGTTGGAAGCGGGCTCCATGAATTCGGTTTGAAAATATTTCTAACAGAGAAATTACTGAATGTCAATCCGAGGGTTCCGATAATACGCCCTGCTCCGTAACCTCCTGAAAGCTCAATCTGGTCTGCTGATTTTTCTTCTACGGTATATTCAATATCCACTGTCCCGTCCTGCGGATTAGGAATAGGGAGTACCTGGAATCCTTGTTCGTTGAAATAACCTAGTTGAGCTAATTCTCGTTGAGTACGAATGATATCATTACGGTTGAACAGATCGCCTGGTTTCGTACGGATCTCGCGTCGGATTACATGTTCATTCGTTTTGTAGTTTCCTTTGATAATTACATTTTTCACACGGGCTTCCTTACCCTCAACAATTCGCATTTCATAGTTGATGTGGTTGTCATTAACCCCGGTTTCTACCGGCTCCAAATGGAAGAACAAATATCCTCTGTCCATATAAAGCGATGTGATATCTCTTCCATCCGGACTTTGATGCAAGCGCTGGTCCAGCAATGGTTTATCGTAAACATCACCATATTTAATCCCTAAAACGGTATCCAGAACACCTGAACTGAATTTCGTATTACCGATCCATGAAATATCACCGAAGTAATATTTCTGACCTTCTTCCACCTTCAGGTAGATCCCGAGGTTTCGGCTGTTTATTTTGTAAACTGAATCTTTGGTAAAATGAACATCTCTTAGACCAACCCCTCTGAATTTGTCCAGAACAGCTTCTTTATCCCGCGCATATGCTGTGCTATTGAACTTTGAGCGTTTGAAGATCCGCATAATAGATCTTCTCTTCGTATCTTTCATTGCTCTGCGCAATTTCCAGGGTTTTACAGTTGTATTTCCATCAAATATGATGTGTTTGATCTTTACCTTTTTTCCTTTATCAATGTCTATGAAGAAGATTTCGGAATTATTGATCAGGGTATCCGGTACTTGTGTAATGGTTATATGTACATTGTTAAACCCTTTTTCAAGAAAGTAACCCCTGATTTTGTTCTTGGTTTTGAATAACAGGTTCTCAGTAATTGTCTGTCCGGATGACAAATCCACTTCCTCCCGGATTTTATCCACTTCTCTTTTTGTAACACCTGTGAATCGGAAACGGGAAAGTTTTGGTCGGGGAGTGAGCTTAATGACTAAGTAAATAACTCCCGCAACTTCTTTTTCTGCTTCAATGGAAACCTGGGAAAACAATCCTTCATTCCATAGGTTTTTGATTGCGTTACTGATTCGGTCCGAAGGGATAGTAATGCTTTCCCCTTGTTTCAACCCTGCAATTAATTTAATGGCTTGCGGATCGAAATTATCAGCACCTTCAATGCGGATTGGACCTAATATGTATTTTTCTGCTTTGGCATAATTGAAATCCATTCCACCGCCGATAGTGGTTGCAGATGATTTGGTGGAATCAACTTTATTTGTGGTGTTAGTGGCGTTCAATGAATCTACTTGTCCGAAGGACAAAGAAGTGCACGCAAGAAATAAAATTGATAGGAATTTTTTCATAGGATAATTTATAATTGCTCGGATACCATTCCGAAACGTCTTTCTCTTGATTGATAGTCAAGAACGGCTTTGTACAGATCATCCTCGCGGAAATCAGGCCATAAAACGGGGGTGAAGTAAAATTCGCTGTAAGCTGCCTGCCAGAGAAGGAAGTTACTTAAGCGATGTTCGCCGCTTGTGCGGATCAATAATTCAGGGTCCGGAATATTTTTGGTTGATAAGGTAGCAGTGATCAATTCAGGGGTAATAGCCGAAACTTCCAGTTTTCCGTCTTTTACCTGGGAGGCTAATTCTTTCACAGCTTCAGCAATTTCCCAACGGGAACTGTAGTTCAAAGCAATTACCAGGTTGACTCCCGTATTGTTTTTAGTTGATTCAATGGCATGATATAATTCATTCTGGCAATCTTCCGGTAAACCGGCTGTATCACCGATACTCAATAAGCGAACATTTTGAGCATTTAATTCATCTACCTCGTTGGCAATGGTGAAAACAAGCAGGCTCATCAATCCTTCTACTTCGTCTTGCGGTCTGCTCCAGTTTTCTGTAGAGAAAGCATACATGGTCGCGTATTTTACGCCGATATTTTTGCATGCTGTCAGGGAAGCACGGACCGAGTCAACTCCGAAGGAATGACCGTATAAGCGCTCTTGCCCTTGTTTTTTTGCCCACCGTCCATTCCCATCCATAATGATGGCAATATGCTTTGGCACGTTTGTCAAATCTATTTGATCCTGTAGATTCATGATTACAGAACGAAAATAATTAAAGAATCTTATGTATTAGTGCAAAAATACGTTTTATAACAGACCTTAACAAAAAAAGGACCCGCCTCGGCGAGCCCCTCTTTATCGGTTTATTACTACGTATTATTCAGCTAATACGATGATTTTATTGTTTTGCATTTCCACAACACCACCTTTGATCGCAACATGAATGGTTTTACCATTGTTTTCAGCGGTGATGCTTGGATTTGTTTTAGCTGTTACTTTAAAAGCTTCTGCTAAATCCACCTTGATTGCTCCGGCTGCTAATCCGGAGATAATCGGTGCGTGGTTATTCAACACCTGGAAAGATCCGTCTAATCCCGGAAATTGAACCGCAGTTGCTTCACCTTTGTAGATTAATGTCTCCGGAGTGATAATTTCTAATTGCATCTTTTTTAGATATTAGGACATCAAGATTTTAGGATTTTAGGACTTTGAATTTCAGGATTTGAGTCGAAACCGTTCCTGAAATCAAAGTCTTAATATCTTGTAGTCTTAAAGTCTTGTTGTCTGTTTAAGCTTCAGCTAACATTTTCTCACCTGCAATTTTCACATCTTCGATGCTTCCTTTCAGGTTAAATGCTGCTTCAGGATATTTATCCATTTCACCATCAAGGATCATGTTAAATCCTTTGATTGTTTCGTTGATATCTACCAATACCCCAGGGATTCCTGTAAACTGCTCCGCAACGTGGAATGGCTGAGATAAGAAACGTTGAACACGGCGCGCGCGGTGAACGATCATTTTATCTTCTTCAGACAATTCATCCATACCAAGGATCGCGATGATATCCTGCAATTCTTTGTAACGCTGTAAGGTAATTTTCACACGGGAAGCACAATTGTAATGCTCTTCACCCAAAATTGCAGGAGTAAGGATACGGGATGTAGAATCCAATGGATCCACAGCAGGGTAGATTCCCAATTCGGAAATTTTACGGGACAATACGGTAGTTGCATCCAAGTGAGCAAATGTGTTTGCCGGAGCCGGATCCGTTAAGTCATCCGCAGGTACATAAACCGCTTGAACAGATGTAATAGATCCTCTTTTTGTTGAAGTAATGCGCTCTTGCATCGCACCCATTTCAGTTGCCAGCGTCGGTTGGTAACCTACTGCTGAAGGCATACGTCCAAGTAGGGCAGATACCTCAGAACCAGCTTGAGTAAATCGGAAGATGTTGTCAACGAAGAAAAGGATATCTTTTCCTTGACCTTCACCATCACCGTCACGGTAATATTCTGCCATTGTCAATCCGGAAAGTGCAACACGAGCACGAGCTCCCGGAGGCTCATTCATCTGACCGAATACGAAAGTAGCTTTAGACTCTTTCATTTCGTTCAAATCAACTTTGGAAAGATCCCATCCTCCTTCTTCCATAGAATGAAGGAAAGCATCTCCGTATTTTATAATTCCTGATTCCAACATCTCACGTAATAAGTCGTTACCCTCACGAGTACGCTCACCTACACCTGCGAATACAGATAAACCTCCGTGTCCTTTAGCGATGTTGTTGATCAATTCCTGGATCAATACTGTTTTTCCTACACCGGCACCACCGAAAAGACCAATTTTACCTCCTTTTGCATAAGGCTCGATCAAGTCAATTACTTTAATACCTGTGAACAACACTTCTGTTGCAGTGGATAAGTCCTCAAACTTAGGAGCTTCACGGTGAATTGGTAAACCGTTTGCGTTATCAACTGCATTGATACCGTCAATAGCTTCACCAACTACATTGAACAAACGACCTTTGATTTGGTCTCCGGTAGGCATTTTAATTGCGCTTCCTGTAGAAACAACTTCCATTCCACGACGGAATCCGTCAGTGGAGTCCATAGAGATCGCACGCACTGAATTCTCTCCAACGTGTGATTGTACCTCTAATACTACCTTTGTTCCATCTGCTTTGAACACTTCTAATGCGTCATAGATGTTTGGAAGTGACATGCCTTTGTCGAATGTTACATCGACAACCGGTCCGATAACCTGTGATATTTTTCCTTGAATTTTGGACATTTTGTTGCCTTTTAAGTGTATTCCTTAATTTGGGCGCAAAGTTACTGTTTTTATTTTTTTATCCAATTTTTATTGAACAAAACTTCCTAAAAAATTAGAATTAAGGGAGTTCAATGGTTTAATAGTTCAAAAAGTTCAAATTCCGTACGACACAGCGGATCGTGGTTGAAAGTTCAAAACAGATTTATTGAACAACTTTGAACCCTTTAAACCGTTTGAACAATTTTGATCCAAATAAAAAAAGGCAGGCAGCCGAAGCATACCCACCTTTCCGGATTATGAAAAGATCTTGATTTACTTATTGAATATTGATCGGAAGTCGGTAGTAACTTTTAACCGGTTCACCGTTTACTTTTCCAGGAGTCCATTTAGGCATTGATTTCACTACCTTAATGGCTGCTTTTTCACAAGATTCACAATCTCCACTGTTACGGGTTACGATTACAGAGGAAATTTCTCCGTTTGTGTCAACCACGAACTTTAGTGAAATTTTAGAGCTACCATCTATCATGCTCAGATCAATATTATCTGCGATGAACTGGCGTAGAGCAGGAATTCCACCAGGAAATAAAGCGGCTTCATCAACTGTTTCATGAATTTTATTGTCTGGAACTTTAAGTTCGATTTTTCCGCCTCCACCAGTTCCTGATGGTGCAATTACTGGCTCATCCCAAATGGATTTCCCGTCTCCTTTTTGGTTTTCCAAACCAATTTCTTTCTTCGGATCAATTGGACCTAACTCAGGCTCATTGATCGGATCGTCTTCAGGTCTTGGAACTCGGAATGCAGTAATATCTGCAAGGGTTTCTACTGCTGGTTGTTCCACTTTTGTTTCTGGAATTTCCGGTGTTTCCTCTGTTTTTAGATCTAAATCTGCCCAGTTTTCAGTAACGATGATCACATCTTTTTTCTGTTCAAGGGGTTTGAACAAATTCGACGCACCCCACAAAGCACCGATTCCTACGGTAACTCCTAAGAATACCAATAAAATCCGTTTGTCGTAATCTCTGCGGATCTGATATGCACCGTATTCTTTGTTTCGATTTTCGAATACGGTTTCATTGCGCTCCTTCGAAGTCACCATTTGCCATGACCTGGAAGAGAAATAATCATAAAGCGAGAATGCTACTATGATTGCCATGATTGAAAGTGTAAGTACCATGATTTGGTTTTTTTTAAGTTTATTATCTAGCTAAACGTAAATCCAATAGGCCTTTTTGGCTTTACTCTATTCTAATCTAATAAATCATAAAACATCTTTTTTTAAAACAATTTTATCTGTTAAAATGCCTTATTCATCGGTAGTGAACATGGATTTAAAAGAAGTCAGTTCTTTGTATTTAAATGATTTACGGGGAGTATTGTACCTGAAACCTTATAACGGGTTTAGCTCATTGGCACGAATTTGGTAAGTTTGGGAAAAATTAAAAAATTAAACCTATGAAAATATTTACTATCGCCGGTTTTATCGGAACAATGGCTCTTTCGGGAACTGTTTTCGGTCAATATGAAAAAGTGTACTACAATGACACGACCTTCGAAACAGATAACTATAAAGTAGAAATTGATAATATCGTCGCACTTCCGAAAGAAGTGAAATTCAGAATGACGATCACAAACAAGACCAATGATTGGGTATTATATGTACCTGAAGAAGGAAAATTCGAAATGGGTGGGAAACCTCTAAGTTTTAAGGAAGACAAATTGTTGATCGCACCATACGACAATAAGAAGCGGGTTTTGAAGGCTACTGGTGATAAATTGAATGACGCACGTTCTTTCAATTTTGTATGCGACGGATTCTACAAAGTACGTTTGAAGGATGCTTCAAAGGCCCCGGAATTCCGTTTGCCGATCTCTTCGAATGAATTTGTTGCGGAGAATTTCACGGTGACTTTGGTAAATTCGTCCAAAACAACCGCAAAGACAGAGGTGAAGTTTAACGTAACTTACAACGGGGAAGGAATTGGTTTTGCATCTCCTGCAAAAATGTCGATGAGAATGCCTGACGGAGCTGTTTATGCAACTGCAAAAGCAAAAGCCGACGTGGTGGCAATCGAGAAAGGAAAAACTGAATCGATCTATGCTTACTGGAACAAAATGGAGGGTGGCTCCAAGAACGATATGCAGATGGTTGAAATGTGGTTGCTGTTTAACGGGGTATTCCAGGAAAGCACGCAGGTCAAAATTGAAAAAACAACAATTCCATTGCGATGGAATGAAGCATTGACTTTAGGGAAAAAGTAAAAGACTCAAAGAGTTCAAACGAATCCTTTATCAAAGCCTGGGCAGATGTCCAGGCTTTTTTGTACCCAATTCCGGCAGATCCTCTTTTTGTTTTAATGGCAATGCTTACTCAACATTTGCAAAGTTGCATAGTTTCCACACTTTTCAATTGATCTCCGAACCTCCTCCCTTCTTTATCCCCCTCAAAGGGGGAGATTAAAGATTTCTCTTAAGAAGAAATTTAGTATTCAAATTTCAAGATAGTTAGATCTGAAAATCAATTTTATCGGGGCAATTATTTGGTTCCCCCTTTGGAGGGGGATAAAGGGGGAGGATAAACCCAAAATCAGGTTTTATTGCGGTAAACAAAAATCCCCTCCCGGTTTAACCGGGAGGGGATTCGCTGATATTTTGTTCGAATTACTTCTTAAAATAAGCTTTTGCTTGTGCATCGTTCGGATCTAATTCCAACACTTTGTTCCACATGGCATCTGCTTTTGCCTTGTCTTTCATCGGGGAGTTTACATAGTAGTCACCCAGGTATTTTGAAGCTTCAATGATGTATGCTTTGTATGAACCGGAAGCAATATCTTCAGGAGTCAAAGCAGCCAGAAAGCTTTCGTATTGCGGTTGTGCCAGGTACGTTTTAGCCTTCGGGTTCATATCCATTTGAACGCGCGCTCTTGCTTGCCAGAAGTGTCCTCCCGGGAAAGCAGGATTTATTGCTACCAAACGCCCGAAGATAGAATCTGCCATCTTGTAATCCTTTGGTCCGAAGTAATACGCTCTACCGAAATCGTAATATTCGATCGCCTGCATTTTGGATGGGTATTGGTTCATCTTTTGAGTATACACTTCGATCAGTTTCGGATAGTTTTTCTTTTCAGCATACAATTTTGCAATATCGGAAAGGTATTCAGCGCCTCTTGCAGTATCGATAGAAGCTGCCAGGTAGTATTGTTCGATTGTCTTATCTTCCTGGCTCAATTTATCGTAGATCATACCACGGTATTTGTAGTCAGTAGAAATAATTTTGTCTTTAGTAACGATTTTAAGAAAGTTGTCACTTTCTTTTAAAGCCTCTACATAACGCAAGCTGTCTGCTGCCTCATTACATTCATACAATGAATAATACAAAATACGTTTCGTGTACAAATTCACGAAGCCATTCTTTTCAACCTGCTGAATTTGAGTCAATGCGTTGCAATATTGCTTCGCTCCGAATAAGGAGCTTGCATAACGGTAACGTGCTTCGTCGGTATCGTTCAGCTTTAAATACTTTTCCCATGATTCGATAGCAGCAGCATACTGATCGAAAAGGATATTCAATTCGGCATTCTGTCTGTATGCAGGGGCATAGTTCGGATCTGCAGCCTGAGCTTTTTTGTATTCTTCGTTTGCCAGCTTGTAGTTTTGAACGCGTTGGTAAATTTGAGCTTTACGAACAATGACTCTTGCTGAATTTGGTTCGATGGCCAATGCGTTGTTGTATTGTTCTGTTGCTTGAGTAGCATTGGATCCGCTTTGAGCCAATAATACATCGCCCAAAAGAACGTAAGCATCCACATTTTTAGGATCCAAACGAACTACATCTCGTAAATAAGATTCTGCTGTTTTCAGGTTTTTTACCGGACCTGTAGCATATGTTTCAGCAATGCGGTGAAGAACAACCGGATTTTTGCGTTTTGTTTTCTTAATGATCTCACAAAATTGCTGACCTGCTGTTGTTGTATCTCCCTGGAAATACAAAACTTTTGCTGCAGCAACCATTCCCAACTTGTCTTCCAGGTTGATTGAACCTGCTTTTCTCCACATGGTGATAGCCGAGTCCTTTTCTCCGATCAATGCATAAAAGTTTCCGAAGAAGAAAGCATTCTCTACGCTTGTAGGATCGGCCTGTACTAACTTTTGATAATCTTTGCGCGCCAGGTCATAACGCTCGTTTTCCGTTTTCTTGTTAGCTTCCTGCAAGGTTTGTGCCTGTGCGGCAGTTCCCAAACTTAATGCAAGAACGAATAGTTTTAACTTGTTCATGTTTTTTTGTCTTTTCAACGTATTGGTCCTTATACAATTCCTTTGCCAAATTACTATAAACTGACTAATTGGAACCGTTTCTTAACGATTATTTCATATTTGATCGACTTGAAGGTATACTTCATTGATTAAAATAGTACTTCTGGAAAGTTCAATGGTTCAATGAGTTCTAAAGTCCAAATAAAATGAAAATTGACTTTTCAACCTTTTGAATCTTTTGAACCTTGTCACTCTGTAGTAAAATTAATTTCTCTTGGAGTTCCTTTGCCCGGGCCGAGTTCACATTTCTCCAACAACATCTGACCCTGTCTTCCATTCAGGAAATTGACAAATCCCGTGTTCAATCC
The DNA here is from genome assembly GCA_966212075.1 of uncultured Fluviicola sp. Classification (GTDB taxonomy): domain Bacteria; phylum Bacteroidota; class Bacteroidia; order Flavobacteriales_D; family Crocinitomicaceae; genus Fluviicola. The sequence goes on from CBIHOM010000019.1 coordinate 26,984, forward strand.
ATCCGGTGCACCGGAATTAATTGCCCAAACCGGTCGCCAGAACGGGTATTTTTTCTCTGTAATATTTGCCTTACTTGGTCTCCAATAGTATGCGTCCGATCCTTTAATTCCAACAACTTTAAATTGCTTTAATCGCATCTTCACTAACGGATCGTCTGTGTCACTGATGTGATTATAGCCGATTATTCCGAGTGTGTTTGGATTGTTCTGAACATATTGGATCAATTCTTCCGTATTTTTTGCTGCGTGGACCTGTTTTCCGAAATCGGTGCCAATCCATTTCAACAGGTAATTGAAATTGGCAGATTGTACTCGGTCGAATACAATTTCTACCGGTTTTTGAGAAACCGACCAGGCAGTATTTTTTCCTGTGAGTAGGTCACGAATCTGATTTTGCGTTAGTAATGTATCGGGATTATTGAGGTTAACGATAAAAGTTATCGCATCTTTTGCTATGATGTCTGAAGTCACGGTAATGTTTAGTGATCTCAGGTATTTCTTTTCTTCTTTGGTATAATCCCTTCCGATGAAGATCGTTCTGGCCTTCCCTTCAGACAATGCTTTCATTGCTTCGGTTTCGCTGGCATAAACCATTTTTAAGGTTGCATCCGGATAGATTCCAGTGAATACTTCCGATGCTGTTTTGATAAGTGGTTGGAACGATTCGTCCGCATACATGGTTTTCGTTCCGCGTCTGGGAGTATCATCCGGTGTTTGATTCGTGTTACAGGAAAATTGTATTCCCAAAATAAACAGCAGACTTAGACTTACAAAGACAAGTTTTTTCATGGTTTTATTTTTCTTTGTTTTGTTTAAATGCGGTGTATAACCTGTAGCCCCTGTAGGAAGCATAAGCAAATAGGATGGCTACAAAAAATACGCGTTTACCACCTTCGAGTCCTTTAATAGGAATGTCTGTAAATAGTAGGTAGAAACCCGCAAATAGAAAGGTTACTACCATAAAGCCTGCGATATAAAGAGCTGCGTTTTTGAACATGTTAAATGAAAAAAATCCCCCTAAGCTTAGCCAAGGGGGATTAATATTAAAATTGGAATTAGTTTAATTTAAATGAAACCGGTAATGAGAAGGTACTGTTTACAGCCTTACCATTAATTTTACCTGGTGTCCATTTCGGCATCCCTTTTACAACACGGATTGCTTCCTGGTCACACTCAGGACAATCTGTTACACCTTTCTTGATTTTTACGTTCGAGATGTAACCGTTTTCACTCACAACGAACTGTAGGTAACATTTTCCTTCCAGTCCCATTTCAACTGCTGTTTGAGGATACTTGATGTTTTCCGCCAGGTATTTCTTCAAAGCTGCCATACCACCCGGTGGTTCAGCAGGCTCGTCAACGATATCATAAATGACTTCTTTTTCCTTTTCAATTTTTTCCTCTTTTGGTTTAGGAGGAGTTGGATCCACTTTTGCAAACGGGTCACCTTCGTTCTCGTTGGTTTTATCCGATACAGTCGTTTTTTCCAAATCACTTTGAATCGGAGGAGGAGTGTCTACCTCATCATCCGTTACCACAGGAGGTAAGAATTGAATAGTTTTTTCCATCGGTGGGATTTCCGGTTCAAGCGGTTCGATGATCTCTTCTTCCAATGGAGCATCCATTGCGAAAGAAGACAGATCCAAAGGAACTTCTTGCGGTTTTTCCTTCGGAAGGTTCATAATCAACTTATAAATTCCGAAAGTAGTTCCGATGAACAGGATTACACCGGCCATTACAAGGATCAGGTTACGGCTGTAATTCGAACGTATTTGGTACGCACCATATTCGTGGTTACGGTCTTCAAATACCATCTCATTACGTTCCGCAGACGTGACCTGTTGCCAGCTTTTAGCGCTGAAGTACTCGTATAATGAAATACCAGCTACTAATAGGATTACGATTGTTATTAACATATCTATTTATTTAATGTTTTGTCTAACAATGCTTGCTCACTGTTCATGATGTCTACCGGAGCAATTGTTCCGATAGATGCAATATACAGCTCATCAATGACGTCAATGAAGTTTCTGGTTTTGGCTTTCATGTCCGTTTTTACCAGTACTTTCAATGCACGTTTGTCTCTTTTGGCGTTGTCCAATTCCTTTTGCCAGATCGAATCGACAATTTGTTTCTTTTGAAGTTTTGCATCCAGCTCCACTTTCTTACCCAAAACAAATTTGTTCTCGTCAGCAAGTAATTTACGAATTCCCTGAGGACCGAAATTGGTTTCAGTTAAGACCGTTGCCGGTTTTCCTTTTGGATTTCCTTCCGGGTAAAATTCTCCTTTGTAATAGAACAAACGATCATCTGAAACAATGAAGGTAATAGCATTGTTTACTGGAGGCGGCTTTACATCCGTATCCTTTTCTTTAGCCGGGTACGCCAAACTCATCACCTTTGGTTTCGCAAAGGTTGAAGTCATTACGAAAAACGTCAAAAGAAGAAATCCTAAATCCACCATCGGCGTCATATCGATGCGTGCCGAGCCTTTCTTAGGACGTTTTTTACCGCCTTTTTTAGCGCCGCCGCCGTCGTCTTGTGCTAATTCTGCCATTTCTCTTTTTTTTAACGAATTACGGGTGCTGCTTCTTGTGAAGTAACGAAATTCAAATTGTTAATATTTAGATCGCGGAATGTTTCAATGGCTTGTTTGGTGCGCACATACTCTGCCTCCATATCAGCCTTTAAGATAAATTTCGGTTTGAAATCATCTGCCTGCAATGGTTCACCATTCGGACCTTTATTTCCACTTTCTTTCTCAAATTGGTTTTTACCATAATCAAGCATGCGGTTCTTGGAAAAATAGATCCAATCCTTTAGCTCATTATGTGTACTGTCTGAAGGAATTCCTACAAACGCAGGGTCTTCTCTGCGGTATTTTTTCCTTTCTTCACCGTCTAACTGAAGGTACTGTTGTAATTCACGCATCGAACAACCGAAACTTCCTGACATGCGCCCAAAAGCTATAATTTGATCTTTGCCTAACTGTACCTTGTACTTGGCTGCCATATCTGTAAGGATTTTGGTACGTACTTCTTCACCGCCTTTTACGTCGAAGTAAATACGACCACCTTTATCAACACTTACCAAAACTGCCGTCTTTGGTGGAATTTCTTTTTCACCAATAGATGATGGAATCGAAATGTCAACAGGTTCATCCGTACGGAAATTGGCAGCAAGCATGAAGAATGTTACCAATAGGAACGCCAAGTCAACCATCGGTGTCATGTCGATGGACGGGGATCCTTTGGGTGTTTTAATTTCTGCCATTCCTTAATTATTTATGCCGTTAAACGGATATTAGTTATTCGCATTGAAGTTTTGAACGATAGCAAATCCTGCTTCATCCATTGCGTGTGTCATTTGGTCAATCTTCGTGTTAAAGAAGTTGTACATTACTGTTGCAACAGTTGATGCGAAGATACCAAAGAACGTATTGATCAAGGCCTCAGAGATACCCACAGAAAGTTTTGCTGTATCCGGAGTACCCGCACCCATCGCCTGGAATGACTTGATCATCCCCAATACTGTTCCGATCAAACCGATCAAAGTACCGATAGATACACAAGTAGAGATAATTACCAGGTTCTTGGACATCATCGGCAATTCCAATGCAATTGCTTCATCAATCTCAGCCTTCAAAATTTCTGATTTTTGCTCTTTGTCCAAAGTCGTATCTTTTTGAATTGATTCGTACTTCTCTAATCCTGCACGGATTACGTTAGCCAATGAACCTTTTTGTTTGTCACACTCTTCAATTGCACCTTGAATGTCATTATTGTTCAATAACTCTTTCACATTCTCAACAAAACCGTTGATGTTTCCACGGCCTTTTGTTTTGGAAATACTGATAAAACGCTCAACGGAGAAAATAATTACGATGATGTTTACCGCCATCAGGAACGGTACGATAATACCTCCTTTGTAAATCGTTCCAAGCGTGTTTCCATCAATTGGATGCTCGTTTGGATCTCCGTTAACGAAGTTTGAAGGATCTCCTAAAATGAAATAATAAATTAGAAATCCAATTCCTAATGCAATTGCAATAGATAATGAGGCAACTAATGATGAAAAACCTCCTCCTGTTTTTGTCTTGCTCATAATTTAGTCTTTATTGAAACTTTTTACTTGTTTAAGCCTCAAACATACTAAAAAGGTTTTAATTAGTTCCAATCCTTTTTATGAAATGAGTTGCCTTTTTTATCAAAATGTTTCAAAATCCGTTTTAAGTACCTGAATTATCAATTGAACGAAAGAACCGATTGATTTTGTGGAATGTTATGATAAAATAAAATCTGTATTAACACAAAATGAAGATTCCTGGTCCGCTCTGCTGTACAAACACCTGAAACTTTCGTTCAATGAAACGATTAATTTGAAAGAAATTGCTTCGTTTTGCAACGGTGCTGATTGTGCGTTGTATATTTGAAATGAAATTTCAGATCGAAGAGAAAGATGATACAAGTAAAGAATTATATATGCGGCCAGTGGGTAGCAGGTGAAGGGGAAGAGCAGAAGATTTACAACGCCATCACCGGCGACCAGATAGGTTCCGTTTCAAGTGCCGGTTTGGATTACGAAGCAGCGCTGAATTACGGAAGAACTGTCGGAGGAAAGGTATTACGCAAAATGACTTTCCAGGAACGTGGAAGGATGTTGAAGGCATTGGCTTTCTACTTATTGGATCGCAAAAAGACCTATTACGAAGTTTCTGCCTGGACAGGTGCTACCAAAGTGGATTCCTGGATCGATATCGAAGGTGGGATCGGGAACTTGTTTGCGAATGCTTCCTTAAGAAGACAATTCCCGGATTTACCTTATTATGTGGACGGAACTGCTGCTCCTTTGTCAAAGAACGGATCATTTATCGGTCACCACATCATGGTACCCAAACAAGGTGTTGCCATTCATATCAACGCATTTAACTTCCCTATCTGGGGAATGTTGGAAAAAATTGCGGTGAACCTGATGGCTGGTGTCCCTGCAATTGTGAAGCCTTCTGAATTTACCAGTTACCTGACGGAAGTGATGGTGAAGGACATTATCGATTCGAAAATCCTTCCGGAAGGTGCTTTGCAGTTGGTTTCAGGATTCGGACGTGGAATTATCGACCACGTAACGAACCAGGATGTAGTAACCTTTACAGGAAGTGCCTTTACCGGAAGAAAATTAAAAGCACATCCGCGTTTGATTGAAGAATCGGTACCGTTTAATTTGGAGGCAGATTCGTTGAATGCGATGGTTTTGGGCGAGAAAGCTGTTCCCGGAACGGAAGAGTTCGACATTTTCGTAAAAGAAGTTACCAAAGAGATTACGATCAAAGCTGGTCAGAAATGTACAGCTGTTCGCCGGATTTTAGTTCCTGAAAACTTCATTGAAGAAGTTCAGAAAGGGGTTGCATCCCGTTTGGCATCTACCACGATAGGTGATCCGAAAGTAGAAGGTGTCCGCATGGGAGCTTTGATCAACAGGACACAGGTGGACCGCGTTCGTGAAAATGTGGAATTACTGGCTAAATCACAAAAGATCGTTTATGGAGACATGGATCAGTTTGAAGTGGTTGGTGCAGATAAGGATAAGGGAGCTTTCTTTTCCCCGATCTTATTCCTGAATGATTCTCCGTTCGATAAACAAGATGTACACAATGTGGAAGCCTTCGGACCGGTTTCTACCATTATGCCGTATAAAAACATGGACGAAGCCATTGAATTGACCAAGCTTGGAAAAGGTTCCCTGGTGACAACCATTGTTACCGCTGACGATAAAGAGGCAAGAGAGTTTGTAGTGGAAGCAGCTTCTGTAAATGGACGAATTTTAGTGCTGAATAAAGACTGTGCAAAAGAAAGTACAGGTCACGGCTCTCCGATGCCGTTGTTGACTCATGGTGGTCCGGGTAGAGCAGGAGGTGGAGAAGAAATGGGTGGAAAACGCGGGATCATGCATTACTTACAACGTACGGCAATCCAGGGACATCCCACAACCATTACCGAGATCACACAACAGTACCAGCAAGGTGCGAAAGGAAAGATCAGCTCCATTCACCCGTTCAAGAAACATTACGAGGAATTGGAAGTGGGGGATCAGTTAATTACTGAAAGTCGTTTAATTACTGCAGAAGACATCGATGCATTTGCTGCTTTGAGTGGCGATAATTTCTACGCGCATAAAAGAGAAACGAATTTTGCCGGAACCATGTTCGATGAGCAAGTGGCACACGGATACCTGATCATGAGTATTTCAGCAGGATTGTTCGTGGATAGCTATGAGATCAATCCGGTGCTTTTGAATTATGGTATTGATGAATTGCGTTTTACCAAACCGGTATACGCGGGAGCAAACATCCACATCCGTTTTACCTGTAAAGAGAAAGTGAGCACCGATGTGACTCCGAACGATGAGGATCCGAAAACACACATTCAACGCGGTGTGGTAAAATGGCTGGTTGAAATGCTGGACGATACGGATGAACCATTAGTTGGTATTGCTACAATCCTGACCATGGTGAAAAGATTGGATCAAACAATCAATTGATAATATATTTCACAAAGTGGGGGTGCGATTTATCGCACCCCCTTTTATTTTCAGGATAACCGACTGATTAATATGAATTTCTGTAATTTGGTATCTGAAATTTAAACAATATGAAAACCGCTTTAATTCTTTTTCTTTCCGTACTGGCCTTGCCTTGTTTTTCGCAATCTAAAAAAGTAATTAACAGAAATCTTCTGGAGGAACAAGCGCAATTAGTGCGAAAGAACGATTCCTTAACCGGGATTATTACTGCTAATAACAAAAACCTCATGGAGCTTGGTAAAAATTTGTATCAAACCAGCAGGAACCTGTTTGACCGAAGGCTCAACTTTAAAACACTTAAAAAAGACATTACGAGTGTTCAAAAGACACTTTTGGAATTGGGTTTTAATTCGGGTACGCTGGTTCGCCAGGAGGAATTGGATGTCGTCTACAACAGGTATACGGAAGAAGACTATGTACAAGAATTGAAGACAAGCAAGACTTTGCTAAAACCGTTTGCATTTACTGCTATGGAAGATCTTTCGCAAGAAAAGCTGAAAGTGCAGAATGAACGCCTGGCACAAAAGAACCAGGAATACGTCGCAGTTATTGATAGCAACCTGCAGGTGATTAAAAACCAAGAGGTGCAAACACTCAAAGCCAATGCGATTATCCAAAAAATGGAAGCAGCGAGTACGATCCTGATCAGGGATAATCGCTTACTGAAAGAAAAGTATGAAGTGTTGCGTACAAAATGTTCGGAGTTAGAATTGAAAAAAGAAGAAGCGGAAATCGCCGCAGAAAATGCAAAGGAAGAGCGCGTGAATAAACCTGTATCTAAGAAGAAAAAGGAAAAAACAATCCGGTTTGTTCCTCCTGTTATCATTGATGAAGGAGAATATTCTCAGGCATTACCGGAATCAAATGAGATTTCCGGTTTTGAAGCAGATGATGTTCCACCTCCCTCTCCAGTAAAAGAGGAAAGGAATCTTCCTCGGGAACCTGTAATTCTGGATGTAGTCGAAGAATCTGCTTCTTTTCCGGGAGGTCGTGAAGCCATGTTAAAATATCTTTCTGAGAATCTTATGTATCCACAGATTGCAAAAGACGCCGGGCTTTCCGGGAAAGTATACCTGAGATTTGTTGTTTCACAGCAGGGAATAATTTCCAATATAAAAGTCTTGAAAGGAATTCCTGATTGCAAGGAATGTGATCAGGAAGCAATCCGTGTGGTAAAGAATATGCCTAAATGGAATCCCGGGAAGAACAATGGCAAAGCGGTGAACTCGTATTACAATATTCCGATTTCCTTTAAATTGTAGTATATGAAAGTTATCCTGTCATGTTTTTTACTGCTTGGAGGTTTGGTTGTCTTTGGGCAATCTGCCAAAAAACAGCACAAATTACTTTTAACAGAGTTGGCTTCCGAACAACAAAAGCAAGAGGAGGCGCTCGCACTCTTCAGGAAGTCAAGAGCCGAATATGATTCAGTGAAACTGCTTGCCAATAAACAGATCGGTTTTTTGAAGAAGGGAGAAAAACAGGTGTTGGACCGTTTTTTTACTTATTCAGGCCTGCTTTACCAGTTAAAAGAATTGGAATCAGATCTTCCTCCACTTATTGGAAGCTTCAAGAGTGAGCAGGTTCCGGTGACAGAAGGATTTATCGAACCGGTCCGGAAGACGTTGAATACGATCTATGTTTTTGAGATTGTATCCGACAAAACAGATTTGGGAGATCTCAGCAGGAAAGAACAAAATAAAGTGTTGAGCAGGAAACTCAGCGAATATAAACGGGTTGCACTTTCAAATTCCGTGCTGTTGGGTGAAATGAAAACTTCTCAGGAGCGGATCAATACATTTTTGCCTCGTTTGGATTCGTTGCGGAAAGCGTATGAAACCCTTGCAAATGATATGACCTCGGATAGCTGGAAGCTGCAGGATAAACTGAATCAAATAGAGGCTGTTTTCAGGAAGAAGGGGCCAAAAGGTTATCCGGAAGCTTACTTTCGTATTTTCCCGGAAGTTTTTCCCGGTTTCCTGCCGGCGGGAAAAGAATTGGAGATGAATGGTGTTCCTGAAAACATGGAGGTAATGGATTCATATCCTGTTGCAGTGGAACGGAGTGAACCGGAAATTTATGACTGGACGGAAGAAGCTGCTGTTTTTCAGGGTGGAAAAGATGAAATGAATGTATTTATTACTAAGCATCTGCGTTATCCCGAAAGTGTCATGCAAGGCATTGTTTCCGGGAAAGTATATGTGAAATTTATTGTTTCCCGAAGCGGTGAGATCTCTGAAGTTGAAGTATTGAAAGGTATTCCTGCTTGTCCGGAATGCAATGAAGAAGCAGTCCGTTTGGTGAAAAGCATGCCGAATTGGATTCCCGGAAAACAGAACGGCAAAAACGTCAGTTCATATGTCCGCTTACCCCTTAAATTTGAATGATAAGTTATGAAATCAGGATTAGTTTTATTAGTTATCCTGGGAAGTGTCACCGCTTTCGGACAATCTCCCAGGAAACTGAATAAACAGCTTCGGACCCAATTGGTAGTGGAAAAGCACAGGCAAGATTCTGCATATGCTGTTTTCTTACAAGATAAAACTCAGCTGGAAAATCTGAGAAGCAATATTCAAAAGAAACTTCGTGGCCCTTTATCTGATGAGGAACACAAGACAAAGCAAGCTGCCTACGCTTTTGAGGATGCGGCAACTCTTTTAAGAAAGCTTGGAGAAGATCCTCAGGCATTGGTTTTGGATTCAGTCCTGGTAGAGCATTCTTATCCGATATCTAAAGAAATAATCAGGCCTCAAAAAGCGGCATTGACTGAAAAGCTTGCTTTTGATAAGGAAATGCGGGACGGTTCCGATTTAGACCAATACAAGCTGAAGGAGCAGAACCCGCAATTAATTGATTTGCTTGGAAGTTATCAGGGGAAGTTTAAATCCAATCAAAACCAGGCTCGGAAACAACAGGAATACATTCGGCAGTTGGAAGAATTTGAACCACAAGTGGATAGCTTAGTGCTGCTTTTTAGAGATCTTACTGTGCGTTTGGATAAAGGACATCAGGTTTTGATGGGTAAATTGAAAGCACTGGAAGCAAATTATAAGCTAAAGGGTCCGAAAGGCTTTCCGGAAGCCTATGAGCACATTTTCCCCGATGCGCATTCAATTCCGGAGAAAAAACGCACGGTTATAGAATTTAGTGAGATAGATGAAGAGCATGATATAGTAGGAATGGTTGAAAGTGAACCGATCCAGGAGCCCACTTCTTACAATCATCGGAACCAGGAACCGGAAATCTATACATATGTAGAGGTTCCGGCAGAATTTCCCGGGGGAATGGAAGGGTTGAAGAAATACCTTTCTGATCACCTGGTTTATCCGCAGACGGCAAAAGATGCAGGTATTACGGGAAAAGTGTTTTTGCAGTTTGTTATTTCAGATAAAGGAGAAATTTCCAACGTGAAAATTATGCGCGGAATACCGGGTTGCCCCGAATGTGACAAGGAAGCATTGCGTGTTGTTAAAGGAATGCCGAAATGGGTTCCGGGGAAAAATGGTTCCAAACCGGTGAATTGCTATTACAACTTACCGATTGTGTTTAAATTCATTTAAATTAAATTGATCAGATTGTAGGTCCGCGATGCCCTCTTTTTTTAAGGACTTCAACCAGTGGGGACGTGATGCTTCGATCCCTACAGAGTTGTCTATGTAATTAATTATTCTACCTCAACAAAAACTCCAATACCGTATTCATAAATTCTTCCGGCTGTTCTGCATGGACCCAATGTCCCGCATGCTCAATGGTTACAAAAGAAGAATCCGGGAATTGGTTTTCTATGTCTGGAATGTCTTCGTCAGTAATGTAATTTGAAAGTTCACCACAAATGAACAGTGTTTGAACCATCACTTCCTGTTCCGGAAGTGCTTTCAGAATGTTGGGCATTTCTCTTTCCAGGACTTCCACATTCATGCGCCAGGCTAATTTCCCTTTTTCGATCCAATAAAGGTTCTTCATGAGGAATTGTCGGGTGCCATTTTCAGGAACAAAGGGAAGAAGTACTTCTTCTGCGGCCGAGCGCGAGTCCATTGCCGTAGCATTCAGAGCAGCAATTCCTGCTAAAATTTGCTGATGATGCATAGGGTATTGCTTGATCCCCATATCCACCACAATCATTTTCTCAATGGTTTGCGGATAAAGCTGTGCATAACGCATCACTGTTTTTCCTCCCATGGAGTGACCCAGCAAATTGACTTTTTCCAATCCGAGGTCCGTAATCAATTCATGGAGGTCTTCTGCAAGAATATCGTAATCGAATTCATCGCTCCAATCTGTGTGACCGTGATTGCGCTGATCGACCAAAATGACCTGGAAATAATCCGAGAAGCGTTTAGCGTGAGTTTGCCAGTTGTCCGAAGAACCAAAAAGTCCGTGAAGGATGATCAAAGGTTTTCCTTCTCCAATGATGCGGTGCTGCAGTTTCATACTGCAAAACTACAAATCCGCGGTGTTTTTAACTGAGTAAATGGGAAAAAAATTGGAAGATATTTGGCATTTCCCAATTGGTTTCAGGAACTTCCACATCGATTTTGGTTGTCTTCGTTTCGGTAATTGTTGTTGTCTTGGTTGTTGTCGGACTGCTTGTTTTCGTTTCCCCCTCTATATTGGAAGAGCTTGATTTTCCGGTTGTGAATTGTTTATCGTTGATTGTTTCGATAATGGAAACAATTTTATCTGCGGAAATTTTTGATTTGTCAAAAGTAATGTAAGCAGTGTTGGTCTTTCTTCCTGCTTCAAAATCGTAGGAAACGCGATCAACTGCACCTGTTTCTTTCAGAGCCATGCGGATCGAACCACCACAGGCATGCTCACAAGTCATTCCTGAAACTTCGATTGCCAGTTTGCGGTTTGCCTGAACCGGATCTAATTTTTTGTAGACTACTTTCTTTTCAACAGAGATAATCTTTTTCTCATTGGATGAACAAGAACCCAAAACCAATACGGTTGCCAGTCCTAAAAAAATCAAGTGTTTCATGGTTTAACTTTTATGGGCATAAATGTAAGGCAAACGAAGAACCTGTTTCACCAATTTTTGTTAAAAAGGGTGAATGGAAACCGAAGTTTAACAATTGACAAATGCGTGCACATAAACATGAAAGATAGGTTTGCAGCTATTTTACAAGTAAGAAGGATTGTAATAATTCGTAATGAGGCATGCGCAATTAGCAATTAATAAACGTAATTTTGTGTCATGTCTGAAATAGTAAATAAAGTAGCACAAAGCGGATTGATCGCAGTCGATTTGGCCGAGTATTGTCCGAAGAATTCTGAGTTTGCGGGTTTTGATTTTGAGCCCTCACTCTGGCAAGGCCTGGTCTTGAAGGAAAAGGATTTTCGTGATTATGTGAAACATTTTAACTGGGAGCAATACAAGGGAAAGCATGTGTACTTGTATTGTTCTGTTGAAGCTATTTTACCTTCCTGGGCATTTATGCTGGTGAGTTCAAAACTCGTTGGTATTGCGGATTCTGTTACGATCGGGACTTTAGCTCACGCGAGACAAAAAGCATTGGAATTGAATATCGAAAAATTAGATGTTCAGCAATTCAACGATGGGAAGCTGATCGTGAAAGGATGTTCGGATATTCCAAACCCGGAAGCAGCGATGTCACAGTTTTTGGTGAAGGTGCAGCCGGTTTGTTCCAGTATCATGTATGGCGAACCGTGTTCTACCGTTCCCATTTACAAGAAGCCTAAACAGAAATAGCTTCCGACCGGAATCCCATTTTTTGTATCAACTCAAATAAAGATGGAAGTAATTCCAGTTGTCGCTCGGTGATTTTCGCATTGTCATGCAATACCAGGATTTCTCCTCTTTTTATTCGCTTTACTTCCGAAAGAATGCGTTCATTGCTGACACCTAAATCATAATCATAGGAGAGCCAGGACCACATAATGATTTGGTGTGTACGGGCAATCTCTTTTGCAACACTCGGTTTGATCCTTCCGTATGGCGGACGGAACAAGTTGGTCGGGACAATTTCTTCGAATTCACGAAATGACTGCAAATACAACTCGTTTTCCGTTTTGATGGAATTCAGGTGTTTCATGGTGTGATTTCCGATCGTGTGTCCTTCTGCTTTAATCCGCCGGAACAGTTCCGGGTATTTAATCATATTCTGACCCACACAAAAGAAAGTCGCTTTCCACTGGTATTGCTTTAACAGGTCTAAAACGAACGGAGTAATCTCCGGGTTCGGGCCGTCATCAAAAGTGATAAATACGACCGGGTCGGAAATGGAAAACCTCCACCTTAACCTTGGAAAAACCCAATTCGTTAAGCGTGGAGGTTTAAATAGTTTCATCTATAAGAATTTACCCGACAATCGGTTCACTGTCTGACTCAGCTCCTTTTGGCAATGTTTCCGGCAGAATCCCTTCCGGTCCTGCTGGCGTTGGAGCCGGTTTCGGAGTATTAGTCGGAACTTGCGTTCCTGTCAGTTCGAATGTAAAGTCAATGGCATTCATAGTACCCTGTAAACGCGCTTTCTTCACAGCAAAGTTCCCATCGGTTCTGCTTTCACCGTTTTCCATGGAAAGCTGATCCAATTCGTTATAAATACGAGGCAGATCTACGTTGTAGAGTGCTTCCAGGCCTTTGGTTGTTCGGCCAACCAGTACTCCGTTGGAACCTGCAATACGCTGATCGCCTGCAAATTTGTGAAGTGTTGCATAGTTGATCACAGCAGCGATATAATCCATATCGTTTGATGCTGCAAAGTTTGCCGGGCTGTTTTTAAAGTAACCTAAGATACTTTCCAATTGACGGGCAACTTCAGTTCCCAGTTTTTCTGCACCGGCTCTGTCGTTTGCCCTGTAAAGAAGGCCAACATAATCCTGCAGAACTCCATCCTGGTATTGGTTGTATTCCACGCCGTTCGCATCTTTGATCGGACCTGCCGGAGAAGGTCTTTCACCGTAATCCAATACAAGGTCTGCCGGCATTACTTCCAATGATTTGTGAATTAATTGGGCTGCTCTCTTGCGCAATTCCGCCGAAGTCATTCCCATGGTTCCTTTGAAGGAATTTTCCAATGAATCGGCAACTCTTGTCTGACCCGAAGCACGTAAATTCTTTAACATCGGACCGTATTGTTGTTTGCTCATTTCCATTTGCTCAGCTTCGATGACATAATGCTCGGCAAGCTGCGCGAACATCGTTCTGAACTGAACGGTTTGTCTTCTTGCATAGTAATCAGTCAGAACATCCGGATCGTTCATTTTACCATAGTGGTAAGTTTCCATCAAATGCTTGAACATCACTTTCTCATTGATCGGAGTCTTACCCTGAGCAAGAATCGGAGTGATTTCCCATGCCATCCCATTCGTGCGCAAATGCCCGCTTTGGTACATAGCAGTAGAAACTTCCGTATTCCCCGGAGAAGTGAAATACATCGGACGTTTCCAGTTGTTGTTTGCCAACATATCCAGGATCATGATATCCGATTTTGTAATTGCCTGAACAGATCTTGAATTGAATCGGAAACGGATTTCATCCTCGCAATTTGCTACTTCTTCTTTCGAAATAATTCCGGATGCAAGCGCATTTTTCTTATTTACCGGAAGAATGAACCCGGTACTTGGGATTACACGTAAGTATGCCGTTCCGTACTTGATCATGTTATCATCATTCTGCATGAAAGAGATCACTTCTTTCAACGGAAGGAAGGACCATCCGTCTTCCCATGAACCCATGACTTCTTGTAAGGATTCCAATCCTTTCACATCTGCTTCCAAAAGTTGGTTTCTGTATCCCTCAAAAATCTCCAGGATACCATTTTCCATACTTTCTACCAAGTCGATCGTAGCTGAATCAGCACTTGCGTTTGCAAATAACTGGCGGATCTCGTTGATTCTTGGATCATATGCCGCATCTTTTGCTTTCACCGTAGAAAGAACAGAAGAAGCAGTTGCTGTAAAGCTTGTAAATGCCTGGTTGAACTCTCTCGGGCTGTTTTTCAATTTCAGCTTGAATAGTTTTTCCAAAGTTTCACGATTGATTCCCTGGTTCAACATTTGAGTTGTCGACATGAAGAACGCCTGGTCTGTCCCACCTGCCCATTGAAGGATCTGATCTTCTCTGAACGTAATAGGTAGCGGTTCGGAATCGTACATTTTCATTTTCATCTGGTTGGTATACCAGTCTGTATCAAATAAACTGGTGTTACACACACGTACATCCGTGCTCACACCTTCTACTTCCTGCAAGTACCAAAGCGGGAATGTGTCGTTATCTCCAACTGAGAAGATAATTCCGTTTTTAGCACAGGATTTTAAATAGTTGTAAGCCAAATCGTGAGCAGATGATTTATTTGAACGGTCGTGATCATCCCATCCCTGTTCTCCCATGATATACGGAACGAATAAAGTAAGGAGGGTAAATACTGCTGCGGCAACGCTGTTATTCGGTAAAGCTTTCCGTAATCCGAATGCGAGTCCGAGCAATACCAAACCGATCAGTGCGATAATCAACCACGTTGTTAAGATGAAGCCTCCTCCGGAAATGGCAAAGATCAGGATGAACCCGGTTAAAGCACCGTATCCGATCAGCATTTTCTTCCAGTCTTCTTTGTTGAAGTTTTTATACGCATCATACAAAGCCAGGACACTCAATCCGATCCAGAATGCAAAGGCGTAGAAGGACGCTGCATAAGCATAATCACGCTCACGTGGTTCGAATGGTTTTTGGTTCAGGTAGATTACGATCGCAATTCCTGTAAAGAAGAACGTCAGGAATACAATAAACGCATCTTTCGGAGCCCGGTAGAAATGGAAGATCAATCCGATTACTCCCAAAACAAGCGGAAGCATCCAGAAATTATTGTGTGCCGGATTTTCAAGGGTGTAATAAGGGGCGTGTTCCTGGTTTCCTAAACGCGCATCGTCGATGAACGAGAACCCGGAAATCCAGTTCCCGCGCAGTTCATCTCCATGTCCCTGGAAGTCATTCTGACGACCGGAGAAATTCCACATGAAATAACGCCAGTACATCCAGTTCATCTGGTAACTGAACATGTAGCGCATATTTTCACTAAAACGGGGAAGTCTTAAACCATCCGTACCGTTTTCGTCCGAATCAGTTACATCTGTTGCATCATAGCCCGACCAGTTTTTATAAGCGAGGATTTTTGGATCGTTCGGATTGTTGGACGTGTAATACATACGAGGAAGGAAGGTCGTTTGAGCATAAACCTGCTTGCTTCCCTTTCTCACACTTTCATTACTGGAGAAATACTTCTCTTTTACAGAAAAATTGCCTCCTTTTGATTTCGCCCAGTCCTTAGCTTCTTTTTCTGTTACGAATGCTTTTGCATCCAATCCGGTTTGATCGTTTTCAACAACGAAACGGCGCAGGTAGAATGGAGATCCGTCTTCGAACTCACTTTGGTCTGCCAATGCAGAGTTCCAGTAATTACCGTTTAAGATCGGCCATGAACCGTATTGCTCACGTTTCAAATAAGCATGAAGCGTTACTAAGTTTTCTGGATCGTTCTCATCTAATGGTGTATTCGCATTTGAACGGATAACGATTACAGCAAAGGATCCGTAACCGATCATAAGGAATGCCAAACTCCATAAAGCGGTATTTAAGATTGGTTTTGCTTTTCTTTTTGCATATCTGAAAGCCCACATGAAGACTCCGATCAATAGCAGGAAAAAGAAAATTGTTCCTGAGAAGAACGGTAATCCGAAGGAATTCACAAACGCAACCTCGAAAGAAGAAGCCAATGCAACCGATCCAGGGATAATCCCTTCCTGGACGAATCCAAGTACGGCAATGGAAATAACTCCCGTCAGGATGATTCCTTTCAGGTTTGTTTTCTCCCAAAGGTTAAAGTAAATCACGTAAGCAATTGCCGGGACCGCAAGTAGTCCTAATAAATGGACCCCGATCGCCAAACCGAACATGAACCAGATCAGGATCATCCAACGCATCGGAGATCTTCCGTCTGTGATCTCTCCGTGTTTGATTCCGATCATTTCAGCATCCCATTTCAGGATCATCCAGAAAATAGCTGCTGTAAACAATGACGACATCGCATAAACCTCACCTTCAACGGCAGAGAACCAGAACGAATCGGAGAATGTGTATGCCAAAGCACCCAAAACTCCCGCTCCGATCGTAGCGATCTGGTCACCTCTTGACCAATCTCTTTGTTTGCGTTGCATGATCTTCTTACCAAACATGGTAATCGACCAGTACAGGAATAAGATTGTGAATGAACTGCACAAAGCTGAAAGGCGGTTGATCCATACAGCAACCATTTCAGGTTCTGCAAAGAAAGAGAACAAACGTCCAAGTACCATGAATAACGGTGCGCCCGGAGGGTGACCAACTTCTAATTTATTTGCTGCTGTAATATACTCCCCGCAGTCCCAAAGTGAAACGGTATCTTCAATGGTCAGGAAATAAACAATCGTTGCGATTAAAAAAACAAACCAGCCTGTAAGGTTATTCAGTTTATTGTAATTCATGATTTACTTTGAAAGTTTGACTCGCGAAGTTATAAATATATTGCGACGATTCCTCATAGAAATGTTGAAAATTGCTAAATGGATGAAATTCAATGTTTTTTCCACTTTTTAGCGGAAAAACGCCAAAATTTTTACTCCTTTTCTTGGATGAAAAGAATTTAGTATTAACTTTGCCACCGCAATTGACCCATGGTGTATCCCGATAGCTATCGGGAGGCAACAAGGAAGAGGTTGAAAATTGACCCATGGTGTAACTGGCAACACGTCTGATTTTGGTTCAGAAGAGTCTAGGTTCGAGCCCTAGTGGGTCAACAAAAAGAAAAGAGCATCACGTGAGTGATGCTCTTTTCTTTTGTCCCTCTTCACTCCCTCTCACACTCAAACTTTTGTTGCTCTTTTCCTTTTGCAGAGCGAGAATTGAGAGTGAGAGCGAGGAAGCAGTCAATTCTCCTATAAATTTTTAACTGGACTTCTTTTGTTCAGCTAGACCGAACTTTCTCGTCTCCCCTTTGGAGAGCCTGTCCCGTGAGGAACGATACGGGAGGGATTAAGGGGGAGGATTTCGAAAATTGACGTTTATACACAGTCATCAGCGTACCACACTTCTCAAAAATGTAAAATAATTCAAAGGCCAAATTAACGTATTCCATACCTCAAGTACGGGTACTGTATAGGTAGAGCATAGGTCAAGTATGGATATAGTATCAAAAGGTTAAGGATTTAACATAATCAGTCAGTTGATTCGCGCAATATTCAATTGATTTTACCGGGAAATAGCCTGTGTCAAAGTCAACTTTTAACAAAACTAAGCCGTTTTGGAAGAGTAAATTTACTTCTCACAAGTGTAAATAAAACACCTCTCAAAAAGTAAATAAGCGACTTTTGTATTCCGTATTTCCTTCTATTTCTTAATTTTAGTGTAGTATCCCTAACAAATCATCCATGGTTCTCAATAAAACCAGAAACAGGTTGAAATTTCTCTCGATTATTCTTCTGATCGGAACGTCATTGGTATCCCTGTCATGGATTCTGTTCCCTTTCTTTTGTCCATTTGGTTATGCCTTTCTCATATGGATTCCGCTGCTCCTGGTTTTAAGTATTTTTATTGTGGTGAGTATTTTAACCTTAAAAAACCTGAATGAAATCAAACATCCCGATGGAATTCATGCTGCATTTATTGTGGTGCTGGTTGGTATGGGATTTCAGGGTTTGTGGTTCAATGAAAGCCGGCTGGAATGGTTGGGGCTATTGCTGATACTGGCAGTTATCATTACAGGAATAATCGTCCGGAATCCACTGGTCAAGCTGGAGATTATGAATTGGACCGGATTGATTTTTTTAATGATCCTGGTTTGGCACTTTCTAACTTGGTCTTAGTTTGATTGAAAATGCTTCACGCGCAAGCGTACATTAATTTAATTCAAAATAAATTGACCACCCTTCTAGGGTTATAAACCCTAGAACAATTTTATGAGCTTAAAAAGAACGCTCTTTTCGTAACACTCTTTAACTTCTCTTCATCTCGTTTTTCCCTAACTTACCAATAACAAAAAAGAGGGGTATGAAAAAGCAGTTTTATTTGGCTAAAGAGCAGAAGTTTTGCCCGGCGTGCGGAACACCATTACCAGAAGGACATACACAATGTCCCAATCCAACCTGTCCGACCAATCAGCCACCGCCGGTTCATTGAACGGGGACCTGAAAGATATTGAAAGCCTTCCGTATACATGGAGGGCTTTTTTCTTGCTGCAGCTCCCGAGATTTTAAATTTCTTAACTTTTTTCCAATTTCTTTTCTTTCTATTTTAGAGATAACAGAAAGGCACAACGAATCAGAAGTCAATTCTGATCTCTATTATATACTAAGCTTCATCCCTGGTTCGGATGGAGCTTTTTTGTTAATAGTAAATAATGTAAAAATGAATCTTTGTGTGCTTTGTGTTCTTGCGCCTTCGCTGACCTTGTGTTAAAGAAAATAAGAGCAAGCGAAACAAGAGAAAGCATTGCTTTCGATAAATATCTGCTATAACAGATTCACTTCCTTGAAATACAGCTAATTTCGATAGTCTTTCAATCAATAAAAACTATGTGTTCTAATGTGCCTATGTGGTTGTGCTTTCATTCCTTCACAAAATTCTGAACCCGCTTCATACTCTCCGATTCGTATTGGAACCAATACAGTCCGGAAGAAAAAGAAGATAAATCGAGGTTCATCAAAAGTACCTCATCTTTGATTTCCTTCAATTTAGCTCCGCGGTAATCGAAAATTTGAATGGTATACGGTTTGTTTTCAGGTAGTTCGATCTGGACCATTCCCGAAGATGGATTTGGAGAGATCTTTAATCCGATATTCGGATAAGGTACAACAGGTGGTTCAACATACGTATACACCGTGATTTTGTCTGTGGCTGAAGTAGCTCCTCCATTATTGATCAGGTAAATTTTCTTTCCGTCAGGGGAAACGGCAATGTCGCGCAGACGGCCATTCAATAGCTGATCTTCCGCAAAATACTTCTTCGGATTGGGGTTTGGGGTTGTTGATGCTTCAATAGTCCCTTGTGCATTTAATTTGAATCGGTACAATTCCATGTCGGTGTTGTCTCCATTTTTGAGTGTAACCAACAAAATGCTGTTCGTCCATTCCGGGATGGAAGTACTTTTGTAGTAAATCCCATCGGAAGGGGCAACCGTGCACCAGGAAGTTCCGGTATTGGAACTTGGAGTGGGTACAGCACAAATGGAATAGACTGGTTCTACCAGGTGGTCATTCGCTATTTGCGGGTGAGGAACATAATTGCTTACATAAGCTGCTTCTCCCGGGAAATTATCATCGTTATGAAAACCATGCACGTTTTTCCAGCCATAATTCATTCCTTTTTCCAGGATATTGATCTCATCATCTGTTCTATCACCGTGTTCAATACTGTAAAGAATACCCAGGTTGGTGTTGTAAGCCAATCCTTGCGGGTTACGATGCCCGCGCGTGAAAAAAGAATTTCCCGGAATAGGATTATCCGCCGGAATGCTTCCGTCCATATTGAAGCGGTGAATTTTTCCATTATCCGTAGTTGGGTCTTGGGCAAAATTATTCGGATTGTCCGTTTGCGGGTTGTAACACTGTGGACTGTTTGTTTCGGAAGCACCATGATCACCGATCGTTACAAATAAATAAGGGATCATATTTTGTTTTACGGCCAATAGTCTTCCGCCCAAATGATCGAACCCGCTTGAAATTCCTGATACAATATCCTGGTAGGCGATCACTTGTTCTGTAGTTGGGTCCCATTCCAGTCTCCGGATCTTAAATCGGGTTGCCGGGCTCCCCGATGTTCCTGAATTGTAGGAATACATGAAATAAATAAATGAGAAACCCGGAGTTTTAAAATCAGGATGCAGTGCAAGGCCGAGTGTTCCTGCTCCAATGCTCAGGTTTGGACAAAGGGTTGAGTTCTCTGATGGACTTCCGCCAAAATAATCGTTTGCAGTGTATATAAGTGTTTTGTTCCCTGTTTCGGGATCAATTCGCGAAACCCTCCCGTTACTTTCTGTTACCCAAAGCATGGAATCCGGACCGTAAAATAATTCCCAGGGAGTTGAAACTTGGGTAGCTAACTCAGATCTCACAAAGGTTTGGGCTTTACCTGAAAAGGAGTTTAATAAAATAAGGAGGAAGATGGAGTTCTTCATGATTGATGGAGTTGATATGCTAAATGTAATGCTTTTCCGGGTTAGCTTGTGAGATTTTATTTTCAAACACAGCTTCTTTTCCGTAAAGTGTATCTTTGTACCATATATTAGAACACATGTCGGAAGAAAAAAGAACGGACCTGGAATCCCTGGGTGAATTTGGGACGATTGATTTATTGACGAAGAACTTCCTGATTACAAGAGAGTCAACTGCTTTTGGAATTGGTGACGATGCAGCAGTGTTGGAAAGAAATGAAGAACAGTTTACATTAATTTCTACCGATATGCTGGTAGAAGGGGTTCATTTTAACCTGATGTACGTTCCTTTCAAGCATTTGGGATATAAGTCGGTGGCTGTGAATGTGTCGGATATCGTTGCGATGAACGGAACACCGGAACAAATTACGGTTTCGATCGCTGTTTCGAACCGGTTTCCTTTGGAAGCGCTGGAAGAACTGTATGACGGAATTCGCTTGGCGTGCCAGCATTATAAAGTGGATCTGATCGGCGGGGATACAACCTCATCGCGATCCGGATTGGTGATCTCGGTAACTGCTGTCGGTGTGGTGGATAAATCCAAAGTGGTTTACAGATCGGGAGCAGGAGTAAATGACCTATTGGTTGTTTCCGGAGACTTGGGTGCCGCATATGTCGGATTGCAGGTTTTGGAACGTGAAAAGAGCGTTTTTGAAGCGAATCCGGATATTCAACCTGATTTGGATGGGAAAGATTACATCATTCAAAGACAGCTAAAACCTGAAGCACGTTTGGACATCATCAATTACCTGAAAGAGCTGGAAGTGGTTCCAACGGCAATGATCGATGTTTCGGATGGCTTGGCCTCAGAAGTATTGCATTTATGTAAGTCCAGTAATAAAGGTGCAATGGTTTACAATGCAAAATTACCGATCGATTCACTGACTTCCACAACAGCAATTGATTTCAATCTGGACCCTACAACCTGTGTGTTGAATGGAGGTGAGGATTATGAGTTATTATTTACAATTGCTCAAAGTGATTTTGATAAGATCAAGGGAAATCCGCATATGACTGTGATCGGTTACATGACCGATGCAAGCGAGGGAACTTATTTGGTAGATACAAATGATTCGCTAATTCCTTTGAGAGCTCAGGGTTGGAATCATTTTCAGCAATAAGCAGAATAAAATAAACAAAATAAAAAAACCGGCTCATTGAACCGGTTTTTTTTATTTATTGTCTTTCTGATCTTTCTTTCTTAGTGGATCCGTAATGTCTCCTCCGTTTGGATCGGGATTGTTTGGATCAACAGTTGGATTTGTTGCATCAGAACCACCCAACGAATTTGGGTTTCCGCCATTTGTTGTTGTAGGAGTTTCGATCGAAAGGCTTTTTACTTCCGAACCTTGCTCCATGCTACTCGTTCTTGGACGAATATCAGCTTTCTGACAAGCTGTAAACACGACTAATAATGATGCTATGAGTGTTATCTTTTTCATATCGTAAAAACGCATACTGAACAAATATAAACTATTTAATCATTAATTTCCAAATTTTCATAAGGAATTTTGATTAAAACGCGCGTTCCCTTGATTGAACGGTCCGGATTCGTCATTTGAAATGGTCCGATCAACTCGTAATCTTTATTCCACATTTGGCGGATCAGGTCGATCCTTTTGGAAGTAATTTCCATTCCCTGTGATTTGTGATCCCCTTTGAATTTGGCCTTTTTATTCAAACTGTAATCAATTCCGATCCCGTTATCATCAATGCAAATTTCCAATTGGTCTCCAAGCGCTTTGATAGTCACAACGATTTCCCCTTTTTTTGTCTCATCCGGAAGAATTCCATGGATAATACTGTTTTCTACGAAAGGTTGAAGGAGCATTGCCGGTACGGTTACCTGTTCAAGGTCAATATCCTGGTTTTCAATTTTATAGGTGAACCGGTCTTTGAAACGCATCGCCTCTAGTGACAAATATAATTCCAGGCGTTCCAATTCCTGGTGCAAAGTCACCACGTTATCTCCTTCTGAAGCACTGTCCAGGTTTTTCCGGATCAATTTCGCAAAGCTGGTCAGGTATCTGTTGGCCGATACGCGGTCTTGTGTATTAATGAAATACTGAATGGAATTGAGCGAGTTGAAAATAAAATGTCGGTTCATGCTGGCATTCAGCGATTGTTGCTCCAAAGCAAGTAAGCGGGATTTATTCTCCAGGTTAATTTTGTAGTTGCGGTCCCGTTCCCGTTTGATCTGTAGTCTGAAATAGTAACGGATCCCGAATGCAATTGCAACGAAAACAAGGATGTAAAACCACCAGGTTCTCCAAAATGGAGGTGTAATTGTTATGGCAAACGAACTGATCTCGGATATTTTCTTTGTACCGGAAATCGCGCGGATATGCAAGGTGTAATCTCCCGCATCCAGGTTGGAAAGAATGATTGTTGGGTTTAGAGTAGGAGGTGACCATTTGTCGGACTCGCCTTCGAGCCAATATTGGAACGTAACGGATTCCGGGTCCTCCATCGAAATTCCATCCAGATCGATAATCAGGTTGTTCTTGGAATAATTCAGTTTCAGCCCCGTATAAATATCTGAAGGATTGATCTCCCGGTAATTCACCAACACGCGTGCTATATTGAGCTTCGGAGCATAGTCCGAGAATTCCTCCGGTCCGAATTGCAGTTTGGCCAAACCATCACTGGTACCGAACCAGAAATTCCCGTTTTCATAGAGCGAAGAATTGATGTTTGACTCCAGGTTGATTAACCCGTTGTTGGTTCCGATATGTTTTACCAGGATTTGTGAACCTTCGCTGTTTTCGAAAACATACAAACCATCATTGGTTCCTACAAAAATGTGCTTTTCTACCCGGTGAATGAAATTAATGAAGCGCGCACCGCTTTTGGAACTGTAGGAAACATGCTTGTACTTGATCCCGTCAAAGACAATCAGACCATTTTCCGTACCGATCCAGATTCGGTTATCGATATCCGTTTCAATAGAAGCAATACTTGATTTGAACTTCTTGAGGAGTTTTTGTGTCTTGTTTGCAAGATTGAGCTCGTAAAGCCCTTTGGAAGTTGCTACCAGGATGTTCGAATAATCCAGCGCAATATCCCGGATGTTTCCATCTTTGCTGAGGCTGAATTTGAAATTAGAATAATGATGCAGCGTATTGTTTTCAATATACCCGATACTTTCTTCTCCTGCTACGATCAGGCGATTCTTAAATGGTTTTAATACCCTGAAGGTTTTTGAAAAGTTTTTGAAAAAATAATTTTTCGGTTCCGATTTGAAATCCCAGCTGAAAACGCCCATATCGGTCGCAAACCAAGCCAGTCCGTTGAAATATTCAATGTCCCAAACGGTTGTTGCCGGAATAGGGATTTCCTCACAGATTCCCTGGAGATTCATTTTGAAAGCCCCCTTGTCATACGAACCAAAAAGGTAAGTCCCGTTTTTCAGCTTAGCCCCCGAAAGAATCAAATCGGAAGGCATCCCCGTTTTAGTGGAATAAATCTGGAGGTTCTGGTTGGCAAAACGGACCAAGCCTTTTCCGTCACTTCCGAACCAGATATTTCCTTCATTATCCTGGAACGAACAATTGATCGCATTTACCGGAAGCCCGTTTGTTTCATTTAAATTGAGCTGCTTCATTTGAGGCGATAAACGAATCACACCGTCGGGGGAAGAAAGCCAAAGCTGGTCCGATTGGTCACTGTTTATTGCACCGATGTACAAATCAGCTGATTGAACGGGAATGGAATCGAACTGTTTGAATGCAGGATCTGCCTTGAATAATCCTTCAAAAGAAGTCGAAATGAAAACATGGCCCTGTGCCAATGCAATTCCGGAAATACGGCGGTCCTTAAAGGCTTCTACACGACTGAAATTGGTCAGATCGTTTGTATAGTACAATCCATCCCTGGTCCCGATGTACAATCTTCCATTGATTACTTCCAGGTCCCGGCAAGTGGAAGCATCTGCATTTTTCAATGCAATCTTGGAAATATGGCCATTGGAAATAATGTACAAGCCACTTCCTTCTGTAGAAGCGATTATTTTTCCCTGGTACAGGATGAAATCCGTAACAATTACCGTGCGGTTATTATCACCTAGGGAATACGTTTGTGCCTTGTTGTTTTTAATTTTGGTAATCCCGCCTTCATGTCCCACCCAGATAGTTTTCTGGATATACTGCAGGCAGGAAATGCGGTTGTTGAACAACCCTTGTTCAAGTGGGAATGTTGTAAAATTTTTCCCGTTGAATTTGGCCAAACCACCTAAAGTCCCGACCCACAAGTAACCTTCATCATCCTGTGTGATGCACTGAACCTGGGATTGGGGCAAACCCTGCCCATTGGAATAGGTAATGAAAGAATAGTCCTGAGCCATTCCAAAAGCAGAAATGGCTGCAAAAACTATGAATGTGAATAATCTCATCCTTCCTTCAGCATTTTTACAAAATCAGTTACGCGATTTCTTGCAACAGGAATGCGCAATCCATTTTTCAGGACGGCAAAATGACCGTCTTCATTGATATATTCCGCAAGGTTGTTGAGATTAATAATATGTGATTTGTGAATCCGGAAAAATTTGGCAGGATTCAAAATGTTTTCATAAATCTTTAAAGTTCTGGTATCCAGGTAACGTGTTCCGTCGTTGAAATAGATTGTGGTACAGTTCCCGCTTGCTTCCAGGTGGGAAATAGTGTTGTCTTCCACAATTTTCAATCCTTTGGTATGACTGATCGCGATACGGTTATTCGGTTTATTGCGAAGTAATTGATCAGACAGGTTGCGTAAACTTCGGAAGTAAGTGACATAGTTTTCCGGGTCCTGACCAAACACATTGTTTGCTTCAACCAGTTTTTCAACTGCAACTCTCAGATCGTCGATATCAATTGGTTTCAACAAATAATAGACAGCACTTGCATTGAATGCTCGGATGGCATAATCCTTAAATGCAGTTACAAAGACAACCAGGAAATTCTTTTCTTCCACTTCTTCGAGCAGTTCAAATCCTTCTGCACCACTTGGCATCCGGATATCCAAAAAAACCACATCCGGTTTGCTGGCAGTTATCAATGCTTTGGCTTGTTCTTTCCCGGAAGCTTCACCGATTACTTCGATTTCAGGACAGAAGTCGTCCAGCATCATAATTAAATTTTTGCGTGCATATTCTTCGTCATCAATGACCAAAGCACGAAGTCTTTTCGGTTCCATAATGTAGTTTTGTTACTTGTTCTTACCGACAATTTACGAGTTCTGATAAACTGAGGAACCGTTTTGAAACAGGACACACTCAGAATTTAACTGTTAAAATATGCCAGTTGGTAGTATAATCAAAAGTTAATACCGTTAAAATTATTTATTTTTTAGGAAATGCAGGGGTCGAAAATTTTCCGGCCCTACATTTATATGTGGCAATTAGAAAATAGTTTTAAACAATTGGATCACCTCCTCACGGTTTTCTTCATGCGACATGTGTGCAGCATTCGGAAAAACGACAGATGAGATCTTGTGTTGTTTGCAAAACGAATCCAGTAACCCAACGTTGATCAGTTTGTCGTTGTGTCCGCTGATAACACTGAATTTTTCCGGGTACTTTTCCATCAGGTAAGCCAGGTCGAAGCGGTTTTTCATAGCTAAAGAAGCCCAACCGATCGCTTTCGGGTCCATTTTCTCAGCAATTCCAACATAATGGTTAATTGCATCTTTCATCATAGCCGGATTTGAGAACAGGTTCGGAATAGCTTCCCGAATAAAAACAGGGGCTTTTGTCAATACCATGTTGGCAACACGCTCACGGTCCCGTTTCTTGTCTTCCGAATCGCTCCAGGGATGTGAGTGGAACAAGATTAAATGTTCGAGTCCGGGAACAAGTTTTATTAATTCCAAACCGACATAGCCTCCCATGGAATGACCAACGACGATCGGATGTTTCAGCTTTTCATGAACCATGATCTTTTCTACTTCTTTTGCCATGGAGAGAATAGAAGGAGTAGCATTGAAATCGACCGGACTTTTACCGTGGCCGGGTAAATCAATGCAAATTGCTCTTATGGGAAGACGTGGAATGATTTCATCCCACATGCTGTAATCTTCCATGAAACCATGCAAAAAAACAACAGGATTCCCATTGCCGGAAATCCTGTAATTCAATAATTGTTCGCTCATTATTTTTGATTCATCAACGTTTCTATTTCGTCTGCTTCGATCGGAATATTGCGCATTAAGTTAAATGGCTCTCCGGATGCCTGAACGACTAAGTTGTCTTCGATACGGATTCCCAATCCTTCTTCAGGAATATAGATTCCCGGTTCACAGGTAAATACCATATTCGCTTCGATCGGAACGTTCCACAGACCCACGTCGTGTGTATCCAATCCAAGATAATGTGATGTTCCGTGCATAAAATACTTTTTGTATGCCGGCCAGTTCGGGTCCTGGTTTTTGATATCTGTTTGGTCCAATAGTTTCAGTCCAAGCAATTCGGATTCCATTAAGCGACCGACCTCCTTTTGGTATTCAGCCAGCATAGTTCCGGGTACCAACATCTTTTCTGCCTGTGATTTTACACGCAGAACGGCGTTATACACTTCTTTTTGTCGTGGAGTGAAACGTCCGTTTACAGGAATGCTTCGCGACATATCGGAGGAGTAATTTGCGTATTCGGCCCCGACATCCAATAGGATCACTTCACCATCCTGGCATTGCATATTGTTTTCAATATAATGCAGTACACAAGCATTTTTTCCGGAGGCAACAATCGGTGTGTATGCCCAGCCTTTTGAACGGTTGCGCAGGAATTCATGAGCGAATTCCGCTTCTATTTCATATTCCCAAACGCCCGGTTTCACAAAACCAAGAATCCGACGAAACCCTTTTTCGGTAATGTCACAGGCCGTTTGCATTAAGTCCAGTTCAATTTTTTCTTTCACAGAACGGATTTGGTGCATGATCGGAGCACTTTTGTGTACCTGGTGCGCAGGGTAGTCTTGTTTCACCTGGATGATGAAGCGGTCTTCGCGTGTTTGAACCGTTGTGTCGGCACGTAAGTGTTCATTGGTATTCAGGTAAATTCCTTCCGCTTCAGACATCATTTGTTTGAAGATGGTCGGAAATTGCTGTAACCAGTAAACTGTTTTGATACCTGCCGTTTCAAATGCCTGGTCTTTATTCAGTTTGGCACCTTCCCAAACAGCAATGTGGTCGTTTGTTTCCTTTAAGAAAAGCACTTCACGGTGTGCTTCGTTGCTTGCATTCGGAAATAAGACCAAGATACTTTCTTCCTGGTCCACTCCGGAAAGGTAGAAGATATCTCTGTGTTGTGTGAAAGGCAAGGTCCCGTCAGCACTTACCGGATAAATATCATTCGAATTGAAAACGGCCAAGGTGTTTTTTGCCATTTTTGCCGTAAATTTCTTACGGTTTTCAATAAAGAGGTTTTTGTCTATTTGGAAATACTTCATTTGTCTATCAATAAGGTGTTGTGAAAGTACGAAAATTCAAAAGTCGAAACACTTGAGACGCAGAAAATATTGAACTACGAAACTTTTTGAACTTTTTTGATACGATGAAGTAGATCGTAAGTACTTTACGAACTACCGGGTGCAAATTTGTATCATCAAAGTCAAACAGTATGAAAACAATATTCGACAGCATCTTATTAAACCGCATTCAATTCGAGAGTTCATCAACAGAAGTTCAATTGGATTGCTGTATTTATGAAAACGGAAATGCTTATGAAAGCCAGATTTTTGTAAGTATGAGTGCTTTTAATCAGTTAATGTGCGAATTGAGCGTACGTGGAATAGACCTGAATATCGATGAAAATCTGGATACAATCATAATCTCGGATACAGAGACAATTTACTCCATGGATTTGACAAATGAAGCGGACAAACCGATTTTCTTGCCTTACTATTGTTTCCCTGAACAAACAAAATTGTTGAGAGCGTAAGGATAAGCCGGGTTGAAATAAAATATTCAAACGAGGTCGGATCCGTGAGATTTTCAGAAATATCTTTGGAGTAAGAAAAAAAGTTGTATTTTCGAATTGTGTTCTTTGGAACATATTGGTTTGAAAAACATTATCTATGAAAAAAGTTATTGCGCTTTTTGTGTTTGGTTCGGTATTTTTAGCCGGTTGTCCAAAGCACGAAATTATTCCTGCACCGACACCAAAGGTGGAACTGGAATCGAGTTTTATTGGTATAGTAAATGGAAGTCAATTGGAATTGACACAAAATGTGGATGGGTATTATTTGGATGCTACTAAAACAAAATACATTCAGCCTTCCCCAACTCCTTCATTGGCTACGTACTATGCGAATATGAAGTCTTCCAATACGTTGGTTTCCATTCGGGTAGGATTAGGTTCTCTTCAGTTTGACGGGA
The DNA here is from genome assembly GCA_966212075.1 of uncultured Fluviicola sp. Classification (GTDB taxonomy): domain Bacteria; phylum Bacteroidota; class Bacteroidia; order Flavobacteriales_D; family Crocinitomicaceae; genus Fluviicola. Next base: position 56,113 of record CBIHOM010000019.1, read on the forward strand.
GTGCCAGTAGCGATCCGAGTTTAACGGCATTTAATAATTTCTTTACTTCAAATACAAATCCGGTGTATGCAACCGGAGCAGCCAACGGTTTTGAAGTAGTGTACCGTGACGGCTCAGGAAATGTTTGGACATCAGATGCAACACAGCCAGGGCAAACTGTTGTTTTCACAGGTATTGTTCAGGAATCAGATGGTTCGGGAGATTACTCGAAATTCACATGTACATTTGAATGTAATGTATATCGGGATGTACCTGATACGTCTACTCCGGATCCGAATGATTCGATAACGCTTTCACTGGCAATTGAGGACGCAGTTCTAAAGGGTTGGTTTAAAAGATAATTGATAATTTAAAGAAGCCATTTGTCAACTGACGGATGGCTTTTTAGTTTATTCCTTATGCAGCAACTGAAGATTGGGATTATTGGAGATTTTAATTTTACCTTCAATACACATCATGCGACTAACATGGCATTAGACCACGCAGGTCGTTTCCTGGAAGTAGAGTTGTCTTATTACTGGATTAAGGTTAATGAGATAATCAATATGAAACCACAGCAATTGTCAAATTATGATGGCTTTTGGTTTGCTCCCGGACCTTATCTCAATTTGTTTTACCTCAATGGAGTTATTGATCTTCTTTTACAGCAGGAAGCCCCGGTCTTTATCACTGGAGAAGGATACAAAGCATTGATAGATGTATTGATCCACCGCAATAATTTAAGCGCAAACGGAGAGAAATTGATTTCGGATAACCTGGTAGATGGAAATCATTTCGAACGCGTATATGTTGTACCGCATTCTTCTGCATTGATCCACTTATATGAAACCCGGAACCCGGAAGAATTAACAGCTACACGCTATAGTTTGTACCCGCAACTCATCGGGAGTCTCACAGAAACCGATCTGGATATTGAAGCATACAATCAATTCGAAGAACCTGAAATAATCAGCTTGAAAAACCGCAAGTTTTTCCTTGCATGTGGATTTTGTCCGCAAATCAGTTCTACCAGGGAACTTCCGCATCCGCTGGTGTATACTTTCGTAAAATCCTGTTTCCTGAATAATTAATCTTCGTATTGCTGGACTTCTTCGAAGTACTGGTCGATCAATAGGTTTGTGCCTAAAGCAGCTTCTACAGCCATTATGTCACAGCGCTCGTTTTCAGGATGCCCATTGTGGCCTTTCACCCAAACGAACTCTATTTTGAATGATTTTGCAAGGGACAGATACCTGAGCCAAAGATCTTTGTTTTTTTTCTTGGCAAAACCTTTAGCATGCCAGCCATAAACCCATCTTTTTTCGATCGCGTCAATCACATACTTTGAATCCGAATAGATTTTGACAGGAATTGTATTGGTCTTTAAACTTTCCAACGCGCAAATTACGGCAAGCAGTTCCATGCGATTATTAGTAGTCAGCCGGTAACCCTGAGAAATCTCTTTTACGGATTGTTTGTATTTCAGTATTATGCCATAACCTCCTGGTCCCGGATTTCCTCTGGCTGAACCATCAGTAAATATGTGAATGTATTCTGACACCAGGCAAAGTTATAAAAATCTACGGTTTAAAATTTTTAAATTCAAGTTGTAGAAAAAGCGATTTTAGCTAAATAGTTGTTAAAAATTCACCCTGGTGGATTTTTTAGGATTCCAATAATCAGAACTGCTGAATAGGGTAAAAAATCTTCTGAATGCCTTATTTCAACCGATAAAGTAATGGTTTTTAATTCGGTAACGAGGTATTAACTTTCAAGAAATGTTATAAATGAGAAAAATTCGATTTTGAAATCCATAATTTAATGCGCAGTTTTGTAATCGAAAAGGAGCTGATATCTTCAGTTTCTGATTCAGTGAATAGTGGTTAGGTTAGGTTAACGAAAAGCGGTCAGCAATGACCGCTTTTTGTTTTTTCACCTAAATACTATTCAGCTAGTTTTAACTAAAGATTTTTTATCTGAAGAGTTCAACAAATCCTGACTTCTGGATCGGATTATTATCTTTTAATATTCCGTTCAGTTTATAGAAATAAACTCCCTCACTGCATGGTTCTCCACCTTGGGTTCTTCCGTCCCAGAAGATCGTTCCTGTGACATTTTTACCTTCATGTACTACATTCCCCCAGCGATTCAAAATAACGATGTCAAAACTCTTAAAAATGTCAAATTTGAAAGAGAAGAATTCGTTTGTTCCATCTCCATTCGGTGTGATGATATTCGGCATTTGAAAATCTCCTGTAACAGTGATCACTTGCGAGTAAGTATCGAAACAACCATTCGGATCTTCTACTGTTAGCGTCACAGTATATGATCCCGGTGTGTAATAATTCGAATATACAGAAGCATCTGAATTATTGATTACCTGAGGATTTGGGCTCATGTCCCAGGTCCATGTTAAAATTCCGTTTACACTGCTGGATTGGTCATCCAATTCAACCGTTGTGCCCAAATCGATCAGGGTTGGGTTTACTACGAAATAAGCGTTCAATCCGATGTCCGGAATGGTGATAGGATTCATCGGATAAATAACCTCACAATCATTGCTGTCCGTAACTGTTAATGTTGGATTGTAGGTTGTAACATCGTGATACGTATGTGAGAAGCTTGTAGAATCATTGACAGTTGTTCCATCTCCCAAATTCCATACAATCGTTTCCAGGAAGTTCGTTGCTCCGATAGTGAAATCAACATCCTGACCGCAGCCATTCGTGTTCTGTGTCCAGGAAGGATTTGCAACCGGACCGAATATTGTCAAGTAATCCACGTATGTGGTGTCTGACGTACAACCGAATTCATCGGTGATAGACAGGGTCAGACTGTAAGTTCCCGGGAACACATAAGTGTTATTCGGGTTTTCCAGAACGGAAGTTTTACCGTCTCCAAAGATCCAGCTGTAACTGGAAATATCACCATAGGAAAGCGAAGCATCCGTTAAGGAAGCGAAAACCGGTGGGCAGAGATAATCTCCATTGGCATTGGTAGCTGCTCCGCTGAATGAGTATTGAGGAATTGCAACAGGTGTTGAAATCGTCAATACTTTGGATAAGGTATCCTTGCATCCGTTTGCATCCGTTACGATCAATACATAACCGTGGGTGAAACTGGAAGTAGCATTGTTCAGACTTTCGCTGTAGATAGTTGCATAATCCGTTCCGGTACCTACCTGTGATCCGTCAACAATCCATTGATAGCTCAATGGAGCTACACCGGAAGAAGTATTTACGGTGCTTACATTTTCCAGGTTGCAGACCACGGAATCAACCGTAAAGACTGCAGTAGGTTTGGTAATTGTGATAGTAGTACTTGCCGGTGGAGATACACAGCCGAATTGATCTGTCGCTACCAATGTTGCCGTGAATGTTCCCTCCGTGTTGTAAGTGTGATTTACGGTCGTCCCAACGCTGGTAGTTGTTTGAGTAGTGTTGTCATCATTAAAGGTGAACAGGAACGATGATAAGTTCACCCCGTTATTTTGGAGGCTCGAACCGTTACTGAATGTAACCAGGAACGGCGCACAACCGGTATTGTCATCGGGGGTGATTAGAGCCTGAGGCAAAGCCAGGGCAACCATCGGACTAAATGTTTGATCGTCTGCACAACCTACGCTGTTTGTTGCAGTAAGTGTAATGGTAAAAGTTCCGAAACTCGGATATGCATAACTTGGGTTCGACCCGGTAACTGTTTGTCCGTTACCCATGTTCCAGGAATAAGTTCCGAATGGATGGGATGAAGTAGAATTATCCAAAAATGTAAAAGACGAATTCACACAGACACTGTCATTGGAAATTCCCGCAATTCCAGCTGTTGTTGTTGAGATATGAATGGTTTGTGTCGTACTGTCCGAACAACCGGTCGTATAATTGTGGATCACTTGTTCGATCGTATACGTACCATAAGCGGAGTAATTATGGGAAGTGGTCCCCAAATCGGCATCATCAAAGACCGGGTCGTCGAAAGTGGTTTCTGATCCGTCTCCCCAACGCCAGATCATGAAACAATCATCCGGAATTTTTCCAATGATTGCCTGGTCGTTCACAACTACGTTTACCGGTAAACTTGCCGGGTTGCAGTATAGAGTTTGCGCAGGCTGGAACCGGCTGATCGGAGCTTTGATATAAACCGCATCCGGAATGGTCAGTGTATCACTACATCCTCTGAAAGTGACGATCAGGGTTACATCAAAATATCCTGTATCCGAGGAGTAGGAATAATCCGGGTTCTCAAGTTCTGAGGTCCCTCCGTCTCCAAAATCCCAATGATAAGTTACTTCGTCTGAAGTATGGGGTGTTAAGATAACAGATTCATTTTGAAAGTGAATGGATCGTTTGGCACATTCGGGGGATGCGTCCAGGGTAAAATTCACCAGGTCCACTTTTCCAACTTCGATATATGCAGGGATTGTTATGGTGCCCTGGCAACCTGTTTGGGTAGTAATGGTTAACGAAACATCATAAACTCCTAATGTATAGGTATGTGGAGGAGGATTTTGCCCAACGAAGGTTGTTCCGTCACCAAATGTCCATAACCAGTTTGTAATCGGAACGCTTGCCGATGAATTATCTGTGAATGTTACAGTCAGCGGATCACAACCTGCAGTGTCGGTACTTGTAAAACTGGCAACAGGTGGGGTCAGGGTTACGGCATTTACGCTGACTGATCCCGGACAACCATTTGCACCGGTCATGGTAAGTGTTACGGTATAAGTTCCGTTGCTGGTATAGTTATGTACCGGTGGATTTTGCCCGTTAAAGGTTGTTCCGTCACCGAAATTCCATTGGAAATTTGTTCCGGCAGGACTTGTATTGGTGAAAGTAACACCTTGAGGAGCACATCCTGTCGTCGGGTTTGCTGTAAAAGACGGAACCGGTGTCGGTAAAATGGTAATTTGTTTGGTGGTTGATCCTGAACAGCCGAGGCTGGTGTTTTGAGCTGTTAAACCAATGGTATACGTTCCCGGAGTTGAATAAACAACTGTATTGTTTTCAGAAGTTGAACTGGCAGGTGAACCTCCCGGGAATGTCCAGCTCCAGGAGTTGGATCCTACGGTAGAATTGTTCGTAATGGAAACCGGGGCGTTTTGGCATGCTGTTGCCGGGGCAGTAATTCCTGCCTGGAAATTCGAGATAACGATCGGTTTGATCATGGTGTCTCTACAACCGAAACTATTGGTCGCAATGAGTGTTACGTTGTATGTTCCGGCAGTAGTATAGTTGACCGCAGCTGGATTTTGAAGTGTTGAAGTTTGGCTGTTGCCGAAATTCCAATTGTATGAAGCAGCTCCAGTTGTCGTGTTCCCAAAGGTTACACTCACAGGAAGGCTGCAACCGTTTGCTGTCGTTGTGAAGTTCGCTACCGGTTTTGGGTTTACTGTTACGTATGCAGCTTTTAGTTCAAAATCCGCCTGGCCATTTGAAGCCTGTACTGTTAAGGTTACCGTATAAGTTCCCGGTGCACTGTACACGTGATCTGGGTTCTGTTGGGTAGATGCGTTTCCATCCCCGAAATCCCAGGAATAAGAAGTAATCGGTGAACTCCCGGCCGTGGACTGATTGGTGAAATGAATACTTTGTTCCAAACAAACGGTTAGTGGTGATGCAGTGAATTGTGCGGTTGGTGGTGTTTGAGATAGCCCAAATGTAGAGATCATCAGGCAAAAAAGTAGTAATCGCATAACTAAACTAGTTTCAAGGTTCACATTATTGTGAGATTAACAGACGCTTATTGTTAATTTGTTAACAATTAACTAATAAATCCGTTAATCTTCCTTGTAAAGATGCTAAATTATTCGATAAGGTTGCTCGATAACCAACGTTTCATTTCATTTAAATCCATCTTTTTTCTGGTTGAAATGTTATCTACCTGATCCATAGTTACTTTACCTAATCCGAAATATTTGGAATCCGGATGTGCGAAGTACCAGCCCGAAACAGATGCTGCCGGCCACATAGCCAATGTTTCTGTTAAGGAAACACCACTTAACTCTTCTGCATTCAATAGTTTAAACAAGTTTGGTTTCTCTGTATGGTCCGGACAGGCAGGGTAGCCCGGTGCAGGACGAATTCCTTTATACTCTTCAGCAATTAAGGCATCATTGTCTAATGTTTCGTCTTTGGCATAGCCCCAGGTTTCACGTCTTACTTTTGCATGAAGGAATTCAGCAAATGCTTCTGCAAAGCGGTCTGCAAGTGCTTTGACCATAATGGAGTTGTAGTCGTCATGGTCGTCTTCAAAACGTTTCACATGTTGGTCAATTCCATGTCCGGCTGTAACGACAAACGCTCCCAGGTAATCGATCAGTCCGCTTTCCTTCGGAGCAATAAAATCTGCCAGGGAAAGATTGGGCTGTCCGGCAGCTTTTTTCGTTTGCTGACGCAATGAGTGCTGGATTCCCAGGATGGAAGTCCGCTGTTCGTCTGCGTAAATTTCAATATCATCACCAATGCTGTTTGCCGGAAAAATACCGTAAGCTGCTTTCGCGGTCAACCATTTTTCTTCTACGATCTGTTTCAGCATTTTCTGAGCATCTTCGTAAAGTTGGGTAGCTTCTTTTCCGACCACCTCATCTTTTAATATGCGCGGAAATTTTCCATGTAATTCCCAGGTTTGGAAGAAAGGTGTCCAGTCAATGTATGGGACCAGTTCGGATAAGTCTTGTTTTTCAATAACCTGTACTCCCAATTGGTTGGGTCTTTTGATGGTTTCCGAGTTGAATTCCAATACCAGTTTATTCTTTAAAGCGTCTGCATAACTCAACACTTGCTTTGCTCCGCGATGTTTTTCGTGATGTTCTCTTACGCGGGCATAATCTGCCTGAATGTCTTTAACAAACTGCTCTTTTTTATGTCCCAGCAATTGTTCTACGACTGTTACGGAACGGGAGGCATCCAATACATGAACCGTTTGCCCTTTGTGATAGTTTTGTTCGATCTTAACCGCGGTGTGTACTTTGGAAGTGGTTGCTCCACCGATCAATAACGGGATTGAAAGGTTTGCGCGCTCCATTTCTTTGGCAACATGTACCATTTCGTCCAGTGAAGGTGTGATCAAACCGCTTAATCCGATTACCTGCGCGTTCTCGTCGATTGCTGCCTGGATGATCTTTTCAGCAGGGACCATGACACCCAAATCTACGATCTCGTAATTGTTACAGCTCAGGACAACTGCAACGATATTTTTCCCGATATCGTGTACATCTCCTTTTACAGTTGCCATAATGACTTTCCCTGCAGAACTTGATTTCCCGTCTTTTTCTGCATCAATGAAGGGAAGAAGATAAGCCACTGCTTTTTTCATCACACGTGCGGATTTCACTACCTGTGGCAGGAACATTTTCCCGCTTCCGAATAAATCCCCGACGATGTTCATTCCATCCATTAATGGTCCTTCGATCACCTGGATCGGCCTGGCAAACTGATGTCTGCATTCTTCCACATCTTCGTCTATGAAATCCACGATTCCCTTTACCAAAGCATGAGCTAAGCGTTCGTTCACAGGAGCATTTCTCCATTCCAGGGAAACTTCTTTTTTCTTGTCTTCTCCTTTGAAATTTTCTGCAAAATCCAACAGCCGTTCCGTAGCGTCATCTCTCCTGTTTAAAAGGACATCTTCTACGTATTCCAGTAATTCTTTATCAATATCGTCATATACTTCGAGCATGGACGGATTCACGATTCCCATATCCATTCCGTTTTTAATGGCATGATACAGGAAAGCAGAGTGCATTGCTTCCCGTACAGGATTATTTCCGCGGAAAGAGAAGGAAACATTGGAAACCCCACCGGAAACATGCGCTCCCGGAAGATTCTCACGGATCCATTTGGTTGCCCGGAAGAAATCCAGGGCGTTGTTGTTGTGTTCTTCCATTCCGGTTGCGACCGGGAAAATATTGGGGTCGAAAATAATGTCTTCGGGAGCGAATTTGACCACATCTACCAAAATACGGTATGAGCGCTCACATATTTCGATGCGTCGTTCGTAACTGTCTGCCTGACCTTGTTCATCAAAAGCCATGACTACCGTTGCGGCACCATAGCGCTTGATCAGTTTTGCCTGGCGAATGAAATTTTCTTCCCCTTCTTTCAGTGAAATGGAGTTTACGATTCCCTTTCCCTGGATGCATTGCAATCCGGCTTCTATGATTTCCCATTTGGAACTGTCCACCATGATCGGAACACTTGAAATATCGGGTTCTGCAGCAATGAGATTTAAGAATTTGACCATGGCTTCCTTACCATCAATCATTCCTTCGTCCATGTTGATGTCAATTACTTGTGCACCGCCCTCCACTTGTTCGCGTGCAACGGATAAAGCTGCTTCGTAGTCATTTTCTTTGATCATACGAAGAAAAGCACGTGATCCGGTTACATTGGTACGTTCACCGATATTCGTGAAGTTACTTTCAGGTGTTATGGTAATGGCTTCTAAGCCTGATAAGCGTAAATAATTCATGCGTTTGCTGTTTCGCTGATTTTTCGTGGTGAGTATTTAGCTGCAATTTCAGCCATTTTGCGAATATGGTCCGGTGTTGTTCCGCAACAACCACCTATGATGTTGATCAATCCTTCCTGTAGGAATTCTTCGATCTGGCTTCCCATCATTTCGGGAGTTTCATCGTACTGACCGAATTCATTCGGAAGGCCGGCATTCGGATGGGCGCTTACCGCAAATGGTGCCTGGTTGGACAATACTTGTAAGTAAGGTCTCATAGCATCAGCTCCTAAAGCACAATTCAATCCGATACTTAGAAGTGGCATGTGAGAAACAGAAACCAGGAACGCTTCGGTTGTTTGGCCCGTTAAGGTACGTCCGCTTTGGTCGGTAATAGTCCCCGAGATCATGATCGGGATCTGAATTCCACGTTCTTCGCTTAATTCATCAATGGCAAACATCGCTGCTTTGGAGTTCAGTGTATCTGTAATGGTTTCCACCAACAGGAAATCAGCACCTCCGTCTATTAAACCGGTTGCTTGTTCTTTGAATGCAACTACCAATTCATTGAAGGTAATGGCTCTAAAACCAGGATCATTTACATCCGGGGACATGGAAGCCAATTTGGTAGTTGGTCCCATGGAGCCTGCCACGAAACGCGGTTTATCCGGATTTTTTGCGGTAAACTCGTCACATACTTCCCGTGCGATCTTTGCCCCGTGATAGTTGATGTCGTAAACCGCCTTTTCCAAATGGTAATCTGCCTGTGCAACACTTGTCGCACCGAATGTATTGGTTTCAATAATATCAGCTCCGGCCTCTAAATACTGTGCATGAATTTCTTTGATAACATCCGGGCGGGTTAAAACAAGAATATCATTATCGCCTTTTAATTTATGCGGATGATCTTCAAACCAACCTTTACGAAAGTCTTCTTCTTCGAGGTTATAGCGTTGAATCATTGTTCCCATAGCCCCATCGAGTATGAGAATACGTTCTTTTAGTAATTGCTTGATGTCTTTCATAGCCTTATTATATGCTTTGTAAACTATGAAGTCGGGGAAGTAGTGAAAATACTACTTGTCTACTTATCTTTTCCCAACAATTCTATGGGATCGGATTTGGCACCTTTCCGTTTTAAAACGGCAGGTTGCCAAGGTTTCACAGGGCCTGTCCCTCCACCTTTCTTCATAAGTTATCTCAAAGATCTGGGGCAAAGATAACCAGTAGATTTGACTTTGAAAAGGAATTGGATGAAATTTGTAGAGACCTTCCGCACCGCGTTCCCACAAATTTGTTTTAAAAGTTGAATTTGATATTCCAATTTGGCATGGTGGTTTAAAAGTTGAAATTCCAATAATCTACCCCCTCAATTCGTAATATCACGAAAACATAATATCATGATATCACGATATTATTGTTTGGGCCTTAAATCAGTATTACCGGGGATTTGATGTTGAAGGTAACTGTATTTAATTTGATAGGAGTTCAAGGACAAAACCACCTGTCCGAAAATTAGGAATTCAACCCTGTTAGAAGTTAAATTTCATATTCCGGTCATCCAGTACTGCAAAGGAAATCTTCCCGGTCCATCTCGGGCTGATGTTGTTCCCATCCGAGAACACACCGTATAAGCCGATTCGCAATCTTCTTTTCGAGAATTTGAAGTTACGTTCAATTCCTGCCAGAATCTCGTAGTGTTTCCAATTGTATTCAGCTACATACAAAGCCCCGCAACCAAAAACCAGCCCGATCCCGGTTTTCTTCATAAACGGAATTTTATTCATAATCGAACCATTATCATGGTGAATGAAGTGGGCCTCGATGTAATAATCCCTGGAAGGAAGTGAAGAATCCTGGTCCTGGAACGAATATAACGGATTGGAGAACCAAAGGGGATCGCTCCGGCGCTGGTATTTAAAGTCGGCGTCTTTCAAACTCTTTGAGCTCAGGAATTTTCCTGATTTGAGATGGTAGGAAGAAGTTCCGAACGTTCCCAACTGGAAATTCTGGTACATTCCTACCAATCCGTATTCGTGGTCTACATCGCTTCCGAATATTTTCGGGATCCCGCGTTCGTAAGTGGCATACACAGTTGGCCATTTGGAGCCCAGCACCACTTTTCGATGAGGTTCACGCATGTATTTTTGCCCGGGAGTGTAACTAACAGTTATTTCGCCGATAAATGCCTGGTAGCCCTGGAAAGGTTTGAAGTCATCATTGGGAATCACGCTGTCGAGGAATCCCATTTTCTTATAACCGTTAATGGACCTGCGTTCACTGAATTCGAAGTTGATATCCACATAAAGGCCGTTGAGGTATTCCTGGGTTTGACCAATATTCAGAGAGGTTGCTTCAATGAAATTACTCCGCTTATAGATCTGTGTGATGGCATCGTATGAAACAATGGCGTCAAAATCGTGGTCAAAACTTGCCCTGAGCCGGGCTTGTTTAAACGGATCGTAGAGGTAATTCCCGTTGATGTTCCCTTTGATATCGTGATTGAGGAACCCGTAAGAAATTTCCGTATTTACATCCAGAGTTCGCTGATCATCCCACTTTTTAAAGTAACTGAAACCTGGTGCAACACGTGGACCGGCCGGGTATAGGGGTCTTGCCATTGCGGCGAGTGAACTGATCGACCACTGTACTTTTTTAGGACGGTTCCGATGTTCCACACCAAACCAGAGTACTTTCAGGAAAGTCACTTTATTAAAGACCTTGTCAATCGAATCCAGGTACTCTTTCCGGTTCAGGGCGTCATGGATACTGTCCCTTACAATAATGAAATGTTGTTCTTCTGCTGTTAATGAAACTGCCCGTTGCTCTTTCCAAAAACTGGAATCGCGTTCATAGGCTTTTTCTGTTGTAACTGCCAATTCATTATTGAAAAATTTCGGAGAGAAATTCGGCTGGAAGTTATAATTCGTGAATTGCGCAACGGTTTTACAAGTGGAGGTTTGATTTTTGTATTTCACTCCGTAATCCAAGACCTGTTCCTTCAATACGCACATGGAATCCCCGGGCAGGTCAAACTCCTGGTGAATAGAAAAATAATCGTACAGGAACAGGTTTCCTTTTTCCATGGTCAAATCCAGTTTTTGGACCAGCCAAAGGGAATCGATGACATAGATATAACCCGTTAGAGTGGAAGTGGAGCTCATTCGCGGAAGGATCCGGATCTTATGGATCTTTCTGCCATTCTCTTCGTACTGCGCTTCGAGCCGGTAACGATAAGACAGGATACCCGGAGTTGAGATCGGGCTCATAACCGGGGTACTGTGCAGGTCCTCCAAATGAAGCAGGTTTTCGAAGAAATTGAAATTGGATTTGACCGTTGTGGTGTAATAGAGTGTTTTATCTTCCCCACGCAATTCATAGGCATTGCGGATTTCCTTCACTTTGTTGGGTGGCGAATAATTACGGGTAACCTGGATCTCTGCAAAGTTCATGTTCCCGGCCAGCTTTGCCATTTTCCGTTTTTCTTCTTCAAAAGGATCCGCTTCCTGGCGGTCATTCTTTTCCGTCTCAGGGGATTTCTCCTTTCGCACAATCGACTCGGTGGCTTTGATGTACACATCCGTTGAATGCGGATATGCCCAGGGATTGATCTTATCCCGTTTTTTAACTACTTCGAGCATGATCTCCCTTCCCGGATTACTGCGTTTGGCAGCGACCTCCACATCTTCCAGTTCTTTCACCTTGATGGGGAAAAGCTGAATATCTTTTACGGTGCCTTTGTTGGAAATTACCACATAGGTTTCGCGTTCCTGGTAGCCGGTAGCATTAACAACAAGGAAGTATTCCCCGTCGAAAAGCTGGAGTGAATATTTTCCGTTCTCATCGGTTTGGGTACGAAGGTCTGTGTTGTTTTTGATGTATACGTTCGCAAAAGGAATGGGAACTTTTTTTTCATCCAGGATTGTCCCGCTCAGATTCCATTGGGAAAAGGAAAATGCAGGGATACAAATAAAATAGAGTAGGTAAAAAACCTTCAAAAGCTTCATTTAACCTGGAGTATTTGGTAAAACGAAAATAAGGATATTTGAATGCTAATTAACTGGAAATCATTTGAAAGCTCAAATTACAGGTTTGAGCGGTTATTTCTGTTTTTGACTATTTAAAAAAGCCTGGTGTTTTTCCATACGTTTTCGCATAAATCTTCTCAGGAAGTAAGTTCCCAGGGCCATGAAAGCAAAAGCATAGTAAACAGCCCAGCTGCTGAAACTTTCTTTCAGGCACATTACCGTTACCATAATAATGATAATAATTCCTATTGCCAGCCAAAAGAGCTCCATAATGCGATTATATAGTTTCATGTCTGTTATATATTTAATTTATGATCCATTCTTAATTTATGATTCGCTTCCTGGTTTATGCTCCACTATGTGGATCGATTATCCGAAACGGTGCTTCGTCTTATTTTCTAATTGAAATGCGACCCTGAGGTTCCAAAAACTCATACCAGGAAAAATCCTGCTTTGCACGGATTCCCTTTCCGTAGATGAGTTCTGTCGGACTCTTGATCATAACCATTTTGTCTGTAAAGATAAGACTATCTTTTTGATCCCAGTAAAGTGCTTCGGTGTACATGGTTTGTTTACGGGCAGGATTATACAGTTGCACCGAGTCTAAAACCCGCATGGTTCCTTTTGTTTCGTTGATCTCTCCGTAAAGGCCGGTTAGGATCGATTCCGGATCTCCGTCATCATCAAAGAATTCTACTTTGATGCCTTCTTTGAATTTGGTCACCTGCTCGGGCTTTGAATAGGCTTCAGCCAAAGGAGCGTACAATTTGAACTGAGGAAACCCGCCTTCAGTCTGAAGTACATACAATTCTTCCGTTTTTTGTTCGGGGTCTGTTGACTTAAACGTAATCTGTTTGATTTTGTCAATATCGTTCACACAGGAACTAAACACCAATCCGCATGCAAGGCACAAATGAAATAATGTTTGTCCCCCCTTCATTTAATCCAGTTTATACTTTTTAAACCACTTTTCGTAAGAAGAAGGTGCAATAATAATCCCGAAATTAACCGAGAAGAAACGTTCCTTCAAATCAGCAGCATTTCCTGTTGAATTGGAACCGTATTGGAAGCTGACATTCAGAGAGGAGTTTGTTTTTTGGCTCAGGAACGGGAATCCGAACCCGATTGTTGCAGAAGTTGTTTTCAATTGTCTTCCGTTAATTAAATTCGGCAATAAACCGTATTGACCTCCGATGCGGTACCTGACTTTAGATAAGTATTTAACTCCTTTCGATTTTTTGGTAAAATCAATGCTTGGAATATATTGCAACCCGATTTTAGAAACGTAAGTATTCGAGAACACCACAGATGAAGTGTGGGTATCGAAATTTTCAGCATAGCTTTCCCATTGCATCAGGTCTACTTCAGCGAATACACCCAACTGGTACTTCATGCGATCCGAATTCCTGGTATCCGCTGTAAAGGTATAACCCGCTCCAATTGTTTGTTTACTCGGGAAAACGATTTTTCCCTTGTTGTTATCAATGTAACTGATGGTATCCGTATAGGAAAGCTGGTTATTTACATCAGTTGCATAAAATGCGGAATAATCGCGGTAGGAATTAACAGCGATTTTAGGAGTATAAACAGCTGATAAAAACAATTGTTTGCGCTTGTCAACATCCAGGAAACGCTGAAAGCTTGCACCGAACGAATAATGTAATGATTTCAATCGGTAGGTTGTTAAGTCAACACCACCTGCGGGACTATTTGCATCGAACACGCTGCTGCGCTCATTGGTAACCGATCCGAATAAATACCCGAGGTTGAAACCAACACTCAGGAATGATTTCTCATTCTTAATAATGGAATACGCCAAACCTACAAAAAGCAGGTTCGTTGATCCGTAACCCTTATAACTGAAGGTAGTCGAATCATCGTATGCATAAGAGCGTTGAGTCAAATCGTATCCTTTTCGGGTGAACGGTTTTAGCCCCAAAGCAATCCCAAAATATTTCCCTACAGGAATGGCCATGGTGATATTCGAGATACCGGTTGTTTTTCCGTTAAAACTTCCTGTGTTGCCGGTGTAAGTCGAGAATTTGGATGAAACTCCAACCGAAAACAAAGGTTGTCCGAAGGACAATAACGAATAACTGGAAGGGTTGTAGGTGTTGATCAAAGTGGAATCAAAACAAATCCCGGTAATATTTCCCATTCCTCCAAATTGAGCTTCAGGAAGTGTACCTTCTTCACCGATTCCGGTTGTACTGTAAGGAGATGATGAGGTAGTCTGTGCCCAGATTGTGAAACACGAAATGGTACTAAATACTAGAAGAATGAAATGTTTGGGCATGTAAAAGCGCTATTAATAATCCTTTTAAGGTCAAATTCTCGTCGGCAAATATGCCATATTTATTACCTAATTCAAAATATTGACTGTCGCCACCGGTGAGAAAAATTGTTAATTCCGGGTAAAGTCTTCGATATTCTTCGATAAAACCCACCATTTCCAAATGCATTCCGTTGATCACACCGCTTCGCATGGCGTCCAGGGTGTTTTTTCCAAGGAGCGGTCCCTGGATCCGGTCTTCAATCAGAGGTAATTTTCCTGTAAACTGGTGCATCGAACGGTACCTTAATTCAATTCCCGGGGAAATACTTCCGCCTTCGTAAATTTTAGGATAGCGAACAAAATCATATTTGATGCAGGTTCCAACATCGATTACTAACGCATTTTTTTCAGAAATATTGGCTGCTGCAATGGCATTTGCCAATCGGTCTATTCCGAGCGTGTTCGGAGACTCGTAATTATTGGTGAGTGGAACGGGCAATTGATTATTGAACAAAATGGCATTCGGAAGGAGTCCTTTGATCCATTTGGTGTTCTTATCCGAGCGCACCGAACTGATAATTCCCCGAAAAGTTTTATGCTTTAGCAGGTAGGACTTCAGTTTGTCCAACTCGTCATTGGAGAAAGCATGAACTTCTTGTAAATTAGAATCTTGGAACAAGCCAACTTTGATGCGGGTATTTCCGGCATCGACTACAATTGATTTAATTCCTTGCTCCATCAGTAACAAAGATAGGATTGATTTAGAAAAATTTTCACTTTTTTTTAGGAGTAATGAATTCTATTACTATCTTTGCCCTCGCAATTGAGGATGGTGATGTAGCTCAGTTGGTAGAGCAAATGACTGAAAATCCTTGTGTCGGGGGTTCGATTCCCTCCA
>CBIHOM010000020.1:0-71141 GCA_966212075.1 uncultured Fluviicola sp.
TGCTCAGAGACCGGAAGGTGTTTAATTAATAAGTTCAAATGTTCAAATTGGACCTATTTAAACCTTTGGAACTTTTTTGAACTTTTTGAACTCTTTAAACCTTCAAAGAAGTTAAATTTACACCATGATTTCAAGTGCAAAATTGGAAGTGCAACTGTTGGTGGATGGTTGTAAAAAAGTTGGTGTAACGCATGTGGTTATTTCCCCGGGATCCAGAAACGCTCCGTTAAGTATTGCTTTTGACGAAGATCCCCACTTCCAGGTTTTTGTTGTTCCGGACGAACGTGTAGCGGCATTTTATGCACACGGAATGGCCCAGAAATTAAAAAAACCGGTTGTAATTACCTGCACTTCAGGTTCTGCTCCTTTGAATTATTACCCGGCTATTGCAGAAGCATTTTACCAGGAGACCCCGTTGATCGTTATTTCTGCCGACAGACCGGTGGAATGGGTAGATCAGGGAGACGGACAAACAATTCGCCAGGAAAGGGTATTCGATCAGATGGTTTTAAAAAGTGCACAGTTGAACGAGATTCATTCGGATAATCAACGCTGGCATTTTGAACGCAAAATCTCAGAAGTATTGCAAGCGGCAATCGGAACAAGAAAAGGGCCCGTTCACTTGAACGTTCCGCTTTCAGAACCGCTTTATGAGACAACAACCGATATTCATATGCTGAAGAATTGGGTTGAACTGGCTGAAACCGAAGCTGTTTTAACAAAGAACAGTAAGAACAAACTGGAAACATTGTGGAATGATTCCGAAAAGCGTTTGATCATTGTCGGACAACAACAAAAAGACCCGGATTTGCAGGAAGTGCTGGAAAAACTGGCTTTGGATGGTTCAACTGCAGTCTTGGTTGAACATACATCCAATGTGTTTAGTCCTTACTTTGTTTCGAACATTGACCGCACATTGAATATCATCCCGGAAGCAGAAATCAACGCTTTCCATCCGGATTGTATCGTGACGATTGGAGGCGCTATTGTTTCAAAGAAAATCAAGGTGTTCCTGCGTCAATCCAAAGCACCGGTCATCCGTTTCGGAGAAGATTTCCCATTCATGGATACCTATCAGCATTTGCGTTTTACAGCAGCTATTCCAGCATTGGAAGGCCTGGAATTCCTGCTTGAATTGGTTCAGAAAAATCCGCATAAATCGCGTTTTGGTTTTGCCTGGAAGAAACTGGACCAGTTTGGTTCCGATGATCAGAAACAGATCTGTGCTGCTCAGCCCTGGAGCGATTTGAAAGCCATGGAGTTCGTAATGGATGTGATCCCGGATTATTCCAATTTACATGTTTCCAACAGTTCCCTTATTCGTTATGCGTTGTTGTTTGACCCGATCAAAACGGTACAATATTGGTGTAATCGTGGAACGAGTGGGATTGACGGGAGTAGTTCAACAGCGGTCGGCTCTGCGATCGTTTCTCCGAATGAACCACATATTTTGGTAACGGGTGATCTTTCGTTTTTCTATGATTCCAATGCGTGGTGGAGTAAATACCTTCCTTCCAATTTGCGGATTATCCTGGTGAATAATGGAGGAGGAGATATTTTCAATATCATTCCCGGGCCAAAATCAACGAATCAATGGAAGAAAATTTTTGTGGCAGAGCAGGAATTGTCTGCAAAAGATCTCGCCGGAACTTACGACCTGGAATATTTTCATGCCGCTTCTCAAAACGACCTGGATCGGCAATTGGAACAATTCTTTGCAGAAAGTACAAACGGTAAACCCAAGCTTTTGGAGATCAATACCATGAATGAGCCAAACAGTGCTATTTTGGAAACGTATTTTAAATCGTTTATGAAAAGGGTGTAAAAGTTCAAATCCGAATAGCTACCGGGATCAAAAGTTCAAATTGAAACATTAAACAAGATTTGAGTTGAAATTAGCTTTGAACATTTTTGAACCCTTTCAACTTTTTAAACTTTAAAGAAAACAAAGAGAGTCCAGGCTGCTAAAAACTACTACGAAAAAGACAGCTGGACTCCCTGATTGGTTTGAATGCCTCTTAATAGGGCAAGGTTCAATATTGCTAATGTAAGTAAATCAGTTATTTAAAACAAAATTTAAAATCCAAAAATTCTGTTAAAAATGAAAAAAATCACAAATCCATTTTTTGTAGTTTAATTGAGATTAAATTTGTGCCAAAAACAGAAAAGTGGATTTTGAGATATTAACTACAGGCATTGGGATTTTTTACCTCGTTGTATTGACCTTGCTAGAGATTGTACTGGGGATTGATAACATTATTTTCATCTCAATCATTACGGACTCTTTGGTAAAACAAGATCAGCGTAAAGCACGGGTCCTGGGGTTAAGTCTGGCGTTAATCATCCGCTTATTGATGTTGAGCGTCGTTTCCTACATTATGACATTGGATAAAACTCCTCTGTTTACAATTTATGATATCAAATTCACTGCCCATTCATTGGTGTTGCTGATAGGAGGGCTCTTCCTGATCTATAAATCAGTAGGGGAAATGCATTCAAGCGTTAAGGGAAACCACGACGAAATTAAGAAAAGAAAGAAGAAAGTGCGATTAGGAGCTGTGGTTCTCCAAATTGTAGCGATCGACTTTATTTTCAGCTTTGACTCAGTGATTTCTGCAATTGGTATGACCAACGATATTCGTCATGAAACGCACGGAAATCCATTTATCATTATCGTTTTGGCGGTTATTATTTCCATGATCATTATGCTGATCTTTGCCCGGCCGATTGCAGACTTTATCAATGCACGTCCTACCATAAAAATGATCGCGCTTGGTTTCCTGGTAACGATCGGGGTTTTGTTGATCGCAGAATCGTTCGGTCAGCACATTCCGAAAGGATACATCTATTTTGCAATGGTATATGCCTTGCTGGTTGAGTTTCTCAATATCCGCATGCGTAGAAATAACAAGGAACCTGAATAGTGACTCAGGAGGAAATATTGGCTATTCTCCGCATTGATGATTTGGAGGAAGCAGCAGACGCGCTTGAGCTGGAAATCTTTGAGATCCGGAAATCCATCCTGGCGAAACCTTTGTTGAGATTGACCCTCAAATCAAAACTGGCTCGTTTGGAATTATTGTCTAAAATTGCTGCCGATCAGGAATTGTTCCCAAACCCGGAAGTAGTAGAATTCAGTTATGAGTTGAAACAGACCGATGAGGTGCTGCTTCTGTGGGAAAGCTATATGCGGGCAAAAAGTCAGTGGAAAATGGTATTCACACAAACGCAAACTCCTGCCGCATTAGCGATCATCCTGGAAGAAGGTTTAAAAATGGAACATGCATTTTCGGAACAATTCCTTGCTTTGGACTGGTCGGATGAAGAGCCTGTATTCGGTGTGGAACCCGACCCGATGCTGGTACAAAATGGATTGAAGCAGGCGGCTCAGAAAGGTTGGCTGACTTTTGCAGATCTGGAAAAGAATAAAAGTGAACTTGAAAAAGGACTCTTGCTAGCTTTAAAGCGCTTATCTTTGCTGCCGAAATACTTGTAGTGAATTGGCTGCAGCTGATCGAACTGCCTTTAGTGAGGTGGTCAAAAAGAATAAAACAATGAGTGAAGGAACATTTGATAAATTAAGAGAACAATTAAGCATGGAAGAATGGCCCAATGTCTATTTTTTCAAGTTCATTGTACCGAACACGCCACATGCCCTGGCTCAAACTACTGCCTTGTTTGACGAAACGGCACGGATCCAGTTCCATGAATCAAGCAATGGTAAATTTGTCAGTGTAAGTGTAAAAGAAATGATGCTGGACGTCGATTCGATCATTGCTGTTTACGAAAAAGCACAGGTAATTCCGGGAATTATTTCCTTATAATATGAAAAAAAGAACCTTATTGACCCTGGTTGGTCTCAGTCTTCTGATCACCCTTTTGATCTTATTCCGTGTAAATTTTGTCAAAGGAATCCGTTCCTGGGAAAGTAAAGTCCTGGGGACTTTAATCGCGCTGGTTGCAATTGCCATGTTGTACATCGCTTATAAATCGGTAATCAGGCGTTTTTCAAAAGGAGCATTGAAAAAAGAAGATTATGCTTTACTCTTTGATTTGGAAAATAAAATCCAAACCGACGAGGTGGAATTTTATTTCACGATCGAACAGGATAAAAAAGTTGTGTTTTCAATTTTGAATGAAAAAATGGAAACGATCAAGGTGGTTCGGGACAAAGTATTTCCTTCCGGAGGGCACATCGTGCGCTTTGATGTGAAGGAGTTGAATAACGGGGTTTATTTCTATTGCCTGGAAACAGATAACCAGAAAACAATGAAGAAAATGTTTGTTCAGCATGACAATCTGACAGTGTAAATTGTCTTGGCAAAGCTTTTGACAAACAAAAACAAATAGTAACTTTAGACCGACGAAAGAAGTCACATAAAATTGAAACAATTATGGCATTAGAAATCACAGATGCAAACTTTGAAGAGCTTGTATTGAAATCAGACAAACCGGTAATGGTAGACTTTTGGGCAGAATGGTGTGGTCCATGTCGATTAATAGGTCCAATCGTTGAAGAAATGGCAAATGAATACGACGGTAAAGCAATCATTGGTAAAGTAAACGTTGACCTAAACCCGGGAGTTTCTGCTCAGTTTGGAATTCGTAATATCCCTACGATCATTTTCGTAAAAGGTGGGGAAATTGCTGACAAATCAGTTGGTGCTGTTCCTAAAGGACAGTTGACTGCTAAGTTGGATGCATTGATTTAATTTAGAATTCGATTATAAAAAGGTCCGCTAGTCGGACTTTTTTTTTGAACTCACACGATAATTATGAAGAATTTTTGGAGACGCCTGCGATTGTATGGATTTGGTTTTGGCATCGGGCTGATTATGGTTTTTTTCTTTTTTAGGAACCGGGGCTGTTCCTGGTTGCCGGAAAACAGGGTTAAGAATACGTTTATGGGAAAAGTGCTTGTCATTTCAGAAGCAAATCAGCGCATTTTTGATAAGCACCATTTAAATGATTCCCTGATTGTTTCTTTCCTGGATGACGGATCCATTGCTTTTGGTTCCAGTAAAAAACAGGGAGATCTGAAAGTATATAAGATTGAGAAAGAGATCAACGGAAAAAAAATAGAATTGTGGTTTTCTATGCCTGAAGGTGCTTACGTTGCTGAGGCTGCTTGGCCGAAAGGATCAATTCAGAAATTCAAAAGTACCACGGAAGGTTTAGGGCGCATGATCCATTTTCCTAATGTTAAAAGCTTTGTTTACCTGCAAGAAAATGAAGCTTTGACTGAACAGATGAAAGAGTTCGGAATCAAAGATGAAGAGCACCTCCAGTTCTTGTTGATGAAAAACGGTTGGATCGATTTTTCACAATCCAGGTTGAACGCGGAACCTGCTCCGGAGCAAATGGTTGTTCTGCCACGTAAAAACGGCGACACACTCCGGTCCAGAACGACTTGGTTTAAGGATCATATCGAGTTTTACGAATTCACCCGTAATTAGCAACAGAATCTACGTCATTTCAACACAATGACGTGTTAATAAATATCGGTTAACACTTACGTAACCTAAAGGTTTTTACTAATTTTGTCCAATGGAATTTTCAGCGCTGCAAATAGCTACTATACTGAACGGTGAAGTCGTTGGCAACTCGGATGTTACAGTTGCTGGCTTAGCTAAAATTGAGGAGGGGACAACAGGTACACTTTCGTTCCTGTCGAACCCAAAGTATGAAGAATACATTTATACAACGCAATCAAGTATTTGTATTGTTAATAAATCATTTGTTCCTGCAAAGGAACTTCCCGCAACATTGACATTGATAAAAGTAGACGACGCCTATGCATGTTTTGCAAAACTGCTGGAAGTTTACAATCAAATGCGCCAGAAGCAGCCCAAAATTGAAAATCCTTCGTTTATTTCCGATTCAGCGAAAGTTGGTGAAGGATTGTATTTGGGAGCATTTGCTTACATCGGTGAAAATACGCTTATTGGAAATAATGTGAAAATTTACCCACAGGCGTATATCGGAGACGGGGTAGTGATAGGCGATGATTGCACCATTCATGCCGGAGTGAAAATATATGCCGATACGAAGATCGGAAATCGCTGCGTGTTGCATGCCGGAGTAGTTATCGGAAGTGATGGCTTTGGTTTTGCACCGGATGAAAAGGGAGTGTTCTCCAAAGTGCCGCAAATTGGCAATGTAGTCCTGGAAGATGATGTGGAAATCGGCTCCAATACAACAATCGACTGTGCAACAATGGGATCAACCATTCTCCGCCAGGGAGTGAAGATCGATAACCTGGTTCACCTGGCTCATAATGTGGAAGTTGGTCATCACTCGGCATTGGCCGCACAAGTTGGTGTTGCCGGTTCTGCTAAGATCGGTAAGCATGTAATGATCGGTGGACAAGCCGGAATCAGCGGACATCTCCACGTAGCTGACGGAACCAAGATTGTAGCTCAATCGGGAATTCCGAATACCATCAAAAAAGCCGAAGTGCTTATGGGATCTCCTGCAATTCCAATGGATGATTACAAGAAATCATTTGTGGGGTTCAGAAGACTTCCAATCATTATCAAGAAATTATCAGAATTAGAAGATAAAATTAAAACCCTTTCAAAATCTGCAGAATAATATGTCGGACAAACAATTCACCCTAAAAGAAAAAATTACATTCAATGGCGTTGGTCTACATACCGGAGAACCGGTTGTTATGGAAATCCATCCTGCTGCCGAAAATCACGGATATAAATTTCAACGCTTGGATGTTGATGGTCAGCCGGTTATTAAAGCAGATGCGGATTTGGTAGTTTCTACGGATCGCGGAACGACGTTGGAATCAAACGGTGCAAAAGTATACACGACAGAACACGTATTGGCAGCATTGTATGGAATGGAAGTGGATAACGCCTTGATTACCCTGACTGGTCCTGAGATTCCGATTATGGACGGATCTTCTCTGCCATTTGTGAAAGAGATCCAGCGTGTTGGAAGAGAAGAACAAAATGCAGAGCGTTTGTATTTTGAACTTACTGAAAATATCAAGTGGGAAGACGCTGACAAAGGAATTGAATTTTTGGTTGTTCCGGATAAGAATTACCGTGTAACTGTAATGGTTGATTACAATTCACCGGCTTTGGGGACACAGCATGCACACATGTACCAGTTAGGTGAGTTTGAAAAAGACATCGCTGCCTGCAGAACATTCTGTTTCCTGGGAGAATTGGAATTCCTGGCTAAAAACAACCTGATCAAAGGAGGTAGTTTGGACAACGCGATCGTTTTGGTTGAGCGCAATGATGTGACGGAGGAAGAATTGGACCGCTTGGCAAAATTGCTTGGAAAAGATAAATTGAAAGTGAACTACGAAGGGATCGGAGTATTGAACAGCCTGAAATTGCAGTTCGAGAATGAACCTGCTCGTCATAAACTATTGGATATTGTTGGTGATTTGGCTTTGGTAGGCCGTTTCATCAAAGGACACATTTTGGCAGCACGTCCGGGACATTCCGGAAACACACGTTTTGCAAAAGTGTTGAAAGAAGAAATTAAAAAACAGGAAAAAGCGGGTCGTGAATTTGACCTGAGCCGTGAGCCACTGTACAATATTAACGATATTGAACGAATGCTTCCGCACCGTTATCCGTTCTTATTGGTCGACAAGATCATGGAGATCACAGAAGATAAGATCGTTGGAGTGAAGAATGTGACCATGAACGAACCGATGTTCCAGGGACACTTTCCCGGTAACCCGATCTTCCCGGGAGTTCTTCAAATTGAAGCAACAGCGCAATGTGGAGGTATTTTTGCTTTGAGTAAAGTAGAAGATCCGCATTTGTACTCAACTTATTTCATGAAAATTGACAATGTGAAATTCAAACAAAAAGTGATCCCGGGAGATACTTTAGTATTTGAATTAACGTTAATATCACCTATTAGACGTGGATTGGTGCATATGCAGGGAAATGCGTATGTGAACGGGAAACACGTTATGGAAGCTGAAATGCTTGCACAAGTCATTAAAGATAAAGCAGAAGTATGATAAGTCCACTGGCACAGGTTTCTCCGAATGCAAAACTGGGAGAAGGGGTAACAATAGAAGCATTCAGTACGATTTACGATGATGTTGTAATTGGAGCAGGAACGAAAATCCATCCGAATGTGACCATTTATCCGGGAGCTAGAATCGGAGAAAATTGTGAGATCTATCCGGGAGCTGTAATTGCGGTAATTCCACAGGACTTGAAGTTCGACGGAGAATACACAACCGTAGAAATCGGTGACAGAACCGTTATCAGGGAGTGTGTAACGATCCATCGCGGTACAAAAGATATGTGGAAAACAACAGTTGGGAACGATTGTTTGTTAATGACCTATGTGCACGTTGCACACGATTGCCAGATCGGGAATAATGTGATTATGGCAAGTTATTCCGGCTTATCCGGGCATTGTGTAGTAGGTGATTATGCTATTTTGGAGGGACGTTGCGGATCTCAGCAATTTATCCATGTAGGAGCTCACTCATTTATTGCAGGTGGATCATTGATTCGTAAAAATGTCCCTCCGTATGTGAAGTGTGCGCGTGAACCGCTTACGTATGCAGGAATTAATTCTGTTGGACTTAGAAGACGCGGCTATTCGGATGAACAAGTACGCGAGATAGAGGATATTTACCGGATTATTTTTGTTCAGAACAGCCACGTGACAAAATCATTGGATATCGTGAAAGAATCAATTCCGGACTCTCCGATCAGAAGAGAAATTTTAGCATTCATTGAGGCTTCGGATAAAGGTGTTATTAAAGGGTTGATATAACAACCTTCCCAGACAGTGTTTGCTCTTTTTTCGAATTTAATTGTAAATTAGCCTAAATACGTGTTCTTATGCTATCAAAGAAGACAAAATATGCATTACATGCTTTGACTTATCTGGCAAAGAAGGATGCTAATGAGCCAACTTTGATCCTTGAAATTGCAGAGAACAGCCGTATTCCGAGGAAATTTTTAGAATCCATTTTATTGGATTTAAAAAAACAGGGGATTCTGAATTCCAAAATGGGAAAGGGTGGAGGTTACTTCTTAAGACAAACGCCTGCACAGATCCAGATTTCTACAATTATTCGACTATTTAACGGGCCGATTGCCTTGCTTCCCTGCGTTAGTTTGAATTACTACCAGCGTTGTGATGAATGTACGGATGAAAAAACCTGTGGTTTGAATAAAGTGTTTATCGATGTTCGGAACGAGACCCTGCGTATTTTAGAAAACAAATCAATTCAGGATATTGTAAATCAGGAATTGTAATATTGGCCACCCGCCACGGCGGATAAAGCACGGCCGTTAAGAATAAACAATCAAAGTGGTACATAGAAATCAAATTATTGAAGTTAAGATCGATGATTTTGCCTTTGGCGGTCAGGGTCTTGCGCGCATGAAATCGGACGAAGGGGACTTTATTCTTTTCGTTGAAAATACCTTTCCCGGACAATTGGTGAGAGCACGGGTCGACAAGAAACGAAAACGCCATGCAGAGTGCAAGTTGCTCGAAGTACTGGAACGTTCTCCTTTAGAAAAAGCCTTGCCTTACCAGGAGATTTCAGGTGCACCTTATTTGTTCGTACCGATTGAAATTCAACAGGAATATAAGAAAAAGTCTACTTTGGACGTTTATCGTAAGATCGGGCGAATCCCTGATCCGAATAGCTTGTTCGACGAATTTATCTCTTCTCCGGAAGTCTTTTTTTACCGCAATAAGATGGAGTATAGTTTCTCCTCTATCGAACATGTGCCGGAAACAGGTGAAGAAATTGACGATGCGTTTGCTTTGGGTTTTAAACGAAGAGGGACCTGGTGGAAAGTGGAGAACTTAAATAAACCAAGTGGTTTGTTTGATGAACAATGGGAAACCATTCTACCTGAATTCCGGAATTTATTGAAATCATTCGGGCTTCCTGCCTGGCATCCACCAAGAAAAGAGGGATTTTTCCGTCATATTGTGGTGCGTAAATCGTTCGATCAGG
The DNA here is from genome assembly GCA_966212075.1 of uncultured Fluviicola sp. Lineage (GTDB taxonomy): Bacteria > Bacteroidota > Bacteroidia > Flavobacteriales_D > Crocinitomicaceae > Fluviicola. The sequence continues at coordinate 9,980 of CBIHOM010000020.1, forward strand.
ACCAATTGCTTTTGCATATCGTTACGAGTTCAGTGGGCATCAAAAAATTCGATACCAACAAGGTTGTGGAATTCCTGAAAGAAAAACTGGGAAATCGCCTGGCCGGGATTTGGCATACAGTCAATGATAACGTAGCAGACCGCGCTAAGATTGAGAACGGTACGAGTACCTTGCTTTTCGGTGAATCGGTGGTTGTGGAAAAAATGCTTGGATTATCGTTCGAGATTTCTATGGAAAGTTTCTTCCAGACCAATCCGAAAAGCGCGGAACGTTTATATACCAAAGCCATCGATTATGTATGCGACCATGCAAAAGACGGTGGAGTAATTATGGATTTATTTTGCGGGACCGGAACGATCGGTCAGTTGGTTGCACAACGCGTAAATGCAGGAGAGATCATTGGTGTAGACATCGTGGAAGAAGCCATCGAAGATGCAAAGCGCAATGCCAAACGTAATAAGCTGGAACACTTGCATTTCTTTGCTGCAGATGTGGGCAAATTTCTTTCATTACATCCGGAATACCTGAACCGTATCGATACCATTGTATTGGATCCGCCAAGAGCAGGAATCGCTCCGAAAACCCTGCAAAAAGTGATGGCGCTCGGAGCTTCTCATTTGGTGTATATTTCCTGTAACCCATCTACCCAGGCTCGTGATACGGAAACGTTGGAACAAGGTGGCTACAAGTTGACTAAATTGTCATTGGTAGATCAGTTTCCGCATACCAGCCATATTGAGGCCATTGCGGTTTACGAGAAGATATAAAAACCAGTAGAGGATCTTGTTTCCCCCTTTGGAGGGGGATAAAGGGGGAGGACTTGTGAATTTTTATATATGATGCAGATTTTGTATCTTATATAAATGATCAATAATTATTACAACCCGAAACTAAAAGAATTTGCCCAAGAACTCAGAACAGAAACCGTTTCCAGAGCTGAAAAGCACCTTTGGAAACATGTGCTTTCAAGAAATCAGCAAGGATCTAAATTCAAAAGACAAAGACCAATCTTACATTTTATAGTAGACTTTTTCTCTCAGGAGATTGGATTAATCATTGAAATTGATGGAAATTCTCATTCTAATAAAGGGGATTACGATAGAATGAGACAAAATAAATTAGAAGAACATGGATATACTATTCTTCGTTTCTCAGAAGGAGATGTGATCAATAATTTGGGGGATGTCATTACTCAAATTCAACATGCAATCTATTGCTTAAAGAGCAACAACACATAGGAAAAACAATTTTGGTTCATCCTCCCCCTTTATCCCCCTCCAAAGGGGGAATTGGGGAAATCAATAAATAAACGGGATTACCGCTTTGCGTTCTTCCGGGTAATCTTCAAACGTTTGCTTATACCATTTGTGATTTGCCAAAGCACGCGGGAATAAATTGCAGAATGTGAAAAATGCAAAGCAGAATGCCGGCATATTCCAGCAGAGGATTGCAAAACCAATCCATTCTACTAATTCTCCACCTAGGTTCGGTGCTGAAATGTAGTTAAACGGCCCTCCATAAGGTATTTTATACCCATCGTTCGAATTCGTTCTTAGACCGATTAAAATGGTATCTGAATAGATGTTGGTAAACATCCCGAATATAAATAATCCTGTTCCGAGAATAAATTGCCAGGAAGTAAACCAGTCGTTTGTGTATGAAGAAAAGTGAGACAGGTAATACCCGATCAAAAAACCGTTCGCCAAATTGTGGAACATCGCCATCCCAACAATACTTACCGGAATTTGTTTGCCTTTGGTCCGTGTTCTGAACGGATAAATAAAGCTTCTGTTCACATAATGAGCGGTAAACAATCCTGCGATCGTCCAGTCGACGACAGAAAGCTGTTTCGGACCGGAAAGAATAAAGTAATACAGTACCATAAGTACAAAACTTTCCATGATCACCCATCCCCAGCGATTATCCATGGTTGGTCCCCATTTGGAGGTAGCAAATTTACCGTAAGGCGCATCCAGGAATTGAAGCCCCAAAAAAGCGAGAATACCTACACCGATCCAGGCATAGCAGAAGTAATAGAATGTTTCTTGTGTCATGTTAATGATTCTTGTGGTGCCAAGATAATAAATCTTTCATCGTTTCATCAACCGGACGTGGGTTATGTCCCAAATCTTTTTTTGCTTTTTCAGATTGGATGTGTTTATTCCCGAATTCGAGGATCTCGATACTTTCTTTTGTCAGGGAAGGGTCTTGCTTTCGGAGCTTGTAATAGACGCCGATGACCGGTAGAAAGGATTTTACCAAACCGATGGGCACTTCAAAACAGGGAATACGTTTATTGGAAACTTTTGCAACTATACGCGACAAATCCTTTAAAGTATAGTAACTCCCACCAAGAATATAGGATTCTCCCAGTTGACCTCGTGTTAATGCATTGCAGATCGAGTTTGCGATATCGCGAACATCGACCCAGTTATACCCTCCTTTGAACACAAATGGAATGCGTCGTTTTGACATGGAAATAAACGCATTGTTTTGCTTGCATTTGGCATAGTTGGGTGGACCGAAAACAGAGGTCGGATTCACCACAATGATCGGTAAACCTGCTTCAAAATACTTCCGGGCAATTAATTGACCGTCGCGTTTGCTCTTATCATAGGAATAAGCCGAATCGGGAACAAAATCGCGGGTCTCGTCCATTGGTTCATTCGTCGGATGGTGATTGTAAGCATGCACTGAAGACAGATGGATAATTCGTTTCAGCTTGCTCTCTTTGGCTACTTTTAATACATTCTCAAGTCCTTCGATATTGATCTTTTGAACAAGTTGGTTTTTGTCACCGTTAATTGAAATGATTGCAGCACAATGAATCAGGTAATCACAGTCTTTCATGAGTTCGTTCAGCGCAGCTTCATCGTGTAAAGAACCTTTAACGGTTTCAATGTTTTTGCTCTCCAGGAAATTGCTTTTCGAATGGATCAGTGCCTTAACCGTATAATTGCGGCGGATCAATTCCTCGATGATGGCATTTCCGATGTGTCCGTTTCCGCCGGTTATAGCAACTTTCATTATTTTCCTTTTGCTTTCACGATGATCAATACCGTATGCATCAGGATTTTCAAATCCAAAGCAATGGACCTGTTTCTGAGATAGAGCAGGTCAAATTTCATCCGCTGGATCATTTGGTCCACATTTTCTGCATACCCGTATTTTACTTGTCCCCAGGAAGTGATTCCCGGTCTTACTTTCGTTAATTCCAGGAATTGCGGTTCGCGTACTTTGATCTGGTCAATAAAGAATTGCCTTTCCGGTCGCGGACCAACCAGTGACATATCACCTTTTAATACATTAAAGAATTGCGGAAATTCGTCCAAACGCGCTTTTCGCATAAATTTCCCGATCGGAGTAATTCGGGGATCATCCGTACTGGAAAGCTGAGGCCCCGTTTTTTCTGCATCAACATACATCGTTCGGAACTTAATAATTTTAAAAGGTTTTCCATTTAAGCCGATCCGTTCCTGGAAAAATAAAATGGGCCCGGGAGAGGATATTTTTACTGCAATCGTAAGGAAAATATAAACTGGGATGAGCAGAATAATTGCAATAACGGAAAAGAAAATATCGAACAGGCGCTTTGCCACTCGCTGCCAGTAAGGCATTACTTCGGCATTGACTTCCATTAAAAGCGCGCCGAAAATGTTGTTCAGTTTTACAGAACCCGATAAGATATCGTACATATCAGGAAGTACTTTGATTACAATGTTTTCTCCGTTAATTCGGGAAATAATGTTTTTCAAGCGCTCGTGTTCAGTACTTTCCAATGCAATGATGATCTCTTCGATGTGATAGTTCGCGATGATTTCCTCCAGCTGATCCACATGGCCCAAATAAGGTATTTTGTTTTCCAGCAGTTTGTCAATGCCATTCAGGTTCACAAAACCAACGAACTGGTTCCCGCCTCCTTTTTCAATTCCTTCTATTTCCTGGTAAATCGCGACTGCTTTTTCCGAGCCTCCGATCAGCAAGGTTTTAAATCCGTCTTTTCGGGAATGAATTCGCTTTACAAGAATACTTGTAATAACCAACCGGGAAAAGAAGGTAAACCCGAAATGAAGTAAAGCCAACGTTAAAAGCGAACGGTAATAATTGAAATACGTGTTCACATCATCGTCTATCAACAGTGCAAAAAAGAGTACAATGGATCCGAAAATAGTTGCAAAGGCCGTATACGAAAGGATTTTCAGTCGGTATAATCTCCGTACATCCTGGTATGTGCCCTGGAGGGTGTAAAATAAAAGCCACAGTGCCGGAATGATCAGGATTCCATAATAGAACGTTTCATTGAAAGAGAATTCCTCGTGTTCGATGTTTGTCTTTCGATAGTAATAAAATAACGCCCACGATAAAGCAGCCGTTAAAAAATCACTCGCAATAAATAAACTTCTAAACAATTTTTGCATTCCAACTAACGATTCTAGAAGTGTACCACTTTAATGTTATCAATAAAGACATCACTGGAACTTAATCCACTATCCAACAGCACTCTCAGATATTGTTTATACTGGTATCCGTTCGGTGTGTTCGATACCACATCCTTCAGGTCGATATAGATTTTTTTCCATTTAACATCGGAAGTTTGTCTTGAAACCGTAAATCCCCCATGGTCAACAGTGCTGCCACCTGTTTGCATTTCGATCATCCCTGTTAAAATGGAATTGGTGTTTTTGTAATCGAATTCCAGGTAAACTTCAGCGCCGCTCTTTGGTAAAGTAAGGGCATTCATGACACCGATCCACAGTGAATCGGATGTATTCAATGCAAGGTGGCCATAGTTTCCCCAAGGCCCAATTGCGCTATTGTTTTCAACTTGCAATTCCAAATTAGGACTGGAATAGGTTTCATCTTTTGTAATAGATAAAGAAGACCCTTCAAAATCTTCAATGGTAAATTTGGTATTTGCAAAATACCTTGTTGTAGGATTAAATGTATAAGTTTCTCCTTCTGTCAGTTCAAGCGTGGTTTCAAAGGGTTCTGCAAAAGGGTAGATTTTTTTTGTTGAAGCAAGTCCGTTGTTTTTCATTGCCGGATACAAAGTTACTTTGCAATTTCCGGAAGCAAGTACCGGAATTTTACAGGGAACTTCAAATACCCCGATTACTTTTCCATCGATATAAACCCAAACATCGCTGAAATTATGTGTTAATTCTCCCGGAGAAGGATTAGAGTTTGGATTGGAGTTGAGCGTCCAGGTATTTATTTCAAGCCAAACAGGCAGTGGGTTGTTCTTAACGCAACTTGACAATCCGAAGGAAAGCAGAACAAAAAAGTATAAATATTTCATAGATAAGCCTATGTGTAGCTAACGCAAATTTACGTTAATTATTGTCGAAAACCGAGAGATGTGCGGATTTCAATTTGTCAATAATCTGGTAAGCTACATCCAATGCACGGTAGGCATCATCGATCGAAACTACAACCGGCTGATTATGAACGATGGAGTTGTAAAAAGAACGCAATTCTTCCTGGATGGCATTGGTCTTTTTAATTTCCGGTTTCAATGCAGAAAAATTGACATCATCGTTGAGCTGAAAACTAAAGAATCCCGGGGCTTCTTCATCTTTTGGCGTGATCATGATCTGATCAACCGACTGATTTAAGAAATCGATGACAAGGTAGCCCGTTTTTTGAAAAATACGTGTTTTACGCATATTGTTCAAGGACATGCGTGAAGCAGTCAGGTTGGCAACGCAGCCATTATCAAATTCGATGCGTACGGAAGTAATGTCCGGAGTTCTGCTCACAACACTCACGCCGCTTGCAGAAATTCTTCGGATGGATGAATTGACACAACTTAGAACAATATCCAAATCGTGAATCATTAAATCGAGGATTACCGAGACATCTGTTCCCCGCGGATTGTATTGGGCCAGGCGGTGAATTTCAAAGAACATCGGTTTGATGATTAACGGTTCAGCCGCCTGGAATGCCGGGTTGAATCGTTCCACATGCCCCACTTGAACAATAACACCTGCCTCCCTGGAAAGGTCCAGTAGAATTTTAGCCTGTTCTGTTGTTTCTGCAACCGGTTTTTCTATAAATACGTGTTTGCTGGAACGAATTGCTTTGTACGCAATATCGTAATGGTACAGGGTAGGGGCAACAACATCCACGCAATCAGATGCGTCGATCAATTCCTGCATACTATCCCAACGCGTTACATGATATTCAGCTATTGTTTTTTCAGCAGATTCATCCGAAGGATCATAAAAACCAATTAATTCGAATAAATCAGGAAGTTCAAGCAACAAACGGATATGTATCCTGCCCAAATGTCCTGCTCCAAAAACACCGATCTTCAATTTTTTATCACCCATATTACAAATGTAAGGATTCACCCAAGCGAAATTTTGAGCATACATTTGTGTTATCAACAACGCATGTTTAGTTGAGAAAATAAATTCAGAATCAACACATTATCCGATGAATACCCGGATTGCGAAAAAAAAATCAAATTCTGTATAGGAATTTTAATAGAATTGCTTATTTTTGCGCCCACTTAACGGAGGTTGTAGCTCAGTTGGTTAGAGCGCCGGATTGTGGTTCCGGAGGTCGCGGGTTCGAGACCCGTCTCCCTCCCCAAAATAAAAAGGGCATTTTGCGACAGCAGATTGCCCTTTTTATTTTTCCTCCCCAGTACTCGCACTCACTCTCACACTTTTTAATTTCAGTGAATGCTCTCTTTATTTTGGCAGTGTGAGTCGTGAGCTCAGAGTGTTCCTCATTCTCGTTTTGTCTAGTGGATCCCTTCATTGAACTCCTCAATCATTTTCCGGTTGAAAGCAGGCAGGTCTTGTGGTGAACGGCTTGTAACCAACCCGTTGTCAACCACCACTTCTTCATCTACCCAGGATGCTCCTGCATTTTGCAAATCAATTTTAACCGATTCGAAGGAAGTCATCTCGCGACCGGCCACAACACCCGCGCTGATCAATACCTGCGGACCGTGACAAATTGAAGCAACCGGTTTTTTCTCATCAAAAAAGGCCTTCACAAAATCCAATACCTTATTTTCTCTTCTCAGTTTATCCGGATTAATCACACCTCCCGGGATAAGTAAACCATCATATTCCGACGCGTTTACATCATCAACAATGTTGTCAACCGGGTATTCTTTTCCCCAGTTGCCTTTGGACCAGGATTTGATTGTTCCGCTGTTCAGGCTTACTATTTCAGCCTGCCAGCCTTGTTTTTCAATAGCTTCCTTTGGTGATTGCAACTCGCTCTCCTCAAATCCGTCTGTAGCCAAAATGGCGATTCTCTTATTCATGACTATTGTTTTAATGTTGAACAAGGAAGTTACAGGAGAACTGATAAGATAAAAAGCGCTGGCTGTTAAAGTGTGGTAAAGGATGTTAATTTCAGAGCGAGAATGAGAATGAGTCTGATAGTTGTGAGAGAGAACGAGAATTTTGTTTCTCTTTTTGTAAAAGCTATCTTCGGCACCAAATGAAAACAATCTTCAATACTATCCGCGCTTATTATCGTGATCATACCATCCTATGTAACTTACTGCTGCTATTTGGGTGGTTGATGGTCAATCTTATCCAGTCTGCTTTTACAGGCCTTGCAAATGATGAAGCTTATTATTGGATGTATTCCAAAAATATGGATTACGGTTACTTTGATCATCCACCCGCTATTGCGCTTTTAATTAAAACCGGATATGCAGTCTTCCACAATGAGTTTGGTACCAGATTAATGATCGTGTTGATGGGAACACTTTTCATTTGGGTTGTTTTTTTATTGACGAATCGACGCAATTTTCTGTTGTTTTTCATCATGGCCTGTTCTATAAGCTGTTTCGAAGCCTATGGATTCATTGCAGTACCGGATGCTCCATTGCTTTTTTTTACAGCCACATTCTTCCTGTTGTATAGGCGTTGGGTGGAAAATAATACGTTTGTAAACATGCTCTTGCTGGGACTCAATATCGGAGCTTTGCTTTATTGCAAATATCACGGTTTACTGATCCTTTTCTTTACACTGATTTCGAATCTGAGTTTACTGAAAAAGAAAGAGTTTTATCTGGTAGTTGTCATAGCCGTTTCAACGTATCTTCCGCATATTCTCTGGCAGATAAACAATGATTATCCTTCCTACCAGTATCATGTATTGACAAAGTCCCAGGACCCGTACAAACCTATTGATTCAATCATATTTATTTTGGGACAGTTAATGATCGCAGGACCTCTTACCGGTTTGTTTCTTTTTTTCGGAGCTTTCAGATACAGGGTGCAGAATCCGATGGAAAAGGCCATGAAGTATAGCTTTATCGGCTTTATGGTATTTTTCCTGTTGTCTACTTTAAATGCACCTGTTGAAGCAAATTGGACGGCTGCAGCATTTGTTCCGGTACTTGTTCTGAGCTATAATTATATCACTTCAACCGCTAATTTGAAGAAATGGATGATCAGGCTTTCAGTGGTGTCATGTTTGGTGTTCTTGTTCATCCGGATAAATCTTGTTTTTGATCTGCTACCAACTCTGGGAAGTAAATTGATCCCGGAATTTTATGGTTGGAGAACCTGGGCCATGCAAATTGAGGAGGAAGTTGGTGAAACTCCGGTAGTTTTTGCAAATTCCTATCAAAAAGCCTCGAAATATAGTTTTTATACAGGAAATGTTTCCTTATCTCTGAACAATATCCAATACCGCAGAAACCAATATGACATATGGGATATAGAAGAAAAACTTCACGGGAAAAAGATAGTCTATGTTCCGAACTGGGATATGGAGGGAGAAAATATCCATTCTTTTGTCACCAGTAAAGGAAAAGTCCAAATCTTTTCGATCGAAAATTTCCGTTCCTTCTCCAGGATAAATATCGTGACTCCTCAACCAAGATATACTTTCAAATCAGGTGAGATAATTGAGTTTCCTTTAACCATGAAGAACAATTATGGCAAGCCAATTACTTTCGGTGAAAATTCAGCTTATCCGGACTGGCTGGTATTTTGTGTGTTCCGTGAAGAAGAACAAATAGGTGAAGAGAAGAAATTATGGCTGAATGGCATAACCCTCTTCGATTCATTAGAAACAAGTGTGACATTTCATGTTCCTTATCAGAAAGGAGTTTATTACCTGCGGATTTCAATTAAGAACGGCTGGCTTCCTCCGGGAATAAACAGCAGGTTGATCCGATTTAAGGTGGAATAGATAGAACAGAGCTCAGTTCCTCTAAAGGACTTAATTTTAGGGATGTTGTGTCTTCGTTATATAACGAAAACATAATATCATGTTTTTACGGGAACAAGATCAGAAACTGACCCGCAATTGAACCGTAATATCAGACTTCTTCGAACCTTTGATCTCTTCCGGCCCGGAACTGATCACGTTTTTGTTTGCATACAAATAAGTTCCATACCGGATCCACAGATCACAATGACGGAGGAATGAAAAACGAATTAGCGCATAGGCACGTGAACCCTGGTAATAATAAGCTGGAACGGAGAATATATATAATGCATTGTTCTCAAAGGTATAGATTCGTGTGTCGTAGCTGTCCGTATCAAATAGCGCATAACGCAACGTCACATCGAAAGGTAATTTCTTCGGTTTAAATAAAAGATCCTGGGTAAAGATCCAGCCATCTTCTGCTGCATTGCTTTTTCGGTTGATCGTTACATATTCAACACGGCTTTTTAAGGTGAAACTTTCGAGTACTTTATAAGACATGTTTATGCGGTAATTATTCTGGACGACATTTTCAATTCCGGTAATACTTCCATCCGTATCCCTGGAGTTCTTTTGTCTGACCTGTTGACGGAAACGCGCATACAATTCAAAGACTTTATTTGGTCGATAGGTCGGCTGAACTAAAAATTCATAACCTTTGGAAGGAGCGTCTACCTGGTATTTTAACCAGGGGAAACGAAAAAAATCGACATACGAACTCACAGACCAGGCTGAAGCCAATTTCACTTTGATCCCTGAAAACAAACCGCTTTCGTTTTGGGTATTGCTTCCTTCTGAAAAGCCATTGTTGTAGAATGAATGGTAACCTTTGGAATAATTGCGGTAAATCACCGATATGGAAACGTTGGGATCCAGAATGGCCATTAAACCATGCAATTGAGCAAATGATTTGGAATGCGTGCTGTAAGAAACTTCTCCGAAAAAGTTGAAGTTCCGGAGAACGAAGTTATAATCTCCACTGATGGCTGTGGTGTTTTTTCCTCTGAAAGCATAGAGGTTGTATGGAATGGTGTCTTTTTGAAGCGGTTGATTGTATTGTTGGTTCACCAGTGCGATCCCGGCATTGAAACGGGTAGAGTTGTAGCTCAGGTAATTTCCGATGACTTGTTCGCTTAGTTTGTTCTTTTTGGCAATTTCGTTATTGGTGCGGTGTAAACCGGATAAGTCTATGGTTGTTACGAATTCCAGGTCGTCTGTCAGGAAATCGTTTATTCCCGAACCATCAATTTTCTTGTTGCTGTAGAATGTGAGCAAGTTCCATTTTTTATAGCCGATGATTGCAGCACCTCCTCGGAAGAATCGATTTTCATCTACTGAAGTATAAGGCCGTAAGAGGTTTGCAGCCTTCTTGGAAGAGAAGATATCCGCACTTTTTCCGAAAGCATATCCGCTCCAGGTGTTCAGCCCCTGGCCAATTTGGATCTGATAATCACCTGCAGCAACTGCCCGAATATATTTCCCGCCTTTGTAGAATGCATGAAAGGAATAATAGTCGAAACCATTTTTCTGAGAACCTCTAAAGAATTCTTCACCCGGGTCCTTTTCCGCAGTTAATCCCAAACTGATGTTGGTCCGGTATGTATATCTGAACCTGGTGTAGTATTTATCTGCATTTCCGTGGTAATATCCGTTTGAATTGTTTAAAATGGAATCTGAAACTGGAGTATATCCCTTTTTTCGTTCAGGAGTTCGCTGATAACGTGTATACCATTCGATCTTCCCGTTTTTAACTGCGTCCTTAAAAGTGATGTGGAGATTATCCATGCGGTCGTCTACCTTCACAAATGGAAGGACCAGGAAAATGGTGCTCAGGTCCCAGTATTTCAGGGATTGTAATTCGTAAATACTGATAAATTTCCCGAATCGTTCAATGTGAAGCAAAGCGTCGGTGATCTGTACTTCTGTGAGTAAACCAAGTGAACGCAATTCATCCGGGTTGGTATTGTTCAGGTTGATAGGATTGTCGTAGAAATAATTCAACTGATCAAAGATATTCGTCAGATCCAGTTCTTCTGATTCGGATTGCTCAGCGATAAACTCGACGCGCTGCTGGATAATTTCGTTTCGTTCCTGCCCGAAAAGACACAAATGAATACCAATGAAAAAAATAAGTAAGAGCCTATTTTTTCTCATGTTCCTTAAATTGGTAGTTCAAACCGAAATTAGGCGACCATCCGAGTGTTTGATGGTATTTGGATCCCAGGTCAATCGAAAAACCAGCTACCTTGTAACCAATTCCAAGTGCAAATTCCATTGGTGCGCTTTGGGCTCCGAAGCGGATGTAGAGTGCTTGTACCGGCTGATATTCTATGGCTCCTTTAAATGAGATTTTGGTAATGATTTGTTTTTCGACCTCGGCAAAAATGGATACTTTTTTTGATGGTTTGTATTGACAACCGCCACGCATAACGGTAGCAAAACGATCAGTAGTCGGGTTGATCCGTTGCCTGCCGATATTCATTACGGAAATGCCCACGCCCCATTTTTCGGAGATCTTTGCAAGAATCCCGGTTTCAACAGTTCCGCTGACAGTTGATCCATAATTTCCGCCAAGCCGCAGGGTCTGAATGTTTCCTTGAACCCCAACCTGTAGAAAATCTGTGAATTTCATACTATATCCCAATCCTGCACGGGTATTCCGATATTGCTGATATCCGAAAAATTGTCCACCTGCCGAGATTACCCCGACTTTCAATGGAATTGCAACCGCCAGTGCCTGGGTTTGAAGCTCTTTTGTCAAAAAGCGTGTTTCATAATAAGCTCCGAATGAAATGGTTTTGATAGAAGCTACAGCACCCGGATTGTGGTGGTACGCCCAAACATCATCCAGGCAAACACTTGCATTCGAAAGGGAAACGGCCCTTGAGCCAACCGGGTTCCATCCTTGTCCGAATAAGAAAAGGAAAGCATGTGTGAATAATAGTAGTAGTAAAAGTCTTATCATGTTTTATTTTGAGAACAAGCGGTGTTTGAGTGGGATCTTTTGGAGAAAATAATCTTCTTCTGTCAGGAAAAACCAATTATTCCCGGCATCGGATGAGATGGCATAGAGTTCATATTCCTTATCGGATTCTTCGCGTGACTCTTTTTGAATCGTGTATTTGCGTTCAATCCAATCGCCTTGACTTTTCATTTCTTTGAATAATGGATTGTATAAATTAACAGCATTTTCTCCAATATTGCCGCTAAAATGTTCGATAAATTTTGAATCTCCCAGTGAAGTGTAATAACGAACAACGGCCGGGTGGCTTAAACCTGCATATTCGAGCGTGTTGTTCTCATTGTATGATTTGATGTACTTGGATAATTGCTTATTTAAGCGGTTTTCCTGTTCTGCAGACAAGGTGCAGGAAAATACAAGCAGGAGAATACCTATGAAATTTGAAAATTTTAGCACGGAACATCAGTTTTGTCTGTTACTAAAATTAATTTTTTTATTGAAAATAACGAAGGATTTCTTCCTCTGTCATTGGAATATAATTGAATGCGCATGAGATCATATCCTGGATCCGCAATTTTTCAGGAAATTGAACAGCTTGGATTTTGTTATGCTTGATAGTGTTTTGAACAATAATAGCTTCAACAAATAGGTCGGCGCTTTCAATTTTGTAAAAGCGGGCAAATCCATCCAGTTTCCGGTATATGGGAAAAGTTGTTTCCATAGTTCAACGTATTATTAAACAGTAGGGGCGGAAAATTTTCCGCCCCTACTGTTTGTTTTGATAATATCATTTAATCGAATCAATTCACTTTGAAAATAACACGTCTTCCTTTTGCCAGTTTCAAGTCATCATCATCCGTTTCTTTGATTTCAGGGCTTGGATTTTCACTTCCTTTGCTTTCCGATTTCAAACGCGAAGCGTTGATGCCTTTTGAGATCAGGTATTCTTTTACTACCTGGTTACGCTTCGTATCCATATCAGCATAGAAGTCTTTTTTCTCAGCAAGCTTGTCCTCCTCTTCGTTGTTGTGTCCGATAACCGTGATCGTCATTGTTGGATTTTCAGTTAGCACTTTTGCAACGATGTCCAATGCTGCTTTTGCCTGAGGAGTAAGGAATGTTTTCCCAAAGGCGAAATAAATTTCCTGTTTTTCGATACGTTCTTTCGTCGACATTTTATCATTGTCAGCTACTTGCTTCATATAAACTGTAGTGGACAATTCGTTTTTGTCTTTGTCAGCGTCATAACATTTACAATCTTCATCTTTATCCAACATGGTTACAACCACATCATCGATGTAATAGTATGCAGCAACAATCTGATTGATCTTTGAATCTTTCGGTTTTTTGTTCGTTTCGTACTTGGTATCCTGGTCAGAAGTGAAATTACCGATAGTCAGGAATTTCTCACCACCTTCAGCTTTATAAGATGCACAAACTTTTTCCCAATTGTAAGTAGCATTAAAGACCTTATTGTCCGGGTGTTGGATTTGAGTTTGATCGATCAGATGCACTTTTTGGTCTGTTCCGAATTCTTTCTTCGAGATATTTGCCCCGATTTGGTTGCAGGAATACTTTGAAGCTTCAGATAATGAAACGTAGAAAGAAATACAATATGTAACATCTTTTTTCAAAGGTGTTTTAAATTTGGTCATAATGTAAGTTCTTGGAAGCTTGTTTCCATAAGAAAAAGCAAAAACTCCGGCATAATTTTCACCTTCTTTCGCATTTTCCTTTCCATAAAAATTATCAGGAGCACCTACATCAGGAACCTTGGAATCACCCAAAAAGTAATCCGCTCTTGCTCCGGTTGGTGATTTCCATCCGGTTGCCAAATCGATTTGACCTAATTTTTTTGGTTTCCCTGCATTGGATTCAAACCCCCCATTGTCTACAAGGTTATCTCCTGATTGTGCAGCAGCGATTATTGGAAGTCCAATTAAAGCGCTTAATGCGACAAGTTGCTTTAGTTTCATACTATTTGGTTTCATAAGATTTTACAGTTTTAATGAATGTTTTAACCTTTTCTGGGTCGACATCCGGATAAACACCGTGGCCTAAGTTAACAATATGTCTTTTATTATTACCGAACGAATTTAACATTTTTATTGTTTCTGTTTCAATACTTTGATGGGAACCATATAGCGCACAAGGATCCAGGTTACCTTGCAAGGTTCTGGAATCGCCAATCAAAGATCGCATAACGGGAATATCCATGTTCCAATCGAGCCCAATTGTATTACAATCTAATTTCGCCAAAGCAGGGACAGATGTGATGGCACCTTTCGAGAATAAGGTAACAGGAACATCTTCTATAGCGGATGCTATTTGAGACAAATATGGAAGAGAGAAAGTCGCGTACTGCTCTGTTCCTAAAATTCCTGCCCATGAATCGAAAACTTGTATCATACTTGCTCCGGCTTTAACTTGTGCTTTCAAATAAGCGATTGTAACATCTGTGATGTGCTGTAACAATTGATGTGCCAAAGTCGGATTGGTGTATAATAGCTTTTTCGCCTCGCTGAACGTTTTTGAGCCATGACCTTCAACCATATAACATAGAATGGTCCACGGTGCGCCTGCAAAACCGATTACGGGAACACGTCCGTTAAGTTGTTTCACGGTCAGTCGGATTGCTTCCAGCACGTAACCCAAACGATCTTCAATATCAAAATCGAATTCCAGTCTTTTTGCCTCTTCTTCTGATCGGATCGTATGCTCGAACCACGGCCCGCGTTTCTCGATCATCTGGTAAGGAATGTTCATTGCTTCGGGAATTACCAGGATATCCGAAAAAATAATCGCAGCATCTACATCCAGGATGTCAACCGGTTGAATGGTCACTTCAGCGGCCAAAGCCGGATTCTCAACCAGTTCCTTGAATCCGCTTACACTTTCGCGTACTGCGCGGTATTCAGGTAAAATTCTTCCCGCCTGACGCATTAACCAGACCGGGTAACGTTCAATATCTTCGCCTTTCGCAGCGCGTAAGATCAAATCATTTTGCAATTTCATTGATGCAAAAGTAAGTTTTTATAGGTAAAAGCCGGAACGAAAGATTAGGAAAGTTTGTTACAGTCCAAACTCTTCCAATATTGCTTCCAGATGTTCATTATCTATGATTTCTGATCGTTTGAAGTTTTTTTGAAAAAGAGATCCTTTTCGGTGATGTTTTTTGTTGTATGATTGAGCATAGCTATTAAATAAATCAGACATTTTGCGACTGAGAAATTTATTTGACTGAAAAGTCTCTTGTGTCAAGCTTTTTAAAATCTGAAGGTCGTTGAATTTTATTACAAGATGGAATTCGGTAGGAGTAAGTTTTAATGCGTGCAGTTCACCAAGAGGTGCTAAATACTTTTCAATTTTAGTTTGGAATAAGGTATAATCGTCATTTTGTCTGAACAATAATTCCGGTTGGACAGAAGAATTATGAATGTAGTATGTGAAGGTAGCTTCCATGAATGTGATTTTAAGATGAAATTAGGGAGCTTGATTGGAAAAAACAATTAAAATTCACTGATTTTGAACGGTCAAAATTGTTCTAGGGTTTACAACCCTAGAAGGGTCATTAACTTTTTTTGAGCTATATTTCATGCAATCACGCGCGACCCTAAACCCACTTGATCCCAACTTTCCCCCTCTTCTCCAAAATCTCATTAATCTTCGAAAAGGGCTTGCTCCCGAAAAATCCTCTATAAGCAGATAACGGCGAAGGATGGGGTGCTTTCAGTATGAAATGCCTGTTCGGATTCACCCTCGAAGCCTTTGCCTGTGCCGGAGAACCCCATAATACAAAAATCACACCTTCCAGGTCGTCATTGATCTTTTGAATTACATCATCGGTGAATTTTTCCCAGCCCTGGTTGGCATGAGAAAGAGGTTGTCCTTCCCGAACCGTTAAAATCGAATTCAAAAGTAAAACTCCCTGCTTTGCCCAATGGTTCAAATCTCCGTTTGGCGGAGCGGGGATTCCCAGATCATCTTCCAGCTCTTTGAAGATATTTTGTAAGCTTTTTGGCAAAGGACGTACATGAGAATCACAACTAAAACAAAGCCCGTGTGCATGGCCTCTGGTAGGATATGGGTCCTGTCCTAAGATTACGACCTTTAATTCATCAAAAGGACAACTGTCGAAAGCTCTGAAAATATACTTCCCTTCAGGAAAAATTTGATTGTGGAATCTGCTGTATTCCTGCTTAACGAAATGTACCAGGTTTTCAAAATAAGGAGCTTCAAATGAGTTTTGAAGGACCTTTTCCCAGGATGGATGGATCGAAACTTTCATTTAGCGAAGATAATTTAAAGTTCAAATTCTGATAGCTATCGAAATCAAAAGTTAATTCGCTCTAATAACTAAACCCTCAATTGAACTCTTTTGAATCCCTTTAAACTTTTTGAACTATTTTTGCACCCAATAAACAGCAATCATGAGCAACGACGTAGAAATTGAAAAGCGCAGAACATTTGGAATTATCTCGCATCCCGATGCCGGTAAAACTACCCTGACTGAAAAGTTATTGCTTTTTGGTGGTGCAATTCAATCTGCTGGAGCTGTAAAGAATAACAAGATCAAGAAAACAGCTACTTCCGATTTCATGGAAATTGAGAAACAGCGTGGAATTTCCGTTGCTACTTCCGTAATGGCCTTTCAATATTCCGGGAAGCAGATCAATATTCTCGATACTCCGGGGCACAAGGATTTCGCGGAGGATACCTACAGAACCCTAACTGCTGTTGATAGTGTTATTTTGGTGATCGATTGTGCAAATGGTGTGGAGGAACAAACTGAGCGCTTAATGGAAGTTTGCCGCATGCGCAAAACCCCGGTAATCATCTTCATCAATAAAATGGACCGCGACGGAAAAGATCCGTTTGAATTATTGGACGAACTGGAATCTTCACTGGATATTAAAGTACGACCTTTGGCCTGGCCGATCGGAATGGGAGACCGCTTCAAAGGAGTGTACAATATTTACGACAAGAACATCAACCTATTCGCAGCGAATAAAACGAAGATATCCACAGATATCGTTTCACTGTCGGATATCAATTCTCCCGAATTGGATGAATTGGTAGGAGAGAAGCCGGCAGCTGAGCTAAGAGAAGAATTGGAAATGGTGGAAGGGGTTTACGACGCCTTTGACCGTGATTCTTATTTGGCGGGAGATGTTGCTCCGGTATTCTTCGGTTCAGCTGTAAACAACTTTGGTGTAAAAGAATTGCTGGACACCTTTGTTCGTATTTCGCCATCTCCGAGAGGAAGAGATACAGATGTAGGACGAATGGAACCTTCCGACAAGAAATTCTCCGGGTTTGTGTTCAAGATTCACGCGAACCTGGATCCGAAACA
Organism: uncultured Fluviicola sp.; assembly: GCA_966212075.1. Lineage (GTDB taxonomy): Bacteria > Bacteroidota > Bacteroidia > Flavobacteriales_D > Crocinitomicaceae > Fluviicola. The sequence goes on from CBIHOM010000020.1 coordinate 27,487, forward strand.
CCGTGATCGCATTGCTTTTTTGCGTATCGTTTCAGGAAAGTTCGAACGAAACACCTTTTATAATCACGTTCGTTTAGATAAGAAATTCAAATTCCCGAACCCGACATCCTTCATGGCACAGGATAAAAGTGTCATTGACGAGGCTTTCCCCGGCGATGTGATCGGTTTGTACGATACCGGGAACTTTAAGATCGGTGATACTTTGAATGAAGGAGCGCCATTCATGTTTAAAGGAATTCCAAGCTTCTCCCCGGAATTGTTCCAGGAACTGGAAAACCTGGACCCGATGAAATCCAAACAGCTCGATAAAGGAATTACCCAATTAATGGATGAAGGAGTAGCTCAAATGTTCATTCAGCAACCCGGAAACAGGAAGATCATTGGCACAGTAGGACAACTTCAGTTTGAAGTAATTGCATACCGTTTGGAGCATGAATACGGAGCGAAATGTCGTTTTGTTCCTAAAAACTACCACAAAGCTTGCTGGATTACAACCGATAATGACGAACAATTGAAAGATTTCATGCGTGCGAAATCGCAATACCTGGCAAAAGACAAAGACGATAATCTTGTTTTCCTGGCAGAAACCTCCTTCCTGCTTCAAATGGCAGAAAAAGACTACCCGGATTTGACATTCCATACAACCAGCGAATTCAAACTCGAAGCAAAATATCTGTAGGGACGTGATGCTTCGCATCCCTTTCCGATTGTTGGCGCGAGCTTCCGCCTCGTACTTTACAATCAATTATAATTCCGGAAGATTTTCGAGGTAAACCTCCGGGTTTTTACACTCCACAATCACGTGGTTCAATCCGTTTGTCATCCAAAAATAAGCTGCTTTGCTTTTCTGAATATAATTGCTCGTCTGCAGGAAAACTTTTTCATCCAGGTTTATTTCAGAAGCCTTGCATTCAACAATCAAACGGGGATTCCCGAATGCATCGATCACCACCACATCACAACGCCTGTTTTGTCCGTTGATCTTCAGTAAGTGTTCACTGTTAATTCGCTCAATTGGGGTGTTCTTATGGTGGATGAGGTAATGGATCACATGTTGCCGCACCCATTCTTCCGGTGTCAAAAGCAATTTCTTTCTGCGGATAATGCACCAAACGAAAAACTCATCCTTCACTTTAGAAAGCTTTAACTGTGCGGAAGGTAAATTCAACGAAGGATACGACATAATGAATGCAAAATTACAAATTACTAATTACCAATCCGGAATTTGTAACCAAATGCCAGCTCATATGCTGGCGCGAGGTTCCAGCTCGTGCCCTGCTAACTACTCAAATCCGTAACCAAAACAACTCCTCAAAAAGGTAAAATTCGACATCTCCCCAAGGTCAGGTATGGATACTGTATAGGTATAGTATAGGTCTCGTATGGGTATAGTATCAGAACGTTATAAAATTAACAACTTGTCCCGACAATTCGGGAACCGGTTTTAGTGTGTTTCAGCCGAATTATCACCATAAGAAAAGGAGCTCAAAGGAGTTAGAGCACCCTTTTAACCCCGACCCTTGCTTCTCAAAAACGTGAAATATCGAGAAAATCAATTCGTAATTCGTAATTCGTAATTGGTAATTAGTAATTTTGAGTATGGATTACAAAGCGCTTCTCAAAGACATTAAAAACGGTGAGTTCAAACCTTTATATGTGTTGCATGGTGAAGAGCCGTATTTCATTGATTTGCTTTCTGATGCAATTGGTGAGAATGCAGTAGATGAATCTGAAAAAGATTTCAACCTGGCAGTTTACTATGGACGAGACATCGATGCACTGACCCTGATGAGCGAAGCACGCAGTTTCCCCTTTATGGGAACACGTAAAGTGGTTATCGTTCGCGAAGCACAAGATATGAAAGACATTTATGAACTGGAAAAACTGCTTCCGAATTTGGTGGAAAGCAATATTCTTGTTTTATGTCATAAATACAAAGCATTGGACGGCAAGCGCAAATTCACCAAGGAAATTGCGAATGTCGGGGTGAACTTCAAATCCGAAAAAGTAAAGGATTACAACCTTACCGAATGGATCGCAGGCTATGTGCGTTCGGAAGGATATGAGATAACTTCCAAAGCTGCGGCCTTACTCGGAGAATTCTTGGGGAATGACCTGTCCCGGATTGTCAATGAATTGGATAAACTGGCGATCGTCCTGGAAAAAGGAACCAAGATTTCCGATGTCCATATTGAAGAGAATATCGGGATTTCTAAAGATTACAATGTGTTTGAATTGGTCAATGCCATTGCAATCCGTGATACCTTAAAGGTCTTTCAAATTGCTGATTATTTTGAGAAAAACCCGAAAGACCATTCCATTATTGTAGTGATCCCGTCCGTATTTAAATTATTTACCAATATGATGCGGGTTCATTTCGCGCCGAATAAATCCCCGGATGCGATTGCGTCTTCGGTTGGATTGCATCCGTTTGTGGCGAAAGAATTGATCCGTAATTGCCCGAATTATCCCCCCAAAGTCCTGGCAAGAAACGTAGAAATTCTGCATAACTACGATCTGAAAGCAAAAGGAGTAGGAAATAGTTCTACTTCAGACGGTCAGTTATTAAAAGAAATGTTGGTCCAAATATTCAACTGATGAGACGTTTTTTTCTCTTACAAATCCCCGATGCGGAAACTTTTTACCTTCCCGAAGAAGAATCCAAACACATTGTTCGGGTTTTACGTCATGAGAATGGGGACCGCTTTCTGTTATTGGACGGGAAGGGATTGATCGTTACCGCAGAAATTACAGACGCACATCCGAAAAAGTGCCTGGTAAAAGTCGTTTCGAAGGAAACGAAGCACAGAACAGGTAAAAACTTTCATTTGGCAATCGCTCCAACAAAGAACCTGGACCGCATGGAATGGATGGTCGAAAAAATTGTAGAGATCGGTGCCAGTAAATTGACTTTCCTGAACTGTGAACGCTCCGAACGGGTCCAACTAAAATTGGATCGTTTGCAACGGGTTGCAATTTCAGCAATGAAACAGGCACAACACGATTTTCTGTTGGAAATTGAAGAGCTGCAAAACTTTTCGGATTTTGTTGCAAATAACCCCAATGGAGGTATGGCCCATTGCATGGAAGGAACAAAGAAATCAGTCCGCGAGCTGACCTACCCATCCCGGATTTTAATTGGTCCGGAAGGCGATTTCAGTGAATCGGAATTGAAATTAGCTTTGAAACACGGATACGAAGCCGTACATTTGGGAGAATCACGATTGAGAACAGAAACGGCAGGAATGGTTGCCTGTGTTCTGTCAATTAACAGTTAAACAGCATGAAGACAGTCATTATAATCACCACAGTCTTTTTAAGTACACTTGGATTTTCCCAGGGAAGCTATCAAATTGCATTTCTGAAATACAGCGGAGGTGGTGATTATTATGCCAATCCGACTGCGCTTCCGAATCTTGCCCAATTTTGTAATTCCAATCTGGGAACAACCATTTCGAAAGAAGCTCCCTATGTAGATGTGGGAAGCCCGGAATTAAGCTTGTACCCTTTCATTCACATGACAGGACATGGGAATGTGGTTTTTTCGCTTACAGAAGCTGAAAACTTGCGAAATTACCTCTTGGGTGGAGGTTTCCTGCATATTGATGATAACTACGGAATGGACAAATTCATTCGGGAAGAATTGAAAAAAGTATTCCCGAATAACTCCTTGGTAGAACTCCCGTTTTCGCATCCGATCTTTCATCAGAAATACGATTTTAACGGCCTGCCGAAAATTCACGAGCATGATGGCAAAAGACCTCAGGCTTTCGGGATTATTATTGAGGGACGATTGGTTTGCCTGTATACCTTTGAAACGGATCTCAGCGATGGTTGGGAAGATCAGGCTGTTCACAACGATCCGGAAGAAAAACGAAAACAAGCCCTCCAAATGGGCGCCAACATCCTGATGTACGCTTTCCTGGGCGACTCTAAATAAGAACGAAAATGAGAAGGTTTGTAAATTTTGTTCCTCATTCTGATGCTGTTTCCGTAATTCGGCATTCGTAATTTGCATCCCGATGGCTATCGGGACGTAATTAGGTAAGCTGTTAATTAACCTAAAACCCTTTTTTTCCTCATCACTTTTAGCTAAATTACTCTTAGTTCATATCTAAAAATGGAGTTATGAGTTGGTTAGTGGCATTAATTATTGGAGGCGTTGCCGGTTGGTTGGCCGGTGCAATCATGGATAGCGACAGAGGAGGAATTTTTTTCAATATCATACTGGGTATTCTCGGTGGTATTGTTGGGGCATGGTTATTCGGTTTACTGCATATTTTTGCACCTGATAATATTTGGGGAGTTTTATTAACTGCTACAGTTGGGGCAGTTGTCATTATTGTCATAGCCCGCCTGATTACCGGTGGTAAGGTTTGATAAATAGCATTACGAATGAACGCATATTGATTCGTAATTGGCGATGGTCAATGGACAGTCGTCATCGTTAACAAGAACGGGCGTCGATTTATCGGCGCCCGTTCCTGTTTTTTTTAATTCTTGGATTAATAATCCGAAACTAAATTCGACTTACTAACTCAAAATCTATAATTCGCAATTAGGAATTCGTAATTAGTAATTGTAAAATCTGTTTGCAGATTTTACATTCTATTCGGTACTGTAATTCCCAAAAGATCCATCGAACTCTTAATTACCTTCGCAACGTTTTCACTTACTGTCAAACGCAGCGCCTTTTGATTTTCGTCTGTTTCGCTTAAGATCATAACGTTTTGATAGAACTGGTTGAACAGTTTTACCAATTCATACGTGTAGTTTGCAACTACCGAAGGAGCATAGGTCTTCGCAGCTTCTTCAATAATAGACGGATACAGAACCAATTGCTTGATGATTTCTTTTTCGGAAGCACCGATTTCCGTATTGGTGTCCAGTTTGAAAGCATTTGCTTTGCCCAATAACGATTGGATACGTGCATGCGCATATTGAATGAACGGACCCGTATGGCCATTCAATTCAATCGACTCCGCCGGGTTGAACATCATGCGTTTTTTCGGGTCCACTTTCAGTAAATAATACTTCAATCCACCCATCCCGATGGTTTTGTATAAAGTTTCGCGGTCTGCTTCGCTCATTCCGTCCAAATGTCCGCGTTCTGCAGTCATTTCTTTTGCGCTTTCAATAACTTCATCCATCAGGTCATCTGCGTCCACAACCGTTCCTTCGCGGGATTTCATTTTCCCGGACGGTAAATCAACCATTCCATAAGATAAATGGAAACAGGATTTTGCCCAGGAATAACCCAATTTATCCAGGATCAGGAAAAGTACTTTGAAGTGATAATCCTGCTCGTTCCCAACGGTATAGATAATTCCGGTTAATTCCGGGTAGTCATTGAAGCGGTCTACGGCGGTTCCCAAATCCTGGGTCATGTAAACCGAAGTTCCGTCTGAACGCAACAGCAACTTATGGTCCAGCCCGTCGCCCGTCAGGTCAATCCAAACAGAACCGTCTTCTTTCTGGTAGAAAACACCCTTACTCAACCCTTCGTTTACCAGGTCTTTTCCAAGAATGAACGTATCGGATTCGTAGTACAAACGGTCAAAATCAACCCCCATTTTTTCATAGGTTTGGTTGAAACCATCATAAACCCAACCGTTCATAGTTGTCCAAAGCAAATACACCTCAGGGTCTCTTCCTTCCCAGCGAACCAGTAAATCCTTGGCTTCGCGCAAAATAGAAGTTTCATTTTTAGCCAGTTCTTTGATCTTATCGTCCAGGTCCGCAATCGCTTTTTCATCCTTACCCGCTTTTGCTTCGGTAAACTCATGGTATTTGGCAATCGTCGCTTCCGGGTATCCGTCGAATTTCCCTGCGTTCCACTGAGCAATGATTTCTTTGGCTTCCGCGTTGAATTGCTTGTCGAATTCCACGTAGTATTTCCCTACCAGTTTATCACCTTTCATTCCTGTGTTCTTCGGATTCTCACGTTCTCCTTTTTCATTCAGAGGTGAAAATTTTTGCCAGGCAAGCATGCTTTTGCAGATGTGAATCCCACGGTCATTGATAATCTGTGTTTTGATTACTTTATGTCCATAAGCGTCTAAAATTTGGGCTACAGAATAACCCAGGAAATTATTCCGCAAGTGACCTAAATGCAGCGGCTTATTGGTGTTCGGAGACGAATATTCCACCATGATCTCCGGTTTGGAGTTCTTTTCAGCCAATCCGAATCGTGCATTGGAATCGATTTCGCTCAACTGCTGTGTCCAATAACTATTCGGGAAACTTAGGTTTAAGAATCCACCGATAATTGAATAATCGCTCACACAGCGAATATCATCCCTTAAAAAATCACCAAGCACTTTTCCAATTTCTTGCGGAGCCTTTCCTGCAAGTTTCATCAAAGGGAACAATACCAGCGTGGTATCTCCTTCGAATTCTTTTTTTGTTTTTTGAAACTGAATCAGCGAGTCAGAACATTCAAAACCAAACAAGAAATTTGATTTTTCAATAATTGCCGACTTGATTAAATCTTCCATCAGGACTGTTTGTTTTTATTTGTTTTTATTGATAGTTCAAATGTTCAAATGTTCAAATGTTCAAATGTTCAAATGTTCAAATGTTCAAATTGAATCTTTTAAACTCTTTGAACCTTCGAAGCTCGTAGAGCGAAGAAGATTTGAACCTTTTGAACTCTTTAACCATTCAGCGCAGCGGTCACACTTTCCAATAAAGAGAATGCAGTTTCTGCCATAGCATTTACCTTGTTATCCAGGCACGGGTTTACTTCAACGAATTCAATACACACCGTTTTTGGATTTCGGGCCAGCAAAGTTAATATTTCTTCCGCTTCTTCCGGGAAAATACCGTTTCCAACCGGAGTTCCCGTTCCGAATGAGGTAATTTCCGGGTCCATTGAATCGACATCAAAGGAAACATAGATCAGTTCGCAGGATTCCAGTTGCTCCAAAACACGTTGCACAATTGCCGGTGCACCTTCTTTGCGAACCAATTCTACCGTATGATTGGTAATGTGGTTTTCTGCAATTAATTGGTTTTCCTCGTATTCCGTATCTCTTACACCAATAAAGACCAGGTCGGAAGGTTTGACTTTGGAAGCGTTGGTGTATTTGTGTTTCAATTCGTTCCAGACAGTAACTGTTTGTTCTGAAGGGGCATTGCGTTTATATCCCAAATTGTCATTTCCCAACGAAAGGCTCAAAGGCATTCCGTGAATATTCCCCGATGGAGTCGTATAGGGGGAATGTAAATCTCCATGTGCGTCGATCCAGACAACTCCTAGGCGTTTTTCAGGAAACGCGGCTTTGATTCCTGCAATTGTTCCTGCTGCAGAACCATGGTCTCCGGCAAGAATTAAAGGGAATGATCCTTTGTTTAGCAAGTCTCGGGTTGTTTCGGCAACGGATTCGAATACCAGCTTGAAACCAAGCAGGTTCTTTGCGAATTCGGTCTCATTCTTTTGATCTAAAAATCGATTGTAATCAGGCAAAGGATGAAGCGGGTAGATTCCGAAATACGGGTTGTTTATTTTCCTGGCCGCTGTCATGATAGCTCCTGGTCCCAGCGACGCTCCCCTGGTTCCTGCTGCAAGTTCCGAGTTGTTTACAATGATTTCAATTTTCCGATGCATAACAAATTGTTAATAGCGCAAAAATACATATTTGGTTTAGTCTGACTCTCTTAAGTTATCCAAGCTCCTGAAACCTTTTCAACAATTTGTCGTATCAGGTTCGTATTAAAGATCTTATATGTTGGTAAAGCATTCATTCCTATACCTGGGAATTTGCATTCTTCTGTTATGTTCCTGTACTTCGAAAAAAGAAGTCATCAATGAGGGAACAATCATTTATTCTGCAGATTATCCGAATCACAAGAAGAACGTATTCTTATACAATATTTTGCCCAAGGAAATTCAAATCAGTTTTAAAAATGGAATAGTGAGAAACGACATCAGTCGCGGAAACTTTCAAAACATTTTGCTTTTTGATTGTAACAAAAATCAAATGGACATTTATTTCCAATACGGTGAAGAAGCATTTAAAACAAAACTGACACCGGATGAGATTCGAAAAATGTTAAACGATCAAAGTAAATATGATATTCGCTTTACGGAGGAAACAGATACACTGGCCGGTTTTAATGTGAAGAAAGCAATTGCCGTGAATCAGAAAGATAAAAAAGATGTGATCACGCTTTGGTATACCGAAGAAATTGAATTGAAGAACCCCAATTGGTACAATACATTCAATGAGGTGCCTGGAGTTCTCCTGGCGTACTCCATTGACCGTTTCGGGATTCGAATGGACTACAAAGCAATAAAGTTTATCCCGAAAGCAGACGAATCCAAAAAACAGTTGTTTACTTTGCCGGCAAAAGGTACATCGATCACTTATGACGAGTACAACCAAAAAATGAATAGTTTATTTGCAACATTTGAATAGTATGAACAGATTATTTGCTGTTATCAGCATTTTATTTATCACTACATTTTCGGGATTTTCTCAGGAAGCCTTTTCAGGTATTTTGAAGTACAAAGCCACAGTAATGGCTCCCGATTCAAATGTTGTCTGGAAATCCTGGAATGTGACACTTTATACCAATGATACGGTGGTTCGTGTGGAAACGGAAACGGAGCAATTCGGGGTGCAGGTATACATCCGGAATATGAATCTCAATAAAGCTTATTTATTGCTGGAACTGGATGGGAATAAATATGCAATCCATACGGACCTTTCGAAGAAAACAGATACTGTCCGGAAAACCTATACGGTTACCAAAAAAATGGGATCGAAAAAGATTGCCGGGCTAAAAGCAAAAAAATACCTGGTGAAAGATGAAAATACGGAAGGATTTTATTGCTATTTCTCCAAAAAACTTGGGAATAAATACCTCCAGGTTTATCCGGAAGTAAAAGGATTGGCATTGGATTATTACATTCCTTCACAAGATGGTTTGATCCATTATGAATTGATCGAGAAAAAAGACGAACAGGTAAACCGTGATTTGTTTGGAATTCCTTCGGATTACAAGCGTATCAGCTTCGAGGAATTCATGCGCGCCTTCTATTCGAATAATGAACAGTAGTTTGTTTATAGTTAAATCGAACGCCTTTAACCAAAGCCCTTTTATGTCGTTATCTTCGTAGGATACTTCGTGAAGAATGGCATTGGAAAACGAATACAGGCAAAAAAGCGAGCAAACAACGGAAGAAAAGACAAAAAAAGATCCGAAAGGAAAGCCTGCGAAAGAACGCAAGCCGTCCGATAATGCATTGTTGGATCGTCTGTCAAATCGCTTCGATAAAAAAAGGTTCAAAACAATCCTGGGGATTGCGATGATCTTATTCTCCTTTTTCACCTTCCTTTCCTGTTTTTCCTATTTCTTCACCTGGACCTCAGATCAGGACCGCGTGCTGGATGTCTCTCTCTTTGGGTTTCTTTTTGATAGTAATCCCGAACCTGTAGAAAACTGGTTGGGTAAATTCGGCGCCTGGATGGCCCACTTATTTATGTATCGGTGGTTTGGGGTGTCTTCTTTTGCCATTTCGTTTATCATTTTTCTCATCGGGTTTAAATGGACCCTGAATATTCTGCTCCTTCCGATCAGACGTTCTATTGCAGTTGCAGTTCTGTTTATGGTGTGGAGTTCGATCTTCCTGGGATATTTCGTTGAACACATTGATTATCTGGGAGGAACATTCGGCTTTGCAATCAATCAATGGCTGAAATTGACAATCGGAAGTTTCGGAAGTTTTGTTGCCATTGTAGCTTTATTATGGATTGTCCTGGTTGTTTTATTCAATGCAGACATCATGTCCTGGTGGAACCGGGCAAAAGGAGCAAAAGAATCCTTCTTCGAAGACGATCAGCCACAACCGGCAAATATGGCAGATATTCATGTGGTAAACACGATTCGTGAAGACCAGATCCGTACAGATCAGGAAGCTGCAGAAGTAAATTTCGATGAAGAAGAGGAAGAAGACGAATCTTACGGCGACGGAGAAGACGATAGCTTCATTGTGATTCAATCCGGTGCTGAAAAAGAAGAGCCGGAGCTGGATACTGAAATCGAAGAACCGGTTGAAGAGGACGATGAGGATGAAGAAGGCGATTTCAAAGTAAGTATCGCTAAAACGGACGCTACGCTTTCGGATGATGAGTTCAATTCCATTCGCCAGGAATACGGGGATTACGATCCTACACTGGAACTTTCCGGTTACCTCCTTCCACCGATCGATTTATTGAAAGATTATGGAAACGGACAGGTTTCGATCAACAAACAGGAATTGGAAGATAACAAGAACAAGATTGTTGAAACCCTATCGCATTACAAGATCGATATTGCGAAGATCAAGGCAACCGTTGGTCCGACTGTTACTTTGTACGAGATTGTGCCTGCTCCGGGAGTCCGTATTTCAAAGATCAAGAACCTGGAAGATGATATCGCTTTAAGTTTATCGGCTTTGGGAATTCGCATCATTGCTCCGATCCCAGGGAAAGGGACTATTGGTATTGAAGTTCCGAACAGTAAACCGGACATGGTTTCCATGAAATCACTGATTGCTTCGGAAAAATTTCAGAATTCCGATTTCGAATTGCCGATTGTAATGGGTAAAACAATTACGAACGAAACCTATACCTTCGACTTGACAAAAGCGCCTCACTTATTGGTTGCCGGGGCTACAGGACAGGGTAAATCCGTTGGATTGAATGCGATCCTGGTTTCAATTCTCTATAAGAAACATCCGGCACAGGTTAAATTTGTTCTTGTCGATCCAAAGAAAGTAGAATTAACACTTTACAACCGCATTGAGCGCCATTTCCTGGCGAAACTCCCGGGAGAAGAGGATGCGATCATTACGGATACATCAAAGGTTGTCAATACCTTGAACTCCTTGTGTATTGAGATGGACAATCGCTAAGAGTTGTTGAAAGAATCGCAGGATCGTACCATTAAATAATAAAATGCTAAGTTCAAAGCCCGTAAACTGAACCCGGAAAAAGGACATCGTTATTTACCATATATTGTAGTCCTGATCGACGAGTTTGCAGATTTGATCATGACCGCAGGGAAAGAGGTAGAGCACCCGATCGCACGTTTGGCACAGTTGGCCCGGGCAATTGGTATTCACCTGATCGTGGCAACTCAACGTCCTTCCGTAAACGTAATTACCGGTATGATCAAAGCAAATTTCCCGGCTCGTATTGCGTTCCGGGTACTTTCCAAAATAGATTCACGTACGATCCTGGATTCTTCCGGAGCAGATCAATTAATTGGTCGTGGGGATATGTTGATCTCACTTGGTCAGGATTTAATTCGTGTACAATGTGGTTTCGCCGATACACCGGAAGTAGAAGATATCTGTAAATTCATCGGTGAACAAAGAGCTTATCCGGAAGCCCTGATCCTTCCTGAATATGTTGGAGCGGACGGGGGAGAAGACCGGGACATTGACCTGGATGAAATTGATTCGATGTTTGCAGACGCAGCGCGTATCGTGGTAATTAATAACCAGGGATCAGCCTCCTTGTTGCAGCGTAAATTGAAATTGGGTTATAACAGGGCCGGACGAATCGTTGACCAATTGGAAGGATACGGGATTATCGGACCATTCCAGGGAAGCAAAGCCCGGGAAGTATTGTTCAGCGATGTGGAAAGTTTGGAAGAATTCCTGCGCTCAAAAGGTATCAGCTAAATTTTAAGTTCAAAATAGTTTAAAAGGTTGGAATAGATCAATTTTAATTCGTGAACCAAAGGTTAAAAACGATTGTTACTCCGTTAAACCCTTGACAATTTCTCAATTCAATAATTGATAATTATTTTAATTATGTAACAGGATTCTTGGCACAATTTCTGATATTTGCACAGAAAATTGTGAAACATGAAATACTTAATTATTTGCCTGACTTTATTGGGAAGTACCTTGGTATACAGCCAGGATGCAAAAGCGGACGGAATCCTTGATAAAGTCTCTGCTAAAATAAAAGGACTGAAAACGTTCTATGTGGAATTTAGTGCAACGATCAAGAACAGCACAAACGGAACAAATACAAACATGTCCGGAAAAGGCTGGGTGAAGGGAGATAAGTTTAGTGCAACCTATGGTGAAACGACATTGATATCAAATGGAATAAAAACCTGGAGTATTGTAAAAGAAGAGAAAACAGTTTACGAAACCGATGCTTCCGGGGCTGACGAAGAATCCATTAACCCGAAAAAGTTGATGACTATTTGGGAAACCGGCTTCAAAAGCAAATACGAGAAAGAAGAAACGCTGGGAGGTGAAAAGGTACATGTAATCTATTTGTATCCGAAAAACCCGAAGAAAGCAAATTACCATACGATTATTGTATACATTGCAAAAGAAGACAATGAGTTGAAAAAGGCAATCCTGAAATCAAATGACGGAACAGTGTCTACATTTACAATGACAAAATTCACCTCAAATCCGGCTATCGAAGACAGCAAATTTGTATTCGATAAATCGAAATACCCGGGATATACGGTGGTGAAGGATTAAAATCAAATTGATTATAGAAAAACGGCGTCTAGGTTAACCGAGACGCCGTTTTGTTTTGATATTTATTTGGATAAAACATGTAGGGACGCGATGCTTCGCGTCCCTACATGTTTTTTATGCCTCATTAAAATTCATACAATTCAATCAATGCCTGTTTGAATCGTTCTGCCGGAAGGAATTGTTTTTCCAATGCTACAGCAAACGGAACAGGTGTATCTAAAGATGCTACACGTTTCACCGGAGCATCCAGTGAGTCAAAACAGTTTTCATTGATCAGGGCAACCAATTCTCCCCCGATTCCACCTGTCATGCAATCCTCGTGCAATACAATGACTTTCCCTGTTTGACGAACAGCTTCATAGATCGTTTCCGTATCCAAAGGAAGTAAGGTTTTCAAATCGATTAAATTCGCAGAAATTTCCGGATGTGCATCCAAAGCTTCCATAGCCCAGTGAACTCCTAATCCGTAAGTAATGATAGTCAGATCTTCTCCTTTACGAACATAACCGGCTTTCCCGATCTCTGTTGTATAGTAATCATCATGAATGTCTTCCCGAATACTTCTGTACAGGAATTTATGCTCGAAGAATAATACCGGGTTCGGATCTTCAATGGCAGCATTCAATAATCCTTTTGCATCTCCGGGAAAAGCAGGATAAACCACTTTCAGTCCGGGAGTGTGAAAGAACCATGCTTCGTTACTTTGACTGTGGAAAGGTCCGGCAGCAGTATTTGCTCCTGTCGGCATACGAACAACTACGTCTGCATTTTGTCCCCATCTCCAATGTATTTTAGCCAAATTATTGATGATTTGGTTGAAACCACAAGTCACGAAATCTGCAAATTGCATTTCTACAATAGCCTTCATTCCTGCAATAGATAAACCTAATCCTGCTCCAACGATCGCTGATTCGCAGATTGGTGTGTTGCGCACACGACCTTTCCCGAATTGCTCTACAAAACCTTCCGTAACTTTGAAAGCACCGCCGTATTCAGCGATATCCTGTCCCATGATCACTAAATCAGGATAACGGACCATACTTTCTCTCAACGCATCTGAAACTGCATCAATTAAGCGTTTTTCGGTCTTCGCATCACTTACCGGGTTAATTACAGTTTGAGTGAATGGGGCATAAACATCGTCCAGTTCTCTTTGAAGATCTGCTTCGATCGGGCCTTCTGCAAATGCGATTTCCAATCCGTTTTGAATCTCATCTTTAATTTCCTGCTGGATCTGAGCAACCGTTTCTTCCGTCAAAATTCCTTGCTCCAATAAATAAAGTTCGTAATTGGTAACAGGGTCCTTCTTTGCCCATTCGTCCTGGATTCCATCAGGATAATACTTTGTTCCCGAAGCTTCTTCGTGTCCGCGCATGCGGAAAGTCATACACTCCAATAAGAACGGACGTGGTTTTTGACGGATCGAATCTGCAATCTTACGCACCGTGCGAATAACGTCCAATATGTTGTTTCCGTCAACCTGGAATGCATCCATTCCATAGCCGATTCCTTTATCGATAAATTGCTTGCATCGGAATTGCTCAATACTTGGAGTAGATAGGCCCCAGCAGTTGTTTTCAACCGCAAAAATTACCGGAAGATCCCAAACCGCCGCAACGTTTAATGATTCGTGAAAATCACCTTCGGATGCACCACCGTCACCTGTAAATACAATCGTAGCGTTGTTGTTTCCTTTTAATTTGTTTGCCAGTGCAATCCCGTCAGCAATTCCTAATTGCGGGCCCAAATGGGAAATCATCCCTACAATATTGTAATCCTTAGCTCCGAAATGGAAGGAGCGGTCGCGTCCTTTCGTGAACCCGGACATTTTTCCCTGGAATTGGGCAAAAAGTCGATTTAATGGGATTCCACGTGTCGTGAAAACCCCCAGGTTTCTGTGCATGGGAAGAATGAATTCCTCCTCTTTCATTGCATAGGCAGATCCCACGGAAATACCCTCTTGTCCCCAGCCGGAAAACCACTTGGAAATTTTTCCCTGGCGAAGGAGAATCAGCATTTTTTCCTCGATCAATCGCGGTTTTGCAATAGCCTTATATATAGTGACAAGTTCTTCGTTGTCAAACCCTGTTCGATCAAAATCAATCAATCGTTTTGTCTTTTCTTTTTCCATAGTGAATCTCGCACGCAAATGTACTGAATTGCGAATTACGAATTCCGAATTCCGAATTGAAAATCGACCTAAAAAGAAGGGAAAATTGGTTGTTCCCCCTTTGGAGGGGGATTAAGGGGGAGGAAAAATATAAATCGACGGAACAAAAAAACCGCTTCCGAATGAACGAAAGCGGTTTTGAGATATAGTTTATTTTTTCGATTATACCAATCCCTGGTCAATCATAGAATCTGCAACTTTCACGAAACCTGCAATATTTGCACCTTTCACGTAGTCAACATTTCCTTTGGCGTCTTTACCGTATTTCACACAAGCTTCGTGGATTGAAACCATGATTCCGTGTAATTTAGCATCTACCTCTTCAGCAGTCCAGCTCAAACGCAATGAGTTTTGTGACATTTCCAAACCGGATGTTGCAACTCCACCAGCGTTAGATGCTTTTCCAGGAGAGAACAATACGTTTGCAGCCTGGAATGCAGCGATTGCTTCCGGTGTAGAAGGCATATTAGCTCCTTCAGCAACACAGATTACTCCGTTTGCGATCAACATTTTTGCTTCATCACCGTTCAATTCGTTTTGAGTAGCACAAGGCAACGCGATGTCAGCTTTAACTTCCCAAGGACGTTTTCCTGCAACGAATTTCGCATTAGGGTATTGTTTTACGTATTCTTCAATACGGCCACGCTTCACGTTTTTCAATTCCATAACAAATGCCAATTTCGCAGCGTCGATACCTTCAGCATCGTGAATATATCCGGATGAATCAGAAAGTGTAACCACTTTACCACCCAATTGAGTTGCTTTTTCACAAGCATATTGAGCTACGTTCCCCGAACCGGAAACAACAACAGTCTTCCCTAAGAAAGAATCCTCTTTAGTAGCCAACATTTCTTTTGCGAAATATACCGTTCCGTAACCGGTAGCTTCCGGACGGATCAAAGATCCACCCCAGTTGCGTGCTTTTCCAGTTAAGACACCTGTAAACTCGTTACGGATACGCTTGTATTGACCGAACATGTAACCGATCTCACGACCACCAACACCGATATCTCCGGCAGGTACATCCGTATCAGCACCAATATGACGGGAAAGCTCAGTCATAAATGATTGACAGAACTTCATTACTTCATTATCTGATTTTCCTTTAGGATCAAAATCAGAACCTCCTTTACCACCTCCCATTGGAAGTGTAGTCAATGAGTTTTTGAAAATTTGCTCAAATCCTAAGAATTTTAAAATAGAAAGGTTCACAGAAGGGTGGAAACGAAGTCCTCCTTTGTATGGCCCGATCGCTGAGTTGAACTCTACACGGTATCCACGGTTTACCTGAATTTCACCTTTATCATCCAACCACGGAACGCGGAAAATGATTGTTCTTTCCGGTTCAACGATACGATCCAAAATTTTTGCGCTCTTATATTTCGGATTTTCCTCCATAAAAGGAATAACTGCTTCAGCAACCTCATGAACAGCTTGCAAAAATTCTGCTTCATGACCGTTGGTAGCTTTCACTTTTTCCATAAAAGCGTCAATCTGTGCTTGGTATTTACTTGACATATTATTTAATGCTTTTGATTTACTTGGGGCAAATGTAATTAATTTTAAAAATGAAGCCGAACTTTTATAGAACATTATAGAGTAATCTAAAATTAATCGATGTGAACCCCGTTTTGATTGTTGAAATGAAGGAATTGATAATATTATAAAAAGTACGAGACAACCTAATTTTAATAATTCCGTCTTTTGCATGAATAACAATAATCTAAAATGAAGAAATATTTGCTACTAGTCGTATTCAGCACCGTTTTTTTGACCTTCAAATCCTTCGGTCAGGTCTATGAGAAGATCTATGACCTGTCAAGTTCTGAAGTTCAAAATCACATGAATCAAAACAAAATTTCTGGTATCGATATCCTGACAGGTGTAAAAGCACATCATGTTATTGGCTTGGCAGGAATTGGCGTTTCTCAGAAGTCTGCTTTGGAAACCGTATTAACAAATGATTCCAGAGTTATTTCCTTTGTATTAAGTGAAGACGGAACTTCCTTGGTTTTGGAATCACAAGCTGCATTAACGAAAGAAGAATTCCAAACGTTGCTTCAATCGTTGAACGGTATTATTACCGGATACGTTGCAGAATATTCAATCTAACCCATTACTAAAAGAGGATTTTATATATATGAAAACAATCAAAAAAGCCCTGCTTTCTTTAGGGGTACTTTTAAATTTGAATGCTTTTGCACAGCTTGCACCTGGTGCGAACTGTAATCAGGCAGGTTGCTCAACTGCTGGTTCTTATGCCAGCAATACGGGAGTCCCGAGTATGGGAAGTTATCAATGTTTAGGATCAACCCCAAATGCAAACTGGTTGGCATTCTCAATCGGAACAAGTGGAAGTATTCACTTAACCTTGACTCAAACAACAGCAAGTGGGACCGGTATTGATGTGGATTTTGCATTATACGGACCTTATACAAGTGTTGCAGCGGGTTGCCCGATCGGGCCTGGAACTCCGACAGTAGACTGTTCTTATTCAGCTTCTTCCACCGAACAAGTGGATATTACAGGTGCAATTGCCGGACAGGTTTACATCCTTTTGGTAACAAACTTCAACGGATCTCCGGGAACAATCAGCTTACAGCCAAATACAAGCAATCCTTCAACAGGTTCAGTTAACTGTAATGCAATCAGTTTCAATGCGACTGCTACCTCTACACCTGCAACGTGTAACCAGGCTACAGGTTCTGTAACGGTTACCGCAAACGGAGGATTTGCACCTTATACTTATTCCTGGAATATTCCCGGGAACCCTACGACTCAAACTGTAAATAACGTTGCTCCGGGAACTTACACTGTTACGGTTACTTCAAGCCCGAACCCAACTACCGGTGTAGCAGTCCCTCCGACAACAGCTACAGTGACTGTAGCAAATATCAATGCAACTTATAGCGGAACAAGTACCAATGCTTCTTGTCCTATGGGACAAAACGGTACTGCAACAGCGAATTACAGTATTCCGGGGAATCCGACAAGCGCGGGAGTTACTGCTACATATTTATGGAATGATCCGGCGGCTCAAACAACACAGACTGCTACAGGACTTTTACCGGGAACATATGTTTGTACTGTTACTTTGTCAAACGGATGTACAGGAACAGTTACCAGAACAGTAGGTGCGAACCCGGTTGCTTATTCCGGAACTACAACAGTAGTTTCATGTCCGGGAGGCGCTGATGGTACTGCAACTGCAAATATGGCTCCTGTTGTAGGAACCTTATCTTACGCATGGAATGACCCTGCAGCTCAAACTACACAAACGGCTACAGGTTTATCTGCCGGTTCTTACTCTTGTGTGATTACTTCAACTATCGGATGTACAGGAACCGTAAACGTAACTGTAACAGAGATTCCTGGAATGATTGCAAACTTTACAAACATTACTCCTGTATCCTGCCATGCAGCAAATAACGGAGCTTTAACAGTTGCTGTTTCTCAGGGAACACCTCCTTACAGTTATTCATGGGATCATTCAGCTTCAACCACTGCAACGGCAAACGATTTGTTTGTAGGTATGAGTACGGTAACCATTACAGATGCAAATGGTTGTATCATTACAGAGAGTGAAACTTTAACTGAACCACCGGCTTTACAAATTACATACGTAACACCGGATCAGATTATTTGCCCGGAAGCTTCAACTACAATCAGTGTGATTGGTGTTGGTGGGAACGGACCAGCAAATTCAAATTATACTTTTACGTGGAAAGAAAACGGAACAGTGATCGGAACAGGTACATCTATTACGGTTGATCCTGCAACAACAAATACACAGTACTGTGTGGAATTAACGGAAGTATGCGGTTCTCCAAGTGCAGACACTTGTATGATGATCAATTTCCCGACACCATTGGCTCCTGTGTATTATGCGAATAAACCATATTCTTGCTTGCCTGGAGATTTGACATTCTACTTGGATCCGAATTCGATTGATAATGATGATCCGATTGATTCGGTAATGGTTACATTCGGAAACGGAGCTGAAGGAATTGTATATGGAAATGATAGCATTCATTATGTCTACACCGCTGCCGGAATTTATACAATTGATGTAGTAGTAACGTCAGAATTAGGATGTGTGACAACCGCATCATTCCCTGGAATCGCGAATGTTATCGCAAATCCGGTAGCTGACTTCACCATGTCCGCAAATCCGACTACTTTCTTTGAAACGGTAATCAAAATGCAGGATAAATCAAGTCCGAGTGTGATCAAATGGACCTGGGACTCACCTGGCTCCGAACCGAACAACAGTACATACCAAAATCCGACGTTCCATTTCCCTGAAGGAATTGTAGCAACTTACCCGATCCAGTTGATCGTGGAAACTCCGGAAGGATGTATCGATACCGTTGAACGAATTTTGACCGTAAACAGCGATATTATATTCTATGCTCCGAATGCATTTACACCTGATGGGGATGAATTTAACCAGACATGGAAATTCCATGTTGCAGGAATAGATGAGTTCGATTTCGAATTAATGATCTTCAATCGTTGGGGAGAAGTAGTTTGGGAAACGCACGATGTAAATTCTGCTTGGGACGGAACATACAATGGTGTACCGGTTAAAGAAGGTGCTTATACCTGGGTTGCACGAGTGAAAGACCTTTATTGGGATAACAAGAAAGTCTTTAACGGAGCAATTAATATTATTAAGTAAATACCAACTACTTTAATATATAAATCGGAAATCCTGTCCAGCCTAGCTGAGACAGGATTTTTTTGTACAAAAGTTTGGACCTTTTTTAAGGTGTTAAATAAAAGTTCAATGATTTGAAGATGAAATAATTATGTAGAATTTTAGTTATTTAACGTAATTATCCGTTGTTTTTTTTCTTTTGCATGCATTTTAAGCAACCTGGGCTTAAAAATTTCGTTTTAAAAACAACACAATAAGGTAATTATGAAGAAGATAATTTTAATATGTACGTTGTTGTTTGTTTCAAACAGTGTATTAAATGCTCAGGTGACTTTATGTCTTGGGCAGGATGCTACGGTTTGTGCCGGTCAAACGGTTCAGATAACAAATTGTTCAGGGGGAGGCCCGATTATAGGGTCGGGAATTACTTTAGATAATGCAACCACTATTCCTCAATTGTCGGATGATATGTTTTCGGCACTCATTCCAATGGGATTCAGTTTTAATTTCTATGGAACAAATTATACCAGTTGCGTGATCGGGTCAAACGGTTTGATCAGCTTCAATGCAAGTAACGCAAACAATGGTTGTCCCTGGAGCCTGGTTGGTATGGGAACGCTTCCGAACACCACTTTAACAACAGCAAGAAACTCAGCAATGCTCTTTTATTCTGATATTAATCCTTCCCAGGCACCAATCGGACCGATTAAGTATCAGACTATTGGAACTGCACCAAACAGAAAGTTTGTTGTGTTGTATGAAAGTGTAAATGCTTTCCAATGTCAGAATACTTGTTATTACGGAGCAATCATTTTCTATGAGACAAGTAACATAATCGATATGATGATTGGTCAAAAACCAAGTTGTACCAGCTGGAACGGAGGTTTGGCTATTCAAGGCGTTGAAAATGCAGCCGGAACGGTTGCTACAATCACACCGGGAAGAAACAATAGTGTTTGGATTGCAAACCAGGATGGTAAACGATTTACTCCCGTTTCACCAAGCAATACATCCAATTATTCCGTAGCTACCGTTCCATACTATACGGTTACATCTACATCAAACAACAGCATTCAATGGACAAGTACAGCCGGAGGTTTATGGCCTTATAATAACGGTGTTTTGAATGTTACAACAGTTCCACCCGGAACAACCGGATATTATCTGACCGCTGCTGCGTGTAATGCCGCAGTTGGTGGTGTGAGTGATACAACATTTATTACGAGACAGGTTGTGACAGGTACAGCAACCGCAACGACCGATTACTGTTTTGGTGGTGTTGGTTCTGCAACAGCCAATCCTAATCAAGGTTTGGCTCCGTTTACCTACCTGTGGAGCCCGGGCGGACAGACAACTCAAACGGCGACGAACCTTGTTTCCGGTCCATATACTGTACAGATTACAGATGCGATGGGGTGTAGTGTAAATGTCAACGTCAATGTACCAAATACGAATGCAACATTCAGTGGGTCCTCCACTTTAGTAAGTTGTCCTGGAGGAAACGATGGAACGGCAACAGCAACAATGACTCCGCCGTTGGGTGTGGTTTCTTATAACTGGTATGATGCAGGCGGACAAACAACGCAAACAGCTACAGGTTTAACAGCAGGAACATACCATTGTGTGGTCACAACTTCTTTATCATCGGGTTGTACGGATACGGTTGAAGTAGTAGTTACTGAAATTCCAGGTATGGTATCAACGATTATCAACCAGCAGGATGTGACTTGTAACAGCATGAATGATGGAATTATTGAGATCAGTGTTGTTGATGGGACCGCTCCCTATACTTATTCGTGGGATAGTTCTGCTTCAACAGGACCATTGGCAAATGATTTATATGCGGGAACACACACGGTGACAATTACGGATGCAAATAACTGCGTAATTACAACAACTGCAACGATCGGTGAACCTACCGCATTGAAAATTACGAGTCTTACACCAGACACGATCATCTGTCCCGAAGCATCCATTGTATTGAATGTTCAGGGAGCAGGTGGTAATGGAAGTCAATATTATACTTTCACATGGAGGGAAAACGGAACTGTAATCGGTACAGGAAATTCAATTACGGTCGACCCGGCTGCAACGAATACACAATATTGCGTGGAGCTGACCGAAACATGCGGTTCCCCAAGTACAGATTCTTGTATGACAATTACTTTCCCTGAAGCAATTATCCCAAGTTATGTATCCAATCTTCCATATTCTTGTTTGCCTGGTGAATTTATCTTCATTAACCAGTCAAATAACAGTGATGAGATTGATTCGGTAGTAGTAGACTTTGGAAATGGCGACATGGGTATATTCTATGGTGATTCGAACTTGACATATACTTACACGGCTGCAGGAATTTATACCATCAGCGTGGTAACCACTTCTATTCAAGGTTGTGTGACCACCAACACGTTCCCGGGAATTGCAACAGTAATTGCAAATCCGGTGGCAGACTTTACCATGTCGGCAAACCCTACAACGATCTTTGAAACAGTTGTGAAAATGCAGGACAAATCAAGTCCGGGAGTTGTAAGCTGGACTTGGGAAGCTATTGGTTCGAATCCGAACAGTAGTACATATGAAAATCCGACGTTCCATTATCCGGAAGGTGTAGTGGCAACGTATACCATCCAGCTGATCGTTGAGACGGCAGAAGGATGTGTTGATACCATCGAACGAGTATTGTCGGTAAACAGTGACATCATTTTCTACGCTCCAAATGCGTTTACGCCTGATGGAGATGAGTTTAATCAAACATGGAAATTCTACGTTTCGGGAATTGATGAGTATAATTTTGAATTGATGATCTTTGATCGCTGGGGAGAAGTTATTTGGGAAACACACGATCCGAATGCAGCTTGGGACGGAACCTACAACGGTAAGGTTGTTCAGGCCGGAGCTTATTCCTGGATCGCACGTGTGAAAGACATTTATTCGGATACCAAGAAAACATTCAACGGAGCAATCAATATCTTCAAATAAGTATTACCGACTACTTTAAATATAAATAGCCCCGGTCCCATACACGGATCGGGGTTTTACTTTTTAAATAAATCTGCGGTTCAGGGTAGAAAGCGTTGTTCTCATGCTTATTTTTGTTTTCGTTTATTTCAGATGTTCTTTCAGGACACCAAAATAAGCGTACGCAGATAAAGAAATTTAAGACATATGAAGAACTTACTGGCAGGATTCTATTTGTTAATGATCCCGACCATTGCCGGAGCTCAAACCAAAGATTCGAGTAGGATAACCATTCCCGAATTGAAATTAAACCTCAATAAGTCAGGATCCAGTTACATTAAAGGTACATTTTTGGCTCAAACCTGGGCCCGATACTCTGAATTTAACCCCGGAACAACGATTGACGGAACACCAAAATCAGACTTTGCCGATGTCGGGATCAGGAGATGGCGGATCCAGGTTTTCGGACAGTTAACGAACCGGATCTATTTCTACACGCAATTCGGTCAGAATAATTTCAGTTTCTTGCAACCAAGACATACCGGTGCTTTTTTACACGATGCAGTAACCGAATTAAAGGTTGCTAAACAACTGCAAATCGGTGGGGGATTGACTGCCTGGGGAGGAGTCTCCCGTTTCTCTTCACCTGCAGTGGCAAATATTATGGGCTTGGATGCACCGATCTATCAGCAAGCTACCAATGGAGTGAATGATCAGTTTGCAAGGAAGTTATCGCTTTATTTGAAAGGTGAGATTTCCCGATTGAACTATCGGGTTGCAGTGTCGAGACCAATGTCAGTAAAAAACAGTACGGTTGCCATTCCACCGATTAATCCGAATTCAAATTTTAATACTGAAGCTCCGCGTGCTCAGACTTCGGGGTATTTATTCTGGCAATTCTTAGAGAAGGAATCCACACCGAATCCGTACATGAGCGGGACGTATCTGGGAAAAAAGAAATTGCTGAATGTGGGAATTGGCTGGGTTCATCAAAATCAGGCAATGTGGCGCACAACCGAATCAGGAGATACCAGCCGGACTGCGCTGTTGTTGTTGGGAGCAGACGTGTTTCTGGATATTCCCGTAGGACCGAAAGGCGCTGCACTGAATGCATATGTCGCTTACAATTATTTCGATTATGGGAAGAATTATGTTCGGATGCTGAATGGAATGAATCCTGCAAACGGGGTCAATTCCCAAGGAACTTTGAATGGAACAGGAGTGAATTACCCGATGATCGGTACCGGAAATATCCTGTTCGCACAATTGGGTTACAAATTAAAGGACAATCTGTTTGCCAAAGATAATGGAACCTTAATGCCTTATTTGGAACTTCAGTATTCTCAATTCCAGGCTTTAAAAGATCCGTCAGTTATGTGTGAAGTTGGCTTTAACTGGCTGATCCATGGGACTCACGGTGCTAAATTGTCGTTGGGCTTGCAAAACAGGCCGGTTTTTGAGAATAATTCACTGGGACAAGCCGTTCAAACATCACGAAAAAATATGTTGGTGCTGCAATATCAAATTTCGTTTTAACTTTTTTACATTTATGCGTTATACTATACAATAGCACAAACAACATGAAATATTTAAGCATCCTGGTATTTGCACTCGTCTTTTCATTCCATGGCAAGACACAGGCAATTCAAAGTTGTGATTCGGTACCGGCTTTGAATTCAGAGATATTGAAAGTTTTAAAACCGTACATGGGGCAGAAAATTCTTAGGGGCGAATGCTGGGATGTTTTGAGCGTGGCTTTAAATGAAACTCATGCAGAGTGGAATGGCTATGATGTGTTTGGAACTTCTTACGATTACAAAAAGGAATGTGTTTCTCCGGGTGACATTATTGCTTTTAAAGGAGTGAAATTCGGTGGAGTGCAAAACGGGCAAAAGTATTTCGAAGAAATGGAAAAGCACTTTGCTGTGATCAAAGAAGTCAAAGCAAACGGTGAACTGGTATTGTTGCATCAGAATACCGGTCGATTCGGAAGAAAGTTAGGTGAGTCAAGCATTTTCATGGGAGATTTGAAGAAAGGAAAAATGGAGTTTTTCCGTCCGAAACGTTAATCGATTCGCATCCGGATCCGCCATTCTTTGGGAAACAGGTTGTTGAAACGATTTCCCAGGTGTTTGATCCATCCCAATTTTGTTCCTTCAAAAGAGACTGTATTAAATCCGGTTTTTCCTTCCAGATTAAAGGTCTCACCTTTCAGGTAATGCAACGCTTGTTCACGAGTTAAAGCGATATCGGGGATACGACCGGATAAAATAGCCGGATCCAAAGCCAAAGCTTGATTCGGTATAAGGCCTTTTCTGGAAATTTCACCCAATTCTGTTCCCAGTTTAAGGATCCGCAAATTGGAATGAAGAGTCTCAACTAATTCCATTGAACCGGTTGGAATGGCAAATACATAATCATTCCATTGAACCAGGTCCGATTCTGAATCATCCAACCAATCCTTGATCCAGGCTTCCGGCTTAAGTCGTGTCAGTGTACTCTTTTTCCGGGATTTATTTTTTTGAGTCCGTTCTTCTCCCGTTTTTTGAATAACAACAACATAAAAACCTTCTGTTTTCAATTCGGATGGAAGGGCATAAACTCCTATATTATCACGTCCTGTTTTGGCAAAAGGCAAAATCAGGGGAACTAATTTGGAATCAGTTTGTTCCAGGATCCAACGGACATTGTCTTCGTTTTCCTGGGAATTGAACGTACAGGTTGAGTAAATCAAAAAACCGTTTGGTTTCAGAGAGTCCCAGACATCCATCACGATCCGTTTTTGCCGTCCCGCACACAGGTTCACCGACTCAGGAGACCATTCATTCCGGGCATCCGGATCTTTGCGAAACATTCCTTCCCCGGAACATGGAGCGTCAATTAAAATACAATCGAAGACACTTTTCAGCCCTTCAAAATCCGAGGGGTCATTATTACTGACCAACGAATTTTTCGCTCCCCATTTGGTGAGGTTTTCTTTCAATATTTTAGATCTGCTCTGGATTACCTCATTAGCTAAAAGCAGCCCTTTTCCATTCAGAAAGTCTGCAATCAGTGTACTTTTTCCACCCGGGGCAGCACACAAGTCCAATACCACCGGTTCTTCCGGAAGGTCCAATTGCCGCAGAATAGCATCAATAAATTGAGAACCTGCCTCCTGCGGATAGTACCTCCCACCATGAAAATGAGGGTCCAGGGTGAAAAGCGGCCGTTCCTGCAGGTAATACCCGTTTTTCGACCAGGGAATTTCTTCCAGCCCTTCGAAAACGGAAGATCCTTTGGATGAATTGATCCGGATTGATGTCGGCTGTTCTTCATTCAATGCCTTCAACAGCGAATCGCCTAAGAACGGGTCCTTATTTACGCGTTCAACAAACGCTTCCGGGAGCTCTACTTTTTTCATCATCTCACAAAAGGTAAACGTGCGTTGGCACTGACGTCCTGACTTGCAAACCGGTTATTCTCTGCCAGGAATTTTCCCGCAATTGCAATCATAGCAGCATTATCTGTACAATACTCAAATTTGGGAATAAATACGTTCCATCCTGATTTCTGGCCTTCCTCAGCGAGTTTGGTACGCAATCCGGAATTGGCTGAAACACCACCGGCAATTGCAATCTCTTTGATCCCGGTATCTGCTGAAACTTTCCGAAGTTGTTTGAAAAGGATTTCCAGGATAGTATCCTGGATCGATGCACACAGATCCGCTTTGTTTTCCTCAATAAAATTCGGGTTTTTGGCTACTTCCTTTTGAATGAAATACAACACAGATGTTTTTAAACCACTGAAACTGAAATTGTATTCTTCAACCTGGGGTTTTGCAAAAGAGAATGCTTTGGGATTTCCCTCTTTTGCATAGCGATCGATTAAAGGCCCTCCCGGATAAGGAAAACCTAAAATTTTAGCAGTCTTATCAAAAGCTTCACCGGCAGCATCGTCGATTGTTGATCCCAGAACGATCATTTCAGTCGGAGAATCCACGCGAACCAATTGGGTGTGTCCGCCTGAAACCGTCATACAAATAAAAGGAAACTGCGGAACCGGAATTCCTTCATTGATAAAATGTGCTAAAATGTGGGCGTGCATGTGATGGACCGCGACCATCGGTTTGTTCAAAGCCAGGCTCAAGGATTTGGCAAATGCCGTCCCGACAACCAGTGAACCCATCAATCCGGGACCTTGTGTAAATGCTATTAAATCAATATCTTTAAGATTAAGCCCCGATTTTTTCAGGGCTGCGTCAACTACAGGAATAATATTTTGTTGGTGTGCACGCGACGCTAATTCAGGAACTACGCCACCATATTGTTCATGAATAGCTTGGGTAGCCGTAACATTGGATAATATGGTATCATCTTTGAGAATAGCAGCAGAAGTATCATCACAAGATGATTCAATTCCCAGAATTACTAATGATTGTTGGCTCAACTTTGTTAAATTTGTATATAATACATGGCAAAAGTACTCAAAATACTAGGTAGAATAGTAGGGATTTCTTTTGAATGGGTGCTTTTGGTGCTCATACTTTTTGCTTTTGCCATTCGTACTAGTCAATTCCAGACCTATTTGGGATCACTCGCGACCAATTTTTTATCTAAAGAATTGAATACGGAATTGCGTATCGGAAAAATCGATATTGTTTTCTTCGATAAAGTGTATCTCAAGGATGTATTCGTGCGTGATTTACATGGTGATACCCTGGCTTCACTTAATCAGATCATGGTCCGGGTAAAGAATTTCGATGTGGGTGGTGATTACATTAACCTAAAGAGTGTTGGGTTGTTAAAAGGAAGGGTTGGAATTGTACGTGATACAATTACCGGGGATTACAATTATGAGTTTATTGCCGATTACTTCTCAGGGAAAAAGTCTAACAAACCCAAGAAAGATCCGCCAAAGGTAACCATTGAAAATGTGGATGTGGAATGGGTAACCATTTCCTATGACGATAACCGAAAGGGTAGGAACACCTACGGAATGGATTATGACCATCTGAAGTTCAAGGACGTTATCCTCCACATCGTAGATTTCAAAGAGGAAAAAGGAATTCTTGCTTTCCAGGTAAAACACCTGCAAACCCAGGAAAAATGTGGTTTTTGGTTAAAGCGGCTCTTTGCAAATGCAGTCATTAATCCGCACAAAGGTATTTTATTGAGTGGTGTGCAGATCTATACTTCCCGTTCCACTATTTATGCTTCCAAATTAAACATGCTGATGAGCACCCTGAAAGGAGTAAATAGCTTCGTGGACAGTGTGACTTTTGATGCTGTAATTGATTCTTCCCGCGTTAGTTTTTGGGACATCTCCCAATTTGGAACAGCCCTGGAAGGTATGAATGAAATGGTTGCCTTAAGCGCCACCGTAACCAAAAAAGTAAAAGATCTGAAGATCGATAACCTGGATCTGCGCTTTGGCACCCGAAGTGTTGTACGTGGAAATTATTCTCTTCCGGATTTCAGGAACCTTTCGGCATCGTACTTTAACCAACGGATCGATTATGCTTTAATCGATTTTTCGGATGTGGAAAAGATCAAACTCCCTAAATCCGCCGGAAAGAATAATATGAACTTTGACGAGAAGATCGACAGGCTCGAATACGCAGAGATCCGAAACACAACAGCTCGGGGTTCAGTGGATCAATTCATTGCGAAAAGCGACAAACTGCAGTCGATGTTGGGTTCTGTTCAACTGGATAATGAAATTACCTTCACGAAGTTAAAAGAAGGTGGTTACGCCTTTAACCGTACAAAGAATGAGCGTTACGACATTGTTGTGGATAGTTTTAACCTGGCTAAATTCCTGGATAATACAACCTTCGGGAATGTAACCGGACAAGTATATTTAAGCGGAGTTGTCGGTCAAAAGGATTTGATTCGATTGGAAACACTTGAAGGCGAGATCTCAAAGTTCAGGTTCAACGAATATACTTATTCGAATATATCCGTAACGAACGGATCGTTCATCAAAAATGTATTGACTGCTGATCTTAAAGTAAATGACCCCAACCTGGACCTTGCGTTTAACGGATTGGTTGATGTATCCGAAATACAGCGTTTTGATTTCAAGGTGGCGATCGAAAAGGCCAACCTGGGACAGTTGAATTTTGTGAAAGATCCCGAATCGTCGTTCAAAGGAAACCTGGATATGGACTTGAGAGGAAGCTCACTGGAAACTTATGAGGGATTGATCAATGCAAATAGTATCGAGTTCATCGATTTGCAAAAAAAAATGACGTTGCCGGACCTGAGTCTTTATATTGAACGAAATCCGGAAAGTGACCGCTTTGAGTTGAGAAGTGATATTGTGGACGCGGACCTCAATGGAAAAATCAATTTCAAAACCATTCCGATTGCTGTAAACAATGGCCTTTCAGATGCTTTCCCATCCTATTTTTCTCCTAAACCTTACCCGAAAGGAATGGAATCGAAGGACCATTTCGACATGAATGCAACCATTAAGAATTCAAAGGATTTCCTCAATATTTTTGTTCCGAAACTGGAAATAGCTTATGGAACGGTTGTTAAAGTAGAACTGGATTCGCGGATCCATCACCAAATGCTGGACATTCAATCTTCCAAAATAAGCTATGAAAAACTCTTGAATGAGAAAAGTGATGCTTATTTGACCGATATTGTTTTGCACCAGGAGTTTACGCGGGGGAATGGAACACTAACCTTAAATGCAGGCAAAAGTCAGTTACGGGATTCATTGGATGTTGAGAACATCCAGCTCACAATGGATGGGACGAAAAATGTCTATAAAACGGATCTGACCTGGAATAAAGATGTGCCAAATACATCTGATTTTGATTTTATTGTAGATGTACGTGAAGAAGGGGAATTTGATATCCAGGTCAAGCCTTCTTATTTCTCGGTGAAAAATAAGCGATGGGAGATCATGAATACAGGGCAGTTGATCTATAAAGAAAAGCACTTTGAGATCAATCACCTCATGCTGGAACGTGACAATCAGTTCCTGGCTGTGAATGGCGTCTTATCCGAAAATCCGGAAGATTATTTAACGATCAATGCCCACGAATTACATGTCGAAGAATTCTCTTCACTGATGGGAACTTCAATCAAGATGGAAGGAAGTTTGGACGGTACTGCACGCCTGGCAACACCGTTTACGGATATTAAAGTAGATGGGGATTTCATTCTGAATGACTTATTCCTCGAAGGAAGGGAAGTAGGAGATGTACATGTGAACGGGATCTGGATCGACCTGGAGCAAAAAATTATCCTGAACGGTGACTTAAAGTACAAGGATCTTCAAACCTTTGATTTTAATGGGTATGTCCTTCCAATGAAAAAAGAAGACAACATTAACTTTGACCTTGAGTTTAAAGACATGAATTTGTCCTTCACGAATGCGTTCATGGACCCGGAAGTTATTTCAGATATCAGTGGAACATTGAAAGGTGTTATTCAGGCAACTGGAAGTATTGAAGAACCGGAAATTACCGGAGATTTGCAACTGAAAAAAGGTGGGTTGAAAGTAGGAATTCTCGGAACACATTACAGTTTGAGCGGACCGCTTAAATTTGATGGTAAGAACGACGGTATTTACGGAGCTTTCCCTGTATTGGATGATGAAGGAAATACGGCTTACGCACTGGCCACCATATTCCATAATAATTTCAAAGATTTCTCCCTGAGTTTTGATGTTGCATTTGATGAGTCTGTTGGCGGCTTCAGAGATCCGATCAGCAAACGACCTTTGACTCCGACTGATAAGTTCATGGTATTGAATACCGGCTATAAAGAAGGAACAGTTTATTACGGTAAAGCGTATGCTACCGGAACAGCGAATATCCTGATCGAAAAAGGAAACACAAGCATTGATGTTTCTGCAAAGACTAAAAAAGGTACGGAAGTTAATTTACCGATGTATGGAGCAAAAGAAATCAACGAGTTTGATTTTATTGATTTTAACACCGATTCGATCGCATCGGATAAGAAAATTGACTTAACGGGAGTAAACCTGAACCTGGATATTGCTGCAACACCGGATGCGAATATTAAATTGATCCTGAATGATCAAACAAATGAATTTATTGAGGCGAAAGGCCGTGGAAATATCCAATTGTCGGTAGATAATATGGACCAGATCCGCATGACAGGACAATATGTGATCAATAGCGGACAATACGAGTTTGTACTTAATCCGATAAGGAAAACCTTCCAGATCGATCAGGGAAGCAGCATTACATGGACAGGAAGTCCTTACGATGCAAACCTTGATATTAAGGCGTATTACAAAGTAAATGCGAGTCTGGATGAATTGAATCGTGATCAGATCGGTGGTTCTGCAGAAACAAAATCGGAAGTGCGTTGCGTATTGAATATTACACAAACACTCTCCAACCCACTTATTACATTGGATATTGAGGTCCCGAATGTCAGTGAGTCAGGAAAAGCCGTGCTAAGCAAAATCCGATCGGATAAGGATGAACTTCAAAAGCAGTTCTTTGCCTTGCTTGTATTTAACCGCTTTCAGGGTACCGGGAACACTGGAAATGGAAGTTACGGCGGTGTTGCGGAAGTAATTACCCAGCAGTTGAATGCTGCCTTTGATCAATTATCCAAAGACATGAAAATCAATGTCGGGTACAACGATAATTCGGTCACCGGGGATAAAAATTACCAGATTGGTTTACAACGGGCATATGGGGCAAGACAGAACATTATTCTGAAAACTTCCCTGGGGGTTTCCAATAACACAACAACGGGTACGGCGCAGAATTCCCTGATCGGTTCTTTTAACCTGGAATACCTGATCAATGATGACGGAACATTCCGGGTGTCAATTTTCAACGAATCAAATGATAAGGGAATTTTAAGCAACAAGGACAAGGGAGAATTTACACAGGGTGTCGGTTTACATTACGAAGAATCGTTCAACAATATTTCGGAATCCCGAATTATTGAGTTTTTCGTCAACTTGTTCAGAAAGAAGAACAAGGTGAACAATTCCAAACGTAAGAACCGCGTTCCGGTGGACTTTATTCCGGGACAATCTCCGGCTATTCCAATAGAGGAAAAAGAGGAGGAAAATAATATCCTTCAGGGAGAACCCGAACCTGAAGAACCCAAACCGGCCCCTTAGGTTCATTCATTTTGTTATTAAAGTATTCGCATGTTTGGTGATGATTAATCACACATTCATTATTTTTACCGCCATTGAAGTGATCTATGAAAAAAGTTTTAATTGCAAATAGAGGAGAAATAGCACGAAGAGTTATTCGCTCACTCAAGAAAATGAACATTGCTACCGTAGCAATTTATTCGGACGCAGATGCAAATGCACCACATGTTCACGAAGCTGATGAAGCGGTATATGTCGGGAAATCTCCTTCTTCAGAATCTTATTTGCAACAAGACCTGATCTTAAAATATTGTAAGGAACTGGGGGTGGAAGGAATTCATCCGGGATACGGTTTCTTATCTGAAAATGCCGGTTTTGCCAGAAAAGTAAAGGAAGCAGGAATTAAATTCATCGGGCCTTCTCCGGAAGCGATGGAGATTATGGGTGATAAACTTTCTGCGAAACAAGCAGTAAAGAATTACAATGTTCCGTTAGTTCCGGGAGTAGACGAAGCAATTACAGACGTAGAGGCAGCTAAAAAAATTGCCGCGGAAGTAGGTTTTCCTATTTTGATCAAAGCATCTGCCGGCGGTGGTGGAAAAGGAATGCGTTTGGTTGAGAACGTAGCAGAATTTGAAGAACAAATGAAAATGGCCCAAAGTGAAGCGCGTTCTTCCTTTGGAGATGATGCGGTTTTCATTGAGAAATTCGTAACAAAACCTCGCCACATTGAGATCCAGGTTTTTGCAGACCAATTAGGGAATACCGTTTATTTATTTGAACGGGAGTGTTCCATTCAGCGTCGTCACCAAAAAGTGATAGAAGAAGCCCCTTCTGCAGTGTTAACTCCGGAGTTACGCAAGCGAATGGGAGAAGCAGCAGTTGCTGTTTGTAAAGCATGTAACTACGAAGGCGCAGGAACAGTTGAATTCTTATTGGATGCCGATTTGAATTTTTACTTCCTGGAAATGAATACGCGTTTGCAGGTAGAACATCCTGTGACGGAAGAGATTACCGGGACTGACCTGGTTGAGTGGCAGGTACGGGTAGCAAGAGGTGAACGCTTACCCAAATTACAGGACGAATTAAGCATTCACGGGCATTCCATAGAAGTGCGTGTGTATGCAGAAGATACTTTGAACGGATTTATTCCGGATATCGGTACATTGAACAGGTACCGCAGACCTAGAAAAGACATGGCTCGTGTAGATGATGCCTTTGAAGAAGGAATGGAAGTTCCGATCTATTACGATCCGATGATCGCTAAATTGGTTGTTTGGGGAGAAACCCGGGAAGAAGCAATGGAAAAAATGATCATTGCGATCAATAATTACGAGATCTCCGGATTGAAAACAACCTTGGATTTCGGGAAATTCGTGATGATGCACCCGGCATTCCGTTCGGGAGATTTTGATACCAATTTCGTGAAGCATTATTTCCAGGACCCGCGGGTTATGTGGGATGTATTCCAGGATGAAAAAGCGGCTTTGGAAGCAGGAATCCGACAGGTTTGGAAAGATCTGACCGATAAAGCAAACAAAAATGCAGCGTCGAGAAACATTACTTCTACCTGGAAGTTACATGCACATTAAGATGAAGTAAGGGCGCGATTCATCCCGGTTTTATGTATTAGATTCACCAAAGCGTAACTGTAATTTACCTTCATCTCATTAATTACACTTCGGTGACTTCTACATTATTCCTGATGTGTGTCGCGCCCCACTATTCAGTATAATTTTATTTTTAATCCCAGTTGCAACCTGCTGTTGCGGTCAAATGTCTTGTTGAAGCTATTGTTTATGGTAATATCCGTGAAACCATAATGATAGGAAGCCTGGACAGACATAAACCTGCTGAATTGATAGACGTATCCAAGTGATACGGAAAAATTAAAGCGATTAAACGTACTGTAGTACAGTTTGCTGTTTGTTCTTTTTTGATTTTCCTGGGTATAATTTTCAATTTCATAGCGTTCAGTTGGGTCGGTAAGCAAATATTCAATTCCAAAGCCCGCAATGATTTTATGATTCGGCCACAACTGATAGTGAACTTGTGGTAAAAAACTGATGTAATTCAGGGTTGTTTTGTTCAAAATCGTTGTTGTATTATCTGAATCTGTAGTGTCACCGATAATTCGCTTATACGAAATCCGCGAAATAGAATGGTATTCCAAACCGGCACCGATTGCAATTTTCGGAGCGATTTGATAATTATAAGAAACTCCGATGCTTTCCCTGAACGTCACCCGGTTTTTTAATTCCTTTATTCCAAAGAGCGTATTGACCCCGAGATTCAGGTATACCTGGTGTTTGCGCTGATCCGTATTTTCCTGTTGAAGCGGATGGTTTGCCGGTAGCGTAAGCATACTGTCATGCGTACATGCAAGTAATGCAGGTTTTATGGTTAACTCAAGTGGTTCCGCACGGAAGATGGAATCCGTTTTAGCTGTTTCATTTGTCAGCGGTTCTGTAACCGTTAGATTCGAATGAACAAGTTGATGATCAATCTCGCTTTGATCCGGTTTTCCTGTTTCAGAACTGTTCCGGACCGTTTTTCCTTCGGGTTTCTTTTCAGCACCCCTTCCGATTTTTAAAGTTTGAGTTACCTTGCTTTTAGGTGAATTCAACTTCCCGTTGGAAAGAGGTTTAACCGTTGATGTATTTTTTACTTGAATGTGTGCATTTCCTGTAATTCCACGTGTTTTACCGCCCGTGTTTTCAGTTCCACGGGGTAAAGTATGGTGTGTCGTTTCTGAACCAGAATCAGCAAACAAGCTCTGTGTAACCGTTTGCTTATCCGAAACCTGTTTCTTGACGGAATATGCCAATGGATCTCTTTTGCTGAAAGCAGTGATCCCGATCAGTAAAATGGAAGCAAATCCAAGAGCAGACGTGATCCACCAAATGACCAGGCGGCGTTTGCGTTTGCTCTTTTCAGCATCGTACAATGCAAAGGCATCCTGCATGTAGCTTTCATTGAATTCCAATCCTTCCGGGATCGGATCATGTTCTATGTGATTAAAATCTTCCATCGCTTGATTAATTGATGTCTAACATTTTTCGCAATTTCTTTTTGGCATCCGAATAATGCCACATACTTGTGTTTTCATTAATATCCAGTAAACTGGCAATTTCGTGATGCTTGTAACCGTCTATCGTATAGAGGTTGAATACGTTTTTGGTCATCGGGGGCAATAAATTGGCTTTTTCTTTAATCAATTCGATCTTTTCCCGGATAACAGTATCCTCTTCTTCGTCCCAGGTCGTTTGGGTATATTGAGAAATATTTTCTGTAGGAAGTACGCGTTCGTGTTCACGTTTTTCCTTTTTCAATTCGTTCAGGATGGTATTGATAAGCACACGCTTGGCCCAATAGTCGAAGGGGTTGTCGGTGTTGTATTTTTTCAGGTTCAATAAAATGTTTACGAAACCCAGATTGAAAAAATGTACAGCCTGTTCCTTTCCATTGGAATAACGATAGGCAGTGCCGATAAATTTGGCATAACATTCCTTATAAAAGAGTTCTTGTGCCCTTCTGTCTTCCTGAATACAACGCTTAATCAATTCTATTTCCACAGGATCGTTGTTTGTTGTATTAAAATTTAGCTGTTAAACCAATGGATAAGAGCGGACCTCCAAGCCCCACTTCGGTAAGCAAACTCATGCTCTTGCTGAAGTTGTAGCGCAAGCCATAACATATTCTGCTGGCAATGGGGAAACCGTTGGAAAGATCAAAACCGGAATCAGTTGGCGATCCTTCCTGGTTTTCTACTCTATACTTGTCGAACCTGAGATTTAATCCGAATGCGGTATAGAAATAAGTATTCACTCTTGGACGATTAACAAAAAAATGACGGGTATAAACTGCCTGGAACCGCAAACGGTGCATGCTGATAAATATCTCTTTGTTGGAAATGTCAAATGTGGAAGAAGCATTGTTCCAGATAGAATCTGTTTGTGTGCCCGATGCGAGATAGCCATTGTAAGTGGCCATGAAACCGATACTGTTCTTTTTGTCCCATTTGTAATCAAAACGAATGAAAATGGGTTTGATCTTTGTGTCAGTAACAATGATCTTTGTTTGATAAGATAATACACTGCTTGTAGTATCATTCAGATAATGATAGCTTATCTCCTGGTTTGGAGTATTGAAATAACTTACCAACCCGTATCCCAGAGAAAGGTTGAATTTTTTATAGGTACTGTCGGACACTTGCGCACGACCGATCACCGGTATAAGTAACCCGGTTAAAAGGATCATTTTCCAAAAGGAAGCCTGCTGTATTGTTCTCATATACTTTACTCAAAGATGAGGTTTCAGTGAATAAACAATTCCCAAATCAAAAACCTTGGGTCAAAAGTGATTTTTTTTACAAAAAAATAATTCCGCCAAATTTAGGCGGAATTAATGAAAGCAGAAAAGGAAGGGTTAATTGTTAGAAACGGAAATGAAAACCGGCATTAAGCAGAGGTCCGCCGATTCCAAGTTCGGCATTCATACCAAAATGTTTCGAAAAAGAATAACGCAATCCCGCATAAGTTCTTAAAGAAAGAGGAAAATTGAAATAGGAGGGATATTCATCACGGGAAGCTGCAGTCCCATTGATAAGCAATTTTCGTGTTTGGTTATTGATCCCGGCACCTCCGCCAATGTACACATCTAAATTCGGATTGGAGATCGGGAAGTGATAAGCAATGCGTACCTGGGTTTTAAAACGATTAACAATATACTCGGCGCTGCTTTGAATCCCGGTATTGAATTCAGTTACGGTCCCGGTGGAGCTTCTTTGCAGGTAGTAAAAATCAATTCCCAAACTAAAACTGGGATTCAATAAGTGATCGTAACGGAGACCGAAAGTTCCCAGGTTATTGAAATTGTTGAATAGAAATTGATCCTCATCCATGTTAGTGGTGCTGAAATTTTGGAAATTGAATGCAGTATGCGGTCCGTAAGAAACTTCCAGGTAATTGCTCATTTTTGGAGCAGGTTCCTGAGCAGTTACCACTTTTCCTGCGAGTAAAAGAATTCCTGTAAAGAGGTGGGCTTTTCCGATTATTCGTTTCATGATATTTAAATTTTATTGTTTGATTATTAAACAATTTTCGCATCAAAAACCTTGGGTTGAAGGGGATGAAAAAAAAGAGTTTTTTTCAAATAAAAAGGCCCCCGGAATTCCGGGGACCTTCTTATCTGAGTAGGGGTGACTAACAGATATTTATTGCTTGATGAATTTTACTTGTTTGGAAGAACCATTTGAAAAAAATAGTTCACAGAAATAGACACCGGAACTTAAAAAATCAGTACGTAATTGATTGGTTCCTGTATTTCCTGATGTTGAAAGCAATATGTTCCCGTTGAGATCCTTCAGTAAAACCTGTTGTATGGGTTCATCGCTTTGAATGAACAGCTGATCGCTTACAGGATTCGGATACAAATGAATCGTTGTATTTTGTTCTTCCAATCCTGCCGTACTGTTGTAAACAAAACTCAGGTCATCCAGGTATAATTCGTTCGTTACACCGGGCCCGTTTGATGCATTACCTACAAAGGCCTGGATAGAATCCGGAAGTGAATTATCTACATAGGTGATTGGAATACTGAAGCGTATGTAAGTTGAGCTTGGCTGTCCCTGATAAAATGCTGATCCGATCGTTTCCTGGCTGCCTGAACCTGCATTCCATTTGCTGGAACTGAATTGTAATTGAAAAGGATCATTATCGGAAGAAATCAATTTATACCAGCCAACAAGTGAATCTGGTCTGTGGGAAAAAGGATAACCGGTTGTTCCTGTACCACTCATAATATCGGAAGTTCCAAGGATTAAAATTCCCGGGATCGTATCCATTTCTCCGTCACCACCGATGTCACTTACACTGGTAACCAGTTTCAGGGCATAAGTTCCGCTGTGTGACTGTGTTGATTTGATAGCCGTTTCTTCAGCACCAAATAGGGACATCATATTCATACCTGTCCAGTATTGCGGATCTTCATAAGTGGTCTGATTCGTCCAGTTCTCAAATCCGCCATTTGGGAATGACTGTGCGTTTAAAGTGCTTA
The DNA here is from genome assembly GCA_966212075.1 of uncultured Fluviicola sp. Classification (GTDB taxonomy): domain Bacteria; phylum Bacteroidota; class Bacteroidia; order Flavobacteriales_D; family Crocinitomicaceae; genus Fluviicola. The sequence goes on from CBIHOM010000020.1 coordinate 64,921, forward strand.
GTGCACAAGCGAAAGCGATAAATAATACGTGTTTTTTCATAGAATTGTTTTCTTGTTTTGAAGACTAAACAACTGTGGACGAAAAAACCTTTGGTGATGAATGAAAAAAAACGAATTTTCAATTAGCAGGGACTTCCGTGATGGTGGCTGTCCCTACTGTTTTCAGGCTTACCCGGTTACTTTCTGGGTGTATAACTCATCAATTGCCTCTTTTAACAAATGATCCCGCTGTGTAATTTGCTGTTTGTCGTGTGAGTAGATCGAAATGCTTAGTTCAGAGCAATGCCTGATTGTCAGATCCGGATGATGATCCATCTGATCGGCCAGTTGAGCAATTTCCAGGACAAATCGGGCCAATTCTGTTTGATTGCGGAAATGAACAACTGTTCTAAATTGATGTGCTATGATGTTCCAATTCATGGTTCAATGTATTTGAATGTGTTTGTACTGCTGTTTCCAATTGTTCCAGGTGGTCGATTACAAAGTACGTTTGTTGCAACTCACTTGTACAGAAATCTGTTTGAATGATAATGTTCAAGTCAAACGGGATATGTGTTACATCTTGGCTTGTAAGACTGGAAATCGATTCGTGGAAAGAAGAAATGATCCCGGCCCCGAAGATTCGAAGCTCATCCTTTTCGGAAATCAGTCCGAATTCGATGGTAAACCAGTATAAGCGCTGCAATTCCAGGATACGTTCCGAATTTCCTTTAAACTGTTTTCCGAGTTTCCCGAATTCATGGACGAAATTTGAATAGCTTGCATTGCAGAGCAGCGGAACGTGTCCGAAAATATCGTGGAACATATCCGGTTCTTCGAGGTAATCCAGTTTGTCTTTTGAACGCAACCAGGTTGATGATGGAAACTTCTTTTCGGCCAACAGATCGAAAAAATCTTCTACCTCAATTAATCCGGGTACACAATAGATTTCCCATCCGGTGTTCTTTTTGAACCAATGATTGATACGTTCGAAATTAGGCAGTTCGCGCGGATTTAATACTTCGCGCATTTTCACTACCGATTCCAGGTAAGCGGAACAAGCTTTACCTTCCAGGTTTTTCATCTGCCTTTTGAATAACAAAGACCAAACGGCCAGATCTTCTTTTGTGTACTTTTCAAATTGTTGTTTCATTTTAAAAGAAAAACGGGTAAATAAAAAAAGCCCGGTTCAAAACGAACCGGGCTTCACAGCTATAAAGTTTACATAACGACTTATTCGGTTCCTAGGTTTAGAAACTGATAATAATAAGCACAGATATGCATTGGACTATTCATGAGGCAAATGTAACTAATTGTTTTTTAAATAACAAAAACAAAAAAGATTCGTGAAATAATCTAATTTTCAAATTGGTTGATTCGGTGTGTTTCTATCGTTCCTTACAATAGCGGAAAAACCATGTATAGAAATTTTACAAATCCATCGAATTTTTATGTGCTCCATCACCTCGAACCAATTAAATGTTTACCTTTAGCGCACCAAAAATTTAAAAAGTTGTCATGAACTTACACGAATATCAAGGAAAATCAATTTTACAAAAATATGGCGTGGCAATCCAGCGCGGAATTGTTGTAGAAAAAGTAGAAGATGCAGTTGCTGCAGCTAAAAAATTGACAGAAGAAACAGGAACAGGTTGGTATGTGGTAAAAGCACAAATCCATGCCGGAGGTCGCGGAAAAGGGATCGTTCAGGAAACAGGTTCCAATGGTGTAGTTTTGGCAAAAGGAATTGACCAGGTTGAAGAGAAAGTAAAAGGAATCCTTGGCGGACACCTTGAAACTGCTCAAACAAACGGGAAAGGGAAATTGGTAAACAAAATTTTGCTTGCTGAAGATGTTTACTACCCGGGTGAAGCTGAGGTAGAAGAATTTTATATGTCTGTTTTGTTAGACCGTGAGAAAGGTCGTAACACCATTATGTACTCCACTGAAGGAGGAATGGATATCGAAACAGTTGCTCACGATACACCACATTTGATTTTTAAGGAAGAAATCGATCCGCGTGTTGGAATTCAAGGTTTCCAGGCTCGTAAGATTGCTTTCAATCTTGGTTTGTCAGGAGAAGCATTCAAGCAAATGACAAAATTCGTTGTAAGCCTATACAATGCTTACGAAGGATGTGATGCTGCGATGTTCGAGATCAACCCGGTATTGAAAACTTCAGATAACAAGATCATTGCGGTTGATGCGAAAGTGACTTTGGATGGAAACGGATTGTATCGTCACCCGGATTACGCTGCAATGCGTGATACTTCTGAAGAAGATCCGTTGGATGTTGAAGCTGATGCTGCAGGATTGAACTTCGTGAAACTGGACGGAAACGTTGCTTGTATGGTGAACGGAGCCGGTTTGGCGATGGCAACCATGGACATTATCAAGTACTCAGGTGGTAACCCGGCTAACTTCTTAGACGTTGGTGGTACTGCAGATGCTGAGCGTGTTGAAAAAGCATTCCACATCATTTTGAAAGATCCGAATGTAAAAGCAATTTTGATCAATATCTTCGGTGGTATCGTTCGTTGTGACCGTGTGGCACAAGGAGTTGTTGATGCTTACAAGAGCATTGGAAACATTCCTGTTCCGATCATCGTTCGTTTGCAGGGAACAAATGCAATTGAAGCGAAAAAGATCATTGATGATTCAGGATTGAATGTGCATTCAGCTGTATTGTTGCAGGAAGCAGCAGATAAAGTGAAAGAAGTATTGGCGTAATAGTCAATTCAACAATAGTAAATCCCCGATTCCGTACATACGGGACCGGGGATTTTTTTAACATATTGAAAGAGCAATGGGAAAACCGAATAAACAAGAGATAAAGTTTGCAATAGTTATGAGTTTTATAGCAACCTTTTTTATTTCATTTGTTATTGTGGTGGTTAATCTGGGATTTAAGCCAAACTTCATGCTTGTTTGGATGAGGAGTTGGGGAATTGCTTTTGCGTTGGTTACACTGGCTATTTTGTTTTTGGCTCCGGAGGTTAGAAAACGTATAAAATAAGGTCTGTTTCGGGATGTTTTTTTGCCCCGGAAACCTTGCTGTGACTGGCCGGTACACAATATCGCGATCCCGATACCTATCGGGATGTAATCCAAAGTGGAAGAATCCTGCTTTTTCGGACAACTTTTCAACTCAGGAATTAACTACTTTCGCCTCCAACAATTCATTAACATGCTGCGATTCAAACTATTCTTTTTCCTTTTCACAACCGCCTTCTCTTATTCCCAGGATTCTCTGGTAGTAACACTTTTCGATAAAAGTCTCAATCAATTTTTGAACGTGCGCGATTTCTGTGTTGATAAAGAAGGAACAGAAGCTTTCTTCACGGTTCAAAGTCCCGATGGTGCGATTTCTCAACTTGCCCGGATTAGGAAAGTGGATAATAAGTGGACAGAAACGGAATTACTCGCTTTCTGCGATGAAAACAGTTACATGGAACCTTTTCTTTCAACTGACGGTTTACGGCTTTATTTTGCTTCTGATAGACCTGAAAGAGGAGAAAAAGTGACAGCGAAGAATTTTGATCTCTGGTATGTGGAACGAAAAACAACTTCAGATTCCTGGTCGGAACCGCTTAATCTTGGAAAATCAGTGAATTCGGAGAACAATGAATTCTACCCCACATTGAGCAAAAACAACAACCTTTATTTCACTATGGATGCCAAAACCGGGAAGGGAAAGGATGACATTTATTTCTGTGAATGGGATGGCAAAAAGTATGCTTCCCCGGTTCTGTTGAATGACCGCATCAATAGTTCAGGATACGAATTCAATGCTTTCATTTCCAGCGATGAACGGTTTTTGCTGTACACGAAATACAACGCTGAAGGTGGTTTCGGAAGCGGAGATCTGTACATCGCAAAAAAAGACCAAAACGGAGCATGGCAGAAAGCCGAAAACCTGGGTTCGGTGATCAACAGCAAATACATGGAATACTGCCCGTTCTACGATGAGAAAACACAGACTTTGTACTTTACAAGCAGACGGGTTCACATCGAATCAAAAGATTTCAAAAACATGGATGAGTTTCAGAGTTATGTGAATCAAAATGCAAACGGCTTGAGTAAGATTTACCAGGTAAAAATTAAATTTTGATTTGCAACTCGTATCCCGATAATTTTAAAACCTTGATCGAAGCATCAATGGCTATCACGACGCAATTCGCAATTTTTTTATTACTACGTAATAACCATTGACTTTCAAACTTTTTTTCAATCCGGACACAACCGTGTCGTTTTTTTTGCGTTACATTTGTGCCGTCGCAATGGTGTCGACGAAAACAAGTAGTAACAATTTTAAAAACCGAAGCAATGATCAATTTCAGTATGACATTAGGAGCTCCAACCGGCAAGGATGCTGGTGTGCTCGGGCTTTGGGTTTTTCAATAGCGATTATTAAAATCATCTTTATATGAAAATCCGAAGCTCTTAGAGGTTTCGGATTTTTTGTTTTAGGTTACTACCACCACAATTTCCCGAAATCTCTTCTGTTCGAAAGGACTAATCAAGAAGTTTAAAAAGAATTGGATCGAACAATTATTCGCATTCCAATTGGGTTGAAAGAAAATTTCAGGATCAAGCCTTTCAATAATTTTTTGCATCGAGTTTACTGAGGTAAATGAGTTGTGAAAATTATTGAGTAACGCAGAGATTGGAATTTTAATTCGACCCTTAGAATCAAATTTTTATGGGAAATAAAATCAAGGGGAAGGACCTGCTGAAGATAGGCTTCCCCAATGACAACTCTGTAAACATCGCCCTGGGGCTGATCAGCAGATATAAAAAAAGAGAAAGTAAAGACCGCGTTCTGAAAGAATTGTCTGAATTACTCTATGCTCCGGATGAATACATCGGGGATGGAGTTTGGGGCAAAGTTGCAGAAGGATTAGTTGCACCGGTCGAAGTGAAATTCAATGAATTGAAGATCGAACGCTCACCGTTCCTGATCTACGGAGAAAATGAAATTGATGATAAAACGAAACATCAGTTTTACCAGGCTTTAAAATTACCTGTCTCAGTACAGGGCGCCTTGATGCCTGATGCACATTACGGTTACGGCTTACCGATCGGGGGCGTTTTGGCAACGGATAATGCAGTGATTCCATACGGAGTTGGGGTGGATATCGGTTGCCGGATGTCACTGAGTATTTTCGATGCACCGGCAACATTTTTTAACGGGAAAACGCATCAATTGCAAAATTTGCTTTCGGAACATACCAAGTTTGGAATGTACGAAACACACAAGATCAAACACGATCATCCGGTGATGGAAAGCAAATTGTTCCGGGAAATTCCACTCTTGAGAAAGCTTCAGGGAAAAGCTTTTCAGCAATTGGGAACTTCCGGTGGAGGGAATCATTTTGTGGAATTTGGGACTGTAGAGATTACTGCTCCGGATGCAGGAATTCCTCCGGGGGAATATTTCGCTTTGCTGAGCCACAGCGGATCTCGTGGTTTAGGTGCTGCCATTGCAAAACAATACACGCAATTAGCTGTTAAACAATGTCCTTTACCAAGACAAGTACAGCATTTGGCCTGGCTGAACCTGGATACACACGACGGGCAAGAATACTGGAATGCCATGAACCTTGCCGGTGAATATGCTAAAGCTTGTCACGATGATATTCACGCACGATTGACCAAAAAGTTGGGGCTCCGCATGTTGATGACGATAGAGAACCATCACAATTTTGCATGGAAAGAAACAGTAAATGGCAAGGAGTGTATTGTACATCGGAAAGGCGCGACTCCTGCGGGCTTAGGTGCATTGGGAATTATTCCCGGAAGTATGACAGCACCCGGCTTCATTGTCCGCGGACTGGGAAATACTTCCAGTTTAAATTCCGCTTCACATGGGGCCGGACGTGTATTTTCACGTTCCGAATGTAAAAGCAGGTTTACCAAAAGCGAGATGATGAAATCACTGAGCAATGCCAATGTAAGTTTGATCGGCGGAGCAGTGGATGAATGTCCGATGGCATACAAAAACATCCATCACGTGATGGGAAATCAGCAGGAATTGGTAGAAACGATCGGGACATTTTCCCCGAAAATTGTAAGAATGGATAAGAACTAAGCGCAGCTTAGTGAAGACTGAGGCTCCATCTCACAAGATGGAAAGCCGAGGGAAAGCGCAGCTTAGTGAAGACTGAGGCTCCATCTCACAAGATGGAAAGCCGAGGGAAAGCGCAGCTTAGTGAAGACTGAGGCTCCATCTCACAAGATGG
>CBIHOM010000021.1:0-71059 GCA_966212075.1 uncultured Fluviicola sp.
GGACATAGCTCAATCCAACGTCAATCAGGATTCGTCATTCGTCATTAAAAATCACGCCCTCTCAATGCAAACCAAAACCATCCAACAAAACCACACAACTAACCAAACAAACAAGAACACCGACAACAACCAACAAACCAACAAAAAAAGTGTGAACCAGTCCCCCCCTAGGCCGGGCCACAAAGGGGGAGGATTAGGATGGGGGATAAAAGGGGGAAGATTTGAGGATCGAAATCTAGAAGTCACCCCCTAAACGCCTTCAAGGCCTCCAACTCAAAAACAATTTTCTCCAGATCTACCTGGATTGCCTGGAATTGCTGGTTTTCTTCAAAGACCGGGTCTTGAATAATTGCCTTTACTTGTTTGAAATCTATTTCTTTTTCACGCTGCATGTGTTTGTAGAAAATAACCTGGATGGCTTCCATGTATTCGTTCAGAATGGAAGTTAAGCGTTCGGATTTTTCTTTTTCCAAGGCAAAAGCCAGGCTGGTGATCTCCCGCGAGATCCGGATATTGGAGCCAACTTTGGCAAAATGAACATCAATTTGTCGCTGATGTGCCTGTGGCTCTTCATACATGCGCTGAATGCAGGCAAATAAGTTATTGTTTGCGGCTTCGCTCAGGCGCCGGCTCTTATGCCAGGTAATTCCCGGAGGAAGTTTCTTCTGGTAACTCAGGATCACCTGGTTGAGGAAGAACAGGTTTTGGTTGAACGAACTGTTTAACAGAGCCGGAAAACGTTGCTTTTCCCACATAGGCCAGAATGCAAAACTGATCAGGATAGCCAGTGCCGAACCGATCAGTGTGGAAAGTACTCTCCACCAAATTAAATCCCAGGAACCTTGTTTCGAAAGCTGCATCATTACCACCAGCATGATGGTCACAAAGAAAACTCCGACTTTGTAGTTATTCCGCAAGTAGTATGCGACAAAGAAGGAAATGAAGATCAGGATCACAACAAAGGTTTCGTGTTTGATCGGAAGCAGCATAATTGCTCCACCGACAAGGATTCCGGCGACTGTTCCGATGATCCGTTCAAATCCTTTTTTCCGGGTTGCCCCGTAATAAGGCTGGATAACGATGAGCAAAGTCAAAGCAATCCAATGGCCGTGATCGATTTTGAAGAATTTGAAAATGAAAACCGACAGCGCCAGTCCCAATCCCACACGCAAGGCATATTTAAATTGTTGCGAGTCAAAATTGAAAATTTCCCGGACGATTTGGAATAGTACGCGGGGCTGTAAACCGGCAATGAAATGATTGAAGGATAATTTGTAGTTCTCAAAATAATTGCTGCGTTTGAAATTCAGTTTTTGATTCATCAACTGGATGGTGTTTTCCATGAATTGCTGACACTGATTCAAACTCACGATGAATTGGTTCAAAATCACCTGGTGGTCTTCAGATAAGTGTTGTTGCTGTAAATTCTCTTTTAAGATTCCGGCAGCAATCTCAAAACGTTTGATCCGCACTTTGGCCATTGTCAGGTCTTCACCGCGGAAAGTAAAAATGACAATGGATAATCGGGCAGAAGCCTGAGATAAGGCTGAAAGTGTTTTGTACAAGATTGCACGATTCTGAATCAGGACAGGTTCGTTTTTAATGGATTCCAATTCTTCATGCAGTAACTTGATACTGGCACCAAAATAAGCGGCTGATTTCCGGATCTCGATCATTTGATCGTAATGCTCTGCCTGGAAAGTCGAATTTTTATTTCTTGCGTTGAACAGTTCAATGGATTTATCGACTGCACTCCGGATCTCAATTTCTTTCGCGGTAATTTCCAATAAATCTGTTTTTGCTTCTTTTGCTTCGGTTTCCAGGAATTGTTGGATCAGTGCATCCAGGTAATCGGTGTTTCGTTTCCAAATAGTTGCCACGGACCTTCTTAAGGGATTGGAAGCCGAGAACGGAAAAGAAAGAAAAATGATGGCGATTGCCCAAATTGCTCCAAGCAAGATGTATTTTCCGTAAACCAGGGATTCGGGGAACGTGGTTGGATTGGAAATCCCGAAAAGGTAAAAGAACCCAACTCCGACACCAATGGTAGAACCGTAATCACTCCAGTTACGGATCAGCGCAGCAAAAACACCGATTACAAACATACCGATGACTGATAAGGTAACAGAATCACCGATGTTCATTCCCAGGATGGCCGCAATCAGAATGAGAATGGCTTCCACGAGCTGGATCAGCATTTTTTTATAATGTGACCCCCTGTAATCGATCAGGGTAAGCATGTAAGCTCCGAAAGCTGCCCAAATGATGTGGTAGGAAAAACCAAAAAAAAGCGGGAAAACGATTAAAGGAACATTCAAGGCCAAAACCACCCGGATAGACCAGCTAATAGTGGGTTCCAGGTATTCCTGCTGAAGAATGGTATTGAACTGCTTAATCGGCTGAAACCGCATAGGAAGTGAATTTCTTAACAAATATAGCGACTCTCAGGGAGGTTCAAAAGGTCAAAAGTTTAAAAGTTCAAAAAAAGCTTAAAGCGTTTAAAAAGTTCAACAGTTCAAATGGTATAATGGAAGGTTGAAACTTTTTGAACCTCTTGAACTGGTTATAATTTTGCGATCTTGATTATTTCAGATGTGTTCTTGCCTTCGACCAAACAAACATACAAGCCAATTGGCAATTGCCTGATTTCCAAAAAACCGGCGTCGTTTGTTTTCATTGTCTGAATGAGCTGACCGCCAACGGAGAACACCGAAACTTTTGCATTGGGCTCCGAGACCAGGTTGAAATAGTCTTTACTTGGATTTGGGAATAGTTGACTTTCGTGCGCAGTTGAGACCGGCATGTCCATTTTATAGAAATCGGATGTTCGGGTGAAATTGTCTTTTAAACCGCTGCCCAGGTAGAAATTTCCATTTAAGGTGAATCCTTTGGCGCCTTTTATACCGCTTACCGGAAGTGGACCGACGGTTTTCCATGTTTTTGTATGATCCAGAATGTAACAATCATTGTGGAACACGCTGTTTTGGTCCATTCCGGCACAGACCAATGCGTTGAATTCCGTGCTGATCGCTGTTCCATACGAACGCAGGCCTGCAGGAAGCGGAGCAATGGCAGTCCATGTTCCTGCTGCGGGGTTATAGGAAAACCAGGAAGATGAATAGTTTATTGGGTTAATATCGAAACCTTCTCCGAAAATTCCTTCGTTCAACAATTGAAAGCCCAGTACACTACGGTTTGGTCCTCCGGGATAATCGGCTAGTTGTGTCCAGGTATCGAGGTCTGCATTGTATTTCCAGAAATCTGCCAGTGTGGAATCTGCTGTGGTCCCCATTCCAAGATAACCGATGTCCTGAATGTGAAGGGCTGTTGCATGCCAGCGTGCCGATCCGGGAAAGTCATTCAATTGTTTCCAGGTATCGGTGAATCCATCGTATTCCCAAACGTCTTTTAAAGCCTGGCTGGATTCCGAATAACCACCGATTATATAAGCTTTATTTTTCAGTGTGAAAACACTTGAATATTGTCGGGCAATTCCCGGGAACGTTGCTTTTTCGTTCCAGGAGTTGGTATTCGGATCGTATTGGAAGAGTTTATTGCTTTCATTGAAGGTACCGAGGTAGCCTGTTACAATGTAACCGAACCCATTGAGGGTGAAGCAAATTCCATCGTCTCGTCCGGCGGTGGGAACGGAACTTATGGAAGTCCATGTTTGTGCTTGTATGACGGTTGTAAAAAGTAAAAACAGGATCGCTATTCCCTTCATTGTAAATTGTTTGTTTGACTAACGCAGAATTCGGGGAAATCGTTTGCGTGGAAGAAAATAATTAACCACATAGAGTACATAGAGTACATAGCTTTTATTAATTTGATTCGAATACCGAATACAGGATATCAAGCTACAATTTGCTGTTTCGCTCTACTCTCGTTTTTTAACCACATAGATACATAGAGTACATAGCTTTTATTAATTTGATTCGAATACCGAATACAGGATATCAAACTACAATTTGCTGTTTCGCTCTGCTCTCGTTTTTTAACCACATAGGTGCATAGGCACATAGGTTATTTACCACTAAGTACACAAAGAATTTGTATTGTTTAGAGTTACAGTTGTGAGCATTTTTTTTGTTTCAAAATATTAGGATGTCAGGGTATTAAGACCTGGATTTGTTTGAAAATTGATGATCAATTCGTCTGAATCTCCCTAAGATTCGTTTGTTAAGAATTCCCTCCCTGATATCCCGTTTCCGGGGATTAGAATGAACTCTATTGTGTTTGTGATAATTCATACGAAATGTTAGGAGTTCATACAAAAGACGCTTTATCTACGCTTGATCTACGCTCTATACTCCCTTGATCTACGAAGTACCCTTTTTTAATTTTCGAATGGGTGTTTTTTTTGCATTTTTGAAAGATGCTTTGGTTACACTTTTGGGAAGTTATTAATGGTCAATTTTTTAAATTATCAATTATCAAGGAGGGGCTTCTCTTGATGATTAAACCATTCACAATTGATGATTGGTTTCTGCAACTGCCTGTTGGATCAATTTTCCGACTTCGTGGATTTGTTCTTCGGTGATGTTTAGTGGTGGTGAGAGGCGGAAGCTGTAAGGATGTGAGAGGAACCAAAAACTGATTACTCCCAATTCCAATAAGCGTTCAACTACTTTTGCCACGCGTTCGTCGCTTTCCATGTCGCAGGCAAACATCATTCCTTCGCGGCGGATCTCAAAAATTTCATCGATTTGCTGCAGGTAACTTTCAAGGAGCGCTCCCAAGCGTTCTACTTCATTGAAATCGATCTCTGTTTCGAAGACTTCCAATGTTCCCCAAGCCGCGGCATTGATTACAGGATTACCTCCAAAGGTGGTGATGTGTCCCAACATGGGGGAATGGCTTAACTGATTCATGTATTCGTACTTCGAAATAAATGCCCCGATCGGCAAACCACCGCCAAGTGCTTTTCCAAGTGTCAGTACGTCCGGAATGACCCCGCTATGTTCAAAGGCGAACATTTTTCCTGTTCTTCCCATTCCGCACTGAATTTCATCGAAAATCAACAAGGCACTTACTTCATCGCAGCGTTTGCGCAATGCTTTAAGGAATTCATCTGAAGCTTTACGGACTCCTGCGTCACCTTGTACGGTTTCCAGGATGACGCCCGCAGTTCGGGTGGTAATTCGCTCCAAATCCGCGAATTCATTTAAGCGAATGAAGTCGATATCCGGTAAGAGCGGGCGGAAAGGGGTTTTCTTGATCTCGTTTGCTGAAACACTTAAGGAGCCATGGGTGTTCCCGTGATAGGAACCTTTAAATGCAATCAATTGAGTTCTTCCGGTTACCCGTTTTGCAAGTTTCAGGGCTGCTTCATTGGCTTCCGTACCCGAATTTACCGGGTAGACGCAATCCAGTTCTTTTGGAAGGAAGTTGCGAAGCAAACGCGCCATTTCAAGCGAGGAATCCTGGATAAATTCTCCATAAACCATGACGTGCAGGTATTTATCCAGTTGTTCCCGGATCCGTTTGATGACTTGCGGATGGCGGTTCCCGATGTTTGTTACTGAAACACCAGAAATCATATCGGTGTAACGTTTCCCGGATTTATCGTAAATAAAAATCCCTTCCGCCGATTCAACGTCAATTAAATAGGGGAAGGGATTTGTTTGTCCTAAATGGTTTAAAAATTCTTCTTTACGGTTTTCCATGCGGTTTTCTGTCATGAGGAGGAGGTCCTTCTTTACGATCTTTCAATCGTTCGAGGAGAACCCGTCTGAATTCATGTTCCAAACTTAAGAGTTTTAAGGTTCTTTTTTCGCCAATGATCTTAATAAATTTTTCGCTGTACTCTTTTTTCAGGTCCAATTCTTTCTGCTCGTTCTCAAAAAGTGTATTCAACTTTTTCTTTGCGTCGTCATTGGAGATTTTCTCTTCCGATTCTTTTAATTCCTGGTTGATCTTGCGGTGGCTTTGACGGATTTCCTTCATTTTGGCTTCCATTTCATTGTAAACCGGCCAAAACTTTTCGGCTTCGTTTGATGTAAGGCCCAATTCTTTGGTAATAAAGCCGACTTTCAATGCTTCGATCTTGTCTTCTTTATCTTTCTCATCACCTGGTCCCTGGGCAAATGTGTTTGCTGCAAAAAGTACCGGTAATAAGATCCAGGCTAATTTCAATATAATTTTCATTTTTTTCTGTTTCATGTTTTTAAGATTCGATGAGTAAATATTCGTCCAATTCCCCGGACTCGTCTTTCAGATAATCCAGAATTTCTTCGTCATCAATATGTTCCAGCAAAGGAGACTTTGAAGTGAATGTTTCCTGCTTTTCCTTTTCCGAAGTACTTTCTTTATTTTCAGTGCTTAAGGCTGTTGTTGCATCATTGCTTAAATGCATTGCAATGGTTTCTGCGTCCAGGTCCTCGATGTTTTCGTTGAGATAGTTGTATATCTCTTCATTACTTACTGAAGATAAATTGATCGGTTCAGAATCTGTGTGAGGGTTGGTATTATTCCAGGGAAACAGAAGGGCGAACGCAAGAATGGCTGCAGCAGATCCCCAAACATACCAGCGCTTGTACATAGAGATCATTCCCGGAGCGTCCTTCAGCTTCTCAATTTTCGGAAGCAATGCTTCTTCCTTATTAATCCCGAGAGCTACAGGGAGATCATTACCGATTTCATTCAGCACATTTTTTTTCAGGCTTTCAAAATACAAGTCTGAAGGCATCTGAATAGGAGTGAGTTCTAAATCATCAATAATATGTTTGTTCTCTTGGGACATAACTCTAAGATTACTAGTTTGTTCAATGGTTTAATTTGCCTTTTAAAAATTCCTCGATCTTTCCGACTGCATGAAAGTAATTTGCTTTCAAGCCGCCAACGGAGCCACCGGTCAGTTGAGCTATTTCTTCGTATTTCAGATCTTCGAAATATTTGTATTCGAACACCATGCGCTGTTTTTCAGGTAGTGTTTCGATTGCTTCAAAAAGGAATTTCGAGATTTCTTCGGAAGTGAGTTTGCCATAGTGTTCCGATTGATGTGAGAAGGAAACAACGGGCTCGGTAATATCGAGGCTTTTGTGTTTATTCTCTTTTTTCAGGAAATGAATGGTTTCATTGTAGGCTATCCGGTAGATCCAGGAAAACAAGGCGCTGTTGCCCTGAAATTGTTTCCGGTTGTTCCAGACTTTGATAAGTACTTCCTGGAGGATGTCGTTGGTTAATTCGTGATTGTTGATCCAGCGTCGAATAGTAGTGTAAAGTCTTTTACTGTGAAGATCAACGATCCAGTTAAAAGCTTTGTAAGCCAAATCATCATCCCGATGAAAATAAGAAATGATGGTATTTTCATCGGGAATTTGACTCATATTTTTATTTGCGTTTTAAAACTTTTTTTGCTGCTTCAACAATGTTTGGAGTATCCAAACCATATTTTACCATTAGTTCGTCAGGTGTTCCCGACTCCCCGAATGTATCGTTTACTCCCACATATTCCTGTGGTGTGGGCAAATGCCGTGCAAGTACTTGTGCAACGGCATCGCCTAAACCTCCATTCAACATGTGCTCTTCTGCAGTAACAACACATTTTGTTTTGTTAATTGAGTCTAGGATTGCTTTTTCGTCCAAAGGTTTAATCGTGTGCATATTTATTACTTCAGCACTGATTCCCTGTTCTGCCAATTGTTGTGCCGCTTCAATGGATTTCCATACCAAATGCCCGCAAGCAATAATGGTCACGTCTGTTCCTTCGATCAATACATCCGCTTTACCAATGGTGAATTTTGCATCCGGTTGAACGAAAATAGGAACAACCGGTCTTCCGAAACGCAGGTAAACAGGTCCGTTGTGAGCAGCAATTGCCATCGTAGCCTGTTTTGTCTGGTTGAAATCACAAGGTACAATAACTGTCATATGAGGCAACATGCGCATCATCCCGATATCTTCCAAAATCTGGTGAGTTGCGCCATCTTCTCCCAATGTCAAACCGGCATGTGAAGCACAAATTTTTACATTCTTTTGAGAATAGGCTACAGATTGACGGATTTGATCGTAAACACGTCCGGTAGAGAAATTAGCGAAAGTCCCTGTATATGGAATCTTCCCACCAATTGTCATACCGGCAGCCATCCCGATCATATTTGCTTCAGCAATTCCTGCCTGGAAAAAACGATCAGGAAATTCTTTCAGGAATGCATCCATTTTAAGAGATCCGGTTAGATCAGCACATAATGCAACCACATCGGGATTCTGGCGACCTATTTCTAATAACCCTTCACCAAAACCAGATCTGGTATCTTTCTTTCCTAAAATTTCAAATTGCTTCATTGTTATAAGTTAATCGAAGTTGTTTTATTGGATTGTATTTTAAATTTCTTTTCTACTGTGTAAGTGGTTGAACGGAGTTGTTTCTGCCTGTAAACCAAGCGGTAATTTCCAGGTTGCAGGTAGATCAAACCTTTTAAATTCACCTGGTCCAGGTTACAAACCCACTCAACAGTTCCATTGTCATTCTCAACAAATATTTGAGCAGCGACCATTTTGGTTGTGCTGTAAGTCAATTGTCCGGGAGCAGGTAAATCGATTGTTTCCGTTGCACTCTGAGTCACATTTACACTGTGATAAATCCGGGGAAGTGTCAGGATTTCCACTTCATAAGCACCTACAATGTATTTATCCGTTGAACCAACTGATTGTGTATTGAGTGTCAGTTGATCCGATTTCTTATATATCCGCGAAAGAACCTGGTAAGGGCTGGTCGCATTGGTAAAACGAAGTTTAATGAATCCCTGCGGGCAATCTACCGGAATCACGTTGTGTGTGTTCTTGATAATGGAAATGTTGTTCTTATATACTTTCGGAATGGTATTCACTACCAGGTCGTATTTATAGGAAGGATCCATGGTTAATGTGTCCGGATTTCCCTGTCGATCCAGTGTATGAACAAAGGTATACATCAATTCTTTTGTGCCGGCTTTGTACAGGAACATGGTAACGTCCGTTTCAAGCGGCACTTTATTAATATTATTGAGATTGATCTGAACAGTGGTGTTGATTACTGCTTTGGAAACAACGGTTTTCAATACGTTTTTGAATGCTTCTTTTGTTTCCGCTTCCATGTAGCTTCCGATACACTTGAATTGGTCGAGGTAAGAAATATCAAGTCCTAAACCGATTACGAAAGGTGTTACTTTGACTCCTTTATCGTGCAGTTTTTTGGCAATGACACATGGGTCCTTATCACATGCTTCCAATCCGTCGGTGATCAAGATGATGATATTCCGTGCATTGGTATCCGGGAAGTCCGAGGCTGCCGCTTCCAATGAGCGCGCAATGGGTGTTGTTCCTTTTGCAAGGATCGTTTTAATCTTATTTCGAACCCGAGTAAAGTTATCCGGTCCGAAAGGAACTTCCAGTTTGGTATCGTTACAATCCTGGTAGGTTGCCGTAATGGGGGACTGGTGCCCGTAAACACGCAGACCGATCTGCAAGTTTGCTGCTCCGTTCAGACTGTCAACAGTTTTGATCAGTAATTCCTTGGCCGCATCAATCCGGGTTTGTGATCCGTCCCATTTGGCATTCATGGAGTTAGATGCGTCGAGGATAAACAAAATACGGGTCAGTTGTTGCCCCTGAGCTTTAAAAAAGCCCAAAAAGATAAAGCAAAAAATGACCGCGCACTGTCTCATTAATAATCTCCTAATGTTTCTTCCAACTGGATCAAAGCTTCCTGTAATTGTTCCACATTCGGAGCAACGCCATGCCATTTGTGAGAACCTACCATGTAGTCCACTCCCTGGCCCATTTCAGTTTTCATGATAATCACGATAGGTTTTCCATTTCCGGTCATACTTTTCGCTTTGTTCAGTGTTTCGATCAGGTCCGGATAGCTGTGTCCGTCCATTTCCAAAACTTCCCATCCAAAAGCTTGCCATTTTCCATTCAGGTCTCCCAAAGAAAGTACGTCTTCCACGTCACCATCGATCTGACGGCCGTTATAATCGATGGTAGCAATCAGGTTGTCAACTTTATTTGCAGCGGCATACATTGCAGCTTCCCAAATCTGGCCTTCCTGTAATTCACCGTCCCCGTGCAAGGTATAAACGATGCGGTTATCGTGATTCAATTTTTTAGTCAATGCAGCACCAATTGCGTTAGAAAGCCCTTGTCCAAGTGAACCTGAAGCCATGCGCACACCGGGAATTTTTTTATCTGTACTCGGATGTCCCTGAAGCCTTGCGTTCAACTTGCGAAAAGTGCTTAATTCATCAATTGGAAAGTAGCCAGATCTTGCCAGAACGGAATACCAAACAGGAGAAATGTGACCATTTGAAAGGAAAAACAAGTCTTCCCCTTTTCCGTCCATTGAGAAATGGTCCGGGTTGTGTTTCATCATTTCAAAATAAAGTACTGTTAAGAAATCTGCACATCCCAATGACCCTCCCGGGTGTCCTGAATTTGCTCCAGAAACCATTCGAACGATATCTCTTCGTACTTGTGTTGCAATTGCTTGTAATTGTTGAATTTCCATTATTATCCTATTTGGCATTGCAAATCTAAGGTTTATATTTGCTTCCACTTCTTTTTTTTTAAACTACTTTTAAACGTTCGTGCAACTCTTTTTTAATATTGGAGTCTTGCATAATAAATAAACCAAAATAAAAACTATGATAAAAACAATGCTCTTCGTTGGTTTTTTTCTCAGTGTTGGGTTGTCTTTCGGACAGCAGTCAGGTAAAACCCTGAAAACACGGGATGGATCGAAGTATCCGGTTCCTGTTTTAACTACAGAGATGCAAAAATACGCTGTTACTCATGGCAGTTTTATTACAACCGAAGTAAGTAAGGATGGAAGTACTATTCAATATGATGGTGAAATTTCGTCTGAAATGGCAAAAAAAGTGAATCCTGCAGAAATGGGGATTGCGATTACTGATAAAGATCAATACTATAAAATAACCGGAACTAACCAATATTTGGTCGTGAAATCTACATGGGCATTGGATGGTGAAATGAAAATGCAAAAACAATGAAAAAGCACACACAATTTCTTTTAGCCTCTTTGCTTCTTGTAATTTCAGGATCTGCATTCGGGCAAAACGTTATTATGGGGTCAGGAATAGAGTTTCCTCAGAACAGCCCTGCAGATTGTAATATTTACGATGGAGCGACTACCAACTTTTTTGACGACGGTGGATCGGGAGGTAATTATGCAGCAAACTTTAATGATACGATTGTTTTGTGTCCGGATTTAACAATGGGGACCAAAATGGGGATCACTTTCGGGATCAATGCGGGTTATTCTTTTGATGTTGACGGATCAGATTCCATTTATGTATATGACGGACCAACGACAAGTGCACCTTTGGTGGGTGTTCATAACTCCGTTACAGATCCGGGAGGGTTTTCGCATATTGCTTCCTGGGGTAATACAACGGGGTGTTTGACTTTCGTATTTATTTCTGACGGAGCTAATGAAGGAACCGGATGGGTTTCCAGTATTGAATGTGGTAACCCGGCTCAACCTTTTGAAATGCATATGGAGGCATTTGTAAACGGATCGCCTTTGAATTCATTAAACCCAATTGATACCGGATATGTAGATGTGTGTTTGGGGGATAGTATTTTATTGGTTGCAAAACCTATTTTCCCATATTCTTTGGAAGCGACAGGTTACGGATATTCCCAGACTCTTACGAATGTAGTTTATGACTGGAATATTTCGGATGGCGGTACTTATGCGAACAATGACTCTATCTGGTTCGTTCCTCCTACAAGAAATGGATTTTTGGTTGATTTAAAGATCACAGATATTTTCCCTAGTTCAGAAAGGATCGTTAGTAAGGTAAGGGTGTCCCAACAACCAATCTTTGCCGGTACCGGTCCAATAGAAGATACTGTTTGTTTGGGAGAAAATACAATTTTGATCGGAGGTGTTACTCCGAATGACACTGTGGGGATTACTATTCCCGAAGGGACATTCCAACTTGGAGGATCTTATGCAGGGTTGACTTATCTTCCTGACGGTTCAGGATTACAATACGAAACAAGTATTACTATGAGCGGTTTTCCGGCAGGAGCAACTGTTCAGAACGCACAGGATTTAAACCAGGTTTGTTTGACAATGGAGCATTCTTATACGGGGGATTTGGAAATTTGGTTAGAATGTCCGAATGGTCAAACGGTTGCTTTATTGAACTCGTATAATCCAGGTTTTTTAGCCGGTGGGAATAGTGGAGGAGGAATCTTTTTGGGTCACCCTCTTGATAACAATACTGCAACTCCGGGAATCGGATGGGAATACTGTTTCAGTTCTGTATTTAATACGATCGGGCCAATGAGTGCCAACTGGGGGAATACGGTTCCTGTTGCTGCTCAAGCGGGACCACCGCAATTATCGGCAGGAACTTCCATGGACCCATCTGATGTTTATGCTCCGGATGCTTCCTTTGGTGCTGCTGCTCCTGATGGATTATTGGGATGTCCTCTTAATGGAGACTGGACGATTCACGTACAAGATAATCTTGCACAAGATAACGGATACATTTTCGAGTGGGGATTATTCTTTGATCCTTCATTCTTCCCTGGAATGGGTGGTTATTATACTTCTGCTGTTGATACTTACTGGAATGCAGACCCGACAATTGTAAGCGGACCTAACGATACTTTGGTAAATGTGGTACCGAATCAACCAGGAAATCATAATTACATTTATAACCTGATTGATAACTACGGTTGTCATTACGATACAACGGTAACAATCTATACGTTGCCTTTGCCAATTATTTTCCCGGATACCCTTGCTTGTGACCTGACTTACCAGGTAACAGGTACCCAAGCGTTCGCCGGTGGTGTATGGAGTGCTACTCCAGCGGGCTTGAACTTTAGTTCTACTACCAATAATAACCCGCTGATTACAACCAACACTGCAGGAACCTACCAGGTTTCCTATGTTGACAACGCGTGTAGTGATACCGTCACCTCGACGATCATTTTCCCGCCTTATCCGCAGATATTTAACGATACATTGCTTTGCGGGGACGAATTCCAGGTACAAGGCACGCAGGTATATCCAACCGGAGGATCCTGGTCAGCCGTATCACCGGAAGTGAGTTTCCTTCCGAATAACACGACAACGAACCCGATCATTACGGCGACTACAAGTGGACAATACACGGTTACATTTACAGATAATGTATGTAACAATTCTACATCTGCTCAGGTAACTTTATTCTTATTACCGCAAATATTCCCGGATACTGCTGCTTGTAACTTTATTTACAATGTCCAGGGAACAATTGCTGCGAACGGAGGAGTTTGGTCGAGTGCCGATACGAATATCCATTTTTCGAATCCGAATATTTTGAATCCGATTATTACGTCAAGTATCCCGGGAACTTTTGAAGTGACCTTTACGGATAGTCAATGTAATACATCTGTTACTTCAGAAATAGAGTTTATCAATTACGCATTCGTTAATACAGTTGATACGGTTATTTGTATCGGATCAACGATTCTGACTTCTTGTGGTGTTTATCCTCAAAATGATTCGTATGTATGGAGTGACGGTACGATTGGCCATGATATACTTGTAACACCTGGTGTTTATACTGTTACTGTTGAGAACGAATGTAATTCGCATTCTTCAACGATGACGATTGGCGGTAAGGTATGTTACATTACGGCACCGAACATTATTGTTCTTTCGTCTACAGTTGGAAACAACAAGTTCTACCTTGATTACGACGGTGTGGAGGAATTCCATATTTCAATTGTAAACAGATGGGGTAACCTGATTACGGAATACAGTGATCCGGGAGCTGCATGGGATGGTAGAAACCTAAACGGGGAAGTGGTTTCCGAGGGAACATACTTCTACAACTTTACTGCAAAATTGCAAACAGGTGAAGAAATACAACAACAAGGATTTGTTCAAGTCTTCCACTAAATAAAAAGGATGTTAAAAAGCCCCGACGATACATGTCGGGGCTTTTTTATTTTTGTAATTTCAACCGGGAATTACAAACACAGATTCAAATTTCACAGTAAAAACAAATGGAACAACGCATAAGAGTAGGAGTTAACGGATTTGGAAGAATTGGACGTTACTTTAGCCGATTGGCATTGATGAACCCGCAAATTGATTTGGTAGCCGTTAATGATCTGGCCCCGATTGAAACCCTGGTTCACTTATTGAAATACGATTCCGTTCATGGGAGAATGCATGATACATTGGAAATAAACGGGAATCAACTGATTTTTAATCAAACTCAGAAAGTTGAATTCTTACAGCATAAGAATCCGGAAGAAATTCCATGGGGTGATTTGGGTGTAGACATTGTCATCGAATCAACAGGATTGTTCCTTACATCTGAAAAGGCAGGAGTTCACCTGAAGGGTGGAGCAAAACGTGTTATTCTGAGTGCGCCATCTGTCGGGGATGATATTTTTAACGTGGTAATCGGTGTCAATGATCATTTGATTACGGACGAACACCGGATAATCAGTAATGCTTCCTGTACAACGAATTCTGCGGCTCCGTTAGTAGCGGTTTTAAAGGAGTTTTGTGATATCGAAGAAGCATATATTACTACGATCCATAGTTATACATCCGATCAACGATTGCATGACAGTCCGCACAAAGATTTGAGAAGAGCCAGGGCAGCTGCTCAAAGTATTGTACCGACATCAACCGGTGCTGCGAAAGCAATTACGCGTATTTTCCCGGAACTGGAAGGAAAAATGGGAGGATGCGGAATGCGCGTTCCGGTTCCGGATGGTTCATTGACTGATTTGACTGTTATTGTGAAAGAGAATCCGCCAACAGTAGAACAAATCAATACAGCGTTTCAACAGGCAGCAGCTTCGAATTTGAAGGGAATTCTTCGTTATACGGAAGATCCGATCGTTTCTGTGGATATTTTGGGAGATCCCAATTCCTGTATTTTCGATAGTGAGTTGACCTCTGTGATCGGGAATATGGTGAAGGTTGTCGGGTGGTATGATAATGAGGCCGGTTTTTCGAATCGTTTGATCGATTTGGTGTTGAAGCTGGGGTGATACTGAACCACATAGATACATAGCGCACATAGCTTTTGTTAATTTGATTCGAATACCGAATTTCAAACTACAATTTGCTGTTTCGCTCCGTTCTCGCTTCTTAACCGCATAGGAACAACACTTACGCCGCACATAGAAAAGAAATTTAAACAGAAAGGGACGCGATGCTTCGCGTCCCCACAAATTGTTTTTCAGATATTATTCAGAATTACATTTTCAATACCCAGGCCCCGGGAACAGAACTTTGAATGTTTGCTGCTTCTGCAGTAGCTTCATTTAGCGTTGCAAATCCTTTCACACTCACACGGTACATGCCATTGTTCATCGTTACAGAAGCTTCTCCGAATCCCTTGGATTGAAGTTTTCCTGCCAATTTATTTGCGTTGGCTTCGGATCCGAAAGAACCCGCGATCACATGAAAATGCTTTGAACCATCAAAACTTGTAGTAGAAGTTGTCTTCGGAGTTTTTGTTACCGGTTTTTTATTCACCGTTACCGTAGTTTTTGGAGCAGGAGTTTCTTTCTTTGGGGTTACCGTCTTTTTCGGTTCTTCGACCGGTGTTTCAGTTGGAAGCTGATCTTCAACAACCTGTACTTCGTCTTCCGGGACCGGTTCGGATGCTGTTTCCGAATCTGCATTGACACCCGGATCTTCCTCCAACTGTTTGACATCGTCACTGCCTTTTGCAACATCATCGTTTTCACCAGCCAGGTCAGCCAGGATCGGGAAGTCTTTTTTCAGGCTGTCGAATTGGATTGCGACAAAGGTTCCGGCTCCTAATACCAATACCAGGAATCCCCATAAAATATATGCAAATACAGAAGTCTTCTTTTTTTCCTTCGGAACTTTAGGCTCCTTAGCTGGTTTTTCTTTCTTAACAGGTTCTTTTTTTGCTGTAGGTTTTGGAGGATCTTGCTTTGGTTCTGCAGCTTTGGGTGCTTCAACAACCGGAGGAATAACTTTTTCAACTTTTGGTTCTTCCCTCGGGATTGATGTCTCTTCTTTTTGAGGAGTTTCAGCAGCTTTCGGTTCCTGTTTTTTCGGTTCCTCAACTACAGGAGGAATTATTTTCTCTTCCTTCGGTTTCTCTTCCACTTTTGGTTCTGCCTTTGGGGCCTCAACCACCGGTGAAGCTGCTGGCGACACGGGGTCGACTTTCGGTTCCTCTTTAGCAGGTTCAACCGGAGTTTCCACTGGTTGCTGTTTAGTTGATTCAGCAGTTTTTGGCTCATCCGAATTACCACCAGCCCACGCTTCGAATGCGATTTCTCCGTCCACTTTTACAAAGCGCCCGAATTGGTACATGTCGTACGAATTTCCTTTGTCTAATTCTGCTGTGACTTCACGTACAAATTTGGAGATCATGTTCGACGCATCGTTCAACTCCATGTTTTCCTTACTGGCAATGTGCTTTGCTAGCGTACCATCATCAAACTTTAAATAAGGCATAAACAGGATCTCACCAGTACTTTCATTGGTCACTGTTAGTGCTCCAAGCCCAGGTATAATCAATGTTTTGACTTCTTTTAATAGTTGCAGTAAGTAATTGTTCATGATGCGAAGTTTTGTTCTAATTTACAATTTTATCCAAATACGGATGAAAAAGTCATACTATCTTTTAAACGTACGCCTTTTTCAGTTTGTTCTACGGTACAACATTCGTTGACACTATCGTGTTCTAAAAATAATACAAACTCCTGATTTGCAGCATTGTCAAGAAATGTTCCTTTTTCACCCAAAGTAATTAAAGGCCTGGTGTCGTATCCCATCACATACGGAAGTGGGATATGCCCCGTGCTTGGCAACAGATCGGCCATAAATACGAGTGTTTTATCCTGGTAATGAATGTGTGGGACCATCATGCTTTCTGTATGTCCATCTACAAACAATACATCGAAATTGTTGAATACGGACTTTGTATAATTTCCGGTGCGTTCAACGAATTTTAGCTGGCCGCTTTCCTGAAGAGGAAGGATGTTTTCACTCAAAAAAGACGCTTTTTCCCGGGCATTAGGCTCTGTTGCCCATTTCCAATGATTTTCCGTACTCCAATATGTTGCATTTTTGAAAACAGTTTCCAGTTTTGTTCGGTCCGAATTCCATTTGACTGCTCCACCACAATGATCGAAATGAAGATGGGAAAGGAAAACGTCTGTGATCTGGTCCAATCCAAATCCAAGCTTGTTCAGACTCTGCTCCAATGTCCTGGTGTCAGCTAAATAATAATGTGAAAAGAATTTTTCAGATTGTTTGTCACCGATCCCGGTATCGATCAGGATCAACCGGTTTCCATCTTCGATTAACAAGCAACGCATAGACCAGGTGCATAAATTGTTTTCGTCGGCAGGATTGGTTTTTGACCAAAGTGTTTTCGGAACGACTCCAAACATGGCCCCTCCGTCTAATTTAAAGGTACCTGTTTCAATTGGGTAAATTTTCATCTTCTTTTATTTCAATGTGCGCTATCCGTTTCTGTGCGGATTGGTTACAGCGAACTAAAAATAGAAAATTCAGGGAGCATAGCAATGGATTGTTGACCTTTGGATCAAAAATTCCGAAAATAATTCAAACGGTCTTTTACGAATTGTACTGTTTTTACAGGTGTTTTTGAAAGAACCGGTGCTTTTAAACCATTGTTGAATTCGGTTTTTCCGGTAATGACAAGTGCTTCATCCCACAAACCGGCTTCAATAAAACGGGAAAGGGTAGTTGCTCCACCTTCTATCAGTAAAGAATTAATATTGTTTTCAAACAGGTATTGAAGAATGGATTCCGGACTCAGATCTTTCATTTTGACATAGGTTACAGCATTCACTTCCCGATCTTCCAGTAAATTGAGTACCAGGGTTTTCAATCCGTCCGTAAAAACTGTAGCGTCTTTCGGTGCCTGTAATTGCGGATCAATAACGATCCGTAGTGGGTTTGCTCCCTTGAAAGCACGCGTTGTGAGCGAGGGATTATCATTTTGAATGGTACGCCAGCCAACTAAAATTGCTTGTTCCGTACTTCGCATTTGGTGAGTAATGACCTGTGTTTCCGGTTGTGAGATCCAATTAATTCCGCTTTTTGGATCTATTGAACGGTCGCGGTCAATAAACCCATCATTTGTCTGAGCCCATTTTAAGGTAATGTAGGGGCGTTTTTGGGTATGAAACGTAATGAAGCGCTTATTCAATTCGTTGGCTTCTTTTTCTAGAATTCCACAATCTACCTGAATCCCGGCAGTTCTGAGTTTTTCGATACCACGTCCTGAAACCTCCGAGAAGGGGTCGATCTGTGCAATGACTACCCGTTTGAATTCAGAGCGGATCAATAGATCGGCACAGGGAGGAGTTTTCCCGAAATGGGAGCAAGGTTCGAGTGTCACATAAATGGTAGCATCTTTCAGCAGCGATTTATCTTTTACGACATTCACCGCATTGACTTCCGCATGTGCTTCACCATATCTTTGGTGATATCCTTCACCGATTATTTTGTTCTCGAGCACAATAACTGCTCCGACCAATGGATTGGATTTAGTGGCAACACCACCCAATTTGGCCAATTGCAAAGCACGAAGCATGTATTTTTCATCGAGATTCATAAGTTAAAATTACGAATTCCTATTTGAATGGATAATTGGGAATAGATAATTGAAAAGATTGGATTCGGGTTGTTTCTGATCATTTTGCTTCTCCATTTGTCAATTTTACATTTTCAATTATTACTTTCGGCTTCAAACAAACTACTTTGGAAAAAATTGCTTCTTATAAACCCCTTTGGTCGCTGCCGGTAGTTGTCGCTGCATTGGGTTACTTCGTAGATATTTACGATTTACTTCTTTTTGGAATTGTTCGTGTTCCAAGTTTACATTCCCTTGGATTCAATGAGAAAGAGATCACTCATGTAGGAACCATGATTGTGAACTGGCAAATGGGAGGTTTGTTATTAGGAGGAATTTTATGGGGGATTCTTGGTGATAAGAAGGGACGATTATCGGTTCTTTTCGGATCAATCGTTATGTATTCGCTGGCAAATATCATGTGCGGCTTTCTTCCTTATTTTCCTCATGATAAGGAGAACTTGACTTATACTTATGTGGCTTTGCGTTTTATTGCCGGAGTTGGATTGGCAGGTGAATTGGGAGCAGGAATTACCTTGGTCTCTGAGGTTTTACCGAAAGAATTGCGTGCATTGGGAACTTCCCTGGTTGCCGGAATCGGGCTGTCGGGAGCAGTCGTTGCTAATTTGACGGTCAAACTCACACCGGATTGGAATATCGCGTATTTTATAGGTGGAGGAATGGGAATCGGTTTGCTTTTGTTGCGAATAGGAGTATTGGAATCCGGGATTTTCAATGAGGCAAAGAAAAAAGAGATAAGCAGGGGGAACTTTTTCATGTTCTTTACGAATTGGAATCGCTTTTGGCGCTACATACGTTGTATAGGAATTGGTCTCCCAACCTGGTTTTGTATCGGAATTCTTGCCATGTTCGGGAATGTTTTCGGAGAAGCTTTGGGGATTAAGGAAGGAATTAATCCGGGTGACGCAATTATGTGGGGCTATATAGGAATTTCAGCAGGAGATATTTTCAGCGGAGTCCTGAGCCATTGGTTAAAATCACGCAGAAAATCCATTTTATGGATGATGGCCTTCACGTTGATCAGCGTTGTTTGGATCCTTTCCGGAACGATTCACTCCGCGGACATGTATTATTTTATGTGCTGCTGGTTTGGATTCGGGACCGGTTATTGGGCTATGTTCGTAACGATCGGTGCAGAACAGTTCGGAACAAATATCCGCTCCACAGCTGCAACGACTATTCCAAATATGGTCCGCGGAACCGTGATTTTAATGACCATCGGATTTGAATCGTTAATGGGAGCAGGATATGAAGTTTTGGTTGCTGCGGGAATCGTAGGATTTATTTCTTTCGCGATTGGGATTTACAGTACCTGGAGTATTCCGGAAACACATGCCCGGGACCTGGATTTTGTAGAAGAATGAGATACAAAAATCCCCAATTGACCAATAATTAATATATTCAACGAAATTATTCTCTAAAAAGAAACTCTCCGATGGAAATAGATCCGAACGCAAAACCTGTAAAGCCGAAACCGTGGTATAGAGCCCTGTATTTTCAAGTATTGGTTGCTATCATACTTGGAGTTTTTTTAGGACATTATTTGCCAGACAAAGCAATCAACCTGAAATTACTCGGTGATGGTTTCATTGCTTTGGTTAAAATGATTATTGCACCGGTGATTTTCATTACCGTTTCAACAGGAATTGCTTCTATGTCTGATTTAAAGTCAGTTGGACGTGTTACCGGCAAGGCATTCATCTATTTCATTACATTTTCAACTTTGGCATTGATTATAGGAATGGTGGTCAGTAACCTGGTGCAAGTTGGTTCAGGAATGCACATTGATCCGAAATCGTTGGACCCGAAAGAAATACAGGATTATGTTTCGGCTTCCAAAGAGCATACGCTTACGCATTTTATTTTGGATATTATCCCGAAGTCCCTGATGAGTTCGTTGACGGGAGACAGTATTTTACAGGTACTTTTCGTATCTATTATGTTCGGAATCGGGGTTTCTCTTACAATGCCAAAAAGCAAACCGGTGTTGGATTTTCTGAATGCGCTATCTCATCCGATCTTTAAAATTGTTGAAATATTGATGAAACTGGCGCCGATTGGTGCTTTTGGAGCAATGGCATTTACAATCGGGAAATATGGATTGGATACACTTTGGAGTCTTGGCAAACTGGTTGGATTGTTCTATGCTACTTCCGGATTCTTTGTGGTAGTAGTTTTGGGAGCAGTTGGCTGGTACAACAAGTTCAATATTTTCAAATTACTTCGTTATCTAAAAGATGAATTACTGCTTGTGCTTGGTACAAGTTCTTCCGAGCCTGCATTGCCGGGGTTGATGAAAAAACTGGAAAATGCGGGATGCTCCAACCAGGTTGTTGGCTTGGTGGTCCCGACCGGATATTCTTTTAACCTGGACGGAACAAATATTTACATGACACTGGCAGCACTTTTTATTGCGCACGCCTGTGACGTTGACCTGTCTTTTCAGCAGCAGGTATTGTTGTTATTAGTTGCCATGCTAAGTTCCAAAGGAGCGGCCGGAGTCTCGGGAGCCGGATTTATTACATTGGCTGCCACACTTGCAGTTGTACCGGATATTCCGGTCGTAGGGATAACGCTAATTTTGGGAATTGACAAATTCATGTCAGAATGCCGTGCCTTGACCAATTTTATCGGGAATGCGGTTGCAACGATTGTTGTAGCACGATGGGAAAAGCAGTTGGACCCGGAGGCATTGAAGAAAGCGCTTAAATAATTGCGAATACTTGATTGGTTAAGCTTGTAATTCCCCTTTTGAACCGACAGACTGAAGGATTTGCACCTGGTGTGAACCGTTTAATCCGCTTGCATCGCGCATTTCCTGGAATGCCTTGAATGATCGAACGTTTAAGAGTTCATTTTGCATCATTTCATCCGCATATTGGGAATAATGAACAAATGAAACACCATCCTCTTTTACGAATACACTGTATTTGAATCTCGTTGCATCCAATTGTTCGAAATCGTTCAAAAAGCGTTGAATGTTTGCTTTGTTTTGCTCTGCGAATTCAGGTTTTACCTGATATGTTACTATTACTGAAATCATTTTATGAAATTACGAATTGATTTAAAATAGATATACTCCCAATCGAAGTCCGAAGTTGAAATTGAGCCAGGTGTTTTGTCCGGGGATCAATACAAAGTAAAGTGACTGGGAATCGCCGCCTTTGACCAGTTTGTCAAAATCATGGTGGGTTTCAAAGGATGATTTTACCTCCCTTAAGCGAATTCCCAGTCCGGCATATATACTGATATACCCGAGCCGTTCATCTGCTAATTTATGCTCATAATTTACATTGATACAATTCACCGTTTTCCGGGTATAAACCGTAACCGGGACATCGGGTTCCTCTTCGTACGCATCACGGTATTCAAAGGACTGTTTTTTGTAGAAATAACTAAGGGAAATGAATGAATTTGAATTCGGAAGGTGGTATTTGATCCGGAAATCAAGATTCCCGCCCTTCATATTTTTCAGAACATTAAAATTCCGGAAATATCCTCCGCCATCCAATGATAGGTAAACACTTTGCGATAAACGGATTTCAGTTCCTATTTTGTAGCAGGAACCATTATTGAAATCCAGTAAAGAGAGTGGCGCAATCTGCAGCGCAAGTCTTTTCTTTTTCGGAATGGTGTCAGCCCAGGTTGTTTTGGAGAATCCCAGGGAGAAAGTAAACACGATTAATATGGATGAAAATAATCTCATGACTTTGAACCGGCTGATCTTATAAATCTATTTCAATTCCTCCAACGCCTTTTTCGTTCCGATCGCAGCCGTGATATAGTCAATTTCCCGTTTGGGAGAGCGGGCAGGAGAGTGGCTTCTGCCGTAAAAGATGATTTGCAGGTGTAGTTTATTCCACAACTCACGCGGGAAGAGTTTCTTCGCATCGCGTTCGGTTTCTTCTACGTTTTTCCCGCTTGTCAATCCCCAGCGGGTCATTAAGCGGTGAATATGCGTGTCGACCGGGAAAGCCGGCACACCGAAAGCTTGTGACATCACCACAGATGCTGTTTTATGACCAACTCCCGGCAATGCTTCCAATTCTTCAAAGGTTTGAGGAACTTCGCCGTTGTGTTTGTCAATAATCAAATGAGAAAGATCGTAAATGGCCTGCGATTTTCGGGGAGAAAGCCCGCAGGGTTTGATGATATCACGGATTTCTTCGACAGATAATTTGATCATATCCTGTGGACGGGAAGCCCGTTTGAATAAGATCGGTGTGATCTTGTTTACGCGTTCGTCTGTACATTGCGCCGAAAGCAAAACTGCAATCAATAAAGTGTATGCATCCCAATGGTCTAAAGGAACCGGAGTTTGCGGATAACATTTCTCCAATTCATCGATCACGTATTGTGCTTTTTCTTTTTTTGTCATGGTGAACAAAAATAAATAAAAGTGGGGAAGCTATGTTTCGCTTCCCCACTTTTCACAATCAATATGCGGTTCTTTTCAAACTTTCACTAGTAAATCGAAGGGAAAGCTGTCGGGTCTGCTTCGTTCATGATCGAGTAAGCAGCTTCGACGATATCGTCAATACTTGGTTTGGAGAAATAATCTCCGTCTGTTCCGTAAGCAGGTCTGTGGTCTTTTGCACTCAAAGTTACCGGTGCTGAGTCCAGATGAGCGTAACCACCTTGTTTTACCAGGATTTGATCCAATAAGAATGCAGTAGCTCCTGAACTCACATCCTCGTCTACGATCATTAACCGGTTTGTTTTTTTCAATGATTCAGTTAAGATTCCATGGATATCAAATGGCAATAAAGTTTGTACATCGATCAATTCAACTGAAATTCCCATTTCAGTCAGTGATTTTACAGCTGCTTCGCATAAATTAAATGTGGAACCGTAGGAAACGATCGTTAAATCCGTTCCTTCCACTACGATTTCAGGAATTCCGAGTGGAGTAGTGAAACTTCCGATATTTGTTGGCATGGCTTCCTTAATACGGTATCCGTTTAGCGGCTCGATTACCAAAGCGGGTTCGTCTGCCTGCATCAATGTATTATAGAAACCTGCGGCTTTTGTCATATTTCTCGGAACGCATACATGCACCCCGCGAATGGAATTGATGATCATTCCCATAGGTGATCCGCTGTGCCAGATTCCTTCCAGGCGGTGTCCGCGCGTTGAAACGATCAACGGTGCTTTTTGTCCGCCTTTTGTTCTGTATTGTACGGTCGCCAAATCATCAGACATGATCTGAATTCCGTAAAGCAGGTAGTCCAGGTACTGAATTTCTGCGATCGGTCGCAGTCCACGCATTGCCATTCCAATTCCTTGACCAATGATCGTGCATTCGCGAATTCCTACGTCTGAAACACGCAATTTCCCGAATTGTTCCTGGAGGCCTTCCAAAGACTGGTTTACTCCTCCGATTTTTCCCGCATCTTCTCCGAAGATCAACGCTTCCGGGTGTTTTTCGAATAGTGCCTTAAAGTTATCACGGAGGATAATTCTTCCGTCTTCCATGTGTCCGCTTCCGTCGTATGTCGGTGCAACTGCATTCACTTTTAATGCGCTGTTTTCCGAATTGGAGTATAAATAGCTGCTGTAGCGATCCGCATTGTTTTCAGTTTCCTGTTTCAACCAGGCAATTAACGCAGTTTTGGAAGCACTGTTTTCATTACGCACCAGGCGTAATACTTTTCGAACCGTATTGAAGATGTCTTTCCGGATCGGGTTCATTGTTTTTTGAAGCGCCTCGATTTCTTTTTTGATAAAGACACCATTTGGACTTTCATTCGCCAGGTTTTCCAAAACTCCAACAGCACGGTCCAAATCCTGTTTTAAATCTTGTGTAAACATCGCCCAAGCTTCTTTCTTTTGCTCGTTTACATATTCTTTCGCTTCTTTCGCGATTTGTGTTAATTCTTCTTCTGTAGCTAGTTTTTGTCCGTCTGCATCAAAATTCAGGATCCACTCTTTGAATTTGTTGATACAATCAAAATCAGATTCCCACTGCAAACGTGCGGAATCTTTATAACGCTCATGAGATCCGGAAGTAGAGTGACCTTGCGGTTGATTCACTTCTTTCACGTGTACTAATACAGGAATGTGTTCCGTTCGCGCTAATTCTACCGCTTTTTCGTATGTTTCACATAAGTGAGCGTAATCCCATCCTTTGGTTACAAAAATTTCGTAACCGGGAGAATCTTCAGTACGCTGCATTCCACTTAATGCTTCAGAAATACTTCCTTTAGTTGTTTGGTGTTCGCGCGGAACAGATATTCCATACCCGTCGTCCCAAACCGACATCACCATCGGAACTTGTAAAACTCCCGCAGCGTTGATTGTTTCCCAGAAAGGACCTTCTGAAGTAGAAGCATCACCGATCGTTCCGAAAGCTACTTCATTTCCTCCGTTGGAGAATTTTTTGAATGCTTCCAGGTCTTTCAAAGTAGGATGTTCCCGATATACTTTTGAAGCTTGAGCCAATCCCAATAAGCGAGGCATTTGTCCGCCGGTAGGAGAGATGTCAGCTGATGAATTCTTTTGTTTGGTCAGATCTTTCCAGTTTCCGTTCTCGTCGAGGTTGCGTGTGGAGAAATGTCCGCCCATTTGACGACCTGCTGATTGCGGTTCAATGATTTCGTCTGTATGACCGAACAATCCGGAGAAATATTCACGCACATTTAACTGGTCAATGGCCATCATCAGAGTTTGATCGCGGTAGTATCCCGAGCGGAAGTCGCCGTCTTTGAATTGTTTTGCCAATGCAATTTGTGCCAATTCTTTTCCGTCACCGAAAATTCCAAACTTTGCTTTTCCTGTAAGAACTTCTTTTCGCCCTAAAAGGGACGTTTCTCTGGAAATACTAGCCAAACGAAAGTCTTTGAGTACTTCCGATTTGAATGTATTAAAGTCAATTGCGATCAATTCTTCCTGGGGTGTTTGTGATGCCATAGCTTTGTTATAAAGTTGCACAAATATACTAAATCTTGGTCAGTATTTATGGGGAGTTTGGAGGAAGAAAATCAAATTTTTGGGATCGGGCCGACTGGTTTTTGTGAACGAATTAACTAAATGGTTTACAAATGTTATTTAATTGGTTGTTAGTCAGGGGCTTAATCTCTGATGGTTAACGAATTAACTAAAAGGTTTACAGGTTGATGTTAATCGATTGATTTTTATTGGTTTAAGCAATTGTTTTGTAATGTTATTTTTCCTGGAGAATTACTGTTTCAGGTTGCTTCCGATTAAAAAATCAACGCTATTTGAACGAAACATTTTTAAGTCTGTAATATTCCCAAAAATTGATTCGTTATGAAAACAACCTTAATCGTATGCGTGCTGGGATTCAGTTTATCCTCACATGCAGGTACGCTTTTTGACCAATTGCGTGCATTTAATCCTAATTGGAAATATTATTCCAAACACGTTCCTGCAGAAAGTGAACGCATTTTTCTTACTGATAAGCAATATATCCAAGCGCATTTGGAATTAGCCCTCGGAGTTTTGAAAAGGGCTGATGTAAGCCATTTGACGAAAGCACAATTAACTATGCGGGTCCATTTAATAACTGTTCTTTCCGATTACAGGATGCAGGGTTCTTTCCCTAAAAATTATTACTGTCCGGAGCGGATCCCGGTATTTATCGATGAACATCAGACCCATTGTGCGGTTGGTTATCTGATGCAGCAAACCGGTTATGAAAACCTGGCGCAAAGCATTTCAAAGGCTGATAATTACATCTGGGTGAAAGACCTGAAAGACCAACGGGTGATTGAATGGCAGCAGTTGTCCGGATTTTCACTGGAAGAATTGAAATTGATCCAGGGAGCTTACGATTCGTATATGCCATTTGCATTGGAGGCCCCAAACCGAATTGAAATTCCGCAAAAGCCGGAAGTAATTGCTTTGAATTTTAAAGCCCAGGACCTGGATGAAAGCGATCTTAAAACGGGTAGAAGTAAAATCTGGATCCGCGGAGAAGGGAAAAAAGGTGTGCTGCATGGGAGGTGGGAGCAGAATTATTCTCCGACGTTACCCTGGATTGTCGGGTTTTACCAAAATGGAAATCGCGAAGGAAAATGGCTGGAATATTACCAGGGAACAAATAATCTTTGCAGAACAGAGCACTGGAAGAACGATAAATTGAATGGAATCCGTACCCGTTTTGATCGTTCGGGAGATGTGATAGAAGAGATCATGTTTGAAAACGGAAATGCAGTTTTGAAAACGAATTACGATTTAGGGCAACAATTGAAATATGTGAGAAAACCTCTTGGAGATAATAAAGTCTGGACAGAGATTTATGATTTGGGCGGACAACTGATTGCTTCCGGGCATGAAACGATCCACAACCCGGGAAACTTGCAATGGTTCCAGAATATTGAGCTGACTGCTTTAAATACGATGTCATTGGCTTCACAAACTTATACAAGTCAGGTTACCCTTAATGGAACACCGGATTCCCGTTCTAATTCTGTTTCCGGGTCTCCGCGTTTGTATGATGAACCGCCATTGGTGGAATACATCAAACAAGGTGATTGGAGTTATTATAAAGATTCCAAAAATATACCTGTTCCGAATCTGACGGCCCTTGAGCCTTTTCATGGAGACCAGTTTTCCAATGGGAGCTTTTCGCGTTTAGGTGCTGAAATCCTGCCTTTGGGAACACTATTGGAAGTTACAAAGGACCTGCCAGAATTTGATTCTTTACAAGTGAATTTTTCCGACGGAAATGCGAATTGGTTAAATGGTTATAACCAACAAGGAAGATCGCGTATTGAATTTCAATGGTTTACAGAATTTTTGACGAGTTATTTGCCAGTTTCTAGTTATGATTTTTACGGTCTTCAACGTTACAACGCGTGGTCTCAACTAAAGAGTTATGGCTTTGTAAATGAGAATGATGAGAGGATTAATAAGTGGTATTACTTTGATGAATACGGCCAGTTGTCGAAAGTAGAGGAGTTTGTTAAACCTGAGAAGAAGGATGTTGAGTAGGATAGAGTAGATGGCTTTCTGTTTGGTAACCATACTATTTGAAAAATTCAATGGAAATTCCCAAAAACCCAAAAACCCAATATTGCGACCGTATTGAAAATCAATTAGTTAAATCATATATTAGCATTAATCCAACACCAAAGGAAAAGCAAAAGCGGTATTCAATGTTACTTGAATACCGCCTACTTTGCTTTACTTTACTTATGTTTGGTTGGCTTGATTTCTTTTGAACTTTTACACGTTTGAACTCTGTTCAAGTTAGTTTTCGTATGCTTCAAATTCTTCATCGGCATACATCACACCGACATATTCTTTTTCATCGATCTTGGTTTCGAGATCATTGATAAAGAGTTTCTTTCCTTTCGGGACCTCAATGATGATCTCAATTTCCTGGTTTCTCAATCCGTCCGTTAAAGGGAAGGAATAATAGGGATCGATCATTAGCTTGTTCCCCTCAACATGCAACTGATGTTTGATGTGCATACTTCTTTTTTGAGCGGCTGTGCGGTCAACTCCGTGAGCACTGAATATTTGAGATACATGGAACAAACTGTCACCAGATTCCCTGTATTTCACGTGAATTCCATGTTCCATAATTTGTCCTTTATTAACAGAAATGAAATCAATTCCACCGTTGCTGATGATGCGTCTGTTGTTTACAATCATGGGAAGTTCTTTTAATTGCAATTCATCGATATTCAAAGCCAGGTGCTGATTCTCTACTTCAGAGTAGACTTCGTAATCTCTTGCAGAATTGATGGATCCCATAATTCCAAGAATGATTCCGATGAAAATTACGGTAGGAAGCAGGATGAAGTTCAACTTGTAATACTTGTTTACTTTCCCGATCAGTAAGCGGACTCCAAGTGCGATGGACAGTAATGGGCCGGCGAATCCGACCAGTAGAATTCCCATCCAGATCAGGGAGAACGATTTGTTTACAGGTGAAACCAATTGCAGGAATTCATACAACGATGCAAACGTTTGGTCTCCGGTCATAGGAACTACATCAATGGCTCCGCTTACGATTAAAGAGAAAACGATCAACCAGATCAACGCCCC
Organism: uncultured Fluviicola sp.; assembly: GCA_966212075.1. Classification (GTDB taxonomy): domain Bacteria; phylum Bacteroidota; class Bacteroidia; order Flavobacteriales_D; family Crocinitomicaceae; genus Fluviicola. The sequence goes on from CBIHOM010000021.1 coordinate 28,659, forward strand.
GGCAATTAGGAATACCCCGAAGATCTTTCCGATGAAGCGCAAGACATTTGCTGCCTGGCTTGTCAGGTGTTGATTGTTGGTTTTGAAGCGATTTGCAGCGTTGATCGTATCGTCTTTTAAACGTCCGGCAGTTTTCTCAAATTCTTCCTTTAAGGTGTCTATATTGACGGGTTTCCCTTTCATTTGCAAGCGCTCGGAAGGAGTTTTCGCACTTGGGATAATGATCCAGAGAATGATGTACAATAGGAAACCAAATCCCATGAACAGGAAGATCACGAAAATAATACGGACGATTACCGGGTCGATGCCTAAATAAGCTGCAAATCCGGAGCAGAGTCCTCCCAGCATGGCATTATCCATATCACGGTACATTCGTTTTTGACCGTTTGAATCGGAAGTGCTTTGTGTTTGCTTTGGCTGTTCGGTTTCTTCTGTAATTTCTTCCGGTTCACCAAGGGAAGAAATTGCTTTTTCGACATCACTAATAGTTACTACCTGGCGTGTTTCACCCAAGTATTGAGTCAATAGTTCTGCAAAGCGCATTTCGATATCTTCTACAATTTCCGTGATACCGGATTCGTTTGCAAGTGAGGCTTCCAGTTTCTTCAGATAAGCCTGCAAGCGGTCGTATGCGTCTTCTTCGATGACAAACAATTGACGACCTAAATGTATTGAGAGTGTTTTTTTCATGATCAGTTCTTTTTAGCAGTTAATGTTTCTACAGCGTGATGGAGCTCATTCCACGTAATTTGCAAGGCTTCCAATGTGTTCTTTCCTCCTTCCGTGATGGAGTAATATTTTCTGGGTGGTCCGGAAGTGGATTCTTCCCAGCGATAGGTGAGGAGTTCGATATTCTTCAAGCGAGTTAAAAGCGGGTAAAGGGTTCCTTCGACCACGATTAGCTTTGCTTGTTTCAGTTGGTCCAGAATTTCAGAAGGATAAGCTTCTTTCGTGTTCAGGATGCTGAGAATACAGAATTCCAGGATTCCTTTCCGCATTTGGGCCTGAGTATTTTCTACATTCATAACAAGTACTATTTATGACACAAATATATGTATAATTTGGTACTATGCAATACAAAGTACTATAAAAAACGAAAATATTTTTCAAAAAGTTACTGAAAGTCAATGGGGGAAGGAGATTGAAGAAATGAGAAAAATGAAAAAAAATAAAAGAGGTGGTGTGGTGCTTGTTATTTAAGAGATAAAAAACCACATAGGTGCATAGATTTTCTATGTGGTTCAAAATTGCTGTAAAAAAAAATCCCCCCGGCTTAGCCGAGGGGATTCTTTATCATAAGAAGATTTCGATTACTCGTTTCCTTCCATTTTTTCTTTCAATGCAGCTAAAGCATCCAAATCACCCAAAGTTGATTTCTCATTGCTTTGGTTGTTTGCTTTAACAGCTTGTGATGTAGAAGAACCAGCTCCAGCCGCTCCTTTTTTACCACCTGCTGCAGGTTTGGATGTTTTCTCATCTGTTCCGTCCTCGAACGTACGTGTATGAGAAACTACGATTTTCTTAGATTCCTTATTGAATTCAATTACTTTAAAGTCAAGAGTTTCTTCAACTTTAGCGTTGCTTCCGTCTTCTTTACGTAAATGCTTGGAAGGACAAATTCCTTCAACTCCATAAGGAAGTGCTACGATACCAGCTTTATCTTTTGTTTCGATAATAGTACCTTGGTGAACAGAACCTTCTCCGAAGATTGTTTCAAACACATCCCATGGATTTTCTTCCAATTGTTTGTGTCCTAAAGAAATACGACGGTTTTCACGATCGATTTCCAATACAACAACCTCCATTTCATCACCTACCTTACAGAATTCAGATGGGTGCTTGATTTTCTTTTGCCAAGAAAGGTCAGAAATGTGGATCAATCCGTCAACACCTTCTTCCAATTCTACGAATACACCGAAGTTAGTGAAGTTACGCACTTTCGCGTGGTGCTTCGTTCCAACAGCGTATTTTGCTTCGATTGCAGACCATGGATCCGGCATCAATTGCTTAATACCTAAAGACATTTTACGCTCTTCACGATCCAAAGTCAGGATCACAGCCTCAACTGTATCACCAACCTGCATGAAGTCCTGAGCAGAACGTAAATGCTGAGACCAGCTCATTTCAGAAACGTGAATCAATCCTTCAACTCCAGCAGCGATTTCAACGAATGCACCGTAATCAGCCAAAACAACAACTTTACCTGAAACTTTGTCACCAACAGCTAAGTTAGCATCCAAAGCATCCCACGGATGTGGTTGCAATTGTTTTAAACCTAAAGCGATACGTTTCTTATCATCATCGAAGTCTAAGATTACAACGTTCAATTTTTGATCCAATTCAACGATTTCTTCCGGGTGGTTAACACGTCCCCAAGACAAATCTGTAATGTGAATCAATCCATCTACACCACCTAAGTCGATGAACACACCATAAGAAGTAATGTTTTTCACAGTTCCTTCCAATACTTGTCCTTTCTCCAGGCCAGAGATGATTTGTTTCTTTTGTTCTTCCAATTCTGCTTCGATCAACGCTTTGTGAGAAACAACTACGTTTCTGAACTCCTGGTTAATCTTAACAACTTTGAATTCCATGTTCTTACCAACATACACATCGTAGTCACGGATTGGCTTAACATCGATTTGAGAACCTGGCAAGAATGCTTCGATCCCGAATACATCAACAATTAAACCACCTTTTGTACGACATTTTACGTATCCTGTGATTACTTCACCTGAACGTAACACCTCGTTTACGCGGATCCATGCTTTGTGCATACGAGCTGTACGGTGAGAAATGATCAATTGACCACTTTTGTCTTCCTGACACTCAACGAATACATCTACTTTGTCACCAGCCTTTAAATCCGGGTTGTAACGAAATTCTGAAGCAGGAACAACTCCTTCAGACTTGTAACCAACGTTAATGATTACTTCTTTTTTGGAAACTGCAATAACAGTACCTTCAATTACTTCTTTTTCGTTAATTGAAGTAAGGGTTTTTTCATAAACATCAGAAAGTTCTGAACGTTTTGCTAAAGTGTACCCATCTAACGCTAATGCGTCCCAATCAAAATCCGCAGATCCCTGCGCGCTAATTTGTTTTGCCATTTGGCCTTTTCTACTTGTATTTCAGGATGTTTCGTAGATTCCTGAAAGAAATTAAACATAAACTGTAAACGAAACTTACAGTGTTTTCCAACGAAAACGGGTGCAAAGATACGGCTATATTTTTTATTTACAAAGGGTTAAGTGATCATATTTCACCTTTTTTCGACCGATGGGAATTTGATTGTAGATGAAACATCAAAAATGTGGTTTAAATCATTGAAATCCTAATTCATTGGTTTAATTATTCTTAGCGTGAAAAAATTTTGTACCTCACTGAAATTGATAAATCAATTGGTTTAAAGTAATAAACACCTGTTTCATAGGTTTTTAAAGCCGTTTCATCGATTTTTTTCGCGATTTTATTATTAAAATGGCAACCAGACAGATTTTTTTTCGTTTAAATTTGTACCCTGTTAAAAACTTCTTAACAGAGGAATTCTAGTTGTTATTTTTAACACATTTATAGTGTATTTTGTTAATTTAAAATTGAAATAAAGTATGGGAATGTTAAAAATAGCATGCAAGCATAAGGTAAAATGATTGATATATCATAAAGAAATATCTAATTGCTTGCCAATCAAAGATTTTACAGTTTTTAATTTTTTATGAATGTCAATGATTCGTCCCAAAAATGGTCGATTTTTGAATTTAAATCTTGGAATCTTAAAATAGAATATTCGGTTGGATTTAGCATTTGAAAAAAAAAAGCCTGTAAATATTCACTGGCAATGGCCAAATACAAACATAGTAACGTCATTCAAATATCTAATACACTGCGATGAAAACGAAAAAACTACTTACAAATCAGGGTATGGTGTGTATCCGTTTTGTTCTCTCCATGATTCTTTTCTTGTCAGCAAGTTTAGCTTTCGGACAACCTGGAAGAGATGGAGCAGTAACCATCACTGCATTGAATACTGTCGTAAACTGCTATAGCCCTGTTACTAATGACGTGGCAGCAGGTTCAACCTCTGTAACCGTGAATAACTCCGGTGGAAATAACTGTAATTGGCAATGTGGGGAAATGGTTATGATCTACCAGGTACAAGGTGCTTCGATCAATACTTCCAATTCCGATTCATATGGTGCAATTACATCATATAACAATTCTGGTCTCTACGAATTCAATTATGTTGCAGGTTATAGCGGGAATACTGTTGTTCTCCAGAATCCGTTGACAAACAGCTATACAGCTGCCGGGCGTATTCAGTTGATTAAGGTGCCTTCATACACAAGTTTAACAGTTAATGCAGGGGCTTCCATTGTTCCATTAGCTTGGCAACAAGGAGGAAGCTTTAGAAAAGGTGGAGTGGTTGCAATCCATTGTACCGGTACTATTACTGTTAACGGAACGATTCAGGCTAGCGGCTTTGGTTTCAGACCCGGAGCAACAGAACAAAATACTACAGCTGCAGGTGCCGGTGTGATGGCATCTTTCGTTTCCGGAAGTTCAGGAGATGGAGGTGAAAAGGGGGAGAGTATTGCTGGTTTTGGAGCTGAATACGTTGGTGGACAATACAATCGCGGCGCTCCTGCTAACGGTGGTGGTGGCGGAAATGGCCACAATGCCGGTGGAGGCGGTGGTTCCAATGGAAATAGCGGAACTGCCTGGAACGGCCAGGGAATCATGTGTTCCGGATGTCCGGGGACCGCAGCGTGGTTGTTGGACCCATATGTGATTGCAAATGGAAATGTATTGACAACTTCCTCAGGAGGAGGTCGGGGAGGATATACCTATGCTTCAAGTAACCAAAATGCATTGGCGGTGGCTCCGGGAAATGCTTCCTGGGGAGGAGATTACCGTGACCCTGTTGGTGGTTATGGTGGAAGACCGTTGACAATTAATGCGCAAAACCGAATTTTCTTCGGTGGTGGAGGTGGTGCCGGTGATTCCAATAACGGATCCAATTTGCCTGGAGGAACAGGAGGTGGAATTGTTTATTTGATTGCAGCGAATGTGACTGGTTCCGGAAGCATACGAGCTGATGGAGGTCAAGCTGTTAACCAAATTTCAACCAGTAACGGTTCGAATAACGATGCTCCTGCCGGAGGTGGTGGAGGTGGAACGGTAATCGTTAAAGGTACCGTTGCAAATAGCCTTACATTGAGTGCTGTTGGTGGAAAAGGAGGTGATCAGGGAAATATTACCAATGAAAGTGAAGGACCAGGCGGTGGCGGTGGCGGTGGTTTTATTGCTATTACTGCAGGTACACCGACTCAAAGCGTTGCCGGAGGTCAGAGTGGAATCAGTTTGTCTACTTCAATGACTGAATTTGTTCAAAATGGTGCTACAGATGGTGGTGTGGGGCAGTTGGCTTCTATTCCGAACACATTTATTACGTATACAGTAACTGATGTCAATGCAAGTGTGAATTCTCCGGTTTGTGTAGGAGGATCATTGAATTTTACAACAGCTGTTAATACTTCGGGCGGGACTTACCAATGGACCGGTCCGAACGGTTTTACTTCTACAGCTGCCAATCCAACTATTTCGGGGGTAACAGTTGCTCATACAGGGAACTACCGCGTGGTTTATGTTACTCCGGGGGGATGCTCAGACACATTCTATGTTGCTGCTGTGGTGAATCCGAATCCGACAATTTCATTGGTAGGAACTAATTTAACATGTGCAACGCCTTGTAACGGAAGTGTAGCATTGAACGTTACAACTCCGACAACACCAGCCTATACTTTCGCATGGAGTAACGGAGCGACAACTCAAAATATTTCTGGTTTATGCGCAGGAACTTATTCTGTTACAATGACAGATGCGAATACCTGTTTCGCTACTGCGAGTACCAGTATTACTACTCCAACACCTGTTGCAGCAACATTGGCTACTACAAATGCTTCTTGTAACAATACCTGTAACGGAAGTATCGCGGTGACTGCTTCGGGAGGAACACCAGGATATCAATACAGTTTGAACGGGGCTCCGAATCAGGTATCCAATAACTTTACAGCTTTATGTGATGGTGCTTATACCGTGCGTGTAACGGATGCCAATGGTTGTTTTATAAACGTGAACACCTCGGTTACTGAGCCACCGGTTCTAAATATCAACCTGGTTTCAACTGTTTCTTCTACTTGTGGAGCAAATAACGGGTCTTTGACCGTGAGTGCTTCAGGAGGTACCCCGGGTTATCTATTTACAGTTGGTGCTGTAACCCAAGCATCCGGAACTTTTTCGGGATTAGCTCCGGCAACTTATAATGTGATCGTAACAGATGCGAATGGTTGTACAAATAACCTTTCAGTTACCGTAAACTCAACAGTTGCTCCTACAGCTTCTATTTTAAGCCAGCAACCGGTGAGTTGTTTCGGTGGTTTTAACGGTTCTGTAGTTATTGGAATAACAGGTGGAACTCCAAACTATACATTTTCATTATCTCCCGGCCCTGCAAACCAGGCATCCAATGTGTTTAATAACCTGGCAGCCGGTTCGTATACTGCAACTGTAACGGATGCAAACGGGTGTATTGCAACTGTTCCGGTAACCATTGTTCAACCAACGCAGTTAACATACACTACGACCATAACAAATGCTACCTGTAACGGAGTTTGTGACGGGCAAATTCAAATCAATGCTTCGGGTGGTACGGCTCCATATGATTATTCACATGATAACGGTTTGACATTTACTCTTTCAAACCCGATTACAAACCTATGTGCAGGAAGTGTCGATATTGTGGTGAGAGATTCGAAAGGATGTTTGGTCAATTCAACAGTCAATGTTACGCAACCGGCACCGCTTTCAGCTACATTTACTACAGTTAATCCGGTTTGTAACGGAAGTTGTGACGGTTCTATTACGGTAACTCCTTCCGGGGGTGTTCCGGCTTATAATTACAGTTTGAATGGGGGTGCTTCTCAAGCATCAAATGTTATTTTGAATGTATGCAGCGGTACACAAGATGTGCTTATTACAGACGCAAACGGATGTACGTTCGAAGTGAACCCTGTATTGGTTGATCCGCCTGCAATTCAGATCAATTTGGTTGATATGATTGAGTCCAACTGTGGATTTAATAATGGTGAATTGATTGTTTCGGCAACAGGACCGAATCCGGGATTCACATATTCCGCAAATGGAGGACCAGCACAACCCAGCGGTACATTCTCCAATATTTATGCGGGTGCATATGACATTGTTGCAACAGATGTCCTGGGATGTCAGGTACATGAGTTTTTCGGTGTCAACGATATTGAAATGGATGGTATTTTGATTACACAAACGGACCCATTCTGTTTCGGATCCTTGGACGGAACGGTTGAGGTAACAAATGTCAATGGAGCTTTACCGATCTCTTATGAATTGGATAATTCGGGAGTGACCCAGTTTTCAGGTTTCTTCCCAAACCTGGGAGCAGGTAGCCACGTTGTTGTGATCTCAGATGCAGGAAACTGTGTTTTCACGATTCCTTTTACGATGGATCAGCCGGATCCGTTGGCTTTCGATCCGTTTGTGACAAACGTTGCCTGTTATGGTGCTTCTACTGGTGAAATCCAATTTACAGATACAACAGGAGGAACCCCAAGTTATATGTTCAGTATTGATGGTGGTTCAAACTTCTCTTCCGGGGGTTCTTTTACCAACCTTGCGGTAGGAACTTATGACCTGGCAATGACTGATGCGAATGGATGTATGGGACTTGGTTCTGCTACGATTACGCAGACACTTCCTATTGAGATTTCGAATAACAAAGTGGATTTGACCTGTTTTCAAAATAGCAGCGGATTTATTCAACTTGGTGCAACCGGAGGAAATGGAGGATACCAGTATTCCATTGATAACGGGACTAGTTTTAGTGCAAACAGTTCATTTATCAGCTTAACTGCTCAAACTTATAACGTTGTGGTAATGGACCAGGAAGGGTGTCTTCAGGATACTACGATTACCTTGACAGAGCCTGCCTTGTTGGTTGCCGCGGCAACTCCGACAGATGTATTGTGTAACAATGCTTGTGACGGTACCATTACAGGTTCAGGAACCGGTGGAACACTTAATTACCTGTTCAGTGTCGATGGTGGAATTATCTTCAATGCAACAGGTTCATTCACGAATTTATGTGCAGGACCATATGATTTGATCATAAATGACTTTAATGATTGTGCTGACACAGTAAGTACAACAATCGGATCGCCTGCAGGAGTGACTTTAACAGTTACACTAACGCCATCAACCTGTGAAGATGCCAACGGAGAAATCGATATGAACCTGGCGGGTGGAACCATGCCTTATAATTATAGTATTGATAACGGAACAACTTTCACAGCAACAAATGTGTTTACAGGATTGTTGGCTAATGATTATGAGTTAGTAGGAGAAGATGCAAACGGTTGTAGCATTGATTCGATCGTAACTATTACCAATATGGCTTCACCGGTTATTTCCGGGGTTTACGTTACGGAACCAACTTGTTACAGTGTTTGTGATGCTGTTGCGCAGGTGAGTGCAGGAGGTGGTACCGGAGCTTTATCTTTCAATATTAACGGGGTTTCACAAACCGACAGTATTTTCAATGGTCTTTGTGCAGGAATTTACGATGTAATTATTACAGATGTAAATGCTTGTACGGATACCCTGAATATTGTAATTAATCAACCGGATACTTTGACCTTTACAACTACACCGACAAACCTGACATGTTTCCAAAACCAAACAGGAGTGATCAGTGTTACAGTTCAAGGTGGAACAGGTCCTTACCAATATTCATATGATGGTGGCAGCACGTTCGGATTGGTAGCTAATGCGCAATTACTTGCTGCAGGTAACTATACTATTGTTGTTCATGATGCCAACAATTGTGAGGCTACTGGAACAGAAGTGCTTACAGAACCTGCTTTATTGACAGCGACTTTGAATACAACTGATCCAACTTGTTATGCTTTCTGTGATGGTTCCGTAGTTGCAACTGCCAGCGGTGGAACCTTGAATTATACGTATAGCTGGAACGGGGTAGCAGGAGCTTCAAATACGAACACTAACCTGTGTTCAGGAACTTACACGTTGAAAGTTACGGACGCAAACAGCTGTTTGTTCGATACGACTTATGCAATTACAGATCCTGCTGAGTTTGTAATCGACTCCGTTGGTAATACGGATGCAACTTGTAATACCTTCTGTGACGGGACTGCAACTATTTATGCTATAGGGGGTGTTTCTTACAGTTTTGATAACGGTGCTACTTTCGGACCTTCAAATATGTTAGGTTCAATGTGCGCTCAGGCATACCAAGTGCAGGCAACCAATGCAGCAGGTTGTATTGCTGTGAGTACTGTAGCTATTGAAGAACCGCTTCCTGTTCAATTATTCTCTACGGTAGATAGCTTAATGTGTACAGGAGATACGATTCCGCTTTTTGCGATTGCATTCGGTGGGACAGCACCTTATACATATACCTGGAGCAATGGATTTGTGGGGCAAACGCAGAATGTTATTCAAAACACTCCTGCAACGTACACGGTTTCAGTAGCTGACCAAAATGGTTGTACTACCGCAGCACCTAATTCTGTTGACTTAACTATGTTGCCGATCCTTGCTTTCAATATTACGGGTGATACCACAATTTGTGCAGGAAACAACATTGTTCTTCAAGTAAATGTAACAGATGGAGCACCAACTTATTCCTACCAGTGGAGTACTTCTGTGAATGATACTTTAAGCCAGATCACGGTTACTCCATCTGTGCCGACTCTTTACAGTGTGAGTGTTTCAGACGTATGCGTAACAGTTGATACCAATGTACAGGTTGATTTCTACGCTGTTCCGACAGCTCAATTTAATACCGATGCTGCATCCGGATGTAGTCCCTTGAACATTACGTTCTCCAATGATTTGACAATTACGAATCTTCAGAACTGTACATGGACATTCTCTGACGGACAAACGTTCACCGGCTGTGGAAGCATAGATGCTACATTTGAGGATCCTGGTTGTTATGATGTAGTTTTCACAGGAACAACAACAGACGGTTGTCCGGTTACGGGTAACTTCACTGCTGCTATCTGTGTGTACGATAACCCGACAGCAAACTTTACGTACTCTCCACAGTTGCCAACTGAATTGGATAATGACGTACAATTTACCAGTTTGTCTTATGGAGCAGCTACATTTGACTGGACATTCGGAACTTCTTACGGAACATCGACCAGTATGAATCCATCCCGTACTTTCACCGGAGTTAACCCGGACGAAGTGGTAAATGTTTGTTTGCTGGTTACTTCAGAATACGGTTGTGTGGATTCGATCTGCAGACCGATCAAATTCTACAGTGATTTGTTGGTTTGGGTTCCGAATACCTTTACGCCGGACGGAGATGAGTTCAACAACCAGTTCAAACCTGTTTTCTCGAAAGACCGTATGATCGAAAATTACACCCTGATGATCTTTAATCGCTGGGGAGAATTGATTTTTGAATCTCACAATCCGGAAATTGGATGGGATGGAACGTATCACGGTGAATTCGTTAAAGATGGTACGTATACCTGGAAGATTGATTTGAAAGACGGGTTAAAGAATAAGAGTGAGCAATTCATCGGCCACGTGAATAAACTTCAGTAAGAAATTTAAAATGGTTGATTATTAACCTATAAACTTAAAATAGAGACCGTCTGTTTCTTCCGGAAGCAGGCGGTTCTTTTTTTGCAAACTGTTAGAATTAAGTTAAGCTTTTGGGAATGTATCCATGTTGAAACCGGTACAAGTTCAATAGTGAAGAAGATTACGGATTAACTTTTTACTCTAACTCAACTTTAATAACAGAAAGCAGGCATAAAAGGTTCGGGACATCACTTACCGGTATTCGGCTTGAAAACCAATCGGCTTTGAATTTAACCTTCAGGATGCCATTGTCTACTTTCATGGAAGAAATTTCAGAAAGCAGGTAGGATTCCTTTTTGATAAAGATCTTGTCCCGGCTCAATTCTATCGGTCCGAAATAGACGTTCTTTCCTGCTTCCAATTCACGGATGATAATAGGAAGTACCCGTTCCTGGCTGATACCAACCAATGTTTTGTGGAAATGGGCACTTGGATGATTGACAAAGATTCTTCTGCCGGGAGCTAATACCTGTGTTTTGGTGATCGTTGCAACCGGAAGTCCGATCTTTGTGAAAGTTGTGGCATTGTAATAGGTCTGATGCATTTCGTCCCAGGAAATAAATATTTCTTTTCCACCTTTTGTCTCCAGGATCCCGTTTTCAGATAATAAGATACTTCCTTTTTTACGGTATTCGCGGGTCGTAAACAGAACGATCAGGGAAATGCCCAATAAAATGGAGCCAATTCCAGCGAGAATATGATATGGAAAGTTCGCGTTGAATAAAAAGGAAGAAATAATCCATGTTCCAAAGAAAACAAGTGCGAAATAGAGGGTTTTCCTGCCAGAAGTAGTAATCTGGTTGATTTGTTGAGGTAGTTCCATGATTTTAATTTTAAATAATTAGTATGAGAATCAGCCAATCCCCTTTGTGAGTAGGGGCTTAGTTTTCCACCGCGGCAGGTAACCGCTTTTCCTTCGGTTTTTCTGTCTTGTGATACGGAACCTCAGTCTTCGCCAGCTAAAGCAGGCTCTTTACTGCTGATTTTACCGACCTTGCATTTAAAACTGAAGGCCTTCATATTGGCTTTTGTTTCTTTTTGTTCGTAAACAATTCCCTCCTTCATATTTGAAGTGTCGAAGCGCCAGCTGGCAATGGGATCGTGGAAAGCATCATCGGTATCAGTAAAGAAAATCGTTACTTCGTCATTTTCAGAAACTAAAAAACGAAAGACGCGCGGTTTTTCCGGGAATGAAATGATGTAATTGTTTCCTTTGTGAATGTTTCCTACTTCCAGATCGCCCATTTTGATTGAAAAGTCGAGATCAGGAGCGTCTGTTCCGAATAATTCATGGTCCCAGGCCTGGCCGTTCTTGTCAAAAGAATTTACAACCAATGAATCCAGGGCACATTCGAAGATTTTGGTTAGCGGCTTATTGAAGGTAAAAATTCCCGACTGTTTGTTTTGCTTGTAAGTCGTGTTGAAACCGTCCTTTCCATATAGATCAGCAGTTACATACAGATTTTGCTTTCCTTCTTTTAATTTGAGTGCTGCGTAAGGTATGAAAAATACATGGGTTACGGGAAGTGCTTTTGAGCCGGAAAATACTGGGTTGCAGCTTTGTTTGAATTCGATAAAATCACCCTTTCCAAAAGCTTTTTGATAACCGAATGCCGGCTTTACCTGGTTGCTATCCTGGAAAATACTCAATCTCACCGAGAAATTAGCAGTTACCAGGGCGTGGTTCAGCAAGCTATCCGACGGGTATTTTTTTCGCAATGCTTCGTAATTACATGTGGCGCTGATCCGCAAACCTTTTACTCCATTTTCCACATAATCAGTTTGCACGGCAAGGTCAGGAATGATATTGTCTTTGTTTTGTGCGAATAAGTTACCGACCGGAATAAGGATCAGTAAGAAGATCAGTGAGTGAATTTGTTTTGTGCTTTTTGGCATCGGATGAATTAATAAGTGTATTCAATTGCATTACAGGAGTTTCCTGTAATGGTAAATGTTCCTTGAGTTAAAGTGAATCCATCCTGGTCTTTGATGGAATAGCCGAATGATTTGGTTTTCGTAAACCCGATCCCCACATTTTGGTACCTCATGGCATCTTCATGATCACAGTCGGGTACAAAAGAGAAACCGACATTCGGGGACATGTGATCCATATAAACTCCATCGACGTACAATTTTACATCTGTCACACCATCATTGATCAATTGTTGGGATGTTTGCTGGTCGTGATAAAAGACTACACTTCCTTGGTAAGAACAGGTCCCGTCATCTTCGGTAGCAGCTACATTATAGTTCAGACTGTCACTATCCGTGCAACCGGGAGTTTTCTTTTTACAAGCAGTAATTCCTATTGCAGCGATTGATAAAAGCAGGAGGAGGCGTTTTTTCATAATTAAGTTGTTCGATGAGATATTTGAATAATCTTGGTTTTTCGTTCAGATGAATTATTGAACGATCAATAATTTGCGGAAAACTGATTTATCCTGGTTATAACCACTGATCCAATAGGTTCCTTTTTTCCAGGAAGCCGTGACAAATTCTGTTTTTGTTCCTGGATTTAAACGCTGGTCAACGAATCTTCCCATTGCGTCACTGACAACAATGCGGTCCGAAAGAACTTTACTTTCCACAGAAACAAAGCCGTTTGCCGGATTCGGATAGAGTGTCACATTTGATTCATTATCCAATTCGTTTAATCCTAAATGCCATCCTTTGATAGCAATGGCATATTCACCTTTTTGCAGGTTTGTTGCATTGAAGTTACCCGTTTTGTCCGTTACATTTCCGAAGTTTTTCGTGTAGGTCGGGAATTCGGTCCAATCTACTGAGCGGTCCGGACGGTAAAGCAGGATTAAACTGTCTTCCGTCCCGGTAATCAATAAATGATCGAGGTAGGCATTTCCACCGGTAAGTTGTCCGCTGTAGCGGAAAGTTGCATTGGTATTGAATCCCGGATTCCAGATTCCATCGATGCGCCAGTAACGTTGCGGAGAAATCAGTTTCCCGGATTCCCAGTCGATCACGGGATCCGGAGCGGCCCAGTTGTGCTCTACCACCACGAAAGCGGAATCAGTCACGTTTTGTACTTGCAGCATTAAATTGGAGTGCGAAAGGTTTTTTGTTCCCGTTGCAGTTATAGTTGTATAAGTAGCCGTTACAGCGTGTGAGATCAATTCATCCCGGTTCAGGTAACCGAAAGTAGGGATGAACGGAACGGAAACTGTTACGGTATTGTTCATTCCGGATGAATGAATGGTTGTTTCGTAGGTATTCCAGTTATCGTCACGCAAAGTCAAAGTCACGGGAATTTGATTGCTGTAATTGTTTCTTCCAACCAGTTTTTGCTTCAAATGAACTGTTACATCGTGCTGAATTCCATTTTGAACTACTGTCAATGAATCAATGGAGACATGTGGCCACCCTCCCTGGAAGATCCAGTCAGCGAAGAAATTGTCCAGGTTAAAACCGGTAATTGCACTTAGATCATCACGGTATTCGATGGCATCGATATCTGAGAATTTGTTTTGTTCCAATAATGTTCTCAACCCGGTAAAGAAAAGGGAGTCGCCCAAATAAGCTCTGAGTGTGTGGATCATGTCGGCACCTTTTAAATAGGTTGTATTTCCGTAAGTATGTTCTTGCGGAACTCCTGAAAGCGGCCAATATCCGCCATCATCGATGTGGCAGGTACGCAAAAGTTCTTTGTGCTCGTTGCGCACAAGTGCTTCGTAATTTGCCCTGTTGGTGAGTTCTTCTTTGAAAACATATTCGGAGTAAACTGCACTACCTTCGTTGATCCACATGTCTTCTGCAGTTCGGCAGGTTACCAGATCTCCCCACCAGTGATGGGACAGTTCATGTGCCATAATGGATTGGTAAGTCAGACTGCCATCTGCGATCACTTCCGGGTATGCGATATTCATTGCGTGTTCCATGGCCCCGGAAGTCATTGGTACCAATACATAACCGACACGATCCCAACGGTACGGACCGAATTTATCTTCAAAGATATCGAACGCATTTTCCAGGTTGGCAAAGGAATTTTTCATCTGCGTTGTATCTGAAGGGTGTGCAGCCAATTTCACCGGGACAGGATTGTTCTGATAGTTGGTGAAACTATCGTTTACGAAAACATAATTGGACACGGCAACCGAGATCAAATAGGAGGGAATGGTTTGAAAGACTTTCCAATGATGTGTCTCCGACAAATCGGGATTGACGACAGTGCCTTGAAAAACACCACCACAAGCTGCATCGTGAGTTGGAAGGGTTGTTACAAAGAGGTCGTAAGTAGATCGTGTAGTGAAATTATCGAAGCAGGGAAACCAGGTTTTTCCATAATTATGAGGAATGTCATCCAGTGAAACCCCTATGTTATAAGCGTAGGCCGAATTGAAATAAAATCCACCGAATGTCGGGTCCTGGACTGTTGTTCCGTGATAGAAAACCTCGATGGAAGTAGAATCACCGATATTGAAGGTGTTTCCCAGGTTCACCCTGAATCCGAGTGGAGCAGGAGCGAATGCCAACAGGTTCCCGTTTGCATCGTGGATGCTGTCAACTGTCGGGCCCATGAGGTCGAGCTTGATTTCGGTGATATTGTTGACTTGTGGTTTAAAGATGACTTGTGTATGTCCTTTTAAAATAAAGGTGCTGAAGTCCTGTAAGTCCAGGTGTACATTGTAGTGAACAATGGAAATACTGTCGCTACGCGTATCGTAAGGAAATGCCGTTTGAGCAAGAGCAGTATTGAACAGTCCCGCAAAAAAGATCAATAATCGGAAGAAAAATAGTGCAGCAGAATGATTCATAGTTTCTGAAATAGGAGATAAAGATAGGGAATTGCGAATTACGAATTACAATTACGAATTGTGTCCTGATAGCCATGGATGCATCAAGGTTTTAAAACGATTGGGATGCGAATTTTAAGGATTACACGTTTTTGAGCATTCTTTTGGGTGTCAAGATATTAGGATTTCAAGACATTAAGACGCGGAATTTATCCGGAAACGAGGAGCAATTCGTCTGAAACGCCTAAAACCAGATGTTAATTTTATAACGTTTTGATACTATACCCATACGAGACCTATGCTATATCTATACAGTATCCGTACTTGACCCTGGGAAGAAGTGATTTGAAGGTTCTGAGAGTTTGTTCCGGGTTACACTTTCGAGTACTACTTCATTCGTCGAACTTCGTGATGTGAATGAGAATACTTGTAAAGAACCTGTCGGAAATTAGAAAATCCGATCGAATTAAAAAAAGATGCTATTTTAGCACTGTCAAACTAAAACTGATTACTATGAAAGTAAATGTGGAACAGCCGTATACTTTGGCTGAGTTAAAACCTAAATTGGAAGCTGCGTTCCCTGAATATACTGTAAAATTCAGAGGGCCGAAAGTTTTGATTATCGGGGAAGGGAAGATTGCGGGAGCGCAGATCTTTGGTGAAAAAAAGGGATTCGTTCGTTTGAATGAGACATTCCCTACAATGGGCGGACAAATGCTTTTTGCTTTGTCGATTGTGCTTTTGGGTGTTTTAATCCCATTCATTGTGTTTTTAACTGCGTTTAAACCGAAACAGGTGAAATTACGCGATAACGTTGCAGAATTCCTTCGTAAAGAATATGGTTCTGGAGCAATTGGATCTAAAAAAGCGGAGACATCTGATTTATTGGACGCAACTGTTTAATTGGTAAGAATTAATAAAGAAAAGGAATCTGCTTTGGCGGGTTCCTTTTTTGTTTTGGAAAACTCTTAAAACAGTTTCATTTGTCCGCTGGTATCGGGAATTTCAAACAGATCTGTCCGAAGGCGCGGGAAGGGGATAGCAGGAAGAAATTTTCTCCGGGCCAATTGTACCTGTCGCTGGATGTTCAATGCGTATACACCTTCTCCTTTCATTCGTGTCCCGAAACGGCTGTCGCTGAGTTTTCCTCCATGCATGTCGCGCAGCTGATTCAGTACTTTTTCGGCACGATCCGGATAGTTTTTGGTAACCCAGTCGGTGAAAATTTCCCCATTTGGCCCGTTGAGCCGTACAATCTGGTGATACATACTTAATGCACCGCGTTTTGCGACTGCTTCTGCGATTGAGAAGATTTCATCGTCATTTAATGCGGGAATAATAGGAGCCATCATAACATTAACAGGAATTCCATGCTGAGTGAGTTGTTCAATAGCGGCCAGTTTTTTATGGCTGGTTGCCGTGCGTGGTTCCAGTTTTCTTCGCAGATCTTCCTTCAGACTGGTTAGGCTGATATTCACCGCTACCAAATTCAGCTTTGCCAATTCTTCCAGGATATCCAGGTCCCGTGTGATCAAAGCGTTTTTGGTTATGATCCCAACAGGATGCTTGTATTTCAGCATGATTTCCAGCAGTTTCCGGGTGATCCCGTATTCCCGTTCGCAAGGCTGATAACAATCTGTATTGCCGGAAATAGTGATAGTTTGTACGTTCCAGGATTTCTTGTTCAATGCTTCCTCGAGCAATTCCGGTGCGTTCTTTTTGACGAGAATGACCCGTTCGAAATCAGTCCCGGCGCTATAACCCCAGTATTCGTGCGTTGGCCGGGCATAACAATAAGTGCAGCCATGTTCACAGCCCTGGTAAGGATTGAGAGAATAGTACATTCCAATATCCGGACTGTTCAGTTTATTGACGATCGTTTTCGGATGGATCTCAATAAACCTGGTTCTTTCTTCCGGTTCTTCCGAAGGATCGATATCGTCAAAATCGTCGCCTTTTGCCTGTGAAAAGAAGCGATTGTGCGGATTAATCTGGGCTCCGCGGCCATTTCTATAGGGAAAATTATCTGACATTGTCTTAACGCGATGGGTTAAAAACAAAAATAAGGATTATTAATTAATCTTATTATGATTAAAAAATAATCAAATGTTAAAAATGCAGGAGAGCACATTTTTGAATATTGGCTATGTGAGCGTGAGCTTATTTGAGCAGTTCATAATAAAGAATGATCGCTCCGCATTCGAATCGTTTGGTACCGGTTAATTTGAGATCGACTCGTTCCCGGATATTTTTGAATAGGGGTAGTCCCTTTCCAACAACAACCGGGTGGACCATGATCTGCAATTCATCGATCAATTTCTTGTCCAGAGCAGCTGCGATCAAGCCGGGACTTCCAATAAACACAGGTTTTCCGGGTTTCTGTTTCAGTTCCCCGATTTCTTCTTCCAGGCTTGCTTTTGCGAGACGGGTATTTCTCCAATTAACTTGTTTCAGCGTGTGTGAAAAAACGATTTTTGGGATGCGATCGATGCTTTGTGCGAATTCGTCCATGGACCTTTGACCACTCGGATTTTCAACCAGTGCGGGCCAGTAATCTTCCATTAACTGATAGGTAATCCTTCCATACAAAATATCACCTGCTTCGTTTAATAACCTGGTGTAGTGATCATGAACGGCATCGTCGGGATTCACTGCAGTATGGTCACAAAATCCGTCGAGGGTCATATTGATTGCTGCGATTGTTTTTCTCATGGGAATCAACTGAACGTAAAAGGTACGAAAATTCTCCGGCAGATAACTCTTATGGGCAGGACCATTAACGAAACCACAACGAATTAAATTCCAATTGTGAATCGACCTCCTTAAGGGAGAACAGTTTTGCTAGCAAGGTCACATCTTGTTTCACAGATCAATATGTCAATGACACTTAAAATAACTGAAAGGTTCCCGGCAGCTGTCACAAGTGTAGAGTGCCTGGCAAGGAGTTGCACCGAACCAACTTACAACTTTCGTTTGTTTACTCCCGCAATGAGGACAAACCACCTGTTTGTCCTGTGCAACCGGGGGCGAAATGCCTGTTTGCAGTAACCTGGTTTTGGTTTCGTCCGATAGCCAGTCAGTCGTCCATACAGGGTAAAGCTGCATTTCAATTGCAGCATCAGCATAACCGGCGGCAGTCAGTTGTTCGCGAATCAAATCTACGAACAACTGTTTGGCAGGACAACCGGTATACGTTGGTGTAATGATTACTTTCAAACGTCCATTTACTTCTTCAACACTGCGTACTACCCCCAACTCCACGAGATTGACCGTAGGAATCTCGGGGTCGGGAACCTGACTCAACAGTTCCCAAATGTGTTTTATTGTTGAAGAACTTACCATGTTGCATCCGGATAAGCGCGTGGCAAAAATTGCATTTCACTGAGCAAATGCCCCAAATATTCCGTGTGGAATCCTTCCCGGCTGTCACGTAAATGCGTTGATTTCAACTCCGGTTCCCGTATGCCGGCCCTACGCAAGGTATCGCTGACTTCTGCCTTCCATTCCTCTATCAATCCTTTGGTATCCGGAATGTATTTCAAATCGACAGCATCGAATGCAAACAGTTCCGGAATAAAACGGAACAACCTGTCGACAGCAAACTGCAAACGGCGATTGCTCTCTTCAGTACCGATTCCCAAGCGCAGCATCCAATCTTCGGATCGTTCAAGGCTGTAGCGAATTTCCTTCAACACTTTCTCCGAAAGCCCTGCAAGCTTGTTATCCTCGCTTTGTAACAACCGCGTAAATACACATTTTACATATACGTCATGCAGGTATTGCCGTGCAACGACCCAAGCAAAATCGGTATTCGGCTGTTCTACCAGCTTGTAACAGAAAAATTCCCTTTCATTTCTACGGTAAGCGTAATCGTCGGCGGTTAATCCTTTTTCCTCTGTTTCCGCCAGGAGTTTATATAGTTCCTCTGCACGACCAAGCAGATCCAAAGCTGAATTAGAAAGCGCTATATCTTCTTCCAGGAAAGGTCCGCGGCTGCACATTTCACAAAGACGTTGTGCAAGGACCAATTCCGTATCTGCCAGGCGTACCAGAAACCTGCCAAAATCTGTATGCATTGAAATGACCATAAATTCGTTCTGATTAAATGTTTTTTACTTCCTCCGGAATCTTGTAGAATGTCGGATGACGGTATATTTTATCCTCCTGCGGATCGAAATATGCTTCAGCATCTTCCATCGGCACGGAGACAATACTTGACGACGGAACGATCCACAATTCACGACCTTCACCTCTTCTGCAGTATGCATCACGTGCATTTTGTACTGCCATTTTTTTGTCATATCCGTGCACGCTTCCTGCATGTTTAAATGCAAGTCCCGGTTTTTTCTGGATAAATACTTCCCAGATGTTATCTCCAGTTTCCATAATCTTAATTGATTTTATAATAAACTATTTGCAGTTTCAGTCTTTTGCGCATAAGCTGCTGCAGCTTCCCGTACCCATTTATTTTCCTGGTGTACGTTTCGATGATGATCAAGCCGGTCAATATTGCACGGACCGTCACCATTGATCACATCGTGGAATTCATTCCAATCCAGTGGGCTGTGTTCGTAACTTCCTGTTGTTTCGTTCAGGCGGCAATTCGGGTCAGGAACAGTGAGTCCCAGAAATTCTACCTGTGGAACTGTTTTATCAATGAATTTCTGCCGCAGGTAGTCGTTGGATTCCCGTTTTATTTTCCACTTCATTGCATTTCCCGTATGAGCAGAATCCGAATCATGGGGCCCGAACATCATCAATGCAGGAAACCAAAAACGATTCACGGCATCCTGTGCCATTTCACGCTGTTCTTTTGTTCCGCGTGCCATGTGTATCATGATTTCGTAGCCTTGCCGCTGATGGAAACTTTCTTCCATACAAATTCGCACCATCGCACGTGAATAAGGCCCGTAAGACGTTTTCTGCAAGGATACCTGGTTTACGATTGCCGCACCATCGACGAGCCAGCCAATGGCTCCGATATCGGCCCAATTGAGGGTGGGATAATTAAACACACTGGAATAGCGGGCCTTTCCTTCGTGAAGCTGTGTAATCAATTCTTCTCGTGATACATTGAGTGTTTCAGCAACACTGTAAAGGTACAATCCATGTCCGCCTTCATCCTGGATCTTGGCGAGCAAAACCTGTTTGGAACGCAGGGATGGTGCTCTTAACAACCAGTTCCCTTCAGGTTGCATCCCGATTACCTCAGAATGAGCATGCTGCGAAACCTGACGTACCAGGTGTTTCCTGTATTCATCAGGCATCCAATCGTGCGGTTCTATTTTCAGGTCTTGTTCTATCAATGCATTAAAGGCCTCTTCGTGTTTTTCCATAGTTTATAGTATTGGAATCCATAAATCCAAAGTGACAATTACAGACTCAAATTGAATGCATCAAGGATAGGAGATTCCAGCGTGAGAAAAAATGACAGTTCTCACAGAAAAAACTGATTTTAGTCAAATAATGAGATGAAAAGCGGCGGAATCGAGCTGTTGTGAATTTTGGGAAACGGAATGAAATTGGTAGTTGCGGACGATTTGACTTCGCACCCTTCATGATCCTCCCTGCGTTACCGCTTGGTCTTCAAAAGCAGTGCTTTTTCTTCTCCAGGGAAAATGAGATACAAAAAGAAAGAGCCCTGACGATGAATGTCAGGACTCTTTCTTTTTGTGGAGACGGTGGTTCGGGAGTCGAACCAATAATTTTATTCTTGATTTAATCTTGGAGGTAAGTTAGCTGTCATTGTTGCTAAATCCCCAATAACCATCTCACATCAAAAGCATCCGTTATCTCAATTAGTTTTTGATCATCATCGTGCTTATTGAAATGATTCTTTTTGTTGGCTTCCAGTTTTTCAATAAGTACTTTTCTATCATTACTGGTTTTGCAGTGTAGAAAAATAGACATATAATTCCCGATTTTTCTTCCCTCTTCGTGTACCAGGTCCGAGCCATGAATAATTATTCTGTCGGAAACCAATGATCCACTAACGACAGGTGTTTCTGTGTAAACCTGTAATAATTCTTTTCCAAAAGTTTCAAATTGTAAGGTACCGCCAAAGCAGGATTGGTAAAGTCTGAGTGCTCTTATACAATTCCCGGAAAATGTAATGAAAATTGCACTGGTTACCTTATTAGTATGCTTATCCATATAGCATAAATTAAGCATCCGGAATTTCAGGTTCTACAAGCTTAACCAATTTATCCAGTGATTCCTGCCAACCTAAATAACACATTTCAGCCGGAATTGCCTGAGGAATCCCTTCTTGCAGTACTTTAAGTTCCGTCCCGCAGATTACCTTGTTCAGCCAGATGGTTGTTGTCATTTCTCCGGGTAAATTGGGGTCATCGAACGTATCGGTGTATTTGATAAATGCATCCTGTTTTATTTCAAGATATTCTCCGCCAAAAGAATGTCCATTTCCTGTACTGAAATTGATAAAGGTCATGTTGAACTTGCCTCCTACCTTAAAATCCATTTGCTGTACCGTGCATAAAAAGCCATATGGGGGCAGCCAGGTAGAATGCGCAATGGGATCTGAAAATGCCCGAAACACCTTTTCCGGGTTCGCTTTAATCACTCTGTGGAGTGAAACACTGTTGCTGGTCATTTTATTAAAATTTTAGGATTAATAATTAATTCTTTACTCGTTGCCGATATTCATCAATTGACAGATAGCCTGTTTTGGCTGTAATTCTGAATTTTATCGTTATAGACATAGGAAACTGCCAGAATGCCCAATACCACAAGCGGCATTAACATAAAACCAATGTTTTTATCTACAATGGCATGACTAATAAATGCAAAGATTAAATTAAAGGTGAGTCCTGCATATGCCCATTCTTTTAGCTTCGCCGGAGTTTTAGAATAAGAAATAGCCAACACTCCAAGTACTTTGCAGATAATAAGGGTGTAAGCGAAATAATCTGGGTAACCCAAAGGCTTTGTACCTGCATTTACATACTCGGGTGCAAAGATTATGGTGCTAAGCGGCATAACACCTTCCCAAAGGATGATGATGGCAGTTGCCACCCAAAAAATGATTTTAAACTTTTTCATAAGATTAAATTTTATTGATTTGATAATTATTTTGATTCAACATATTTTACAAAGTTGTTCAGAATCGCTTGCCATCCTTGTTTCTGAAATTCAGGGGCATTTTCTGTTTCAGGGTCAAATGTGGTGGCTATTTTGGTCTCCCCGTTTTGCTCTGTAAACAAAGTAGTGGCCTTTCTTCCGTCACTCATTGTGTAAGTAATTTCCCTGTGTAATTCCACCTGGTCATACGTGCCTTCAAAGTCAAAACCGAAGCTCCCATCTTTGGCTTCCATTCTGTGCTTGAATTTCCCACCCGTTCTCAGGTCGTTTTCACTGCTTGGAGTATGCCAACTTGGATCAGGGCTGTTCCATTGAATAATGTCGTCCGGTGTATTCCAGGCTGTCCAAACTTTTGCTACAGGAGCACTTACTGCTGCTTCTACCGTAATTCTTGTTACTTGTTCCATTGTTATTTTTTTTAAAGTTTTATAATTCAAAAGTACAATGGGATGTAAAACCTGGTCTATTGTAAAAATGACAACTTTAGGGGTGAATTATGACAAAACATTTTTATCTTACGGCTTAAAATTTTTGTTGTTATGAGAATTTCAGTATTTGTACCTGAATATGGAGTAATTGAAGCCGTTACACCACCATTTAGAACTTTTCATACCGCCAATGAATTTTTGATGACATTTGGTAAGAAACCCGTTTTTGAGGTAGAATATGTTGGCTTAAATGAATACGTGCCTGCAAATAATGGGGAATATACGATTAAAACGAACAGACTGCTGAAGGATGTAAGTGAAACAGACTTACTGATCATACCTCCTACATTTGGTGACACTCTCAGAGGAATACAAGCTAATGCGGAAGCGATTCCTTACTTTAAAAAGTTATATGAGAACGGTACAAGTCTTGCCAGTTTATGTATTGGTGCATTTCTTTTAGCAGAAACAGGTTTACTGAATGGCAAGAAATGTTCTACACATTGGGCACATATTAATGAGTTTAAAGAAAGATACCCGGATGTGGAAGTCGAAGACGGGGCTATAATAACGGAACATGAAAATATTTACAGCAGTGGTGGAGCAAGCAGTTTGTGGAATTTAATATTATACCTGGTGGAAAAATTTTCTGACAGAGAAACAGCAGTAATGATTTCAAAATATTTTGCATTAGATATCGGGAGAGATAGTCAATCCCAATTCGCTATATTCAGGGGACAACGAAATCACGGCGACATTGAAATTCAAAAAGTACAGGATTATATTGAAAAAAACTATTGCGATAAGATAACAATTGAAACATTGGCAAGTTTAATTAATACAGGCCGCAGAACATTTGAAAGAAGATTTAAAGAAGCCACGAATAATACATCCATCGAATACATACAAAGAGTCAGAATTGAAGCTGCCAAAAGTTTTTTTGAAGCATCAAGAAAGAATGTATCAGAAATCATGTTTGATGTAGGTTACACTGATACAAAAGCATTTAGAGATACGTTCAAAAAAATTACAGGACTTACTCCAATTGAATACAGAAATAAGTTTGCAAAGGTTTCGAATGAGGTGTAATTTTTCTTTTGACCAGTTCTGCCAATAAACCCGGAATACAACACCTTCAGAGCAAATGGAATCGAACCATTATGATCAGGAAACTGAATGAAATCAGTACTTACAGAAGATTGGTCTTGCCATCCTCCTCGGTCCTCCTTCAAAGGAAGTTTAGACCGTCCTTCGAACCACGATCCCACACTCAGTCCTCACGATCCCACTGAAAAAGAAAAAAGGAACTACAATAGATGCGGATACTTACAACAATTCCTGAAACGATATTAACAATCGAAAACATAAAACGCTAAATTTGAAGCGTGAAAAAATTATTGATTGTTAGTTTGATTTTCCAGTTTTTGATCCCTGTATCAATTACAAAGGAACTATTGAAATTGCCATCATTACTGAAACATTATTCCCATCACAATCACCACCATTCACGCCATCACGATCATGAGCATACGGGGAGTTTTGATTCTCATGGCAAAATGGACTTAGTTAGTTTTTTCAAGATTCATTATGGAGAATCTGCGGTTCATCATTCCGAGAAAGATCACGACGAACTTCCTTTTAAAAACACACCCGACAAACGCGCAGAACAATCAACCATTCAGTTATTTGTAATCGAACCCAAGAGTTTTGAAATACAGCAGATAACTGACAGCGAAAGCAAACAAACGATTGCTTATTGCTCATTTCTGAAAAGCAACTACCTGCAAAGCATTTGGCAACCTCCCAAAATAAGCTGATTTTTTATCCTCCGTTTTGAGGGCAGTATTCACTTATTTTAATTCAAGCATGAAATATACAATTCTTGTGCTGTTTGTGCTGTTCAGTTCCTTCGGCACATTCAGTCAAAATACATTAACTGCTATTGTAAAGGATAGCGCAACCAACGGACCGTTATTGGGTTCAAGCATTCAATTGAAAGGAACTTCGATTGGAGCAATTACAGATATAGACGGAAAAGCAATCTTAAGCGGACTTCCTGACGGAATACAGGTTTTCGTAATCAGATCGGCAGGTTTTACCGATAGGGAGCTGATCCTTTCTTTTCCCTATTCGGGTGAACTCTTAGTACTTCTGCAGCCTGTTGTGGAAGATATGGAGGAAGTAATTATCCAAGGTACGCGAAGCAATCGAAGCATCGATAATACACCCACCCGAGTAGAGGTTCTTACCGAAGAAATCGACGAGGCAAGCACGATGGATCCGAGCAAGGTGGCTCACTTATTGACACACTCAACCGGAATCCAGGTGCAGCAAACATCTGCAACAAGTAACACCGCAAATGTCCGTATTCAGGGATTAGATGGTCGCTACACGCAAATTCTGAAAGATGGGTTTCCTATTTACGGAGGATTCTCGGGAAGTTTAAGCGTGATGCAGATTCCGCCTTTGGATTTACGCCAGATCGAGTACGTGAAAGGTTCAGCTTCCACCCTTTACGGTGCGGGCGCAATTTCCGGACTTATCAATTTGATTTCGAAAGAACCGAAAGAGGGAGAAGACGAAACACTGATCCACCTGAATGCCTCGAGCATCGGTGCAGTGGATGTTAACCTGTTCACTTCAGCGCGACGCGGTAAATTCGGTTATACGCTACTCGCTCAATGGAATACACACCGTTACTTCGATGCCGATAAAGACGGTTTTTCCGATATGCCTGAATTGACAAAGTACAATTTGAACCCGAAGTTCTTCATTTATTTCAACGAGAAAAACACGCTCTATTTAGGTACTACGATTACCAACGAAACCCGACAAGGTGGTGATACTTACCTCATGGGGCACAATCAACCGGACAGCGTTCATTTTTACAAAGAGAAAAATGATGTAAACCGCATTACAACGCAGTTCAAATACGATCACCAGTTCAACAGAAATTCGTCTATCGCGATCCGCAACAGTATCAACAGTTTCAATCGTGCCCTACAGATAACGCCGTCGTTTGCACTGGGCGAATACCGATTTGCGGGAAGTCAGCTTTCTTCCTTTTCGGAGGTGGCTTATACCTGGAAAAAGAATAAAAACACCTTTATTACCGGATTGAACTTTTATACGGACGACTTTAAAGAAGATTCTTTGCAAAGTCCTGTTCTTAGAAACGAACAGTGGCAAACTTTGGGTTGCTTCGCTAATTACACTTTTGATATTGGTGAAAAGGTAGCTATCGAAAGCGGACTGAGAACCGATTATACGATCAACGGTAAAGTCCATGTGTTACCTCGCGTTTCTGCCTTGTTCAAATGGACAAGAAAATTGACAACGCGTATCGGTGGCGGTTTGGGGTATAGAAACCCAAGTATTTTCAATCAGGAAGCTGAATTATTGGGCTACCGGGATGTAATGCCGATCAACAAGGACCTGACTAAATCAGAAAACAGTTACGGCGGTAACATTGATATCGGTTACAAAACTGCGCTGGGGGAAAAGTGCTTTATCAATTTCAACCAAATGTTCTTTTACACCCAATTG
Organism: uncultured Fluviicola sp.; assembly: GCA_966212075.1. Taxonomy (GTDB): domain Bacteria; phylum Bacteroidota; class Bacteroidia; order Flavobacteriales_D; family Crocinitomicaceae; genus Fluviicola. The sequence goes on from CBIHOM010000021.1 coordinate 55,195, forward strand.
GATAATCCGTTGGTATTGAAAGACACTTCGGGAACGTCTGGAGTCTATCACTTTGTAAACGCCAACGGGATCACTGAAAGTTACGGGGCTGAAACGTTCTTTAAATTCGGGTTTTACGATTTCGTTTTGTTTGTGGGGTACACCTATACACACGTTACCAACCAATTCGACGGCAATACTACTTACATGACCCTGACACCAAAACACAGCTTAAAGGGCGATTTGCTTTATGCGATTCCCGGCAAGTGGCGAATTGGAGCAGATTATGAGTATAAAAGCGGTCAATTGCTGTCAACCGGAGCTACAAGCCCGTCTTTTTGGACTTTTGGTTTAGTGGTTGAATACACGTGGAAAAACTTCACTTTTTTCGGAAATGTGGAAAACTACACCAACGTCCGACAGACGAGGTATGAAAGCCTTGTTTCAACGCCGTACGGAACACCTCAATTTACAGATGTTTGGGCACCGTTGGACGGGATTGTTTTTAATGCTGGACTGAAGATTAGATTATAAAATATACTTGCTCTAGAAATAAATAGCGGGGCACCTGACTTTTTTTGATCAATTTTGATTAGTTGAGACTTAATAAAAACTAAATGCCCCACCATTGGTGGGGCATTTAGTAAAAGTGTCTTGTTATTAGTTGTCAATACTACAAAAAAATTGAAATGCAATGCTTTCTGAACAAAAAGGGAATCGAACCACTAGCAATTTTGGGAAACCGAATGAAATTGGTCCTTGCGGAAGATTTGGTTTTGCCATCCTCCTCGGTCCTCCTTCAAAGTAGGAGACTTAAATCGTGCTTCGAACCGGGATTTCACACTCAGTCCTCACACTCACACTGAAAAAGAAAGAGCCACAAAGGAATGAGAAGCAGAATGAGAATGAAGAACAAAAAGAAAGAGCCCTGACATTTATCGTCAGGGCTCTTTCTTTTTGTGGAGTCGGAGGGGTTCGAACCCTCGTCCAAACAATGGTTCCGAATGTCTTCTACATGCTTATTTTTTGATTGGTTTTCGAGCTGGATTCGGACAAAAACACCCAAGATCCAACCTTAGCTTCTAAGATCTCACACCGCACGCGAAGCTCGATTGGTGCCAGATTTTCTAAAATGATTCTCCTGGACCTACTAGCCGAAAATCAGAGCCGGTAGAGGAGAAACTTGTCCGTGTACTATATCTTCCACTGGATTAAGCCGAATTCATCTAATGAATTAAGCAGCAAGTGCGTATGACGTATTGTCAATTATTGTTCGCAGCAAGATATTTAAGAGCTTCACTGCAACGCTCTGCATGCTTCCCACCGAAATCTCGATCGCTGTCAAATCCAATGTCGACCCCAGTTGTAACACACAAATTTAACAAGAAAATATGGATTCGCATGAAATCTTTAGAATTGTTAACCAAAATAAATCTTCTTTGGAAAGCCAAATATCAGGCCCAAAGAAAGGGTATAAAATCGTTTTTCGAATCAAGCATTAATTTTTTCTTTGAATGGGAGAGCGAGCCTGGCTTGTACATGTGAAACAGCGTGTTATTTCCCCTGTGAAAATTCCCGGGCCTATACGGGAAAAGTACGCTTGTCCTCAAAAAGCCCGATGGATAGCTTTGTACAAAGCCCTAAGGATTTTTTAATTAAACAGATATGAAACCAATTGCAGATTTTATTTTCAGCCTGACAACATGCTCAGCTGCGTTTTACTCCCGGCGCACGACGGTAAACAAAACAGTTTATTATCAATCAGTTGTCAGAAGTCTATGCATCCTACTCTGGGTAGTTACCTCTTTACCATCCTATGGACAAAATACTGTCCACGGGCCTTCAGTGAAGGTAGGAGGCAGTACCCTTGACAAGTTCTCATTTGGACTTGGATACCATTTCTTTAAATTCGAAGATGACTGGGGTTGGTCCAGACCGGCTCACAATTATTATTTTGAATACCTGCCTGAATTCAATGCCTTTGGTGTATCAGCCAACGTGCAATATACATTGATAGCTGCTAAAGCAGGATTGGAGGTAAGTTTCCGTTCGAAAAATGAAAACAACCAGGCTTATGTTTCATTTTTTCCGCATGTAGGCTTTGATTTGATTAATGGAGACCTGTCATTTGGACCCGAAATAGTCACTCATAAAACACGGAATAACTTTATTGGCTTCAAAGTATCCCTGAAGGTTCATCCGAAACTCTTTGATAAGGGAACCACCAGGCTGAAACTCACGAAAGATTAAAAGCGAATGGACTCGCAATAATTAAACATGAAAACTTATGGACAAGCTCAATTATGATACGTCATTAAAAAACATCGACCAACTCCTGGAGAATTTATACACGAATGCAATCGTATATGCTATTGACTTTCAATTTAAATTTCAATCAATGGACCGTTCCGTGGTGATGCAATTCAATTCATCTGTTGATGGCCCCCGAAGAGAAGAGGTGATTTTATTAAAGTTTAATGATTTTGGGAAAATAAGAAGAATAAGTGCTTCTATTGATCTTATTTACCATCAATTTTTTCCTAAAGGAACTATTCAAAATATCAATCATGACGCCTATTTGATGACCATTTTCCTCAAAGGCGTTACGGAACAACCCGTGTAATTATCATCTTAAAAATAAAGCTATGAAAGACTATTCAGCGCATATTACAGATCATTTAGGGACTATTTATGAGTTCAAAATTTCAATTAATGAAAAGAAACGAATTGGAAAAATGACTTATCTGAATGACGAATATATTTTAAGTCAGTGCTCGAAATTCCCTGCAATGAACGGATTGTATTTCCTGATGCACATTGGCCAGTATATCAAGGTCAAGGTACTTTTAAGGTCCGTTTGTGAAGAACAGCGAAATGTGTTTGAATTAGTAGTAGGTGATGCGATTACCACATATGCGCTGAATGCCGAAAGCTGCAAGGGTTTTCACAGCTATACTACTAACCTGGATCTGCCCGATGCGAATCCTGTTGCAGGTGATTTCAATATTCGGAAGGAAGAAAAATGGGAAGAAGACTTGCAAGTGACGGAACTCAAACCGCACGTTTCTTTGTATCTCGGATGGTTTCCTTTTGATTCAGGTGCTTTTGTCCGATTTGTCCATATAACGGTAAACAACCTGGATATTGACTTATCCAATAGCTACAGCATATCCAATGGGGTAGTTGTTCCGTTGGGAAATTTTGCTGCGAATCAGCCCTATGTGATTGCCTGGAAATGCGAGAGCTCCTATACGCCCTTTGGAGCAAAAGCGGCAGTCGGTTATTTCATCAATAATGACCTGAACACCAGAAAAGTTCTGAGAGTCAGACAAGTGGATCACTTTGAAGAGTGGACTGATAGCGAAACGATTTCTTTAAGTATAAATTCCGATAAATAAACAAGCCATGGCAAAAACAAACAGATCCGGACCGAAACAAGGTCCGTCCGATACAAAGCAAGTCGGACAAGTAGCCTTTGTTGACTTCTATTTTGAAGGCTTTGATGAAGATGCTACACAAGTAACATTACAAGTCGGCAAAGAATACACCATAAGATCTATTATCGGCAATATTTGCGAAAAGAGAGAATTTTATTGGCTGATTTGGGGAGCCACTCCAACAAGTCCGACCACTCCACATGCAAAAGTCAAATATAACCAGGTTGGAGTGTTTACGGTTGAGCTAAGACTTGTTACCAGTCACGTTGGTGGGGGAAGTGTTTGCAGTTCAAATGGTGAAAGGCGGAAAGTGAATTATGTTCGGGTTGTTGAATAAGTAAAACCTTGCCGAAAGTCAGGATGAAGTTAAAACGACCACTTCATTTTCTTAAATTCTTCAGAGGTAAACTCAACGGTTCCATACTGCATGTAAACGATTTGTTCTGCACTTTTACCGTTTTCCAATTTCCCGGCAACTTTGATACCAACCGAACCTGTTTGTGAGTATTTATTACCTGGTTGTTTCAAATCGTCTTTCAACTTCAGGGAGAGTTTTTTTCCTGCCTGGTCAACAGTTATAACCAGTTCTTCATCACTCCTGGAACTGTCAACGATATCTGTCAGAAAATCCAGGGAAACAATCGATAAGTCGATCCGGATCTCTTGATCGCCGACATGTGCCGTAAACGATTGTTTTTTGATGTGTGAATCAGGATGTAAAAGTCCTCCGGGTTCCATGGCTGTTTTACCCGGCCATCCGGCCATTTCCGTTACGGGCAGGTTTAATTTTCCCAATACTAACTGCATGCCTGTGTTTACAGTTGCTTCCCCATCACAAGTAACAGAAACGGTGGTATAAACAGGAATAGATGTGGTTCTGACGATATAGGAATTGGTATAGATTGGTCCTGTCTTTCGCGGTGTGATTTTTTCAGGTGAAACCCATATTTTATGCAGGTGTACAGACTTTTCAGTACATGCAGGCAAAATAAATAACAGGAATAGGACTTTTAAGAAAATTGATTTGGCCATCAGATTATTGTTCAGGGAAATAGAAAGGGGCATCGTTCAGACGCCCCTGGTATTTGCTATTCTTCTTCATCGTCGTCATCCCAGCCGGAAGAACGATTGCGGTTGTAATTAAAATCATCGTCATCATCGTCTTCTTCAAAGAAACGATTTCCTTTTCCGCTTTTCTTGTAAGCTTCCATTTTGGTTTTCTTCGGAGCATCTTTTCCTCCGCCACCGCTGTTACGTGTATCTTTTTCTTTTTTACGTTCAACTTTTGCCGGAATAATATCATCCGGGCTGAAAACCGGTTTACTGCTGCGATTGTCGTCTGTTTTTTTGTATTCAGATTTTGAATCACTTACCGAGTTTCGGTCATCTCTCGGACGGTCATTTCTAAAAGGTCTGTCACCCGAACGGTTGTCACCACCAGATGGTTTTCCTCCTGAAGCGCGGTCATCTGCTTTCTTAACGGCGATATTACGTCCGTTAATCGCATAATTGTCTAAAGCCTCAATTGCTTGGTCAGCTTCTGATTCATCCGCCATTTCAACAAAAGCAAAGCCTCTCGGCTTGCCTGTTTCGCGGTCTTTTGCAATGGTAACACGGTTTACTCTTCCGTATTCCTCAAAAAGGGACTTCAACTGTTCTTCTGTTGCGTTGAAATCGAGTTTTGCTACAAAAATACTTGTCATTTGTATTTAAATATTCTCTTATGCTACCCGTATCAGGTAATTGTTTCGAACGAAGATATATAAATTTTCAAATTCTCAAAACTTTGAATGATAATTCTGTCATACCAATTATTCATTGGTTCCCGCCAAAGATTTTGTGTTTGAAATTATTGCTTGTTCTTTAACAAATCCCGTATTTCCATTAAGAGCTTTTCTTCATTGGAAGGTTCGGGTGCCGGGGCAGGGGTTTCTTCCTCTTTTTTCTTGCGTAAATTCATTGCGCGGTTCATTCCTTTAACCATGAGGAAAATACAAAACGAAACCACCAGGAAGTTGATCACTGAAGCAATAAATTTGCCGTATAAAACACCACCGTCTGTTTTGATCTCTTCCAATTTATTAACCTTTAATGTGGCCATTACAGGTTTCAGGATAAGCGGGGTAATAATATCTGTTACCAAAGAAGTAACAATTGCTCCGAATGCGGCTCCGATGATCACAGCTACTGCCAGATCCACCACATTCCCACGCATGATAAATGCTTTGAATTCCTTTAACATAGTTCTTAGTTTGAAGTCTAATATACAAAACAGAAAGGGAAACGGAATGAGAATGATTTAATTCTTCATTCTCCGTTCTCACTTTACGATTGGAATGGAATGCGCTGCTGGATGGAACGTGACAGTGTAATCTCGTCGGCATATTGGATTTCAGAACCCACTGCAATTCCGCGGGAAAGTGCCGTAATCTGTACATTGGTTGCGTGCAGTTTTTTGTACAGGAAGAAATTGGTCGTGTCGCCTTCCATGGTCGGGCTTAAAGCCAGGATGATCTCATCTGCTTGTCCTGCACTGCATTTGTCTACCAAAGGCTGAATAAACAGGTCATTCGGGCCAATGCCGTCCATTGGGGAAATGATTCCGCCCAGTACGTGATAAATTCCCTGGTACGTTCCGGTGCTTTCAATTGCCATAACATCACGGATATCTTCCACGACACAAATAAGCCGGTGATTGCGTTTTTCGTTGGAGCATATTGAACAAACAGCTGTATCGGAAATATTACCGCAGGAAGAACAGCTTTGCACATGCGTTTTAAGTTGCTGCAGGATCTCCCCGAAACGTTCCAGTTCTTCCGGATCGCGCTTCAATAAATTCAGCACCAGGCGCAACGCTGTCCGCTTACCGATTCCGGGTAAGGAACTGAATTGCTCCACAGCTTCTTCCAGGTATTTTGACGGAATATTCACACCTCAAAAGTACGGATTTTAGCTCGTTTCAAAGTCATTCGGATCATTTTAGGACTGCATTCACAAAAAGGACTTGTGTTTTCTTGCTTGAAGCAGTATTTTCGCGCTGTGGATAAAATACAATTTGAACTTTTAGGTTTACACTTACAGGAGCCGATGGCCCTCATCCTGAATTGGATCATTGCAGGTTTTTGCATCTTTGCCTTCAACAAACTGGGTAAATTCAGAAACGAAGCAAATTTCTACTGGCGTTTATTTTACCTTACATTCGGATTTTCTACGTTTTTCGGTGGTTTAGGACATTTGTTCTTCAATTATTGGGGATTCTTCGGGAAATACCCAAGCTGGATTTTCGGATGCTTGGCAAACGGGTTCGCTGCCATGGGAATGTTCCATTTCAAAGGAATTTCAACTCCTAAAAGTTACGCTTTCGCATTGATTTGGATCAAAAGTCTGGCACTTTGTGCAGCTTCCATCCTGACCCAGAAATTCATTTTTACGGCGGTAGATGCGATTATTACCTATATCAGTTATACCGGAGTTTACGCTTATATTTTGAAGAAAAGGCACCCGGAAGCGCAATTTTTGAAGAAATTGATCATCGGGGTGTGTATCCTGACTCCTTCTGCATTTATCTTTATCCTGAAAATCAATGTGCACCAATGGTTAAATAAAGATGACCTGAGTCATATCCTGATGTTGGTGACGATTTATTATTTTTACCTTGGTATAAAAGAGTGGGGACAAACTCAGGCCCATCAACAAAAATATGTCTAAGAACGAAGTAAATATTAAGAATAAACGTGCCCGGTTTGAATATCAGTTAGATGAATTCTTTACCGCAGGAATGGTTTTGTCCGGTACCGAGATTAAAAGTATCCGCAATGGAAAAGCAAGTATCCTGGAGGCTTACTGTATCGTAGACAACGGACAGGTCTTTATTCGGAATATGCACGTTTCTCCATACGAGAATGCTTCATTTTATAACCATTCCGTACGTTCCGACCGGAAATTGCTCCTGAATAAGAAAGAGATTAAAAAGCTGGAAAAATGGGTTAAAACGAAAGGGAATACGATTGTTCCTTTGAGATTGTTCCTGTCTGAAAAAGGGTGGCTGAAACTGGAACTGGCAACAGCTGTGGGTAAGAAACTGCATGACAAGCGTCATGATTTGAAGGAGAAAGACGATAAACGCGAAATGGACCGGATGAAAAAAATCCGGTCTTAGCTTGGAGTTGTTTTATTGGTTTTAAATCGATTTAATTGGTAATGTTAATTCTTTGAAAGTCTAGGCTAACAGACCTTTTTTACATTATTACCATATTATAAAAATCAGCCTTTATTATTGAAGTCCTAACTAGATAAATCCCAAAGTAAGCAAATGGATTATGCGCTCCTGCGTGAACAAAAGATAGACCGCAATGATCCCCACTCCCCAAAACGAAAGGTGGTATAAGAACACAAACGAAAGTGTTTTCCGGCGTCTCAAATAGGGGTAAAGCGGTACCAGGAATAAAATAATGAGTCCGAACCGGATACTTCCGACATGAAAGTCAAAAGGAGTCCGGTAGCGCGTAAAATCATCGGTAGTGATCATTTTTACAGGTGTATGCAAAAACCAGGTCGTTTCGATAATGACTTCAGGATACGCATATTGCCAGGCATAAATGTTGTTTTGAACGTAGTATCTTCCTCTTTTTTCCAATTCGATACTGGTGATATTCCCTTTGATGATCCCGTTGTTCAAGGATTTGGATGAACCGATCAGGACATCGTTTTCGTAATGAAGCGGCAGGAAATATTCGGTGGAAAGCGCCAAGGCAAGGACCAGGGAAATCCGCATAATATACTTGTAAATACTCCAGCGTATACCACTTGTCAGGGACAGGAAATAACGGTTGTTGTCTTTGGCCTGCTGCATTTTTTGTTGTTCGTAGCGCATCTTGGCTACCCGCATGCGCTCCAACCGTTCTTCTTCCGATTCATTGCCTGTTCTCCGGGACGGTCTTTTTTCGGTTATTTCCTCTTTGTAATCCGGGTTTAAGAGAATTTCTACTGCTTTTCCCAGTTTAATAAATACTTCATGTGCCAGGGGATCGGGATTGACATCCGGGTGCAGTCGCAAAGCCAATTTTTTATATTGTTTTCGGATCTCTGCATCGGTAGCACCGGAGGGAAGGTTCAACAAACGAAAGCATTCTGCCCGGGTCATTTTGAAAGCGAGTTTAAGGTTTCTTTTCGGCGGATCTTCCCGTTTTCTGTTTTCAGAATAACTGAAATAATTTGCTCTTTTGGGGCGGCATATTTACCGAAGTTTTCCCGGACGAGGGATTGGACCGCTTTGAATTTCTCTTCGGTTAAAGCCTCTTCCAAAATCAAAACACAGCTTTCACCCAAGGTTTCGTGCGGAATTCCCCCGATGATAAAAGGTCCGTCGATCAGGTCATCAATCAGTTGTTCCACTGCTTCCGGATGAATTTTAATTCCACCGCTGTTGATGACAAAATCCGCCCTTCCAAGCCATTTAAAATGGGCAGGGTCGATTAACTCAACCAAATCATTGGTTTGCATGCGTTCAATTCCCAGTTTTGAATCGCTGACAACCAGGGAGCCCTCAGAAGCATCGAATTCAACTCCTTCCAGTGCCTGGTATACCGGGTTGTCCATCTTTCTTAAAGCAATGTGAGAAACGGTTTCCGTCATCCCAAACCCGATGTAAACAGTTGGTTTTAATCTTGAAAGTGTTTTTTCGAGTTGCAGTGAAAGTCCCATTCCACCAAGTAGTATGTTGTCAAATAGCTCCAGTTTCTCAGGAGTTTCTTCCAGGATGCTTTTTATTTGATAAGGAACCAAAGAAATAAACGAATAACGGGATTTCAAATTTATCTCAACGAGTGGATTTGCGCGGGGTTCTACCACATCAATGGAATAATTTCCAACCAATGCACGGATCACCATCATTTTTCCTCCAATCGTCATGGGAGACAGAGGCATTAAAACCCGAGAGTTCTCGTTTAAACCAAAAAAGGAATTGCTGCGTTTTGCCGAAGCTTCCAATTGTTTTCTTTTAAGCAGGATGGATTTGGGAGTTCCGGTTGAACCGCTTGTTTTTACCCGGTATTCGGGAGATTTCTCATTCCATAGCGTAATGATAGCCTGAATCGCTTTGTAGGTTTCTGCAGAACAATCAGTATATCTTACTTCAAAAGCCATTTTTTGGATTCAAAATTAAAAATGAAAAATGCAAAAGTGTTTAATTCACTACAGCGGTATTAATCAAAAAAGCCGTTTTCCCTCTCTTGAATAGTTGGAACAATACTTGTTAAGTTTTAGACGGATGCTTAATTCGTAATTAAGAATTCAGCATTCGTAATTTGTTGTTAAATTTAGACAAAGATTATGACTCGTAAAAACACACGTATGAAATTTATTGCATTGGTTCTTTTGGGATTTTCATTCTGCATTTATTCGTTTAATTCAAAACAAAATACAGCTTCAGGTTCCGGTTTGACTGTGATGGGCGGATCAGGGATTAAATTCTCCAAACTCACTTTTCAGAAAGCAATCAAACAATCACAGGCTACAGGAAAATTGATTTTTATTGATGTTCACACGAGCTGGTGCGGGCCTTGTAAAGAAATGGCCAAAACAACGTTTAGCGATCCGGAAGTCGGGAATGTTTTTAATCAGCGATTCATTAATCTGAAAATTGATGCGGAACAGGATGAAGATGGCCCCATGATCTCAAAGGCATACAGTGTTGGTGCTTATCCCACTTTACTATTTATCAACGGAGAAGGAAAAATGGTGAAAAAATTGGTTGGAAAGCAAAGCAAAGAGAAATTGTTGGCAACGGTTTCAACGATTAAATAATTACGAATTACGAATTACGAATTACGAATTACGAATTACGAATTACGAATTACGAATTACGAATTATTTCGATTTAAAGCAATTGATGAATAGAACCATAACCTTTCTGATGGGATTAATTACGGTGTTTTTGTTTGGTTGTGAGAGCTCTAATAAAGATGTTTCCAGATCAATAAATAAAGCGAGTAAAGAAATTGACACAAATGACATTGAAAATCAGATTTATTTACAAGAATACCTGAGAAGGGAAGATTATGGGATGTGGATGTCGGATCAAAAACTTCAGTCTTTGAAGGATTCAATTAATTATGATTCTATCATTAAAAATCGGAAGTATCCTGTTGTCAATTAATTAGAATATATCATTGAACCCTTTGAATATTTTGACTTTTTGAACCTCTAAAACTTGAGTTTTAGTTTCAAACAATATCCTTTATTGCTGGTTGCATAGAGTGTTTTCTTTTCCAGCATCAGTGCACAGAAATTTCCTTTCATCAAAAAATGCCAGGTTTTGCCACCGTCTTTGGAAAAGTCGATTCCGGTTGTTCCGCAGGAGTAGAGGATCTTTTTGTTTCCTGTGACACAGGACCGATAACCATTTGGAAAGACTTCAGCCGGAGACCAGGTTTTTCCGCCATCGTTTGTAAAGCAGGCATTTTTAGAAGCTTCTGTATTTTTACGGTAATCTCCGCCAACTATAATTCCATTTAAAGGATCCCAAAAGAATAGGGAGAATGGACCACAGCCTTCTCCGGTTTTCATGGGGAGTTTCACAGACAAAGTTCTTTTTGACCAAAGGTCAACATAATGAAACCGTGCGGAAGTATCTCCACCCGAAACAAAGAAATAGGATTCAGGGCTCCAGAATTGTGCACAGGTCCCACTGGCAGCATAACATGCCTCATGGTATTCATTTTCAATCGTTTGTCCTATCTCATCAAAAGTGATAGATTTACCGCCCTTCTTTCTCAGGAAAAAGCTTCCGTCTACCGGATCTCCTAAAATTAACAGTTCGTCTTTCCAAATGGAAATATCGTCCAGGAAAATTCCTTTCTCATTGAATACAGGAGTTGCAGATTCCAGGTTGCCCTTATAAACAATTCCATTGTTACCGGATACAATGGCATAAATCGTGTCCTTATGAAGTGCAATATCCCTGAATTCACCATCTTTTACAGGAGAAATGATTGTTTTACTGTTTTTTTCTTTTTCATTGAATGCAATCACCCCGGTTTTCGATGTGCCGAATAGAAGCAGGTTTTTTGCATAGCGAACAACTATGCGGGAATAAGAGCTATCTGCTGAAAAATGCAGCGTGTCAATGGAAATCACTTTTTGTGAAATCCCGCTATGGCTTAGGAGAATGAGTCCTAAAAAGAGAATTGAATTTTTCACGCTGTTCTTCTTTTAGTTTTGGAATATCATCCGGAACACTTCTTTTCCATCGTTTATGTGACCATAACCACGGACCGGGTTCTTCCAGGATCCGTTTCTCCAGCAAATGTGCATGGGTTTCTGTAATTTTCCCCCAAGGCCAGGTTCTCGGTTCATCTGTCAGGAGTTGTAATTCCACTTCGTAATATCCGCGTTTGATCTTTTTCGGTAAGTAAAAAACAACCGCCTGATCATATGTGTTTGCCAATTGTTCTGCTCCGAAAAGAATTCCTGTTGTCTGATGCAGGAAAGTCATCCAGTAGCATTTGGTAGAATCAGCCGGACTCTGGTCACTCAATATGAGAGTTGCCGTCGGAATTCCTTCCTGAAGATACGAATTAAACGTTTCTTTGACAATTTTAGCGTGAATAACTTTCATTCCGAAACGGGAACGCAACGCGTTGATCTTTTTGTCCCAATAACCACTGGTTAAAGGCATCCCGATCCCAATAGCCTGGTGCGGGAAGAACAGATCCTGACCGGTAATCATCCATTCCCAGTTCATGTAGTGAGCAGAGACCAATAGCACACTTTTGTTCTGATCATAAAGCTGTTCCATGAGTTCCGGATTTTTGATCTCAAAACGTTTCCGGAGTTCTTTTTCGGAAATTCCCAGATTTTTGACACCTTCCAGCAGCATGTCGGCAAAATAGCGGTAGAAAGAGCGTTTGATTCTCCGGTGTTCTTTCTTTGTCAGGTTCGGAAAAGAACGTGCAATATTTCCTTCGATGACTTTTTTGCGATAGGGAAAAACAGTAATCAGTAAAAGGAAGAAGAGATCGGAAAAACGATACGTGATCCAAAGTGGAAGTTTGGAAAGTGGAAGTACGAACAAATAATAAGCAACTTTACTCATTTTTTGAATTTATTGGGCCAAAGTGTTTGTAACTGCTTATGTATTTCCTGTTCGCGGGCGCTGCTTCCGGCATGGAAAAAGGTGCGGTTCTTTAACGAATCCGGAAGGTATTGCTGTGAAACAAAATTTCCCGGAAAGTCGTGCGCATATTGGTATTCAGCTCCGTATCCCAGGTCTTTCATTAATTTGGTAGGCGCGTTTCTTAAATGCAGGGGAACAGGAGCATTCGGATCTTGTTTTACAGTTGCAATTGCTTCATCAATGGCCAGGTATGCTGCATTTCCTTTGGGTGAAGTTGCCAGATAAATGGCGCATTGCGAGAGAATAATCCGTGCTTCCGGCCAGCCGATGACCTGGATTGCCTGGAAGGTATTATTTGCCATGATCAATGCAGTCGGATTGGCTAAGCCAATATCTTCCGCAGCAGAAATAAGCAATCTTCTTGCGATAAATTTGGGATCTTCACCTCCTTCGATCATGCGTGCAAGCCAATACACGGCAGCATCCGGATCACTTCCGCGAATGGATTTGATGAAAGCCGAGATGATATCATAATGCTGTTCTCCGTCTTTGTCATAGCGTACGCGTTGTTGTGCCAGTTGGTTGACCAATTCATCCGTAATAATGGCAGTTTCACCCGGGGAAAAAGTGTTTACGACCATTTCCAGCAAATTCAGCATTTTACGGGCATCTCCACCAGCAACAGCAATGAGCGATTTGTATTCCCGCAATTCGATCTTTCGTTTGGAAAGCAGAACATCCTGTCTGATTGCCCGATTGATCAATTCCAATAAATCTTCCAGTGTATGGCTTTCCAGTGTGTAAACCTGACAACGTGAAAGCAATGCTGAAATTACCTCAAACGACGGATTTTCTGTTGTCGCACCAATTAAGGTGATTGTTCCTTTTTCTACTGCTCCAAGCAGCGAATCCTGTTGCGATTTGGAAAAGCGGTGGATCTCATCGATAAACAGAACGGCCCCGTTTGTTTGGAACATGCCCTGGCTTTCTGCCTTTTGAATAATTTCCCGCACGTCTTTTACACCCGATGAAATAGCAGAAAGTGTATAAAAGGGCCTGTCAAGTTCTTTTGCGAGTAAGTTTGCCAGCGTTGTTTTTCCAACCCCGGGAGGTCCCCAAAAGATTATCGAAGGAAGGATTTTTGATTGAATGGCTTTTTTCAATGCCCCGTTTTCCTCCAACAAGTGCCGCTGTCCGATATATTCGGACAAATCATTTGGGCGCATACGTTCTGCTAAAGGAGCATTCATCTTTCTTTCAAAGTTCAAAGGTATAAAAGTTCAAATAGTTCAAAAGTTTAAAGAGGATTCAATGTTTTGAACCTTTTCAACCCTTGGAACCTTTGAACTTATTTTGAACTAGTTCAAAAATAAGACTTTTCCTGCTAGTTGTCAGCCGGATTTACGGGATAATCAGCCATTAATTTATATTTTCCTCCTAACCGTGCCAGTAAACCGCGCCAGAGGTCATCGTCGAATGCGTGGAAAACATTCAGGTCGTCGGGTGCTTTCATAACGATCCAGCTCAAATCGTCAATTTCACTTTGCAGCTGACCTGAACTCCAACCGGTATACCCGATGAAAAAACGCAGATTTTCAGGGGTCATCTCATCATCTGAGATCCGTTTTTTGATTTCGGAATAATCACCACCTAGGTAGAGGTTTTTTCCAATCTGTACGGAACCGCTGATTTCTTTATTCTGATGCATGTAGAACAATTGATTGCGTTCCACCGGGCCACCGAAACCTACCGGTATTTTTGCTTCCGGAAAATCTGTTACAACGGAACTTATCTCGATTTCGAGGGTGTTGTTCAGGATTAATCCGAAACTGCCTTCTTCATTGTGTTCGCAAAGCAAAATAACAACGCGTGAGAAATTGCTGTCCATCAGGAAAGGTTCTGAAAGCAGCAGGTCGCCTTTTGTTGGATTTGGTTGTTTGTTTATTTGTAAAGGAATCAATGTGTTTGTTTTTGTGTAAAATACAAACATTTTTTTAGTTCAAAAAGGAAAAATCCAAACTTAGGGTTAATTAGTTGAGAACGATAGGTGGTTTACGGATATTGATGTTTGCATTTTGCAAAATGGAAGCATTGCCTTTAATTCCGATGGTAAAGCTTTTGTTTGTTCCGATTGGTGTCCAGTTGAAAACCACATTCCAGCAGTGAATGTTCCGGTATAAATTGATGTTGAAGTTACTGATTGCCCGTTGTTCGATGTCGTACATCACACGTGCCCCGATTTTCCAGTTGGGAGTTAAGTTGACATCTCCGTTAAGTGTTACCGTATTGGTTGGTAAATAACGCTTGCTTCTGTAAGTGGCCGTGTCCGAATTTAAATTAAGTGCAAAAATATGATCAACAGTCAATTTCCATGGAATCTCAAAATAAACCATTTGGGTTGGGTTCACGATCCATTGCTGGTATTGTGGATTCCAGACATTGGACATTTCGTTAGAGATCTTTTGCAGACGGTCCCGGCTCTTTTTGGTAGTCAGGATTAATGTGGTTGCAAATTGTGCAGTTTTTATCCGTCCGATTCCCTGCTTCGTTTTTAAGGCATATTCTTCCTTGATCACCCCGGTGGTGTCATTCCAGCCATACCAGCTGTGATTGGCTGTGATCGTGAGGTTAATGAACTCATTCGGATTAATTACCATACGCATATTCAGATCTCCCCAGTTCATGGACTTTTTGAAAATATCGTAATCCGTACTCAAAAAGAAGTTGTCTATCAAGCGCATTTTCTTAAAACCGGTAACCGTATCCTTTGCACTCTTTTGTTTTAGTTCAAAGGTGTTGTTTAGCCCGAAAATGATCCTTCCGGAAGATTGGGTCAGGTATTCGGAATACAAACTTCGTTCAAATTTGCTGTAACGAACTTCTTTGAATTCACCGTTGACAGAATCCATATAACTTTCAATTCCCTGTTGAATAGCGGGTGCATAGTTAAATGATATTGTGGGTGTCATGACATGGCGAAGCAGTGTTTGTCGTTTTCCTATGAAACGGTAATATGAATACAAATTGGTAGTCAATGAAAGGCTGGAATTGAATGAATGACTGAATCCGCCTCTTCCGATGGTGTCTATTAAAACTGCGTTGCTGGTGTCAACCGGTGTTTTTACAATGGTCTGAAAGTTATAGATCTGCTTATATGTTGCAGAAGGTGTAATCCGGACAGTGTTTTTCAACATGCTGAAAGTAGCTTGAATATTGAAGTTTTGGGTGAAACCATTCCTGAAATTGTGCCCGATACTGTCAAATTGCCCATTCTTTAAGTATGTATCCTTGAAAGATGAGCGGTTTTGAAGTTCGTTTGCATAGCTGATACCAA
>CBIHOM010000022.1:0-70833 GCA_966212075.1 uncultured Fluviicola sp.
CTCGTTGCTGCCGCACTAACGTTTGTTGCAACTCAGTCTTCAAAAGCTATCGCTTATCCCTCGTTGCTGCCGCACTAACGTTTGTTGCAACTCAGTCTTCAAAAGCTATCGCTTTTTCTTCTTATCTTTGCAGGGTGAAAAAGGCATTCATTTACATATTCTTACCCATTTTCCTGTTTAACAGCTCTCTCGGAGAAGTGTTTAAACTGGATCGGTTTATGGTGCATTTTACAGAACACCAGGTCGCAGACAATACGATCGGGCTTTTTGATTTCATCTATATGCATTATATCGGTGATGATATGAATTCGAATGATCAGGATAAAGACATGGAATTACCTTTTAAGAAAATTGATTGTCATTTTTCTTTCCAGATCGCGGCTTTTCCAAGTGCCGGCTTTATTTCTGTAAACCGTTTTGAAACAATTGATTCCTATTTGAAGATCGCTTTCAGGAATCATGTTCCTAAAAACCCAACTTTAGCGGTCTTGCAACAGCCTCCCTGCTTTGCATAACATTTCAAATTCCTTTATTAAACAATTTTAACGCAATACAAACCTTATTTGTTCTGTGCATATGTTATTATAGCTACAAACGATAAGGTTCAAACATATTACAATGAAAAAAAATACGCTTATTTTAATAACAGGCTTCTGTTTTACAGCTGCTTTCGGGCAGAACTGGACAGGGGCAGTCAGCTCGGATTGGAACAATTCTTCAAACTGGTCAGCCGCTCCATCGAACGGAAATGACATTGTCATTGATCCGGCAAATTATACAGGTGTCATGGCCCAACCTGTTATATCAACAAACTCCAATTTTACACCGGCAGAAATGCTTGTACAAAACGGGGCACAATTAACCATTTCTGCAACCTTAAACACTACTGACCAGGTGGAAGTAATGGGGATCGGAACAACTGTAACCATTACCAATTCGGGAGCTTTTTCTTTAATAGGTGCTGGAAATAATGCCCGTTTGATTTTCGTGGATGATGCCCATTTGGAAATGAATGGCGGAGTCCTGTCGAGCGGACAACGCTTGCTTTTTGAACTGGGAGCTACCGGAACGATCAATGACGGAACAGTTACCGTGGGCGAAACGATCGCTTTGGTAGACGGAAGTGCGATCAACTCAAGTAAACTTGTTCAAAATGGTGGGACCATTACTACGAATGCAGAATTTGGGTTTGAGAACGAAGCAGGAGCTTATTACCCGACTTTCGAACAAAACGGAGGAACGTTGCATATCAACGGTTCGTTGCTTTGGCTTGGTGCTGCACCTGGAGCAGGAAAAGGTTATTTCCGTTCAACAGGCGGAACTGTTTTTGTAACAGGTACAATTGGCAATGATGTAACCAGTACGATGGGAATGCACCTGGAACTAAGCGGGTCCAACACTATTTTGGAGAACTCAGGAACAAGCGTCCAGATACTAAGCGGTGATTCGATTGTTATTGCGGACAGTGCAACCTGGAAAGATCTGAATGCTCCGAATTGGATGAATGATGGAGTTGTTTTCGGAACGAGTAACTCACTTTTCCAATCCGGAAATACGATTTTCAACGGAAATACGAACGGATCCGGAACTGCAGTTTATCAATTGGGTAATCTGATGGTCCCGGCCGGAAAAACACTCAATCATGTATTCCCTATTATATTGCGAATCAGCGGAAACATGAATATCCTGGGATCATTCAATCACAACTCAAACCAATTGATCCTGAACGGAACGAAAAACCAAAGTATCGATCATAGTTCCAACAACCTGTTATTTCATGGTCTCCAGGTTAAAAACAAGGCAAACGGTCCACTCGATGGTGGCTATGGAATTTCTCTGAACACAACCATTACTATCAATGACTACCTGGATTTAAATGATGGAATTATCGTTTCTGCTCCCGGAAAACTGGTAAAACTGACAGCGAATGTTTATCCTTCAACCGGACAAACAGATTCTACTTTTATTGACGGATATGTCGAAAAAACAGGAAATACTGCCTTTACTTTCCCGGTTGGAATGATTCCTGACAGGTCTCGTCCATTAACAATTACTCCTCCAAATTCGCTGAGCTCACAAGTAACCGTCGGTTACCGAAATACTGCTTACAGCAGTTTAACCCCGGTTGAAGCTCCGATGCAAAGTGTAAGTGCACTGGAATACTGGGATTTCACCAATTCAAATCCAGGCGATCTGCTTGGCGTGACAGTCGGTTGGAATAACGCCTCCCAAAGCGGATTGACAGATTGTGCTGACATCTCATTGACTGTTTGGAACGGAATTAAATGGGCCTTTTCTCCTTCCGGTACTTCCGGATTGTGTAATGGGGCAAATGCAGGGACATTATTCAGTTACGGGAACTTACCTGCAAACGGACCAATCACCATTGGTTTTACAGGCAATGTGACCCAGCAATCAATTACTCTTTGTCCCGGAGGAACATTTACAGTAGGTTCCAATACCTATAACCAATCGGGAACATATTTTGACGTATTGCAAGATATCAATGGTGACGACAGTACGGTTGTTACCGTTCTTACGGTTTTGCCTCCTTTGGTTGATTCTGTTACTAACAACATTACCTATTTGACAGCAAATGTGAGCCCGGTTGCCACTCAATTCCAGTGGATCGACTGTTTGAATGGATTTTCACCAATCCTGAATGAAGTAAATACCACATTTACACCTTCTCAAAACGGAAGTTATGCTGTAATTGCATCGCACAATTCATGTTATGATACGAGCGAGTGTGTGATTATCGATCAATTGGGGCTTCCGGAATGGAGCAAAGCAACTCTTGAGATCTATCCGAATCCGCTAAGCCAAGGCGAAAAACTGATCATTCATTCAAATGCGAGTGAATTTATCATCCAAAGCCAGGATGGAAAGATCGTTCAACCAAAATCTGTAACAGTAATCGAAGGGAAATGTGAAATTGAGTTACCGGTTTTAAGCAAAGGAATTTATATTATTTCAGAAACAGGTGGCGTTTCAAATCCGCGTACCAGTCGTTTCATAGTTCATTAATTTCTGATTCTGATAATTAACGAAAAAGCCCCGACGATGAATGTCGGGGCTTTTTTATTTTCATTCAGGCCGATCTACAAAATCAAAGAAGAAAGCAAATCCGTATTTCACTTCCAGCTCTTTTTTGCGTTTATCAACAGCGAATTTTTGCATGTGAATTTTCGCACGATTCGCTTCTGCCCGCTTCACTCCTTCTGCTGTCACATTGTACGTTTGATCGGTACGCGTTGGATCTGCGGGTAGAATATTGTAAGACACGATTTCAGCCGGGCGCTTACAAGTTTCCTGCTTATTCGATGATTTTTCTTTATATGACACGTAAGATGTTTCTTCCAAAATTCCATAATCCTTCGGGTGTAAATATCCCGCTTGAAGTGCCTGGAATAAATAGTCTTTGTTTTCCTGGAAGAAACATGGGGAATGTAAAACGATATTCATCGGACATTTCAAACGCAACTCGGATTCTTCGGCATAATCAGCATTTGTAGTTCCTGCATATAAATCCTTCTTTTTGAATTTTTTGTAGAAATCATTCAACATTTGATTACTCGTAATTCCGAGCAAGTGCTCATTGGGGAAAAACCCTTTTTTTAAGAGATAATCAGCGATATAGGTACGTGTCTTATTTTCACTTGCATGAAATTGCGGACTATCACCACCTGCTTTTAATTTCAAACTATCCGACTCGTAGCACATCAAGCAAAAAGTCTCCAATAATTCTTTGTCTATATGGGGTTCCACATAATTCAGCTTGAAATTTTGATTGATCTTCTTATACAACTGAGGATAACGATCCTTGATGAGTTTACTTGCCGTAACTGATTTTATTGGCATTCCATTTTGAAAAGCGATTTTCAGGTAATGATTGAACCGGATGGTATCGTTTAAATACAAGGCAATTTGGGCAGCAATATACGGGTCCTTCAAAAAAGGTTTGTTATTCATGAATGCTTTGTCATAGTATCTAAAACAAGAAGAATCCATTTTCATCACAAACTCTTCTTCCGCTTTATTTACCAACTGGTAATAATCCACATAAGATTTCTCCTGTGAAAACGAATAAAAGCTGCTTAAGAGTAAAAACCCTAAAATATAGTTCTTCATAATGCCTGATTTGTTGCGCCAAAGTTAAACAAATAGGTATTTCATTTCCATCATTTTTCAATTTGCACAAACTTTCCTGCACTCATCATAAACTTCATTCCGTTTAGTTTGAATATCTTTCCATTTCCCAATTGGGCAATATTGGTCAGATCTTCCTCCATGGTGTGAACACTTCCACCCGTTGCATAAGCCAAATCCAGGTAAAGGGTGTTCATGCGGTCCTTGACTCCACAAATAACTATTTTGACAGGAACTTTCTGTTGTTTCAGGAATTCTACCAATTTCATGTCACAGGGATCTTCCCAGTTATCTGCAATCAAAACCACATTATTTTTGTTTTCCGGGTATTTTTGGATGGCATAACAGATCGCTTCCAGGTCATTTTCGATGTGATTTCCTTTCTCCATTGCTTTGAATGCCAGTTCAATGACCTTATCCGCATTCGACGATTCAATTGTCCAGATTCCTGAAGGGTCCAATGATTTGGTTTGTGTATCACTGTTTTCCTCGTCGTCATTAAAAAACACGATCTGTTTGAATGTTTTCATTTTCTGATTGGCTTTGATCCATAGCAGGATTTGCGCGGTATATGGAGACATGCTTCCGGTAACATCTGCAACTACCAGCATGTTCTTCCAGGTTGGTTGTCTTTCAAAGACCTTCAAAATACTGGAGTCCTGCGGAGAAGTTTTTTGTTCAACCACGTCAAGAATGAGTTTGTGCTCTTCCTGGAACGTAGGCATTTTGCGGTAATAAATCTCAAAGCCATGGAAGTAATTCTGCATATCCCGTTGTGATTCCACACCGGTTTGTTTCACGATGTTCCAATCAATGATACTGCTGTTAAAGGCTTCGGGAAGGAGGATATACAATTCCAGGATGCGCCGGCGGTTCAGTTCTGTAAAATCCATCCCATACGGATAATCGGAATAAATGAGATCGACGCGGATAATGGTTTGGTCTTTCAATGCTTTGACATCTTCCGGGTTCAGGATGGTATGCTCACCGGGAGTCATCCGGATCTTTGCGACACTGTATCCGTTTTCAATGGGCCGGTACTTCGCGACTTTTAAGGTATCGCGGAAACGGAAGTTTTCCCGGATTGAGACTTGAGCGGTAGTTGTCTTTCCTATCCAAAGAAAGAGTAACAAAAGTGGAAGTATAGTTTTCATACTCCTATAACACAAGGAGTTGAAAAAGTAACGCTTCGAATTACGAATTATGAATTCCTATTTGCGAATTGAGGGTTTCACTAAGCTGAAACAGTTACCAGTATTAAATAGTAAAAACATATTCTGTATCAAGAAAAAATTACGAATGCCAAATTCCCGGTTGAAATCATTCGGCATTCGTAATTCGTAATTATCAGTTTGCTTCTGTATATTTCTTGAAGTTGTTCAGGATTGCCTGCCAGCCAGCTTGCTGCATTTCAACCGGATTCTGGCCTTCCGCATCAAAAGTTTCTACGACTTTTGTTTCATTCCCACCGTCGCTGGTGAACGTAATATTGGTTTGTCTTCCGTCGTCCATTGTATAACTGATGTACTGATGTGTTTCAACCTCATCGTAAACACCTCCGAAATCAAACCCAAAGCTTCCGTCCTTTGCTTCCATTCGCGCAGTAAATCGTCCACCGGCACGCAAATCATTTTCCGATTTCGGTGTGTGCCAGTCCGGGGATGCGCTGTTCCATTGCTTAATGTGTTCGGG
Organism: uncultured Fluviicola sp.; assembly: GCA_966212075.1. GTDB lineage: Bacteria > Bacteroidota > Bacteroidia > Flavobacteriales_D > Crocinitomicaceae > Fluviicola. Next base: position 5,842 of record CBIHOM010000022.1, read on the forward strand.
AGCATTCCAATAATCCCATACTTTCTCAATCGGTGCCTTTACTGTAGCCTGAACAGTGATCTTCGTCTTTTCCATTTTATTCTATTATTCAATTAATTACTTAAATAACGATGCGTATTTTGCCCGGTTATCAATCATAATCCAGGTTAAAACTGCAAGTAAAATCAACGCAATTGGTAAACCGGACGGTGCATTAAAGATATGGGTGAGTAAAATTCCCACCATAATCGGAAGGATCATAATTGCTCCAAGTGCTCTGTATTTAGGGATAATTACCAAAACTCCACCGATAATTTCCACCACCGCGATCAAAGGCATTAACCAAACAATAGCTGCAAAAGCCTCTACCACTTTCATCATATCCTCCGGCATATCCTTGGGCATTGGCATGTATTGGAAGATCTTGTTCAATCCCGAATTGATAAACACCAAACCAAAGAGCAAACTGAAAACAAACAAAATTTTATTTTTCATATGTGTTGTTTTTTGAGGGTTGGTAAAAGTGCATCCAGGTTTTCCATTGCCATGCTCAGGCCTTCTTTGAAGCCCATTTTGATGGTTTCTTCCAATTGTGCCAGATCATCGTATGAGATGTGGATTTCCACTTCAGTCATTTCACCTTTGTCTTCAAATGAAACTTCCCATTTAGACTGAGGCATTCCTTCGTTAATCGTTCCCTTATTATCGGTAAAAGCGTCCAAACCTGCAAAAGAACTTTGCGGACGGATCTTGGTATAATTCACTACCGACCAATGCTCTTCTCCTTGCGGGCCAACCATTGAATAAAGCCAGGTACCACCATCTCTGAAATCCATGCTTTTGGTTTGTGTTTTCCAGGGTTTCGGCGCCCACCATTGGTCCAGGATCTCGCTTTTGGTATAAGCTTCCCAAACCAATTCTCTCTCTGCCGCAAATTCTCTTTTTACGGTGATTGTTCTGTTGTCTTTGTCCACAGAAAAATCAAATGCTACATTGTGTTTCATAATCATTCTTTTTTTGTTCAAAACAAGTTTAAAGGGGTTAAAAGATTCAATCAGATCACCATAACAAGTTAAAACTTACAATAGAAGTATCCAATAAAATCCAAAGTATTTAAAACAATTTCACCTCCACTTAATTCGCGTGGTTGATCATCCAATTAATTCCGTATTTATCCGTAAACGACCCAAAATAAGCTCCGAAGAACATATCTTCCAGCGGCATGGTAATATTACCGCCGGCTGAAAGTTCGTCGAAAAGGCGTTTGGCTTCTTCCCGTGTTTCGGGTTCGATGGAAATATGCATGTTGTTCCCGGATGTTAACGTAAAGCCCATTTCTTTCGGCGCATCCGTTCCCATCAATACATGATGCGGTGTGATCGGCAATTCAACGTGCAGGACCATCTTTTTGATGACATCTGCAACCGGCGGATGATTTGAGTCTGCCGGGATATCTCCGAACCTCTGAATCCCGTTTCCTAAGAACTCCGTTCTGAAGACCGACTTGTAGAATAAAAATGCTTCTTCTGTATTTCCCGGGAAGTTCAGGTAGTTGCAAACACGTGGCAATTGTTGCGGCTTCAGTTCGTTTCGCAATTTGAATTTTGCTTCGATGTATTGGTCCAGGTTTTCCATTGCCATTGCGAAACCTTCTTTAAACCCGAAGGAGATAATCTTTTCTAAATCTTCCAGTGAGTCGTATTGAATCGTGATGTTTACCCGCGCATGCTCACCTACTGCAGAAAATTCATTGTTCCATAACGAACGCGGGAATTCGGTATTCAGCTTCCCGTTCTCGTCACAAAAACCATCCAGACCGGAATAGGATTTTTGATTTTCAATTTTTTGGTAGTCCAGTTTGCACCAATGCACTTCATTTTCAGGTGAAACCATGCAATACAACCATGTTCCCCCTTCTTTGAAATCCATGGATTTCGTTTTGGTCTGATACGGTTTTGGTGCCCACCACAGGTCGAGTAGTTCCGGTTTCGTCCAGGCATCCCAAACCAGGGAAACATGTGCAGCAAAGTCGCGCGTTACGTGAATCGTGTTGTTTTCCTTGTTTACGGAAAAATCAAAAAGCAGGTTTGAATTCATTTGTTCTCTCTTTTTAGCGTTACTAATACATCATTTAATTGGTTGAAGCGGCTTTCCCAGATTTTCCGGAACAGTTCCAGCCAGTGATTGATCTCTTTCATTTTGTCTCCTTTTTGAATTGATACTAATTTCTCTCCCTGACTGGCACTGTTTTTAAAAGTAAATTTTTAAATACGAAACCAATCAGTTGCAAATATATACGCAACCGATCAGTTTCGCAAGTTTTTACGCATTTTTTTGTAAATTAATCGAACGAAAAAAGATTCTGGCTGTATCTATCCCTGGTTTTAAAAGCAATTCCGATGAAATATATTTTTTTTCTGTTAGCAACCGAAACGATTCACCCGGAAACGGGAACTTCCGTTTGGTGGTATATTTTACCTACAAGTGGTTTTGCTTTATTACTTTCGTTCTACCTGATCATTAAACGACGGAAAAAGAACTAACACAAACTTAAGAACTACCACCATGAAACAAATCTCTTTTGTATTTCTCTTCTTTTTTGTAAATACGCTCTTTTCTCAACAGGACGATACGCTAAATCCCGATACAGCTTTAGTCGCCACCCCGCCACCAACAGCATTTGTCAGGAACCCTGTTATGGATAGTTTACGCTATCAATTATCGTCCTCAAATTCAGCTATAACTTATATATTGCCGAATAGTTTGCTTCCAACCATCCATAGTTCGATGAGCTCCTTTGATATGCATTCTATGAACTTTACCTCCCTGATGAATCTTATTTCCGAATCACATTACAATGCGAAGGGTGCCTGGCAAGATTTAAAAAATGGTACGCCAACAATTCTTTTTCCCGAGGGAGTACCTGCGTTTGACTCTGAAAAAGACCTTGAATTCCAGCGCAAATATCATGTTGAGTTCTTGTCTCCGGGTTTCTTTCATATGATCGGGCAAAACAAAGATAAGAAGGGGTACAACCGGGTAATCTTTGCTTATTTGGACAAGAAATATGGAACCATATGGCGGAATGAATTACGAAGCGATGCCATTGGATTTGAAAATCCGGAAGCTCTTTATTTAGTTCAGCCGGAAGCTTCTTTGCAGGTTATTCGTGTTCCAAATCCAGCTTCAAATTTCAGACCGGTTCTTGGTACAAAAGATGAAAATCTTCAAACCCAATTTTTGATTATAAAAATTGCTGCTATCGGAATAGTGATCCTATTGATTGGACACTTTCTTTTTAGAAGGATAAAAAAGTAAATTCTAATCCCCGATAGATCAGCTGTTTCTATTCGCATTCAGTGTTCTTATTTCACTCAGAAATTTCAAAAAGGTCAGTCGTGCAGAACAGTGCGGACAAAATTTATCTTTGATCACTTGCGGATCTGTCAGTTCCTTCACAAATTCAAAATGTTGAAAGCCGATCCGTTTTCCAGTGGGAAGGCCAAAATATTCGGATTGGTACGAACCAAAATCAACTGCACAAAAATTACATAAGGTTAAGCGGAGTCCCTGGTATACTTCATAAGTTTCATACGTGTGAATTCCCTGATGTAAGTGATTTATTTCCCGCGGGTCCCAACCACAATCATCGCAGGGAGCACATTCCCGCACTTCCAGTTCATGATAGCATATCGGACATTGTTCCATAGACTTCCAGCTTGAGAACTAAAGTTACTTTTTTACGTATTAAAATCAAAACTATTTTGGTTTGCACTTTTGAGAGACCTCTTCGGCAATTTCAGCAATTCTTTTCTGACGTGTTTCGGGTCGTTTAGCACTCATAATCCGGTACAATATCATTTTCTTTGCCGACTTGCTCAATCCTGAAAAACAATCCATCGCTCCTTCATAGAGATCCAAAGCAACTTCCAGCTCCTTAGGTACAACAAGAGCTTCCACTTCATCCAGGATCGTCCATGAACCGTTTTGTTTTGCCAATTCAATGCTTTCGAAACCGGCTTTCGTCATTAACCCGGCTTCAATTAAACGTTCGACTTTCTCTTTGTTGATTTTCGACCAGGTGCTTTTTGCTTTCCGTTTACAGAAAAACTGGTGTGACTTTCCCGGACCAGCGGACACTCTTTTACTATCGATCCATCCGAAACACAAGGCTTCGTCGACCGCTTCACTCCAGGTAATGGTAGGTTTTGCTGAAGATTTTGTATAATAAACGACCCACACAGCCTGTTCTTTGACGTGGTTTTCTTCCAGCCACTTACGCCAATCGGCTTTGGTTTCCGGGTAAAAGATGCTTATTTCGTTCATATTTCCTCTATTTTTTTGCACACGAATTGATTATTCGAATGTAAAATTAAAAGGTATGAGTGACAACCCTATGGCAGTTAGTGATTGGGGGATTTTAAGATATTAAGACATCAGGATATTAGGACTTTATTTTTTTAGGAAAAGAAAAATCCAAGTCCTAATATCTTAATATCCTGAAGTCTTGATGTCAATTAATTTACGATGAATTTGTAGCCTATTCCACGGATATTCACAATTTTCACGCGCTGATCGGCTTCCAGTTTCTTCCTTAATTTGGACACAAAGACATCCAGGGTCCTTCCGATATAATCTCCTTCATCTCCCCAAACGATTTTCAAAATATACTCGCGTTCAATGGTTTTATTGACATTGGCATGAAGCAAGGATAATAAATCGGATTCTTTGCTGGAAAGTTCTGTCTTTTCGTTTCCATGAAGGAGTACCATGTTTTTTTGATCAAAGCGGGTATCTCCTATCCAAACCAAAGCAGAATCGACGGGATTATTAGCAGGTGTCTGTCTTTTTTTTCTGAAATAAACGAACAAACCTATAAAGGCACATAAGGAGCCGATCGGTAAGGCGATGAGGGAATACGTTGTGTGATTTTTAGCGGTTGTTGCCTTGGTTTCGTTTTCCGGGGATGATTTTGTTGTGGTAACAGTCGATACAGTGCTTGTTTTTTTTATTAAAGGTGATTCTGAAGGTGTAGCATGGTATAGTGATCCGATAACGTTCAGGCTGTATCTTTTCAGGATGGTAAAGAAAACAACGTAGCATGCTTTTGACTGGAACCGTGGCCCGCAGGGCATTAAATCGGAATTGAGGGAATCTCCTTTTTCATAACTGTAAACGACCTCATTGTTCTCACATCGTTTCACTTCCACAATATAGCTGCTTGCAATTTTGGTCTGGTTGACCAGTCGGTTGATTGCAGAAGCCAGATCCCCCGGATTAAACGCGAAAGCGGACGCAAACTGGATTTTGTAACTTTCACCTTCTTTTTCGATGGGAAAAACCCGCGAAGTGCTGTCACCCGAATCGAGTAAGATCTGATGTCCGATCATTCGCATGGCAACCAGGATGTGCTGTTCTTCTTTTGTGGACTGAGCATAACCATGTATGCTGCCCGTGAGAAGCATAAGCAGAAAGAATGAAATGTAGTTTACTTTTCGGGGCATCATAATGCAAAGCTACGGGAATACGGGTTTTAATGGGCATTTTTTTGCCGGATTTACATTAATTTACATTGTTTAATTACGAATGCCTAATTACGAATTAACTCGCTCTTAGATTTAAGTTTCTTATTATTTGCCTTTTGGGAATACAAACCACTCTAAGACGCAATATTCTATGAGATCACTTTACGTTTATGAGTATTTTTTTGAGACTTAAGATTTTATGACATCAAGGTTCTACGACTTTAAAAGTTTATTCAAATGAATGAAAATTCGTCTGAAATGCTCTAAAACCGGTTCCTGGATTGCCGGGACATGTTGTTAATTCTATAACATTTTCATACTATACCCATACGAGACCTATGCTATATCCATACAATATCCGTACTTGAGGGATGCTATTCAAAAAATTGAGTGGAAATTGGAGTATATAACAAGGCTATTCAGTTACATTTTTGTGAAGTCCACTTAGTTCATTTGCTCAAAGCGTTTTTCGATTTTATCCAACCATCCTTTGCGCTTTTCGTCTGAAACCATTTTCTCTTAAAAGCACCGTTTTCGCGGGAACTTCTTCCTCCTTAAACAAATGGAGGAATTGTGACCATTCTTCGCTTTCAGTCCTGAAACTTTCCTTCATCGATAAGCTGTTGTATGTAATTGTTCAGGCGCTCAATATTTTGTTTCTGACCTTCATCCGCTTTGTGCGCTTTCACAATGATCTCATATTGTTCCTCTGAATCGAAGCGCATATTCCATTGCATTTCGGTCCCGTCTTCGTTTGACTCAAAAAGTACGGTTGTTATGAAATGCGGATTGAAATGTTCAAACACGATCTTCTTTAACGGAATAATTTCTTTGTAAACACTTCTATTGGGATAGTTCGTTCCATCCGGTCCGTGCAGTGTCAGCCTCCATTCCCCCTCTTCCCGGAAATCCATTTGGTGCAGGGTCGTTGTAAACCCGTTTGGTCCCCACCAGTGAATGATTTTCTCCGGATCGCTCCAGGCTTCCCAGATCAATACCAATGGAGCATTGAATGTGGCTGTTGTATGAAGTTCTTTGTGTTCCATGATTCCTTAATTAGAAATGGTTCAAATGGTTCAAAATTAATCGGAACTTTAAACTCTCAGCATTCCTCTGAACCCACGTGCTGCATAGTAGGATTCCGCTCCGTTGTGGTACATAAAAACGGTTTCATAGCGGCGATCACAAAATATCGCACCACCGTGTTTCCTGATTTCAGGAGGTGTTTGGACCCAACTGGACGTTTTGGTGTCAAATTTTCCCAAACGCTGTAATTCGCGGTATTGTTCTTCCGTCAACAGTTCAATCCCCATTTCTTCTGCCCGTTCCAACACATTCCCGGAAGGTTTATGCTCTTTTCGTGCATTCCAAGCTTCCAGGTCGTAACACAGGCTGCGGCGTCCTTTGGGACTTTCTGCCGAACAATCACAAAAGATATATTCATCTGTTTTTTTGTCATAACCGATCACGTCCGGTTCGCCATCCGTACTTTCCATTTCATCCAAAGACCATAATTTCTTTGGATTTGCTTCCAGTTTGGCCTGGATCTTTTTCCAATCCATCCCTTCGTGGCGCTTCATGTTCTTTTCAAAGCGTGCCTTTAAGACTTTCAGCAGTTCTTCCGACTCTTGTGCAGTTAATATCTTACTCATTTTTGCTCTTCTTTTGTATCAAGTATTCATTGACATCATTCAATCCTTTTCCTTCCAAAATATGCGGCATGGATTTCTCAATGCGGGATTCCCGGGTTTTGGCTTGCTTTGGCTGTGAAAAATGAAGCATGTAGGCTCGTTGCCGGCCGGGAGTAAGCTCTTCAAAAGCCTTTTTCAAAGCCGGAACTTCTTTAAATTTAGCTATCAACTCTTCCGGAACGGGGAATTCTTTGGTCTTTTTCATTTCCACTTTTTCCCCCGACTCTTCTACTTCTACCGCCTGGAAAATGTATTTTTTCAAATCAGCTTCGAGGGTTTTGATCTCCTTGAGGTTGGTAAACCTGATCTGCCTTGCTGCCTGCACATTTTCCGTTTGCTGAATGAGGATTTTCTTCGGATCTTTCATCAAAGCTCCTTTAAAGAACAGCAAAGCGCAGTATTCTTTGAATACATGGATCAGTACAATGTTCTTTTTTTCGTAAGTATAACAAGGACAGCCCCATTTCAAATCCTCCGTCAAATGACATTCCAGGACAATTCTTCTCAACTCTCCAATCTCCTGCTTCCATTTTTCCTCTTTCTCGAAGAACCAATCAACTTTCGGGTTCATATGCTCAATTTAGTGTTGCGACTTTGCGTTCAGCGGGTCTGAAATACCAAGATACGACAGTTAACACTAAAAGCAAGAGCGACGGAAAGATTTCGCTTGCCGGACTCCCGGATGCAATATGTGAAAACGCGGCTCCTGACATTGCAAAGAAAAAGCCGGCATAAGCCCATTCTTTCAGCACCGGGAATTTCGGGATCAAAACAGCGATTACTCCCAGCAGTTTCCAAACTCCCAGTAAGGTAAGTAAATAAGTCGGGTAATGCAGATCAGCCATACGTGCCGTATCCTGCTCCATTTTAAGCAATTGAATGATTCCTGTTGAAACCATTCCCAGTGAAAGCCAAATCGTGGCGATCCAATAGATTATTTTTTTTGTTCTCATTTTAGTAATTATTAATGATTTAATTATTAATTATCAATTATCAAGGTGGATTCCCTTGATAATCATTCCATTGCTAATTGATAATTATCTTTTAAGCAACTCCTCGATTCGGTTATGTGCCATGTTGATTCCCTGCACGAATGGAAGCTGCAGGATTTGATCCCGGATTTCCACAGATCTGTAGATTACATGCATCGTTAGTTTACTCTTGTTTTCGGAGAGTTTTTCAAACTCCAGGAATTCCAGTTGAGCTCCGAAAGTGGCATTTTCCATTTCGAAGGTGCGCGTAATTTTTTGGTTTGGGATAAAATCGTGGATAACACCTCCGAACCCGTGTTTATTCCCCATAGGATCCGTAGTTTCGAACTGGTAAGCTCCGTGCTTTTTGTTTTCCAGTTTGAGCACTTTTGTTCCCATCCATTGTTCTACGATCTCTGCTTCTTCGTATGCTTTGAAGAGTAATTCCAAAGGTAGGTCAAATTCGCGTGTGATGACCAATTCCTGCTTGCCGTCCTCGGCGTGTACCTGTGTTTTTCTTTCCATGATAAAAGTTCAATTAGTTAAAAGTTCAAACTATTCGCAGTTATTTTTTCTTTTGATAGTTCTTCATGATTTCCTCCAGTTTGTTGAATCGGTCGTCCCACATTTGGCGGAAAGGTTCGATAAAGTCGGCCACTTCTTTCATACTCTTTGCATTGATGTGATAATAGATTTCACGGCCGTTCTGTGTTTGCTGCAGCAATTCACACTCTGTAAGGATCTGCAAATGTTTCGAAACGGTTGGCCTTGCCGTATCAAAATTGGAAGCTATTGCTCCGGCTGTCATAGCTTGTGTGGCAACGAGCAGAAGAATTGCTCTTCTCGTTGGGTCTGCTATGGCTTGAAATACATCTCTTCTTAAATTCATTTGTTTGGTTTTACTTACTACTCTAAAGAATTTGCTTCAACATGTAGTTATTTGACTACAAATATATATGAAGCCATTTAACTACACAAATTTTTAGAGAAAAAAATGATCCTTGATCCGGATTTTAAATACTTTTCAATGCTGAATCCCAGGTAAAACCGATAGAAAAGAAATTCACTCTTCGTACTCCGTCTTTTGGAAATTCCAAAACTCGTACTCCTTTCGTTGAGCAATATAGAGATTCTTTTCATCAACCTGACCAATCATAACGATGGATTCAGGAAGTTCTTCGACCACTATTGAAGATAAACCTGCAAGCGAAAAAGGGTAAAGGATTATTAAATGATCTAAAATCACTGTAAGACTGTCCCCGTTTAATTGCCAGTTCCCAGACCATTGATAATAGCCCTTACTGATGTAAATTGTACTAAAAGAGGTGTCTCTTTCCAGAAAAGCTCCATATGTACTATTCAGACACAACCGGTGAATAACTGTGGTGTCGGCAAATCCTGGCCTCGAAGAATACTTGTTATTCCCGATTGTTGAAGGTATATCTAAAAAATGAACCCCTATTTCTTCTTTGAAAACATATTCTCCCGGAATTGTTCCCGCTTTTTGAGCTGTCACATGGAGTAAACAGAAAAAGAACATGCTAAGTATCAAAAATTGTTTCATTGTTTGTAAGTTGATTGAGACTGATACACCTGAGGCCCATATTGGTTTAATCACCAAAAATAATGGTCTTTGCGAAAGAACCTGTTTTTCTATTCGTTGAAATACATATATTTACACTAAACGAATCTATGAACTACTTCCTTTTTTCTGCGGTCATTATTCTGTCTTTTTCTGAACTGCATGCCCAACCTTTTAAATACGATGAATTCGGGAATGTGCAGAACCCGAAATTCAAAACATTTATCGGCCAACGCGGTTATAAGCTGGTTGGTAATTTTTACCGGATAAGTGTTGGAAAAAAAAGTATCATCGCAGCCAAAGTTCTCAAAGGAGATAACTGGTTGTTCATTGATGTAAACGGCAAAGAGCTGGAAAGCCCGGGAGAACTATTACGTGTCCAACAAAATATCCCGGAAATAGATCACCCGGATGCTTTTCCTGCAGAAAAGGGAGGGCCAAATGATTGGAAATCCGAGAAGTTTAAAGGATTTAATTCTTCGGAGGGAAGAGGACTCATTTATGACGGAGATACAATTGCCCGGGCCATTTACCAACAAGTCACCATACACGCTGCCGACCATCTGCTTGTTGTAAAGAAGAACGATAAATTTGGCATCCTTAATGAAAAAGGAAAACTGGTTATACCTATTGAATATGAAAGTTTGAGTCCTATAGGCAGCAATGCGACACCTGAATTCTTTTACTATGCTAAAAAGGATGGAAAAGCGGGAATCCTTTCCAGGGACAACCGGGTGACCATTCCCTTTGAGTTTGAGCATCTCAGCTACAAAAAAACTTATTTTGAAACCAGTTTTTCTGTGAAGGGTAAGCCTCGTCTTGGTGTTATAGACTTGAAAGGGAAAGAAATACTTCCTCCAATTTACACCGGGATCAATGGTGATTACGCCGGCTATTTTATTGTTTCCAAAGGTAAATCAAACAGCAATAAAGTAGTTGGAATGACAGATCAGAACGGAAAATTCATCCTCGACACGATCTATTCTGATTACCATAAATATGGGAACAGCGATTCCAATTCCTTAATCCAATTTGAACAATCCGGTACATCCAATTCTTCGGGAATCTATGATCTTCGTTCACACCAATTTGTACTTTCCCCGGGCAAATACAGCGTCTCAAAAATTATTTACCAATACGGAAGAGAAGCACATTATAGAAGCAAAACGGGTAATTACCTCCACGGCTGGGTCGGTAAAAACGGGAAACTGTTGATCGAACCAGTATATGAAGATCTGAAAGCAACCTGGGACAGTCCTTTTTTGATTGTAAAAAAAGGTGATAAATATGGAGTCGTTGACAGCCTGGGGAAACAGGTTATCCCATTCAAATATGAGGAACTGGAGCATTTCAGCCCTTTTTCTTTTGAAACCGATATCAAACGCGGAGATGTATTTATTGTAAGAGAACTTAAGAAACAAGGAGTAATCAATACCAAAGAAAAATTATTAATTCCGATTGAATATGAATCCATTAAAACCACGTCCAGTGGTATTATCTGTAGAAAGGATGGGCTAACCAAAATCATGAATTTATCGGGAAAAGTTTATCTTGAAACCAGCGAATTTGCTATTTCTGAGTCTGACATGGAATATGGATTTATTCGAAAGCGATCGACACAATACGACCTTTATGGGAATAAATCAGCTATCAGCAAATAGAAACATCAAGTCTCACTCAAACTCCAACTCAAAATAAACTCCTGCTTTGCTTTTCTTCTTTTGAACAGTTCCATTGAGTTGGTCGGCAAAACCGTCTATTAAGAAATGTCCGAAATGGTGGTCGTCATCTTCCGGAATTTCAGAAAAGCCGCCGCCATCGTCTTTGTAGGTCAGCCGGTACTTCCCATCTTTCAACTGAAGTCCCAGGTAAATCTCTCCGTGATCTCTTCCTTTAAAACCATGGAGGATCGAATTGGTAATCCATTCGTTGATCAGCAGGCCCAACGGGATCATTTTATCCACCGGAAGCGCCAGGTAATCAATGTCCAGGTTCAATTTAAAATTTGACGGATCATTCACCAGGGAGCTCAAACAATCATTGAACAGTTTTTCCCAATAATTTGCCACATTAATCAATGCCAGGTCTTCGTGCTTGTAAAGCGACTCGTGAATACTCGCAATGGTTTCTATCCGTGATTGCGTTTTGTCCAGTACCCCGTTGAAATTGTTGTTTCCTTCCTCCATTTGAAGACGGATTAAACTGGAAATGATCTGCAGGTTATTTTTCACCCGGTGATGCATCTCTTTCAGGATCACATCCTTTTCATTGTTCAATTTTTCCAGTTCCGCAGTACGCTTTCGCACTTTATTTTCAAGGTCATTTTTAAGTTGGATCAATTCTGCCTCTGCCTTTTTGCGATTGGTTATATTGGTCGACAAGATGAAAATTCCTTCCGGAATGGGTTCTATACGTAGCTCAAACCAATTCTTACTACCGTCATTATATGTAAATTCATTTTCAAACTGAAGAGTTACCCGTTCGTTCATGCATTTTTTCAACTGGCTGAACATGAAGGTATTTTCAATCCCCGGATAACACTCCATCATGGTCTTGCCCAATAATTTATCAACGGTACTTTGTCCCTGGCTGGCAACAGTTGTATTTACATATAGGTACTTCCAGTTATAATCAATTACCTGGAATCCTTCAAGCAGACTATCGAGGATACTTAAATTTAGAATAGATCGTTTCAATGATGTAGTGTTTAATTCAGTAAAATAGTTGACAATTAAACCCTTAATATATAAAAACAATCAGATGAAAGCAAATCCGAAACCTTAAGGTACTGACGGCCAGCTTTTAATGCCAGTCCGTCTCATCCATTGGAATGTACCTGTTTTCGTGGATCAAACCAGATACTTCTTTTAGTTGCCACAACTGGTCCAACACCTTAAGGTATTTCCGATCCAGGATCTGTTTGAGTGAAAATGTCCAGGAGTTTTCCCCATTGTAAGATTCTCTCTCATAATCAGTTATTTTATACCGGGAGAAAATTGTTTTAACTTGTTCTTCACTTACATGTTCGTAAAAACTTACAGTAAATCGATTGGTATACCAGCGAATTTCCTCGTTTATTGAAGATTCGAACACAGGCAATAAGCGAATAGGATTCTGTGAATCCAGGAGTTTTTCCTGAAGTGTAATAGCTTGATCGATATCCCTCATTTCAATCATTCCGTCTTTCCTGAAATGAATATCATTCCCCACTGCGTATTTTTTGATATAATTCGTATCGATAAACCCATAAATATCTTTCACTTGTTCCGGCTTGTAAATCCCCTTTTGTACTTTGTAAGGTACTCTACCGTAGTGATATGTATAAGGATTCGGCACCCTAAAAATGGGTATACACCAGATATCGTGCTCAAAAGAATTTGTGAATCGCATTTTTTCGAGTACTTCACCTGTTTCTGAAAGTACATGGACCAATAGCGTGTCCCACCCATTGCGATAAACCCTAAAAAAATCATTTCCAGCAGGATCTTTTTGCGATTTGATAAGTGCTTGATTTTCTTTCACAAATAACTTCAAACTCAATTCCGGGTAATTTGATTTCCCCCCGTTGGTCACATAAACACGAATAGGATTATTTTTAAGCACTTCCTTATCCAGATAGAAGTTTCTTTGGAGTTTTACCAATTCCAGGCTGTCTTTTTTGGAAGCAATAACAGATCCATTTTCAGGAATGTAACCCCATTGCTTTAATTCGAATTGTTTTATTCCATAAGCAGACTGAAAAGAAACGATCAGGGAATGATAAAAATGTCCTTTGTGAAGCAAATTAGGAACTGCCTCTATTGTAAGCATGGAATCAGGATAAACAAGTACCTGATTTGTTGCCAGATAAAGTACCGTATTATTCGTTCCACGGATACTTAAAATGGTTACTGCATAATCGGAAGCATTCTTTAATTTAAAACGAATTGGTGACAAAACTTCACTACCGGTAATTGTATCCCAGGAAAACACCGGATCTTTTTCTTTCCTGGGTGAAAAACCGTAATCTTCCTTTTTCGGATTTGAGTGAAGTGTGAACGTATAATCGCAGGTGTCGTTATTTCGTGATACCAGTTTACCTATATCGTACAGGACCAAGCCCTCAGGCCGGGTTGTATGAGTTTTTGGTTGAGTCGGGAGAACTTCAGGTTCCTTTACCGTTTTTGGTTTGGTATTTACAACAGAAGCCATTGGGTTTTGTCGTTCTGTTTTGAAAAGCATGGAAGGATTAATCATTCCCCAGGTTGGTATAGACACAGCATATTCTTTGCCCTCCATTTCATACCGGATATTCAATGAAACATCAATCAGCATGGCAATACCGTTATAATTTGCTCCTTTCACAAAGAATGACGAATCCGGTAGGATCAGAGCACTTTTGGGGTGCAAATAGTTCCATCCTTTCCCGGACGTTTGAACATAGAACATCACCTGGTCCGTGCTTCCGTTCACCTCCTTCAGAACAATAGGATGCCCCGTGTTATTAACGATCCGGTACCTGTATGCCGACGGAAAACTGATTACCTCTCCGATATAAAATCCTTGTTTTTCTCCGGTAAGAGAATAGGAATTCTCCTGAATAGAATCAATATATTCTACCACCCGATGAGTTGGATACCGTGTCTTGTTATAGTATTCTTCAAAAACACGTTCTTTCGGGTTAGCCAATGACGAATCATTCAATAAATAGCGGTGATTTTTTTCTACTGTATTGATAACAGAGCCACTCATTTTAATCAGTAATGTCTTCTTTTCCCCCTCAACATTATATGTAACAGGTACCGTGTGCTGAAAATTACTTGAGCGGAGTACATTTGGTTTAACAAAAATGCAGAAAGTATTGCCGGGTTTGATATCCGTACCTGATTGGGGTTCTTTCAACTCAACCGATATTTTACCAGATGCATGATTACTGATCCTGTCAACGGTGATTGTTTTACCGGTATTATTCTTGACCCAAAACATACAGGTATAATTATCGAACGGACCGATTGTTCCCCATTCGAACAGGACAGGTTTATCTTCCAGCAACACATGGTAATCAAAAGTGCCGGAAACGAAATAAATGGTATCACCGGTTGGCTTCAAATAATATTCCCCTGCACGAGCAGGATTCAGGAACCAACTGAGTGATAGGATGGATAGGAAAAAAGGCCATTTATACATAACACGGCAAGATATTAATCCTCGTCTGAAAAATTCAAAAGCTTAACAAAACATTAACCGTAAACAGGTTACAAATGAACCGGACGGTTTCACTCATCCACCTTTCCCTCTTCGTAAGTTGGTCCGTACATTCCCGGCACTTTATTCCCTGTAGCCCGCAGATAGATGATCATTTCTCCACGGTGGTGATAAATGTGATTGAAGAGGAAACCGCGCGCCACAGTTCCTCTCGGAAAAGGTCCCAGGATGGTACGGTCACCCGCTTTCATGGTCCATGGATTATTTAAATCTTCATCCGAAATGGAATTCAATGCTGCCCTGGCCTTTTCGACGTTGCTTTCAAACAACTCCAACGTTGCCTTGATATCATCTACCGAACCACGTTCCAGATTATCCGCAGAAACATCATACTCATCTTGTGTCAGTGTACCTACATACCAGTAATAAATGGTTGCAATGTGCTGAGCCAGTTCTCCCATGGTCCATGAGGTCGGAGAGGGTTTGTATCCAAGGTCCTTTTCCGGAATGGCCTGAAGCAGTTTGCGGGTACTTTTCACTTCGTGCTCGAATTCGTCTTTTAAAGCTTGTAACATCATCCTTCATTTTTTTAGAACGGAAAAGTTACTATTCTTCGTTTTTGAAACAAAGCTTTCTTGTGTTAATAAAGCTATAAATTATGATCCTTGAAAAGTCTTAAATAAGAACGGATCGGTGTAAAAACCATCAAATACAACCAATAGTTTCAAATAACAACCAAAAGTAGTGTAATTACAACCATAAGTAGTTGTATTTTTAGCAGACCTGCACAGACAGCCCCATACCTTTGTCCTATCGAAATCAATAAAAAAGATCGCTATGTTAAGTACAAAAATGATTGGTGACAAAATCACTGAAGCAAGAAAGAAAAGTTCGATCTCTCAAGCCGGACTTGCCAATTTATTATTTATCAGTCCGCAGGCAGTGGGAAAATGGGAACGCGGAGAATCTATGCCGGACATTATTACCTTGAATCGCCTGGCAGAAATTTTGGGTGTGGATCTGAATTACTTTTCGGAAGGGTTTGAATCCGCTGCAAAGGAAGAACAAGTAACTAATTCATTCCACTCCATTCCCGAAAAACAAAAAACGGAAAAAAAGCTCAACTGGAACATGTCGCAGGGAAGCTGGGTAGATGCCGATTTTTCCGGGCTTAAAAACCTGAATGAAAAATTCAGCTCTTCCCACATGAAGAACTGTAAGTTCATCGGTTCGGATCTCTCAGGGCTGCAATTAAGCGAAAATCATGTTATGGGCTGTGATTTCTCCGAATCGGATATCAGCAACAGTCATATTAAAAGTTCGCATATGACAGCTGATTCCTTCAAGGATTGTATCCTTAGAGATGCTGAATTTTCAGGAAGTTATATTTCGGGCTGTAATTTCACAGGCACCGATTTTTCAGGAACGGTATTTAAATCAGGTGGGTTTGAAAAAGCCGTTTTAGAACAAGCCCGGTGGAATCATACTTCCTTCCAGGGAATGTACCTGGCCGACCTGATCTTTGAAGGAATTGTTGAAGATTGCTATTTTGAGCACTGTGCATTCAAGCGAATTACATTCCAAAATGCAACACTTACAAACACCTTCTTCAAAAACAAGAGCCTGAAGCAAATCCGTTTTATCAACTGCCAGGCAGATCGTTTAACTTATGAATTCTTAAAAAACGGGAAAGCAGACCTGAGTGGGATCAAGCTGATCGATCTATGAAGGAATCCGTGTTTTTTGTTCGGAGATGTGATCCGGTTTCCGGGGTTTTAAGCTGGTACGAGCAAGGATGCTCGCACCCAGCTTAAGTGTTCAAAGAGTTCAAAGGGTTCAAATAGATTGAATCTTTTGAACTCTTTTTTCGATTCATTACCTTTGGTAAAAAGCTTACAGATTTATGAGTACATCAGCAACACATGACGAACGCATTGCAAAAATGAGCTTTGCTTCTGTTTATCCTCACTACGTAACAAAAGTTGAAAAGAAAGGCAGAACAATACAGGAGCTGCACGAGGTCATTGAATGGCTTACCGGTTTTGATGCTAAAAAATTGCAGGAGCTCATCGATCAAAAGGTTACGTTTGAAATGTTTTTCGACCAGGCAAAACTGAACCCCAATGCTGAATTGATTACCGGGATGATTTGCGGTTACCGGATAGAAGAAATCCAAACTCCGTTGACCAAAAAAGCACGCTATTTAGATAAGCTGGTAGATGAACTGGCGAAAGGACGAAAAATGGAGAAAATCCTTAGGGGGTAATTCCTAATTCCTAAAAAGAACGCGTAGGGATTTAATTTAGTGATTCTAAAAAGGAACAATACCTAAATATAAAAAAGGGGACAAAGTCCCCTTAACCTAAACTGAGTTGCTACATGACAAACTTTCAAATCCCACGTCTAAGTTAAGTTCATCCGAATTTGGAAGCTTATAATTTTTCCGGAACTATTTACATAATTCCCACTATCCTGTTTCAGTTCAATAATGCTCTTCTGATAAAAATGCCTATTCTTGTCCAAAAAAACGCATTCACATGAACAAACCAACTATTACTGCATTGATCACTATACAAAAAACCAATCCTTCTAATTTACCTGATTCACACATCAAAGACTTCGGAGGTGTGCCTTTGTTTCAAATCATGATCGATAAACTACTGACTGTCAAAGCCATCAGTAAGATCGTCATTACGACCGATTCCGATCTGGTAAAAAAGACTTACGGAAGCAATGGAAAAGTTTCGATTATCGGACTGCCCCATCCCGATCAATTTTCGGATCAACACTCAACGGAACGGATCCTGGAGGAAATGCCGACATCGGATTTAATCACCGCACACTCCCTTAAAAATACAGATGGCGAGTATTTTATGCAGACACAATGCATCAATCCACTGCTTTCTGTCAAAACCATCGAAGAAGTTATTGAACGCTACTACCTGTATGTGATCAATGCGGAACAACAACAATTTGATTCGGTCATGAGTTTAAGCCGAATTGAAAAACGATTATACGATAACAGTAATTATCCGACAATTACCTTAAGGAACGACCCGCATTTTGTAATTTTTGAAGATACGATTTTCCATATTTTCAATCGTGCAACCTTCTTCAAACACAACAAGCAAAAATTGGGAAATAATCCCATGTTCTTTGAGGTACCGGAAATAGAGAACCTTGCAATAGAATCCCCGGCCACATACAAACTGGCAAAGCTGGCGTACGATAACAACAGCCTCTTTCATTGAATTTAAAATTCTATACTAGATATTAGAGATAAAAAACAAAATCCCGGTCCTGTATCACAAAACCGGGATTTTCCATATATGAAGTTGTTTATTTTTTGATAAACTGCTTCACAGATACCTTATTCGTTTCCGTATTTGTCATTTTCAGCAAATAAGTTCCCTGGCTTAAACCCGAAACATCCATTTGATTTTCCGCATTTGCAGCAATGTCGCAGTTTCTTCCGGAAAGATCCGTTATCTCGAAGATGTACTCATTTCCGTTTTCTGCATAACTGATATTCATCACATCCGTACATGGATTCGGATACAGATCGATCGTTAACAACTCATTTTCATCAACTGTCAATTCCGCATTTTCATCAGCCACAGCAAATGGACTTAAACTGGTAAGGCCGTTACGGCTAATTTCGTATGTACTGTTCGCACCGGATGTGGCACTTCCGGCCACCTGGGAATCCCAATCACTGTTCGTGTAATGCGAAATATAGGCATTGGTGCGATCAAAACCATTGACTTCCGCCATTGCCATCCAACCCAATTTCAAGTTCATGTTCACTGTAGCAGCATCCGATTCAATCAGCCAGGTTCTGTTAACGACACTTCCCCCACTTGCACTGTTGAATCCTGTATTTTCCGTACCACCTGTAAATACACCATTAAATGCTTTTACCATAAAATTGCCGGCAGAACCACTGGACGTTTGCTGAATGCTTGCAGGTGAATAGCTCGATACTGTTCCAACCGGGAATACGGTGTATGGAGAGGATGCAGCCACATACATCTGAAGCATTCCCATGTCGGGTGTCATAACGTATCTGGTATCGCTGTATCCGGTGATATCCGCATTTTGCTCCAGGATCAGGTCATCATTCATCAAGCGAATACTTCCGCTTGTCATAGTCAGTTCATCGTGGATACGAAGCGTTGAGCCCAATACGATATCTCCTCCTGTTACGTCCACCATCAATTGCTCCAGGCTTGAATTAGACCCGTCAAAATAAATGGTATCGTTACCGGCTGTAGTGATATGTAAATGCAAATCAGAGTTCATATTTCCAACTATCGGACTTGCAAAATCCTGGTCCAATGTCCCGTTCAATACCAGGTTATTGGAATTCAGGTTCAGTTTTCCGTTCATCAAACTTAATTCTCCACCAATTGTGGCATCACTGTCCAACATTACTTCGCCTTGTGTAATGTTAACCTCAACATCATTCAATCCCGATCCGGTAAGTTCTTCACCGGTTGTTACAGTTGAATCGCCGAGGTATTCTACATCATAAGAAGCAGTTCCATCAAAGGTACCGCCATTGTTTTCCAGTTTTCCGTTCATAACCTGCGCAAGGCTTCCTGTATTCATGGTTAATGTAGCCCCATTTTCAATACTTAATGTCCCCTCATGCAAGTGTAATTGTCCGGCAATTGCCAGAGAACTTTTAAGTTGTACAGACCCCGAACTTCCGGTATAGTCAATATAAAGTTCATCAACAGAAGATCCGGAAGTGAATACCAATCCGGAATTCAACGTGTTTGCCGTTTCAATACGGATATTTGATGCAACCGTGGATGTCAGAGCTGCTCCACCCTGAATGTTCATATTTCCATGAATTTCCAGGTCGTTCGCCCCCACATTCAAAGTTCCCATATTGAGCTGCAGGTTTCCATGGACCATCAAATCACTTCCTAGGGTCAAAACCTCAGTATTGTCGTCCAAATTAATGTCTGCATTCTGCATATTTAAGGAATTGATCTCAATACCCGTTGTCTTGGAACCTCCGATATAATGAACATGATACGCTCCACCGGAGCTGAAAATCCCTCCCGAAGTAGCCAATGAACCGTCATTTCGGACAACTTTTGCATTTGTGTTCAATGTCAGGTTTCCCCCCGTGTTTAAGGTGAGTGTTCCATCATCCAGATGTAAGGAATCTGTCACAGTAACCTGTGAGGTAAAAGCAATAATTGATCCTGAATTCGTAAAAGTGTTCACCGTCATATCGCCGGTATAGGAATAGGACACCAATAAACCGCTGAAAACAATACGCTGAATATCAATGTCACCGCTACCGTTAAATGTTCCTGTCTGAATCTCCAATTCACTATTGGTAGAGCTCGTTAGCGTTCCGTCGACGGTAAAATTATTGAGCAGCCCGGAAAAAGTCACATTGGTATTCATATTCACATCAATTCCGGATGGAATAATGATATCCTGGTTACTCACATTCCCGGAAGGTGCCACACCTCCCCAGGTAAGCGGGTCGGTCCAATCACCGTCGGTCACTGCTGTAAAGGCTAATAATCTGTTAGTGGAAATCGTCGTAAGGACAAGGACCACAAATCCTAATTTTAGTACTATTGTTTTCATATACTTAATTATTGACGTTAGTCACATAAAGTTCCAGACTATCCACACAATCCTTGTTACATCTTATTGAAGAAAATTGTATAATTCACAGATGAAACCATTATTAACTTTTAGAACAATTTTTCACGTGTGAAATATGTAAATAATGGCGTTTACGGTGTAATGAAATTTTACCGTATCCGCTCTAAATTGGGATACTTAAAAACACTGAATATGAAACGGATTGTTATTTTATTTTTAAGCTACACTTTCACCTCTTACTGCCAGGATACAACATATAATCATTTCTCTGTGGATGCGGAATTCGGGTTGAACAATCCGATCTATCCCATGACCGGTAATTATGATGCTGCAACGCTCAATTTGTGGCATGTTGGTCTTGGATTCAGGTATGCAATTAATACCAAATTCGGAGTACGGCTTGGCGGCGGGTATGATCATTTTAAGGAACTTGCAGGGACAGCTCCTTTTACTTCTGAATACTACCGTGTGTCCCTGGAGGGAGTTGCCAACCTGGGAAATATTATGGATTTTAAAGAATGGACCAGGCACATTGGTTTGCTCCTTCACATAGGTGCGGGTTATTCGGTCCTGGACGGCAGTTTGATAAGTCCGAACCACATGCTTCATGGAATCATAGGTTTCACGCCACAAATTAAACTGTCGGAGCGTTTCAATATCAATATTGATGGTTCAGTTCTGGCCAATATTTATCAAAATTATACTTATGATCTCCGGACAACCTGGAATGGCCGCGGTATTGATGGCTTTTTGATCAATCTTTCCCTGGGAGTCCAATACAATTTTGGCCGCAAACCACATGCCGACTGGGTTGTGATGCCGAGCAGAAATGCAGAGATCGAAGGCTTAAGACAACGCATTGAAAGACTGGAAAACCAGCAACGTGATGACGATGGTGACGGTGTTGTGAACTGGTTGGATGAGGAACCGGGAACACCTGCCGGAACCATTGTAGATACAAAGGGCCGAACGGCAGCACCTCGTGATTCGGATAGTGATAATATCCCGGATGACATAGATGATTGCCCGTTTGAAAAAGGTTCTCCGGGAATGAAAGGTTGTCCGGAAAATTCCGTGGCAGGAACATCGCGAAATAACAGCCAGGAAGTCATTGCAATGATCGAACACAGCCAGGTTAAATTTGAAACGGATAAAACAGATCTGAGTCCTTCTTACCAACAACTGCTTAAGGCAATTGCTACGGTCATGAAAGACAATCCTTCCTATAAAATCCATATTATAGGACATGCTGATGATCGTGCATCGGATGAATACAACATGACACTCTCACAAAACCGTGCAGAGTCTGCAAAAGCCTACCTAGTTCAGCAAGGTGTTTCAGCCGACAGAATTACAACGGAAGGTAAAGGGGAAAGTGCTCCAATAAATCCACTCACAACGGTTGAAGGACGCGCTGAAAACCGCTGCATTGAATTCGATATACGATAGATACATAAAAACAGAGATTATCTATATACCTTAAAATTCACTGATTAAAGGGCTGTATACTTGATACAGCCCTTTGTTTTTTTTAGTGGTTCGACTTCTGAACAAATTATCAAAAAGAATACCTTTACACGCATATGGCAATATCCATCTGTGCATTTAATTCCATCGAACTGGACGATGAAGAATTAATAAAAGACGAATTAAACCTGTTTATTAAATGGGAATTGAGCGATTTCTTCGGTGATCTGATCCTCAGAAGAGAGTTAGTCGGTAACCAGCTAGCAGAGCTCGATCAGATCGGCAGAATTACAGGAATTGATGTAGAACCACTGTATGCAATGAGCTTTTACTGGGACAAAGCTGCAGAAACGGAACGTCTGGCTGTTTTACAGGATGAAGCAGCAAAAGCAAAACAATTAGCGATTATTGAAACAACCAATAAAAGCTTGCTGAATAATATGGAACTTGTCTATCAGACGGTTCTTTTACTTGAAAGAAAACTGGCTGAGATAGACTATCCGGAGACCTTGATCACCTATTCAAACGATGGTTTTTTTAATGATCAAAAATACTTCACCAAAGACGGTAAAGAAACAGAAAACAACTTCTTTTCCGATCTTCAAAAAATGAAAGATTTCCTGGAATTTGCTCAATCATTGGATGGTGATACGGTTTATTTCAAATTTCAATCGAATTTCAACAACTAAACAATATGGGAACCTGGGGAACCGGAATACAAGACAATGATACTGCTTCCGAAGTATATTCGGATTACATTTCACTCTTGAAAACTTATTCGATAGAAATAACCCGGCAAAAAATCACTTCTCATTATCAATCAAAAATAAATTCATACGAGGAAAGCAATCATTACTGGCTGGCTCTTGCAGCTGCACAATTGGATACCAATACCCTGCAGACAGATGTGGTTGAAAGAGTAACAACGCTCATTGAAACCGGTGCTGATCTGGCTCTTTGGAAAGAATTAAAAGCAAGCGAACAGGACCTGGAAACCAGAAAAGCAGCGTTAAATGCTTTTTTAACCCAGGTGAAAGAAAGCTTTCAAAGCAGGCGAATCACATAAACCAATAACAAGGTACTGATAACAAATATAGCCCCCACAAGCAGGTTTAAAAGGATGTCGGAATGCTGGAAAGCACCGGAATTAATCTCTTTTTTTGTGCGACGGTAACGAAACAAAGCAAACAGCAGGCTCATCGTACCGATCGCTACAATAACGGTCCCAATCGGGCCTGAATACCCATAGTGATTTCCCTGGATCTCTATTTCCAGTGCATGATTGATGTCTTTCGTAAAAAGAGAAAACTCGACGACCACAAAACCAAACGCCATGATCCCGACACTCGTTCGTACCCAGGCAAGCAACGTGCGTTCATTCGACAAATGGTCCGATACTTTCTGTTTTTCCAGTTCCTTTTCTTTATCCGGATCGTTCATAGATGTGCTGATTACAATTCCTGCAATATAAAAATGCTTCACGGAAAAATTTTACACAATTATTGGATTTTGACGAAGGAATTCATTGTTTTTAGATTTTTTTGGAAAACCAGCCAATTACTCCACGCGCTTAATTCTTGACAAGCCTCAGCAAGGTATTATCTAGTTGAATAAAATAAACTCCGCGAGCATAATTCTCCCCGAAATTGAATTGTATTCCCGGAACCAGGTTTGAGCAGGCCTCAAGTAACTTGCCGGAAGCGTCTGTAATCCGGATCTCCGAACACGCATTTTCGGCTGTGAGCGTAAAACTACCGTTCGACGGGTTGGGGAAAACAGTCACATTCTCCGAACCATTATCATCTACTCCTGCTGAAGCTCCCGGACAGAGGGAAGCACCTCCCATGAAGGAACTCACCAGATTCGGAAGGCCGATACCGGAATTCAAGCCCATAAAAGAAGGATCGAGATCAATGGCATTGTCAACATAATTGCAGGCCAAATTTCCCACATTGTCAGGCGACTGAATTACACCCACATATTGGCTAAAGCTTTTCACGACATAGATCTTTCCATCCGGTCCGCGCTGTAAAGGATAAATATCCGGTGTTGTACTTATAATCTGTACGGCCGAGATCATGGCAGAAATAGTTGGCAGCGTCAAATCATATTGAAGTAAGGTCCCGTTGGCTTCATATGTACTTACATAAAGCAGATCACTATTCGGTGAAAACTCGATTCCGTATACATGATCGGAATAGGAAATGGTTTGCGGATTACTGACAATCCCGGTAGCCACATCAAAGTCAAACAACTCGACTTGATCCAGGTAGCCCGCTGCAAGAGCCAAACGATCTCCGCAGGTATTGAATTTCATCTGACCATAACTGTTTTGGATCATTGCATCACTGTGTACAATGCCGGTATGGCTTACTACGGCAGAGTCAATACCGGTTGGCGTGATTTTATAAGCATAAAACGCATCACTGTTCCAACCATGTGCTACTAACCAGTAATTGGGGGTACCGGGTTGTTTTACAGCGGTTATCTTTTCAGTTACCGGTGTTTTCAACAACACATTCTTTGCTACCACATTGCCATTACCGCCGTCCAGGAGCATGTTCACTATGGAAAAGCGCAACCCGAGTGATCCGCCGATCTGATCGGTTGTGAAGATATAATACTGATTGCCATCCTGCGGTTTGGGAACAATCAGGGCAGCTTGCGTAGAAGAAACTCCTCCCATGAGTCCGGAGCCGTTTGGCATAATCACATTGGAAGCATTCCAGACAGAAATCCCATCGGTATAAAACAACAAAGCGCCTGTTGTGGGATCAGAAACGGATGCAGATCCCTCTCCTGCTGCCATTTCGCTGCTTGTAATTGCAATGGGTGTTCCACCTGTAAAATCAAGCCCGGCCTTGTTCCCGAAATACCATTGATCAGCGTAATGCTGTTGTGCAAAATTGATTGCAGAAATGCACAGGAAGGTCAGGGATACCAAGTAATTTTTTGTCATAGCAGATCGTTTTAGCGTATACTCAAATATACACAATAACGTATGCGAAACAAAACATAACTTATGGATAATGAATTCAATACACAATCGAATGAAAAGTGTGAAGAATTCGAATTATCTTTTTCGAAAACTGCAGAACACGAAATTTTGGGTAGTACCAAAAGGAGTCGGGTGATCTACCTGAAGACACGTAATCTTTTCAAACCCCGTTGTAAACCGTTCAACCATCGATTTCTCCGAGTATTGTTTAATGGGAATTCCGCTGCATTTTGTCGGGCCATCTTCTGAAAAAGTTCCAAGTACCAGGGTTCCGTTTGCCTTGATTCCTTTGGTAAGGACATCCTGATAGGCAGCAATATCCTTTTCTTCTGTCAGGAAATGGAACACTGCACGATCGTGCCAAAAGTCGTAGCTTTCTTCCGGTACAAAAGCAGTTGCATCCGAAACGATCCATTTTACCTGTGCTGCATTTTTACCTAAACGTACTTTCGCCCGCTCAAGTGCATTTTCAGAAATATCCAACACAGTAAGGTCTGTATAGCCTAATTTAATCAGATGATCTACGAAGTAACTGTCTCCACCGCCAACATCGATGATCTTCGCTGTTTTTGGTAAACCGGATTGTTCCAGAAAATGCAATGATGTTTCGGGAACAGGCTGATACCAGCTAACGTCTGTCAATTCTTTTGTCGTATAAATGTTTTCCCAGTGGGCCTTGCGATTGAAATTTTCCATGAATGAATTTGTATGAGCGTAAAATTAATTGCTTTTGGAGAAAAACGGAATAAACTTGAAAAAGAGTGTCTTTACTCCGATTATTATTTTAGAAACTGAATCCATCATTTAGAGAAAGAATTAAAAAAGAGTTGTAATTTCAGTTCACCAAAACACATCTTATGAAAACGATTTTAGGTTTACTGACATTGGCCCCTGTATTTGCATTTGCTCAGCCGACTTCCTGGCAAAGCCGTGGAATTGGCGGCGGCGGTGCCCTGTTCTGTCCGAGCATCAGTCCGCTCGATGCCAACAATATCTATCTGCAGTGCGACATGTCGGAGGTTTTTCACACAACCGATAAGGGCGGATCGTGGAATATTATTCCCTTCCGGGAAATGATCTCAACAGGTGGAATCAATACGGTTGAGTTTACTTCAGACGCTGCTGTTCTCTACGGTGTAAACATGGATTACATAACGGAAGAGATCTTTCCGGTTAAAAGTACCGACGGCGGACAAAGCTGGGATCCTACGGTTCAGGACCCTACCGGAGCGGAAACCTGGTATTTATCAGCTGATCCGCAATCGACCAACCGCCTCTTAGTAGCTTCATACGACGAATTATTCATCTCAACCAATGGCGGAACAAGCTTCCAAAGCGTTTTTTCTATGAGCGACTTTCACATTGCAGGAGTTTTTTGGGATGGAACCAACATTTATGTAGGGACCCGCCAGGGACTGCTTGTTTCAACAAACGGGGGAACTTCTTTTTCCATGAGCAGCACCCCGGGAATTCCGGCAGGAAGCGGTTTCATCTCGTTTACAGGAGCAAAATCAGGTGGAACGACCCGTTTGATGGGAACGATCGCTGACCAGGCAGACCTTTATCCCGGGATCAAGGCACTCGATATCGGAATTTGTACCGGAATTGTGAAGCTGGATGTCGGAGTTGGAAACTGGACCAATACATACAACAATATTGATACAGACCATGATATCTTCCTGATCTCTTCTGCCACCAATGATATCAATACCTTTTACGTCGGCGGAACAAATACCAACAACAGTTTTCCGGTAGTTTACAAAACAACGAACGGCGGAAGCAGTTGGTCGGAAACGTTCCTGGGTGTGAACAATCAAAATATCACGACAGGCTGGAGCGGATACCAGGGTGATGAGAATTGGTGGTTCGGTGAGATCATTTTTGGGTTGAAAACCGCTCCGAATGATGCAAATACCGTCATCATTACCGATTATGGCTATGCTCACGTAACATCAGATGGCGGAGCGAACTGGAAGCAGGCTTATGTGAACGTCGCAGATCAAAACCCGGCCGGAAGCCCAACACCAACCGGACAAGCTTATGCCGGGAACGGGCTCGAAAATACGGCATCGTGGTACATGCACTGGACGGACAATAACAACATCTTTGCAGGATATACAGACATTACAGCTATTCGCAGTACAGACGGAGGACAGAAATGGTCCAAAAATTATTCGGGGGTCAATTACAACACCGTTTACCAGGTCATTGAAGCTCCGAACGGCACTTTGTACGCAGCCGTATCCAGTGTTCACGACATGTACCAAAGTACTTACCTTCAGGACGACCGCATTGATAACGGCTCCGGGGCTATCCTCTACTCTACTAACGACGGTGCAAGCTGGAATGTGTTGCACGATTTCGATATGCCGGTGATCTGGCTTGCTCTCAACCCGAACAATGCCAATGAACTTTACGCAAGCGTGATCAATAGCGTAAACGGTGGAATTTATAAAACCGTCAACCTCAGTGCCAATGCTTCTTCAACCTGGAGTATCACGGGAACTCCACCACGCACAGAAGGTCATCCGTACAATGTACGTGTTCTGAATGACGGCACCCTGATTTCAAGCTGGTCCGGGCGACGAAATAACAACGCGTTTACGGAAAGTTCAGGTGTCTATAGCTCAACGAACGGAGGAACCAGCTGGCAGGACGTGAGTGATGCAGGGATGCATTATTGGACAAAAGACCTCATCATTGATCCGCACGATGCTACCCAAAACACCTGGTATGTTGCTGTGCATAGTGGTTGGGGCGGTCCTGCCAACGATCTCGGTGGATTGTATAAAACAACCAATCGCGGGACCAGCTGGACGCGCATTTTTGATTCGTACCGCGTGGAATCGGCAACGATCCACCCATTGAACGCAAATGAAATTTATGTAACGACAGAATCAGACGGGTTGTGGTACAGCAATAACCTGAACAGCGGATCGCCAACCTTCTCCGAACTGGAGGAATACCCGTTCCAACACCCGACACGAGTGTTCTTTAATCCGTATAATGAACACGATATCTGGACAACCACTTTTGGTAACGGCATGCGATTGGGAATTGATGGAAGCGTGAGTAACGGGCTTTCTGAGAAAACAATAGAAACTATTCGTATTTATCCGAACCCGGCAGACAGGGAATTCACAATTGTTTCCAAAAAAGCGATCAATAGCTGGGAGCTAATGGATCTGTACGGAAAAACAGTACTGGAAGGAGTAACGGACTCCGTGCAGGCAACCATCAATACGCAAATGGTAAAACCGGGAAGTTATATTCTGGCAACAACACATGTTGATGGGACAATTGGGACTCAAAAGGTGGTGATTGGGAGATAAGTCCAGACATGCACAAGGAAATTCCCAACCGATTTGCACCTGCGGTACAACTCTTTTTTCCCGCGGAGGAGCGCAAAAGCATGTTGGTTAAAGTACTTTATCTATGCCTGCGGCACAGCTTTTTTCTTTTTCCCGCTGATTACGCGGAGGACGCAGATTTCTAATTGGAGAATAGTCTGCGCCTGCGGCACAGCTTTTATTCAAACCGCAAAGAAAAGGAGAAAAGAAGCGTGTTGCGTTTATCAATCCTTTGCGTCCATATTCTCTTTGATGAAAAAACAAAGCTCTGCCGTTAGTTGGACAGAGCTTTCTTGCTTTAAACGATAGCTATTCCTAATCTGTGATGATTAATTTCTGTGTGAACGTTTTATTTTCCTCTGTCAGGCGGATCAAGTAGATTCCGGCCGGAAGATCGTTGCGGGAAAGTGTGAAGCTATGCCCGGAAATGTGTTGGACCTGTTTGACTGTTTCACCGAAACAATTGCTTAGTGTGAGTGTGGCATCCGTGAATGGGTTATCTGCATGCAAAACGGATTCGGAAGAAAAGGGATTCGGGAAAATGCTTAACTCATCGTTCTTTGCCGCTTCCGGAACTAACGCTGTAGATGGGTCCAGTTTATACACTCCTTCCAGGTTCCCGGAATGATCGCGGGTAAGGAGACATAAAACGGTGTTGTACATCACCATACTGATGACCTGTTTGTCTTCATTGGGAAAGGTTTGCTTTACCCATTCGGTCCAGTTTGAACCTTTGTTGAGACTTCTGAAGATACGCAATGTATCATTGGTCCCGTTTACTGCGCCTGCAGCATAGAGGGTATTCGGGTTGTTTTCATCGTACACAATGGAATAAATGTATTCGTAATTCGGAGTCGTAAATACATCCGTCCAGGTAACACCTTTATCCACAGAACGGCTGATCTTGCCTTCTTTGCCAATAAAAATCGTGTCGGTGCTTGTTGGATGAAAGGCAATGCCGTTTACCGCATTGTTGGATTCCACTGCAGAGGTGCTCCAGTTTGTTCCCGAATCCAGGGAGTAAGCCAAATACGAATCGAACAAAGACAATTCTCCGCCAGAATAGATGTAGGCACTGTTTAACGGCTGGTACTGAAGCACGCTTGGCTGGTAGACCGTATAACCCCAGGTTAAATAAATGGGATTCCAGCTCGTGGAAAAATTGGTAGAACGTGCCACGCAGGATCCGCTCATGGCAATCAGTTCCTGGTGATTATTCGGGTTTACATCGATCCGGGAAGCCGCCTGGAAATCAAGCCCGGTGCCGCCGAAACCGCTGGTAGCGTTTACAAACGAGTTCCCATTATTCACCGAGATAAACAGGGTATTTCCTTCGGTACTGTCTACCGCGCAAACAATGGAGTCTTGCCCGATGAGCACAAAATCATTGATCTTCATTCCCTGGAATCCGGCAGGAGTCCATGATATACCACCCGACATCACCGCTTTTTTGAACAAGCCGTTTTGCGTGGGAACATACAGGGTATCCTGTTTCAGTTTGATCAATGCATTGGTAGCATTGGTAAGCTTTGGGGCCGGTGTTCCCATGTAGGTTAACTGGCTGTGAACGTTCCCTGCCACCAGCAAGAGCAATGGAAGTATGTGTTTTTGAATGGTTTTCATTTGATCGTTGTTTGATGTGTATAATGTATATACCATCCGGATTCGTAAAGGTTGCTTATGAGTGATTTGATCTGCGCCTATGGCACAGCTTTTTCTTTTCCCGCAGATTGCGCAGAGGACGCAGATGTTTTGGTTGAACTTGATCTGCGCCTGTGGCACAGCTTTTGAATAAACCGCAAAGAGAAGAAGGAAAGAAGATAATAATGTTGTCAATCCTTTGCGTTCTTATTTTTAGAAACCAATTAACTAAAAGGTTAACAGAGATTCCAATGTTTTTCTTACCGCAGATTAGTGGAGAAGAATAAGGTTGTGAAGGAAGTTGAATAATTGGAGTTCTTCTGTTGTTATGCCACCCTCCTCGGTCCTCCCGGCACTGACGTTTGGTCTTCGAAAGCAGTGCTTTCTCTTCTCAAGGGAGGAGGCTCGTTGAATCTCTCCGCCGTGGCAGAAGTAGAAAGCTTATTTCTTATCAATCTGGAAACCTGTAAAATCCGATTCCGCAGATGGATCATCGCTGCAGGCATTAACGGTAATATATGTCAGATCGGAATCGTCTACGTATTCCGAAAGGAAAGTGGCCCCTTCAATGTAATCGGTTTGTTTGGCGGTTTCTTTATCGGAACTGCGCAACTCATCTTCAAAGGGATCCAGGGTCATGTCGTCTATTTCTTCGCCACTTGTTTTCACCTGGAAAGTCTCCGGTGTAACGTAAGATTCCGCCCACGTTTCAAATTCCGGCTTGCGTTCAATTGCAGCAAGTGATCCTTTTTCGCTTCCCTTCAGGTCGTTGAAGCTGCGTTTGCCTGTATCCAGGTCTTCCAGCAACTGCATCTGCAAAGGGGTTTTTACGATATTGTTATTTACCCGCACACGACTGATTACTTGTTTGTTCTTCCAAAGGTCTTTGGTGGTACTGATCTTCATCATCTTCCGGATCTTTTTGTAATCCGGGTTGTTGGTCTTATTCAATACCAGGGAAATATCGCCCAATGTGGCGCCCGGTGGTGCGGTGATCACAATGGTTTTGCCTTTCGGAACTTTATACTTCACCAATTTCCCGGTTTTAGAATCTTGCCGTAACCCACCGTGCCCACTTACCGTTCCTTTTTTTTCCGTTTTTTTATAACGTGCCAGCTGGGTAACTGCCTGTTGGGATGGATTGTGCTGTGCATCTGCCATGGCCTGGAAACCGGCACTTTCCTTTGCCTGCGGACTTTCATTGGCAGCGGCCTGCAGTTTTTGCTGCACCAGGGCTTCGGGCCTGCTGTCGGTTAATTTCCACTCCGGATCTTCCTGTTTTTCAGAAAACCGGCCGGGATCAGCTAATTGCTGTCCTTTTTGCTTATTCTTATGTTGGTACTGGTACATATAGCGGCGTGTTGTGAATAGTTGCCCAAAGATACAAAAATGATCGAAAACCGGTTATTATTTCGAACCGAATCACATGGCATTGCATGCTTCGGCACAGTCACGGCATAGTTCTGCACATTCCTGGCAATGTGTATGTTCGTGTTTTTCACACTCTTCCGCACAACGCTCGCAAATCTCAGCACACAAGTGGCAAATGTCCTTCGCCTTGTCACTTCCCAGGCTCATTAAGCGGGCCGCAGCTTCGCAAATGGCAGCACATTCCATATCCAATTGAATGCAGCGGGCCATCATTCCCGGATCTTCTTCCTGCAAACAGGAGGAAGCGCAATGGTTGCAAGCTGCTGAACACTGCAAACACGCGTCTATACATTGTTTGTGATCATGGTAATTCATAGCAATTGTATTTTTTAATATGCAGACTTTAAGATACCGCGAACAAAGCAAATGAGCGTTACATGATTTGCTGAAGAAGTTGTATGGTTATTGGATTGATTCAGCCCCCCTCTCGTTCTCCTATAGGAGGGAGATTGAAACCGCCTCCTCCCTTGAGGGAGGACCGAGGAGGGTGGCAAAGTGATCGTTAGCCATTGTAACTGTCTCTTTTTTTAGTTATATTAAAGTATGAAAACATTTAGCCATCATCACTACAACCCAAAACTAAAAGAATACGCCCGCGAGTTAAGAACGGAGAGCGTTTCAAAGGCTGAAAAAGTAATCTGGAAAGGACTCCTATCCCGGAAACAAACCGGAGAACGGTTTTTACGTCAACGGCCCATATATCATTTCATTGTAGATTTCTTCGCTCCTGAAATCGGACTGATCATTGAAATTGATGGGAATTCTCATTTCAATAAAGGAGATTATGACCGCTACCGGGAAGACAAATTGGTATCGCTAGGGTATACACTGATCCGATTTACAGAAGGAGATGTGATCCATAATTTAGATGTGATCTCGGAAAGGGTCAGGCATGCGATTTATGTTTTAAAAAATAAAGATCCCGTCTATAACAATTCATAACACCACCCCTCTTGATACTAGGCCACCCTCCTTTATCCTCCCTCAAGGGAGGAGACCTTAAAAATCCTCTTCCTTCGCAGGAATTAACTCCCCTCCGGCTCTGTTCTATGCTGAAAATTGGGTTAAATGATGATTGATGTGTACGTATTGTAATGTGCCCCAATCGTTTTTGGAAAATTTACCAAAATAGGGATGCCTGCCGATATTTCCTCTTATGCCGTACTCATAAAAATTCTCAATGGCTTGCTGCAGTCTTTTCTTTTCAATTTCGAAATTTCGTTCATCGGTAACTCTAAAATCAGGAAAGGTTTTTTGATTTTTTCCCAGATCTCCCTTGCGAACTGCCTTTAGTACCAAGTGTTTTATAATGATTCTCAGCATGAAATTACTCTTGTCTTTGAAACGTATCCTTCCAATGGCTTGTTCAAATCCAATAGAACAGTGTGCCATCATTTGGGCAATATCCATTTGGCCCCATTGCCTTGAATTTTGAGGAGTTAACCCTCCAACCCTTTGCTGAATTTCTGCGTAGTCTGCTCTATTAAATATGGACTTCATTTTATCTTGTTTTTACATTACAACACAAAGATGAAGCCGGCAACTGACAACAGTATGTCAGTTGGATTTCCAACGGAGAGGATTTTTTTTGAATGTTGTTTAGCCGTTGGTACGAAACCTTTTCAGTGTTCAGAGGCGTCGTTATTACTTGTTTATCATTTCATGAATTGAATCAGCGAACTACTCTACTGCCCAATTGCGGATTCCTGGTTCTTTTACGGATGCGGAAATCGTTGTGCAAACAAAAAATGAACGATCGAAGACAAAGGTCTTTCATTTCGGTTACCGATTTCGGAAAGTGCTTGTCATTTGGGATCCTGATCCCTTCTTTCCGTTAATCGGTCCGAAATGGTAGGCCGCTTGAAGGGCAAGTGGGTAAAGGCTAGCTCGTATTACGTTTCAATGAAACTATACTCGTCTTCACCAGCCACGGCTGGTTCTTTTGCTACTTTTTGGGCCTAGGCAAAAAGTAGAAATAAGAAGCCTATTCCAACTTTGGCGTGAACTGCTCCAATTCATAAATCCCGATCTGTTAATCAGAGTGTAAAGCTTCTACCATTCAATTTTTATCGTTGAACCGCCCTTGATTGCAAACTCCCGGCCGTTTTTGCGAAGTGGTTCAAGCAACACTTTTTTTCCTTTTGAGATTTCGTTTACATGCATGTCTAAGGTATCATTGTCCGTTATAACTTTCAGGTGGCAGTTCATTGTTTTTATCCCCTTCACTTTGATTGTCAGTGAATTTTTAAATTTCCGGAAGCTGGTAACGGGATAATCGATAAAAACAGTGATCCCGGCGTCGGGAATCTGGTGATACTGTCTCGGTACAATGCCAAATGCCAAACCGGTGCCGTATACTTCCTGCCCTACTTGCCCGTTTTCTTCCCATCCGTCATACAAGTCTTCCAACGTGACCCACAACCCGGGATTTACTTCGCCGCTTCTGACTTCTTCTGCAAATACTTCTTTGGGAAGCATGGGCGGATAATAGTAAGGAAGCCGGTGAACAGCATATTTCACCATTTCAGGAAGAAGCAGGTTGAGTGCGGGGAGTATTTGGATCCCTTCGGCTTCTTTCAAATAATCATATATTGCGGTGTATACTTCAAATTCTTCGTAAGCAGCAGTATAGGGCGCATTATCTAAAGGAAAGATCCCAAAGAAATAAGGCCGGTGCCTGCCGTGCCCATAGTTGCATTCCCATAGCTGAACATTCTTGAATAGTGCAGCCAGGCAACAATAACTCAATTGAAGATGCTCCTCCTCTTTGGTTTCTTTGTAAAGTCGGAGTAAAGCTCCGGCAGAAAATGACGTATTGTTGGCCTGGTAAAACAGGTCAAATCCCCAACCTTTCAATCGTTTTGCAGCACGAACTGCTTCATTCAAGTATCGTTTTTCACCGGTTAATTGCCGCATTTCGAGCATGAAATGGATGTATAACCCGGGTACATCGTGTTCTCCTCCTTTCCCCGGCTCGCTTTCCTGTTTGATGATTTCCAGTGTGGCCATTTTATAAAATACGGGCCATTCATACTCAAAGGTATGCGCCACATTCATTGCAAAATCTACTGAATCCAGGACTAACTTCTCGGCTGTTTTGTTTCCTTTTTGGGCCAATCTTGCCAGGTTCATCAGGGTGTGGTACAAATACCAGGAATCCATCACATCTACCCGTTTCTGTTCTTCTTCCCCATCCAGGTTATCCGTTAACCCTGGAAGCCAGCGGGCCTCGGTACCAAGTTCCCAATCATAAAAATTGGGAAGTCCCGAAGCAAGTTCATCTGCTATGGCCAACTTTTCACCGAGCCAGTTCTCATATTCAAGTAAAGGCAGTAAAACGGCAAGCTGCACCATGCTTTCGGGTGGGGTTTTATAATCACTCACATAGGCGTTCAGGTAAGATTTCCCGTCATAATGCAACCAACAGCCTTTGTTGTTTGTCAGATCATGAAGTGCCTTCGAGGCAATATCTGTCCAATCGGCATACTGCTGCTCAGGCTTCGAGATCTGTGAATAAACTGCGCCCAGGTATTGGAGGAAATTTCGGGAAATTTCGAATTCATCTGCCGGAATGGAATCTGTCAGAACTACCCACGCATCCGAAAGGATCAATTCCTTCCCGGCGGGAACGGGATCCTGCTCGGCTGAAGGTAAACGAAAACCGATCTCAGGCCATTCTCCTCCCACACAATCTGCGGCAGTGGTGCGGGTATACTCGCAGTAGTCATTCAACGATGTAAGGTTCTGAAAATAAAATACGGAACCGCCTTTTGGTTTGGTCTGACTAAAAAAAAGCTGCCCGGAACGGGAACCGACCTGGTGAAGGAATATTTTTCCCGTAGCATTTTCAATAAACCCATCCTGCACCAGGGGCACAATATCGCGCGGGGAAAAAGGAACTAAAAAAGACCGTGCGGCTGTAAAGGTTGTGGTGTAATGGACCATGGTTTCTTCACTTGTTGTAAATTCAATCCGGATCACGAATTTTCCCAGTTCTGTTTCCAGGTGAATGTTGTAAGTACCGTCCACTTCTTCCGATTTGACTTCTTTGAGAGTATGCAAAGCAGAAAATGCGCAGCGGAAAGCAATCCGCGTTCCATTAGCCCATTCTGCTACCAACCACAGGGAGTTGGCACTCAGGTATGTTCCGAAACGATAGCTTCCCCACTTTTTTCCGAACAGGAAACGTGCGGTGTCTATTTCAGTATTTACATGCGTTGTCCAGGCCGAAACGGGTTTCATATCCTAAATATTTTGCATCAGAGGCTTAATCTGCAAGCTCACGATGTTGCAACGATTAGGTTGTGAAAGGCAAAACAGGACCGCCCCGGCAATGTCCTGGGATTCCAGCATCTCTTCGTTTTTCACTTTTTGTAACAGTTCTTCCGTGGGACTTTCCTGCATATCGGTAAATACCGCTCCGGGTTCAATGAGGGATACATGGATATTATGTGGGTTCAATTCCTTGCGCAGGGATGCCGAAAATCCACGGATCGCTGCTTTGGCTGCTACGTACACAGAACTTCCTTTTTCTTGTACTTCAGCACTCATGGACCCGATATTGATGATGTGTCCGCTGCCGTTTTTTTTCATTCGTTTCGCGGCTTCGTGTGCGCACATGAGGTAACCGTCCACATCGGTACTTAAAAGGTACTCGCGCTCTTCATGGCTTCCTTCCAAAACACTTCCGTAACCGATCGCCGCATTGTTGATCAGTACATCTATTGGACCGAATTCTTCGTCGAACCGTTTGAATACTGCTATCACGTCTTCCATATTGGATACGTCTGCAGCCATCCCGCACCTGTTGCGCCACGGTTTTTCCGGATCTTTCATCGCCTTATCCAACTCTTCCAGGGCCGCATCCAATTCTTCCCGGTGCCTCCCGAAAATCATGATCCGGGCTCCCATTGAAGCCAATAAAATTGCAATTGCGCGTCCAATTCCCGTAGTTCCTCCCGTAATCAGAATATTCTTTCCTTCTACCGTTACCGGTAAGTAATCTGCCAGTTTTTCCATAGTATTTGTTTTTTGTTTCCCATTCAAAATGTAAGCATACAAGTATGTTAAGACCTTACAAGATTTTACCTGGGATTTGTAAAATTATTGGGATGAGGAACGATGAGTGGACCGGGAAGAATGAAAAACAGCTGTTTTGTTATTTGGAACCGGGTCTTCGGGAATTTTCTACTTTTGCACAAAATTTAAAACCAGTACTTCACGAAACAGACACAATCGCTATTCTATGCCGGCTTCCCTGCCGGACAATAGAACTACTTTCACATCAATTATTAACTCCGTTCAAAATTACTAACACACATTTTTGGACCCAATTATTTACTTATGAAACAAATTAAACTGCTCGCTATTGCAGCGTTATGTGCAATTTTTGTCTTCCACCGGGGCTTCGCTCAAACCGGTGCGACCTGTAGTGATGCAATCACACTAGTTCCAACCGATTCGATCAGCTATTCGAATCACACCACGGCCGATACTGTTTTGTGGTTTGGGTTTATTGCCACAAGTCCCTATGTGAGCATTTCCCTGGAAACACCCAAGTACGGTCTTAACGTACCACACATTCATTCCTTACAGCTATTGTCCGGGAATTGTGCCGGGCTTGGCATGGTAGCCGAAGATGAATTGCCTCATTATTCGGAAGCCAAGCTATTGAGTATTGACCTCAATGCCTCCAATCTTCAGATCGGACAAACCTACTTCATTCGGGTAGACAGAAAGGTTCCCAGTCAAACCTGTTCAAGAGCGGGCTGTACTGCTAATAACTCTACCGATCCGTCCACATTTTCCATTTCCATCAAAAAGATCTTTTTGGTGATCCCGCC
Organism: uncultured Fluviicola sp.; assembly: GCA_966212075.1. Classification (GTDB taxonomy): domain Bacteria; phylum Bacteroidota; class Bacteroidia; order Flavobacteriales_D; family Crocinitomicaceae; genus Fluviicola. Next base: position 43,141 of record CBIHOM010000022.1, read on the forward strand.
GGATATGCTGATCGAACCACCTACTTCGGGTTGGGGCATGGAAGTTAACCGGGGGCAGCTTTTGGACACCAATGGGGATGTCGCGGAAGAAGTTAAAATGTACAATGATCATTCTAACCCCGGCGTTTTTCTTTGTACTGACCGAATAGCTTATGTGTTTGCGGGAGAACAATCATCTCAAAAGGCACATCAGCGGGTAGATATGACCTTTTTAAACTCGAATCCCGGTTACGGAATTTTCAAAACAGAAGAATTAGCAGGGTTTACGAATTATTACCTTCCCCATATTCCTGATGGTATAACAAAAAACAAAGCATACAGCAGGGCTGTACTAAATGGTATCTACGACAAAATCGATTACCATCAGTACACCAATAAAAATGGGTTAAAAAACTATTTCGTTGTTTATCCGGGCGGGAAACCCGACAACATCCTTATGAAATATGACGGAGTGGATTCGTTGATTATAGACAGTTTGAATAATCTTCAAATCGTATCTGCATTAGGTACTATGCGATTTGAAAGACCCCACGTTTATACTATTGACTCCACCGGTTTTCCGCAGGCAATCATCTGTAATGCTGTATACTACCTGGCAAACAACGCTACCATTGGTTTCCAGATTTCGGGTTTTTCCGGCATAGAACCACTGATCATCGTGATGGACCAGGGGCATTCGGCAGCAGCACCAAAATCCATAGACAACCTGCTTTGGAGCACTTATTATGGGAACACCGAGGAAGATAATATTGAAGACATAGACCACGATGATTTAGGGAATGTCTATTTTACCGGAAGCACGACAGGTTTATCATTCCCTCATACGTCACAAACGGTGTTCTCGCAGTCAACTCCGTATTATACACGAATCATAGCCGGCAGTCATAAGCCCCTTGGAGAAAGGAATTGGTGTACTATCTATGGTGCACAAACCGAAATCGCATACGGGATTGCTACTGATCAGTTAGGAAATGTGTATGTAACCGGATTAACCGGAGTTTATTCGGAACCGAATAGATTTTTAGCATTTAGCCGGTCAGGAGCTTATAACCTTGCGCCTTCTCCTTCCACTGTGAATGCAACTTATGCGACCTTGTACAGGTTTAATCAGAGTAACGGAGCACGCACCTGGGCTACTCTTATCGGAGAACATTCCGCAAATGCTGATTTCAGAGGCAAATGCATCGCTACAGATAATTCCGGGAATGTGTATATCGGCGGGGAAGGTAAACGAATTTCGAATTTTCCGTTAGTTCATACAGGTTCACAGCACTTTGAATCTACCTCCGGAATAAAGGTGGGCTTCTTAGCTAAATTTACAGCTTCCGGAGCCTTGAACTGGTCTACCATGTTCGGGAATAACGACCTGGTAGTTAATGAAATGAATACGGGTTTTAATCCCAAAACAAATGAAAACGAACTGTTCATTGTCGGAACAACAAGTGGGATTAATACGAATCTATTCTCTTTGGCTTCTGTTGAACAGATGAATGATTATCAAGTTGACTATCAAGGTGGAGCTACCGATGCTTTTTTTGCAAAGTTTAATTCATCAGATAATCTTCGTTGGTCAAGTTTCTTTGGGGGGACAGGTGATGACATAGGATCAGGAATAGATTATAATTATTCAACTACAAGCCTTTTCATAACCGGACAAACCAAAAGTAGTTCGGCTACTTTCCCGCTTCAATCACTTTCCCACCCGCAAATTCATTTTAACAATACATTGAACGGTGCTTCCGACGGTTTTATATCAGTCTTTAAATTCATACCTGAAACCTCCGGAGGTCATAAACTTTATTATTCATCCTATTATGGGGGTTCGAGCGATGATCTATGCGGAAACGTAGAAATTTCGGAAAGCGGGAATGTGTATGTGATAGGGATGTCAAAAAGTCAAAATTTTCCGCTTCAAAATTTAATTGGAAACTATTACCAATCAGTGCTTGAAAATGACCCGACCGGAATTCATTATGACAGTTTTATACTTGGACTTAGCCCTTTATTGGCATATGGATGGGGAACTTATTTCGGCGGAGAATGGTATTATAACGGAAGTAACGTCAACGCAGAATCCAATGACTATGGAAATGGCCTCACTGTTTACCAGGATAAAATACTCTACATTGGGGGAAGTACGATGTCGAATCAGGATTTTCCAATAACAGTTGATTTAACAGCATCTCCTAATGCCTACATCCAATATGAGAATTCGGGAAGCTCCATGGACTTTCCAAACGGCTGGATTGACGGGTTTCTTGCTCAGTTTGATATAACAAATGTTGTTTTGGGCCTTGATGATTTGAAGGATAAAGGGACTCATGGGGCTTTGAATGTCTACCCTAACCCTTCGACCGGAAATTTTTCACTTACGGGATCAAACCTTCCGTTGAATGGAAAAATCACGATCGAGCTGATTAACGTGATCGGGCAACGGATCTATTCCAAACAATCAACCGTTTCAAACGGGGAGTTAACTGAATTTATTACTCCCGGAAATCTTTCTAATGGGATTTATATTATTAATATTGGGGATGGAACCAATAAGCTAAGTAAAAGATTCGTAGTCAGATAGACAACTAAAAATTAAATTAAAATCAAATGAAAACATATATATTACTACTACTATTATCCGCCTTTGCATTTCTCAACCTGGATGCCTCGGCTCAAAGCGACAGTCTTCCACAATACAAAAATGAATTTGGGCTGGATGTTACGGGAACAATCCGATTCTTTACCAAATTCCAAAACACATCGGATTACAGTTATGTACCGACATACTATTTGACCTATCGACGGTATTTTAGGCCTGGAAATATACGTTTCGGAATAGGCGGTGACGGATACACTCAGGAACAGCCAAGCCCCTATGGTGATTCAGCCATATTCAAAGATAATTCCAGTACGTTGGATTTACGCTTGGGTTGGGAATTTAAGTCTGAATTGTCTAAACGTTGGCAGGTATATTATGGATTGGATTTTAGATTTTCTTTTGGAAACCGAAAGAATGAAGCAGCCTTTTTTAACGGCGGTTATGCTGTTGGTTTTGAAAGCCATTTTACAACCGTCGGACTTGCCCCTGTCTTAGGATTTAGATTCAGAATAAATGATAGAATTAGTTTGCTTACCGAAGCAAATTTCAGTGTGAATATGTCTAAATATTATAAGAACAGGAATTTCTACACCCCTATTCCGGGGTCAGGAAGTCCGCAATTGCCAGATGTAACGGCCCCAAATACCAAGAGCCTTTACACACAATTTGCGCAACCGGTTGCGGTTTATTTTGTATTCACTATTTGAGATCGGATAATCGTAAACAACAAGGGGAAGCTTTTAGCTTCCCTTTATTATTTAGTCAGGATCCTTGGTTCCTGCAGAAGTGTAAGCCCAAACCCGCAGCATGAAGGAGCGAGCTGAATAAAAGAAAGAGCGTTTAACTACCGTTAACCGCTCTTTCTTTTTCGGACAATAGTCCGACAAACAATCGCAGGGAGATTCCTCGATAGATTTAATGGCTACTTTGCTTCCATACTAAAACTCATCAAACTATGTTAAAGAGAACTTCATTGCTCAGCTTCATTTTGCTGACAAACGCCTGGAGCCTTTTCGGGCAATCCAGTCCCTACGGAACAGGGTCGATCTTCAACCAGGTATTGGGAGACCTGCAGGATAACTCAGTAATTTTCGAGTCGAACACCGGCTTGGGGAACAATGGCTTTTTCCCCGATCCCTCGACCATTCTTCCGAACACCACATTCGATATCTATGTACCTGCAACGTACGACGGTTCTGAGCCCTACGGATTGATCACTTACATCTCTTCCACCAATGACGGCGGAATAAAACCGGAATGGATCCCTGTATTGGAATCGCATAAGTTGATCTGGGTGGCGGGTGATAACATCGGGAATTCCCAACAGATTGATGTCCGGATGGGTACAGGATGGGCCGCGGTTTACCGGATGAAAGAACTCTTCAACATCGATACCAATCGGATCTATTCTTCCGGTCAGTCCGGCGGTGCAAGAATGGCACAAACGCTTGCCTATATTTATCCCGAGTGGATTTCAGGAACGGTCCCGATTTGTGGAGCGTCTTACCCAACAGAAGTAGCACAAGATTATGAAACACAGGATCCCGATTCACATTATGAAGTCATTATTGATCTTTACCAAAGTGAAATAGACTACATCAAAGGATTCGGTCAGCGTTTCGGTATCATGACCTCGTTTAATGATTACCGGGAAGGTGATATCATGAATATTTATTACAATGGTTTCGAACAGAATGGATTTGCAGGGAAATTCCTGGAAACAGCCGGAAACCATTGCGCCACAACTACACAACACTTCCTGGATGCCATTAACTTCGTTGAACATCCGGAGGTGATGATCCAGGAAGACTCTTTTACGAACGCCCAACCCGAAACCGGGACAGATTATTTCAAAGCCGGAGCAAGTATTTCCAATGACATGTGTGTACTGGATGCGGATCTTGCCATGGGTGATTCTTCTGCTTACCTCAAAACTACTTCCGGATTTAAATGGAACAATCCGTATGGAACAATCCTCTCTGCAAATGCAGGCTGGACAGGACCTGCGGGTAACGATCCGATCCGTTTGGGGTGTTGGGAATACAGCAGCGATTCGGCTTATTGCGTCAATAACGGGTTCAATCTAAGCGGAGAAGAGAAAGGATTGGTTGTGACTCTTTTCAGAACAGGTTCCACCACTCATGCGGCAATCATTGCCTCGAAGAACGGAGTAACTGACACACTTTTTTCCGGACAATTTTCAGATTGGGACGGCAGTGCTCCACTTCGTGTAAAATGGCATTTGTGGAATGCCGAATGGCGTGTTGAATTCGGGAAGCATTTTGCCTCTTCCAGTGTCATGAATTCACAGATCAGGTTACTTGATGATCAGCGCGCTGTGCGAATTCGCTGGTCGGAAATGAACGGAAATACAGGTTATTGGAATGCAGCGGATTGGGCAAACGGAGCTTATTTTATTGCAAGTACTCAAAAATCAGATTCTTCCAATGCAAATGTGATCCTGGATAACCTGGAAATCCGGTCCGGCAATGATTCTGTATTCATTGATCCGATTCCGCAAGTGAGTATTGTCCAGGATCAGCATAGCCTGGTTGCCACCGCAGGGTTTGCCAATTATCATTGGTACCTGAACGGCCAGTTGGTGTATGAAGGTCCGGAAAATATCCTCCCGAATATATCAGAAGGAACGTATACTGTTTTGGCGGAAAATAACTGGTCGTGCTCAACCGGTTCGAATTCAATAAGCATCAGTTTTGCAGGTTTGAAGGATTTCCAAAAGGGTGTTTTCAATGCTTATCCGAACCCTGTTTCCGGTTCCCTGACAATTAAATCTTCCGACGACCTACCGCACCTTTACCGTTTATATAGTGTCAATGGAATGATGTTGTATGAGGGAACATTCGAAACAACTACCGTTGTATCGTTACAACAGTTGGTGAAGGGAACTTACCTGTTGAGAATAGACGGAGGTGACACAGAACTGATCATAAAAGAATAATTTACGATTGGCTATGATGCAGCAGAAGAGGACTGGAGACTTTACTTCCGATCCAGTGACTCCTGGAATGCACCCATTGCTGAAAAGAAAAGAGCGATACCCAGGTATCGCTCTTTTTTAGAACTCCATGTGAGGAGTTTTATTTTTTTAAGCTTTCCAATAAATTGTCCAATTCGTTCAATGTCATTGTAAATCCGCCCTGGAAGCCCATTTCGATCATTTGTTCCATGCGTTCCAATGATTCGTTGTAAATTGAAATACACACCGTTGTCATTCCGTCCTCTTCACTGAAATTTAAATCCCAATCAGAACCGGGTAAGCTCGGATTTGCATGTTCGTCTGCAAAGGCATTCAGGTATTTGAAATTCGTTTTGGGACTAATGGCTGTATATTTCTGAATTGCCCAATGTGATTGCCCTTCAGGGCTCACCATAGCATAAAACCGGTGTCCGCCAACTTTGAAGTCCATCTCTTTTGTTTTGGATGCCCAGGGTTTCGGTGCCCACCACTGGTCCAGGATTTCCTGTTTTGTAAATGCATCCCAAACCAAATCAAGTCCTGCATCAAATTGTTTGTTTACAAATACTGTTTTTGCTGATTTGTCAACGATAAAGTCAAATAATAAATTTTCCATCTTTTCTAAATTTTAAATTTTTATAAGGTGATCCGGAATGGGTCCGTTTCATTGTTTTTCATCCCGAGAGTTATCGGAAGCTTGTTTGCCGGCAGACATGATTGCCAATACATTATCCAATTGATTGAAGCGGGTTTCCCAGATCTTCCGGTATTGCTCCAGCCATTGGTCTATTTCTTTCATTTTGTTAATCTCGAGCGAGTAGTAAATCTCCCTGCCCTCCTGCTTTTGTGTAACCAGTTCGCATTCCGAGAGAATCCGCAAATGCTTGGAAACCGCCTGCCGTGTTGTGTCGAAATGCTCAGCGATAGCATTGGGTGTCATCGCTTGTAATGCAATGAGCGCAATGATTGCCCGTCTGGTCGGGTCTGCGATTGCCTGAAAAATATCTCTTCTCATGTTGTTGCTGTTTTATGAAACCATTTGATTGCAAATATATATGCAACTTTTTGGTTTCGCAAATTTATTTCCATTTTTTTCGAGTTGTAAAGCAGGTTAATGGTTTTCAGTTAGGACGTGAATCACATATTTTAAAAGATTGCATCGCCAGTAGTGCTCATCTTACTAAATTTTTGAGCAAGCGAGCGCACCTACTCCTGTCACTAAGCATCCTGCCCAAACAATCCACGAACTCGCCACCGCATAGTTGTGGAAGCAATCATAATCAGGCTTATTTTAATGTGTTTTCCGCTTTCCGCGTTTATTTAATATAACGTTAGCCTCAATTATTGAATGAATATATTCTTCAAGTTCTTTTCTTCCAAGTTTGACCTCTAAATAAGCAAGGGAAAGTTTTGTACATATATGATCATTAACTAAATGTTCAATGTTCTCTGGGAATTTCAATTTAGTCGTTGCTTTTGCAAAACCTGGAATATCATAATAAAATTTTTCACCAATTGTTCTTCTTATTGTATGATGACGACTATCTAATAAATCTTTCATTCTACCTCTTAAATTTCCTGTTTCCCCAACATAGACTATTTTATCTAACTCTTTAAAGACATAAACTCCAGAAACACTTGGTATTTTTGAAGCCCATTCTCTTGTCATTACAATTCTTTTAAAATTATTCTTTGACAATAATTCTTTCTTCAATTTCTCTAAATATTCTTCTGTATTCATTTCTTCAACTTGCTTGCGAATTATTTTATTAACGAATAAGGCCATACCCTTAAAACTTATACTCACAACAAAAACCGATCACAAAGTGCGAGAACGAGTAAGTGTATTGTTGGTGAAAGAAAATCCGATTACTATTTTCTTGAATCATTTATTGATTTCATTCTATAAAACCGGCAAAACCTTCGTCATATCTGGTCGGAATGACTTCGGTTATGTCATAATCAGCAATATCATTTTGATAAAATGGATCTTGCTTGATGATCTCATTCAATGTTTCTTTATCTACATCGCGAACCAAGATAACACCGCCTGTTCTTGGATGCTTTCTTCCGGAAAAAATAAACTTTTTGTCTGTGTAGTATTTGTCCAAAAACCGTACGTGTGGTTCAATAAATTTCTCTACTTCGCTAATGTCTTTTTTGTAGGATAATGAAATTATAAACATGAATCTAAGCTTTACTATTTTGTATTCTTGTGATTTCCTTTTAAATGAAAGGATCTTTACTCCTCAAATATCCTAAAAAAGAATGGGAAACTTATAGTAATAAAAAAAGAGGCTTTGCTTCCCTCGTAACGTAGTAAAAGCTCTAAGTATTTATTGGAAATAATGTATCTCTGTGCTTTGCTGACCTTGCTCCATCGTCTGAGTGCCGTTGAAGCTTTGTAAGCATTCAGGCTTTTTATAGGCAGTTCATTTTCTGTTAAAAGGTCGGCCAATTCAGTTACTAAACTTTAAATTTTAGAACCCTTTCAGGTAGTCGTACAAATCGGCATGCTCTTCAAGTCCCATCTTTCTTCTTAATCGCCTTTTACTTTGCTTAACAGAAGTCAGAATCATGTTTTTCAAAGAAGCTATTTCATTGCTTCTCATATTTACCCGAATCAAAGCACACATCTCGATTTCCGATTTTGTTAAATCCGGATGCTTCTCATGCAAGTTCCCATAAAACTCCTGGTTCACATCTTCTATGCGTTCCTGTAGATGGCTTGCCTTCTGACTATTCTCAATACTGGCATGGATTTCCGCAATAACCCTTTTCAACTCATTTGCCTGATCCGAAGGACTGATTTTTTTAATGTTCCGTACCTTGACACTCAATTCGGATTGCAACTTTCTAAGACTCTGGACCAGCAAAGACATCTCCGAAATATCTTTTCTTTTACTTTCCAGTATTACTTCCAGTTTCTCCTGCTCCAATTGCTTAACATGAAGTTCAGACTCCTTCAGCTGATTGCTGATCTCCAATTTTTCCGAAATGGCTTTTGCTTTACGACTTCTATTCTTATACACAATCTGACCGGTAACGATCAGGATGATACTGAGCACTGAAATCCAGACAGCAAAGTATAGGTTGAATTGCTGTTTGTTTTCGCTAATCAGAAGATCCTGTTCTTTTCGCTCTCGTAACCCTTGTTCGTATTTCAGACGAAGGTTCAGTTCAGAGAGGTTTTGTTCAACCATCATATTCATTACGTCTTCCCGAGCAAGATCTTTTGAAGTACGGATGCTTTCTTTAATAGCATTCCACTTTTTATAATAGCTAAGCGCTTCTGCTTTTCTGCCGGTTGCTTCCGATAATGTGTACCATAGTTCCGCAACCTTTACATCGTATTCATTGTTTGTTCCTTCCTGGACCCTGAGCAATTTATCCAACATCAATAACTCCTTTTCTGCCTCCTCATAATTGCGTTGGCGAAGAAAAACGCGGGCAAACTTAAAATGAAATTGAAGTGTACGACCAAGACCCAAATCGTGCGCTTTTGCAAGGTCAGCACATTTCGTATAATACGTTAAAGCCTTTTCGTATTCCGCTTTCTCTGAGAACAGGTCTCCGAGGTTGTCATATACGCTAAAATGGAAATCATATGCAGTTTCGTATCTGTTTAAATTCGCCAGAGTGATCCTGAATTGAGCTAACGCTGCATCGTAATTCTTCATCTGCAGATAACACCAACCAAGATTATTGTGTTGCGAAGCATCGGTAGGTCGGCCAGGTTTATCGGATAGTTCCAGGTTCTTTTTAAACTGAAACAAAGCCCGTTCATAGTCGCCAGACTCTATGTACCATCCTGCAATAGATCCACGGATACCGATTCCATAAGACAATTTATTTGGGATCTTAGATTTTTCCAGAAGAGATAAGATCCTTTCCTGCCGTTCTATTGCTTCTTTAATGAATCCCACATCGTGTAACCACATCGCCAGAATTTCTTCCGTCCACAGATAAACAAATGAAGTAGAATCAAGTGACGTTTGTGCAAGAGAAGACCCCTTTGAAAATGATTGATAAGCCATCACATAATTTCCTTTTGAAAGGAACACTCCGCCATCGTTCATTAATTGCCTGACTCTACCCTCAACGATTTTCGAATTCGTATCCTTTTGAGCGGAAACGAAGTGAGAAACAAATAGTAAAAACAGTATCAGTATACCCGGTTTCATAAGCGTAAAGTTAGCTAAATAAGTAAAAAAGCGAATGGTTATTCAAACTTTCGTATACCCTTTGTATACCCAAAGGATGGTGTTAATTCTAAATTTAATGAAGAGCTTTGCAGGAGAATTTCACAAAAGATCAAATGAAAAAACTCCTTATTGCACTTTTATCCGTCATTGCTTTAGCAGCTACCATTAATGCTCAATCATTACAATTCGATGGGAATAACGATGACGTGTGGACTACCATTAATTGCGACAACACCGTCATGCCAGATCTGACATGGGAAGCATGGATTAAACCAACGAATCAATACGCTTCGATTCAAATGGTACTGACTTCCGAAAATGGTGGATATGACAGGTTCGTATCGATTGAAAACGGAATGTATAAAATCGGTATTGGCTCGGGAACATTCAATCCTGCAGGTGTAAGTTGGAACACCTGGCAACACATTGCAGTGGTTTTCTCCGGAACTCAGGTTACCTTCTATAAAAATGGAACCCAGTATAATTATGCTGGTGTAGTGGATACTGCCGCACAAAACTCTCTCGGTGCCCCATTCAGAATAGGTAGCGCACAATATGGCCCATATTGTTATCAGGGTTATGTAGATCAGGTACGCGTTTGGAATACAGCAAGAACTCAAAGCGAGATCATCAACAACATGTATTGTGAAATTCCGGGTGCTCAAACAGGACTTGTAGCTAATTATAACTTCAATCAGGGAACCCCAAATGCTGATAATACAGGTCTCACGACATTAAATGATTTGAGTGGAAACTCCAACAATGGAACGATGAATAACTTCGAATTGAATGGAACCACTTCGAATTGGGTAGACAACGTCAATACAGCTATTCAGTCTGTTAGCGTTCTGGCAAATCCCGGAACAATCCCCGCGGTTGGAACGTTTGTTAATTTTATGGCCATATCAAGCAATGCCGGTCCTTCACCAACGTATCAATGGTTGCATAATGGGATCCCGATTCCCGGAGCAACAAGTCAAACCTATAGCTCAACAAACATAAGCCCTTTGGATACGTTGTCTGTGATTCTTTATCCGAATAATTCCATTCCCTGCGGCCCTACTCTTCCATTATACAGTAACGAAGAAAGCGTAAAATTCGGCACCTATGTTCCTGAAATCCTGTACTACAATTTTGATGGAAGCGATACAATCGTACCGAATTTAGCGAGTAATATAACTGCTGCATCAGACACGGCAACCATAATGGGGGGATTAACACTTGGAGGTGAGGTGTGTAACGGCGCACTGATCGGAATTGGAATTTCCTCAGATACGGATTATCTGAATACCGGCTGGACACCTGACCTGGGAACAAGTTCCTGGTCGATCTCATTCTGGTCTTCAGGATATAACCAGACTTATTCACTCTATTATTGTTTTGGAGATGCTAACTCCAGTTTGCGATGTTTTACAAACGGTGTTGCTGGAGCCAATAACTGGATACTTAGGGGACCCGGAATTACCAACGTGCACTTGTATGGCGGTGCAACCGATGAACCTGCCATGAATACATTTGTTTATGATTCAGTTACACAAACCATCCATGCATATCTGAATGGAAATCTCGTGAATTCGGTTAGTCAGGGAACTCTGGATATTACCTCAACATCCTCGTTAAAAGTAATGGGTTATAATAGTACTATTGGAGCACCTCCCGGTGGAAAACTGGATGAATTCAGATTCTACAGACGCGCACTTTCCGCAGGAGATGTTCTTCATTTATACAACCCCTATGCAAACAATGATTTTCTCGGTGCAGATATTCTTACGTGCCAGGAAGACTCAACATTAATCGAAGTGGCTGATTACACGGTAGGTGACATTATGTGGTCAACCGGAGACACGACGCAAGGAATTTATGTCAATCAGGAAATTAGCTATACTGCAACCATCAGCGGAACCTGTGGTCAAGGGTCGGATGCAATTTCAGTGAATTATATCCCAACAACTTCTTCCACAATCACTTCAGCTCAATGCGAAGGCGTATATATTGCTCCAAGCGGAACGGTTTATTCTTCCTCCGGTATTTATTCAGATACGATTCCGAATGCTGCCGGTTGTGACAGTATTATTACCCTGAATATTGTAATAAATGACTCGCCTGTAATTTCAATACAGAATCTTGATCCTTCGGGCCTGGAATGCGAAGGATCACTGGATACGTTGGTGGCGACAGGTGCAAGTTCATACACCTGGAGCACAGGTGAAACGAATGATACGATTGTTATTGAGCATACAGTCAACACAATGGATTGGACAGTTATAGGAATGGATCTGAATGCGTGCACCGATACACTAACATATACTGAAGTCTCTATCTCTCCGGCAATCGATGTAAGCATTGATTTGAGTGCCATAGATACAACTTGTGTCTATTCTTCTTCAGTTAGCCTGGTAAATGCAACTCCTTCGGGTGGGACCTGGTCGGGCACGGGAGTAACCGCAGGTGTTTTCGATCCTGTGGTCGCTGGTGAAGGTACGCATGAAATTACCTATACGGTCCTGAACCCGGACAACTGTATGTACGCTGATATCGGAGCAATTGTTGTATCCGAATGCCTCGGTTTAGAAGAAATAAACGGATCCACACTACTTATATACCCCAATCCGAACAACGGAAGCTTCACAATCAGCGCTTCTCACAATGAATTACTAAGCTTAATTAATGAATTAGGGCAACTTGTTCATACAATTGAACTGTCATCTGCGAATAATCAGGAAGTAACAATTTCTAACCTGAATTCAGGAGTATATTTCCTTGTCGGGCGAGATAACCACATTTCTACCAGAATTGTGGTCATAAACTAATGATCAAGGAAAAAAGCAGCCTATCCCTAAGCTACTACGGATAGGCTGCTATAAAAAGTGCGGGACTTTTACCACATAATCGGATTGAGAACCTAAAACTCAACACGCGGCCATTTCCAGGCATAACGGATAATCAGGCAAAGAAGAACGACTTCTACAGCAGCCCCAAAGATCATGTGCATCCAAGCCTCCCCTGCCAAATTAAACAAGGTGAAGGGAATAAACACCACGGCAATAACGATATTTACCCACCGATTTACTCTGGCCGGCAGGGCCACGGAAAGGAAAATCATCATCGCCGGAATGGTCATCGAAACGAGTGCTCCCAAGAGAAATCCTTGCGTAATATCAAATTTAAATACGATCCCTCTCTGGATATCCTCAATCTTACCCGGCATGTACAAGGCAAAATAATCAACATAGATATAAAGAAACATCAAACTCGCCCACAGAGCAGCAAGTTTCAGTTTCACACCGACTTTGACATCTTCCGGTGTTTTTGGTGTATTGACCGTAAACGATTCCTTTTGCATTTCTTTTTTAATTGATTAAACGATACTGCAAAGATCGATTGGCAACAGGCTTAAAATTGTTCACTTAAGTTAAGAAATGGAATTACTCTTTGTCTTTTTCCAAAATTCGCGATCGGAGTCTGCTTAATGACTGAGGTTTAATCCCCAGATAACTTGCTAATTGGTGTTGCGGAACACGCTGAATAAGGTCCGGTCTTTTTTGTAGTAAGTTCAGATATCGTTGTTCCGGGGAAGAAGTCTTAAACGCGTCAAAGTCTATGCGTTGTTTCGCTAAAAGTTCTTCGGATAATATTCTGCACAGCTTTTCAAACTTTGGGAATTTACTGTTTATTTCTGCTTCCATATCAGAATTTGAAACTGCAAGTATTGAATCTTCAATACAGCTTACATAATATTCGGACGGAGCTTTGCTGATCACACATGGAGGTGTCAAAACATCCATTTCTGTGTAGAAGGCAGTCGTTTTTTCATCACCATCCAAAACATAATAGGTCCGAATGCAGCCTTTCAGAACAAAATAGCTGTCTTTCGATGTTTGTCCTTCGCGGAGTAAGGTTGTTCCTTTCTTTACTGAGTGAAACAGGTCCAAAGAAGCGATTGCGTTCTTCTCATCTTCTGTAAGCGAAACGTATTGTGATAGAAAATCAAATAGTATATTTTTCATTGTTTTATAGCTGTAATTGTCGTCGGAAGCATTGAACCTATTGGAAATTTACTTGTATTCAGTTTCATTTGTTTTTTGGATAACCAATTAAATAAGTAGCACGAATACCAAAGCGATTTTTTGTTTTTCCACTTGTCCAAACATAATTCTCTGCCTCTACTTCTTCGGCTATTTGGCGTAATTCTGTTGGTTCATACATTCTCAAAATAGATACAACTCCATCCCATACAGTATAAATGGGAATCAGGGGTACCAGGTAAGTGAAAAATAACCGTGAAATTTTAAACGGTTTGAAAAAAGGGGTAAAAATTAAAAAAGCAATAGGGTGAACGATTAGCAGTCCGAGTATTGCAAAAATGCTTTTTTCACCTCCATCAAAAAAGCCAATTGCGGCCTGATTTTCTACTGCATTTTTCAAAACACTTTTTATTTGTTCCGGTTGAAAATGGTGTACGGCTGAAAACATTGTGCGAAAACCTTTCAATTCTTTTGGAACATTTGCAGCGTCTATTGATTCAGATAAATAAGTTATTCCGTCATTGGTTTTCTTTGTTAAAAAGTCATACGCCTCTATGTTTGGAAATTTGTCTGTAACTGTTATTGAAATTTTATGCCCGTTAATTTTGTTTATTTCGTCATACACTTGCTCAATGTACCCGCCACCGCCTGAACACAGATCAATGATTTTAGTTTCATGAAGCTCTTTAAGCGTATTGCTGATAAGAGGAATTACAGGTTTGTAAAGTTCACTTGCTACCAAGAAATAACGCAAAAAATCAGTTCCGCCTGTGCGTATAACGTCAGGAAACCAGGATAAATCTTCAAACTCGAATAATTGAACCCTCATCAATTTTAGATCAAACTGTTGTTAGTACGTTTTTTCTGTTACGATAACAGCTAACGGTTTGAATAGCCGAAGGCGGGGAAACCGAAGTACTCAGTTCGACTAAATTACAAAAGCAGATAGAAGTACACAAGCCCGGTTTTGGACTTCAGCCCACATGACACGGAAATTGCGGCCTTTTCAGGTCCGTTTGAACTTCCATTTTGTCCCGTTCATCCACAATTTGAATCAAACTATTCAACCTAATTGTTATTTTGTAGCCGATGTCGGAAAAAACACCCTATAAAAAGCTTGCTGTCAATGCATTTGTTACTTCCTGTTTGGTCGGATTATTAGCTATTGCCACCCATGCTTTGATAAATACGAAATCATGGTTTTGGCTCCTGCAGATCGGTGGCTTGGTAGCAGGTTTGTTCCTAATCACTTCTTTTCTTAATATACTCGTGCTCTTCGTGCTTGAAAGAAACAGGAAAAAACCAACCTTTGCCATTTCAAGGTACGTCCTGAGTTTCTTCGGCGCATCGCTTCTTGCCATTGCAAGTTATGCACTTTCGGTACACTTTCACCACGGACATGACGGCATGCTACGCTTCGTAAAACAACGCCCGCTGGATGGTAATCATATGCGTATATATGCCTTTTTCATTCTCATTTTTGCCATCAATTCCATTGTATTACTCATTCACAACCTGCTTTTGATGAAGGATTTGAAAAACAAAGTAGAACTGGAAAATAGCGCACTGAAACTCAAAAACCTGGAAGCTACTTATGAACAATTGAAACAACAAATTCATCCTCACTTTTTATTCAACAGTCTCAGCACACTCAAATCGCTCATTCAGAGAAACCCGCAAACGGCAGAAGATTACCTGATGAAACTTTCCGGGTTCCTGCGCACAACAATGGACACCACAAAGCCTGATCTGGTGACCATAGAAGAAGAACTGGCAATTTGCAGACAATACCTTGAAATGCAAAAAATGCGGTTCGGTGATACCTTGAATTACCATATTGAGATTCAACCCGAAGAACTAAAATCTGCGATTCCGTTTTTTTCCATCCTTCCACTTCTGGAAAATGCCATCAAGCACAATGCACTGACTGCTCAACAACCATTGGAAATTACCATTCGCTCCAACAACGGATTTATTGAAGTGAAAAATCGCAAACAGCTTCGTGAATCGGTAGAACAAGGCATGAACTCCGGATTGAACAACCTGAAACAGCGCTATAAAATGCTTTCGAACGAGGATGTACTGATCCTGGATACCGATGAATGGTTTTGTGTAACAATCAAAATCCTTGCAAAGTGAAAATTGTGATCATTGAAGACGAACCGTTGACAGCCGAGGATTTGAAGGACGCTATTCTGAGTGTTTCACCGGAAAATACCATTGAAGCCGTTTTACCTTCTGTTCAGGAAGCTGAAAACTATTTCATGAAAAACACGGCGCCCGAATTGCTCTTTTGCGATATTCAACTGGGAGACGGCTCTATTTTCGATTTATTGAACAAAGTAAAGATCGAAGCTCCCGTCATCTTCTGCACAGCGTATCATGAGCATACCTTGCAGGCATTCAAGCTCAACGGTATAGAATACATATTGAAACCATTCAGCAAGGAAGATGTTCGTCAGGCATTGGGCAAGTACGACCGGTTGAAATCTTCCTTTCAAAACCAGTTCAATCACAAGCTTCTGGAATTACCTAATCAGCAAACCGTGTTGGTACATTATCGCGATTCCATTATTCCACTCACTTGTTCCGAGATCGGGATGATCTGGATTTCCAACCAGGTAACTTACGTTCAAATGCTCAACAATAAAAAGTATGTATTAAACAAGTCCCTGGAAGAACTGGAACAAACACTCGACCGACAATTTTTCAGAGTAAACCGAACAGCAATTATCAACAAAAAACTGGTTTGCGAGGTAACCAGGCTACTCACACGAAAACTGTTGATTCAACTCGATTCCGGATTCAAAACCGATTGCAAATTAACAGTGAGTAAAACCAAAGCAAGCACATTTTTAAACTGGTTAAAAGACGTTTAATACTTCTTTGGCCCGTTGAAGTTTCAGATTGTCCGCTTCACCGTTTTATCTCACCGTCTGCACTGAAATTTGAAGCATCTTCGCCTGGAATTTTAAATGATAAACTTATGTTTCCTTTTCACATTATCGGGTTGCTTACCCTTCAATTCATTGCTTTGATCGGAGCATTTTTCTTTAAAGCACATGTCCAGCGACATGCACTTGACAAAAGGCTTCAGCATGCAGGCAAATTTCTGATCATCGCCATTCATGTGCTGATTGTTTTAACGATTGCACACGCAGTGGTTTATCACCTGTTGCATGGCTGCCACTTCGGGCACTGCATGAAGATGATGCATCATTAATAAATCTTCCCTCTCACACTGAAAGAAAAGAGCGATACGCGAAAAATCAGAGTGAGTTTGAGTGTGAGAGAAGAGGACAAAGAAAAGAGCAACACTAACGTATTGCTCTTTTCTTTTATAATCTCTTGCGGGAATATTTCCAGGTATTTATTCAAAAATCTGGGCGATCAGATGCGATTGGAGTGATCCAATCACTACACTTTGCTCGCCAAAAGCTTGAATTCTTTCTTAAACGCAACCGAAAAATGTGATAAGCTCTCGAAACCCAGGTCGAGGTAGATATCTGAAGGCTTTTTCCGTTCTTTTTCAATCAGGAACCGGGCTTCCTGTAACCGTCTTTTTACCAGCCATCGATTGGGTGTTTCATTGAAAATGATTTTGAAATCGCGTTTAAATGCTGATAAACTACGCCCGGTCAGGAATGCAAAACGCTCCAGACTAACATTAAACTTATAGTTCTTTTCCATAAACTCCTGGAGGTCAAGTTTCCCCGGAAATCCGAAGTCAAACAGGAAAGCTGCGACTTCCGGATTCAATCGTAATATGATCTTTAATAATTCTTCTCTTTTTAAATCGGCGAATGTTTGATCAACCTTTCCGGAAGCTTCGAAATATGCTTCCAATGAGAACAAAAAACTATTGAGCAGTTTGTCTTTTTTGAGCCGTACGAAGGTATCTTCTGAACCACTATTCGGCAATACAACCGAATGTTTATGCTGGAAATCTTTCAAAAAAGCCTGATCGAAGAAAATGACAACCTTTTCAAATTCGTTATTCTCTTTCACCTTATTGTAGCGGACAAGCCTGTTTTTACGGATAATACAGCTCTCTCCAGGTTGAAGGACATAGTGCTTGTTTCCATCGAATCCATTCATGATGCCTTTGGCAAGGAACACAAAAAAATGCTCTGCGATGAATTGCTCCTGCGAAAGAGCCGGACCTATAATGCACGATTTTATTTCCGTTATTTTCATCGTTCAATCTAAACTATTTATTTGTTATTTGACCAAATTTAATAAGGCTATTTGCTGTATCTATAATTGATTGTTCAACGGAACGTGGTTTCCAGCCTAACATTTTTACAGCTTTTTCATTACTCGCCCTTTTTACCATTCCCAAATAGGGGGTAACAGCTCTTATCTTCTTATTAAAAATACTCAATACTTTCACAAACCAGTTGGGTAATTCCGTTGTCGGCACTTTATCTGCAGCTTTACCAAGTTTTTCTTTAAGAATGGTTGCGGTTTGCAATAGAGATAATGCTTCCCCCGATGCCGCAATAAAACGCTGCCCGTTTGCCTGTGGTATTGTCATTGCCTTGAAATGTAAATCTGCCACATCACGCACATCCACATAAGGAGATATTATTTGAGGGCATGCGCGCATTTGCCCATTCAGCATTTGTTTGATATTTTGAATAGAATGCGAAAAATCATCAGACAAAACCGGTCCTAATACTCCTGTTGGATTTACTACCGCAAGTTCCATCCCGTCCCCCTCCTGTTTAATGAAATCCCAGGCAGCTTTTTCGGAAATGGTCTTCGAGCGTTGATAAGGGAAAACAGTATCATTGATTACGGTCCAGTCCTCTTCCGTATAGGGAGTCGTTTTAACTGTTCCAAATCCTACAGCTCCAAAAGCAGAAGTAAGTACCACTCTTTTTACCCCCACTTTTTTTGCAGCACGCATGACAAAGAGCACTCCGTTTTTGGCGGGAATCACAAAATCATTTTCGGTTGTAGCGCTTGTATATGGGGTTGGGGAAGCCACATGAATTACATACTGACAACCCTCAACAGCTTTTGACCAACAGCTTTCATTCTCTAAATTCGCTTCTGCAAAAGACAAATCTTCAAACGATTTCACCCCTCCCTCTTCCAACATCTGTTTTACCAGATCCGATTTTTTAAGTGAACGAAGTGTCGCTTTCACTTTGTATCCGTTATTGAGTAAAGTAATTATGCAATAGGATGCAATAAAGCCTGAACCTCCTGTTACCAACACTGTTTCCTTGTTTTCCATTTTCGTCAATTTTAATCAAACACAAATTTAAATCGTGTTGTAATCCTTCAGTTTATTCAAAAGTCCGGATTACTTTATTGAAACGTCCAATTACATGAAAGATAAAGACCTCGGATGAGGAAACATCAAACTTTTGATGGAGGATTTGGAGCAAATTATCGAATCGAAACCTTTGCTCTGCTGATTAATTGGCAGCGATCGGGAATAAGTATACAACAATCCCGAATTTGTATTATCTGCCCCGAAAGGAGGCGACATAAATTTGCAGTATAAAAATAAAAACAAATGAAAAAAGTAGTCCTAATTACAGGTGCAAGCTCCGGAATAGGTAAAGAAACTGCCAAAATTCTTGGTGTTCACCTGAATTTGGCCTTGATCCCTGATCTTCTGGTCCTGAAACCTTCAGAGCCGTATACGTCAAACCTTTTGATGAAGGATTTGGAACGCGTGTTGCAAGTGGAAACTGTTGATAATGTAATTACGTGAAATAAGGAATTCTTAATTGAATTCAGACTCATTCATTAGTAAATCACAAAAAAATCATCAATTCGTTCGTTGCTTTTGATATTACCAAAGCAAAATATCCTATTTCCATCCTTCGTTCATCCATTATTTGCACTTGGAATTTATGGTATCCAAACTCTGTCATAGCATACTCAATTTTTTCAGATGCGATTGATATGTTTTTGTTCTCAATATCAAATCTTCACTCGTATGATTTTCAAGTATTGATTTAAATGAACTTTCCATCTCTTTACGAATCTCAAATTCGAGTATTAGTTGGTTAATTTCGGATGGTGTTTTCATAACAGTACTACGACTTATTTACTAACAAATAAAATTGATTTTCTTACTTGATCCACTCTCAACACGCACATTAATTCATGAAAGAAAAGCGCACCAAAATGTGATATCAAGTATTGAGAATAAAAAAAGGGAAGCTTTTGGCTTCCCTTCCTTATTGTTTAATTACACGTTTCATTGTAGTCCCATTACTTGTTGAAATTTCAAGTAATAAGATACCATCTGAAAAATTAGAAATATCAATTAAATCATTAGAATCAATTATTTTGGAAAGCAGTTGCTTCCCATTAATGTCTCGAACGATTAGATCAGCGGTTCCTGACCCGAAACGAATAGTGATTTTATCTCTGGCAGGATTCGGAAAAAGCGTGAAACTTTCATTTTCCAACTCTGAATTTTTCAAAATGATTGTATTATCTTCCAGGTAAATATTTTCATTTACGACCAATCCTTCAAAGGTGTTTCCTTCACAATAGAGGCTTAATTGAATAGCATATACTCCATTTTCACTAACATCATAAGATGCCGGAATTTGAATGGTCCCTGAGGGAGTTATTATTTCCCATGCCACTTCTATTGTTGTGGAATTGATAAAAGAAACACCTCCCAATTTTGCTGATGTTGCATTTGAAAGCTGTTGACCACATAACTCCTGCACATTCCCAAGATAAGAAACAATAGTGGAATCTGAAAAAGTGGTTGTTCCGAAATAATGAGCGGGATCCGGGATTACAAAACGTCCGTTTAATCCGTTACCACACGAATTATAACCCTCCAGAACAAACAGTCCTTCACAAAGCCCTGAAAGATCTCCGGAAGACACAATTACCTCGTTTTGCCCCGAAACATCCGTAACAAAAGATTCACCTGAAATAGCTGATAATTTTACGGAACCGTCGCAATTGCCGGTTGGACTTAGAGTATAGGTATTCACATCCATTGAATCAGCTGCTGAACATTCAAATTTAAGCAGATTTCCATCTACTTTGGATGCCCATCCACCATCCGGTGTATTTATAACTGCGGATATTTGTACTTGGGAAGGGGTTACCTCAGGTATCCAGGTTACACCGGCATCTTGAGTGACCAGTATCGTACCATAATAGCCCGAAGCCCTTCCATTAGTCGAAGAACTGAAAGCAACGTCTGTCAGAGTGTTTGTTGTACCCGAGTTTTGCTGCACCCAGGTAATTCCACCGTCGGTAGTTGATAAAATAAGACCACCACCTCCAACAACATAAGCTGTATCTGCAGCAGGGAAAGCGATGTCCATGAAGTAATAGCTTCCAGCCGGAGTAATTGTATCCCAATTCACTCCACCGTCAGTTGTTTTTTGTATGGCATTATCCAATACTACCATTCCGGTATCCGCATTCAAAAAACTAATACCAAAATAATTAGCTCCCGGAACCCATTCCCCGTACCAATTGCCACCACCATTCGTTGTTTTGAAAATCCGTGATCCACCAATAACGTATCCAATCTGTGGTGTTGGAAAATCAATATCTTTCATAACTCCTCCCTGGGGAGAAATTTGAGCCACATACCAGTTGATTCCACCATCGGCCGTGTGGAAAGCCAATCCATCATTGCCAATGATCCAAACCTTTTGAGAAGTAACGATTTCGACATTATAATAATCAATCTGCAGGGGCGATTCGATAAGCGACCAGGTGTTTCCACCATCGGTAGTATGTAATACTGTACCCCTGATACCACATGCCCAGCCCTCACCGTTTAAAGAAAATGCCACATCCGTCAAGGGCCAGCCTGACCCGGTATAGACTGAAGACCAGGTAAGGCCTCCGTCTGAAGTACCAATAATTTCCGTCAGTACAGAAGAAGCCGCCCATCCATGCAAAGAATCAACAAAATGCATACTTGCATAATTACGAATTCCTGTAGAAGAAATATTCGTCCAGGTAACTCCCCCATCGGTTGTTCTATAACGTTCATTGTTATCAGCCATAATGAATCCTGTATTTGCTGAAGAAAAATAGATAGAAGGATAACCAAATGATATTCCCTGGAACTGGGTAGAATTCTGCCAGGTTATCCCCCCATTCGTAGTGGTCATATAAACTCCATTCTGACCAACAATATAACCTGTCAGATTATTTGTAAAATGAACATCTGTTAACCATAATCCGGCAGCCTCCTGAGGTTCGAACCAAGTTACACCCCCATCATGGGATACGATGATATTTCCATCACCCGGGTCCTGCCCCACAGCTATAATTGTGTTTTCATCAACAAACTGCAATGCACCGATGTAATAATTCGGATTAGAAAAAATTGTATCCCAGCTTTGTCCACCATCCGTCGTCTTCCAGATCATGGAACCCGTAACATATACAATTCCCAAAGTATCATTCAAAAAATTGATTTCTCCAAAGTAATTATTCATCGTATCCACAACAAGCTCATGCCAATTCTCTCCATCTGTAGTTTCAAGAATATTATGCAATCCTGTGGCATATCCGTGAGTTGCTGAAAGCATATCAACACTACCTATGTTTCCCGCAATATATTCCGATTGAAGGGACCAGCTGCTTCCACCATCATTGGTATGTGCAATATAACCGCTGATGGTTGAAGCCCAACCATTGTTAAGATCAGTAAATTCAATATCTGTTGGGCTGAACTGTGTTGATTGCGGAACATTCTCCCATACGGATTGTCCAAATAAATTTCCTGAAGTAATAAAAACAAAAAGGATAATTAAGGTGATTGATCTATTCATTGTCACAAAAAGTATTACAAAGTACAAAAATAATAAAAGGGATAAAAGTGACTTTATACGTCACAACTTTTATGTGCCGATCCCTAGCTTGAAGTACAAAGAGGAAGGAATTATTTTCGTAATAATCACTTCTTTTCATAACCTCAAGGGGGAATGTCAAACTTTTTGATGCTGTCAGACCTTAGCCCGGCGGGTGCACAGCAAAATGATCATTACACAACGTGTCCAATCCAACGAAATAGCTTCCGTCAGGCATGTAGTGCTTTCAGAACTTCATAAACAAGAAAAGCGGGCCATACTAAGGCTTTTAGAAAACCAAGTACTCCCATCCAGAATCCAGTTGCTGTTGAGATGTAGTAAACTGCTGCACCAATCAGTCCCAAACCATAGACAGCACTATGAGGTGCATTTTGCTTAATTTTTTCTTTCATGATCTTATTTTTTCTGCAAGTTCGCTAAAAAATAAGTTCTCCTATATGATACTCTTAACGTCAAAAGATGATCATTGTCATATCCAATCTACATTTTATTGGAAAAAACAAAGTTCGGTTTAATACTAAACTGTAATAGAAACACGTTACTCCCGCTTCTGGCAATACCTTGTTGTAGGCTTTGTCTTTTGAATTTAGTTTGTGGCATTGTAAATTACAGGCATTTGTCCTTTCCATTTATTCCAAATTATGTCATCTGTTATTAGTCTTGACATAAAATGCCCTACGTTTATACGGCTTGTCTTTCCCGGATTAAAAATCGCACTTCTTGTTGGCGAAGCGTGTAACGAATATTCTGTTACATTTTCTTCTTTAATTAAAGTGTCAGGACGCACTACTACCCATTCAATGCGCGGATTTTTTTGTCCGATGTTAACTCTTAAATAGTCTGCTGCTTTCTCATTGTCAGGATGTGGCGGCAGTAGTAAACGAACCAGTGCTATAACAACTCGTTGTCCAAAGGAAATCGGTTCATCCAGATCTCTGTTTTTATTTCCTGCGGTATTCATCAAAACAAATTTGATTGGCTTTTCAGATGTGTTCTTTAAAGAGGCTTCACAAAGTAATTGTACTGTGTCGGTAACAAGTTTTCTGGGTTTTCCATAAATACCTTTCCAGGTCATGTTATGCCCAAGGCAAGAAGCGACCGCCTGACAGTTTACAAGGTGTTTTGACATAACGTCAATATCTATTTGTGTAATGTCTGATTTTATTATTGTTATATTGCCGTTATTACTCCAAGTATCAGGAATATTAGCTGTTGAGCGAACAATTACCTTAATCTTTTGTCCTTCTTTTAATAATTGTTCTACTAACAGTCTCCCTGTTGCACCACTTGCACCAACTACTAATGTTGTCATATTTTGAAGTATTAATGTCTATTTACAATTGCCAAACCGATTGGCGGTTCTTTTTTTTTGCACTGTTTTAATTTGTTTATCTCTCTTGTACATTGAATACTGTTCCTGCCGGGTCTTGTATCCAATGCATATTTTTGGGAAGTTCTTCAATCTCGTCGCAAGTGTCCACAGAGTTGGCACGTAAATATTCTATCGCTTCTTCTATGTTAGGAACTGTGAGTTGTAACCAGGTTTCAGCGTGAGTATAGTTGTCAACGCAGTCCAACCAAATCACATTATTGCCAAACTTCACTTCGTGGGTTCTGGAAACAGTTGGATTGTCAATTGGCTTCTCTTCAACTTCCAATTTCAAAATGTCCCTATAAAAAACAACTGTTTTGTCATACTTGCTTTTTGGGATTTTAATCGCGATGTTAATTCCAGCCTCAAATTTTACGTCCATTGTCGTTATGATTATTATGTTAATTTTTAAGTTCTTTTCGATTATTTGTTTCCATGATTGTTCTGTTTGTGTCGCTTTGCAATGATCGCCTAGCGTGTGTTAGCGGCTTCCAATCTTATTCTACGAATTTAGCAAGCTTTTGAAGTGAAGATTCCGTTCCATCTTCATTGTCTTTTAAGCCGATACCTATTGGAACGTTGTCAAATGTAATTGTGACTTTTGTAGCATTTTCAACTGTTTCGAGATAAACCGACATTTTCATTTCACCCTTCATTTTTGAATCGTCTGTATCGAAGATTATTGTTTGCACAATCTTTTCGAAGGGTTTTAATTCCAAAAACTTAGCTTTATACCTATCTTCTTTTCCTTGAGTCTTTCCTTTTGATTCTTTGTCAGAATCTGGGTAAAATAAAGACATTTCATATCCGCCGCCAACGCTCAAATCGAAACTGTGGACTTTTCCTGTCATTTCTCCGGGAACCATCCAGGTTTCCAATGCGCTTGGTTCTGTAAAAGCACTGTAAAGTTTTTGCTTTGTTGCTTTTATGACTTTTGAATTTTCAGTTTTGCGTTCCATGTTTTTCTTTTTAGTACAAACTTGAATTGGTTGCCGCTAACTTATTTATGCCCTTACTCAACCTGAATTAGCACGCAACATGTTGTATAACCGAAATAGGTGTCAGAGTTTTTGAACCATAAATTAAACATTTTCCATAAAACAAAAAAGTCCAACATTTCTGTTTCCCTTTGTGAACCTTTGCGGAAAAATGTCAAACTTTTTGATGGAGAATTTGGATGACATTTACCAGAAACTTCTTTCAGTGCATTCCGGTGTAAGCGGTTAGCATGAACTGCTTTCAATCAGTTAAATGATAATCTAAACTCCATAGGACTTTGTTTTGTTTTGGTTTTGAATAATTTGCTGAATGACTGCAAATGCTCAAAGCCCAATTCATATGCAATTTCGCTCACTGATAAATTTGTTGTCGACAACAGTTCTTTTGCTTTTTCAATGAGCTTGTCGTGGATATGCTGCTGCGTACTTTTTCCGGTTAATGTTTTAAGCAAGCTGCGCAGGTAAGTTTGTGAAACATTTAAGTTATCTGAGATGGTTTGAACGGTCGGTAACCCTTTTGTCACCAAATCATCACTGTTAAAGTAGTCTGAAAGCAGGTTTTCCAGCCTATTTAGGATCTGATGATTGGTTACTTTACGTGTAATGAATTGTCGTTGATAAAAACGTTCTGCATAGTTCAACAAAGTTTCCAAATGTGAAATGATAATATCCTGGCTGAATTTATCGATGTTTGTGTTATACTCATTTCGAATATTTCTCGCTATGTCGTTGATAATCGCCTCCTCCTTCTCGGAAAGAAACAAGGCTTCGTTTACAGAATAGTCGAAGTATTCGTATTTCTTTATTTTCTGAGCTAACGAAGTTCCCCATAAGAAATCAGGGTGTATAAATAACATCCAACCTTCAAGCTTTGACGGTATACCTTTTTCTTCACCGCGCAGAATTTGTCCCGGTGACATAAACGCCATCAATCCTTCATCAAAATCATATTTCTGTTGCCCGTAATGCAATTTATCGCAACCTCTTTTTAATGATATCACATATAGGTCAAATAGCACGGCATCTATATCGGATTCATTTTTCAGTCCTGAGAGGTCGACTATTCCAATAAGCGGATGTTGAGGCTTCGGAAGTCCCATTAAACGGTGTATTTCCGTTATTGATTGTATTCTATGTAGTTTTGTATTCGACATTTCATAAAGTTAATTTTAAACAGATATATAAGCAACTCACTGCTGTTTAGAAAAAAATGTACGTCTGTAATAAGTAACCGCCAATCAAACCAATCGGTATGCCCATCATGGCGTTGATAAAAGCGGTGCGCGCCTTTTTGGGAAACTCCCTTCTATATCTATAACTGAGATAAAATCCTATTGGTGGTACTGCATTGGAAAGTATCAATAAACCGATCGGAAGTTTTTCTTGATGTTTTATTTGCTTGTTCATTTGGCTTTGCTTTGGTTCTCGAAACTACAACTACTAATATTGAACTTTTGCCAACTGCTGGGATATCTCCCATAGTTTTGATGAAACGGTTAGATCTGCTGCTTGTGCGGGTATTTTTGCGATAGCCGGAAATCCCCTGGTTTCACCCATTTTATTTGGTCCGTAATACGATCCTCCCTTCGCTTGCGGAGAAGTAGCGGCATATAATGTTGGCAATGCCCCTTGTGCGGGTGGTTGGAATAAAAAGGGAAAAAAGGTTCTCATTATCCCTGCAAAGCTCCAGCGTCCTGCTCCGGTTATCAGCAGATTGGTTCGGGAGACACCCGGATGGGAAGCAATACTTGTTATCCCCCAACCGTGCTTTTCACTTTGTCTCTGAAGCTCTAAAGCAAACATCAAATTAGCAAGTTTCGCCTGTCCGTATGCTTTCATTGGAACATAGGAAGATCTCGATTGAAGGTCATCGAAATGAATTTGTCCTGCTCGGTTCGCCACACTTGAAACGGTTACAACCCGAGCACCTGACGATTTGCGTAATAATGGCAGAAGTTGTGCTGTTAATGCAAAGTGACCGATATGATTGGTTCCGAACTGCAACTCAAAGCCATCAACTGTTTCGAGCCGTTTAGGAGGAGTCATTACCCCCGCATTATTGATTAGAAGATCGATTGGCTGCCCTGATCTCATCATTCTTTCAGCAAAGGCTTTGATCGACGAAAGACTTGCCAGGTCTATTTGTTCAAAACGTACTTTTGCCTTCGGATTCATCCGATGTATCTTAGCAATTGACTCCGCTCCTTTCTGGGCGTTACGCCCCATCATAACCACATCCCATCCTGCTGATGATAGTGCTAGCGCATCTTCAAATCCAACACCTTCTGTACTACCAGTAATGACTGCCAAACCTTCGTTTTTTCGGGGAATATCGGATGCGGTCCATTTTTTCATTTCGTTTTGCATTTTGTCTGTTTTTTGTTGATACAAAATTGCAACGGAACCAAAAAACAGATTTAGCCTAAACGACTTTTGGTTTAGTCGAAAAAAAATGATCCTTAAGAAGGATGTTTGAATTGTTTAACTAACTCTTGATACATGTTTGACACCACCGATCGTCGGGGACAGAAACCTTCAGAGACGTAAATATCATAAGCAAAAAAAGGGAAGCTTTCGCTTCCCTTCGTGACCTCGGGCGGTAATATCTCTATATACTTATGGGGGGATTTGGAAAGCTTACTTCACATCGAATCACTCTCAGTTCTCACACTCACACTCACACTCACACTCA
>CBIHOM010000023.1:0-69462 GCA_966212075.1 uncultured Fluviicola sp.
GTTTACCTGGGTGTACATCGATGATTTGATGGGAAAAGGATTAAGTGTAGGTGTGATCATCGAATTGATGTTTTACGTTTCTGCCGGATTGATCCCACTGGCACTTCCACTGGCAATTCTTCTAAGTTCGATCATGACATTGGGAAACCTGGCAGAAAACAATGAGTTAACCGCACTGAAATCTTCGGGCTTGTCTCTTTTCAGGATCCTGAGACCCCTTACACAAACAGTCATACTGATTGCCATTGCAACCTTTTTCTTTTCAAATTACGTAATCCCGGTTGCAAACCTGAAATGGCATACCATCATTTTCGATATCCAGGAAACAAAAGTCGGAATGTTGCTTACTCCCGGCTCCTACTCCAATGAAATTGACGGGTATGCAATCAAAGTAAAATCAGGGAAGAACAATACCTTTTACGGCATCACGATCCACGATTACACGAATCCGAATGTGCTGAAAACTGTCAAATCGGATTCCGGAACTGTTTACAAAGGTGATAACGGAAAATACCTCCTGTTCCACCTCTCCAATGGAATTGTACACGAAGAATTACAGGCCCAGGCACCCGTTTTCACCAACCAGGGACAACCATTTCATTCCGGTGATTTCAGGCCAAGCAGAACCACCCAATTCAAAGCTGCAACTTATAAAATGGAATTGATCGGATTTGATATGAACAAATCGGATGAGGAACTTTTCAAGAACGATTATGAAATGCTCAATGTATTCCAAATCAACGAAGCAAAAGATTCCCTGCAGCGAAAACAGGATAAAATACTATCCGATTTCGGGAAAACAAACCTGAACAGCCGCCCTTTCAACCAATCCCTCAGTTTTGCCAAATTACCGAAAACCGTTCCGGTAAAAAAGCTGAAAGAGACTGAAAAAATCCAGCAATTACAGAGCGTTCCTACCAAGGTTATCAAACTTTCTTCCTTAAGTAAACAAGAACGCATCGCTGCGGTAAATGCAGCTATCGTAAGTGCACGAAGCATGAAAATCAGTACGGAAGAACAAGCACAATTCGTAGATGCTTTCCGGACGAATTACGAGCAGTTCCAGATCGAGTTTCACCGTAAATTCGCTCTTTCCGGAGCAATTATCGTCTTGTTTTTTGTTGGAGCACCGCTTGGAGCCATTGTACGCAAAGGCGGTTTCGGAGCGCCGGTGGTGATCGCGGCCTTGCTTTTCATGGTATACTTCGTATTGTTCAGTATCGGTCAAAACCTCGCAATGTCGGCTGTTCTTTCTCCTTTTTGGGGAATGTGGCTTCCAACAGCTGTTTTAATCCCGATTGCCTGCATTTTAATGATTGCCGCTGCAAATGACCTTAGAGTATTCGATAAAAAACTCTGGCGTTACATCTTAACTTTAGGAAGAAGACGATGAGAATCCTCTACATTGCACCGAAGTCTCCTGCTCCGATCATTGACGGAGGTTGTTTTGCTATGATGGAATGCCTGAAAGGATTGAGTCAACTTGCGGAAGTTGACGGAATTATCTTCGAAACACACAAACATCCGTATACCAAAGAATCCGCGCAGATTCTGGAGCAATACCTGAAAAGTCAAACGGTCATACCGATTGATACGGAAATTAAAGCAACCGGTGCTTTGGTGAATTTTCTCCGACGCAAGAATTATAACCTGTCCCGCTTCAAATCGGAAAAATTGTACCACGAACTGGCAAATAAACTCAAGCAGAAATACGACTACATTGTTTGCGACAGCTTATTTGCAGCTGCCCAGTTAAGTCATTTCGATTTCAAGGAACTGGCCCCGGTGATAATCCGTTCTCACAATGTTGAATCCGAGATCTGGAAATTGCATGCGAGCCTTGAAACTTCTGTCCTGAAGCGATTTTACCTGCGAAACCTGGAAAAAACCCTGCGCAGGGAAGAAATTGAAATTCTCAATAAGGTCAATACCATTTGGGCCATATCCAATGAGGACCGGGAATGGATTATCAAAAACACCCGACAGAAAAATGTGATTTTACTGCCGGTTTCAGTCACTTCCGATCCATCCCTTAAAACAGATTATACTAACAAGGGATTTTTTCATTTGGGATCGATGGATTGGAAACCGAACCAGGAAGCGGTCAATCATCTGGTAAAAAAGATCTGGAGTAATCCGAAAGTATCCGAATTCACCTTAAAAATTGCCGGTTCCAAAAGTGAACGTTTTAATTTTCTCACGACTAATTCCATCGAGGTCGTCGGCTGGGTAAAAGACAGCAACACATTCATGGCCAAATCAGGAACGCTGATTACCCCGATCCAATCCGGAAGCGGGATCCGTATCAAACTGCTGGAAGCGATGGCATTGGGAGTTCCGTGTATCACAACGAAATTAGGCGCTGCAGGAATCGACATTCCTCAATCAGGGATCCAGGTTGCCGATACTGATGAGGCTCTTATTGAATTGATCCTGGGATTCCATGAAAATGAAGGTTTGAGACAAGAAGTCGGAGGTAAATCGCGCGATTATATCTTAAAAGTTCATAGTTTTGACAATTGTATCGCATTAATGAAACGCACTTTTGGAGTCTAAAGAAAACATCCTTTTTATTGTTTCCCGTTTTCCTTATCCGTTGGAAAAAGGTGATAAACTGAGGGCTTTTTACCAACTCAAAGAACTTTCTACCCAATTTAATGTTACCCTGATTTGTACAACAGATATTCCGGTTTCAAAAGAACATGAGCAAATAGTGCGTCAGTTTTGTACCCAAGTTCACATTTTTCAACTCACCAGGTTCGGACTGATCTTCCAGCTTTTGAAAACAATGCTTGGATCCAAACCCCTGCAGGTCCATTATTTCTACCGGAAATCGATCCATCGGAAAATCCGGTCTATTATTGCTCACGCGAAGCCAAAGCATATTTATTGCCAATTAATCCGGGTTTCCGAATACGTAAAGAACGAACACCATATTCCCAAAACATTGGATTACATGGATGCACTTTCCAAAGGAATGGAACGCAGGATCCAAACGGAAGCCTGGTACAAAAAATGGTTTTACAAGCTGGAAAGTAAGCGTTTAAAGGAATACGAACGGAGGATTTTTGATTATTTCGAGCACAAAACGATCATTTCGGAACAAGACAGGAAACTGATCCAACACCCGGAAAATCAGCAAATTGTTATTGTTCCCAATGGAATTGATGAATCGTTCTTCGAAACACTGCCTGTTGAAAAAGACTACGATCTGGTTTTCACTGGGAATTTTTCCTATGCTCCGAACATTGAAGCCGCAGTTTGCCTGGCAGAAGAAATCCTGCCGAGACTTCACAAAAAAGGAATTTCCTGCAAACTGCTTCTTTCGGGAGCAAGTCCTTCAAAACGGGTTTTGGAACTGCAATCGGAGTTCGTAACAGTAACCGGATGGGTTGATGACATTCGTATCAGTTATCAGCGTTCACGTATTTTTGTTGCCCCGCTTTTCATCGGGACCGGACTTCAAAATAAGCTATTGGAAGCTATGGCAAGCGGGCTTCCATGCATCACTACTCCCCTGTCTAACAATGCGTTGGGTGGTATAGACGGAAAAAATATCCTATTGGCAGAAGATATCGATACCTTTGTCGAAAAAATAACCGAAGGTTTAGTTCTAGAAGGTAACTTTAGTTCAATTGCTTCACAAGGCAAATACTACATTGAACTGCTCTATTCATGGAAAAAACAAACACACACACTCTTACAACTCTTGCAACCCTCCTACTCACAGTTTTAATCCTGTATTCCTGTTCAAACAGGGATAACTTACCACAATGGCTCCATGGGAAATGGATTACCTCCCTGGATAATCAAACCATTCATGAAAACTGGAAACTCCGTGCCAACTGTATCTCGGGAGAAAACTTCATGCGTTACGAAAACAAATTTCAGAAAGAATCCCTGCGGATATTTGAGCAAAACAACGTGTTACACTACCAAATTATCATCAAACAGGATACCTTGGTTTTCAAATGTAAAAACTACCTGGATCAAGACACATTAACATTTGTGAACAATCAAAACCCCTTCCCGAAACGGATTAATTATGTCAGGCCTGTAGCCAACAAAATGGCTGTTTGGATTGAAAATGTGAAAAACGATCCCAACCGCATCTCCTTTACCTTTAAAAAAGTTAAATAGTATATCGCAGTTGCAGAATTCGGAGTAAATTTGCGGTACTTTATTAAACAGTATGTCAACTAAGTTAAATACAATCGAAGAAGCGATTGAAGATATAAAAGCCGGGAAAGTAATCATCGTTGTTGATGACGAAGACCGCGAAAATGAAGGGGATTTTATTGCAGCTGCTGAAATGGTTACTCCTGAAATGATCAATTTCATGGCAACTCACGGAAGAGGGCTGATCTGTACACCGCTTACCGAATCCAGATGTAACGAATTGGAGTTAAACCTCATGGTTACAAACAACACTGTACTTCACGAAACACAATTCACGGTTTCCGTAGACTTAATCGGTCATGGATGTACGACCGGAATTTCGGTTTTCGACCGTGCAAAGACCATTAAAGCACTGGTTTCGGAAGATACCAAACCGGAAGATTTAGGTCGTCCGGGACATATTTTTCCTTTGCGCGCAAAAAAAGGTGGTGTATTACAACGCACAGGCCACACGGAAGCAGCAGTTGATTTGGCTCGTTTAGCCGGATTTAAACCTGCAGGTATCTTAGTGGAGATCCTGAATGAAGACGGATCCATGTCACGTCTGCCCCAATTGTTTGAAATTGCGAAGAAATTTGATTTGAAACTGATTTCCATTGCAGACCTGATCGCTTACCGCATGAAAAACGAATCGTTGATTTCACGTGAAGTTGAAGTTGAAATGCCAACTGAACACGGTGATTTCAAGTTGATCGCGTTTTCAGTGAAATCAAACGGACAGGAACATTTGGCATTGGTTAAAGGAACCTGGGAACCGAATGAACCGGTTTTGGTCCGTATGCACTCTTCCTGCCTTACCGGCGATATTTTTGGTTCTTGCCGTTGTGACTGTGGGCCACAATTGCACCATTCCATGAAAATGATCGAAGCCGAAGGAAAAGGTGCGATTGTTTATCTGAACCAGGAAGGACGCGGAATTGGACTTTTAAACAAATTAAAAGCATACAAACTGCAGGAAGAAGGATACGATACTGTTGAAGCAAACCTGAAATTAGGATTCAAATCCGATGAGCGTGAATACGGGATCGGGGCACAAATCCTGCACGACCTGGGAATTTCCAAGATCCGTTTGATGTCGAATAATCCGAAAAAACGTACCGGTCTGATCGGTTATGGATTGGAAATCGTTGAAAATGTAGCAATCGAAGTAGGACATAATGCTCACAATGAAAGCTACCTGAAAACGAAAGCTACCAAGATGGGACATTCTCTAAAAATGAATAAGTAATGCTTGTTGCAAAGGGAATCCAAAAGAAATACGGCCAATTAGATGTATTGAAGGGAATCGACCTGGAAATTCAATCCGGGGAAATCGTTTCCATTGTCGGTTCTTCAGGAGCCGGAAAAACAACCCTGCTTCAAATTTTGGGAACCCTTGACAAGCCGGATTCCGGCAGTTTAACCCTGAATGGAATCAATCCGTTTTCATTGAACTCAAAAGGTTTGGCTGAATTCCGGAACCAAAAGATCGGTTTCATTTTCCAGTTTCACCAGTTATTACCTGAATTCACAGCTTTAGAAAACATTGTAATGCCTGCTTTAATCGGTGGAAAAGGAATGAACGAGTCCAAAGAGCGCGCAAAGCACTTGTTAAATAAACTGGGACTTGGTGACCGCGAAAACCATCAACCTTCTGCCCTTTCCGGTGGAGAACAACAACGCGTAGCTGTTGCACGTGCTTTGATGAATGAACCGGATATTATTTTTGCAGACGAACCTTCCGGGAACCTGGATTCTAAAAACGCCGCGGAATTACACCAATTGTTTTTCGACCTGCGAAAAGAATTCGGCCAGACATTCGTAATCGTTACACACAACAACCTGCTTGCCGAGATGGCAGACAGGACTATTGTAATGGCCGACGGATCTTTGAAATGAAAACTTCCTTCACTCAAAATGAATTAAAAGCATTCCTGGATGAAAAAACGGAGTTGTACAACCGCCCGGACTTCATTCAAAGCGACCCGATCCAAATTCCGAAACAATTTACCCGGAAAGAAGATATCGAGATCAGTGCCTTTCTCATTTCAACTTTAGCCTGGGGAAACCGGACAGCAATTATCAAAAGCGGACAACGCCTGCTTGAGATCATGAATTTCATGCCCTACGAATATGTATTGAACTACCGGGAACAAAAGCACAACTTTGTCCACAGGACATTCAACAGCGACGACCTGAATGCTTTTTTCGTTTCATTGCAACGCATCTATCAAAACGGAGGATTGGAACATGCCTTTCAGCTTCACCCGGAAATTCCGGGAGTTCAAGGCAGAATTGTTTCTTTCCGGAATGCCTTTACACAAGAACCTTTTCCCGACAGAACACACAAGCACGTAGCGAATCCATTGAAAGGTTCCTCAGCTAAGCGGATCAATATGTTTTTGCGCTGGATGGTACGAAAAGACGAACCCGGAGTAGACTTCGGAATCTGGAACACGATTCCCATGTCGGAATTGCACCTTCCGCTGGACGTGCATACCGGAAATGTTGCCCGTAAATTGGGGATTCTTACCCGCACACAAAACGACTGGAAAAGTGTTGCCGAAATCCAGGAACAATTGGTACAACTGGATCCACAGGATCCATGTAAATACGACTTTGCCTTGTTTGGGCTGGGAGTTTTTGAGGGAATTAAATAATTGCGAATTCCCAATACCGAATTCCTAATTGAAAATACAGAGTCAGAATAATTCGTAATTCGTAATTCGTAATTCGTAATTCGTAATTCGTAATTATCCCTAAAATTGTTCAAAAATCAGGGAAAACTCTTGGAATTCGCAATTCGCATCCCGATAGTTTTAAAACCCTGACCGCAGCGTCAGAGGCTATCGAGACGCAATTCGTAATTAACGAATGTTAGTAACTCTTCCGGAGTATCAGAAAGGAAAAACAGAGATATTGTTTATTTTAGCGCTATGAAATGGGTCTATCCTGAATTTTTGTTTGCCCTACTGGTTTTGGTGATTCCAATACTCATTCACCTGTTCCATTTTCGTAAATACAAAACGATCTATTTCTCCAGTATTGCCTTCGTTAAATCGGTTGAACAGCAGCAGAAAAATCCAAGAAAGATCAAACATCTGTTAATTCTGATCGCACGTTCCCTGGCCTTTGCCTGTTTGGTAATCGCCTTTGCCCAACCCTATTTTCCGAAATCGGACGCAAACAAAAAAGACATTCAATTAATCGGAGTATATATCGATAATTCCTTTTCCATGTCGCGCATTGGCGGACAAGGTGAATTATTGGCCCAGGCGAAAGAATTGGCAGGTTCCATTGTAGAAAAAGCTCCAAGGAATACTCAATACGTTTTATTCACCAATGAATTGAGCGGAAATGAAAAACAGACTTTAACGAAGGTGAAGTTTGTGGACCAGGTAGCAAAAGTGAACTACTCTCCTATCTATCGCTCGCAGGAAGAAATCCTTTCCTTCTGGAATCAGTGGGTGGAAGATGCACAAAAAGAAGGAAATATCAAATCCAAACCATCCTTGGTTTATTTATCTGATTTTCAAAAAAATAAAACCGCTCAACCAACTAAAAAGTTTAAATCAATTTCAAGTGTATCTCCTTTGGTCCTGGCACCTCAAAACACCGGGAACCTGTACATCGATACCATTTGGTTTGAAACTCCTATCCAGAAGCTGGGTTCTGCTCAAACACTTTCGATTCGCGTAGTGAATACCGGAAAAGAAGCTATTGAATCGGCCGTAGTAAGTGTTCAGATCGGGAAATTGAAACGCGATTTGTTTGCAGAATTACCTTCCAGCGGATCAGATACCGTGCAATTAAACTATTTCAACCAGGAAGCAGGAATTGCCAAAGGAAAAATTTCGATCAACGACAAACAAATGGTCCAAGACGACTCTTTCTTTTTCAATTACGAAGTAAAGAAAAGCAGTTCCGTTCTCATCATTAACGGGGAAGATGCTGTTGAAAACGTCGGGATTGTTTTTGGTTTGGACGATTTCTACAAAATTAAGGAAGTTTCCACTAACCAGGCATCCCAGGAAAACCTGGACGCAATCGACTTGGTTGTATTAAACGGATTAAACCAAATTCCAAGTAATCTAAGTACAGAACTCACAGCTTACCATGAAGAACGGGGTGCTCTTTTGCTCATCCCGGGAACCAATGTTTCTCCGGGCGGATGGAATTCCATGCTCGACAAATTGAATTTACCATCGATAAACGGAACACAAACCGTTGGTTTGGGAATACAAAAGCTAAATATCAAAGATCCCTTCTTCCAGGGAATTTTCGAAGGAAGGCCTGAGAACATCTCGTTACCTGCTGTTGCCAAGGCATATCGTCTTTTAAGCAATTCAAAAACGCTTTCAAGCAACCTGATCAATTACCAGAATGGAACACCTTTCTTCGTGAAAAGTACCGGAAAGAACAGCGCTTACCTGTTCTCTACTTCCTTAAAGCAGGAATTCAGCACGTTTACAAGCAATCAGCTATTTTCTACACTGCTGTTGCATGTCGGGAATCTGAGCCAACGCCAAAATCCGTATTATCTGATCATTGGTTCGGACGGAAGTTATCCGGTAAATACAACTAATTCCAGTGAAAATCCAATTCACCTGAAACAAGGACAAGTCGATTACATTCCTGTGGTCTTCACCAAAAACAAGCGCTCTTATCTTTCCATTCAAGGGTTAGAAGCAATCCGTATCCTGGAGGCAGGAAATTACACGATTTCCCAGGATGGAAAACCGAAAGGGATTCTTTCCTCCAATTACAATCGACTTGAATCGCAAACATCAGAGCCCACAACGGACGAAATTAAAAATGGTTTTCAGCAAGCAGGAATTCAGGTGAATTCAATACAAGACGGTTCCAATTGGAATAGTGCTTCGCTATTGGAAATCGGTGAGAGTTATGATAGTTGGCTTTGGTTTGTTTTCTTTGCAGGAATATTCGTCCTGTGCGAAATGGCTTTACTAATTTTCTATAAGAAATAAAGAATATGAAATTACTTATCCGGCAGGTAACAGTTATAGACAAAAGCTCCAAGTGGCATGGAAAAAAGGTAGACATTTACCTGGAAGATGGCAGGATTCACGAGATTTCGACAAAAATTGAACGTTCCTGTGAATTGGAGATTGAGGAAAATAATTTACACATTTCAAAAGGATGGGTCGATTTGAAAGCTCATTTTGCAGATCCGGGAGAAGAACATAAATCCACAATTCAAAGCGGATTGGACGCAGCAGCATACGGTGGATTTACACACGTTGCCATTTTACCTTCAACCCAGCCTGTTTTGGACAACAAAACGAGTGTGGAGTACGTGTTGAGAAGAAGTGAAAATGCTGTAACTTCTTTACATCCGATGGGTTGTATTACCAAAAAAAATCAAGGTGAAGCGCTAGCGGAAATGTTCGACATGTTCCAATCCGGAGTGCGTATGTTCTCTGACGACCTGGTACCCGTTAACGGAGGAATCATGTACCGTGCACTGCTCTATTCCAAGAACTTTGACGGAATTGTAGTTGGATTTGCACACGATAAATCGATCTCCGGAGGTGGAATGGTCAATGAAGGTGAAGCCTCTACCAAAACCGGTTTAAAGGCAGATCCTGCGATCAGCGAAATAATCCAGTTGGAACGCAACCTGCGCCTGTTGGAATACACGGGAGGAAACTTACATGCAACCGGGATCTCCACTGCCGAATCCGTTGAGTTGATCCGTAAAGCAAAAGCAAAAGGATTGAATGTAACAGCCGACGTGCATGCACAGCATTTGATTTACAATGAAACTGCCGTTTTGGATTTCGATGTAAACTTCAAATTAATGCCACCTTTACGCCCTGAATCAGATCGAAAGGCACTTTGGGCAGGTTTGAAAGACGGGACCATTGATTGCATTGTTTCCGACCACCGGCCAAATGACACAGAAGAAACCGATTTGGAATTTGATCACGCGAATTTTGGAAACAGTACGATCCAGACACTTTTCGGTGAACTGGGGGCCTGCCCGGATTTCGACCTGGAATTGGTAGTAAACGGATTGACGGAAAGATCAAGGGAATTATTATCCCTGGACACACTTCCTATTGAAGATCAGCCAATAGCAGATTTATCGCTATTTATCCCGGGAAAACCGTGGATATTCACCAAAGAAGATTTAGTCATCGCATGCAGCAATACACCAGCATTGAATAAACAATTGAATGGATTTGTTTATGGAATTATCAATAATGGTAAATTCGCACTGAAAGAAACAAGAGAAAATGTCTGATAAGCGTTCGTTTATACGTAATTTCTGGAAAGAACGTAAAATGGTTGGGGCAATGGCTCCAAGCTCCAAATATTTAGCAAAA
This sequence comes from uncultured Fluviicola sp., assembly GCA_966212075.1. Classification (GTDB taxonomy): domain Bacteria; phylum Bacteroidota; class Bacteroidia; order Flavobacteriales_D; family Crocinitomicaceae; genus Fluviicola. The sequence goes on from CBIHOM010000023.1 coordinate 10,509, forward strand.
AAAATGTTGCAGAAAATTGATTTCTCAACGGCTAAAGTCATTGTGGAATTGGGTCCGGGAACCGGCGTTTTCACTCGAAAAATCCTTCAAAAACTGAGTCCTGACGGGATTTTATTGGTGTTTGAGCTCAATGACAATTTCATGAACCAATTGAAAAAAGAATTCAAGGACCCGCGTGTTATTTTGATCCACGATTCGGCGGAAAAAATTGGCGAATACCTGAAGAAATACGGTTATTCCCAAGCGGATGCTGTTGTTTCGTCACTTCCGCTTGCCAATTTCCCTAGTGACCTGAAGAACCGGATCCTAAAAGAAAGCCACCGGGTAATGCATTCGAATTCGATATACGTTCAGTTCCAGTATTCCCTGAATGCCAAGAAAAACATCAAACATTTCTTTAAACACATGGAGATTGCTTTTACCCCTGCAAACTTCCCTCCTGCTTTTGTCTATTACTGCAAAAAATAAACTTGGATTCCTATTAAAATCCACTTCTGTTTAAGTAAGCTTTTGAAAGCAAGAAAACCCTAATTTTATATTCTTCAACTAAAAAAACGATACAAACAAACATGAGCGCTGAAAAAATAAAATGCCTGATTATTGGTTCTGGTCCTGCCGGATATACTGCTGCAATTTATGCCGCAAGAGCAGAAATGAAACCTGTAATGTACCAAGGAATGCAACCAGGTGGACAATTAACAACAACAAACGAAGTTGAAAACTTCCCGGGATATCCTGATGGAATTTCAGGTCCCGAGATGATGGTTCAATTGGAAGCTCAGGCAAAACGTTTCGAAACAGACGTGCGTTTTGGTTTTATCACGAAAGTAGATTTTTCGGGACCGATCCATAAATGCTGGACAGAAGACGGACACGAAATCCATGCAGAAACAGTCATTATTTCTACTGGAGCAGCTGCAAAATACTTAGGATTGCCTTCGGAGCAACATTATCTTTCCATTGGTGGTGGAGTTTCTGCTTGCGCTGTGTGTGACGGATTCTTTTACCGTGGCCAGGAAACGGTAATCGTCGGTGCAGGAGATTCTGCTTGTGAAGAAGCGCATTACCTTTCCAAATTGTGTAAGAAAGTAACGATGTTGGTCCGTACAGACAAATTTCGTGCTTCCAAGATCATGGAAGACCGTGTTCGCAATACACCGAACATTGAGATCCTTCACAACACAGAAACGGTTGAAGTATTGGGTGACGGAAATGGAGTAACTGCCGTAAAAGTGAAAAACAACATTACGGGAGAAGAAAAAGAAATTCCTGCTACAGGTTTCTTCGTAGCGATCGGTCACAAACCAAACACAGACGTTTTCAAAGATTACATCAACCTGGATGAAACAGGATACATCAAATACGAAAAACCAGGGACTTCATTGACAAATGTTCCGGGAGTTTTTGTTGCCGGTGACGCTGCCGACAAAACTTACCGCCAGGCGATTACTGCTGCAGGAACGGGTTGTATGGCTGCTTTGGATGCTGAGCGTTATTTGGCAAGTTTAGAGCATTAATTGTCTTCATGTCGTTTCGAGTGTTCCGCATGCTGTTCTCGATACATCCCGACAAAACTGTCGGGATACTCGAACTGACATTGCGGAACGTATCGAGAAAGACATGACATAAAATTTACCAAACATAAAAAAGCCCCTGACTCTCCTTCAGGGGCTTTTTCGAAACAACGTTTTGTTTCTGTCTTTACTCTACTTAGGTTATAAACTAACTTGCCTTGTTACAGCATCTTTGATTCAATGTGTTATTCCTAGCAGCTTTCGCACTGACCGCTTGTCGCTGCTTCGTCTTCGTCAGCTGTGCTGACTCTTCTTTACTCTACTTAGGTTATAAACTAACTTGCTTTGTTACAGCCTCTTTTATTAATAATATTAGTCTTCATAATTTCCCGCTAATCAGCCCTGCTGACTCTCATTTTTTAGTATCATGGATTACTGCACTGCCGCTGGTATTCACATCCACACGGATCGATTTTGCCCCGGAAGAAACCTTATAATAAGTTGTACTCGCTCCTGAACCATCTGCTTTCAAACTTTCTGAGATGGAAATTTCTGCGTGTCCGGCACCACTATTGGTTACTTTGGCATTTTTCACAGACAATTCCGTCAAATTAACCTGAGCCGCTCCCGAAATATCCAAATCAGCATTTTCGCAAGACCCTTCAATTGTTACATTACTTGCTCCCGAAAAATCGCCTTTTAGTTTGGTTGCCTTCAGGTTCAGGTTCGCATTACTCGCCCCGTCCATTTCCAGGGACAGTGTTTCCACCCCCAACTGGTGCATCGTCATCAAAGCTGTAGCTCCGCTCAGGAACAATTCATTCAAATCCTTAACAGTTACTTTGATCACCACCTTTTCTCTTCGGTCTTTTTTGTTTTTTTCATTCTCCAGGTAAAGTGTTCCGTCCTGAACTTCAATACGAATCAGGTCTTTTGCACTTTCCGGCTCAACCAAAACACTGCATTCCTTTCCCTGGGATAGTTCTACCATCAGCGCACCGGAAAGATGAACTTTTGTAAACGATCCGGTCACATCCGGTTTCCTGTAAAGAGGAATGGAACGATTGTCTGATCTTAGTGTCCTTAAAGGAACAAGAGTTCCCAGATCTTCGGGCAAATTGGGGTTTTCGGAATTGGATTCTCTGGCAGGTCCGGCCAGTATGGGAGACTCTTGTTCCGCAGGTTCCTCTGTTTTTGTTTCTTTCATCCGTTCTTTTACAGGGACCGAATACGAAACAACTTCTTTTCTGACAGGTTTTTCTTTTATTTCGGGTTTACTAAAAATCATTACAACTCCCAGTGAAGCACCACCCGTTACTGTTAATAATGTTGTCCACATAATCAAAGGTTTTTTAATGAGTATTAATTTCAATGTCGCTAAGATCCCAATTGTTGCACCGGCAGTTACTGCAGCATCAATCCACTGATCAACCTCAGAAATAGAAGTTTGAGCCGACTCCTTTCGAATCTCATCAAACAAACCGGAAAGTCTATCTTCTGTCATAACCCAAATTATTTAATTCTATTTCTTTTCTCTCAGTCATCAATTCCAGGAGTTTCTTTCTGCTCCGAACCAGACGTTGTTTCACTGCATCTTCTGAAGACTGTTGTAATTCCGCAATTTCTTTGATTGAAAATCCTGAGATCTCGAAGAGGATAATGCTCTCTTTTTGCTGGTCAGGCAATTTCGAAATAGCTTCGTACAACAAATTAATCTCCAGCATTCTGTCCGTCCGGTCACTTTCCACTGAATAATTGTAGACTTGTGCATGGTCGGACAAACGTTCCGTACTGATCTTACGGTTTTCATTTGCCAGTAAGCGAATGGCGATCCCAAAAAGGAAATGCAAAAAGGCATCTTCTTTTTTCAAAGAATCGAAACGTTCGTAAGCGACCACCAACGCATCGTGCATCAAATCCTTGAAATTGAAATTCCCGTACGCTCTTGCTTTACAAAACTTTTCGAACCTCACATGTATAGGTTCATAAAGCTCCATAAAACGTTTTTTCTTCGTGGCCGCCATCCTGATAAATTGGTCTCTTGATAAAGTTAGTGTAACGAGTTTCGGAAAAGTGACACGGGAGTGAAAATTATTTTAAAGGAAGTGTAAAATAGTGTGAGTAATTTGATTAATAAATTACTTTATTTCAATATGTTAACAAGATTTCAACTAATTGTCCAATAATTGATTTTCAGACAATTCTTTATCTACATTCTTTAACGCATTTCGAAACTCTATCAAATAAAGTAACTCGATTATTGACACCAACAACAGAACAGCCACATTAAAAATCACATTTATCATCGCAAATCTTGAAACCCCGAATATTCCTTCTTTAGAAGCAATATAAGCAGACAAAAACGGATAAATAAACGACAGAGTGCTAACAATTAAGACCAATACCCAAATCAGAACAATCTTTCTTTCCGAACTATTTGATTTTTTTCCATAGGAATTCAATATCAATCGGTTTAATTTCAACCAAATAAAATAGTAAAGAAAATAATGTATTACCGGAATGAAAGCTACTAAAATCAATAACCAGTGATAAGATCTCCCAAGATTATTTCTTTTTACATAGTGATTGAAGAAAAATAGCTGTATGATCGTAAGCGCATAGGAAGCAAAATTCAAGAAAATATGAAAAGATGCCTCCACCTGGATCAAAATCTCTGTCTCACTAATTTTCTTATGAACGACTATTTTATTGTAATAATATGATAGCTGGTAAGAATACCAAAACAGCTCAATTAGGTTCAACACAATAAAAACAGCATAAAAAATGATATTAATATTGATGATTCGTTTCAGATTTTTCATGTGGTCTTACAAAGGTAAAATTTCCTTTCCATTTTCATTGACCAATATTTGTTACTTTGGGAGTTTGATGGATTAAATAAACAGAACTGTTCCTATGACGTTTTTTCTTCCGCTTTCTTTCGAACCTGTTGCTGAATTACCGGATTGGCTGGTAATCCTGCTATTCGGGATTCCATTTGTGGGCGGAATTACCTTGTATGTTTATAAAACACGTCATGCACGCTCATGGCGCAAGGGAATCTTCCCCCAAAGCCTGAAACCGACGGAAGACAATTACCTGGAAGCATACCTGGCTTTGGGAGCCAAACTGATGCTCATCAATTACCAGGAATCCAAAGAAAAGATCCAGTTCATCAATCAGTATTTCAACCGGTATTTCCCGGCCGCTACTTACAATTTCGGCGACTCACTCCTGTTTTCATTAAAATATCCGATCCGGACTGAAACAATTACCGATTGGATGAAAACGCACCTGAAAGACGAAGGGTCGCGCTCACAGATCATCTACTTCCTCACAGGTTTGGCTTTGATCAATGGAAAAATGAGCTCTCCGGAATTGAATTTCCTGAAAAAGATCAACTCTGATTTGGAATTAACTCCCGACAACCTCACCAAAATCATTGCGATTTATGCAGCTTACAACGAGCATCGAAAAGAAGCACAGGAAAAGAAAGCCACACCCTTATCAAAAAAATATGCCTACGATATTCTGGGCGTTCCGGCAAACGCCAGCCAGGAAGAGATCAAAAAAGCCTATCGAAAATTGGTCAAAATCCATCATCCCGACAAATTTGCTACCGGAACAGAATCACAACAAAAAATGGCAGCCGAAAAGTTTGTAGAGATACAAAATGCGTATGAAAGCCTGGTTTCATAATTAAAAATGCAAAATAATGAATGCAAAACAGATTTTGCCAGGAAGGAAAATTCTACCAATTCAATTTTTCGAATTTTGAATTTTGCATTTTGAATTTTGCATTTTGAATTACCTTACTGTTTTCTCCAGCATCGGTACGAAACTGAAATTCCCGAATACTTCTTCTTTGTATTCCGAATCCGAGATTTTGGTAATCCGGTGCATTTCCTGGGAATCCAGATCACCGACAGGAATCACCATCATTCCACCTACTTTCAATTGCTGAACAAGCTTTTCCGGGATAAACGGAGCTCCGCACGTTACTAAAATCTTATCGAATGGTGCAAAGGTCTCTTTTCCTTCATAGCCATCTCCGAAAAACAATTTGGGCGTAAAACGGAAGTGGTCTATGATTTTCTTTGCTTTGATATGCAGTTCTTTCTGGCGTTCAATTGAAAAGACTTTCATTCCCATCGAACACAAGATACAGGTCTGAAAACCAGATCCTGTACCAATTTCCAGGACCTTCTCCCCTTTTTTCAATTCCAGGATTGAGGTTTGGAAAGCAACCGTGTACGGATGGGAAATGGTCTGGCCCGCACCAATCTGAAAAGCAACATTCGAATAAGCTTGTTGTTCAAATACCAGGTCCAGGAAGAAATGTCGCGGAATTGCATCAAAGGCGGTCAGTACACGCTCATCTGTAATCCCTTTTTGACGCAATTGTTCTATCAATTGCTTTCTCATTCCCTTGTGCTTGTAAGTATCTTGCATCCGACAAAAGTAATTTAGAAATCGCTCATTCTTTCGCTCTGTTCAAGAAAGTTTCTACAGTGAATTGTGTATATTTGGGACGCTAATAAACGAAAAAACATGGCAATTGATTCAAAAGAATTGGAATTCAATAAGAACGATGACGAAATGAGGCTGAAAATTTCCCGTATGGAATCTGAACTGGCTTCTATCATGAAAGGTGGTGGTGAAAAACGGATTGCTGCACTTCATGAAAAAGGAAAAATGACTGCCCGCGAGCGAATCGATATGCTGCTTGATGCGAATACCCCGCGCTTCGAAGTAGGCGCTTTTGCCGGAATGGGAATGTATAAAGAACACGGTGGTTGCCCCGCTGCCGGAGTTGTCATGGTTATCGGAAAAGTTTCCGGGAAACAATGCATTGTTGTTGCAAACGATGCTACTGTAAAAGCCGGAGCATGGTTCCCGATAACAGGAAAGAAAAACTTACGTGCGCAGGAAATTGCCATGGAGAATAAACTCCCGATCATTTATTTGGTAGATTCTGCCGGGGTTTACCTTCCAATGCAAGATGAAATTTTCCCGGATAAAGAACACTTCGGACGTATTTTCAGAAACAATGCGGTAATGAGTTCCATGGGAATTACACAAATCGCTGCTGTCATGGGAAGTTGTGTTGCCGGTGGTGCTTACCTTCCCATTATGTCTGACGAATCACTGATCGTAGATAAAACAGGGACCATCTTCCTTGCCGGATCTTACCTGGTAAAAGCTGCAATCGGTGAGAACATTGACAATGAAACATTGGGTGGTGCAACAACTCATACGGAAATCTCCGGTGTTTGCGATTACAAAGTAGCAAACGACGAAGAGTGTCTGAAAACGATCCGTAAAATGATGAGCCAGATCGGTGCACCGGAATCAGCCGGATTTGACCGCATTGAATCAATCGCACCAAAAGAAGAAGCAAAGAAAGTATACGGAATCTTACCTTCCGAACGAGCAAAACCTTACAATGTTCACAACATTTTAGACTGTATTTTCGACGAAGGAAGTTTGACGGAATACAAAAGCGATTACGGCAAAACCATTGTTTGTGCCTACGCACGATTGGATGGCTGGAGCGTTGGAATTGTTGCAAATCAGCGCGAATTATCTAAAAATGCAAAGGGTGAAATGCAATTTGGCGGTGTGATCTACAACGATTCTGCCGACAAAGCTGCTCGTTTCATCATGAATTGCAACCAAAAGAACATTCCGTTGATCTTCTTCCAGGACGTTTCCGGATTCATGGTTGGTTCCAAGTCCGAGCACGCCGGAATTATTAAAGACGGAGCTAAAATGGTGAATGCCATGGCAAATTCGGTGGTTCCGAAATTCACAGTAGTTATTGGAAACTCCTATGGTGCCGGAAACTACGCCATGTGCGGAAAAGCATACGATCCGCGTTTGATTGTTGGCTGGCCGACCGCAGAAGTTGCCGTAATGAGCGGAGCTTCTGCTGCAAAAACATTGCTTCAGATCGAAGTTGCCTCTTTGAAAGCACGCGGAGAAGAAATCACACCGGAAAGAGAAACGGAATTGTATAATACGATCAAAGCTCGTTACGACGAACAAATTTCCCCTTATTATGCTGCTTCGCGTTTGTGGCTGGATGCGATCATCGATCCTGCAAAAACAAGAGAATTCTTGTCTGTTGGAATTGAAATGGCAAACCACAAAAAAGCAGAGAAACCGTATAATGTTGGAGTAATCCAAACGTAATTATAAATTATCAATGAAAAAATTATCAAGTACATACTTGATAATTGATAATTACCCAATTAATAATTTAATAGTATGCATTTAGATTGGCAATTTAAACCTTACAAAGAACTGACGCTGAATGAGTTTCACGACATTATCGCGCTGAGACTCAAGGCTTTTGTAGTTGAGCAAAACTGCACTTACCTGGACCTGGACGGAAAAGATAAGAAAGCCTATCACCTGCTTTTGCGTGATGGTAAAGGTGATGTGATTGCAACAGCACGCATTCTTCACCCTGGAATCTCCTATCCCGAAGTGGCCATCGGGCGTGTTGTATTAACAAATGAATGCCGTGGAAATGGAGTTGGATATGAATTAATGGAAAAATGCATCCAATTTGTACACGATGAATTTGGCAAAGTGCCAATCAGAATTTCAGCTCAAAAACACCTGGAAAAATTCTATAATAAATGCGGATTCGTATCTACAGGTAAAGAATACTTTGAAGACGAAATCCCGCATGTCGAAATGCTTTTAAACCCGGAAAACAATGGTTAATAAAATTCTACCCTTGGCAGTTGTTGCAACTTCATTGGTTGCGTGCCAACCCAAAACACATACTGAAGCGACTGATAAAGTTGTAGCTTCTACTACGGATATTACCGCAAAACCGACAAGTATCGATGTCTCTTATATGGACCTTTCGATAAAACCACAGGATGACTTTTTCCAGTTCGCAAACGGAACCTGGTGTAAAAATAACCCGGTCCCAAATACAGAATCGCGTTGGGGAAGTTTCAATGAACTGGACAAGCGAAACAAAGCTACGTTGAAAGAAATTCTTCAAACCGCAGCAGGGTCCAAAATGAAATCATCCGGAAGCCAGGACCAGTTATTGGGAGATTATTATACTTCGTATACGGATATGACTGTTCGTAACGCTGCAGGAGCAAAACCATTGACAGACCGTTTGGCAAAAATCGCAGAGATCAAATCAAAAGATGAATTCGTTGGTTTAATTGCTCAGCAACATCAGCTGGGAATCGAATCCGTTTTCGGGTTCGGGATCGGACAAGACCTGAAAGACGTGAACAAGAATGTGGCATACTGGGGACAAGGCGGAATCGGACTACCGAACCGTGATTATTATTTCCAGGAAAACAAACAGGCAATTCGCGACGCATATATCCTTCACATCCAAAAGTCATTTCAATTATTGGGTGATTCCGAAGAAGCAGCAAAAAAGAAAGCCGGTGACATTTTCAATTTCGAAAAGGAATTGGCTGGTGCCATGATGACTCCGGCAGAATCCCGTTTACCGGAAAAGACGTACAACAAAATGTCTCTGGACCAGGTTGTAAAAGCAATGCCGAAATTTGACTTCGAAACTTACCTCACCAAAATTGGATGTGAACACTTTGATTCATTGATCGTTGGGCAACCTGACTTCATGAAGCAAATCAATACGATGATGGATAAAGTTTCCTTTCAATCGTGGAATAATTATTTGTCCTGGTGTACGATCAATGCCTATGCGGGGAAACTGGATGAAAAATGGGTAAAACACAATTTTGACTTCTACAGTGGTGTGTTGAGCGGAACAAGTACCATGAAACCAATTGACGAGCGTTGCATTGAAGAAATCACCGGTTCAACATTGGCAGAATTACTCGGAAAAGCGTTCGTGGAGAAAAACTTCTCTGTAAATGCAAAAAATCGCGTAAACACGATGGTTGACAACTTATTGGCAAGTTTCAGAATGCGCATCAATGGCTTGGATTGGATGTCGGACAATACGAAGAAAGAAGCTTTGGCGAAATTGAACGCAATCGGAAGAAAGCTTGGTTTCCCGGATGAATGGAAAAGCTACAAGAGATTGGTGATCAGTCCTGTTGATTACGTTGCCAATATTGACAATTGCCGCAATTTTGCCTTCAAGGAAAACCTGGAAAAACTCCATAAACCGGTAAACCGCAAAGAATGGGAAATGCCGGCACACTTAGTGAATGCGTATTATCACCCGCTTTTGAACGAGATTGCTTTCCCTGCAGGAATTATGCAACCTCCTTTCTTTGATGAAAAGGCGGAAGACGCGGTAAACTATGGAAGAATCGGGATGGTAATCGGACATGAGTTTACACACGGTTTTGATGACAACGGATCGAAATTTGCAGCAGATGGAAGCTACAACGACTGGTGGCAAGATACTGACAAAGCAAAATTCGTTTCCAAAACAGAGATTCTTGGTAAAACATTCAGCTCCTTCTGTCCTATTTCAGACAACTGCGTAAACCCGGAATTGACCATGGGTGAAAACATCGCCGATTTGGGTGGATTGACCATGGCATATTATGCTTATACCATGACAGATGATTTTAAGAAGAACGTGACAATCGACGGGTATACTCCGGCACAGCGTTTCTTTATTGCTTACGCGCAATTGTGGAAAATCAATTATACAGAGGCAGAATTGAAAAAACGTATCGCAACGGACCCGCATTCACCGGGAATGTACCGCGTGAACGGACCGTTGATGAACTGCCCGGAATTCTTTGCTGCATTCAATGTAAAACCGGGAGACAGAATGCGTAACCCGGACGAAAAGGTTGCTAAGATCTGGTAATTTGAAAACAAGATAATTGGAAAAGCGCCGTCAGTTTTGGCGGTGCTTTTTTGTTTACCACGAGGCACACAAAGCGCACGAAGATTGTTTCATCGGTATTTTGGTCACAAAACCTGAATTAAGTAACAGATTAAATAAATCAATATAAAAAATTGTTTTTCAATTAGATAAACAAAATAATTTAGCCAAAAAGCTAATTCATATAAAAACCGTATCTTTCAATAAATCAATTTTATAATCATGAAAAAAACACTATTCTTCTGCTTTTTCCTGTTGACATTCAATCTCAGTGCACAAACATCTGCTGAATTGATCGGGAAATGGAAACTGGTTAAATGGACACAAAACGGAAAAGAAAAAAACTTGCAGGATCATTTTCATACAGACCAGGTTTTCCAACTATTTGAAGAAAACAAAAATCGTTTTCAAAGTATTGTCGGAGACGAAGTTCACAAAGGAAAATGGAAATTGTCTTCTGACGGAAAAACATTAACCATTGTAGCAGGCATCCTTCCTATTCCATTTACGGTGAATTATTTCGACAAAACCAAGCGAATTATCTCATACGAGAGCGTCGGGACATTTGAGTATGTCAAAGTCGACGAATAGATAAAAAAAAGCCCCGTTTAAGGGGCTCTCTTTATCAGTTTAAATTTAAAAGCACTTTTTTGCGCTTTAATTTCTTTACTTCCAATGACTTGCTGTAGTTCAGAATCTGACTGATAACAGCTGCGGATGGATTCGCAATCTCAGTAACTTCCTGTGTTTGCATGTTTGTCAAGTATTTATTTACCATAGGCTTAATAAAGTGCGTTTTTCATTCTAACGCGTTTCTTTCGGGTTTATTTTATAACAGTGGAAAACTTTTTCCGAAAAATCCTAAACAAGTTAAAATGTTCAAATGTTTGCGCTAACCTTGCTATGCCAAAGCGGCTTTGCGAAGGTTAAGAGCTTTATCATCGGCGCAGAGTCCAAAAGAATGAAAACTATAATTTTTGAATTTTGAGTTTTGCCTTTTGAATTATAGTAAGTTTGTTTCAAATAATCACTTTTTATGGTAGTAGAAATCAAATACATTTTAATCGGGGTTGCTGTACTCCTGCTTATTTTCAGCTTTGTAACCGTTCAGCAGGGGACCATTGCTGTTGTGACCATGTTCGGAAAATACCGCCGGATCATGCATCCGGGATTGAATTTCCGCATTCCTTTCTTCGAGCGTTTAAATAACCGCGTTTCGATCCAGAACCGTGCAATCGAAATGGAATTCCAGGCGATTACCCAAGACCAGGCAAATGTCTATTTCAAAGCGATGCTGGTTTATTCGGTGTTGGACAACCAGGAAGAAACCATTAAGAATGTTGCCTTTAAGTTCGTTGATCAAAGAAGTTTTATCCAGGCTTTGATCCGTACCATTGAAGGTTCGGTGCGTGGTTTTGTGGCAACTAAGAAACAAGCGGAAATTTTGCTATTGCGCGGCGAGATCGTGGATGATGTAAAAGAGAGCCTCGATCACACATTGGAAACATGGGGATTCCACTTGATTGACTTGCAATTGAACGACATAACATTTGACGCGGAAATCACGACTTCCATGGCAAAAGTAGTGGCTTCCAATAACCTGAAAGCAGCAGCTGAGAATGAAGGTCAGGCGTTGTTGATCACCAAAACAAAAGCTGCTGAGGCAGAAGGAAACGCGATTAAAATTGCTGCCCAGGCTGAAAAAGAAGCTGCACAGTTGAAAGGACAAGGGATCGCATTATTCCGTGAGGAAGTGGCGCAAGGTATGACCGAAGCCGCAGAAAAAATGAAAGCTGCTGATCTGGACACTTCACTTATTTTGTTCTCGATGTGGACAGAAGCAGTGAAAGAGTTCGCTGAAAAAGGCAAAGGAAATGTGATCTTCTTAGACGGTTCCGTTGACGGAATGGAAAAAACCGTGAAACAGATGATGGCAAATGATATGATTAAAAAATGATAAAAGTTAAGGGACGCGATGCATCACGTCCCTACCTTTTACATTTTCAATTCATAATTTTGAATTAATAACTTCCCCACCACCTTCTCAAAAACCACTCTGCCGAAAGCAAGGTGATAATCAAAACAAACATCCATTTCCAGTCAATCAACTCCTGGTAACCGGTATCTTCGTATTGAATGGTCGTAATATCTCCGCGTGTTTTGATCTCATTGATCAATGCCTTGTATTGGTCAAGTGTTTTGTATGAACCATTCGATTGAACAGCCAATTGATTCAAAGTCGCGAAATTGGCACGCGTATCCTGGTCTTCCAATGAAATTTCATCTACTGCGAATGAACCGGCTTTTGTATATTTCTTTCCGTTATGTTCAGCTGACACTTTCCAGTCATAAGTACCTGAAGCAAGTTGTCCTACATTCAGCTGGTAGAAATTTGCTGTTGGCGAGAACAACTGTTTAAATCGGTTGCCTCCGCGTTTTGCAATAGTCATTTCAACAGATGGCGTAGTGATCAATTCCATCGATTCATTATAAAACTCCGCTTTGAAAATAATGTCTTCAATCGTGTTGAACCGTTTAGGCAAAGTCACGCGCAACGGCTCCCGGTTTTGTTTCACCGAAATATACTGTGTCAGCTTTTGAATGAACTCTTCAAATCCAACTGTTGTTTTCTTCTGCATGAACTCTTTCATTTTCCAGCGCCACAAACCTTCTCCCAATACAAAACCAATCTTTGATTTCTGGGTTTGGGAAACTGCGATCAAGGGATCATCCTTTGCAATATTTCCAATCCGTTGGTTCACAACCACCACACTATTCGAGGGAAGTTTATACGTTCCGAATTTGGTTCGCAAAGGAGTTAAAACCGGAACGATCGAAGTAAAATCTGCAGACAAACCGAACGAATTAAAACCTTTAGCCACAGAAGGATATACATCTTCATACTGATTTCCGTTCGGAGCTTTCATTGCCAAACCATAGGTTTGAAGCAAACTGGTCGTGACGTTCGGCCCCAGGATCATTAAAACCGGAATTCCTTTGTCCTGCAACTGCTTGAATAAGGAAGCATTCGGTCGTAAACCATTTTCATACCAAACCACAAAATCAGGAAGTTTTGTTCCCAATGAATAATTGGTAATCAATTCCGATTGGATTACCGCTTCCTGGTCCAGTTCAAATACCGAACGAAGTGCTTGCACATCCGGGTGCGGAGCGCTCGCCAACAACAATACATTGCTTTTGGAATCAATTACTTCCACAAAACAGGTTTGCTGATTATTGTCTTTCGTAAACTCACCTCCTATTCGCTGAACAGAAACCGTAAAACGCTGATACCCTTTATTTTTAGCTAAAACCGTAAACAAAAATTCTTTCTGATCCAGGTTCGAATTGCTTACTGCCGCTCTTTGTGATTGAATGATTTTTCCATTCTGAAGTAAATTTACCTGGTAAGAACCAACCGGGACGCGCTGAAAATCAACCAACGCCTGGATTGGAAATTCATTATTCATAAATGCAACTTCATTGGAATTGATCGATCTGACCACAATATCCCGTTTCAATGCAGTATCCCCTACAGCCAGTGAAAAAACAGGAGTCAATTCAATACGTTCGGCTTCATACATCGGGTGCACTCCCTGGTTGTAATTTCCATCCGAGATTAACACAATTGCACCGATATTCCGGTTAAAGAATCGATCTTTAATTTGCTTGAATCCCGCCGCCAGGTCACTCGATTTATCTTTTAATACCAGCTTGTCCAGGTCACGCACATTTGTTCCAACCGCCAGTTCCAAATATTCATATCCTTCACCTAATGCCTGTGGCAATGCTTGTCTGAAATCTCCAATCTGCTTTTTCACACGACTGCTGTCCTTGTAATTCAGCATGGAAGACGAAGAGTCCACCAAAGTAATGATCAAAGGCTTTTCAGGTCGGTAAGTAATGGTTTCCCAAACCAATCCCAGCAGTAATAACCCGATCAGGAAAAGACTCAATGTACGAAGTGAAAATAAAACGCGCAATTGGTTCCGTCCCCAGATCGATCTTTGTTCTGTCCTGAAATAATAATAAAACGAGAAACCTACAGCAAGTATTGATATAGGTAACAACCACCATAAAGAATGATCGGAAAAGTAATTCATGCAACGAAAATACGCTTTTTACTTTTTCGTATTCGTTAAAGTGTACGAAATTCCTAATCCCAGGACCGATTTAAATTGGGTTCGTGGACCTGTTTTCCCTTTTGAATCACGAATATCGATATCATCATCATAAATCAAATTCCATTGCAGCGACGCCTGGAACCATTTATTTACCTTAAATGTGAAGATATTCTCAAAGTTCACGTCGATATTTTGCGGATTGTCGGCGTAATTGCTAAACAACTCCAAGCGGGTTTTCATTTCGATATTCTTGAATAACTCTTTTTGGAAACGCAACCTGAAATACGCTCCGATCTCATTTCTGAAACGCAAACCTCTTTTTAAAACATTGCCACTGGTATCAAGTTCAGCGGCTTGCACACCAAATGCACCGGCATCAGCCAGTCGTTGATCGTTTACAAAAGTCATCTTAGCTGCGATCGGCGACAAATACACATTGAAATAATCTACCGGCGCATATTCGATCCCCAAAGAGAAATTAGCGTAGCCCGGCGCCGTGAATCGCGAAATAGGAACCGAATCATTCGGAAAACTGAAACCATCCAGGAATTGTGTCCTGAAACCGCCTATAGCTGTTGCAAACCAATGCTTTTTAAACTCATATCCGATGGATGTAGCCAAATCAATCCGGTCATCAGTTTTTTGCAATCCCTGCACTTTTCCCAATGAATCGGTGTAATACATTCCTCCCAGGGCCAATTTCACATCATTCGTCCACTTAACCCGGCGGTGCTGATAAATTGCAGAAAAATCAATAAAACCCAATACTGCAACGTTATTTCTACCACCGGCTGCCCAGTTTACAAAAGCAGTTTGAGAACCGGACAAGCCAAACAAACTGGTTACGGTCCATTTTTTTGGCATCAGTGAATCGTGAAGCGCATCCAGTTTTTTAATGTCTTCTCTCAGTTTTTCAGCATCAGTCTGGGAAAAAGCAACGGATCCGGTTAATAATGTTAGGATTAGAATACTGATTTTCATAAGCAATTCAATTTTTATTTTACAAATTTAGTTAAACCCCATTAGTAAATTAACAAACCTTATTTTAGATTCCAACCACAGACGGTGAATAAACAAAGAAAATGAGTAAATTTGGGTTCGAAATTTAAAATTGCTATGTCGAAAGAAGTATACATTATTGCCGCTGTCCGCACCCCAATGGGAGCGTTTATGGGTGGTTTATCCTCTATTCCTGCTACTCAGTTAGGATCAGTTGCTATCAAAGGAGCATTGGACAAATCAGGATTGAAACCTGAATTGGTTGATGAAGTTTTCATGGGGAATGTACTGCAAGCAGGTGTTGGACAAGCTCCTGCACGTCAGGCTGCATTGGGAGCAGGATTACCAATTACTGTTCCGTGTACTACCGTAAATAAAGTATGTGCTTCCGGAATGAAAGCGATCATGTTGGGTGCTCAAACCATTTTGGCAGGTGACAATGAGATCGTTGTTGCAGGTGGAATGGAAAACATGAGCCAGACTCCGCACTACCTGGATGGAAGAAACGGTACAAAATTCGGCAACATCGCGATGTTGGACGGAATTACAAAAGACGGATTATTGGATGTTTACAGCAAAGTTCCGATGGGGACATGTGCTGAGAAAACAGCTCAAAAATATAACTTCACACGTGAAGACCAGGATAACTTTGCGATTACTTCGTACAAACGTGCTGCTGCTGCATGGGAAGCGGGAAAATTCAACGATGAGATCGTAGGAGTTTCTGTTCCACAACGCAAGGGAGATCCGATTATGCTGGTTGAAGACGAAGAATACAAAAACGTATTTTTAGATAAAATCCCTTCATTGAAACCAGCTTTCGATAAAGAAGGAACTATTACAGCTGCAAATGCTTCTACCTTAAATGACGGGGCTTCTGCACTAATTCTTGCCTCCAAAGAAGCGGTTGAAAAACACGGATTGAAAGCGATTGCGAAGATTGTTAGCTACGCAGATGCTGCGCAAGAACCTGAATTCTTTACGACTGCACCTTCCAAAGCAGTTCCGAAAGCATTGGCAAAAGCAGGTTTAACAACCGACCAGGTAGATTTCTGGGAATTGAACCAGGCATTCTCTGTTGTTGGATTGGCTAACACACAGATACTAGGATTGGATCCTGCGAAAGTGGATGTAAACGGTGGAGCTGTTGCTTTGGGTCACCCACTGGGTAATTCCGGATCTCGTATCATTGTCACATTGATCCACGTATTGAAACAAAACGGAGGAAAGATCGGTGGTGCAGGAATCTGTAACGGAGGTGGTGGTGCTTCTGCGATGATCATCGAAAATATCTAAGATAACAAACTCTTATACTGAATGCCATTCCATTTTGGGGTGGCATTTTTGTTTATAACCACATAGGTACATAGAACGCATAGGAAGGGATTATTTTGACAACGAAACACCTATTTTCTCCCGCGGATATCGCAGATTACGCGGATTTATTTTTATGACTTTAGATAAAATCTATTTTAGTTGCTGGCAAATAACTCAGTTCTTCTTCTAACAATGCAAATTTAGTGTGCGCATAATCTGATTTTTGCCCTTGATAATTTCGATAAATTTCGCCTTTTCGTTTCGATGTTCACATGAATTATGCATAATAATATTGGTGTTTTTATTCAATGAGATCAATTCTGCTGAAACAGCTTCAGTCATTTTAAACATTTGTCCTATTCTTGAACAATAGTCTTTCTCTCTTTTGGCTGAAGGGATTACATAGTTTCTAAAATTCCCTTCGAAGTTATTATTCGTAAAATCAATATGAGAGGTGGTATAACAAATTCCTTGGAATCGACTATTAGATGTAATCCACTGAAGCAGCATTTGTGGAACTATATATTCTGCTCTAGATAATGCATGCTTAGAATCACTTTCTCTTATTCGGTAAAACTTATAAGCCCCATTCCCTACTATAGTAGATCCACCGAGATATTCGATACTCTTATCTTCGTATTGAATTTTAGACATAGCATAATTCAATTTGTCAAAAGCACGATTCGGAAAACCATTTAAATAAAGTGTTATCGCAGCAGAAATAGCTTCTGTAAGAAAGTTAAATGAATCAATAACTTTTCTCTTCCCAATTTAATATCCACTATCTATAAATTTTCAGAATCAAAAAGCTCTACTGACTCATTAACTAAAACTTGATATTCATCTAAAATATTATTTATATAACCTTCAAAATCCTCATTATTAGGTCTAATTAAAGGAAAATACTTTTTGTGAACCTTAAAATTTCGAATGCATTCATTATAGTGATTAAGTATTACTCCGTTTAATTTCGGAAATAAATTTAAACATTGTGAATAAACATCCAAACTTCTGCGCTCCTCTGCGCGATCTGCGGGAAACGAAAAAAGCACCGCCAAATGGTGCCTGGCACTGTTTTTGGTTAAACCTTCCTGCATTTTGATAATCTTATACAAAGCACATAATACTCAATTCAAAAATTATGAAAACAAGACACATCGTTCTCAGTACATTCCTTTATGGATTACTTTCATTAGGTATGTTGACCATCGAAGCGCCTGAAGGAGATTTCGCAACCGGTTCTGTTACCGAATTCGTTACCAATGGATCATACGGACAATTTTATGCACAAGCAGTTCCCGGAGAAAGACGAAGAGTTCGAAGACGTACCAGAAGAAGAACCAGAAGACGTGTGGAACGCAGAGAGAAAGCAGCAAATTTCTCGATGAATTTCACCAAAACATACATTGCATAAGCTATTATTTCCCACGGACGGCACGGAAGAACACAGAAGTTTCTTTGTTTTTATTTCATAAGTTGATAAAACCATTCTTTAATTACGTTATTACATCTGTGTTCCTCTGTGTACATCTGTGGGAAACAAAAAAAGCACCATCAAATTGACGGTGCTTCTATTTTTTCTTATCCGTTTGGATTAAGCCTGTGTTCCAAGGTTTTCAGCAACTGCTGTTGAAATTGCAGATTTTTCAAAACGCAATTTGGTACCTTCAGAACTGATCAAAACTGTCGTATCTGTAATCTCAAGAATTTTCCCATGGATACCACCGATAGTAACCACTTTATCTCCTTGCTTTAAATTCTCACGAAATGATTTAAGCTCTTTTTGTTTCTTCTGTTGCGGTCGAATTAAAAAGAAGTAAAACACCACTAACATCAACACGAGCATTATAATTTGCATAACTCTATTTTTTATTTAACTATTACTTACTTATTCAATCAGTTCAAAGGATGCAAAAGTTCAAAAACCTTGAACTATTTAACTTTTTGAACTTTTTAAACTCTTTCTTACTTGATAATTGTTGCCTCAACTACCACTTTGGTATTCGGAGGCGTTGTATTTGACAAAATAGTCACACTTCTTGTAACCGGCCCTTCAGAAAAAGATTCGGTCTTTACATTTGCTTTCACAAATCCTTTTTCCCCCGGAGGAATCGGTTCTTTACTCCAATCCGCAACGGTACAAGAACAAGATCCAGAAACATCAGACAATACCAATGGATGGTCACCTGTGTTCTCCACTACAAAGTTAGCGTGAATTACTTCACCTCTTGCAATTTTTCCTGCATTAAAAACACTTGGGACCTTCATGGTCGTTTTGTACCCGACAATTTCTGAAGGAGAATCAGATCCGCAAGCCGTTAACAAAGCTATCCCGATAGCTACCGGGGCTAAAAACGCGATTTTTCTCATAACATTAATCCATTAAACCTCTTCCGAGTTTAGAAATTTTACCATCTTTTGCCAATCTATCAACGGCTTTATCGAGAATTCCGTTGATAAATCCATGACTTTTCGGAGTGGAGTAGAATTTCGAGATTTCAATATATTCGTTCAAAGTTACCTTTTTCGGAATGCTCTTGAACACCTGTAATTCCGTAATTGCCATTTTCAACAGGAGAATATCCATTTTGGCAATACGCTCCAACTCCCAGTTATCAGTTAATTCATCAATCAACTTCAAATTTTCAGAATCCATCGAAATGGTCTTACGAAGTAATGTGCGAATGAATTCCTGTTCATCTTCTTTGTCTTTGTATAAAGGCATCGCAATGAACTTCTCACCTTCTTCCATTCCTTTGATTGATTTGATTGCCATTTGACAAGCCAAATCGATATCATCCAGCCAATGGATGCTTTTCTCTTCAAAGAAGTGGTAAATTAAAGGAGAATTTGCAATCTCTGCCTTAAACAGGTTGATCATGAAATTCTTGTCTTCTTCAAAACCTGTTGCCTCGCTATTCATATGAGCAAACCAGGTTTCCCCTTCTCTCATTTGAAGATAGATCTTGCGGAACATTTCGTGATGTTCATCACCGATCCAGTTAACGGAACGGTCTTCAGAAGCTTCACGCAGTGAATAACTGTCCTGCAATGTTTGGATCACCATTGAATCCACAAACTTTCTGTTTGGATTCAAATCTTCCTCCGTCGGACGGATCTTCTTTTTATTTTCTTCAATACGATGTTCTGCAATGTCCTTCAACTCACCGAAACTCAACAATAAATACAAGTACAGATCGTAAATGCGATCTACCGCCTGCATCAGTTCGTTTTCAGTTTTTTTGATGCTTTCCTCATCTCCCTGGAAATAAGCATAAAGCGCCTGCAAAACCTTGATTCGTAAATGTCTTCTATTCAGCATTCCCAACTACTCTCCTATCTTTTTATAGTGGTAATTTTACTTTACCGATCGATTCGATGCGCTCTTCAGCAATCTTATTCGCAATCTGGTAAGTCGGAACACCTTCAGCACTTGAACGGGAAACAATATTTCCAATTGTTGTGTAAATCTCTTCTGCTTTCGCCATCGACCATTGTGGAGACAAACCTGCCACTTCCGAATAACAGTTGATCACACCACCTGCATTCAATGTAAAATCAGGAGCGTAAATAATTCCTTTGTCTTTCACCAACTGACCATGAACTTTTTCATCCGCTAGCTGGTTATTTGCTGCTCCGGCAATGATGGAACACTTCAAACGGTTGATCGTGTTGTCGTTTACAGTTGCTCCTAAAGCACACGGTGCATAAATATCCATCGGCACGTCGTAAATCTCGTCCAACCCAACCACTTTTACTCCGTATTGATTGGAAACACGCTTCAAGGTATCTTCATGGATATCTGTAATCGTTACATCAGCTCCTTCAGAAACCAGGTGTTTTACAAGGTATTCACCTACGTGACCAACTCCCTGAACAGCTACTTTTTTACCTGCTAAAGAATCGGAACCAAATTGCTGGCTGGCACATGCCTTCATTCCCATATACACACCGTAAGCAGTTACAGGAGAGGGATCGCCACTTTTCCCGGGTAAACCAACCACGTGATTCGTTTCCATAGAAACCCAAACCATATCAACCGGTGAAATACCCACATCTTCTGCAGTAATATATTTTCCAGCCAATGAGTTTACAAATTTCCCGAAACGACGGAATAAAGCCTCTGATTTCATGGAACGTGAATCCCCTATAATTACCGCTTTTCCACCACCTAAATTCAATCCGGAAATTGAATTTTTGTATGTCATACCTCTTGAAAGACGCAATACATCATTCAAAGCCTCCATTTCATTGTTGTACATCCACATGCGGGTTCCTCCCAAAGCAGGCCCCAAAACGGTGTTATGTACAGCAATAATTGCTTTCAGACCAGTTGCAGTATCGTTACAGAATAACAATTGCTCGTGGTTATACATACTCATTTGAGAAATAACGGGGTTTTCAGCCAGATTTAGATCTTTGACTTCTTTTACTTCAAACATACGCGACTTTTAATCTTTTATTTCAATGCGAATGGCTAATTTTGTAATTCGAACAAAATCGCATTAGCGCTCGCAAAAATAGGAAATTTATCGAATGAAGTCTCTAAGCTATTTAAACAAATATTTATTCAAATATCGCTGGCGTTTGCTGCTTGGCGTACTCTTCATTATTGCAGGGAATTACTTTGGTGCAAAAATCCCAGTTTTTGTAGGCGAATCCATGAACTTTCTTTCCGGAAAGAACCGATTAAGCGAGGGAGAAAGCTTGTTCTGGATCGTACTTGGCCTTGCCGGACTCATTATACTTTTTAACATAATTAAGGGATTTTTCCTCTTCCTGACACGTCAAACGCTGATCGTTATGTCGCGTTATATCGAATTTGACCTGAAGAATGAGATCTTTGAAAAGTACCAACAGCTTGATTACGGTTTCTATAAGAGCAAGTCGACAGGAGATCTGATGAACCGGATCTCAGAGGATGTTGCTCAAGTTCGCCAATATTTGGGACCTGGAATCATGTATACCATTAACCTGGTTGCATTATTCCCTTTCAGCTTGTATGAAATGCTGAAAATCAACACCGAATTGGCATTGTATGCACTTGCCCCGCTTCCGATTATGGCAACCCTGATCTATTTGGTTTCTACCCGGATGAATAAGCTTAGTAAAGAAGTACAGCAGGAACAATCGCGCCTGAGCACTTTGGGACAGGAAACATTCTCCGGAATCCGTGTTATCAAAGCATATATCCAGGAAAAGCATGCCATGCAGAATTTTGAAGCAAGTTCGGGTTCTTACCTGAAGAAAACGATGCGCCTGGTAAGAACTAATGCCTTGTTCATGCCGACAATTTCTTTGCTGATTGGAACGAGTACGCTTTTGAGTATTTACATGGGTGGTCTTCTCACCTACCAAGGTCACATCCTAACTGGAAACATTGTAACTGTCATTCTGTTGATCTACAATTTGACCTGGCCTTTCGCAAGTATCGGTTGGGTAACAAGCATCAATCAGCGTGCAGCTGCATCCCAGGAACGCATCAATGAATTCCTGAAAACCGAACCTGCGATCAAAAACCATACGGAAACTCCATTAGCGGCATTCAGTGAATTGCAGTTCAAAAACATGTCATTCCGCTACAAACCGGATCTTCCGGACGTACTGTCAGACATCAATTTTACTTTAAAACGAGGAGAAACATTGGGAATTATCGGGAAAACCGGTTCCGGAAAATCAACACTCCTGCAAATGATCGTTCGCCAGTTAGATCCTACTTCGGGTGAAATCAGATACAATGCGGAAAACCTGAAAACGATTAACCTGGTTGAATACAGAAAACACCTTTCAGTTGTTCCGCAGGATGTGTTCTTATTTTCAGATACGATCTACAACAACATTGCTTTCGGCGCTTTGAATTTTGAAACGGTTACTCAAGAAGAAATAATTTCTGCAGCGAAAAATGCACACGTATTGCATAACATCGAAGCTTTTCCCGACAAGTTCCAGACGATATTAGGCGAACGGGGTGTGAACCTTTCCGGAGGACAAAAACAACGCGTGAGTATTGCCCGTGCATTGATCCGTAAACCGGATATTTTACTTTTGGACGATTGTTTATCTGCGGTGGATACGGAAACTGAGGAAATCATTCTTGGAAATTTAAAACGATTAAACCGGGAAAATCAAACCACTTCAGTTATTGTAAGCCATCGTATTTCCAGCCTTCGAAACGCAGATTATATTTTGGTTTTGGAAGAAGGAAGAATTGTGGAAGAAGGAAAACCGGCAGACCTGTTACAAACCAACAGTCAATACCGCGAGTTGTACGATAAGCAGTTATTGGAAGAACCGGAGGTTTTTGAGGATTAGGAGAATTAGAAATTATCAATTCTATAATTATCAAATGACTATTTCGTTGCAGATTTCACTTGATAATCGATAATTATACCATTAATAATTATTTCTGCTTCTGGTATTCCGCTTCCTTCTCCGGGTGTAATAACAAATAATGCTCGAGCTTATCTTTGATAAAGGTAATCAGTTCAATATCCGTAGCCGTTTTCAGGAAATTCTCATCCATGGACATAAAGCGAATGAAATCAATGAAATCCTCGCTGTTCAGCTTGATAATATCATACGATACATACAATCTCAATAACTCCTGTACGATTTCTTCCTTCGAATCCTCGTATTGCTTCTGTGCTACCAAAGCTTTCGACTGCTCTCTTTTGGAAAAACGCTGATACAATGCTGTAATCGGACTTTGGAAAGCTTCAATTCCGGTGATAGTACGTGTTTCTCTTAAGGCCAAAGCCGCACGCTCTTCTTTGATCTCCTGGATTGATTTTAAAGGTTTAACAACTACCTCGTCAATTTGACGTGCTTTTCTTTCAACAGCAGCATACACTTCAAAATGACAGGAAGAATCTCCAATCACACGAAATCCATAACGCTCGTACCCTTTGATTGATAAAACAATGGAATCGTTATTGCTTACGTAAACTCCAAAAGTTCCGTCCGGTTGACCAAAAACACCTTTCCCGGTCGAAGTATTCACGACCATTAAATTCAGGAAAGCATGTTTAACAAGTGTATCTTCGACTTTACCTTTCAACCAGACTTTCGTACACGGTTCCTGGGCAAAGGCATTACAGGATAAGAACAATAAGATTACAGCAATCAGTTTCATGGAACGAAAATATCACTTTTTTCTGCGCTTTCATTTCTGTTAACTAATATTTACATTATTCAATCTCGGAATACTTCTTCATCAAATGACCCTAACAACAAATAAGCTCTCCACCGACAGATAAATATCACGTGGTTACCTCGCAGATATACCGACTCAATCCCGACTTAATCTCGACTTTTGTACCTATTCTTAACGATTTAACACAACAAATAACTGACAGTTACTTCCAGGCAACAAAAACTAATAAGGAATCAATTTCTGAAATTAAAAATCAATTGCCATTTGTATAAAACATAGATTCACAATTGTATTGCGAAAAAATTCACTTTTGTAACTGTTAATTTTTCGAAAGAAGGGAAATTTTCAAAAGTTCGGTTCAAAAGTTCGTAAATTTGCAGCATGAAAAGAGTGGTTGTCGGATTATCCGGCGGTGTAGATTCAAGTGTTACCGCACATTTACTTCAACAGGAAGGATATGAGGTGATCGGTTTATTTATGCGCAACTGGCATGACGAAACGGTTACACTTTCCAATGATTGTCCTTGGATTGATGACAGTAACGATGCCCTTTTGGTCGCAGAACACCTTGGAATACCTTTCCAGGTATTGGATCTCAGCAAAGAATACAAAGAGCGTATCGTAGACTACATGTTTGCAGAATACGAGGCGGGAAGAACACCCAATCCGGATGTGCTTTGCAACCGCGAAATCAAGTTTGATGTGTTCTTAAAAGCCGCAATGGAATTGGGTGCTGACTATGTTGCCACTGGTCATTATTGCAGAAAAACAACGACGGAAGACGGGATCCATCATTTACTGGCAGGACTGGACCCAAACAAGGACCAATCCTATTTCCTGTGTCAATTATCACAGGAACAGCTTTCCAAAGCACTCTTCCCGATCGGGAACCTTCAAAAATCAGAAGTTAGAGCCATTGCCAAAGAAATCGGGCTGGTTACTGCTGAGAAGAAAGACTCACAGGGATTGTGTTTCGTAGGAAAGATTTCGCTTCCGGAATTTCTTCAACAAAAACTTGAAGTTAAATACGGTAAAATAATTGAAATCAATGAATTAGAAAATCAATTTATTGATTATTCAAACATTCCGGTTAACTTAAATCACGTGGTTGAACTGAGCAAAGAATTTATCTATTCTCCGGACATGGGACTGGAAGTTGAAAAACACATTGGAGCTCATTATTATACAATCGGACAACGGAAAGGACTTCACATTGGCGGAAGACCCAATCCTTCATTTGTAATTGGTATCGACACTGAAACAAACACTGTTTATTCCGGACAAAAAGACAATCATCCAGGACTTAATAAATGGGCCTTAAAGATCGAAACACCCGAAATGCACTGGATTAATCCGGATTTCCAAATGAATATCGGCGAAGCAAAAGAATTTGAGATCCGCATCCGATACCGCCAGGCTTTGCAAAAAGGAACTTTAACCCGCTTAGAAGACGGATTCTATATTCTATTCAACAAAAAGCAAAGAGGAATCGCTCCTGGCCAATTTGCAGCTCTTTATTTACAGGAAGAATTAGTGGGATCGGGAATCATTTCTCATTAGGAACAAAGACATCAAAAGTAAAATCCTCATAGAACACAAGGGTTTTAACGATTTTCTTGCCGGAAGTTTTATCCTCATTCACTGCAGCAGATGACTCCCCGCTTGTCTTAGCTACGGACTGCCTGTCACTCTGACCCGAACCCTCCGATTCTTTCTTCCCCTGCTTACCGGTAAAAAGCCATTCTGCGGAAACACGAGGAAAAGCGAGCAATAATTTTTCAATAAAGTCAAAACTCGGCTTATTCCGCCCGCTCAGAACATGACTCACATTTGATCTTTGCACCCCAATCTTATCCGCAAAAGATCCCGCATTCAATTTGTGCGAATCCATGATCATTCGTAAACGGTCTTTTATCTCCATGTCACAAATGTATCATAATATATTTACATTTTCACCCAGCTAGTTATTCACATTTGTAACATATTACAAACAAAAAAAGCCCCGACGATAAATGTCGAGGCTCATTCAATCTATATCTGAACGTATTAATTGATACTATATCCGAAGAAAAGCATGCTGTTTTTTACCTCTGGCATGTTCGGTCCAAATGTAACCAAATCCATTAATTGAGCAACCTCCACAATACTCAAGTTACTATTTTTACCCATTGCCTTATGGCGCTCTAATTTCGTTTTTGCCAGACTTACTGCGTTATTGATCATTGTGCTTTCCATATTATATAAAACTTAAATGCGATGCTGTTTTGACCCATTTACGCCACAGTTGTATATTAGGTTACAAATCCAATCAAAAAAAATGAAAAAAAATCGAAACTGATTTAATGATTGATTTAAATTTAAAGCAATAATAAATTAAAAATCAACTATTTAAAATCAAAGCACATTTGTAAAGATTTTTTTCGAAATTAATTCGAAATCAGCTCTTCATAGGCATCCTGGACTTCCAAAAACCGTTGAGCATGCACCTCTCTTTCCGAATCATCCAAATCCGGGTTCCTGTCCGGATGGTATTTTTTTACCAGCTGCCGGTAACTCCTCTTAATCTCTTCTTCAGTTGCAGACGGACCCAAATCAAGAATTGCCAACGCCATGCTCCTTCTGGTTCTTGCATTTGCAATCGTATGTAAACGTTCATTACCTGCGGAAGAACCAAAAATCCGTTTGCGGTGCTCCACAACCCGTTTCTCGATATATTTCGACTGAACCCCGATTAATTCCCCCAAACGAACCAAGGCCGTGAATTCACGATCAATCATATCCTCGTGTACGAACACCAAATCGATCAGGAAGTCAATCAAATCTGCGCGTTCCTGAGCCTCATGCATCTTCTGAACCACCCAATTAGCAACACTTCGCACATGAATCGAAGTTTCCTCAACTAATTCCAATTCATTGGCAATGACCAAAGAATCAATATTAAATTTTTGATTGATACAAACCACTATAAACGATTGTTTTTCAAACGATTTAACGGCATTTTTCCGCATCATCCAGGCCGCCAGCAAAAGGTAGATCTGGAAGATCATTTTTTCCGTCTTTTTGCCCGAGGGTGGCTGAAAACTTTTTTTGAGCACCAACTCCGAACTGACTTTACGTTCATTGGAATCCTTTATTTGTCTCCTGATGAGAATAAACAGCAAAATGACAATCAATCCAAAGAAAATTCCGAGTATCAGCATATCAATTAGCAATTATTCGATCATATGCTTCCTGCACTTTCTGAAATTTATCCGAAAGCACTTTCTTTTCTTCCGGAGACAAATGCGGATGACTGTCCGGGTGAAATTTCTTAACCAATCTACGATAAGATTCTTTCACTTCTTTATCGGTTGCATTTGATGTAAGTTCCAGCATCTCGTAATAAGATTCAGATTTCGAAAATGAAGCCGTCATAGTTTTTTTTCGATTTCCAAAGAGCTTCTCCTGGATTTCTTCCGGAATATCCTGGTTTCGAATTTCGAATTTTTGAACAATGAAAAGCAAGTACTCCCTTTCTTCATCAACCAATTCCTGATCAACCAAAGCAACATCCGCTAAAAAGAGAAATGTTTCCAGTTTTTGCTGATAAGAAACAAACTGATTACACCATTCAACCAAATCAATCAACGGAATCTTATCATGCAGGAAAACATCCATAATTTCATCTGTATCCGGACTATCTCCAGGTTTCCTCCGGATAAATTGACGAACACGATCCTTTTTAATAGTCAGATGATACCGTTCTCTTTTTAACATTGCCACAGCAAGAACAGCCTGAATCTCACGAAATGAGAAATCAGAATATACAGACGGCATTTTCCTTCCCAACCAACTGATTATCTTATGTCTTTGTTTGTACCTTAAGTAAACAAAATAAAGCGGGAAGAAAATTAAAGGAACAACAATACATGCAATAAACACCCCTGGTGAATAATCATCTTTCGTCACATCCGCAGGGTGTCCGAAATTATAGGAAAGCAATCCAATCCAAATCACGACAACAATTTAAGCAATTCCTCGTAATGCAATTGTAATTCCTGGAATTTTACCTCCAACTCTTTGCGTTCTTCCGGGGTCGCATTCGGGTGGCGGTCGGGATGATACTTCTTTACCAATCTGCGGTATTTCAAGCGAAGCTCCTCTTCATCCAACGTATCTTTTTGCATTTCAAAGTATCCTAATGATTTATCAACCAGGCTCTCCCGAGAACTTCCCGAATCGGTTGTTTTACTTCTGCGTTCATTTCTTCTTGTGTAGGCCTCATTGATATCCTCCATCAAAACCAGCCACTCCTGATGTACCAAAGTAAATGCGTCAATAATCCGGATTAACTCTGCTTTCTCATGGGAACCGACAACTCCATCCTGAGCAGCCATGTGAATCAGAAAGCGAACCACATCCCTCCTCTCATCCTCTTGCTGAAAACGATTCAACCACCGCACAATGGATTCAGAACGATATACGTCTGTATAAGCCATTTTAAGCGATTCATGGAATGAAGTATTGTTTTCCGGATACAGGTAAACGATGTATTCTTTCAAATAAACGCACTTCTCCTTAAAACAGTCGGGGTTCGTTCGCAATACATTCATACTCAGCAAAACCAATGCATCGATATGGTTGTAGGGATTAAATTTGGTCCTAAAGCGAAACTCTTTTCGGATCTTAAAAAAGACATAACGGATCAACCAATAGGTCGGAGCAGCTACAATAATTGCAGTAATTGACAAACCAACGATCGTTTCGATCATTTTTTGTCTGTAATATTCCTCTTCCGCCAACTTTTGTATTTGAGCCGATGAGAGTGTCTGTAATAAAGACCAGGTCATTTTTATTTATTTAGGCATTAAGGGATAGATCAGGTGTTCCAACCCGTTTAATTTGATTTCATAAATCAACTCCAATTGTTGCCCCAACTTTCCCGCAGGAAAACCATTTTGCTTGAACCAAACCAGGTAACTTTCGGGTAAATGGATCAAATACCGGTCTTTGTACTTACCAAATGGCATTTTAGCCTTAGCCAGCGACACTAATTGATGTTCATCCATGTCGTAAATTTAGCTCAAATTAGCCAGATCAAAGACATACTTCGTTCCTGAATCAGACGTTTCCAAGGTAAAATTACCCTCCAGCTGCTCCGTCATTGCCTGGATAATCTCCGTCCCGAAAGAAGCAACGGAACTTTCTGACCAGGAACCGTTGTCGCTATAGATTAGCCGAAAACGATTTGATTTATTCACTTCGTTTTCACTCAATCCAATAGAGATCTCAGGAAAAGATTGCTCCTGGAAAGCATGTTTCAGGGAATTCAGCAATAATTCATTGATTAAAAGCGCAAGCGGAACAATGCTCTTGGATTTCATATCTTCTACTTCAACAGTAATGATGAATTCAGGCTTTTTAGCAATCGAATAATTCAATACCAAGCTATCAACCAGCGATTTCAGGTATTTCTCCATATCAAATTTGGATAAAGAGCCAGACTGGTACATTTTCTCATGGATGATGGCCATTGCCGTGACACGATCGATTGCCTCCTGGTAAGAACTGCTCCCATGATCTTCATCCAGGTTATTTGCCTGCAAACGAAGTAAACTGGTTATAATCTGCAGGTTATTCTTTACCCGGTGATGAATTTCACGCAACATGACCTCCATTTCAGAATTTTGTTTGGAAATCACCTTATTCTGGTTGGAAAGCTTCTGATTATTCTCTACCAGTTCAATGCGGGAATAGTTCGTAGTTAATATATAGAGATTTAAAATATAAGCAATAGCGAACCCCACAATGGAATATTCCAAAATGAAGGTTGTGATGTCATTCCCCGAAAAAAATTCTACCGAAACGATGTTTTCTTCATGTAAATAGACCAGGTAATAAAACAAAACCAGGAAATGGGCAATCAGGATCGAAATCCCCCACTTCTTCCCCAATATAAAGAATGTAAACATGATATTTACAATCATCCACATCGGAGTTAGGTAATGTGTTGCGTGTAACCAAAGAAAAGCTCCCGAAACAATACAAAAAGTCAGAATAGAGCAAATGGCACCGACCAGTTTATAATTTTTCGTAATGTGGATGACAATCAGTCCGACAATACACATTCCGACTGCGAAGAAATTAGGGGTTGCACTGAAATGTTCGTTGGACAGGTTCACAACCGTCACGATAGACATCAAGCCGGCAAAAAAGTACAATAAATGCAATACAAGCCGGTATTTCATTTTTTCATGAAATTCCAACCAGTTTGTGTTCAGTTTGTCCATTGTCTAGATCTCAACACAAATAAACATCTTTTTTTGAGAAATCCCTTGAATTCAAAATAATAGCTCAAAAAAAATGACGCTCTTTAGCGTCATTTTGATTAGTTCATTGGTATTTGTTTCAACACATCCAGCAAATAATCCCAAAACTTCTGAACCGATGAAATTTGTACGCATTCATCCGGAGAGTGCGCTCCACGGATATTCGGCCCGAAAGAGATCATGTCCATTCCCGGGAAATGTTTTCCTAGAATCCCACACTCCAATCCGGCATGACATGCCTTGATATTCGGTTCTGCCTTGAACTTTTCCCGGTACAAATCTGCCATCACTTTTAAAATAGCAGAATCTGCATTCGGTTCCCAACCCGGATATTCTCCACCCTGCACAACTTCTACTCCTACACTTTCAAATGCCGCACGGATGGTATTCGCCACATCTGCCTTCGATGATTCAACCGAACTGCGCTGCAAAGACTGAGTTGTAAACAAACCATCTGCAACCGTTACTTTCGCCAAGCTGGAAGAAGCTTCCACCAAACCTTCAATAGCCGGGCTCATTCGGAAAACCCCGTTATGAACCGCGTAAACAGAATTTATAATTCGTTCAAAATCAGAATTTTTAACTACCCTGCTTAAACTTCCACTTTCAGAAATAGTCCAGTTTGCATCTTTTTCAATGGTATGATATTCTGCTTCAATTTGCGCAATAATCTGATCGGCCGCTTCGTGGAATTTTGTTTTTTCATCTTCAGAAACAGCAACAATTGCTGTGCTTTCCCGCGGAATGGCATTTCGTAAACTTCCACCATCCAAAGTACACAACTTCAAATCCACCACAGATTTTACATGTTTCAATAAACGGTTCATCCATTTATTTGCATTTCCTCTTCCCAGGTGAATATCCATTCCCGAATGTCCACCCAACAATCCCCGTAATTTGATCTCAAAGCAAATAGAATTACTCGGCAAATCTTCGTAAGTGATTGTAGTTTTTGTATTGGTATCAATTCCACCCGCACATCCGATCGATAACTCATCATCGTCCTCGGTATCCAGGTTCAGCAAAATTGTTCCGGAAATATTGGATGCATCCACTTGCAAAGCCCCGGTCATGCCGGTTTCTTCATCAATGGTAAAAAGCGCTTCAATTGCCGGGTGAGCAATGTCCGTTGACTTCAAAACAGCCATAATTGCAGCAACACCAATCCCGTTATCAGCACCAAGCGTTGTTCCGTTTGCCTTCACCCAATCTCCATCCACCAGCATTTCAATTCCTTGTGAATCAAAATCAAAAATCGTATCGGAATTCTTCTGGTGGACCATGTCCAAATGCGATTGCATCACAATGGTTTGTCTTCCCTCCATCCCGGGAGTTGCGGGTTTCTTGATGATGACATTACCAATACGGTCCTGAATTGTTTCAAAACCAAGTGATTTTCCAAAATTCATCATGAATTCGATTACCCGTTCTTCTTTTTTCGAAGGTCGTGGTACTGCATTCAAATCAGCAAAATGATTCCACAATGCTTTCGGTTCTAAGTCTTTTACTTCCATATTTTCTAGTTATTAGTGTTTTAGGGATTAGTTATTAGAATTAAGGGTAGTTTTTGAGAAGTAAACATTCAACCAACCACTAATAACTAAGCACTAATCACTATTACGAATGTTTACAATTCGATTAATATATAATTCTTCCACTTTAGCCCTTGCCCAGGGTGTTCTGCGCAGGAATTTCAGGCTCGATTTGATGCTCGGCTCATGAATAAAACAATTGATCGGGATTAATTTCCCCAATCGTTCGAAACCAAATTCTTCCACCAATTCGGTTACCATACGCTCCAATGTTATTCCGTGCAGAGGATCCATTTTTTTCAAATTGAAAGGATTTGAATTCTTCCCCCTTTGAAGTGGGATCGAGGGGATGGCTAACATTTCTCCGAAGCCACCCTCCTTAGTCCTCCCTCAAGGGAGGAAACTCAAATCTCCTCTTTAATTAAACCAATTTTCTATATTTAATCCGCTTCGGTGCAGCATCTCCCAGACGTTTACGCTTGTTCTCTTCGTATTCCGAATAAGATCCTTCAAACCAAACAACCTGGGAATCTCCCTCGAATGCCAGGATGTGCGTACAGATACGGTCCAGGAACCAGCGGTCGTGGGAAATAACTACCGCACAACCTGCAAAACTTTCAATTCCTTCCTCCAACGCACGCAGTGTATTTACATCAATGTCGTTGGTAGGCTCATCGAGCAATAACACATTCGCTTCTGTCATCAGAGTCATTGCCAGGTGCAAACGGTTTCGTTCACCACCCGAAAGCACTCCTACTTTTTTGCTTTGATCAGAACCTGCAAAGTTGAATTTCGACAGGTAAGCGCGTGCATTGAACTTTTGATTTCCGATTTCAATGAATTCATTCCCTCCACCGATCACTTCAAAAACTGTTTTTTCCGGGGAAATGTCTTTATGCGTTTGGTCTACGTAACCGATCTTCACGGTTTCACCCACTTTAAACTGACCTTTATCCGGTTGTAACTCATTCATGATCATTTTGAAAATGGTTGTTTTACCGGCACCATTCGGCCCTATAATACCAACAATTCCTGCAGGCGGCAATTTGAAATTTAAATCATCATACAACAATTTATCTCCAAATGCTTTCATTACATGTTCCGCATCAATCACATTATTACCCAAACGAGGACCATTCGGAATCGGAATTTCCAATTTCACTTCTTTATCCTTCATTTCTTCGGACATCATTTTATCGTAATTCTGGATCCGAGCTTTGTTCTTCGCGTGGCGTCCTTTCGGGTTCATACGCACCCACTCCAACTCACGCGCAAGCATTTTCTGACGTTTCGATTCTGTTTTCTCCTCTTCTTTCAGGCGATTTCCTTTTTGCTCCAACCAGGAAGAATAATTCCCTTTCCAAGGAATTCCTTCTCCGCGATCCAATTCCAGGATCCATCCTGCTACGTTATCCAGGAAGTAACGGTCGTGGGTTACAGCGATTACTGTTCCTTTGTATTGTTGTAAATGTTGCTCCAACCAGTCAATTGATTCCGCATCCAGGTGGTTGGTAGGCTCATCCAGCAATAAAATATCCGGATTCTGCAACAACAAACGACACAAAGCCACCCGACGCTTCTCACCTCCGGAAAGTGTTTCGATCAGTTGATCATCCGGCGGACAGCGCAAAGCATCCATCGCACGCTCCAATTTGTTATCCAGTTCCCAGGCATCTACCGCATCGATCTTGTCCTGTACCACTCCCTGACGTGCAATCAGTTTATCCATTTTATCGGGATCATTCAAGACATCCTCGTCCATGAAAGCAGCATTGATTTCCTCGTATTCTTTCAGAACATCCACGATATCCTGAACTCCTTCCATCACGACTTCCTTCACTGTCTTTTTCAGGTCCAACTCCGGTTCCTGAGGCAAGTATCCAACAGTATACCCCGGAGAGAAGACTACATCACCCTGGTAAGATTTATCCAATCCGGCAATAATCTTCATAACGGTAGATTTTCCGGAACCGTTCAAACCGATGATCCCGATTTTTGCACCGTAGAAAAATGACAGGTAAATGTTTTTAATGATTTGTTTTCCTTGGGGAGTTACTTTGGAAACTCCGACCATGGAAAATATGATTTTCTTATCGTCAGACATATTCAATTTTTAGGAAAACAAAGATAACATTCTGGCTGAAAAACTGCTTTTAATTCGGAGTTTATCAAACAAAAAAAAGAGTCCTGACTTTGTGCCAGGACTCCTTCAATAAGTACGTGTTTTCCAACCTTAAAAAACGCGGTCGAATCCGATCCCAGCCAATACAAATATATATACAATATAAAGCGCGATAACTACAATCGTATAGATCCCTCCGAACTTGAACAGGGACTTCAAATTTTGAATCCCATAATCGAATTCACCCTGTTTATTCGAATTCAAACCTTTTTCAGTTGAACCTGCAAAACGGATCAGGTACAGCGAGGGGAGAATCATGACAACCGTCAATCCGATATAGACAACAGCCAACATCATCAGCATTCCAATACCGCTAGCCATTGCTGACACCAGCAAAACCAAAGATGCAATCCCCATAAAGCCGGTAAAAACAAAACCGATTATTGCCAGGAAACGCGCCCACTTTGCCGCAGTAATTAAATTCTCTTTGATTGAATTGTTGATTTTTAATTTGTCAGAATCCAATTCAATATCTCTATCTAAAGTATCCATATTTTTTAGTATTAATCCAGTAAATCCGGGTTATCAGAAAACTTCACTCCTCCTTCTCCTTTAGGAAGTGAACGCAATTTGTTTTTCATTTCTGCAGCCTTCACCCAGTAAATAATCAGCACTACCAAGCCTCCCAAGCCAATAACGCCTTTAATTGCCTGAACAGGAATGAGTCCAGCCACATTCAAAATAGGCATTACTATTCCCAGAGCTTTCAAATAATCACCTGATTGAGGAGCGCCTCTGTATTCAAATTCCCTTCTAAGGGACTCACTTATTTTAGGATACATGATGAATCCATAAACAATATTGAACAATGGAATAAACATCAACCACACGTTACCTGGAGGAAGTTGCAAATTTGAAGGATCGCATTCCCTCAACATGTCTTGTAAATTCTTTAAATAAAATACAAAAACAACAATTACTCCAGAAAGGATGATAATTGCAAATATTATAGCAAAAAGCATAGCTTCACCGTACATATAATTCTCTTTAATAAATTAATCTAATAAATCTGTAGCACCTGAAATTCTCACTCCGCCATCAGCTTTGGGAAGTGTTCTTAATGCTCTTTTGTATTGTGCCATTTTAACCCAGAAAATAATCCCTAAAACAATGACCCCAAGCAAAGACAAAATTCCGAGAAAAGGAATAATACAACAAATTAATAAAATGGGAAGTGTAATCCCTAATGATTTTCCATAATCACCCGGTTGCGGGCTGTTACGGGAATCAAACTCACGTCTCAGGCTTTCAGCAATTCTCGGATATAGCATGAATGGATAAATAAACGCTCCGTAAAACGGGATGAAAAGCATCCATACAAATCCCGGGTGAACCAATCGGTTTTTAGGATCAACTTCTTTTAATAGATCCATCAGGTTCTTAACATACATAACGCACGTTAAAATTATTCCTCCGATAAGGGCAAAATAAAGAAGAACAGCAATGAGAATCAGACCTGCCATAAGTAAAATAGTATTTAAATTATTAAGTAAGCGTGCTAAAATAGAAATTAAAAATCAGTTGAAATCGGTTTGCGGGACAATTTCTTCATCTCTACCGCATAAACAACGACGAATGCAATGGATAAGCAATTCCACAACAAACCGAAAAAGACCCCGGAACCTAAACTTTTGGTCAAACTGATCACCATATATACTGAATAAATGATCGGAGGGATTTGTCCTGCACAATAAATCCAAAATCCCCAACGCTTCAAACGGAACATGAAAATTGCTCCCAAAGCACACAAGGCGGGAAAAATGAACCAATCCAGGAAAAACCAAATACCCGAGGATTTACTTGTATCAACAAATAGTTTCGTAAGATCTGTTTTGAAAAAAGCAATTGCGTTAATGGTAAACGGGATGCCACAACCCACCCAGGTGAGGATACACACAACTGTCAGTACGATGGACCTCCGGTCTTTCAACTGAACCTCCAAACTATCCACCGCTTCTTCTGTCCGCCAACTTTCCATTAATTATGAATTTCTCTAAAATAAAAAAATCCCCGTTTCGGTTGAACCGGAACGGGGATTTAAACATATTCGTTTCAAAAAATTGAATCACATGTTATTACATGTCATTTAACTCTTTTTGCATTCCGTCTTTGAAAGCATCTCTCATTTCGTTAGAAAGATCTCCTGACATTGAAGCAGCAGCAGCCATTCCCATAGTCAAAATGATCGCCCAAACTGTACCAACGATACCGATAATCATACCTGCAATAGCAAGACCTCTTTTACCACCGGTTTTTTTCAATTTGCTCATTGCCATAACACATAGTACGACACTCACGATGTTAACTACCAACCAAAGGTACATTAACCATCCTGATCCACCTAAGCCGATAGATACGATAGCGATTCCCGCCATCACGTTGTTTAATAAAAATGCTGCTAAAGCAAGGACGAATCCTGTTACCGCCATCCCTTTACCTTGAGGAGCTGTTGTTGTTGCGTCTAAATTTTCTGACATAATTATAAATTTTGAGTTACTCGGCGAAAATAATATCTTTATTCGTAGATTCAGCACTATTGTTAAAAAAAGTGAATATTTTTTTATTCAACGTTTTTAGTTAATAACCCTGAAAAAGTCTATACACATCAGTATTTCAGGGGGTATAGCCGACTAAAAAAGCAATTGCTGGAATTGTCATTAAAAAGGTTGTTAACAATCTGGTTAGGTAAAATGGTGTTTTTATTTTAAAAAAACCTGCTGTTTGCGTTAAATTTTAATATTATGAAAAGTCTGGTCCTGTATTTCGGAGCGTTGTTGATG
Organism: uncultured Fluviicola sp.; assembly: GCA_966212075.1. Classification (GTDB taxonomy): domain Bacteria; phylum Bacteroidota; class Bacteroidia; order Flavobacteriales_D; family Crocinitomicaceae; genus Fluviicola. The sequence goes on from CBIHOM010000023.1 coordinate 47,236, forward strand.
GTTCTTACCTTCTCTTGTAAGAAGAAAGATTTAAAATATGTCATTAAAGGAGCTATTTCCGACTCATCATTCAATGTACCGCTCGCAGGGGCCAAAGTTACAATTTATGTAACCACCACATCCAATAGTACTCCTGTTCAAAAAGTAGCGCTAACAACAGATGCAAGTGGTAATTATTCCTACGAATTGGAGCGTGAAAAACTTCAAAGCGTCATTATTTCAGTTGGGAAGGACAACTATTTCACTGACGGGATTACCACTACCCTGGATAATTTGTCTCTTGACGATGACAATGTATTCAATTACAATTTGTATGCAAAATCCTGGGCACGACTTCATTTTGTCAGCGACGGAACAAAGACAATTAAGTACTACAAACAAGTCGGAAAGAACGGGTGCGCAGAATGTTGCCCGACAGGTGAAATGCAATTGATCAATGTAACAGATCAAAGCGTTTACTGCATCAATAATGGAAACACGCAATACCAGATTTATTACGACGTTCAGGGCACAACCAATAACGGGACACTGAGTGTGAATACGGTTCCTTTTGATACGACGGAGATTTTGATCAACTATTAAGACTTACTGAATTTCCTGTTACAAGTTAGTTAACTTGCTAACTATCATTCCGATAATGTGAAATCTGATAATTTACTTATCCGACAAGTGTAAACCATTTAATTAACTTGTTTACTAAAACAACTTGCACCGGAAACACAAACTTGTTAGTTGTTAACCTTTTAGTTAATTGGTTTACTGAATGAACTTGAACGAACCATTGTCAATTGCTAATCGCCAACTACCAATTACCGGTTGTAAACCGTTTGAGTTCATTCGTTTACCATATGAGTGTAACCGAACTATTGCTAATTGTCGGTTGTTAACCTTTTAGTTAATTCGTTCACAGAAAAATTCGAAACAACAAAAAAGGTCGCTCAACTATTTGCGACCTTTACATTATAAGATTTTGTCCCGATTATTACTGATCCAATTCAGCTTCCGCTTCAATCTCGTCAAATTTCATCCGGATCTCCTGGCGTAACTGTCGATTGTATGTTTCCATCAGGTATTTGAAGTAATTCGGGGTGCTTTTTGCGATACACTTCGTATACGTCTTTAATCGGTGCTCGATGTGGTCCTGAAGCGCATCCACAATTTGAATAGCATCATCCAGGTCTTTTGTCTTTCTCACAATCCCTTCACAGTGATTTGCCAGGGAAAGATCTACCGCCAGCTTCCCTTTTTCCCCTTTGTCCAGACAGTCATAATACACATCACGAATACTGAATTCTTCCAGGAACGTGGTATCTACCAGCTGCTCCATATGACGTGGAAATTCGAACTCAACCTCGAACTCCAAATCATCATCTTCACTCAAACGCGATTCCAGGAACCGGTCCGGGAAACGGAAAGCATCCTGCCAGTTGATATAATCCTGCCACAAACCGAAACGGCGAACATTGTTCCCCAGGTCAATTAACTTGAAGTTTGACTTATTTGGTAAACGGCGTGACCCACGGCCGATCATTTGGTGATACAAGGTCAGTGAACGTGTAGCACGATTCAAAATAATTGTTTCGACCGTAGGTTCATCGAAACCGGTAGTCAAAATCCCAACGGACGTCAAAATGGCGTCTTTCGTTGTTTTGAACCAGGATAACACATCTTTCCGATCCTTATCGGAAAAAGTAGAATCCAGGTGACGGATTTTATAGCCTCTTTTCTTGAATGTTTCTTCTACCCTCAGGGAGGTTTCAATACCGGAATTGAAAATAAGTGTTTTATCTCCTACTGCCACTTCCTCGTATGCGAACAACAATTTCTCCTGCATGAAGTAATTTCCGTAAACCGTTTCTGACGAACTTACTGTGAAATCACCATTTGTACCGATTTTCAGCCCGTGCAGGTTCACATCATAAGTAAATGTTTCCGCGTCAGACAAATAGCCACCTTGGATTAAGGAAGCAATGCTTTCACCTACCAATAGTTTGTTGTAATGGTCATTTAGCGGTAACGCTTTATTGGAGCTCAATGGTGTAGCGGTCACACCCAGGATATTTGCTCCGGAATAATACTGAAAAATCTTTCTGAAGCTGTTGTAATGTGCCTCATCCACGATCACCAAACCAACTCCGTCCACGAAATTTTCATTTTCCTGTAAACGGTTGTTCAATGTTTCAACCATCGCAATATAACACGGGTGGTGTTCCTCATCGATCAGGTTCTTTACATCACTGGATATAACCTTATTGGAAATTCCGATCGCATTCAACTGCTTGGACGTTTGTACGGACAATTCGATGCGGTGAGTCAGGATCAGTACCTTTTTCTGATAACGTTCAATATAACTCTTCGCTACTTCGGAAAAGATCACAGTTTTACCGCCTCCTGTCGGAAGTTGGAATAGCAGATTATAATCAGAACCATTTTTATCCAGTTCGTCTATGATTGCATTTACAGTCTTTTCCTGAAATGGATATAATTTCTTTGCTTGAAACAGCTCTTCGTCGATCATTTGTTAAAAAAAGGGCTTACAAAAGTACGGTTCTTTTAAGGATTTACAAACAGGCTGGCCTAAATATTCTCATAATTTTATTTAAACGGTTCATTTTAGACTTCTTATCTGAACGTGAATCCTGAGAGCCTACTAGTTGAATATCCGAAAGTCTGAACATTCACTATTAATAACACTGTTTTTCTTTAATTATTATTCCACACAATAAAATCACCTGTTAGGACATTTTAATAAATGAACCCGATTAGTGGCATATTAATTGTGTAAGTTTAAGAAAATGAAAGTCATGAAAACAAAAACCTTAAAAGAGAAAAAACAAAGCAGCTCAAAGAGTTTTGATAAAGCTTTGATCCATTTGGGGATCCATTACCCGGTTCAGCCGATTGTGATTAAAAAAGCTTAAAAATCAAAACCTCCGCCTCCACTGTTCTCATTGGAGCGTTTGTCCTCTTTGAAGTCAGTTTTCCCGAATTTATACCGAATACTGACAATAATCCTTCTGGTTTCCCATTTAAACTCTGAAGACTGAAAAACTGTTGGCTGATCCACTTCAAAATTAAACCCTTGCGTATTGAAAATATCCGTCACCCTTAGGCCTATTCCCCACTTCCCATCCCACAGCGATTTATCTGCAGAAAAATCCACTGAACCTCTCGGATTCATTTTCCCCTGGGCCGTAACCGATGGAGCACTGTATCGCCCGTTAACCTGAAGCGTTAATGTCTTTTTCATTAAATCCAGGGTAGAGCTGAACTTCATCCCGAATACAAAGCCCTCGCGGTTCCAGTTTGTACTTGGATCATCATCTTTATAGGTAATGTAATTCCCATTAAATGAAAGCATGTTTCTCCATATCGGAACAGGGCGTAATTGCATCACAATCTCTCCGCCCGAACTCACCGAATTATCAATATTGGCAAAGGTTCCGTTTGAAGTACCGTTCTCATAATAGATTTTCACACGCTGGATCACCTGGCTCGTATAGCGCTGATACAAAGCAAAAGCCAATGTAAACTTCTTTGAATTGTAATCCAGCCCCAAATCGATTGAATGTATATATTCCGGTCTCAAAGCCGGGTTCCCGCTACGCAAATTGAATGGATCGGCATAAGAAGTGAACGGGTTTAGATTCCCGGAATTCGGACGGTTAATACGTCTGCTGTATCCCAGTGAGAATTCAGTCCCTTTCTTCACTTCATAACGAATGGTCGCCGAAGGAAAAAGGTTGACATATTCGTTTTTGAAACTTTGGTTCTTCGAAATTAAATTCGGGTTTTGGATGCTGTATTCCAAACGAACTCCTGCCTGGTAACGGAATTTTTTCAATTGACCTCCAATAATCCCGTAAGCAGAGTAGATACTCTCCAGGTACTTATAGTTAAAATTGGAAATCGTATCCGAAACGTAATTCCCTGAAGCATCTCGCGATTCCGAAGAAGAACGCAGCCCCATGTTTCGTTGGATCATTTTCAAACCGCTTTCCACTCGGATCTTGTATTTTAACAAACGAATAAAATCGAGAGAAAGTGTCGTGAAATCGTTGGCTTCACGGCTAAATAAATGTTGATCTGTAGTAGGAACATTCGCCGGGTACGCTGTCGACTGTAAATAAAATCCCTCATCCGTACCTTGTGAAAGCGATTGATACGCATTCGCGTCCAACGAACCTTTGTCATCTTTAAAATCCCATTTATACCCAAGAGAAAAATCGATATTTTGTGTCGTATTCGGATCTTTTGAATTCCGGGTCCAAACTGCTAAGGTATCCCCGAAATTGTTGTATCGCGTATTGAGCTGGTTCCCAACGCGCTGACGATCTCCGGCATTTCCTGCAATACTCCAGGAAAGTGTGTTCCGGTCTTTCACATATACGTCCATTCCGATCTTCGCGGTATGTGTAATATTCAAATCACCTCCATATCGCTGCTGATTCAGACTGATTGTGGTATCACCTGAGTATTGGTTCAGATCCGAAAAGTTATTCCGGTATCCGTCACGGTACGAATACGAATAATTTCCATACAGGTTGAATCGTGTATTTCGCAAGTTGAGCCCTAAAGTCCCCGTATACAAACCTCCGGTTCCGGCTGTTGCTGCAATGTTTCCATTGATCCCGCGCTTGGCGTTTTTCTTCAATACAATATTGATAATTCCCGATGTTCCGTCAGGATCGTATTTTGCCGACGGATTGGTCACTACTTCAATGCGTTCAATACTGCTTGCAGGAATCCCATCCAGGACACTCTTTCCATTTCCTCCCGACATATTACTTGGCTTCCCGTCGATCAGGATCGTGACATTCCCATCTCCACGCAAAGAAATAGCCCCGTCCTGGTCCACTTCAACAGAAGGGACATTGTTCAGAACATCTGTTACGCTTCCACCGGTTGCAGCAATGTCGTCTCCAACATTGTAGACTTTTTTATCCAAGCCCAATTGCAAAGGCGTTTTGTCCTGCTGAACAACCACTTCATCCAATTCCTTACTGGAATTTACCAGTGCAATATTCCCCAACTTACGCAGGTTCTTAGTTGCTGAAAGGGAAATATTCGAAATGGTTTTATTCTTGTAATCGGGATTGGAGATAACGATATAATATGTTCCGTATTTGATCTCTTCCAACACAAAATAGCCGTGCTCATCCGTATAAATTCCATTGACAACCAAAGAATCTTTTACATTGAAAATGCGCACCATGGTGTATTCCAAAGGAGCCTTGGATACGGAATCCAGGACTTTTCCATCAATAGAGCCTGTACCCTCCGGAGTTTGAGAAATTGCAAAAAAACTGCTTAAGAAAAAGAATGTAAAAAGCGTAAAGCGCATAAAATCTGATCAAATAAAGAAAGCGCAAAAATACATCAATAAGACAAGCATTAAAAGCCTTTTGTCCCAAATGATATTAACTTATTATCTGGTTCCAAACCGGTAACCAATTAGGAATTGGGAATTCGTAATTAAGAATTACCCGCGAAGCTTATCCAACAAATTACTTAAGATTTCTGCTTCTTCTTCCGTTAAATTCCCGGTGAAGTCTAATTCCGACTGCTTATCGTCATCGATTTGCTTCAAAATTGCCAAACCGGCTTCTGTGATAGAAACATATACTACTCTGCGGTCAGATTCGCAACGAACACGCTCCATCAATCCTTTATCGATCAACTTATCCATTAATCGCGTCGTATTCGGAGATTTTTCTACCATTCTTTCCTTCACGGAATTGACACTGATCGCATCATTGGCGCCACGAAGGATTCTCAAAATGTTAAATTGTGGCATGGACAAATCAAATTTTGCCATGTAGGAATTTTGAATATTCCCAAGATAATTTGAGGTATAACGAAGATTTACCACAGCTTTGTGCTTAGAATTTCTAAATTTCGATTGGATGACTTTACCTATTTCCATGTGACAAAATTAATTACCGTGGTATTATTTACAAAATTTAACTCGTTAAAAATACTTATTAATTTGAGTTAATGATAAAACCAGAAAAAACTCTCTTTCGTTAGCTTTCCCTCGAACGTAAATTCAATTTGGTGTTTCCCCGGAAGCAAATGGACAAAATTTTGTTCCATCAGCACTTTTCCGTCTTTTGATGTAAACCAAAAATCTTTTAGAATTGTTTTATTCTCTATGAGTACAACTCCTTTTCCTGTAACCGGGTCCAATGATTCAACAGTCACTGCAGGTTCAATGATCGTTACCGGTTTTTCAGGCAATAAATCATGAATAAACAAACGCTCACAGGTTTTTCCGGTTTCGTCTTTCCAATGAAATTGAATTGCAAAGTCTTTTCCCATATATGCTTTTAATTCCTGGGGAAACAATTCCACGGCATGAGGATAAGCAATTGTTTGATGGCATTTGAAGCTTTCCAGCAATTTTCCCTGGAAATCATACACCTGCGCATCAATTTCGCATAAAAACCCGGTCGGAATATCCGAAATAAGCACATATTTCTCTTTTCCCAATGTATCGATCTTCGCTGCAATCGTCACATCTTTGAAATCATTTTTCACCTGGTATTGCAGTGCTTTCCATCTTCCGTAATAATCCATACTGCTCCAGGTTGGAGCCGGCCAGCAATCATTAAACTGCCAGTAAAGGGTCCCGGCACATCGTGGAAAAGTTGTCCGGTGAGCAATAACAGCTATCCCGACTGCCTTTGCTTGTGTAAGCTGCGAAAAATAAACGAAACGCTGAAAGTCTGCCGTTTTGCCATAAAGCAAGTCGGAATGCTTTGCAATCATATTATTTCCCACATAACTTTTCTGACGTAATTTCATCAATGGGCTATCCAATTTCCAGTCTGTCGGTTTACTGAAGGAAGACAGCGTTGCCAATTCAGGAAAAGACTGGAAACCGTATTCTGCATTGAACCTGCCCGATTTTCTTCCAAAATCCTCTATCGGATCTGTTCCGTGCCAAACTCCCCAATAATGCTGGGTTCCATCGTTATAAAACTGGTCATTTCCCCAGTTACTCAACGGTGAAGTATGTTCATAAGGAATAGGACTGAATGTCTTAATGGTTTGAGGGATCAGTTCTTTAAACAGTTTCTGGTAGTACAAACTGATCAGTACCTCATCTTTCTTTGATAAATTGTAGTCCTTTTGGAAACCCCAATTCTTCCAGGCAACGTCTACTTCATTATTCCCGTTAAATAAGGTCAATGAAGCATGAGAAGCCAATCGGGGAATTTGTTGCGTCAATTCCGTTTTTACATTTGCCAGGAATTCGTCTGTTCCCGGGTACATGGCACAGGCAAACATAAAATCTTCCCAGACCATTAACCCGCCTTCGTCACAGGCTTCCAAAAAAGATTCACGCGGGTAAAACCCTCCTCCCCAAATCCGCACCATGTTGAAATTGCAATCCAGCATGGTTTGAACAGCATTTTTCAGTTTTTCATCCGTAATCCGTGCAGGAAAAATATCATCGGGAATGTAATCTGCCCCCTTGCAGAAAACAGGTCTGTTATTCACTTTGATTTGGAAAGATTTTCCCCACTGATCTTTTTCCTGGATCAACTCCACTTTTTTCAGTCCGAAACGGACGTTTTTTTCCAAAATGATAGCTCCTTTTTCATTTTGCAAAATCCAGTGATCTTCATATAAATAGGCTTCTCCCTGCCCTCTTGGCCACCACAATTTCGGATTTGAAATCGTTTCCGTACGTTTCAACCGGTTGTTTTCGCTTTTCAGGGTTTGGTCACCAAACAATTTACTTTTCCAGGTAAAAGTTTCATTACTTTCTTTCGCTAAAAGCAGGGTAAATTCGGAAAGAGCCTTCTCATCACTGACTTCCAGGGTATTCGAATAGTTCGCCAGGACCCTGTTGGACGAATAAACAACCACTTTTACCGGTTCCCAAAATCCCATGGTGAGCATTCTCAGCGACCAATCCCAGCCAAACTGGTACTGCGGTTTCCGGCAATGCGGTGCCACTTTTGTTTTTCCCACGTCATTTGGAGCAGGAAGTACTACCCCTACTTTTGACATTCGTGGTTTCTGATACATGATCGGTGGTGTAAAAACCACTTTCAGCTTATTCTTTCCTAAAACAATTTTATCCTTGACATCAAAACGGTAATGTACAAAGGCATTATTGGTTTCTGCAACAAATTTTCCGTTCAAAAAGATCGAAGCGTACGTATCTACACTTGGAAAATCCAATTCAATAAATTGTTTCAAGTCAGATTCTGTGAGCAAAAACTCAGATTCCAGGGTCCATTGATGGTTTTCGATCCAGGTAAATTTATCTTCATTCATCCCCACAAAAGGATCCGGAAGTTGATTCGCAGCAATCAATGCTTCCTGCACCGATCCTTTTTCCCCCAACGGAAGCCATGCTTTAGAGACCGGATGCTGGACTCTCCAGGATAAATTTAGTTGTCCCAAAACGGAATTCGTCAAAAAAATGAGCGCAATAAACAATCCGGCCCTTACCATTTCCGATCGTAAGGAGTATCAATCAATTCATCCCGGTCACTGGTTTTCAATGCGTAATTAAATCCGTTGTAAACAGAAAACCCACCTACTTCCCCTTTGGTATTTATAGCAATGAACGCACACTGTAAACCGGTCATATCCTTGTGTTTACGAATCAGTCGTTCAACCGTTTCTTTACATGCCTGTTCCGGACTTTTCCCCTGGCGCATCAGCTCCACAACGGTATGCGCACCGGCAATTCGAATAATGGATTCTCCCAAACCGGTTGCAACGGCCCCGCCTACTTCCTGGTCCACAAATAACCCGGAACCAATGATAGGGGAATCTCCCAAACGTCCCGGTAATTTATATGCCCATCCCGAAGTAGTGCACGCTCCACTGATTCTTCCCTGTTGATCAATCGCCAATAGACCGATCGTATCGTGGTTCTCATGATTGATCTCCGGTTTTTTCGTAATCGCAGCTTGTTCCTTTTTCCATTTCTCCCATTCCTTTTTCACTTCAGGAAGCGGGGTTTTAATAGTTTCAAATCCATGCTGGATTGCATATTTCTTTGCTCCCGCACCAACCAGCATAACATGCGGTGTATGTTGCATGATGTGTTTTGCCACTGAAATAGGATGCGCAATTCCTTCCAGGTAACCAACAGAACCACAATTCGATTCCCAATCCATAATACAGGCATCAAGAGTAACATGGCCTTCACGATCAGGCATTCCACCGATTCCAACACTTCGGTTCGTAACATCGCTTTCGGTCTGTCTGGCACCAGCTTCCACAGCATCCAATGAACTCCCGCCTGCTTCCAGCTTCAGCCAACCGGCATTATTTGCGGGTTGCCCATGGCTCCAGGTCGAAATCATTTTTGCTCCGCCTGAATACTCATGAGAAAAAGAAAACTCCTGTGATTCTTCGGCCGCAAAAGAAGGTTTTACGATTGATGCAGCCAATCCGACTGCACTCAGCTTGACAAATGATCTGCGTTCCATAACTTATTGATTGGCAATTTCGGATGCTAACCACTTCTGGAATTCAGCAGCATACTTTGCATGATCGGCATAATCGGTTGCAAAATTGTGCAATCCGTCGTAATTCGGTTGAGCACACATGTATAAATAATCGTTGTTATCCGGGTTCAAAACTGCTTCAACAACTCCCGTCGGTGGCATTGAAATAGGTCCCGGAGGCAATCCGTTGTGCAAATACGTGTTGTAAGGACAATCTTTGTTTCTGTGCTCATAAGTTAAGCGCTGAACTCCTTCCAGTTGATCTCCCCAGCAAAACTTAAATGTCGGATCCGACTGTAATTTCATACCGGTATTCAGACGATTCAAATACAAACGGGCAATAATTGGCCATTCGGAAGCATTTTTTGATTGTTCTCCGTAAACAATAGACGCCAAAGTAACAGCTTGGGAAGGAGATTTCAGTCCCACTTCTTTCAATTGTGCCATGCGTGCCGGAGTCCAGAAGTTTTTGAACTCTTTCGCCATACGCTCCAGGAATGCTTCTTTATCTGTATCGTAATACATACGGTAAGAATTCGGCATAAACAAAGCCGGGACCTGCTCGATTGTAAATCCGTATTTATTCAGTGTCTCCTGTGCTGTAATGTAATCTTCCAGTTCCGTGCTATCGACCATGATGGACTGGGAAACTTTCGAACACAGGTCGTGAATGGTTTTACAATTGTTGAATGTAACGATCACTTCCACTTCAAAACTTCCGCTTTTCAAGGAGTTTAACAAATCACGATAAGAAGTGCCCGCTGGAAAAGCATACATTCCCGGTTCAATATTTTCAACAGTCAGTTTTTTGTAATTTGCCATGGAAAGAAATGCTCCTTCGTCACTGATTACACCGGCTTGCTTTAAATCACCCGCAATCTCTTCCAGGGAACGACGATTATCGATCACAACACGTGCTTCCTTATTATTGGAAGTTTTCTTCAGGTAAATCATTAGGGGTGTCCACCCGAAAACCAGTGCAACACCGATCAACACAACAACAATCGCTGCAAATACTAACTTTTTGTTTCTTTTCTTTCCAGACATTTCTGATATAAAATTTCATCCAACCAAGTACCTTTTTCCAGGTACCATTCTTTTCTTACTCCCACTCTTACAAAGCCCGCTTTTTCAAATAAGCCTACACTTGCCAAATTATCACTGTGTATGGAACAATGTAAGTTGTGCAAGGCCAAAATTTGAGAAGCATATTTTTCGAGAATGGTAAGCGCTTCAAAAGCATACCCATGGTTCTTATGATCCTCATCTGCAATCAGGATCCCAACTGCCGCGCGAAGATGCTTAAAATCCACCTGGTATAAGTCAATTGCCCCGATGGGTTCACGAGTCCCGTTCATACAGATCATCATTCTCAGCTGGCCATGTGTACGGATATGCTGTGCCTGATCGATGTATTCCAAAATAGATGAGAATGAAAACGGTACTTCTGTCCCGGTAATCTTCCAATGTTTCGGGTTGTTTTCCCAAAGCATCAATTTAGTCGCGTCCTCTTTTTCAACAGCGCGCAAGAAAACGGATTTACCGGTTAAACTCATGACTTATTTGTTTTAGTTGCTTTTAGAAGCGTTCAAATGTAAATGAAAAACCGTTTGAATCGGATTGAGCGGGTTGAATTCTTTCAACAAGTTACTAAGACTAATTATCAATTAGGAATGGGTTAATTATCAGGACCAAAATCCTTCTTGATAATTAATAATTGATAATTAGCTTTTTGTACTTCAAAATACGGATCCCTTATGCTGGCGCGCGAGCTTCCGGCTCGTGCATCTGTCGATCTTCTCATAATACACAAATTCGTAACCGGAACAATTCTCTTAAAGTGCCAAAATTTCCGATTTACAGATCAAGTATAGGTCTCGCTTGGATATGGTATAGGTCTCGTATGGGTATAGTATCAAAACGTTATAAAATTAACACCTGGTTTTAGGGCGTTTCAGACGAATTGCTCCTCATTTCCGGTAAATTCCGCGTCTTAAATATCTTTCAAAAGAATGCTCACAATCGTAAAACCTCCTAAGAAACCTCATTCGTAATTCGTAATTCGTAATTTATTTAATCCCATTCAACTGTGATATCCGCTTCAAAATATCCTCCATTGAATAATCCGGAATTCCGGTATAACCTTCCGGTAAATTCAACCCGTTTACATTAAGCAAAAGATTTTCAGACTCTAAGTAAGTTAGCAAATTTACTAACTGGCTCACTCCTTCCAATTGCATCGCCTCGCAAATCGGTCTCAAACACGTAATTCCGTCAATTGCACGCTCATACCTGGAAAACACAAGAAAAGGATCCGATTTAAATACTCCTTTCGGAACTTCTGCCAATACCAATGGGATCATTGACCTCTTCGCCTTCTTCAGCATCGAAGCTGTTTGTAAGTGTTCCGATTTCCGATAAGTTAAACTGAAATAATCCTTACCACGGGAAATACCGATATGTGGCGGAATTTTATCGGCATTCCAAATCCAGATAAATGATTTTTGAAGCAAGTGTTCGGGAAGTTCCTTACGGATCAGCTTAAAGTCAAATTCAGACATTCACCTCTCCTTTAAAAACAGACAACGCCGGACCAATCAGCCAAATATTCGTGAATCCGGGGTTGTTATTCGTAAACTTTACGGAAAGCTCTCCTCCCTGGGATTTTACCTGGTATTCAAATTCTCCGACCACCTGGTTCTTTTTCCCCAAAGCAAGTGCAGCGGCCGTTACACCGGTTCCGCAACTAAGCGTTTCATCCTCTACTCCACGTTCATAAGTCCGGATCTCAAACGAATGCTCATCCAACTGGTGGATTGCGTTCACATTGATTCCTTCCTGTTTGTATTTATCCGAGTAACGGATTTGCTTCCCGTATGCAACAATATCGAAATCCGCTACATTTTCCGTGAAATGGATAAAATGAGGCGAACCCGTATCCAGTACGTATTCTTTCTGAGAATCATCTATTTCCGATACATCATTCATTTTCAGGTAAACCAACCCGCCCTTTTTCACTGCTTCATGTACCCCGTCTATCGCCATAAAAGAAACTGAATCCTTTGTGATCCCGAGTTCATGAGCAAAAGCAACTGAGCAACGGGCACCATTTCCGCAAAAGCTTTTCGAACCATCCGAATTGTAGTAATCTACTTCAAAATCGTAACCCGGAATTGTATTGATCTTAATCAGACCGTCTGCACCGATTCCAAAGCGCCTGTCACACAATTTCCGGATCGTTGAAATGGAAAGATTATCCCATTCACCTGAACGATTATCGATTAGAATAAAATCGTTCCCTGTTCCCTGATATTTTACAAACCGTAAATTCATACATCCTTTGCTGTGATTGAGTTACAAGCCTCTTGAGCTTAACAATCTTTAACAGCACAAAAGTAACAATCATCAGGTGATTACTGTTATAATTGCGTAGAAATTTAGCATAAACTAATTTAATATCATGAACAACTCATTGAAATACCTTGGACTGGGAATTGTTGGTGGAATGATCCCATTTGCTTTCGGTTTCCTTTTATCTCACAGTTATGATACTCCTCTTTCCGAACAGGTAATTGATGGTAATCGTTTGGCAAGGACCGTATCCTATAACGGAATGCCCCCTGTAGAAGGAGCGTCTTTCGTTGAAGCTTCTGAAAACACGATCAACTCAGTAGTTCACGTTACTACCAAAGTTGTTCGTACACAAATCCAGCGTGACCCATTTTATGAATTCTTTTATGGACCGGGAACCGGGGGACGCGAATACAAACAATACGGCAGCGGATCAGGATCAGGAGTGATCGTCTCAAGCGAAGGATATATCGTTACCAATAACCACGTGATCCAGGATGCTTCGGAAATTGAAGTAATATTGAACGACAACTCCAAATACACAGCAACGGTAATTGGAACAGACCCTTCAACCGATATTGCCGTGTTAAAGATCGACGCTCCGGGATTAAAACCGATTGCAATCGGAAACAGCGATGATTTGCGTGTGGGTGAATGGGTATTGGCTGTAGGAAACCCTTTCAACTTAACATCAACTGTAACTGCCGGGATCGTAAGTGCAAAAGCAAGAAACATCAATTTGTTGTCTGACAGAACAAGCAATTCGAATGTTCCGATCGAATCCTTTATTCAAACAGATGCTGCGGTAAACCCTGGAAACTCCGGTGGAGCTTTAGTAAACACAAAAGGAGAACTGATTGGAATTAACACCGCCATTGCTTCTCAAACAGGTTCTTATTCCGGTTATAGTTTTGCCGTTCCAGTGAACCTGGTAAACAAAGTCATGCGTGACATCATCGATTTCGGAATCGTTCAACGGGCTTATTTGGGAGTTCAGATTGCCGACATCAACCAGGAAATTAAAGAAAAAAACAAACTGCCTTCAACAAGAGGTGTCTTCATCTCCAGCGTTACGGAAGAAGGTGGTGCTGATAAAGCCGGTGTAAAGAAAAACTGGGTAATTCTGAAAGTAGGATCAAGAGACGTCAATTCCGTAGCTTCTTTACAGGAAGAGATCGGGAAACGCAGACCTGGAGATAAAGTAAACCTTACGTTAAGAACAGAAGACGGAACAGAAGTAATCAAAGAAATCCTTTTAAGATCTGTCGACGGAGAGACAGCTTTGAAATCAAAGGAAGAAATGAGCAAAACAACTGCACTTGGAGGAACTTTTGCTGAATTGACTTCAAAAGAGAAAAAAGAATTGAATGTCAGTTACGGGGTAAAGGTAAAAGCTTTGGAACCGGGTAAGTTGAAATCAAGCGGTTTAACGGAAGGAGACATCATTACCAAAGTCAATCAAACTCAAATTGAGTCGGTAGAACAATTGACCAGGCTTCTGAATTCATCAAAAGGAGGAATCCTTTTGGAAATTCTTTCCGAAAGCGGTAAAAAGGAATATGTAGGGTTTGGCCTTTAAACAAAACCGTTAAAAAGGATTCAAAATGGTTCCAAAGAATTTCATTTTGAACTTTTTAAACTATTTGAATTTTTTAAACTTCCTCCCAAAATTCACTGAATTCGGGAGAGTACATTAAAAAAATGTTAAGGCATGGTTTTTGAGAGATGAAAATCTCCCAAAAATCTGCCTTTTTTATTTGGAAATCACTTCTATTTCGTCGTAACTTTGCAGCCTGATTTTCATTAATCGTTATAAAACGAAGTTCATTACATGAGACAACTTAAGATTACAAAATCGATTACCAATCGGGAGAGCCAGTCATTAGACAAGTATCTTCAGGACATTGGTAAAGAAGAGCTAATCACCGCTGAGGAAGAAGTAGAATTGGCGCGAAAAATCAAACAAGGCGATCAACGAGCACTAGAGAAATTAACCCGTGCAAACTTACGTTTCGTCGTGTCTGTAGCAAAACAGTATCAAAATCAAGGATTGACATTACCCGATCTGATTAACGAAGGGAATTTAGGTTTGATCAAAGCTGCACAGAAGTTTGACGAAACGCGTGGATTTAAATTCATCTCGTACGCTGTATGGTGGATTCGTCAATCTATCCTGCAGGCATTGGCAGAACAAGCTCGTATTGTCCGCCTACCATTAAACCAGGTTGGTTCTTTAAATAAGATCAACAAGGCTTTTTCCAGACTGGAACAAGAATTCGAAAGACCTCCTTCAGCAGAAGAATTGGCTGAGGCTTTGGAAGTTCCGGAAGATAAAATTAAAGAAAGCTTAAACGTTTCCGGTCGTCACGTATCTATGGATGCTCCCCTTTCTTCTTCCGAAGATGGTGGTACATTGATGGATGTTATGGCAAACACGGATTCACCGAAAGCTGACCATGCATTGATGGCAGAATCGCTTCAAAGAGAGATCGAGCGTTCATTGAGTACCCTGACAGATAAAGAACGTGAGATCATTCGTTTATTCTTCGGAATCGGGATGAACCACGGTTTAACCCTGGAAGAGATCGGTGCCAAGTTTAATCTGACACGTGAGCGTGTCCGACAAATTAAAGAGAAGGCGATCCGACGTCTTCGACACACATCTCGAAATAAGTTATTGAAAGCATATTTAGGATAAGAAAAAAGGCTGTCTGCTAACGCGGGCGGCCTTTTTTGCTTTATACACATCCGAAATCAAAAGAAAATTAAACACAAATAAATATACCCTCAGAATGGAAGCTGCATTAGGCTATGAAAAAGAGTTAAACATGCACGTTCAAAAAGAACGCGCTGCTGTTAAATTGTCAAGTCACGTAGGTGAATTGCTTTATGACAAAGGAATCGAATTGGTTTTGTTCCGTAATCACCTTACTGACACTACGATTTCAGAAATCCTGAACTTGCACGAGTATGCAAAAAACGTTGTGAAGAAACCTATCGACATCGAGACAACAGCTTCTTTAGCAGAAGAATTGTTAAAGATGGATTTAGCTCCTGCTAAAATCGACATCGGTAAATTATCCAGTGAATGGATCGCTGAAGGAAATGCTTTCGATTCAAAAGCATCTTTCCTTGCTTCTAAATTAGGGAAATTCTCAAGTGCTTCCGGTTCCGTTGAGCCAAGAGATGTTGTTTTATACGGTTTCGGTCGTATCGGTCGTTTGGCTGCTCGTGAATTGATCAAACAAGCAGGTAAAGGTCAGCAATTGCGTTTGCGTGCGATCGTTACACGTGGTGCAACTGATAAAGACATCGTGAAGCGTGCTGCTTTGTTGCGTTCTGATTCTGTTCACGGTGCCTTCAAAGGAAGTGTGGTTGAAGATTTGGAAAACAAAACATTGATCATCAACGGACAAATCGTTCACATGATTGATGCTTCCAATCCGGAAGAAGTGGATTACACAAAATACGGTATCAACAATGCTTTGGTAATTGATAACACAGGTGTATACACAAACCGTGAAGCATTGGCAAGACATATGGTATCCAAAGGAGTTTCTAAGGTTCTTTTAACTGCACCTGGAAAAGAAGTTCCGAATGTAGTATACGGAATTAACCAGGGAACTTTGGACATAGAGAATGAAACGATTTACTCTGCTGCTTCCTGTACTACGAATGCCATCTCTCCTATTCTAAAGGTTGTAAACGATGCATTCGGAATTGTAAAAGGACACATCGAAACGGTTCACGCTTATACCAATGACCAAAACTTGTTGGATAACATGCATAAGTCATCACGTCGTGGACGTTCTGCGGCAATCAACATGGTAATTACTTCAACAGGTGCCGGTGCAGCTGTAACGAAAGTAATTCCTGATTTGAAAAACAAATTAACAGCAAATGCTGTTCGTGTACCAACTCCAAACGGCTCATTGGCAATCCTTTCTTTGGAATTGAAAAACGGTACAACTATCGAAGACGTAAACAACGTAGTAAGAAAAGCATCTCTTGAAGGAGATTTGGTTAACCAGATCTTCTACTCCTACGATCCGGAATTGGTATCCAGCGATATCATCGGAAATACCTGTTGTTCGGTTTATGACTCTCATGCAACGATCGTATCTCCTGACGGAAAGAATGTAGTTCTTTACACTTGGTATGATAATGAGTTCGGTTATACGAAACAGGTTATTCGCCTGGCGAAACACATTACAAAAGTTCAGCGTTTGATTTATTATTAATTAATAATCAAATCCGAAATAAAACAGAAGGGTCGCAATTAATTGCGACCCTTTTTTAAAATATGAAACATCACGTTGTGCCTGCCTGCGTTACAGGCTATTGAATAACCGTATGGAAATTCAATTCAATATCCGTTTCCCCCACATCACACTGGCCGTTTTTCACTCCCGGCTGATGTTTCAGGCGGATTGTTGACGTTCCCGTTGAAGCAGCTCCAACCGACCACTGACTGGTAATTCCGATTGGCAAATTATTCGCATCAAGGTCTGTTCGCATAATCACTGCATTTAAACCGGTCAGATCAAAGCAAAACAAATGATCTACTCCCTCCTCTTCCACTTCTTCCGTAATATTTTGGGTCGGGATTGCTGCTTCGTTCAATAAGGTAATTGTTGCGTTGTATGTCGCATTGGCAACTAAACGGATCGTATCAAAAACCGTTGGATTGTTTCCGCCAGGTCCGTCGACATCAACGAACTGAGCCTCCACAGTAGGCAAAACACCGCTTGTATCCGTAAACACAATTTTAAATGTGGTAATCAATTCCTCTTCATTCGGATTTGTCGGGTTTTCTACTTCTTTTTTCTTTTCTTTCTTACATGCTGTAACAGCTAAAACAAGCACAGCCAAAATCATTAATGTCTTTTTCATCTTTTGTCTTTTTTTAGATCCGTCCGTCGCGGTGGATCAGTTTTTTTAATAATTGAAAATGGAACCAAAACCTTAATCGTCCAGTTCCGTCCCAATTCATCCGTGAAATACCGAAAACGGTTCATGTAATCACGATAACTTAAATTGGTCAGGTTTGAGCACCCAAGAACAACTTGCAAATTCTCTCCGTTATTCATTTTTTTAATAATTCCAGCCTGTGCACTCAGAAGGTCATACCCTTTTGGCGGGCTCACATAATCCGAATTCGGTACATACCTTTTTTGCTTAAACACATCCAGCAGTTCTACTTCCACAAAACAATTCAATTTGGTACCCGATCTTATTGTTGAAAACCGCAAGCGCTGTGTGATACGATTTGAAGGCATTCCGTACAGGTATTGAGAAGCTCTCAAGTCTGTTCCAAGTAATAAATTTCCCTGGAACTGGTAGGAAACATACTTTCCGATCGGAATTTCAAGTCTTCCGTTCAAACCGGTAATCTGCACATCGGATTGTACGTAATGGAACACCGGAAAAGCTCCGATAATTGTTAGCATCGGAGGAAACGAAGGTTGCAGGTTAATGTATCCGTCAAAATAATTATAGAAGACAGACAGATCAACAGTTGCAATGTGCGACTTGTATTGCACTCCTAACTGGGAATTGTAAACGATTTCTTTTTTCAGTTGTGCATCACCGATTTCAATAGAAGCTGCTCCGTGATGCAATCCATTGCTGTACAATTCATTAATGGAAGGAGGTCTCCAAGCTGTTCCCAGGTTTAACCTTGCAATCCAGTGATGCCCCAATAATCTGGACACACCTGCCGAAGCACTTGGGTTTTGAAATTGTTTGATTGGTTTTGTCAATAAATCATCCTCGTATACAAACACCTGCAGCTTCGAATAATCGTAACGAACTCCAAAATCAACCAACCATTTTTCATCCTCGTAAGTCCCTAAATAGTAGCCTCCAAACTGCAACTTCTTAAAGTTGGGAATAAAGAACCTTCCTGAATACGCGTTACTTTGCTCCAATCCCGACAGCCCAAAAACACTTTTAAACCGATTGGAATGTTTGATCTCGGTTTTAACTTCCAGCGTGTTAGTCCAGAGATTCAATTCGAAAGCAGGTAAATTCAGTGCAGCAATGCTGTCATTATACGCCTTATGCAGATCATATTCTTGTCTTAAATTGAATTGATAGCCGTAAACCAAACTCGTTTTGATCTTTTTGTTCCAATTGTAAGCCAAATGGATCTTACTCAAATCATGCTGCACCAATTGTTTTGGATTTTCTAAGCGATACGTAAAAAAGCCTGAATCCTTTGGTACTGAAGCTTCAAAAGCAGCTTTCAGATCGGATAGATTACCAATGTGTGAGCCGGTAAAAATCCCGAGGTTCGTAGAATATTTCGTATAAAAAAGGTCTGCTTCAAACTTTTCTCCTTTATATCCTATTGCTGCACTGTAACTGTACTCATTGGACGCTGTGTTCTTGATCCAGTAATCCGGTGCTTTTTGAGTTCCGTTAATTCTTCCTGTTCCGTGCAGGCGGTATGCCCATTTTCCCGATTTGGCAAATGAACCAGCTATTAAGCCGGAAATTCCTCCTCCACGTCCATTACTGTTTCCATTCAATTTAACCCAACCGGCCGTATTTTTATGATAGCGCAGATCGTCTGGTGAAACCAAAATAACTCCCCCTATGGCGTCGGTACCATATTGCAGGCCTGAAGCACCTTGAATAACTGTTAAATTCCCTGCCAGGTTCGGATCAATTTCCGGTGCATGCTCGCTTCCCCATTGCTGACCTTCCTGGCGAATTCCATTATTGACCACTACCAGGCGATTACTGTGCATGCCGTTTATAACCGGCTTCACAATGGAAGACCCCGTACTCAAACTCGTCACACCCGGAAACCGGATTAATTGTTCTCCTAACGTATTTCCCTTTATCCGTGTCAGATCGTTTGTCTTTAAGCTCATCGTCCCCTGGGATTCTCTTGGAAAACGGTACGCTTCAATCAGCAATTCATCCAACTCAACCTGGTGTGTTTCTACCTTGAAAATGATTGGGCCTGTAACAGGAACGGTTATTTCAAGATCCATCGGTTCGCAGCCAAAATGAGGAATACAACGCAATTTCATGCGTCCGGCACACAGATTTGTAAAATGGAAAATACCCGTTGAATCTGTTTGCGTTGCATTCATTTGGATCGACACTTTTGCAAACGGAATCAATTGATTTGTATGAATATCACGTACTTCACCTTGAATGGAATAATCACAGTTTTGCGAATAGATCCATAAGGAGCTGTAAATGAATACTCCTAATAAATAAAATTTCATGAAAATTGAATGATGTAATAAAAATCTGAAAGTTTATCAGCATTCAGGCTGATCTTTAGATTAAATCATTCACCGGCGGGCCGCGGAGAGATAAATGCGTGTCTTTTACCGGTAATTCACTGCATATATAATCACTGAATAGAAAATCAAATGAAGCCGTCAAATGAATTCGTACACTGACTATTTCGTGGAAAAGAAGCGGAAGCTGCAGATCACATAACCCACATTTTTCAATGCCTTGTTTAAAGGTTAAATCATTGGAATGATCTGTTAAATGCTTTGTTGAATGGTTATGAGCAAGCGCGTGCCAATTGTTGATCGGAACCAGGAAACCCAGGAAACCAACCAGCAAAATGGAAGAAATAATCCGCACCAATGATTTACTCATGAAGCAAAAATAAAATAAATGCAATTTAATTGCAATAAGAAATTGAAAAAATTATGATAATTACAAAATACAGTGGGGACGCAATTCCTTGCGTCCCCACACTTGAATATTTTTGTCTGATTTCAGATCTATTTCTTCAATCCGTTTTGTTTCAGGCATTTCATCACCTTCTTGTCATGTCTTGCACGTTCTTCCGGCGTGGTATTCGGAGTTGTCAGCAATTCCTTACACTTACTGTCAACATACTCCCATCTGGCCATGAGCTTCTCTTCTTGTTTCGGGGTCATTTTCCCCTTTTCAAAAGCATCGTTGATGGAATCATTTGCAACAACACAGGTACAGAAATCCCACTGTTCTCCATACTTTTTAACGATCTTCTCATGATTTTCTTTGTTTTCAATTGAAACAGATTTCTTTTCAGTTACAGTATCTTTCAAAGCCGCTTCTAAATTATCAACTTCGGTTACCGTATCTTTTTTGTTTTCAAGCTCGCAATCCCTGCATTCGTCATTAGAACCACAGGAAACAGCAAATAAACCAAGGAATAAGAATTGAAAATATACTCGTTTTTTCATAAGGTTGAGTTACAGGCAAATATAAAAATAATACCTGAAAGACAAGATTAAACCAGTAGCTCAAATTAACATCTCAAACGTCCAAATCTAATATTCAGGAAAAGGAATCAAGACAATCGTGTACTTATAAGAATTGTTTTTCGGTTTTAGAACAATCCGCTTGCGGGATAACGTAACGATTTCAAATACCAGGTTTTTTTTGGTCCCTACGAATCCGAATTCCTTTTTGGACTCATCGAGCCAATAAGATTTCTTGATTCCAGGTTTCGTTCCTAACGTTTTCAACGTGTGAAAATAGGCATTCCGTGATTCGTGAAAAACAATAATTTCTTTGTATTCAATTTGAAGCGGCGTGTAATCTTTATCACCGTCTAATTGTTTATCTACCAGCCAGACTTTTGAAGAGTTATCGTGAACTAAAATGTAATGATCTATCGGTTGAATACTTGTATCACAAGCACCAAGGATTAAAAGCAGCAACAAAAATACCAGGTTTAATTTCATCACTTGAATTGGAAATTTAAAATTGACAATCGAAAAGCAGGTTTAAACTTAAGAACACCACCGTTGTACTAATTGAAGATTTTTTTCTTTCAATTGTCCCGCTTTCAATTTTCAATTAAAAGATCATTTCGTTCCGGTCCAGGATTTTTTTGATCTCAACTCCCATGGAATCAATAAATTCTGCTTTCACCCTTCTTGGAACATCTTCATCGATCACTTCACAGTTTACGTAATCATACTTGCCGTCCTTCCACTTAAACAAGCAATTGTAATAAGTAATATTCTCGTTGATATTATCCGGGAACCGAATTACCAGATCATTATAACCTGAAGCAGACGGGCGCTCTTCAATCAGGTTCCCGTTAAACCCATTCAATTTCACCAAGACATCTCCATCTCTTTCGAAAATCAACAATCTTCTTAGAGGAAAACCGTTCACCCCTGCTTTAATTAACAATTTGAAACCGTCCTTCAAGGGTGTTTGTTTATTCAATTTAAAGAAACGGAAGTATTTTGGGCTGCAAGTCGGGTGTTCCGGATCATCATCAGAAGTCGCCTTTGGATCACACAGATGCAATTCCTTTAATAATTCTTCTTCCACTTTCGAAGAAAACGTATTTGCATTGAAGTCTGTGCTGATTGTATTATCAACCTCTTTTTTTCCTTCGGAATGCCTTTTTTCAATA
>CBIHOM010000024.1:0-68739 GCA_966212075.1 uncultured Fluviicola sp.
GCACCTCCATTTTGCTTCCTAACAGGTGGAACCCTTCTGTATGTAACGCATAAAGAATGGCATCTTTATCCTTATAATACAAATAAATTGTTGTGGGACTATATTCAATACGCTGGGCAATGGAACGAATGGAAGTTTGGTCAAAACCTTTTTCCAAAAAAACCTCACGGGCAGCTGTGAGGATGCTTTTTTGCAACAATTCTTTTTCCCGTTCCTTACGTTCGTTTATTCCCATTTTGAATATTGAATGGTACAAATATACTTAACACTGTTAAGTTTCCAAATTTTATTTCAAAAAAAATTAAAAGATTGTCTTACCTCCGGCCTGTCAACAAGTATATTTTTTCAGGAATAGCTACCTGTGAGGACATAAATTAATTGTAATTTTGGCTTTACTGATGATAATCGATCACAAAGCATATGACCTGTTCGGAAAGACAATCATCCAGAAAATTGTCTTAACACCTCCGTTCAAATTTGATTTCCCTGTTAGTGACCAAGCGTGCTTTTTGTATTTGCAGACAGGTGAAATAAACTATCAGATCGATAACGAACACTACCAGCTTCCAGGCAACTATTCCTTATTCTTAAATTGTTTAAGTTCCGGTAAGCAGGTCCAAACCGGGAATTCAAAAAATAATTATGAGATTGTCATTATTACGTTTCATCCGGATATATTAAAAAAAATATACGAACGTGATCTTCCACTGGCACTTCAGCCTCCCGGAAATGCGGTATCCAATAAATCAAGTGAAACAATCAGCAACGACTTTTTAATCCGGAAGTACATGGAAGGGCTGCTTTTTTATTTTGAAAACCCTTCCCTGGTCAATGAAGATGTACTGGTTTTGAAATTTAAAGAAATTGTACTGCTCCTTTCACAAACCCGGAACGTTGAATCGATCCAGGTAATCTTGTCACAGCTATTTTCGCCGACTACCTATACTTTCAAACAAATCATTGAAGCTCACCTGTTTACCCCGATAACCATAGAAGAATTGGCGCAGCACAATAACCTGAGCGTCTCTTCTTTCAAAAGGGAATTCTCAAAACACTACAACGATACTCCTGCCAATTACATCAAAGGACGAAAACTGGAAAAGGCGGCTGAATTACTTTTGATTTCTGATGAACGCATCTCCGATATTGCGTTTGATTGCGGCTTTAATGACCTGGCGAATTTCACCAAAAGCTTCAGTGAAAAGTACCACAAAACACCAAAAAAATACCGGCAGGAGCAAAAGATCAAATAAGCAGTCAGCTAAGAACTCTTTTCCCCTTGTTACCTGTTTACCATTCCTGACAGATTTATTTCCTGCTTTTGGGTGAACCAAATTGACAACTAATTGAACCATTTCACAAAATGCTTCTCCTTCGTTCACCGGATCTTTGTACTGTCACTATTGGCGCAGTATTTAAACACAAATCATGAATCGATTAACCAAAATGAAGGGCTTGTTACTTACATTAATAATCAGCCTTTCGCTTGCAGTTCAATCATTCACTATCAAACAAACAAGTATGAAAATAAAAGAAAAGCAAGCAGCTCCGGAATTTACTATTCAGGATGTGAACGGGGCAACAATCGACTTAGCAGCTTACAGAGGAAAAAAAATCCTGCTGACATTTTACCGGAATACCGGTTGCCCGGTTTGCAACTTCCGTTTTCATGAGATTGAGTCACAAAGCACTTATTTCAAGTCAAAAAACCTGGTTGTTCTGGCAGTATATGAAAGCTCGCGCGAAAACATGAAAAAGTACCTGGAGAACGAGCATCCATACGCCGTAATGATTCCTAACCCGGAGCAAAATCTGTATCAATTATACGATATTGATCACAGTACAGGTAAAATCCTGAAAGGACTATTCCGCGGAGCACTCAAAAAAATGAATGAAGGTAAAAAACTCTACAAGTCGAAATTGAAGCAGGACGGAAACACAAATACAATCGGTGCGGATTTTCTGATTGACGAAAACGGGTTGGTAAAAAGGGCTTACTACGGAAATTTCCTGGGTGATCACTTACCGGTGGAGGACATTAAAACTTTTCTGAACTAATTCGTTTCATCAAAACCAGCACATCATGGGACTATCCTATTTAGGCATCTTTCATACATTTATTGGCATCATTGCTCTTATAGCCGCAATTGCATCATTCTTAAGATACGGAAAAGTGAATTTGGAAAAGCTTTCCGGAAAACTCTACTTATTCGGAACAACCATCACCTCATTAACAGCCCTGGGTATATCCAAACTGGGTGGTTTTAATCCTGGGCATGTCTTTTCCCTATTCATCCTGCTTTTAGTATGGACCGCCTTTTATTTGCATACCAAAAGAAAGGGGAATACGAGGGCTCGTTTTTTTGAGAATTTTTGCCTGTCTTTCAGCTTCTTTTTGTCATTGATCCCTACAGTAAATGAAACATTTACACGAATTCCGGTTGGGAAACCTCTGGCAAAAGATCCGGGAGATCCGCTGATTGCCAATACCCTGCTTGCTTTGTTGATTTTATTCGTTGCAGGTTCCGTCTATCAATTCAGAAGACAACGTAAGATCAACAGACGATAAAAAAGTAAACCTCACTGAGATCCAAAGAACGCCAGGTAATGAATACTTAGGGTTCTTTGTTTCTCTTCGGTTATATCAACAATGCTATTAATTGATCTATTTCTTCTTTGGTATTGAAAGCATGAATGCAAATCCGCAGACGTTGAGATCCCGCCGGAACAGTTGGTGGCAAAATGGCTTTGACAGCAATCCCGGCGTTTTGCAGTTGCTCTGCTTTTAATTTACAGTTTTCCAGGTCTGAAAATTCGATGATTTGGATCGGTGATCTTTCTGAGCTTAAAGCCGACCGGATCTGACGGGTAAAATGAGTTATATTTTCCTGTAGCCGTCTTCTTAATCCGTCTTCTTTACTTCGTCCGATTTGATACAGCAGATGTGTATACATTGCTTCCGGAAGCGCGGTAGTATAAATAAATGAACGGGCGAAATTGACCAGGTATCGCCGGACTTCATCCGAACAGCAAACAACTGCTCCGTGTGCTCCATACGCCTTTCCAAAAGTAAACAAACGAATAAAAACAGAATCCTGGATGTTCAGCTCTTCGCACAAACCTTTCCCTTCGTTTCCGAAAATTCCACCCGAATGCGCTTCGTCAACGATCAGTAATGCTCCGAACTCATTACACAAACGGCTCATTTCAACCAAAGGAGCAATGTCGCCATCCATGCTGTAAAGCGATTCCACTGCTACAAAAACAGTTCCGGTTGCTTTTTGCATTTTCTTTTTAAGGTCGGCCAGGTCATTATGCCGGAATGAAAAGGAATTTGCAAAGCTCAGGCGAATTCCATCCCGAACGGACGCATGAACCAGTTCATCGTAAATGATCGTGTCTCCTTTTTGAGGAAGTGATGAGAATAACCCCAGGTTTGCATCATAACCGGAATTAAAGATCAACCCGGCCTCAGATTGAAAATGTTGGGCTAATTGCATTTCAACACCTTCAACCAATTTCGAATTCCCCGAAATCAAACGTGACCCGGTGCTTCCTGTAATTTCCAGGGTATGAACAGTCCTTGCCAACCCCAAGTAATCATTCGACCAAAAATCAATGTGGTCATCAAACGACAAAAGGGAGCGCAAACTCCCCTTCTCTATTCTATCCTGTAACTTGTGTTGGAACTTCAAACTCCCTGTTTAAGAAACGGTGACTTTTCTCGGAACAAATCCTGCAGATGCAATTTTAGCTTCTGCCAGTTCTTTTGCTCTTTGAGCTTCTTTTTCCTTTCTCGCTTCGATGATCGGGTCCGGTTTGGAAACCGGTTGTTCACCATCAGCAAATGCTTCTTTTGGGATCAGTCCCAAAATTTCGAACATTTCTTTATCCTCATTAAACTCCGGGTTCGGAGTTGTCAATAATTTATCTCCTGCAAAGATGGATCCCGCACCGGCCATGAAACACAATGCCTGACCTTCCATGTTCATTTTTGTTCTTCCTGCAGACAGACGTACAACTGCTTCAGGGAATGCAATACGTGTAGTTGCAACCATGCGGATCATTTCCCATTGTTCAATCGGTTTTTGGTCTTCCAGCGGAGTTCCTTCCACTGCAACCAGTGCATTGATCGGAATAGATTCCGGTGGATTTTCCATTTCCATGTAGCTCAATAATAAACCAATCCGGTCTTCAACGGCTTCACCCATTCCGATGATTCCCCCCGAACAAACTGTCAAACCTGCTTTTTTAGCATTATCAATAGTGTTCAGACGATCCTCATATTCACGTGTTGAAATAACATCTCCATAGAATTCTTTCGATGAATCCAGGTTGTGGTTGTATGCAAACAATCCGGCATTTTTCAAGCGTTTTGCCTGGTCTTCGTTCATCATCCCAAGCGTCGCACAAACTTCCATTCCCAGGCCATTTACTGCAGCAACCATTTCGATTACATTGTCAAAATCTTTGTTGTCGCGCACTTCTCTCCATGCCGCGCCCATACATAAACGGGAAGAACCGTTTGCCTGCGCATTTTTCGCTTGTTCAATTACCGATTCAACAGTCATCAATTTATGAGCTTCCACATTGGTATGATAACGCGCTGCCTGCGGACAATATCCGCAGTCTTCCGGGCAACCACCTGTTTTGATACTCAACAAAGAGGACATTTGAACTTCTCTCGGGTTGTGATATTGGCGGTGTATTGTTGCTGCTTCAAAAACCAATTCCAACAATGGTTTGTTGTATAATTCTAGTAAGCTTTCTTTCGTGTTATATGCGGGGTTTACTTTCATATCTGAATTCTAATGAGGAACAAATATACAAAGTCTCCGGCAGGTGGCGCTTACTTGTGTTTTGAAATTATGAACAGCAACAATTATATTTATAGAACCGAATTTTCAATGATGAACCAGGAAAAAACAAACATTAGAGCGTATAAGTATTCCGACAAGAATTCCTGCATGGAAGTTTTCAAAACAAATGTCCCAACTTATTTCACCCTGGAAGAAGTGAATGAATTTGAGCGTTTTTTAACGAAACTGAATGATCCGCAAGCCACCGACAACCCGCCTTATTATGTGATGGAACTGGGAAACAAGCTCATTGGTTGCGGCGGCATCGGTGAAAAGAAAGGAATTGATTCCATTGATTCTGTGACCTTCGTTTGGGGAATGGTTCACCGTGATTTCCATAAGAAAGGTTTTGGTGAACAGCTTTTGCTATTCCGACTTGACGAAATTAAACTGCAATTTCCAAACAAGCCGGTTATCCTGGATACCACCCAATTCTCGTATTCTTTTTTTGAAAAGTATGGTTTTAAAACAGTGAAGATTACCGAGAATTCATATGGGGAAGGAATGCACCGGTATGATATGATTTTAGAGACATCAGGACTTTAGGATTTCAAGATTTTAGGACTTCAAATTGTATTGTTCAATTTCAATGAAGTCCTAGCATCCTGATGTCTTAACATCCTAATATCTACCGCTTCGAAACCAAACAAACTGCATAGGCTTTCACTGCTTCACCGGCACCGAATGAGTCTACTTTTTCATGTGTTGTTGCCTTAATCGAAATGCGATCATTTTCAACTTCCAGTAATTCTGCCAGGACGGCCTGTATTTCGGGAATATGCGGATTGACTTTCGGTTTTTCCAGAACAACTGTTGCATCAATATTGACTACCGAAAACCGCTTCTCTTTGATCAACGACA
This sequence comes from uncultured Fluviicola sp., assembly GCA_966212075.1. GTDB lineage: Bacteria > Bacteroidota > Bacteroidia > Flavobacteriales_D > Crocinitomicaceae > Fluviicola. The sequence goes on from CBIHOM010000024.1 coordinate 5,721, forward strand.
TGACATTTTTCAACAATATCTTGGAATCAATCCCTTTGTACTGCGGATCTGTGTCTGAAAAGTGGAACCCGATATCACGCAAGTTCAAAGCTCCCAATAAAGCATCACAAATTGCGTGAATCAACACATCTGCATCCGAATGACCAACAGCACCAAACGAAGAAGGGAGTTTTACCCCCCCCAACCAAAATTCGCGTCCTTCTTCCAAACGGTGAACATCAACTCCGAAACCAATTCGAATGTCCATTATTCAGGTTTAGACTCAGTATCATCTGCTTTCTCACCCAACGTAAAGCGAAGTGTAAAACGCATTGTATTTGCCAATGGATTGTTTCTTTTAAGTGCTGCCAGGTAAGAGAAATCAAAGCTGAAAATGTTGTATTTAAATCCAACTCCCATTGTAAAGAACTGGCGGCCACCCTTAGAAACGTTTTCGTAGAAATACCCGGCACGAACAGCAAAAATATTGTTGTACCAGTACTCCAAACCGGAACCTATCATGATCTCACGCATTTCTTCACCGAACTTGGATCCTTTTTTCACCTGGTAAGTTCCGTCACCATTATCGATCGGATCTCCGTTATCGTCTTTGATCACTCTTCCAGGAGCATCATAAAATGACTGCACCATCCCGGCAATAACTCCTACGTCATTGCTTTTTCCTGAAATCAGCGTTCGCTCACCATCAATCGTTGCATAAACAGGCGGTGTCGGAACCAGTAATTTAGACACATCCACACTTACCGTCAAGCTGTTATATTTATCGATTTTCGCCGTATAAGCATTCCCTATTCTCAATGTTGTCGGTAAGAAATCTCTTCGTGCATTCGCGGAATATGCAACCTTGTTACCAACGTTTGCAATAACCAATCCAAAGGAGTATACTCCGTTCACTTTAAACCAGTTAATGTCTTCCGTTCTGTAGGCGTATGAGATATCCGCAATACCCGCAACAGCTGCTTTGGTTTCCGTCCCTTGCGTAACCAAACCACCCGTTAAGTTCGAATAAGCAAACTTCCCGTTCACACCGATACTGTGTTTTTCAGAAAGCTTGAATGCATAGGCAAGGGTTAATTCAAACTCATTCGGCTTAAACTCACGAATATAATTCCCTGCGTTATCCGTAAATGTGATCTCTCCCAAACTGAAATAACGCAAAGCACCACCGATTACATGTCTTTGCCCAACGCGTGCATAACCTGAAAGGTAAGAAAGGTGCATATCGTTTGTCAATTGTCTCAGCCACGGCGTATAACTTACACCGATCTCTGATTTTGCATCTGCAAAATTCAACATCGCGGTATTCCACATTGTGGAGGATGAATTAGGGCTTAGAGCTGTCCCTGCGTCCCCCATTGCCCCTGATCTGGAATCAGGATTGATACCAAGAAAAGGCAATGCTGTTGTGATTGTATTTAATTGAATGTCATTTTGAGTTACTCCTTGTCCACCAGCTTGAGAGAATGAAAGAGAACTAACAAAAAGAGTAAAAATCAGTAATTTATGTGACAGCATGAATATTTTTCAGTTTTAATTGTGACAAAAATACGCAAAACTAGGACTTTTATTGTGCAACTACCTTAAAAGAACTAATTTTTCCATTTTCTGGGCCTTTTTACCATCAGGCATGGTTACTTTTAATTGATAAACATACACTCCTTTAGCGAGTTGATCACCAAAATCATCTTTCCCATCCCATGAAATTCCTTCTACCCTAAATCCATTGGTAGGTACTAACTGATTGATTGTTTTTACCAGTCGACCGGAAACCGTATAAATGTTGATCTGAGTTTCCAGGGAAGCACAGGATTGATTGTGTTCATACATAAACACAGTATGTGTTGTAAACGGATTCGGATAATTCAGCACATGATCCAACTGCATCTCCTGATCTTCCGTTACGGTGAAATCCAAACGGATGGTACTCGAATTATTGTTCACGTCCCAAACCTTCACATCCAACGTATGCTGACCAACAGCAAGGTTGCGAAGGGTATATTGTAATTTCCCGTTTTGATAACTGTCCAGGTTGGATTTGTAATATTCGTTCAACACAATCGGGCTTCCGGTATTTCCATCCAAAACAGCAGTAATGTCGTGACCGATCCCATTTCCAACTGTGTTAATCCCGTATTCATCATATGCTTCAACCACCAGCAACGGATTTGCGCTTGAAATACTTCCGTTCACAAAGGAATCATCGTTCAGGTAAATTTTCAATTCCGGACCAACGTTATCAACCGGAGGATTCGGGTTGATTCCTCCAACAACGAAGGTACTGTCCCAGCCATCCGCATCTACCATCTTATTGTCCGCATAATAACTGATTTTTCCTCTCCCGTAATTGAAATCAATGTCTTTAGGAACAATGAACTCAAACTTAAAATCCCCGTTCGTAACCGTCGCCCGTCCTTTGTACAGGGCATTTTTTTGGGTTTTAAATGTAATGATCGGTGAATCCGGGTCATTTCCCAAAGTTTGGACCTTTTTCGGCTTATCAAAGATTGTTGGTGCCAATACCCCGTTGAAAGTCGTCAGTTTGTTTCCACTATAATCTTCCAAATGTCCTACTACATGCATTTTTGTCAATGCCCGAACGGTATCAGCACCATTCGAAATAGCTACATGATTAATCGAATCTGTTACAACCTTCCATTTTGGCAAGCAAATTTTCAAAGCAGGATCCCCGATCAGGTTAAAGCACCTCCTGTTATCCTGGCTTCCGGACGTATTTTTCGTTCTGCGCATAATTTCACCGAAAGTAAGTGGGTCGAAATTGGCATCACGCTCAATCACGTGCGAAAACAAACTTGCAACTACCACGGTATTGATCGAAATGTAAACAGATCGTGTAGTCGTCATCAGTGCGATCGATCCTCCTTTCGGGTTCAGTGAAATCAATTCCCCGATCGATTCCCTGGAAGGATCATCGAATTTCGTGAACTCACACGTTGCAGTAACAAACAATCCCATTCGATTCAGGTTTGTCCAGGCATTCACCTGCGGAATCGTAATGATTCGCTCTTCTGCCGCCCCGACTTCTCCTCCGTGACCGATATAATTGGTAATTAAACTCCCGCGCTCCACGCGGTCTGTAATTGCATTCATCACATCCGGATAGCGGTGCCCACCGGTAGTTGAAACCTGCGTATAGGCATCGGAATAGATCTTTTCACAGTTCATTTCATTTGCAGCTGCCTGTACTTGATTAAATGCCGGTTCGGCATCTGCAGTAACAAAACTTCCACTTTGTTCGTCATCCGTAATATTCGTGTAAACCTGTCTCCAATCGCCGAACATATTGGCAGACTCTCCGATACAACAGCTATTCGGATCATTTGAAATGATTGGTGAATTGATCCCGTTTTTCATGTAATGCTCAATTTTATCCACCTGGGTTTGAGCATGAGTGGCAGTAGATATTAACAGACGCCCTACGCCAATATCCATTAAATCATTTCCATTAATCGATTCATTGTTATCCAACAGTCCGAAATAATCGTCAGTCACCAAAGCTGCTATGTGATTTTCAGAATCCAGGTATTCATAAGTCGGAATCATGTAATTATTCCCCGCAACGCGATTTTTCGGATCATAAGTCGCATCACCGAACAAGCACAGGTATTTGGGCTGCAAAGCTGTATTTCCTCCTGCCCGCTCATAAAACATCTTCACAAAACGTCGGATGGCCGTTGCGTCCTGGTTTCCGGAAGAAAATTCATTATAAATCTGCTCCACATCCACAACCAATGTTGACAATCCTTGTGCCTGGTGCAGATTCCCCAAACGAAGAGCCTGGTTCATAAATTGTTTCGGACTTACTATGATGTAATTAAATTGACCCAAAGCATGCAGGTCCTGGTTTTCAACCTGCTTTACAAAAACGGGTTGCGAATAGGAAGTTTCATTGAATGCGATAAACTCTCTGAGTGTATCTGTGTTTTGTTTAAAGGAAAAAACATTTCCAACGAGCGTTCCTGTAATTGATTGAGGATTTGTCTTCGAAGTAATGTCCCAAACATGATGGGCTGCACTCATGCCCGAAACATTAAACAAGCTCACATTTCCCAAACCAACCGAATTTAAGTCTCTGAATAACATCGCATTTCCATAGAACGTCAAACTTCTTCGCCCCACAATTTCAATAAAGTCCAGGTAAGCTCTTACCGAAGCATTTACCCGGTTAAGCGTGTAAACAAGTTCAACAGGAGATGAAGTCGGATTAAATAAAAATGCCCCCGAATTCCTAACATAATCACTACCAACAGAACTCAAATACAAGGTATCCAGCGATGCGCCATTGTAAGTCACTTGGAAATTATTTCCTCCGCTACTTCCATTGTTTGCCGTTGCATAATCTACCTGGATCGGGGTACTAACGTCTACATTCGGAATATTGAATTTAAATGACTGCGTCAGGTTTGCATCAAATTGCTCTCCGTACCAGACCTGTCCTCCCTGGACTAGATTTACCAACTCATTCTCATGGATATCGTAAAAAGTATATGTATTAACTGTCTGATTTGATGGTAAAGGAGATTCCGGAAGGCTTTGGATCCGCAACGGCAGATCTGTTTCGTCAACGTGAATAAAATAATGATTTACAGCACTGTAAATGTGCATATTCCTTTTGTAATTTGTCCCACTTCCATGATCCCAGCGATTAGGTCCCGCACCGAAGAACAAAAAATACTCCTCTTCACTAAAAGTGCTATCGGTATTCCCGACAAATTGGATCGCATTCTTCTTCAGGTCATCACTAAAAGGGGCATTATTCAGTTCGGAAAGTCTTCCGTCAGCATTTCCATACAAGTTGATCGTTTTTGGGTCAAGATTATCCACATCCAGGCCCATATTCTTGAAAAAATCCCTGTTCAATTGGAATATTCCGTCATTCGAAACAGAGATTTTATACCAGGCGCCGCTATTCAAAACAGAGTTCGCAGCATAACTCTTCAGGTAATTAGAATTGGAACTGATTGGTCCCTGGGGCGTTACCCTCAATTTGTATGAAATGATTCTTTGGTATCCCGACTGCGTTTTGATATAGGGAATACATTTTGACATCAGGAAATGTTCGTTTCGGGCTTTGGAAACTTTAGCCTGAATTTGTGGAGAAACGGGTATTTCAGCTTTAATTAAATTCAGGTAGTTGGACTCATATGTACTAACAGCATCCGTTTGCACATCCACTGCAGTTACCTGGTAATTACCTGATTTATATTTTTGCTGAAAGGAATGAGCAGGAAGTTGATTCTCAAAACCTCCACCTGAAACGAAGGGAACCATCATCTGAACACCGTTAATCACCATTTCTTTCGGCTGTTGCCATTGGATTTCAACAGAAACATCCTGAGCCACAGACGAATGACCAATCAAAAGAAAAATAAGGAGTTTGTAATATGTGTTAAAAATGTAACTTGCTTGTGTTTTGTCGTTTTTCATAGCACAAAATTCGAAAACTAGATGAATGTTCAATCAAACGTATGAATTCTTTTTTTATTTTTGTGTTTCGGCGATTTAGTTGTAACCATTGTATTTTTTTTTCGTAACATTGGCGAACCAATGCTACAAATTAGCTTGAAATATTCTTAACCGAATGAGAAATATTAAACTATTGGCGTTTGTTGGATGCTTATTTGGCTCGTGTCAATTATATGCGCAAGACCCAACTTTTACGCAGTTTTACGCAAACCCTTTGTACCTGAACCCTGCTTTTGCCGGATCTCATGGATGTGCTCGTTTTTCAATGAATTACCGCAATGAATGGCCTAGTCTCTCCGGAAACTACGTTACTTACAGCGCATCTTATGACCAATACTTCAAAAACATCTCAGGAGGGATCGGAATTTTAGCTACTCATGACATGCAAGGTCAGGGTACAATTAACACATCTATGTTAGGCTTGATTTACTCTTACCACTTAAAAGTAAACAGAAAGTTTGCAATGCTTTTTGGAGTCCGAGCAGCCTGGTACCAAAAATTCCTGGATTGGGATAAATTGACTTTTGGGGATATGATTGACCCAAGAAGAGGTTTTATTTACCAAACCGGAGATTTAAAGCGAGGTGGTTCAAGAGGTTTCTTTGACGCTTCAGCAGGATTTGTAGGATATTCAAAACATTTCTTCTTTGGAGGAGCGGTTCACCATTTAAACATGCCGAATGAGTCCGTTATCATTGGTAATTCACCGATGCCGATGCGATTCACAGGACATATGGGTGCTGAAATTCCGTTAGGAGGTAAATCAAAGTACAACAATACAACGTCCATCATGCCAAATGTGATATATCAATACCAACAAGGTTTCCAGGAAATCAACATTGGTACTTATATCAAATATGGTGCTTTCAATGCGGGAGCATGGTTCAGAAACAGAGATGCGTTTATCCTGACTATCGGGGTAACAACTCCTTCTTTCAGAATCGGGTATAGCTATGATGTTACTGTTTCAAGATTAAACAATGGTGTATCAGGTGGTTCACATGAAGTTTCATTAGGGATCTATACAAAGTGTAAAGGTCCTGTTAAGACATTCAAAACAATCTCTTGTCCATCATTCTAAATATTTTTTGTAACCTTTTGTTGATAATCCGTTTATAAACTTAACTTTGGTGTCCCAAAAAATGAAAAAACAAACCAAGCATATGAAAATGTTGCGTTTATTTATCTTAGCTGTTGCAGGTGTTGCAATAGCTTCGTGTAGTCGAGATTCCTCCTCATCAACAGGATGGGATTACAACAATGTACAGCATGGAGGCTTTCAAAAAGTTCCGTTTGTAGATCAGGAAACTGGTCCCGGATTGATTCTTGTCGAAGGTGGTACATTTACAATGGGTATGGTCGAACAGGATGTTATGTTCGATTATAACAATCGTCCGGCTCGTGTTACCGTTTCATCCTTCTACATGGATCAAACTGAGGTAACAAACTTCCATTGGTTGGAATACTTATACTGGATCAAAAGATCTTACGAAAAGTACAGCATGGTATATCGTAATGCATTACCAGATACGCTTTCTTGGAGAAGTCCGTTAGCGTTCATGGATAAATATGTAGATTACTATTTACGTCACCCGGCTTATAGAGACTATCCGGTAGTTGGTGTTTCCTGGCTACAGGCAACTGATTTCTGTAAATGGCGTACTGACCGTGTTAACGAATATATCTTAATTCGTGAGGGTGTTCTTGGATGGGATATCGACGCGGCAGATGCAGAAACATTTAATACAGATGCTTACCTTGTAGGTCAATTCGAGCAAGATGAAGAGCTGGGAGGAAGAAAATTAAAAGATACAGATCCGACTAATAGAGACGGCAAGAAATTAGGTGAGCGTATTGTTCGTATGGAAGATGGAATTCTTCTTCCAAGATACCGCCTCCCAACTGAAGCTGAGTGGGAATATGCAGCGCTTGGTTTGATCGGAAACCTTTCTGAAGGAACCGAAGTAATCACTGAGCGTCGTCAATACCCTTGGAATGGTCACTTTGTGCGTCAGGACAATAAAGAATTCACAGGTGCAATTCGCGCTAACTTCGTAAGAGGTAAAGGGGATTACATGGGGGTTGCAGGTCGTTTGAACGATGGTGCAGATGTAACAGCTCCTGTTGAGTCTTTCTGGCCAAATGATTACGGTTTATACCACATGGCAGGTAACGTTTCCGAATGGGTAATGGATGTTTACCGTCCATTGTCTTCTGAAGATTTCGATGAATTCCGTCCGTTCCGTGGAAATGTATTCCAAACAAAAGTTTTGAATAACGATGGAGTGGTTGAGCAAAAAGACCAGCAGGTAATGTACGATGTACATGGTATGAAAGAATATCTGAATGCTTTCGAACGTGTGCGTTACCAACGTGTATCTGCGGCAAACCATGATCCGAATGATACAGTTATCCCTGGAGGAACTCAAATGCACAACAAAGCTGAGTTCCGTACAAAACGTGGAGTTGCACCGGATCCATATTATGTATCTCACGGCAAAAAGAAAGATTCAGTAGAATTAGCTTTGATCGCACGAATCAATGAAGTATTGGACAGAGCAATTCAGGATAAGAATGACAAGTACGATATTGAAGCTTCTTCACTGGTACAAGATGAAATTTTTGAAGGTATTTTTGCTGAAAGTACAAGACAAGGTAGAGATGAAGAATATTCTTTCGAAATCATTCCAATGTTGCGTGAAGGATTCAATCAATTCATCATTGGTACTCCGGGTAAATTAAAATACCGTAATGTAACTGAAGAAGAAAACATCGGTCGTTTGAACTACCGTAAAGATGATTACATCGATTATTTGGATGGTGATATCGAAAGCTCTATCTACTATGATAACGATGACCGTAAAAATGGTATCAACGAAGCAACTCGTGATCCGCATCTGATTATGTACCAAAACGAATACGAAACTTACGATTTGAACGGTACACCAATCAAACCGGAAGATAGAACTTCCTGGCCAACAACTTTGATCTCTGATCATTCAAGAGTTTACAAAGGTGGTTCATGGAGAGATCGCGCATATTGGTTGAATGCAGGTTCAAGAAGATTCTTAGACGAGGCACAATCGACATGTACTATCGGGTTCCGTTGTGCAATGGATCGTGTTGGAAGCCCGGTTGGTCACAACTATGGTAAAAAGAAACAAAAGAAAAAATAATTTATAAATCTTAATGGAAACCCTGACTCCGTCAACTGATGGATGTCAGGGTTTTTTCATGATATATGGAAGCACTTTACGAACTATTTCAAACAAGCACCGGTGTAGAAACCGACACACGAAAAATTCAAAAGGGATGTCTGTTCTTCTGTTTAAAAGGAGCTAATTTCGATGGAAACACTTTTGCAGGGGAAGCAATTAAACTCGGCGCAATCGGAGCGGTAATTGACAATCCACAGTACCACATTGAAGGAAAAACCATTTTAGTAAAGGATGTTCTGCTTGCTCTTCAAGATCTTGCAAGGCATCACCGAAATCAATTTCACATCCCGGTCATCGGTATCACCGGAAGTAATGGCAAAACAACATCAAAAGAGCTTATCTCAACGGTGTTGGCAAGCCAATACCGTGTCCATTATACCAAAGGAAATTTCAACAACCATATCGGTGTCCCGCTGACTCTTTTACAACTCAATAAAACACATGAAATTGCTGTGATTGAAATGGGTGCGAATAAACCGGGAGATATCAAAGAATTGGTTGAAATTGCCTTACCTACTCACGGTATCATTACAAATATCGGCAGAGCTCACTTGGAAGGTTTTAAATCCCTGGAAGGAGTGATTCAAACCAAAACAGAACTGTTTGATTTCTTAGCACAAAACAGCGGACATATTTTTGCGAATAAACAGGACGAAATAATCGTTGGTAAACTTCCTTTAACCACTAAGAATCACTTTTACAATGACGACCAAGAATTAGGAGGCGCAATTTTGAAACTTACCCCATTTGTAGAAATGAAGTGGTTTGAACCCGATTATTCAAGCCCTGCTATTCAAACCAACCTGGTAGGAGAATACAACTTCATCAATTTCCTGGCTGCAATCCGGATAGGTCGATTCTTTAATATCAGTCCCGAGAACTGCAACCAGGCAATTTCAGGATACGAGCCTACAAATAATCGTTCACAGGTCACAAAAACAGAAAGGAACACCTTGATCGTAGATTGTTACAATGCCAACCCGACCAGTATGCGCTCTGCCCTATCCAGTTTTGCAAAAATCGATACGCATGCGAAAATTTTCATTCTTGGAGATATGCGCGAAATGGGTGATGATGCACCTATGGTACACGAAGAGGTTATACAACAAACAATTGATCTCCGCTTAAGCGGATTCTTTATCGGCGAAGAATTCCTGAAGTTTAAGGGAATGCATCCGAATGCAATCTTTTTGAAGTCAACGGATCCGTTGATCGAGCATTTCACTCAGAACCCACCTTCGGACCTGTTAATCCTTTTAAAAGGTTCAAGAGGAATTTCTTTGGAGAAGGTTATTCCCTACTTATAAAATCGTATTGGACGTAAAAACGCAATATTACGTCCGACCACAAAAAAATGGCACAAAACAAAGGGCGGAAAATTTCCGCCCTTATTATTTTCAACAGCCGATATTAATTAATCAGCCAGAATATTTCTCGAAATAACGATCTTTTGCACTTCAGACGTTCCTTCATAAATCTGAGTAATTTTTGCGTCACGCATCAAACGCTCCACATGATACTCTTTTACATATCCGTAACCTCCATGGATCTGAACAGCCTCAACTGTTTGCTCCATTGCCACTTTTGAAGCATATAACTTCGCCATTGCAGAAGATTGGTCAAAGTTTCTTCCTGCATCTTTGTCTGCAGCAGCACGGTAAACCAACAAACGAGCAGCTTCAATCTCTGTAGCCATATCAGCAATTTTAAATGCAATTGCCTGGTGTTTGTAGATTTCTTTACCAAATGCTTTGCGCTCTTTTGAATAAGCAGCAGCCAATTCAAAAGCTCCGGCAGCGATTCCCAATGCTTGGGCAGCAATTCCGATACGACCTCCTGATAATGTTTTCATTGCGAACTTGAATCCGAATCCATCTTCGCCGATACGGTTCGCTTTTGGAACTTTTACATCATTGAACAGTAAGGTATGTGTATCACTTCCGCGAATTCCCAATTTATCTTCCTTGGCCCCAACAATGAAACCTTCCATTCCCCTTTCGATGATCAATGCATTGATTCCTCTGTGGCCAAGCTCCGGATTTGTTTGTGCTATTACAATGTAGGTAGAAGCAGTTGAACCGTTTGTAATCCAGTTCTTTGTACCGTTTACCAGGTAATAATCCCCCATATCAACAGCTGTTGTACGCTGAGAAGTTGCATCAGATCCTGCTTCCGGCTCAGATAAACAAAATGCTCCGATCTTTTCTCCTTTTGCAAGCGGAACAAGGAATTTTTGTTTTTGCTCTTCATTACCGAACTTTTCCAATCCCCAACAAACAAGGGAATTGTTCACTGACATACAAACTGAAGTTGAAGCATCTACTTTGGAAATTTCTTCCATTGCAAGTACATAGGACATCGTATCCATACCTCCACCTCCATATTTCGGGTCAACCATCATTCCTAAGAACCCAAGTTCACCTAGTTGTTTTATTTCTTCAACAGGAAATTTTTGATCTCTATCCCGATCTATAACTCCAGGTTTTAATACGTTTTGAGCGAAATCACGTGCAGCTTCTTTTACTGCTTTTTGTTCTTCTGTCAATTCGAAATTCATCTGTATCGCAGTTTATTTTATATTTGTTCAGGAGACAAATGTACCGATAAAAACTTAATTTTCGTCTTTTATGAATTCATTCCAAATAATCGGCTTAATGTCAGGTACTTCACTGGATGGGGTCGATGTAACTTATGCAACATATACGAAGATTTCTGACAAGAATTGGGAATTTAAAATCCACGCGTCTCACACCTTCCAATTCCCTGAAATTCTGCTCTCAAGCCTTCATGAAGCCAACAAACTATCCGGCTCCCAATTGATGACCTTGGACCATGATTTGGGGATCTTCTTCTCAAATTGTATCAATCAATTCATTGAAGAAAACAACATTTCAAAGGAAGAGGTAAATGCAATTGGGTCCCATGGACAAACAATTTTTCACCAACCTGCACGGGGTTTTACAACACAAATCGGGAATCCGGCAGTGATTGCTGTAAAAACCGGCATTCGTACCATTGGCGATTTCAGAACAAAAGATGTTCTTTACGGCGGGCAAGGAGCTCCGTTGGTTCCGATTGGTGATCAGTACCTGTTCGGATCAAAAGCAGATGGCTTTATAAATATTGGGGGCTTCGCCAACATCAGTTTCGAGGAAAAAGGAATTGTACAGGCATATGATATTTGTCCGGCCAACCTCCCGATGAATAAATTGGCACGTTCCAAAAACCTGGAATACGATAAGAACGGAAACCTGGCCAGAGCAGGTGAATTGAACTACTTCCTGCTGGATTTATTGAACAGCCTGGAATATTACAAAGAAGAAGGACCGAAATCATTAGGAACCGAGTGGCTGGAACAACACTTCTACCCGCTTCTGAAGTTTGACAAAGACATCGAAAACAACCTGGCAACTGTAGTAGAACACATTGCTATCCAAATCGGAGAACTTTGTACCAAAAAAGAATTAAAACGTGTGATGATCACGGGCGGAGGGGCAAAGAACACATTTTTGATCGAACGCTTGAAACGCTATTACACGGGTGAAATTATTTCAGTAGACAGTGAACTCATTGATTATAAGGAAGCTTTAATTTTCGGGCTATTGGGCGCACTAAATCTGAACAATGAACCTAACTGTATTTCGAGCGTCACCGGTGCTACCAAAAATGTAATTGGCGGAGTCCATCATTTGCCATAGGAATCCCAATTTCCACAAAGTTTACTTGAGAATTCACCGATTTCTCATGCTGAAAGAGCAATAATTCCTACTTTTGCTTCTCAATATTTGAATGATCCAACGAATAAATTAAGATGAAAGATTTACTTCACAAGTTTGAAAATAAACGCCCGGAAATCGTTTTCGAGTGGAAAGATGCTGAAACGGAAGCAGAAGGATGGGTAGTTATCAACTCTTTACGTGGCGGAGCTGCCGGAGGTGGCACACGTATGCGTGTAGGATTGGACAAACGTGAGGTAGAAAGCCTTGCTAAAACCATGGAAGTAAAGTTCACTGTTGCAGGGCCTCCGATCGGCGGAGCGAAATCCGGAATTAATTTTGACCCGAAAGACCCTCGAAAGGAAGGTGTTTTGAGACGTTGGTATGCAGCTGTTACTCCTCTTTTGAAACATTATTACGGAACAGGCGGTGATTTGAATGTCGATGAAATTCACGAAGTAATTCCAATTACCGAAGATTGTGGTATCTGGCATCCTCAGGAAGGTGTTTTTAACGGACATTTCCAACCCAGAGAAGCTCAGAAAATCAATCGTATCGGCCAGTTGAGACAAGGTGTTTTAAAAGTAATCGAAGACAATCAATACAGCCCGAGTGTAGAAAGAAAATACGTTGTAGCGGATATGATCACCGGCTTTGGTGTTGCTCAATCCGTTGCTCATTATTATGATATTTGGGGCGGAGACCTGAAAGGTAAGAAAGTGATCGTTCAGGGTTGGGGAAATGTTGCTTCCGCCGGAGCATACTACCTGGCACAAGCCGGAGCAAAAGTGGTTGGAATTATTGACCGCGTTGGTGGTTTAATCAATGAAAACGGGTTCTCTTTTGAAGAGATCAAGCATTTATTCCTCACAAAAAACGGAAACGAAATCATTCACCCGGATTTAAAGTCATTTGATGAGATCAATTCTAAAATCTGGGATATCCAGGCAGATGTTTTCATTCCTTGTGCTGCTTCGCGTCTGATTACTCAGGAGCAAGTTGAACGTATGATTAAATCCGGAGTTCAGGTCATTGCGGCAGGTGCCAATGTCCCATTTGCAGACAAAGAAATTTTCTTCGGACCAATTGCTGATTATGCAGACAACCACATTTCCGTTATTCCTGATTTCATTTCGAACTGTGGAATGGCGCGTGTATTTGCCTATCTGATGAGTAATGATTTGAAAGAATTGACAGACAAAGGAATTTTCGAAGATACCAGCAAAATCATTGGTGATGCATTGAAAAAAGCACACGATTCAAACGCGTCCAAAACAGGAATTGCCAAAGCCGCTTTCGAGATTGCTCTGAACCAACTCGTATAAGTTCATAAGCATGGCCAGAACAGCCGGGAATCAATTATTCAGGCAATTTTTCGAAAGTGAACGATCAAGTGGTTTAACACTCATTGCTTTTACTGTTCTATCTCTTGTTTTAGCCAATTCTTCCATTAAAGAGGCTTATATTGGCTTTTGGGAAAATGATCTTGGCGGAATCAGCATTGAACATTGGGTCAATGATGGCTTGATGGCCGTATTCTTTTTACTGGTAGGATTAGAGTTGAAGCGTGAATTCCGTTCGGGGGAACTTTCATCCTTAAAAAAAGCAACCCTTCCAATTTTCAGTGCGCTTGGCGGAATGCTTATCCCGGCGCTGTTTTTTATCGTCCTTAATATCGGTAAACCAACTATTTCGGGTTTTGGAATTCCGATGGCTACTGACATTGCTTTTGCACTTGGTGCACTTTCCCTTTTGGGAAATAAAGTCCCAACTTCGATCAAAGTCTTCCTGACCGCATTAGCTGTCATTGATGATTTGGGCGCAATTGTCGTGATCGCAGTATGTTACACCAAAACCATCTTCTGGCTGAACTTTGCGATTGCACTCGCGATCTTCGGGATTTTGCTAATCCTTAACAACCTGAAGATAACCGCTCTTTGGGCGTATATTTTACCGGGAATTGCCATGTGGTATTTCATGCATCATTCAGGAATCCATGCAACAATAACAGGAGTTCTCCTGGCAACCGCAATCCCGTCCTTCAAACCCAAAAATACCAAAAAAGGCCATTCTCCCTCCCATCGATTACAGGAACTCCTCCACTATCCTGTCCCATTCATTATCCTTCCATTGTTTGCACTGGTGAATACAGCAATTGATATCGGACCGGGCTGGGACAAAGCACTTTTTGAAAGCGCGAGTCTGGGAATTATTATCGGGTTAGTTGCAGGGAAACCGATCGGAATATTCCTCTTCACCTGGCTTTCCATACGAATGAGACTTGCTGAAAAACCGATAGGAACAAACTGGAAACAATTGTTTGGTGTCGGGATCCTTGGCGGGATAGGTTTTACCATGTCGATCTTTGTAACTATCCTGGCTTTCACCGATCATTCGATCATCAATGATTCCAAAGTTGCTATCCTGGTTTCTTCGCTGCTTGCAGGATTGATCGGGTATCTCTGGCTGAAAGCAAGCTTCAGAAAGAAAAAGAAATAGAACCGGAAGTCTTCTTCTCCATTTCTCCGTAAAATATTGTCCAAAATTTTTTCACAGGTAAATCCATAAACAGGTCTTCTTAGCGTTTCAACAGTTATTTTCCGGGAAGGATAAGCCACTTTCACTAACTAAAAAGTACGCGCTACTGTAACCAAATCCTTATCCTGTACTTATTTCAGGTATACACGCGAATTTCTTTCTCACAAATCCCTATAAACAAAATACTGTGAATATCTCTTCAATAGAAGGGAAAATCATCTGTCAATGGGGCGTATTTTTGGAAATTGATTCATGTATTCATTTATAAACCAGATGAAAAAAGCAGCAATATTTACACTTTTATTTTTAGCTACTCCACTATTGAGCTTAGCTCAAATCGTTGAAAAGACAGGAGAAGAAGGAGCTGAAAAGGTAGCAAAAGCAGGTGAAAAGATCACGGCATTGGAATTCGTAATGAAAGGCGGCGTCTTTATCATTCCAATTATCATTCTGTTGTTTTATACATTATATGTTGTAATCGAACGTTACCGTTATATCAAACGCATGTCCGTATACAATTCCAACTTATTGAACGACATCCGCATGAACCTGGAAAAAGGAAATATCCAGGATGCGTTGAATACGGTGCAACGCGATCAAAGTGCATATGGTTCTGTGGTTGCCGAAGGAATCCAAACAATCGGAAGACCGGTCTCCGAAATTGAATCCAATATGGAAAAGGTTGCCAATATCGAAATTGGTAAAATGGAAAAAGGAATGGGAGTTCTGGGATTGATTGCGGGTATTGCTCCAACATTCGGGTTCATCGGTACGATTGCCGGGGTAATCAAAATCTTTTACAACATCTCTATTTCCGAGAACGTCAGTATCGGGAATATCTCCGGAGGTCTCTATGAAAAAATGATCAGTTCCGGTGCCGGATTGGTTGTAGGTATCATTGCTTATTCTGCATATCACATCCTGAATGCAATGATCGATAGCTACACCCTGAAAATCCAGTCAACGAACTTAGGGTTTATTAATATCATTCAACGTCCCGGAAAATGGCACTAAAACGAAAAAGACGCTTTCATGCAGGAGTAGAATCCTCTTCCATGAGTGACATCATGTTCTTCTTGCTTTTGTTCTTCTTGATTATCTCGACATTGGCAAATCCGAATGTGATCAAAGTTCCGCTTCCCGATGCAAAGGAAACGGATACGAAAGTTGGATCTCATTTAACTTTAACTGTAACAAGCGACAAAAAGTATTACCTGGATAAAGACGAAGTTGCGCCTCAGGATCTTGAAGTACGCTTATTGCAGGAAACAAAATTGCGAAAAGATGAAACCGTAGTGCTTCGTCCTGCGTATGACCTGGATGTTCAGGAATTGATAGACCTCTTACAACTTGGATTGAAACATCAATTGAAGTTTGTGATTGCTACCAAGGCCGGTTAAAATCAAACCAATGAGCTTCAATAGTGAGACGGAGAAAACGGATCGGACCAAAGATCGCAAAGTAGCCGGAATGATTTCATTCACGGCTTTTGGAATGTTATTGGTTTTACTTTGCTTCATTGGATACCGGATTTCAAATCCCCCGATTTCGGAACAATCATCCTCAGAGGAAATGGCTTTGATCCCGCTTAGTCCACAACTATTGGAACAAGTTCGCGGAGGTAGTGGTGATCCTGCTAAAGCACAGCGATCCAATATGACAACTCCGCAAATGGAACAAATGCTGGCACAGCAGATCAGCACTTCCCATGTTCAATCGGGGAATTCCAATATCACGAATACACACACTGTGAACAACAATTCGTCCAGTGCGCAATACGTCAGTGATAATCCATTCGGGACCGGTGGAATCAATGAAGGAAAATACAGAGGAAGAAATCGGGATGGAATACTTGATGAGCAGGATGGTGATCCCAAAACCGAAGAAAAGGTAAACCGTTACCTGGTTTCAGTCCCAAATACGGATAACATTCAGTCGGATGAGAACTGTACCATTGTTTTATCCGTTTTAATAGATCCGAACGGAGCCATTGTGGCAACCCCGACTTTTGTGAAAAATGGTTCTACAACCAACGATGTGACCTTGATCAATCAGGTAATCCGTGCAGTGAAAAGCCAGGGACGCTACAATAAAGTGAATACAACAAAAAACACGAAGCAGCCACTTATTATTCGCATTACGGCAAACTAGGTTTGCTAAAAGTCATTAAAAAAATGAACTTTTTAGGAATTGAGTGGTAAATTGCAGTTGAACTGCACAAAATAAAACAAAGATTATGGAAGAATTTGCATTTGAAACGGTGAAGGCTGAAGAGATCAAGGATCGCAAGGTTGCGGGAATCATTGCAATCTCTGCGTTTACACTCTTAGTAGCTATCCTCCATTTTCTCGGTTACAGGATTCCTACTCCTCCGCTTCCGGAGCAATTGCTCTATAAGGATATGGAAATGGAGCTGATTCCGGTTGAATTAAAGGACTTACCTGTCGGGACTGGTGGTGGTGGTTCAGGAACTCCTGCAAAAGTAGAGCAGTCGGATCAAAATCCACCTCAAATGGAACAGGTCTTGACCCAAAGCAGCAGCAGCTCACACGTTAAATCCGGGAATTCCAATCATACGAATACAAACACCCCGAATAACAATCCCCCGGTGGGACAACACGTTAGTGACAATCCATTCGGGACCGGTGGTAGCGGTGGTGGAGACGGTAGAGGAAACGGTCATGGAATCGGCAACGACAACGGAAACGGAGAAGGACCAGGAAATGGTCCTGGAAGCGGTGGAGATCCGCAACGTTTTTGGGTGGACAGACCAAACACGAACAGCATTCAGTCAGACGAAAGTTGTGTAGTTGTTTTATCCGTTTTAGTTGATCCGAATGGAAACATTATCGGAAAACCGACCTTCGTAAAAAATGGTTCCAACACAAACGACATGACCCTGATCAACCAGGTAATTAATATCGTAAAAGACCAGGGAAGATTCAACAAAGTTTCAGTTACCAAGAACATGAAAGTTCCTGTTGTCATACGAATTAACGCGAACTAGTTTTCGTTAAAGTCGTTTAAAAAAGCAAATTCTTCGTTTTTTACTTGTAGATTTAAACTGGTTTACAAAGAGGGTTTATGTTATTCGTATATATTCTATTTATACTCATTATTATTTTTTCACTCTACCAATATGTAGACAATAGTGAATGGGAAGAATTTCATGCGAAAAACTTCAAAACGATTTTCGAGCACCGGAATAAACAATATGGAGCGTACCGTACAAGAAGTCGCCAACCGGTTGTGCTGATGTATATTCTGTTTGCAACTATTGCACTTGGGTTCGGATCGGTTTATACCAAAACAATCATCGACAATTATGAAGGTTTGAATGCTATGACATTCAGCGATGTGACTGACACAACACAATTCTCCCTGAATAATCAAAATATAGAGGAGACTCCTCCCTCACAATTCAACTACGAAGGTGAGAATGGAGATGGTTTACCACAAGCACAGGATGGTGGGGAAAAACCGGAAGATAACCCGCAAACAGATAAATCCTCCGAATCTCAAGACAGACCCAAGCCGGAACAATCCAAACCGAAAACACCAGAAGAATCTGTTTATGATTTTGAGGCAAAGCAATTCGAAATGACCGGCGGAGCTGCTGAACGTGAAAAGATCCAGAAGGAAATGGATAAGCGCAAAAAAGAGCGGGAAGAAAAGAAAAGGCAGCAACAAAGGCAAGAAGGTGGAAACGGTGGAAATATCGGATCGAATTCGGGAACAAGTGGGAAGAATCTCGCTGAATGGAACGTAAACGGTCGAAAACCACTCCAGAATAATCCTGATTATATCAAAGTTCCCGGGTACATGTGCGGAAGATCGATCACAGAAAAAATCGTGGTAAAAGTAAAGGTTAACTCAAACGGGGATGTTTATTGGGCCCAATCCCTGGCTCCTGAAGGTTCCAATCCGTGTTGCGTGGAACAAGCGATGAGCTATGCCAGAAAATCGCGATTCGAGTATTCAGAAAAACCTATCGAAGAAGGAACGATTACCTATTACTTTAAGCCGCAACAATAATTTCATGAACTATTCAGAAACCATCGATTGGTTGTTTCGGCAATTCCCGGCGTATCATCATTTAGGAGCACAAGCCTACAACCCGGGATTGAAAAATATTGAGGAACTGAGTGCTTTTTTCGGCAATCCTGAGAAGCAATTGCGTTTCATTCATGTAGGCGGCACCAATGGAAAAGGTTCTGTGTCAAACATGCTGGCATCGATTTTAATGGAAAGTGGCGAAAAGGTTGGATTATTTACTTCTCCTCACCTCTTTGATTTCACAGAACGCATCCGAATCAACGGGCAACCGATCGATGAACAATTTGTGATTGAATTTTGCGAAAAAGTGAGAAATCATTCCTGGAACATTCAACCGTCTTTCTTCGAAATTACCTGGATGATGGCGCTTGCATTCTTTCATCAAAATATGTGTTCTATGGTGGTAGCAGAAGTTGGTCTTGGAGGAAGACTGGATGCTACGAATATCATTCAGCCACTTATTTCCGTGATTACCAACATCGGACTGGATCATGTCAATATTCTTGGTGATACACGTGCTAAAATTGCATTTGAAAAAGCCGGGATCATTAAAAAATACGTGCCGGTTGTTCTGGGAGAAAAAGATTCGGAGACGTTTCCGGTTTTCGAATCAAAAGCCAAAGAAATGCAATCTGAGATCATTCTTCCCAACCAGGATATCCGATTACCGGAACAGATCATTGGCTACCAAAAGGAAAATTTCGCCATTGTTTCAGCCGTTTGTGATTACCTGGAAACACTGGGGATTGGTGTTGGTCAGACTGTCCGCGAAAAAGGAATCAAAAACCTGAAACGAAATACCGGTTTTTTCGGCCGGATGGAAGTAATCTCACACGAACCACTAACAATTGTTGACTGTGCCCATAATGCGGAAGGGATTCATGCATTGTTTCATTCGCTTAAAGAGTTATCCAAAGGAACACTGCATTGCATTTACGGAACGAGTTCGGATAAAGACCTGGAGGCAATTTTGGATGAGTTTCCCAAAGATGCACATTTCTACTTTACTTCCTTCTCCAATTCAAGAAGCATCCGAATCGGGGATTTGCAAGAAAAAGTAGGCGCTCGGGTAGAAAAAAAACTTTTTTTCGATTCTCCGCTGAAAGCTCTTGAGAAAGCGCAAGAATCTGCAAACAAAGCCGATACGATTTTGATTTTCGGTTCCTTCTTTTTGGTTCACGATTTTTTTGAAGTTTTTTTTCAAAAAGGGCTTGCCAAAACGAAATAATGACTTATATTTGCACTCGCAATCGGGAAACAACGGTTAACCGGAAAAGCAAAAAGATCGGGAGATTAGCTCAGTTGGTTCAGAGCACCTGCCTTACAAGCAGGGGGTCGGGGGTTCGAATCCCTCATCTCCCACTACCACGAAAAGCCTTGCAAATTTTGCGAGGCTTTTTTTGTTTGTAGAAACTTACCATCCATGTTTTATACCTACATACTCTATTCAAAATCTACCGACACTTTTTACAAAGGGTCGACTAAAGACATATCAGAACGTCTTAGAAGACATAACGGAAGATTTGAAAAAGCTACGAAAATCGGAGCACCGTGGATATTGTTGTGGCAAATTCAAAAAACCACAAAAGGAGAAGCACAAATCCTGGAATATAAACTCAAGAATTTATCCCGAAAAAGAACATGTGACTTTATGCTAAAATACGATGAGGGCATCGGGGGTCCTGACGAATTGCTTCTTATAAAGCAATTGTCAGGATGCTGACCTTCGCGTCAGCATTCGAATGCCTCATCTCCCACACAAAAGAAAAGCGAATTACGAAAGTAGTTCGCTTTTTTCTTTTTACCTCATTCTCTTTCTGTTTCTGTTTCTCATTCTAAGAGTTTTTTCTTTTGAGAATGAAAATGAGAACGAGAATGAAGAAGATCCTTGGTTAGAAGCACAATTCAAGTCACACTCTTTGAAGAGAAGAGCAAGCACTGCTCATTTAATCCGCTCAATTTTGATCCCTCCCTCTTTTTCCCTACCTTTCTCCAACTTATTTCCCAATTAATTCGTCTTCCAACCAGAAAACCTTTAAATCCTGCGAATGAAATCGTTTGTTATCCTATTTTTTCTCTTGGCTTTTTCTTTTGGATATGGACAAGTTGTGATTGAAAATTACGCAGTCGACGTAAAAGGACAGGTCCGTTTGGAAGTAAATTCGGGCACCGGGAAATATTACCTGTTACAAGTAAGGCATCATCCGGATTCTGCATTTACATTGACAACCTCCATGACATTGGGACAGCAGGGAACAACCGTCATTACGGAACCTTTGAGAGCTTATCCTGTCAATCATTACCAGATTTTGGAATACGATCTGGACAATCCGCATGATGCTGATGGTGACGGAACGGATGATCTGAATGAATTCAACTCCATGCCTTTAAAAGGTCCCTTAAATGCAGCCCCTGCCCTTTCTTCTGAACATTCTTTAGTGACATTGAATACGCTTGCAGCTTTTCAAACTGTTTCCACGGAAGAGAATGGCACTCCCTGGGTTGAATACCTGAACGATGTAGAATATACGAAATTCATTATCCTGGATTTCTACACAACTCAACCTAAAATCTATTTTATCAATAGCAATACTTATGACCTTCATGCTGATTTCGCGAATTACCTGGGAATAAATCACCTGTCTCCTACCTTAGTAAAAGGACAATTGATTTACAACCCGCATATTCTTTCTGCGAACGGAACTTTAGGAACTTATGCCTTCAATTTCAGCAATAATGAAGCCCAACCATTTGAAGTTGTACAACGAACACAGGAATTACTGGCCGCAAACATGCCGTACCTGAACAACAATTTGTCCTATTTCATTACTGAGAACAACGAACAAGATTACCAGGATAATAGCACACTGTATCAAAACTCACGTGTTCCGGTGTTATTCGAATCGGATGTGTATGCGGGAATTAATTACTGGGGGCTAAACCTAACAGAAGGTTACGGTTTCTTCCGCTTGATGTCACCCGGAGAAGTTCCGGATTCACGGGATATTGTTTTATACGAAGCACTTCCCAACTCATTACCCCGAGTAGGCGGGATTATTTCATCTGTCATTCAGACTCCACTTTCCCATGTCAATTTAAGAGCAATTCATGACAATGTTCCAAATGCATTTATCCGTGATCCATTACTAAATGACAGCATTGCCGGTTTATTGGGTCATTACATTTATTTCAAGACCAATCAGAGTTCCTATGTGATCCGGGAAGCAACTTTGGAGGAGGTCAATGAATGGTATGAAAGTAAACGACCTACAACCGAGCAAGTTCCTCCACTTAATCTGTCCTACAACTCCATTCTTCCCTTGAGTGAAATTTCCTTTGGAATGTACGACGGATTTGGTGCCAAAGCAGCCAATGTTGCCACGATGAGAACTTTTGGTTTCCTGGAAGGCACCATTCCGGATGGTTTTGGAATTCCCTTCTATTTTTACCAGGAATTCATGAAGCACAATCATTTTTTTGATCAGATCGAATCGATGTTTCACGATCCTGTTTTTATGAATGACAGAACGGTTCGTGATGCCCGGTTGGAAGAACTTCGTGATTCGATCGAATCTGCCAGTATGCCTGGTTGGATGCTGGATAGCCTTGCAGCAATGCACTATTCCTTTCCTCCGGGAACTTCGGTACGCTGCCGGTCAAGTACAAACAATGAAGATTTGCCCGGATTCAGCGGTGCGGGTTTGTATGATTCCAAAACCCATCGTCCGGACGAAGGCCACATTTCCAAAACAATCAAGGAAGTGTACGCCAGTTTGTGGAACTTGCGTGCATTCGAGGAGCGTGAATTTTACCGTGTCAACCACTTTTATGCCTCAATGGGTGTTCTGTGCCATCCTAATTTCGATGATGAAAAAGTGAATGGTGTGGGTGTAAGTGCGGATCCGGTTTACAATACAGATAGTACTTTTTACCTGAATTCCCAATTGGGAGAAGAGTTGATCACCAACCCGGAAAACACTTATCCTGAGGAATTATTGCTGAAACGCTATCCGGATGGAAACGACAATTATTCGGTTATACAATATTCGAGTTTACTGGATGTAGATTCACTCCTGATGACCGATACCCAGTTGGATCTGCTTCGCCAGTATTTGTCAGTGATCCATGACCGTTTTGCGGTTTTATACCATGCAGTGGACAATCCGACTTTTGCAATGGATATTGAATACAAGATCGACAGTAGCAATCAATTGGTCATTAAACAAGCAAGACCTTGGGTTTCCTATGTTCCTGCAACACAAAATCCTGTGGGTTCCTATAATTGTGATTTTGGCTTATTCCCGAACCCTGCAAGCGACCTCATTCATATTGGTTGTGAGAATTGTGGTATTGCAACAATCCGGGTGATGGACATGAGAGGAAGTGTTGTTATGGAAAAAACGATGGAGCAGGCTGAAAACTGGGATCCGCAAATTTCCATCGCACATTTGCAAAACGGGATCTATTTTGTGAGCGGCTCGATGAATGGTTCGGTCTGCAAAATGCTCAGATTTATCAAAAACTGATCCTTCTAAATACAAAAACCCCGACACCCTGACAACATCATCAGGGGTCGGGATTCCAAACCAATAAGAAGGGTATCTATTTCTTGCAATTGCTTGCAATTTGGGTCATAACCTTCGTAGTAATCTGCATTTCTTCCTGGGTCAGTCCGTCAAGGGCAGTTGCCCGGTTTACCGGAATTACCTCATCCATGGCATTCATTGCATCCAAGGCCTTTTGGGTCACCAAAATATCCATTTTCCGGCGGTCTGTTTTGTTAATTTTGCGTTTCAGGTACTTTGCTTCCACCAACAGATTGATCATCCTGTTCACAGAAGCTGCGTCCTTAAATACCAATTCAGAAATTTCATTTTGCTGAATGCCGGGATTTTCAATCAAACAGCGTATTACCAACCATTGGTCGATAGTAATTTGATGTCCCAAAGATTTCAACCGAGCTTGCGCAAACTGCCGGTAAGTCCGAATAGCTCTGTCGATCTTATAAAAAATAATCGATTCTAGTTTTTCCACTTGAATAACATTGTTGTAGTACATGATAAATTGAGTTATTGATATAACGTCATTTACTCACTCTAAGTTGCATTCCGTGGACAAAATCCGTGAATTCTTTTAAATGCCTTGCTAAAAGAAGCCAGATCTGCATACCCGAAAATGGAACTTATTTCAGTCCAGGTATAAGCATCTTTACCATGCAACTCCTTCGCTTTCTCCATTTTAAGATTCCGAAAATAACTGGCCGGACCTATTCCCATATGTGCTTTAAAACTTTTATTCAATTTTGATACTGAAAAGCCAATCATTCGCGCGTGGTTCGATACATCGAAGTTTTCATGCGGATGCTCATTCATGTAAGTAATTAATTTCTCAATTGCCTTACGGTCTTCCGGGTGCAAAATCTTATTCATAGTCAATTGATTACCTAAACAAAAATAATAATTGATACATCAATTAAAGAATTGCAATCACTTTATATTACCACTTGTCATTGAATCTGAACCGCTTACAAACTAGGGCAAAAACAGACAACATAAAACCAACTAAAAAGACTGATTTTTGGAGAAACAATTAAATACAAAGGATATGATTCAATGGTTCTCACATCAAATAAGCATTATCGATCTTTTTGCAATTTTCGGTAAAAAATAACTCCAGATATTTCTTCACTGGCGGCCCAGTTCAAGTTTTACACATGGAGATATAGAGTACGGTTAGGTAATATAAGTTGAGATGCTTCAGCATTTAGCAAAGCAAAACGAACACAAGCCGCAAGTTGAGAAAAAACAGCTGTATAGCTGAGTAAATTAAAGATGGAAGTCCCCGTTTTCTAGCTAACGGGGCTTTTTTCGTTTTCCATCATTTCCTCATCCAATTCTTCGTCCAAAAGCTCTTCTGAGGCTTTGAACGCAATCTTACTGAATACATAACGCAATAAAATCAGAGCGGTAACTGCCAAAGCAGCTGCAACGAAGAATGGTGATCCGTAAAAGACCGAATTTTTTTCTGCCAAAGGCACGGATTTATAGAAGATCCACATCATAAATATCGGACCTGTCATTTCTGCCAAACTCATCAGTGAGGTAAAAATCCCCTGCAATTCGCCTTGTTCATTATTTTTCACCTGACTTGAAACCAGTGATCGAACGCTCGGATCGACAATTCCGGAGAATGCATACGGTAAAATTATAATATACATCATCCATCCGTAAGGAATCAAACCGATTCCTACAGTCACCACACTTAGGATTATCAAACCGAGTGTAGCAGCCCCCTTCTCTCCCAATTTCTTTACAATCGGCCCTGCCATTGCTCCCTGGACTAATCCAAAACAAACGCCGACTACAGCCAATGAGATTCCAACGGCTTGCTCATCCCATCCGTAACGTGCCATGGTGTAATAATTCCAAACCGAATGAATGGCCATATTGGACAACAAAACGATAAATGTCACGACGAATAAACCTCTGTATTTCGGAAAATGAACAATCTGTTTAATTGCTCCGATCGGATTTGCACGTTTCCATTCGAATGATCTGCGTTCAGATGCAGGCAGGGATTCTTTTAAAAAGACCAATCCATAAATAAAGTTTAACAAGGATAAACATGCTGCTACCAGGAAGGGAATCCGCAACCCGAATCCGGCGGCAATACCACCGATCGCCGGCCCGATAATAAATCCAACTCCAAATGCTGCACCGATCAAACCAAAATTCTGCGCCCTGTTTTTATCTGTCGAAATATCTGCAATATATGCCGCCGCGGTTGTAAAACTTGCTCCGAACATTCCGGAAATAGCTCTACCCAAAATCAACCAAGCCAGGCTTGGAGCGAAATACATAAAAACGTAATCCAAACCAAGACCTAAAAGCGACATCAAAATAATCGGTCTGCGTCCATAACGGTCGCTTAGGTTTCCGATCAATGGTGAAAACAAGAACTGCATAGCTGCATAGGTTGCCAGAACAATCCCGGAATATTTGGATGATTCCTTGATCGTTAAATGCGTTGCATCCGCAATCAAACTCGGAAGTGATGGTATAATAATCCCCAATCCGATACAATCGATACAGATCGTAATTAAAATAAAAATTAAGCCTTTGGTCTGTTTTTCACTCATGCCGCAAAATTAAGGATTCATTTTCGTTGATAAAAATCTGAATTTTAATTTTAGGTAAAATGTGGATTTCGGAGTGTAAATGGAATTAGCAATTATGAATGATTTAATTATCAAGAATGGTTTTCATCCTGATAATTAATAATTGATAATTTAGTCGGGCTCCTATTGTCTTGACAGTTCCCTATTCATTAACTAGCTTTGTATCATGAAACGTGAATTGGTAAAAACAGCGGATGGTTCAACGACTATCTATCTCCCTGAATGGAATGAGCACTATCATTCAAGCCATGGCGCTTTACAGGAAGCTCAGCACGTTTTTATTAAACACGGTCTCAATCCCAAATCCGAAGATTACTTAACCATTTTTGAAATGGGTTTCGGTACCGGTTTAAATGCACTTCTTACCTATTTTGCTTCGGAAAAACGAAATCAGTACGTTCATTACATCGCCTTGGAAGCTTTTCCTCCGACAACCGAAGAAATTGAAGGTATGAATTACACATCTTTCACCCGTGATGAAGAAGCTATGGAAATATTCAAAAAGATGCACCGGGTGGATTGGAACACTCCGAGAGAAATTTCCGAGCACTTCGTATTGGAAAAGGTCGAAAAACAAATCCAGGAGCTGGAATTACGAAAGGAATCTATTGACCTGTGTTACTATGACGCATTTGGCCCGAGAGTCCAGCCCGAATTATGGACCCCCGAAATATTTCAAAAAATATACGATTGGTTGAGCCCGGGAGGAGTATTGGTAACTTACTGTGCAAAAGGACAGGTAAAGCGCGATTTGAAATCGGTCGGGTTTGAGGTAATCTCTCTGCCTGGTCCTCCGGGAAAACGGGAAATGACTAAGGCAATTAAATAATTGCAATGCCGAATTACAGATTCCGAATTATACACTAATTTTAGTTCAGCAAAAAAACACACAAAATGGCAAATGTAACTTTAGGAGGAAATCCTCTGCACACCAATGGTGAATTACCTGTAAAAGGATCTCACGCAACAGATTTTTCATTGGTAAATACAGACCTGGGAACTGTTTCACTGGATAATTACAAAGGAAAAAAACTGATCTTAAATATCTTCCCGAGTATTGATACGGGAACGTGTGCAGCTTCCGTACGTGAATTCAATAAGAAAGCGTCTGCTTTGGAAAACACAACTGTATTATGTATTTCACGTGATCTTCCTTTTGCTCAAAAACGTTTTTGCGGTGCAGAAGGAATTGAGAATGTGGTGACACTTTCTGATTTCAGAGATGGAACGTTCGGAAAAAATTACGGATTGGAATTATTGGATGGCCCTTTGAAAGGCTTGCATGCAAGATCAGTTGTTGTTTTGAACGAGAATCACGAGGTCGTTTATACCGAGTTGGTTTCTGAGATTAAAGATGAACCGAATTACGAAAAAGCATTGGCTGCATTATAAGAAATAATGAATTATGAAAATCCCGTTTGGCGAAGGCTGAGCGGGATTTTTTCCTTTTTGGGGATAAGTGTAAGATTATCCACCAGATACCATGGTAAATAATTTATTTATTCTCTTCTCCCACATTCGGTAAATTCAAACCATCCGAATCATTTTTCTCCACTCTCCCGAAAGAATAAGCGACTTTAAACCAAATGATCCGGGTATCCTGCTTGGAATAACTGTTCATATGAATGTTCGGGAAGGAAACCCGTGTATTGCTTTGGTCGGTATTGAAAATATCCTCAAACGAGACGGAAGTTTTTAACTTCTTCTCATAAAACTCTCTACTGAAAGACACATCAAGCGCCGAACGATTTCTCACAAATTCGTAAATCTGGTAATTTCCTTTCCCGGCAATGTAGTACTCCACATTCATCCGGATTTTCCAGGGCAAAATGAACTGCGAATACACTCCCAATGTCCATATTCCCCTGTTCCGGTTTACATAATTATAATCCGGGATGCTTGTTTTTGTGAAGGAACTGTAGATATACAAAAACGACATCTTATCTACTTCCACCGGTTCATCCATAAATTTCAGTCCTTTTGTAAACAAAACAAATGGGATCGGAAGTGCCATAAAATAATTGATCGAGTTCACATTCTTATACGTCCGGAAGGTTTGAACGGTCTGTAGAGAATTTGGTTGAACGACAACTTCACTCAGGTTCAAAAATTGGGAATGGGTATAATTGACCGAAAACTGTGCATAATCAAAAAAAGTGATTTTGAACTGGGCATTGTCATAAAAATTGGGCTTCAGAGCAGTATTCCCACTGGAAGAAGTAAAGGGATCATAATACCCCGAATTATTCGGATCATATTGGGAGAAACCCGGAATTCCAATTTTCCGCGAATAAGTCCCGATCACGTTTACCAATGAATTCATCCGGTAAATGGCATTAAATGACGGAAAGAAATTAAAGTAACTATTCCTTGCTGTGCTGGTTATATTGGAAGCGCGTCTCAGATTGAAATTTTCAACCCGCAAACCTGCCCCGAGCGTAATTTTCTTTCCCAATTTCTTTTTCAGATCAAGGTACGCAGCCAGGTTATCTTCCGTATAGTCAAAATCGATCTCTGAGGAATACGTGCGATTATCGAAGATCTCCGAGGAATCATTGTTTAAATTATAGGAACCGATATTGTCAACATGCATCAAACTGTACTTCACTCCGGTATTCACGTAAAACTTAATTTTTTCAAAAGGGATCTCTCCGTCCGCCCTCATATAAAAGCGGTTGATATTCATATAATAATCCAGAATACTGAAATCATTCACTGTCGAAATCCGCTGGATGTTACTTCTTTTGGACCTGTTTTGATAATTGGAATAAAATGCGGTTACGCTTAATACCCTTTTCAATGTATCGAATTCCTGCCTGAATTTTAGCATTCCTTCATTTCCCATTCCATAGTTGCGTGAAGTATAATCCGTTTGAAGTGCAATAGCAGGAATCATCCCGGAGCTTTCCGTCTCCGAATTTCCTTTGAACTTAGTATCTCCAAAAGAGCCATTATAGTTCAGGATCAAACTGGAACGTTTGGAAAAATTCAGCGTGACGGAAGGTTTAAAATAATAATAGCTGCTGCGCGTTTGCTCCTTCCGGTCAGAATTCAGACCTGTCTCCGGGCTGAATGAATTAAAAACACGTGCCGATGTATCTCTGTTGGAGCGTTCATTGTTGGAATAACCTGTCTGCAGCTGCCAGCTCCATTTGGATTGACGGCTGCTTAATACAAGAGACGGGGAAATTTTCTGATTCTGATTCAAACCATAATTCAACGTTACAGTTCCCGATAACCATTTGGTGGGTTTACCGATACTGTTAATATTAATCACCGCCCCGCTGACATTTGCATCGAAAGAAGCTCCGGGATTTGAAATAATTTCAATCGTTTCTACAGAACTGGCCGGTAAACTTTTCAATAAATTCATCAGATCATCCGTTGACAAACTGCTTGGAACTCCTTCGAAATAAACCGAAGCCATTTGTCCGCCTACAGCAAAACCGCCTCCGGGATACGGCATAATTCCGGGGACTTTCAAAATTGCATCATAAATGCTGCTGATCGACAACACCGGATTATCCTTTACTGTCAGGGTGGTTTTATCAGCATCAATCTCAATAAACTTCCGTTGGATTCCTGTTATTGTTACCTCATCCAGTTCGGAAACGGGTTCTTTTAAAACCAACTCGCCCAGTTGAATCGTGTCTGCCGTATTTTCTTTGATTTCAAAACTCAGTAAAATAGATTGATACAATTGTGTTCTTACAGTAAAAGAGTAAGTTCCCGGAAGTTTCGCTAATTCTATAAGCCTGGAACATTCGGAAAATTGTTGTTTATAAACTGTACTGTCTTTCCCTGCCACTATTGTCGAAATCGTCAATTCCTTCGGGATATCTTCACAGGGAAAATCTTTCGAAGTAAACGAAAAACGGATCCATTGAGATTGCGCGGACAATTCCATGGAGCAGAATAATATATAAGCTAGAATGAGTATGTTTTTCATTCTTTCATTTGAGTTTTTAGTGGACCGAAGATACAAGATTAACACCAACAACAATGGCGGAAACAGGACTTCGTTACAAATAATACGTTCAAGCGGTTCAAAAAAATTATGACTGATCCCCCCCTGAAATTGATTCATTTCCGTTCCTGTTGAAAATTATTAAATAACACGATATGAAACGCTTCAATTTTTCATCAGTACTGATGGCAGGAGCCATCCTGATTTTTGCAACTTCTTGTAAAAAAGATACACCAGACCCAACCCCGCCTGCAAACTACGCTACTACGTTCTTCAATGACAACCTTAGCGACAGAACTCAAACATTTACGATCAACGCCGGACAAGCTCAAACTATTACCGGTAACCAAGGAACTGTGTTACATTTCAATGCAAATTCGTTTGTTACAGCCAATGGAACTCCTGTAACCGGAAATGTACAAATCGAACTCATTGAAATCTTCAGTAAGTCAGATATGATCTTAACGAACAAACAAACTGTAGGTAAATCCGGCAATAATATGAGTCCATTAGTTTCGGGAGGACAATTCAGTATTGTAGCAAAACAAAACGGACAAAAATTGAAGCTGGCACCCGGAACGTATTACCAGCTTGAGGCTCCGGCCCCTAATGGAACAACAAATCAAATGGGATTATTTTACGGTCAGATTGAAAACGAACAATTGGCATGGACAGAAGCCGATTCAGCATTTGTAAATCCTGGCACCGGAATCTATTCGGCATTCCCCGACTCAACGGGATGGATAAATTTAGATTACTACATGAATAACCCGGCACCGCTTTCCAAACTGAGTGTCCAAATTCCTTCGGGATTCACCACAACGAACACGCGTGTATTTGTTTCAATCGATGGTACAAGTTCAATGGCATCTATTTATAACCTGGAGTCCGGTATTTTCACATCAGGAAATTATTACAAACTTCCGGTTGGAATGGCTGTACACTTTATTGTAATCAGCTTGGATAATAATGCAATTCACGCAGCAATTGTACCTGCAACAATTACAGCAAACCATACGCAGGTAGTCAATTCATTGAATGCATATTCCCTTACCCAATTAGATGCATTACTTGACAACCTTCCTTAAATAAATCTCGTTTAAACAAGGATGGGCTTTTGCTCATCCTTTGCTTATATTTCATTTTTTGACCGAAACAATTCTGGTATCTTTTGTTTGAATTAAACCGCGATTCCATTCATGCTATAAAAAAAGGTGATCGAAAGGTCATACTGGATTTATATCGCCACACATTCCAGGTGTTAATGGGAAATGCTGTCCGGTATTCAAACGACCAGGAAAAACAAATGGAAATTGTAAACAACGCATTTATGAAGATTGTAGCGAATATCGACCAATTTCAATTAGGAACGGCTTATTTTTCATGGGCCAAACAAATTGTAAAACGCGAGATCATTGATGATTTCCGGAAAAACAAGCGCTACAAAGAACTATTCTCCTACAATGATGATTACAAAAATGATTCATTGCTTAGTGAGCCCGAAATTGATGCTACGTTTCAGGAAGAAGAATTACAACTTTTACTTGATCAGTTACCCCCGGCAACAAAACTCGTTTTCAATCTTTACGCTATTGACGGTTATACCTCAAAAGAAATTATGGACGAACTCCAGGTTTCTTACGAAACAGTAAAATGGCATATTAAAGAAGCGCGAAAACGATTAAAAAATGCGCTAAGTATTCATCAAATCCAAGAAATAAAGTCATGAAAGATGATAAAGAACATATCGACAAATTGTTCGAGTCACTAAATGACCGCCAGTTCGATATTCCGGAAGCCTTCCTGGAAGATTTAAACAAACGACTGGACCATGAACCTAAAAGAAGAAGATTCTTCTTTTTATGGTTCCTGGCATCTTTTATTTTCATCGGGGCAACAGGTCTCTGCTATTTCCTTTTCTCTGATAACTCAGCAGGAAATACTCCTGTAAATCAGGAAAATAAAGGAATTAAAAAAAATGAATACAAAGCATCGATTAATCTCCGTTTAAGCAAACAGGACCAAAACGATCGGCATCCGGTTGATGCCATTCCTGTTCGAACTCAAATGGACAAAAACGAATTTGAAATACTAAATAAGATAAACAAACAAATACATACTTCCAAACAGGCCCAATCAGGCAAAGTAAACCAACTATCCAAACGACTTAAAACTTCAAATAAAAATTCATCTGTTGAAACCGACGAGAACAAACAGGTGCCCGGAAAAAAGCCAGAAAAGGACCTGACGCCTCAAAAATCTCCTAACATTGAAATTGCACAATCCAACGTGGAAAGTAAGTTGCTTTTAAACACTAGTAAAGAACCAAAAGATTCAATTGCGAAAAAGGAAACAGATTCTACAATTACCCAAAATACAATTGATACGATACAACAAGTGGATTCCATTCAGGTTGAAAAAAATGCAATCACATTGGAAGCACCTGACAATCATTGGAAGAAAGAAATTCAGATTTTTGCCGGATTGGGCGGAAACAGTATTCATGACTCTTCGAAAAACCCGGAGTACCTGGAAAAAGTCAATCAAAATCAGAGCTCTATTTTGATACCTTCTTTTGGGGTAAACGCTAATTTGTCCTATAAAAAATTCACTTTTGGATTAGGAGTAAAATACGAACAAAACGGAGAAAGATTCAAAGTGGATATAAAAAGTACTGAATTGAAAGATTCTACTTATTCCGAATTTATTCAGGATACGATTTGGGTCCAGGACTCCATCGGAAACTGGTTCCCGATACCTCATGACACAACCATTTATCATACGGTCCAATATACAGACTCCGTCTGGGTATCCAGATCATTCCACAATCGCTATTCCTGGATTTCCATTCCACTTCATTTCGGTTATCGGTTTGAATTAGGAGATTACGAACTTATTCCACGCCTGGGAGCAGTTTTCAACGTTGGAATTACACAAAGAATGGGAGGTTATCCGAACACTTCATTTAACAATTCAAATAGATATAAACCCGTCAAATTCAACATTTCGTACCTCGTCCAACTGGAAGCCCGAAAGAACTTTGAGAAATGTTTTGTCTTTGTTAATCCTTATTTCCAATCAATGATCAATCCGGCCGTTTCGGGTGACGCCATCCGAAGAAGATATTCGTCCTGGGGAATCCATTTCGGAATCGGACTTAAATTATAACTATTAATGACGATAGTTACACAAGTCCTTCGATATAACAGATAAAATGTTTAAACAGAACCAAAAAACAGCCAATGAACTATTTAATTAATTGAAATCAAGTTAACTTTGTACTATAATTGGTTGAATAATGAGAGTATTAATGATTTTATGCGTGTTATTAATCGGATTAACGGCATGCAAAAAACGTCAGGCCAAAAAAGTAGAAAAAATAATTACGGAGGGGACATGGAAAATTACGCGGTTTATCGACAGCGGTGACGACGAAACAGCATCTTATTCAAACGCTTCGTTGGTTTTCAATTCTGACGGTACAGTTCAATTAACTTCCGGAAACACCTACTCGGGAACATGGAGTGTTAGAAATGATTCTAATAGCAGTGATGATTCATCCGACGATTATGACCTGGAGTTTATTCTTTCGATTCCGGCACCGCATGAGTCTTTATCAGATGATTGGCACATTGAAAATTACTCTGATTCAAAAGTAACATTAGTTGATTTAGACCATGATGAGCCAAGTGAATCGGATTATCTGACATTGGAAAAAATGTAATTGTAATTCACTTTGAAAGCGTTTGTTCGAACAAGCGCTTTTTTTTCAAGTCAATAAATGATTAAAAAAATATCAAAATTCGATTAATTTACAATCAGATTATTTGTTTCAGAAGAACTTTTAAACTAACTTAAAAGTAAAAACGGAATAAATTATGTTGGTAAAAACATTTGGAAGTGCGGTATTTGGTATTGATGCAACCACGATTACGATTGAAGTAAACATTGCAAACGGAGTGAATTTCATGCTGGTTGGTTTGCCAGATAAAGCAGTCCAGGAAAGTCATCAACGGATCAAAGCCGCTCTAAAGAACAACAATCTGAATTACCCCGGAAAGGAGATTACAGTCAACATGGCTCCTGCTGATATCCGGAAAGAAGGATCCACGTTTGATTTGGCGATCGGAATTGGAATATTGGCAGCCTCCGAACAAATTTCATCAAACAAACTGGAAGATTACATGCTATTGGGAGAATTGTCTCTCGATGGAACCCTCCAGGTCGTGAAAGGTGTTCTCCCGATCGTCATGCAAGCCAAAAAAGATGGATTCAAAGGAATCCTGCTTCCCAAACAAAATGAGTCCGAAGCAGCAATTGTAGAAGGGATCGAAGTCTATGGAATGGAAAACATGCAGGAAGTGATCGATTTCCTGAACGATTCAAGACCATTTACTGCTGTAAAATTCAATATCGAAGAAGAATTTCAGCGTCAGTTGCATGAGAATGAAGTCGATTTCAGAGATGTAAAAGGTCAAAGCGCCATTAAACGGGCTTTCGAAATTGCGGCTGCCGGTGGGCACAATGTAATCCTGATCGGTCCACCCGGTGCTGGAAAATCCATGCTCGCCAAAAGACTGCCTACAATTCTTCCACCAATGAGTATCGATGAATCCCTGGAAACGACGAAAATTCATTCAGTTGCCGGAAAAATCGGGAAGAACAACGGTTTAATTACCCAAAGACCTTTTAGAAAACCGCATCACACGATTTCTGATGTGGCATTGGTTGGCGGTGGATCTTATCCGCAACCCGGAGAAATTTCTCTTGCACACAATGGCGTTCTGTTCCTGGATGAACTTCCCGAATATAAGCGACAAGTTCTCGAAGTCATGCGTCAACCTCTGGAAGATCGAACGGTTACGGTTTCACGGGCGCGTTTTTCTGTGGATTATCCGGCCGGTTTTATGTTGGTCGCAGCGATGAATCCTTGCCCTTGCGGATACTACAACCACCCGGAAAAGGAATGTGTTTGTGCCCCGGGAACAGTTCAACGGTATTTGAACAAGATTTCCGGTCCTTTATTGGATCGTATTGATCTGCATGTAGAAGTGACTCCTGTTTCTTTCGACGATCTGGCATTTAATGCTCCGACAGAAACCAGTTCGGAGATAAGGGAACGCGTCATCCGGGCAAGGATCATTCAACTTCATCGGTACCAAGGTTCACAAACGCATTGCAATGCGCAAATGCAACGAAAAGAACTGACTGAATTTTGCGAAATCTCACCCGAAGGGAAACAATTGTTGAAACACGCTATGGACCGCCTCGGGCTTTCAGCCAGAGCCTACGACCGCATTCTAAAAGTGGCAAGAACCATAGCAGATCTGAATGATTCCGGGAACATTGAAACTGTTCATTTGTCTGAAGCCATCCAATTGCGGAACCTGGACCGGGAAAATTGGGCCGGATAGCAACCCCGACAAATTAATCCTTAACGAAATTCAGCGTATATGTTTCCATATCAGTTTGAATTTTCAAGAAATAAAGTCCGTTTTTGAGTGTTGAAACATCGATTGTTTTTTCATTTACACTTGGTTCAATAATTTTTCCATCAAGTGAAATAATAGACACAACAGATACCGGCAAGTTGTTTATGTTCAAAACATGCAAAACTTCTGAAGTCGGATTGGGATAAAGCACAAAAGGGGCCGGTCTTGTATTTTCATTTAGTGAAGCCGTATTTAAAGCCAATTTAACTGCAGCATACGCATTGACTTTCCCCATTCCCCATTTCGTATCACCCGGAGCGACAATATTCCCGGTATAATTATCCAATCGGGCTGTGGTTTTAATAATGTCCTTAACCTGTTGACTGGAAAGAGTCGGATTGGCATCCAGGATCAAAGAAACAATTCCTGCAACACATGGTGTTGCCATTGATGTTCCTGAAAACTTTGCAAAATCATAGGTCTTATTATTGAAAGTGATCGAAGCAACTGCCGTATACGATGCATCTGTATAAGACGAAATGGACGAAGTAACACTCACTCCCGGAGCCGCAATATCCGGTTTCATTGTTTCATTATGTAAAGGCCCGATACTCGTAAAAGATGCCGGGGTCCCTCCAACCGTATTTCCGGAACCGGTTACATAACTCGAAGAATAAGCTGCGACTGTAATCACGCTATTCGCGCACCCTGGCTCCCCGACTGCATAAAACGAATCTCCTGTGATTCCGTTCGATCCGTAAGCCGTAAATGTTTGACCGAAATTTCCGGCACCATTTGTTAGTTCAGGAAGGTTCCAATAATGAACTGTTCCGTCAATTGCCGAACCAGTAAGCACGATCCTATTATTGGCATTCAGGGAACGGATCCGGATCTGCATTCCGGGTTTCCCATTCAACGGATTGGCAGTTTCTGAAGAAACGTTGAAAACAATGGTGTCGTTCCCCGCAACTAAAATCGAATCTAAATATCCGGTAGCGGACGTGGAGTAATAAGGACTTGTTACCAATAATGTTCCGAGACTGTTGTAAACTGAGATCTTATTGGAAAAATTATGTCCCTGTTGCCCCCATGCAGTAATACATTCTCCCCACATATATGGATTAGCAGCATATGAATAAAAACCGACCTGCGAGTTAAAGTAGTTATTATTGAAGGTTTTTTTGATGTGGAAATTCGTTCCATTATTGTTTCCTGCCGCTGCAACAAAAACAACGTTGTTTGTTCCGCTCAATTCGTCCAGGACCTCAGAAAGTAAGGAAAATCCGTCCAAACTTCCCATTTGGTTGTAATAAACACCCCAACTCATGTTTACGACCAGGCGTTTTCCGGCTGCTTCAGCCTTATCTTTCATCCATACAAAAGCATCAATTGCTGAAGCCTGATCAAGATAAAATGTGGTAAACAGGTATTGAGCCTCAAAGCCAAATCCACGATAAACAGATCCGGCACCACTTCCACCTGCAATACCAGCAACGTGAGTCCCGTGTGTATGATGACTATAAATATTTGCCGTATCTGTTTCAGCTGCAGTTAATTCTGACGGAGTATCATACTCAACACCATAATTCTGACCTGAAGGCAAACTTCCAATTTGCTTGTATTGGTCCCAAGCTGCGTAAACACGGGATTGTGTCAGCAATGTATCGTAAAACATCGGATGACCGTAATCAAATCCCCAATCCGTCACCCCGATCAAAACATCCTTTCCTGTAAAAGCCACCGGTAAATTGATTCCACGTTGAACACTGTCTGCCCTGGTATCTTTTACCGCTTTATCGAGCTGGGGAATTATCTTACCCGGAATTTCCATATAGGAATAGAACTGTGAAAAATCGATCTCATTCAATCGCTCCAGAGGAACCTTCATCGTGGTAATTTTTCCCACAGAACTTCCCAAAAGGATATTGTTTTCCTGGACCAGGTCCCAATTACAATTTGGAAGCCGTTTTCCGTAAAGCGAAACATACCAAACTCCTGAAATTTTGTAAACAGGATAAGCATCTGCCACTTCTTTGCTAACACCGGTTTCATTTTTGAACGTTTTCAAATACTTGCTCAATTTATCCCAACGCATTTGATTGCTTGCGCTCCGGGTTTGTGCAATTAAAAATGTGCTTGTAAAAACGAGCGTAAGTAGTAATAAGTATTTCATAATTTTCATGTTAAATCCCGTATTCGGCAAAAGCTGACCAAGGAGACAAAGATACAGTTTTAGATGATGATTGTTAGGATATACCAAAAGCTCTTTTCACTAATTCACCATGCTCAAGATGTTGATACGATTTTAAAAGATGTGTTTCTTTTTCAATGATTAGAATTCGTGAACAATATTCCAGGCAAAAATCAATATCATGTGATGCGATAATGACCAAACGGTTGCTTTCTTTAGCGATTTTTCCCAGCAAGGACATGACTTCTTTCTTAGTCGGATAATCCAAAAAGGCAGTCGGCTCATCCAATAAAACAATGGGGGTCTCCTGGATCAATGCTTTGGCGATCCCAACTCGCTGTCGTTCCCCGTCACTCAAAGTCGAAGTAGATTGTTCCAACAGGGAATCCAAATGAAGTGTTCGAATGTATTTTTGGACAATCGAGTGATCTTCCTCTGATAAACGCCCTGTAAAATTCGTATAGGAATGTCGACCTAATTCCAAGTATTCACTTACTCTCAGGTAATCAAACCCTAAAAAATGATTGTCGACCAATGTAATTTGGTGCGCTCGCTCCATCAACCTCAAATCATTCCAATTCCGGTCTTCAACACTTACTTTTCCATACGGAAATTTTCCCTGGATCAGTGAATCCATTAGCGTCGATTTTCCCGAACCATTAGCCCCGATCAAGGCTACAAATTCTCCTC
Organism: uncultured Fluviicola sp.; assembly: GCA_966212075.1. Taxonomy (GTDB): domain Bacteria; phylum Bacteroidota; class Bacteroidia; order Flavobacteriales_D; family Crocinitomicaceae; genus Fluviicola. The sequence continues at coordinate 44,190 of CBIHOM010000024.1, forward strand.
GTTGCAATTCCAATTCCGGGATTTCATACAGGATCCGGTCATGACCTATTCTGCAATTTTCGAACTTAAGCATTGCGAATGTTTTTGAGTAAGAGAAACAGAACGATCGGAGCACCAAGCAAAGCGGTTAAACTATTAATCGGCAAAACCATGATCGGTTCAAATATGCGAATCAGCAAAACGCAGAAAACCATGACACTTGCACCAATTAGTCCGGAAGCCAAAAGCAAATGACCATGCCGGCCGGTTTTGTAGAACATACGTACCAAATTCGGGACAATCAACCCGACAAATCCGATCGGTCCGCAAAATGCGGTTACCAATCCTGCCAACAAGGAAACAACAAAAATGATTTTCCAGCGGGTCTGTTTTACCTTTACTCCCAAAATAGCAGCGGGTTTCTCGCCAAGGATCAAAGCATTCAAAGGTTTTGTCAACAAAAAAGCAAGTCCGATCCCAAACAGGAAAAGCAACCCGATCAATGGAATTTGGTCAATACTCACTTGTTGCAAAGAACCCATTCCCCAAATTGTAAAAGCTTTCACACTATTCGCATCCGCTTTCATCAGGATAATGTTCGTAATCGAATAAACGAAGGTTCCCAGCATCATTCCAACTAATAGCAAAGAAACCATCGAACGGATCCGGGCAGCGATCACCAGGATCATCAAACCGAAAGCCAAAGCACCAATAGTTGCTGAAATCGTTATTCCGAGATCCAATATTTCCAATCCGAGCATCGAACCTCCCATAATTGTCAGGGCAACCATTAAATGTGAACCGGCAGTGAGCCCCAGAATAGATGGTCCGGCAAGCGGATTGTTCAACGTAGTTTGCAAAAGCAGTCCTGCAATTGACAAGGCAAAACCGGCAATCATGGCAATAAAAACTTCGGGAACACGGTAAATCATAAACAATTGCCAGGCCTGATCATCAGCAGAATTCAAGAACGAGAACCAGTCATCATCTCCATGCGGATAACCGATCGTGATCAAGGTAATCACTATAAACACGATAAATGACAGCAGATGTTTCGTCCACATAACTTACTTCAACTGTTTGTAAAAGTGTAATTTGGATTGCGTTCTATCCTGATTGATCCGGATAAAATCTTCCAGTAACCAATGTGGGTTCACCTGACTATATTCCCAATAATAGTTCGGGTCATGCATATAACTGTAAACTTTTCCTTCTTTCACTGTATGGAAATATTTGAATTTTGAATTCAATTCGAACAGTTCATTCAATGTCGGTGCTTCTGCATTGATCCATACATCACACGATTGATCATCATTGAAAACCTGTTCCAAACTGAGTGAAATACTGGCACTCCCTTCCGTATCCTTATAGAAGTAATTCATGTTTGCATCTTTCATTATCCCAGCCATAAAAGATTTTCCCGCAGGTGCATACCAGATATCTCCGGCCATGCTTCCACACATAACAGTTTTTTGACTTCTCTCCGTTTCTACGGTCAATGCTATTTGCTTTTTTAATCCCAAATAGGATTGAACGACCTGATTGAAATAATCATCCGCTTCTTTGTCTTTGCAAACCAAAGCTCCAAAAACTTTGATCCATTCAGCTTTTCCCAACGGATGTTTTTCCTCCCAATCGTAATTTGCCATGCAGACAACCCCCAGTTGCGCAAATTTGTCTTCATTCGGAAATGGCTGACCGAAACCGCTGAATACGATCAATGGAATTTTTGCTTTTAAAACTGCTTCGGGAGTCAGACCTGTTTCATAACCCGCAGTAAGTACCTTACCTGCTTTAATTCCCTTCAGCAATTGCCTGTTCGAAATATACTGCTCTTCGGTTGTTGCTTTAATGACATGAACACTTTTGACCGCATTCAACATTCCCACAAAGGAAGTAGAAAGAGCGGCCATATTTTGAACAGGAACTTCGATAATTTTTGTATTCGCAGGACGTTTCATTTTCGAATTGCGTGGGAACAGGACATAACGGCTTTCCACTTTCAGGGTATTCGGGTTTTTAATGATCAGCTCTTTGTATCCCGGTTTTTGTTCAATGGAAACCAATCTTGCATACTGGAATCCTTTGACTTTAAAGTTGTCGTTTTCTTTCTGTTTGGTAGTACAGGAAAACAGAAAAATAAACAGTGAACAAATTAGTAAGGTATTTTTCATTTGACAGGACATTTTGCTTGTTTCATTGCTTGTGCAAGTTGTTGATCATTGGAAGTTCGCTCATTTAAATCTGCTAAAATCCGGTTAAAATCGACTTCATTTCTATTCTGAGATAATTTAAAAGCTGCTTCAAGCAGTTGAATTCCGATCCGGTATCCCACAATTTCTTTCATGTAAGTTTCAATCAGATCTGCAGACCATTGGCTCATGTGTACTTTATCCTTTCTGTTAGCCTCAAAAGAATCAACCAGCCTAGTCAAATGATTTTTCGTTTCGAGATCCGTCAGTTGCTCAATTCTCCCTGAAACATGAACCGCCTCGTAATTATAAGTCGGGACATTAACATGGGTATAAACGGAAGAAGAAATGTATCCGTGTGAACCCAAAACAATCAGTTTGCCCTGATTCGCTTTTGAAATTGCCGGAACAATCGTGTTTTCCCTCGCCACATGGAACTCCAAACAATTAACTGGAGTATTGAATTCACAGGTGAAAGGAATATGGACCACAGCAGAAAATCCATCCAGGCCATTCACAGTCAAGGTCCCAAACGGATGCTGTTCCAGGAACTTCAGAACCAACTCCTGATCTTTTAACTCGAAATCCTTCGGAATATACATAAAGCAAATATAAGCTTTCGGGATCAACTGAGATAATTGAATTAACTTTGTAGAAAACTGTTCCATGTTATTTTCGGATTATCCCATTTCCAAAGAAATTAAAGCACAATTAGAAGTTTTAGGTTTTAAACGACCTACCGACATCCAATTTAAAGCGATCACTCCCATTCTGAACGGCGAAGACGTTTTTGGTATTGCACAAACGGGTACGGGAAAAACAGCAGCTTTCGCCATCCCGATTATTCACAAGTTGAGCAGTTCGAAGGCAAAATCAAAAAGTCCGAGATGCATTGTCATGGCACCAACAAGAGAACTTGCGGAGCAGATCAAGCAAGCATTTGAAAGTATTGGTAAGGGTTCCGGCATAAAAATTACAGCTATCCTCGGAGGATTGGAACAAGAGGAGCAAATCCGGGAATTGAAGCGCGGAACCGATGTGATCGTCGCAACTCCTGGACGGGTATTCGACTTACGTTCGCAAGGCCATCTTTCCCTGGATTCGATCCAATTCCTGGTACTGGATGAAGCAGATCGTATGCTGGACCTGGGATTTGCACACGACATGAAAGCAATTCACAAACTTTCTCCTCAAAGAAACCGGCAAACCTTGTTCTTCTCAGCGACGATCAATAAAAAGATTAAAGCATTGGCCTACGACTTGGTGCGGGACGCCATTCGGATCCAGATTTCACCGAAAGACCCGGTTTCAAAGAACATTGAGCACGGCTATATCAAAGTTGAAATGGATGATAAACGTTTTTTCCTGGAGAACATCATCAAAGAATACGAAGACTTGAAATATGTTGTTTTTGTTCGTACCAAGGTACGTTGTGAGCGCGTTGTTGCGGCTATGGCACGGGTTGGTATTCACAGTGAAGCACTGCACGGAGATGTGGAACAAAAAGAACGGTTCAAGGTTTTGGAAAGATTCAGATCCGGAGAAAACAAGGTACTTATCACAACAGATGTTTCTGCACGTGGAATTGATATCCGGGGAGTTGACTACGTAATCAATTATGACTTACCCGAACAAGCAGAACAATACGTTCACAGGATCGGGCGAACAGGTCGTGGAGAAAATAAAGGCCAGGCACTTTCTTTCTGTAGCAAGGAGGAAGAACAGACTTTGGAAGAAATTGAATTGTACCTGGGATATGACATTGAAGAAATTGTAATCACTAAAGGCGATTACTCTGCTATTCTAAAAGATACCGAAGATATCAGTTACGATTGGAAAAAATTGCTGGACGAAGCAAACGAGGAGGATGGAACACAGGACACCTGGTAAATAATTACGAATTGCGAATGCCTAATTACGAATTAAGGATTCTCTATGAGTTTATCATTTATTCGATATAATTCAATTCGTAATTCGTAATTCGTAATTCGTAATTCGTAATTCGTAATTCAAATAAAAAAGCCATCTTTCGATGGCACTTTTTATTTGGAGTAGGCAATATCGTATTGGACATCGATCTGGGAAAGCTGTACATCCATTTCATTCCAAGAGTACAATTCAACATACAATCCGGTAATTGAATCAAAAACCGTTACACGACGATCTTTTTTACGGTACGATTCGTAGGCCTTTGCATCAAATAATTGTCTTTGAGAACGAAGGACCATTTGATTGTCTGCAAAGCGGTAAGATTGTGCCATCACATAATTTAGTTTGGCAAGTTGGCGCCCGTCATTTTCTAATTCAAGACGTTGTTCAGTCGAGAAATTCGCTTGGATCAGTCGCTGAGTAACCGGCGCGCAGTCTGCGAATTTCTCTATGAGAGCAACGGTGTTAGTTTGAGAGAATCCTACTAGGCCAATCCAAAGAGTGGCTAAAATGGTAATGGTAGTCTTCATAGCAGTGTGTTTTAAGATGATCTTAATAATGGCTTTCATTATTAACTATCTAAAAGCTACAAAGGATTTAAACAAGAATCAAATTTGTGGAATTTCTAACAACTCCACTCAATGAAACAAACCGCATATTTACTGATAACCGCAAAACAATCATCAAAAACAACAATTCATCAAAACACACCTTTCACTCGTTATGCAAGCATAAATATTCGATCAAACTGCCAGTTTGTTCATTTAGAGGAGCCATTTACAAAATATTCACTTCGCGTTCCAGTGTCACTCCAAATTTTGCGCGAACATCTTCGATAATCGAAGTCGACAGTTCGTAAATTTCCTGACCTGTAGCACCACCATAGTTTACCAAAACCAATGCTTGTTTCTCATGAACTCCACAATTTCCTATACGTTTGCCCTTCCAACCCGCTTTTTCAATCAACCATCCCGCTGCTAATTTCTCCTCTCCGGATTCTTGCGGATAATGTGGGAGGTCCGGGTAATTGATTTGAATCTGTTTAAAAACCTCTTCCGAAACAACCGGGTTCTTGAAAAAACTGCCTGCATTTCCCAATACTTTCGGGTCCGGCAATTTACTTCTCCGGATATTCATCACAGCCTGACTCACAGTGTCCACCGTAATATTATCGACTCCCATGACTTCAATTTCAGATTGAATAGCCCCATAAGTTGTATTTACGATCGGATTTTTTGCTAACTGATAAGAAACCGATACGATCACATATTGGTTTTTCAATGCTCTTTTGAATACACTTTCCCGGTAACCGAATTGACATTGTTCTTTATTGAATGTATGGACTTCCAATGAATCGATATGCAGGGCTTCCAATGAAACAAAGGTATCTTTGATCTCTGCACCATACGCTCCGATATTCTGCATCGGGCTCGCACCGACACTTCCCGGGATCAAACTCATATTTTCAATTCCTCCCCACCCTTTTTCTACCGTATAACGGACAAACGCATGCCATTCTACACCGGAACCAACTTTCAATACCACATTTTTTTCTGTTTCGTTAATGAGTTCAATTCCTAAAATCTCATTCTTCAAAACAAAGAAAGGTAAATCCTTTGTCAGTAAAATATTGCTTCCGCCTCCAAGAATAAGCAACGGGGTTTCTTTATCCCTGTTTTGCAACAGATCCTTCAGTTCATTCAAGGAGTTGAAGCGCCCGAATGACTTGGCTTTGACATCAATTCCAAAAGTATTGTAAGGCTTTAACGAGGTATTGTGTTCGATCATAAGCGCAAAAATAAGAAAAAGCGATAGTAAGCCATATTGAAAATCGTTCTAGGGTTTATAACCCTAGAAGGGTGCTTAATTATTTTTTACCTATTTTATATTAAAAGAAAAAGGGAACCAATCCGGATCACCTCCTTCTCAATTCCCTAATATCCATTTCCGATTATTTTTTTTAATGCAAATCTATCTCGAAAGGCATGCGCATTTGAATCCCGGTATATGATTCCAGTTTCATCAATCGCTTTGTCAGATCATCAATGACTTTCGGTACAGCATTTTGCTTGATTTTCACCGATTCTTTATCTTCATCAGACAACTGTTCCAACAAATCTTCAATCGGGTCTTCTTTTACTTTTGGATAATATTGGACACGCGCATCTTTGATCTTAGCTTCCTTAATTGCAAAAGCCAAGGCATCATTTACTCCTCCCAATTTATCCACCAATCCGATTTTCAAAGCATCCGCACCTGTCCATACTCTACCACGGGCAATTGTTTGCACCTGGGACGCTGTCAACCCTCTTCCGTCAGCCACACGCTTTTTAAACTGCGTATAGATCTGGTCTACTTCGGTTTGAATCAAGGTTAATTCTTCAGGAGTCAATTTTCTATTTGTTGACAGCACACTGTGCTTATTGGTTTGAACACGGTCGAATGTCAATCCCAGTTTATTTTCCATGAAAGCACCTGTGTAAGGAATCACACCAAAAACACCAATTGAACCGGTAATCGTTGTTGGTTCCGCAAAGATCGTTGAAGCAGGTGTTGAAATGTAATAACCTCCTGAAGCGGCAACGTCTCCCATCGAAACGATCACTTTTTTCTTCTTCGTAGTCAGTGAAACTTCTCTCCAAATTTCTTCTGAAGCCAACGCGCTTCCTCCGGGACTGTTTACTCTGAAAACAACCACCTTGATTTTATCGTCATTACGTACTTCCCTGAAATATTTACATACTTTATTCGAAGTCATTTCGTCACCGTCAACAGTAATAGCACCTTCCGCAACGATCACTGCAACATTCGGCGTAGCTGTTTCATCCTCAAAAGCCAATTGCTTGTTCTTAAATCCTTTTGACGCGTACTCTTCAAAAGTCATGATATTCTTCAAATCTTTCAACTTGGACTTTTTCAGGATAATTTCTTCCACTTCATCACGGTATTTTGCAGCATCTATCAATTTGAATCGTACCGCATCATCCACTCGTTGGATCTTTGCATTTTCAGCAATATCATTCAATTGAGCAGGAGTTACTTTACGATCTGAAGCGATCTGCGAACGAACATCGCTCCAAATTGAAGCCATATAGCGTTGGGTCTGTACCCGGCTGGAATCACTCATATCAGTTCTGAAATAAGGTTCAACAGCACTTTTAAAGTCATTGTTCGAACCCCGAACCACCTGCATTTCAATTCCAAGCTTATCAAAGGTATTCTTGAAGAACACCAACTCTCCACCTAAACCAATAAACTCCATTGCTGAGGTCGAGAAACCATAGACTTCATCTGAAACAGAACTGATATAATATTGTTTTTGTGTAATGACCTCACCATTCAGGTATGCCACCAGGAATTTTCCGGATTTTTTAAAATCTTTTAAAGCATCACGAATCTCCATTGCGGTTGCGTAACCACATTGAACATTTCCTAATTCCAAATAGATACCTTTCACGCGCTTATCCTTCTTTGCCTTTTCCAAACCGGTCAAAATATCCGCTAAACCATTTGTTTTATCCATCGTAAAACTGGAAGGATTCAAGATCGAAGAACTCCGTTCACCAATCGCCCCACTGAGGGTCATATGCAAAACGGTCGAATCTTTTGCTTTAGGTTCTTCACCCAATAGCGACCCGAAAATAATTAACCAAAAAATCCACCCGAAAACGGATAAGATCATAGAAGCCAGCAAGGAAGGCCAAAAAATGCGCCAAAAGGAAACTTTAACTGTAGACATTGACATAGATATAACTTTGAAACAAATATACACTCAAAAAAAAAGTCATTCTACCTTTAATGATGTAAGTTATCTTTACCCCATCAAAAGGATAAAATAGAGGGTTGAATGGTAAGTCCGGGAAAAAACAATTATAACGGGTTCATTTATATTGGTATTGGAACAAATCTAGGGAATCGGCTGGAGAATATAAAACAGGCTGCCAGAGAACTTACAGCCTTGGGAATAGACATTATACGTACTTCTTCTATTTACGAAACCAAATCCTGGGGATTTGAATCCGAAAACCTCTTCTTAAATGCTGTTTTCGAGTGTTTTACAACAAAAGACCCGTCAAATTGTTTAAAAGCCACTCAATTTGTGGAAAAAAAAATGGGCCGAAAAAAGACCTTAAAAACAGGATATGAATCCCGGATAATTGACCTGGATATCTTACTGTTCAAGGATCAAAAAATTCAATTGCCCGAATTAACAATTCCACATCCATATATTACTGAAAGACAGTTTGTAATCACTCCAATGCACGAACTGACAGGCCCGTTTTTTTTTCATTCACTCGGTGGCAGTTTTGAAGAACTAAAAAATAAATTTGAAAACCCGGATTTTCCATTCGTCGTCTATTATCCACCACTTATCAATGAATAAATACTGATTAATCTTTACAGGTTAAAAAATAATGTTTATTATTGCAAGGAATTTTATTAAGGTAGTAACTAACAATTGAATATGAGAAAGCAAAGTATCAAAGGATTAGCTTTTATCGCTGTAACTGGTTCGCTTGTTTCAAGTTGTGATCTTTTGAAGGATCTAGAGTACACAGTAACTCCTAGCCCTCTTGAGATGCACGCTGACAGTGTACGCGTAAAAGTTGACGTTAAATTCCCTGAGAAAGGAATCAAGAAGAAAGCATACGCGGAAATCACTCCGAAATTGGCTGGGACACCATTGAAAACAGTAACTGTTCAAGGTGAAAAAGCGACTGCGAATGGTACAGTAATTCAGTACAAACCAGGTGGAACAATGACATATACAGATGTGATTGCATACAAGCCTGAGTTCGAGTACACTGAATTAATCGTAACTGGTAAAGTATTCAAAGGAGGAAAAGAGAAAGCAGGACAGTTTGAGGATAAAGAAATCGCAAAAGGTACTATTATCACTCCTTACCTGGTTAATAAGAACTTCAAGTGTATTTACGCTAAGGATGAGTTCAAACGTGTAAACGAGAAAACATCTATGGCTCAGTTCAATTACTTGAAAGGGAAACACGACGTTCGTAAAACCGAATACAAAGATTCTGATATTGTAAATTTAGGAACATGGTTGACAGCTGCTCAATCCAATCCAAAAATCAACATCAAATCAATCAACATTACAGGTTTTGCATCTCCTGAAGGAGAAGTGGCGTTCAACGACAACTTGTCTACCGATCGTGCAAATTCAGGTAAAGCTGCGACTATCGAGGTTGCTAAAAAAGCTAAAAACGACAAAGCTTCAGGTGAAATTTACAACTTGGCTGGACGTGGTGAGGACTTTGACGGATTCAAAGTTCAATTAGCTAAAAATGCAAAAATCAAACAAGAAGACAAAGATTTGATCTTACGTGTACTTCAAATGTATGCTGATCCGAATCAACGTGAGACTGAAATGAGAAACTTAGGTAAATCATTTACTGAGTTGGACAAAAACGTTTTCCCGTTATTACGTCGTGCTGAGGTTAGCGTTGTTTACGATTTAACAGGGTATTCTGACGAAGAATTGAAAGCTGTTTCTACTTCAGATCCACAAAAATTGACTTTGGAAGAGTTGTTGTTTACAGCTACTTTGACTGAAGATTTAAACGAGAAATTGCGTTTATACCGTGAAGCTGAGAAAAAAGATCCGTCCGACTACCGCGCAGCAAACAACGTTGGTGTTGTATTGTACAACCAAGGAAAAGTTGCTGAAGCGAAGTCTCAATTCGAAAAAGCAAACGGTTTGAAAGACAATGCTATCTCTAAAAACAACTTAGGTGCTGTTGCCGGAGTAAGCGGAGATCGTAAAAAAGCTGCTGATTTATTCGGACAAGCTAACGGAGCTGGTGAAGAGGTAAATTACAACAAAGGGATCCTGGCGATCCAAAACGGTAAATATGCAGATGCAGTAAGTTCATTCGGTGGAACTGCTTCTTTCAACAAAGCCTTGGCTCAATTGTTGAATGGTGATGCTGCAGGTGCAATCAGCACTATCGATAACTCAACTGACAAGGATTCTGGTCAGGGATACTACCTGAAAGCAATCGCTGCTGCACGTCAAAACAAATTAACTGACGTAGTTAGCAACTTGAAAAATGCTATCGGTAAAGATGCTGCATGGAAAGCAAAAGCTGCTAAAGATCGTGAGTTCTTGAAGTATGCTGAAGACGCTTCTATGTCTTTCATTAAGTAATGAATAAACTTCTTAAGCATAAAAAAACCCCGGCGATAACGTCGGGGTTTTTTGTTACATTTGATTTTACAAAACCTTCATTCCATGAATTCGATCTTTCTGCGCGCAAAACACTGGCAACTATTTATACCTCTTTTAGTAGTTCCTTTTGTTACTATGATCATTTTTGCGATTGTCATAGCCTTTTTCCTGGTTACCAATAACCCGAAGGGACCCGAAGACATCGTTTGGATCTTTTATTTCTTCCCGGTAATCGCTATTATTTGCGGATTCATTCAATTCGCCTGGTTCTGGAATGTGATCACTAAGTTAAGCAAGCTCACAAAGAATCCGCTTGGTTTTCCATACCGAAGAATTAAATTATTCTTTTTCATTCCGATCATCTATTTCTGCATTCTTCCCTTTTTCATTGCATATGCTGTGAAAGCAACTTCCGTTCCTGTTAGTCAACCAATTGACGGCGCTTTTCAGTTAGCTCTTATGGGAATAGGTGTTTTCCTGCTTCACTTTTTCAGCATCTTTTGTATTTTGCACACCATCTACTTTGCTGCAAAAACGATCCGGAGTGTGGAACTGAAACGGAATGCCCGTTTTTCAACTTTTGTCGGGGACTTTTTCCTGATCTGGATCTTTCCTGTGGGAATTTGGTTCATCCAGCCGCGAATTAATAAATTGATTGAAAAGGCAAACAATACACTTCCTGACGGAAATGTGGAATTGGTTGATCGGTTTTAAAACTAAATAAACTCGAAGTCCACCCTCCTGTTCAGCTGCTTCCCTTCAGCAGATTTGTTGTCGCTAACAGGATTTTTTTCACCTTTAAAGTCGATTACAATACGATCTCTTTTTAATCCGGCCTTCACAAAAAAGTCTATGATTGCCTGTGCCCGACGCTCAGAAAGTGCAATATTGTATTCGTCGGAACCATCCGCATCCGTATTACCGGTCACGCGAACACGCAAATCCGAGTGGCTGTTGATGACGTAAACAATTCGTTTTAAAAAAGCTTCGTATTCCGGTCGGATCTCTGCTTTATCATAATCAAAATAAATCGGTTCAAAGTGGAAGTTTTTGCGTTCCAAATCCCTGATTTCCCTTGATTTCCTTCCATTTTTAATATCATCAATAAAAATCGGCCTCCAGGACTGTAATTCAATTGGAGCCTTTTCTTTCGAAACAGTTTCAGAGACTTTGAAACATACCAATTTCCCACTAACCCCTTTACATTCCAGACTAAAAAATTTCCCTTGTAAATATCCAGTTGAATCCACATAACTCATCTCAAAATCCAATCCACACCACCGATTTCCATAGATATCTTTTTTCTTCACAACTGTTGATTGTTTGGCCTTGATCAATCCATTTTTAACATCCATTTTCAAAACCCGAACGACATAACCATCCTTCCCGGGAAGCTCTTCACGGGTAAGGGGTTCTTTTCCAAAATCAAAGTAAATGATAGAAGCCTGATCCAATTTCTGGCCATCCCGGATCAATATTCCTTTCCAAACTCCCGTGACTTGAGCATTGATAATGAATGAAACAAAAATTGAAAAAATGAAAAGTTGGTACTTCATGTTCACTTATTCGTTAATTTTAGAAAAAAGTTGCCTTTTTGGCATTTTAAGAACAATATTTTTTGATTTATGAAAGCAATTTTATTTTCTTTATTCGTACTTGTGAGCGCAATTGCTTCTTCTCAATCGATCTATGATTCCAATTTCAACATAACTGATATTGATGGAAATGAATTCAATCTTGCTTCACTGAAAGGAAAAAAGGTTATGATCGTCAATACGGCTTCAAAGTGCGGTTTAACACCTCAGTACGAAGAATTGGAGAAACTTTATGAAACATATAAAGATCAGAATTTTGTGATTATCGGTTTTCCTTCCAATGACTTCATGTCACAGGAACCAGGTACTAATGAAGAAATCAAAGAGTTTTGTAAAAAGAACTATGGTGTAAGTTTCCCGATGATGAGCAAGATTGAGGTAAAAGGAAAAGGCATGCACCCGCTGTACCAGTTCCTTACTGAAAAAAAACAAAACGGGTTTTCGGATAATTCAGTGAAATGGAATTTTCAAAAATACCTGATTGATGAAGAAGGAAAATTGGTGAAGGTCATTGCACCCGGAACCAAGCCTTTAGCCGAAGAGATTACCTCCTGGATTGTAAACAAATAACAAAACATATAAATGAAAATTAGAAACCTTGCTGCCTTAGCATTCATCGGGACCACCTTTGTAAGCACGGTACTAGCACAAGATGAAAAAATCATCACGTCAAAAGAATTTGAATACCAATGTGGCGAACCTTACCCCGTTATTGATGCTCCCATTAAAAGCTATGCATCCAAAGACGGAAGTGTTGTTTCCTTTAAAATGAGCAGAGGGAAAGTTTCCATCCAAAAATTTGGCGGAAGTAAATTCACTCAGGAATCCATTGAAGTATATGAAGATTTCCCAAAAGGAACGGTTTATGAAGATGATATCGAAACAAAAGATTTTGTCTATTTACTTTTTTCTGTTTGGGACAAAACCAATAAAACAGAACAATTGTATGTAAGAGCAATCAACCTTAATAGCGGAAAGTTTGAAAACGAAGGAGAACGAGTAATTGCTGTAGAAGGTAAAGTAACTGGTGGCGACGGAAACAAGTTCAAACTGGCAACATCATTCGATAACTCCAAATTGTTGATTTATTTCCGCAAGAAACCAGAGTCCCGAAACGACAAAATCAACAAAGATGTGATTGGACTTCATGTATTTAGTACCGATTTGAAAGAAATTTGGGGTAAAGATGTGGAAATGCCTTATACGGAAGCACGTATGAACAACATCGACTATACTGTTGGCTCAAACGGGGACGTGTTCATTTTGACAGAGGTTATGAAAGAAGGAGAGACAAGACGATATGATCGTGATGATAACCCTAATTTTGATTACCAATTAGTTTCAGTTTCTGAGTCGGGAGTTGATGTGAACGCATCTGACGTTGACGTAAAAGGAAAATACGTAACACAAGTAAACTTCTTCGAAGGAAAAGACGATGCCTTATTAATTGCCGGATTCTACGGTAACAAAAGAGGTGTTCAGGTAGATGGTATTTTCTACTGTTCTATTAATAAAGACGGAAATCAGGCAGATTTTAAATCGTTTGAAATCCCTACTGAACTGATCAAGCAATACATGTCCCAGAGAAGTCAGGACAAAATGGATAAGAAAGAGGATAAAGGAAAAGACCTTGGACTGACCAATATGCGCTTGAGAGAGATCTTTATAGAAGACGACGGAAGTATTTTATTCGCAAGTGAGAAATACTATGTCGTGTCTTATACGGATTCAAAAACAGGACAAACTACCTACACACATTACTACGAAGAAATGTTGGCTGGCAAGATCAATAAAAATGGAGAATTGGTCTACATGAAAAAACTTCCAAAGAGACAGATTAGTGGTAGAACTGGCTCACCATACTACCGTGGTGGGATGGGATATCGTTTGGTTGATTCAAAAAAACACTACTACTTCATGTTCCTTGACAATGTGAAGAATATTGAATTGGCTGAAAACAAAGTTCCTGAAAGACACCAGGACGGAAGAGGTGGTTTCCTGACAGCATACCAGGTGAATAAAGAAACTGGAGAAGTTCGCAAACTATCCATTTTAGATACACGTGATGCGCAAGGATATGACTTGTTCCAATTCAACACGGAAAGGATCGTTGCAATTGATGATGATGAATTTGCACTGGAATGCTACATCAAAAGCAAGCAAGATATTATGATTCGAATTAAAGTTCTTGAATAAAGCAAAAGTCTCGGTTCGGCCGGGACTTTTTTTATGTTAAAATGTCAATATTTTGTTGATAAGTACTGGCTTTCAAGCGCGTCTGCACTAGCAAAAACGGCTTAAATTCCGTATATTTGTTCTGCATTGAAAAATGCGTTTTTTAAGCAATTTTATTTATGAGCGAAGAAAAAAAGAATCAGGATTATTCTGCGGATAATATTCAGGTATTAGAAGGCTTGGAGGCTGTTCGTAAACGTCCTGCCATGTATATTGGTGATGTAGGAGTAAAAGGTTTGCATCACCTGGTTTATGAGGTAGTTGATAACTCTATTGACGAGGCGTTAGCCGGTCACTGTGACACGATTGATGTTTGGATCAATGAGGACAACTCCATTACAGTGAAAGATAACGGTCGTGGAATTCCAACCGGTATCAATGCCAAACACGGAAAATCAGCACTCGAAATTGTAATGACCGTGCTTCACGCGGGAGGTAAATTCGACAAGGACACATATAAAGTTTCCGGTGGATTGCACGGAGTTGGGGTTTCTTGTGTGAATGCTTTATCTGTTCATATGCGTACGGAGGTTCACCGTGAAGGAAAGATTTTCGAACAAGAATATAACATTGGTAAACCACTTTACGATGTAAGAGAAATTGGTGCTTCCAGTGATACGGGAACTATTCAGACTTTCAAACCTGATGATACCATTTTTGAGTTCACGGAATATAACTATGACACATTGTGCGCTCGTATGCGTGAGTTGGCATTCCTGAACAAAGGAATTACCATTACAATCACTGATTTAAGAGAGATTGACGAAAGCGGGAAACCGGTTTCAAATGTATTCCATTCAGAAGGAGGATTGCGTGAGTTTGCACAATACCTGGACAGAAACCGTGAACCATTAATTTCAGATGTAATCTATTTTGAAGGAGAGCGTGAAGGAATTCCGGTTGAGGTAGCTTTGACTTACAATACTTCGTATACCGAAAATATCCAGGCATATGTCAACAACATCAATACCCATGAAGGTGGTACGCACCTTTCCGGATTCCGTCGTGGTTTGACAAACACCCTGAAAAAATATGCTACTGACAGCGGAATGCTGGCTAAGGAAAAAATCGAGATCGACGGGGATGATTTCCGGGAAGGATTGACTGCCGTAGTTTCGGTAAAAGTTGCTGAACCACAGTTCGAGGGACAAACCAAAACAAAATTAGGAAACAGGGAAGTAACTGCTCCGGTATCTCAAGGGGTTTCAGAAATGTTAACGATTTACCTGGAAGAGCACCCTGCTGAGGCAAAAATTATCGTTGACAAGGTTATCCTGGCTGCAAGAGCTCGCCATGCTGCGCGAAAAGCACGTGAAATGGTCCAAAGAAAGAATGTGATGTCCGGTTCCGGATTACCTGGAAAACTGGCCGACTGTTCTGAAAAAGATCCTGCTATTTGCGAGATCTATCTTGTCGAGGGAGATTCGGCGGGTGGTACTGCAAAGCAAGGTCGCGACCGTATGTTCCAGGCAATTATGCCGCTTCGCGGGAAAATTTTGAACGTGGAAAAAGCCATGCAACACAAGATTTTCGAAAACGAAGAAATCAAGAATATTTACACAGCTTTGGGTGTACGTATCGGAACAGAAGAAGATTCCAAAGCGCTGAACCTTGAAAAATTGCGTTATCACAAGATCATCATCATGTGTGATGCCGATGTCGACGGTTCGCATATCGAAACACTGATCCTGACATTCTTCTTCCGTTATATGAAGGAGTTGATCGAATCGGGATACATTTATATTGCTACTCCTCCATTGTACCAGGTTAAAAAAGGTACCAAGGCAGAATACGCATGGACCGAAGATCAGCGTGATCGTTTAATTACCGAACTAAAAGGAAACGGTGCAGATTCTTCTGTAAACGTTCAGCGATACAAAGGTTTGGGTGAGATGAACGCAGAACAGTTGTGGGATACAACCATGAACCCTGAACACCGGACATTGCGCCAGGTAACGATCGAAAACGCGGCAGAATGCGATCAGATCTTCTCCATGTTAATGGGAGACGAAGTCCCGCCACGACGTGAATTCATTGAAAAAAATGCGAAATACGCAAAAATTGATATCTAAAATGATGAGCCTCGACATTTATCGTCGGGGCTTTTTTTATATTTATATTCCGAATCAATTTTAGTCAAACAAAATCCGTCTTATGATCTACCGATTAGTGCTCTTGTTCATTCCAACCCTTCTGGTCGTAGGATGTTTTGATTATGATAAGGAAAATAAAGAGATCAGGGAAGCTTTCAAAAACAATCACTACAATTTTAAATTGGATAAAACTCTTAAATACGAGGGAATTTCATTTAAACTGCCGGATCATTTCAAACAAAACTATTCACACAATTATACCATTAAAAATTCCTCTTTAACGAGAACCAGTAATGCGTTCAACATCTATTTTTCCGTTGAGCGATTTAACAAGTCTGACCTGAACAGGGAGTTTGTTTACGACTTCGTTATTGAAGGCGATTTGCTGAATACGTTCCAGGATGCCTATGTTTGGCGCAGGTATGAATCACTCGATAATTCAGGTGTTTCGATCAAAAAGGAACTTCCGAAAACGTTTAAGAACAAAGGTCTTATTCAAACCATTTCAGGCGACGGAACCTATTCAGGACAAACTTATTATGTAACTTCAACAATCAAAGTCGGAAACGAATACTACGTGTTCCAATGGATCACCAGTAAACCGATCATGAATTATACTTATGACGATTTTGAGCGAATTTTGAAAAGTGTACGAAAATCAAAATGACATACGCGGATTTAATCACAAAATTCGAAAAGGAATTACCGGGAGAAGAATCTCATCTTGCATTTATGCCTTTCAGAGGAAGTTCGATGGAACAAATCAGGAAAGGTATTGCTTTCCGGGATGCTGCAGTTGCCATTATTTTATTTCATAATGAAGCAGGCAGGTTATGTACGATCGTGACCAGGAGACAGGAATATGATGGATCGCATAGCGGACAAATCAGCTTTCCGGGAGGAAAAAAAGAACTAAATGACTCGAATCTGCTGGATACCGCAATCCGGGAATGCCATGAAGAAATCGGAGTACATGCCGGTAATTTTGAAGTGCTAAAAGAACTGACCCCGCTTTTTGTTCCTGTAAGCCAGTTTTTGATCACCCCTTACATCTTCTATTCCCAAAACAAATCTTTCGACTACATGCGTTCTGAACGCGAAGTAGCAGCAATTCACGAGCTGGATTTACTGGAGCTTTTTGAATCCGAAGTGGTGCAAGTCGATATTCGGATCAATCCGGATTTCATTATGAAGAATGTCCCACATTTTAAACAAGGAGACATTCTTATCTGGGGAGCAACCGCTCTTATTCTAAATGAACTGAAGGACTTATTGTCTTAAAATCTGACACGGGCAAAACCAAAAGCGGCAGAAACGCTTGTCCCGTCTTTTAAGAAGAAACTCAAGGCATCTCTTGAAGCTATTCCGAATTCATAAGCACCATCCTTGATAATAAAGGTCAATCCGAGTGGTATATTGTTCTTATAAACTCCTCCACCATAATACCCGATGCTCAATTGCAGCCATTTTACAGGAATGATATCTCCACCGAATGAATAAACCGGATTTTGGATCGATCCCGGAGTTTCTTTATTGAACGGTGCAACAACATCAAATCCCAAACGCACATATTTGATCGGTTCATAACTTACTCCGAATCTAAAATCAGATGCATTGATCAAGGTATATTTTTGCTCACCTTCCAGTGTCATCAATCCATTATCTCTTACCAGCTGGTTCACAGTTTGTGTAATGTTATCACTGTTTACGCCCCCAATATTAAAACTTGCAAACAATGTGTCTTTTACTTTGTAAACATTTCGTTTATAAGTTACCGAACCAATATTATTGACAGCTGCAGCTATTCGCACTTTATTGAAT
This sequence comes from uncultured Fluviicola sp., assembly GCA_966212075.1. Lineage (GTDB taxonomy): Bacteria > Bacteroidota > Bacteroidia > Flavobacteriales_D > Crocinitomicaceae > Fluviicola. The sequence goes on from CBIHOM010000024.1 coordinate 62,221, forward strand.
AGAATGATACTTGCAGAAAGATCAATTCCGTAACCGGTTCCCATCACCGGTGCCATTCCTTTGCTTTTCTTGGGAACAGAATTAGCCCCACTTACATTTCCGTAATCAATGTCAAATGTAGGAGTGATCGCCGAATACATTCTCAGGCCCTCATCATCCGAAGTCATATTGAACATTGCCATGGAAGTGATCAATCGCGCGCCAACACCTCCGTAAACCTCAAATATGGAATCCTTACCAAATAATCTTCTTCCATAACCCACATTGTAACTTCTGTTCCAGACCATCTGGATTTGGGTTCCTTTTGTCAATTGACTGATACGAATCGGAACATTCAACGAACCACTCACAACATGCCCCATTGTATCTTCTGAAATACTGGCATTATTTGCAATCCGGGAAGTATCCGACCCATAGACAACTGTTAAAGAGTCGAAAATAGAGGATAATTTACCTCGGAACAGCAAATCCGAAGTTTGCGAATTTATTTTCGAATACCAGCTATAATTTTCGCGGATATTGAAAGCTATTCCCCCGAATTTTTCTCCGTAGTAAGAGAATCCAAACCAGTTATAATCAAAATTAATTGCGACTCCGGATTCCGCATAGTCCCCGGCAGACTGTAACTGTCTTTTGTAATCTACTTCATCTGCATTCTTATGTTGTGCTGCATTATATAAGGTAGCAGTCAGGTTTTGGAGCTTCTTGGAATTCAATGAAGGTGATGACACACCAAATGCAAATTCTGAGGTTCCAGTGGTAAATTTCTTTCCTGCATAACGTGGTCTCCAGCCCAATGCTGAAGTATTAATTCCAAGCGTATGATAATCCGTAACGAAAGGTGTAGCAACCCCTTTTCCTACCGTTGGAAAAGCCACTCCTTGTGTTTGAGAAAATGAAAATGAAGACGTTAAAAGGAGTAAAAGAAATAGTTTTAGTTTCATGATTGTAGTTTGTGGCTTAAAGAAACGAAAAAAAAAGTGAAATCCTTTTACACAAAACAAAAAGAGGAGTAAATTCAATGTAATTTACTCCTCTTTTTGCTAAACCATGCTAAAACTATAAAACCCAAAACTAACAACTATGAAAATTGTCGTTCTTGGTACAAAGGTACTCCAGTTTATTGATATAACAACTTTATTCTGATTTTTTTTATTCAAATAAAGCTTTCATTCTTGAATTCTTGAAACAAGTATTTTACTAAAATTTAGTTAGATACGGTACTTCTTCGGAAAGGTGAAACCAGGATGGAAATCAAAAAAATCAGGCCATTTACACATACAATTAATGGAGAAATGGAAATATTGATCCATTTTCCAAGGAATACTCCAGTAACACAAGATGCTATTCCTATGCATACAGAGTATAAAAAAGTTCTTGCTAAAGTTCCTGAAAACTGTAATGCCGTTGCAGGCGGCAGAACCAATAAACCTACAACAAGGATTACTCCCACACTTTCAAAACTCAATACGGCATGAATGCTTAAAAGTAACATGAGCACCAACTGAAAAGCCTGGATCGGTATTCCGATAAAAGATCCGAATTGCGGGTTAAATGCCCAAACTTTCCAGCCTTTAAACCCAACAATAATTACAATCAATAATGCAATAGTCAAGGGAAGTAATTGCAAAATAGCGCGTGTTCCGTACAAATATTCTCCCACAATTACCTGGTCCAAAATAGATGTTTCCAAATCCCCGTATAAAACGCACTCCTGGTCCAAATCACTATTCTTTCCTGCAAAAATGGCAATCATTAATACACCGATCGCGAAAAGAAAAGTAAATGTAAAACCGATTGCCGCATCTTCCTGGATTCGCCACTTTTTTCTTAAGAAGTCAATTAAAAAAGTCGTTAAGAATCCTGTTACTGCGGCTCCGAAAAGCATCGGAACCGAATCCCGGGTACCACTGAGCAAATATGCCACGACGATTCCCGGTAAAACAGCATGAGAAATGGCATCTCCAACCATCACCAGGCTTTTTGAGACAAGCAAAACCCCGAGCAAGGATGCCGGTATTGCAACTGAACAAGCGGTCAATATCATTAATAGATCGTTCATCCTATTTTTTCATTTTAAATGGAACTCTCACTAAGAGAGCTACAGCAATTGCACAAATACTCAATACCATAATAATACATGGTCCGGTGGGAATATTATTTCCTAAAGTTGAGATATAAGAGCCCAACAACGAAGAGGTTGTTCCAAAAATCAAGGAAAGGGTAATCAGTGCACTTAATTTATAGGTCAACATTCTTGCAGTCAGCACAGGAATGATTAAAAGAGCAGACATAAGCACAACCCCAACTGCCTGAACTCCCATTGCTACAACCAAAATGGTCATCGAATTCAAAATGAAATCATTCCAACGCAATGAAAAGCCTTTACTGATCATAAATTCCTTATTAAAAGCAAAACTGAACATAACACGATACCTGAAAAAAGTAACTGCAATAATCAGCACGGAAACAATTGAAAAGAGGTACAGATCCTCGATATTTAAAGCAGCAATTTTACCGAATAAGAAATCACTTAACCCAGCCTGACCGTCGTCCGGTCTTCCCTGAATATAGGATAACATGGCTAAACCAAAAGCGAAAAAGATGCTTAAGGTAGCAGCAACAATAGTATCTGATTTCAATTTTGTTCTTCTTTGAAGCCAGGATATTTGCTGTGTAGCAAGCCAACCGGTAACAAATGCTCCCAACATCAGGATCAATGTGTTTCTTTGGCCGGAAACCAGGTACGCCAAAACAATTCCCGGTAAGATGGAATGCGAAATTGCATCACCGATCAATGATTTTTTCTGAAGGAATGTAAATGTCCCAACCAATGCTGCTGAAATTCCTATAAGTGCAGTTCCGATAAATACTATCCAAATACTTAAATCCATTTATTTTCGGTTCAATAAAAGTGTCATTCCGTATGCCTTTTCGATGTTTTCGGATTTTAAAATCTCATCGATCGGTCCGTTTGCAATCAATTTTTTATTCAGGAGTACCACATCATCAAAATACTGAGCTACAACAGACAAATCGTGATGAACAATTACAACAGTTTTTCCTAAGTCCCGCAATTTTTGAACGATGGATAAAATAGATTCCTGGGAAACCATATCGATCCCTACAAACGGTTCGTCCATCACAATTAATTCCGCCTCTTGTGCAAGTGCACGCGCAAGAAAAACCCGCTGCTGCTGTCCACCTGATAATTGTCCGATCTGGCGATGGGAAAATTCCGATAACTGGACTTTTTTCAATGTTTCTTTCACAATTTCCTTATCAGCAATTGTTGTTCGTGACCACCATTTTTTAGGACGAATCCGCCCCATTGCCACCACTTCCTCAACTGTTATCGGGAAATCCCAATCAATGGATTCTCTTTGCGGAACATAGGCAATTTTCGAACGGTATTTCTCCAGGGAATTTCCAAAGAAACTTACCTCTCCTTTTTTCACCGGAATAATCCCTAGAATCCCCTTTAATAAAGTAGATTTTCCTGAACCGTTAGGACCAATGATCCCGGTAATCCTACCCGCATCTATTGACAATGATACACTATCCAAAGCCAATGTATCGCGATAGAAAATGGTTAAATCGGTTACTTCAATTGCCTTTTTCATTTCAATCCTTCTTTAATGGTATTAACATTGTGGGTTAGCATTCCAATGTATGAATCTGCACCACTTCCTTTTGATCCTAAAGCATCTGAAAAAAGGGTTCCTCCTATCTTTACGTGATAACCTCTTCGCTCAACGGAACTTAAAACACTTTTCAATGCTTTCGGGCTTACCGAATTCTCGACAAAGATGGCTTTTACACGATGCTCAACAATGAAATCCACCAAATCGACAACATCTCTTACTCCCGGTTCTTGTGAGGTTGATACACCTTGCAATGCTTTTACCTGAATATCAAATGTTCTACCGAAATAATGAAATGCATCATGGGATGTAATCAAAACCCGCTGTTCTTTGGTTACTTCACTCAATTTCTGTTTCAATTCCTTTGTCCTTGTCTGAACCTTCATAAGAAATTTGTAGAAATTCTCCCGGAACTCCAATTCATATTCCGGATACAATTCCACCAACTTATCAACAATACCGTTCATACTCTGCATCCAGGAATCTGTATCAAACCAAACATGTGGGTCCGGAGTAACCCCATCAGTATAAAGTACTTTATCTTTTGGGAAATCTAATTGAAACGAGATGACTTCTTTTCTTTCCGATAAGCGACTGAATAACTCAGCCATTTTACCTTCCAGGTGAAATCCGGTATAAACAACCAGTCTGGCATCATTTAACAGAACGACATCACTGGGTCTCGGGTTATATGTATGCGGATCCACACCAGGTCCCATCAAAGATTTGACTGTCAATTTATTCCCGACAACCTGGCGTACACAATCAGCACTTATTGAGGTTGAGCAAACAATCAATTTTTCATTCTCTTTTGTTTGTTTAACCTTGCAACTAAAGAATATACAGATACAAATCAGGATATAGGCAGTATTTTTCATAAGGGCTTTATCGAAATTTGTTTAGCAATGGTTATTGAAAATTGCACTTGTCTTTCATCCATACTGACAATAATAGATCCATCAAAACTTAATTTATCCAGAATATCGATCTGAGTTCCCAAATGCAATCCGATCTTATTGAGGTATTGCAAAAATTCCGTTTGATCGTCTTCTACCCCCATGACAATTGCTTTCATCCCAATAACTGCTTCTGACAGAAGAATACGATTTGAAACAGATTCTATTCTGCCATCTTTACCAGGAATTGGTTCCCCATGCGGATCAACTTTAGGAAACCCTAAAAATTCATCTAATCTGTCGGTCAACTCGGTGGAGTGAATATGTTCCAATTGCTCTGCGATTTCGTGAACTTCATCCCAACCAAAGCTTAACTTTTCCACCAGGAAAGTTTCCCAAAGCCGGTGTTTACGGATGATTGCCAAAGCATGGGATATACCTGTATTTGTTAAAGTACACCCTTGGTATTTTTGATATTCCAACAGCTCCTTTTCGCATAACTTCTTAAGCATATCTGTTACGGACGAAGCTTTCGTAAGCATTTTTTCTGCCAGATCATTGGTAGAGATCGCACCTTCTACATCCTGACTGAGTGTAAAAATCGCCTTCAGATAGTTTTCTTCACTTTGAGTTAAACGCAACATATTGTTTTTTTGCAAATATAATTTATTTTTTAGACTAGTCTAAAAAATAAATTAATTAAGTATTATCAAAGCCTTTAGCGTAAAACATATTGAGAAATAGTTGTACTTTTGCACCAAATTATTCAAATCAATTAAGATGTCAGGCAATAGAACATTCACAATGTTAAAACCAGATGCGATCGAAAACGGTCACATGGGAAAAATTATTGATATGATTATCCAGGCAGGATTCTCTATCAAAGCAATGAAATTCACTCGTTTAACTGAGGAGCAAGCAAAAAAATTCTATGAAGTACATGCTGAACGCCCATTTTATGGTGAATTAGTTGAGTACATGACATCCGGCCCTATCGTTGCTGCAATTTTGGAGAAAGACAATGCTGTTGCAGATTTCCGTGCATTAATCGGTGCAACAGATCCTGCTGAAGCTGCTGAAGGTACGATTCGCAAGTACTATGCAGAATCAAAAGGAAGAAATGCGGTTCATGGATCAGATTCTGATGAGAATGCAGCTATTGAAGGAAAGTTCCATTTCGCTGATTCAGAGATTTTCTAATAAATCTCTTCCAAAATAAATAAAGGCCTTACTTTTAGTAAGGCTTTTTTTGTGTATTGAAATTGATAAGATGAAGCAACTAGACATTTTCGGATGTGAAATCCATGAATACTTACTTGTTATTGAACCAGATGAGCAAATAACTGAAAGCTTAATTCACTTAAGGAAGCAACTTAACACATTAATCCCCTTATCCGATCAAACTTTACAATCAAAGGCGCACATCAGCTTGTGTTACTTTAAAGCTAGTGATTTTTCAGACGAACTGATTATTTCGAAAGCAAATCAGGGGCTTGCAAATATTGAAAGCTTCAATATTGCTATCAATGGTTGCGAGAAGTGGAATAATGGTACATTCATTCTAAGGGTTAAACAGGATTCTCATATTGAAGTACTTCTAAGAAACCTAGCTTCTATTTTTAAAGGAATCATTCAAACACCCCATCTTACTATTGCTCGCAGTATTCCAAAATCCTATCTTGATTATCTTCCGATTGATGACTTTCAATATCAAGGGAGTTTCAATTGCAATACGATCGTTTTACTTAAGAAAACTGGAAGTGAATCCTATCGGGTTTTACATAAGATCATTCTCCAGTAGGTGAATCCAACAACTGGTTTGCTAAAATCAGTCTTCTTCTCGACTTCCTGGAAAATAAACTCCCTATCGATAGAATACATATTTGGTATACCCAAAGGTGTTTTCTTTCAGAAAATCATAAACGCAAAAAACCCCGACGATGCTATGCATGTCGGGGTTATAAAAGTGGCATCGACTT
>CBIHOM010000025.1:0-62224 GCA_966212075.1 uncultured Fluviicola sp.
TCAGCTGGATAGAGCAACTGCCTTCTAAGCAGTAGGTCTTTGGTTCGAATCCAAATGGGATCACAAAAAGAAAAAGCATTTTACGGTAGTAAGATGCTTTTTCTTTTTCCCTCAATACTCACTCTCACACTCGCTCTGTTTTCAGAGCTTTTTCTTTCAGTGTGAGTGAGGACTGAGTGTGGGTTCCGTGTTCGAAGTTTCGATTCTGTTTCCTCCCTTGAGGGAGGATTAAGGTCTTGACGACTCTGACGAGTGTCAGACTCCGTCAGAGAGGATGGCTTACTCTTAATCTCCCGAAAACCTTTGATTTTAGTGTGTTTTTCTAACGAATCAAAGTTGTTCGAATCCTATTGGGGTTCAGGTATAATTTCTTTCCGGAATTTTTCAACAGTGAATTGATTTTCAGAATTATTGTGTAGTATTGGGTAATAACATAACGAAGACTATTCGCAAAAACATCTGAAATTCAGTATAAAATCGGAATTTAATTAATTTTAAGTAGTTGGAGTTGCGTATATTACGTAAGTTGTGTGTTATTTGAACAAAAATCGTGAAAGAATATATATGGCAAAAAGTAATACAAGATATATCCCACCACCACCAACAGAACTTATTGTTTCCAGAGAGGACTTTATACAGAAACTTGAAGAAAGAATTCAGGAGGGAGAAAAAATTTTAAAATTTAATATAAGCACACAATCTGATTTTGACAATAGCAGAGATGCTTTTAATCAATGGAACGATTACAATTCTGAATACTTAAAACAGTCATTCAATAATGAATACAATGAGTATAAAAAGAGATATGACGATTGCACAATGCTCATTGGTTTTGGAAAAAATAGACAAGGTCCTCAAGGCAAACTATTAACTTTCAAAGAAAGTGTTGAAGCTAAACTCTCTAACCTCAAACAACTTCTCGGAAAAGCCGATTTATTAAAATCTTCAATGGGGAAATCAAACGCAAACGAAGTGGAAACATCTACAAAGACTAATAAAATATTTATTGTTCACGGACATAATGACCATATAAAAATTGACGTAGCAAGAACTTTAGAGAAGCTTGGTTTACAACCTGTAATCCTGTCAGAACAACCAAATCAAGGACAAACAGTAATTGAAAAATTTGAACTTCATTCTGATGTTGGATTCGCTGTCGTTTTATTGACAGCTGACGATTTAGGTAGGGTTAAAACTTCTGACAAAGACAAATATAGAGCAAGACAAAATGTGATTATTGAAATGGGCTATTTCATCGGGAAATTAGGACGGAGTAACGTATTTCCTATGTATGAAGATGGTGTTGAATTGCCAAGCGACCTACACGGAATTTTATATAATTCTATTGATGAAGCGAAAACTTGGAAGTTTAAATTAGTTAAAGAGTTAACGGCAGCAGGATATCAGGTAGACGCTAATAAAATACTATAGTATGGGAATGAGAAATTACAAATTCGAAGATTTTGAGATTGGAAATAGTGTTTATCACAAATCAAACACAAAAATAAAAATGATTGTCGTAGGTAGAGAATCTGAGACTTTTGAAATTAAATGTAGATGGATTGATAAAGATGGAAACAGATTAGAAGATACATACTTGTTTGCTGAATTAATCAAGTCGGATGACTATGACTATGACCACCGACCAAGAATAACGGTAATATAAAAACCCTACACAACATCAGCTATGCTATCACTTACTCTTGATTAAGGGTGTTCGACTTTTGTTGTGACGGGTTCACAAAAAAACATATCCTTATTATTGAATGGGTTATTTATTTTTGTTGAACAAGATCGAAAGATCATTGAATATATATTCTAAATTAATCTAACACTATGGCATTGTCGTATCTAGAAAACATGTCCTTTACAACTACACGTCTAGAAGGTGAAACATTAGACGGTGAAATTTGGCATGGTACAGGTTTTTTTTACAATTTTTATGGTGAAATGTACGGGACAAAACATCCAAGACATATAACAATTGTTACTAATTCCCATAATATTGAAGATTTACAAATACTTAGATTTAAACTTCCAGTATTTAAAGGAGATAGAAAAACAACTAAATGGGAGGACGAGGACGACTTAGAACTCGAAGATATTGAATACATTCAATTAATTATTCAAGAACCAACACTCTCTGAATTAGTAGTTTATCATCCTGATGACAATATTGATTTATGTGTTATAAAAATCCAAGCAATAATCAATGCATCTCTGCAGATGAATAAATTTCCATTCTTTAAAGCTTGGGATCATCGAGACATTTTAATAAAGAAGGATAAAAAGGTTTTTGATGTTGTTGAAGAAATTTTGATGATTGGGTACCCGAATGGTTTGGCTGATGATGTTAATAATCTTCCAATTTTTAGAAAGGGAGTTACAGCTACACATCCAGAGATGAATTATAATGGAAATAAAGAGTTTTTGATTGATATAGCAAGTTATAAGGGGTCTTCCGGATCTCCTATCATTTTATACCAAGAATTTGTAAAAAAGCGTAAATTTCCAAACAATCTCTTTCAAGATTCGGAGAAGCCATCTCTATTAGGTATTATTTATGAAGGTGAAACAATAGAGATAGAGAAAGCAAATTACGATTTATACGAACAAGAAGGGAAGACCGATGATTCATATCAAGTAATGATGCATCTTGGTAAAGTAATGAGAGCTGAACTGCTTTTGGATTTTGATGAAATCTTAGGGTGATTTCTGTTTAGATCAAAGAATTTCGCAAAGTAAAAATTTATAAAGAATATTATGTCAATGAGAACAATCGACATGACGGTTTCTATAGCCAATGCTTTGGAAATTGAAGTGAAAAAGTTGGTAGAATTTTAGTATATTGGTCGCCAATATACTAAAATCATATTCACTGATGGCGAGACAGATACTACTTGAAATCAAAACCTTTTCAATTTACGAAGGGATAAAAAGAACCCCAATTCTGCTAAAAGATGTTTCTACGAAACTATTTGGGTTAGAAGAATCGAAAACAAACAATACCAACACAATAAAGGCTCTAGTTGAATTCATGAAGAATTCATTCGATAACCTGAATGAATCGGGTGAAGAATTTATGTCTGACGATTCAAAAACAAAAAAGTTTCGTTTTCATAGTATTATGGCTGATGCACACAATTCATGTGTATATGGAATATTTGAAGGTGGAAATTCCAACGAAGAAGGAAATTTCAATAAGAAAATTTCAGCAAAAAAATATTCAAGAACTCGCGTTGGACTCGATGATTTTACAGATAGCCCTTTTTTCTTCTTGATCCATTTTCCCATAGATTCAGATACGGGGATATTGATGATTCAAAAATATAGTGACAAATCAATGAATCAAGAATTCAAAAATCTGTTTAGAGAATTTTTCAGACAAAGAAAACATAATGTTCGATATCAAGTCTTCCTATCTGAGAAGATGAAAGAGACATTTAAGAAGGGTTCCTTAGTTGAAAAAATTACAATTATGCAGACAAGAGCTGGTAAGGGGCTTCAAGAAAAATTCCATTTTTTACAAGAGGGGAAGGCTTACAAAATTAAGCTTGAAATTTCTGAAATAAACTCTCCGGCAGTAGATTTCATTAAAAAAATTGTTAGTCCAGAGCAAGATGTAGATTCTGCAGTAGATCAATTTCCCGACTTAGCGGAATTCGGTATTGAGAAAGGGAAATCTTCTGTTACCACACACATGAATGACGATGGAAACAGAGCGCATGTTCAGATGAAAGATTTGGGTGGATATTTGGACAAAATTGTCCCAAAAGAAGTTATTCCTTCAGAAAACAAAATAATTGCTTTGGAGGGTGGTAACTATCAATACGCTGATATGCAAAAATATATAGTCAATCTATTAAACAACACTGTTCTTAGAAGTTTAAGAATTGAGAAATAAATGGCAACAAATAAATTCTATCTAAAAGAAATTTGGTCAAAAGGAGCATCAAGTCTCGGAAAATGGAGACGATGGGTCAATTTATTGTGGTTGTTTTTAGCCTCAGGACTTGTTTGTTTGGGGTTAAAGGTTACTGATGGATATATAGATGTAATAATAAGTTCTTTAGCAATTTTTACAGGTTTTTATTTTACCTTAATTGTTTATGTCACTGACAAAGCTGCTCAAAAGATTAAGGAAAAAGAAAAAGATATTGAGACTTTTCCAGAAATTTATAAAACATTCTTAAGGCAATATCAGGAATTCTCGGGAAATTTAATCTCACAAATTTGTTACTCCATACTTATTGCTATAATCTTAATATTCTTGACGTTATTAACGCAAGTTACCTTTGATTTTGGATGTGTAAATGGTTACATATCGTGGTTTGAAGTCTATTTATTATTAATAAACACAATTTTTTTATATACTATATTCAAATTGGTTCATCTCATTCTACTTATCATTGGTAACATGCAGGCCTTCTTTTTTGAAGAATTCAATAACACTGATAGATATCTCTGAGTAATAACTAAAAAAAATTAAGATAAGAGATCAGACCTTTGGTCTGAAGGTGAAACATGTTCACCGGGGATAATTATCTTTTTCTTTTCAGGGACGAATGTGAGTTTTGAGTGTGGGATCCGTGTTCGAAGTTTCGATCCGGCTTCCCCCTTTTGGAGTTCTTGACGTTCCGATAACTATCGGAACTGGCGAGTGTCAGACTCCGTCAGAGAGGATGGCGACCATAATCCTCCGTAAATAGCTGATTTATTTTGTTTTAAACTATCAGGACCAAACCAAGTGCAAAAAGAAGAGTATCTTTAGAAACACTCACAGCAACTGGTATCGGATGATGTTCACGGGGCAATTTCTTAACGCTTTTTCGATGGCCGGTTCCTCATCGTTTTCTACGACCACTGAAAACCATCCTTTTTTTTCCGTACCGCCAATCAAAGTGCTTTTTCCGTCCTTTTTTGAAATCCTCCACCTGTATTTGTCGGCTTCCACGCAGGCGTTGCAACCGATACATTTGTGCCTGTGCTGCTGAATACGAATCATACAACCGGAACGAGTTTGTATAACTTGTCAGATGGACGGATTTTTTCAGCTACAGGGAACGTAATCGTTGTTCCGCGCTTTACTGATTCTACCGGCTGGTTGTCCAGGCGCATTTCGGTCATGCGGGTTTCGATCACACCGGTAGTCGGGCCGGTTATTATCAGTTCATCTCCCAGCTCTACATTTTGTGCTTCAATCAGGAACTCACCGATCCCGGCGGCCTCATAATACTTGATTCCTTTCCCAATATATACTTTGCGTTTGGTAGCTTTTGATCCGGCCTCATCGCTCCATTCGCCCATGGTGCGTCCCAAGTAGTAACCGTCCCAGAAACCGCGGTTAAATACGGTGCTCAAACGTTCTTTCCAGTTCCGGATCTTCTCAGCAGAGAAACTCCCGTTTTCACATGCATCAATAGCTTCCCGGTAGCATTTGACAGTTGTGTACACATAGTCGGCACTTCTGCCTCTTCCTTCGATTTTCAGTACGGAAATACCAGAAGCAATCACTTTATCCAGGAAATCAATGGTACACAAATCTTTGGCCGACATGATGTACTCGTTATCGATCTCCAGCTCAATTCCGTCTTCTTTGGTAGTAACGATATAACTATGGCGGCAATTTTGAACGCATGCTCCGCGGTTTGCAGAAGAAAAGTGCGTGTGCAGGCTCAGGTAGCATTTTCCCGAAACAGCCATGCACAAAGCCCCGTGACCAAATACTTCGGTGCGAACCAGGTTCCCGGAAGGTCCGGTGATATTGCGGCGTTTGATTTCTTTGTTGATACTTTCCACTTGCAGCAAACTCAATTCGCGGGACATTACCATCACATCGGCATAATCTGCAAAGAACTCTACCGTATCGATATTCGTAATATTGGTCTGGGTGGAAATGTGTATGGTCACACCTGTTTTGCGTGCGTAATTCATTACGGCCAGATCCGAAGCAATAATTGCCGTAATTCCGGCTTTGGCAGATGCATCTACAATCCGTTTCATCAGTGATACGTCGTGATCGTATACGATGGTATTGAGGGTCAGGTAACTCTTTAACCCATTTTCCCGGCAGATGCGGGCAATTTCAGGTAAATCTTCCAACGTAAAATTATGCGTGGATTTGGTTCGCATGTTTAATTGCTCCACGCCGAAATAAACCGAATCGGCACCTGCTTTGACAGCTGCCATCAAAGATTCATATGACCCTGCCGGGGCCATTAGTTCTATTTTACTCATTAGTTGTTGTATGTTGTTGTATGTCTATTGAAAACCGATGAATGCACTCAAAGACCTGTGACACCAAATCGGGATGTACGCCAGAGGCAATCGCGAGTTTCCGTCGCTCTAAACATCGCTCATTCCAAATTTCCGGTTGAGTAAAAGGAATGCTCGTACGATGTTTGATTGCCCCGATTTCACTGGCAATTCGCTGACGTTCCGAAAGCAAGCGAATAAACTCCGCATCCAGGTTTTGCAGCTCTGTTCTTAGATTTTCAAGTTCCGGGAGATACATCATTCTCATTCAGGTGCAAATTTGAAAAATGTGCTACTGAAAAAGTATGATTTTCGTCATGTATGTACCCAATTTTTGAATTCCCACTTTTTCCAAAGCCAAAAAGCAGGCAAAACGGTTTGCTCTCTTGAAGTTCAGGTTCTTTTTGTCCCTCAATACTCGCTCTCAAACTCACACTTTACGGGCTTTTTTCTTTTCAGTGTGAGTGTGAGGACTGAGTGTGGGATTACGGTTCGAAGCTGAGATTAAGTCTCCCTCTTGGAGAGGGATTAAGGGAGAGGACAACATCAAATCTTCCGCAAGCACCAATTTCATTCAGTTTCCTGAAATTAAAAGCGGTTCGATTCCCTTTTGCTCGAAAGTTATCATATTTCAGAATTTTTTGGTAGTATTGACCATTAATAATAAATAACTCATCCACTATTACTAATATGACCATCAAGGAAGCAATACTTAAAGTTTTAGAAGAAAATAAACGGGCTCTAACTTATTTGGAAGTTTATGATTTAATTAAAGAGAAACAGTATATTGATTGGAGTAATGCGAAAACTCCAACCGATACTATTGGTGCACAACTTGGCGATTTTATTCGAAAAGGTGATTCTAGAGTAAAAAGATCAAAGATGGGGGGCAGACAGTTTTTATACTATTCATCCGTTAATGAAGATATAATAGGAATGGATGTACTTACTGGCATTACACAATCACAGACTGTAAAAACTATTTCAACGCCTACACCATATAAGGAACGTGATTTACATATATTATTGAGTACGTTCTTAAAATCACACGGTATTGATTCTAAAACAATTTTTCATGAGAAGTCTAGCAGTAGTAGCGAAAAACATCAAAAGTGGATTCATCCTGATATGATTGGGGTAGCATTTTTAAAGTTAAAAACAAAAGAAGGGCAAGCACTACAAAGAACTGTAAATAAGGAACAAACTTTTAGGCTTAATTCATATGAAATTAAGCGAGAAATTAAATCAGATTATGAATTAAAAGAATGCTTTTTTCAAGCTGTTTCAAATTCAAGTTGGGCGAATCATGGATATTTAGTTGCTTTTGAAATAGAGCCCACTTTGCATGATGAAATGAAGAGACTTAATGAATCATTTGGAATTGGAATTATTGAGTTATCATCGAATCCATATCAAAGTAAAGTTCATTTTCCTTCAAAATACAGTGATTTAGATTTTAAAACAATAGATAAGCTTTGCAAAGCCAATCCTGATTTTGCTAAATTTATTGATCAAGTAGAGAAAATTCTAGTAACAGAGGATAGATACTTGTTGGCAATCGAAAAAGAACTTTTTGAAATGTGTGATTTGATACTAAAGGATGAATCAGCGAGTAATGTGTATTGCATAGAAAAAAACATTCCAATAAATTCAGAGGAATAATTCCTAATGATTCCGGTTCCATTTCCGTTCGCTCTTCTCCACAAAAGAAAAAGCGAACTACTGCTGTAATTCACTTTTTCTCCATAGTGGTTTGGGCCGGTAAGCCCTTTTATTTTAAGACGCAGCAATCCATCGTCCGATAGTCAGTGTTACGTCCTGACCTGATCCAACGGAGTAGTCGGTTTTGGATGGAACATTATTGCCTGTCGGCCAGCTTCCTACGTTCGGATTTTCATCCAAACTGAATCCATAAGCCATTCCCAGGGTTTGAGCGGAGTTCAATCCCATGATTATTCCCCCGTTGTTTCTTGCACAATGAAAAAACTTAGCGTATACATCATAAACACTCGGGTCCTGGTTGTAAGCATTTTTGTGATTCGTGTACCAGTTCTGAATGTTCGTCCATGCGGTTGAGGTATATCCCTCGGAAATACTTCCTCCTTCGCCTACGACCCCATCCAATAAGACTCCACGTGAAATAGCCTGGAAAATAGCAGCTTCTATTTGGCTGAAAGCATCGTATTCATCCTGTTTTTCATTCGGGTTGATACCGCGTACTGCCTGCATAAAGCCCTGGTTACCTGCAAAATCACTCGCCGGAATGGTTACTGTTAATCCGCCTGGCCCTGTAAGTGTGAATTGTGTTCCGTCACTTGTGCCTGAATAATAACCTACAGTGGCAGCATTCAAATAGAGATTGAGTTGATTGCCGCTGGTGAAAAAGTTATTGATGGTATTGCTCCAATAACCACTCAACCCGGTAGCACCGGGATTAATTGCCAACCAGTCTTTAGGTGAAACGATGGCGGAAAATTGACCCATCACTGAATCTGGATAACCTGTACCTGTCGGACTGGTATATAATAATTGTGTAAATGCGGTTCCAAGCGGGTCAGAGCCGGTAAACGAAGTAAACGCTTCTCCGATCTCGGGACGGGAAATGGCAGGAATTGCTCCATAAACCAGGTCGTCACCGGTTACGGTAAATGAGAGATTCAAACCAAAGGAATCTACTGCGGATACATCGTATTGGGCATTGGGTCCAAATTCAAAAATATCGTAAGGGCCCGGAGGGCAAACACCCGGAGCAGCATTAAACGGATAGGCGGTATAACCAACGGTAGATGAAAGTGCCGGTGGTGTGGTGGTGTTTTCCGTAACTAAAAACACCAGGCGATTGTTCCCTAAATTTGTCACATTTGGTACATTGACGGTCAGCCCATCATTGATGTTGATGTAATTGCCGGCAGTTGCAGTAAAATTTCCATCCGTATTCAGGTACAGGTAGAGACCCGGTTGCTGTATAAAACCGGCAACCCAAACGGTATACTTAGAAGTGTCCAGGGCTGTAATATTTTTAAGAGTAATTGTATTAAGTGTAGTTACTGACATGGTATATCCTTTTTTTATGCCTACTCGTAAGGCTTTTCGGTTTACGCCTCCTGTTGAATTGACGGAACAGGAACCGTCTTATTTTAGTGTTTAATTGTGAAACCGGCCCTGACAAAAGTGAGGGCCGGTTCTGCGATTTATTTCCGATCAGTTAGTTACTAACGTTAATAAATGGATCCCAAAGGTAATAGCCAATGACCTTTCCGGTTTGGGTGTCTAATACTGCAAACGACATATTGTATTGTGTCGATCCAACTCCATTCACCTGGAACAGCCATTGTGCACAAATGAACGTATTGGAGCTTCCGGCATTCGGATATCCCTGAGGAATCGTATTGGCAAATTGCGGTTGACTTCCAGAACCTCCTGATTGCAGGCAATAGTTTGTCCAAACTGCCGTATTCGGTCCTAAACTTCTTACATTAGCATTGCTTAATACCGTATTGTAAAGCACCGGATAATAATTTTGACCAGCACCGGGAGCTGAAATAGTGAAGATGATTTCATCCCCAACATTAGCGGAAATAGTTAATTCTGATCCTCCCTGGTCGTTGACAACAGCACTTCCCTGTGCCATCATTTCTACGTAAACATCAGAAGCGCTGTAGCTGCCCAAGCTAATAGGGGCATTCCATGATCCTCCAGGTTTACTGTTTGCGAGTGTAATTGCGTCGACTGTAATTGCGACAAAAATTTGAGCCATAATGGGTAGTTTAAATTTCCCTACTCATCAGGCTTTTCGGGTTCCGCCTCCTGTTGAGTTGACTGAACAGGAACAGTCCGTTTTTTTGAGTGGGTTCAGCTCCACTGTTTTAAGGTTGCAACGCTTGAACAAGACAAAGTAACCGAATCGGGGAGGGAATTCTTTACACAGAAATACCGGTTTTTAAAAACAGATATTTTTATCTGGTTTAAGGGTTAGAGGTGTGATTATTTTGATAACTTAGTTGCAAAAAATACATTTTATGAACCCACTCCACGATTCCACTGAACGTTTCCGTATTGCTATTTCTGAAGCCGATAATCGAATTTATCGCTGGCAAAATGACAATTATGTTCTTGTTCCAAAAGCATTTAACGGCTCGTTTCCACCCGGGTATAAGGTACTGGAAGTTGATGCATTCAGTTTTTCAGTAGAGGATCTGCTCCATTTAACGGAAAGGATAAAAACGTACAATCTCAATGAATCCGGAAAGGATAACTATCCGATAACGGGATTTTCCTGTCGCCTGGGAATAAAGGACTATATCAATGAAAAAGGAGAACAGGAACCATTGCCTTGTTTAATGATGGAACCACTTATCGGGTTTGAGCGCAATGATGATCCCAACAACCCGATAGCGACCAATCCCGGTGAGCTAATGGACCGGATTCCTGGGGATGTACATGGTATAGAATTAGATTATTCTGCCATTTATGATTTCAGCTATCCATGTCCTCCTACTTGTCCAAGCAAGCCAAGGAGGTAATACACTTTTCTGGTTGAATGGATCTGAAAGCGTTTTTGTTTAACTATGGTCCCTGGATTATTATCGCCCCATTCTTACTGGCAGTTGCCCGTTATAACCGGTTAAGCAAGGCATTGAAAATAATTACCTGGTACCTGATGCTGTCTGTGGTAACACAGGCGGTATCTTTAATTCTGTGGAAAGAAAGTATAAACAACTTACCACTGCTGCATGTATTTACAGTACTTGAATTTTTGTTGTTGTTTACCTACTATTCTTTTCAAAGTAAACCGCTTTTTACAAGGTCCTGGTTTTACACGATACTGGTTTTATTTCTATCATTCGCCCTCTTAGATGCCTTTGTGCTGGAAAACCTGCATAGCTTTAATATTTACACGCGTTCATTGGAAGCTTTTATTTTCATTGGTTGTTCCGTTCATTGGTTCATTCATTCGCTTACCATTGAAAGCAAGGTGGTTTTTGGAGAGCAAAACGCTTTGAAATATATGAATGCGGGTTTCTTTATTTATTTCTCCGGTTCCCTTATCCTGTTCGCTTTCAGTAATTATATCAATCACTTAGGCCGCCCTTTGTTGATGAATATCTGGACGCTGCATACGCTTTTATTAATTGTACTTTACCTCTTTATATTTACCGGATTTTGCAAAACCAACAGGAAATAGATTTTTATTATGGTATTATCATAACAATGGCTGCATTTTTTCTGATAGCCTGCGGAGCTATTCTATTTTTTATCCGGTATCAGAAAAATCTGCTGAAGAAACAGGAAGAGTTGTTTCGCATGGAAGTTGAACACCGGAAAGAATTACTCAGTAGCAATATCCAATCAGCTGAGGAAGAACGGTTGCGCATTGCCCGGGATGTTCATGATGAACTGGGCGGAATTTTTTCGACGCTTTCGCTCTCTATTCAACAACTAAACCCGGAAACCGAAAAAAATAAGGACACCCTGCAACAAAGTAAACAGCTGATTCAAACCGGAATTAATAGTGTACGCCGTATTTCACATGCCATTATCCCTTTTGAATTGGAGTTACTGGGTCTGGACCAAACCTTAACCAATTATACTCAATCAGTTTCAACCGCATCCGGAATCGACATTCATTTTGAATTTGGCAACGTACCCGAAGAAATGAACCCGATTGTATCGTTAGCAACCTACCGTATCGTCCAGGAATTGCTGAATAACACTTTAAAGTACGCCAAGGCCAGTGCTATTGCAATTAGTTGCAACAGTTACGAAAACCATTTGCATTTGAAGTATACTGACAATGGGATTGGTGTAGATTTGACCGATAAAAAAATAAAAAGAGGCATTGGCATCAAAAACATTGAGAGCCGTGTTCTTGCTCTTGATGGAAACGTGCATTTCATTTCTTCCCCCGGACAAGGATTCAATTGTACGTTCAGTTTACCTTTCAAACATCCGAATTATGATTAACATCGCTATAGCTGAAGACCAGGTACTTTTCCGAAAAGGGATTATCTCGCTGTTAAATGCAGTAACTGATTTCAGGGTTGTATTGGAATGTGCTGATGGAGAGGACTTACTGCACCAGCTTGACATTTGCCGGGAAACGATTCATGTAGCTCTCATTGATATTAACATGCCGGTATTAAACGGATTGGAAACGATGAAGCTCATCCGGGAAAAACACCCGGCCACCAGAAATATTATTCTGACCATACACGAGGAAGAAAAATACATCCAGGCTATGGTTGAAGCAGGTGCGAATGCTTACCTGGCCAAGAATGCTGATTTCGGTGAAGTGGAAAAAGCAATTCGGGCTGTTGTAGCAAACGATTACTATTTTAATGAGCAAACCATCAAGGCCATGCATCATTTTATGCACGGAAGAAAACAAAAAGTGGTGCTTGGAGAAATTGACATTACCCGTCGGGAAAGAGAAGTACTCGAACTCATATGCCAGGAAAATACAAGCCTGGAAATCGCACAGAAGTTATTTATCAGCGAGAGTACCGTTAACGGCCACCGAAATAACTTATTGCTGAAAATTGGTTGTAAAAACACGGCAGGGCTTGTATTGTTTGCTATCAGGCATAATATTTACCGGCTTAACTGAATACAGGAACAGGATAACCGATCGCTCCAAAGTAATGAAAATACATGCTCTCAGGTGCTGAAACAAAAAACACCCCGCAACCTATTGCGGGGTGAATAGTTAAACCATCGATTGATGTGAGGTTTCTTTTCGGAGGAAAGCCTTATTTGTTTTCGTTTAAAATTTTGCTTGTGGCAGTTCCGGATGCCGCTGTGTCAACCGAGTAGATCAGCGAGACTCCTTGTGTAGTTGCTGCCTGGGCGATGATGTTCATGTTTTGCTGCGCGGTAACCGCATTCTCAAAAAGAATCCCGGTGCTGTGTGCCATTGCCTGATAGACATTTGCAAGCGCCATTGCCGGGGCTTCCGCAATGACTTTTACGTTGGATTGGGTTACTGCATCCGTGATCTGAGGATTTACTGTTATATTCTCTGCCATAATGAAAAGTGATTGAATGAATAATAAAAAATTATTTGTTGACCATTTTTAAAGCATTTTCGGCTTCAATAGTCAATTGTTTGATTAAATGAATGTAATTGGAAGAAGATTCCTGGATTGATTTCAGTACAAGATCTATATTCTGAATAACAGTTGAATCGTTCGTGCTGTTGGGGTTTGTAAGTTCAGCCACGGCTTTTGCTGTGGATGCTGTCAGGATTTGTTGCAAGGAATGCTGATTGGCAACCATTTGCTGCATCAGTAAATTGACATTGAGCACAAATCCGGAGAGCAGTGTCTGTTGCAATACGTTTACCGTATCGGCCGAAAGGGATTCGTGAGAAGAGGGAGTGTCTGTTGTCATAGTGGTATTTAATTGAGTGACAATTTAATCAATATTTGTCAACTGGCAATTTTTGTTGACTAATTCACAGGCGATTTATTATTCTCAAAAAAACCGCCTTCCCATCCGAAGACAGAAAAGCGGCTTGTAATCATCTGATAGTTAATGATCTTATTTTGAAACAGTAACTTTTCGGACAATGTGGTCCGTACCGTTCTCTATTTCTACGATAATGATCTCTGCTGAAACATGGGAAGGAATTGCAAGCAGGAAATGTTGGTTGCCTGCATCCGTCATTCGTGTTTCATGGGCAATTTCTTTTCCATCGATCGTTTTCAGGGTCACTTTTGTTTCGCCCGATGCGGAGGTCGAGAAATCTACGTTTAACTCGTTCGTTGCAGGATTCGGATACAGGTTTACCTGTTTATCGCCTTCCGGTGACGTCTGCGCTCTTCCGAGTGATTTGCCACAATTAACGGTTATATCCTTACAGATTTGCTTCTCACATTTTTGCCCGTTCGATTTCACCGCAGAAATGGTCAGGCAAACAACATATGCACCGCTTCCAGGAAGTGGAACGCTGAGGTTAGGGCCTGCTCCGGCAAAAGCACCGTTGATCGTCCAGGTGTAGTTTACATGGCTCATGCATTTCGGGACAAGTGCCTGGGCAGTTAGATCCAATCCGCAATTGTATGGGCTATACAGGAAGTTTCCATTTAGCTGTTCACAGTTGCAGCCTGTACAATTGTTCACCTGTACCTCCTGACAAACTTGTTTTTCGCAAACCGTTCCGTCAGGAAGTGTGCTTTTCACTTTTACACACACCACGTACGTGCCGTTGCCCGGGAATGCGAATGTCATAGTAGGAACAGTACCTACAAGTATGATTCCATTCACAGACCATTCATAGGTGAAGTTTTGCATACAGGAATTGCCTTGTGCGATGGCATTGAAACGACCCACACATGCATCCACTAAAACGTTCATACCGACTGTTAAGCCTTCACAGTTACATGGATTACACTGTACTACCACATCTTTACAGATTATTTTTTCGCATACTTGTCCGTCCGGTGTAACCGCGGTTACTTTCATACAAACGGTATGTACACCATTGGTAGTGAACGGATAGTCGAATACTTGCCCGGTTCCAACCGATGAACCATCTACGAACCATTCGTAATTGACATCACTGAAACAGTCACTACCGGTGCTACCTGTGAAATGGCCGTTACAATCAGCATCGAGCGTGTAGCCGAAGTCTGCAAGCAGGGATTCGCAATTGCATGGCTGAGGATCGTCATTACACTTTGTGGAGATGTAACCTGAAAGTATGAAACCCCCTATCTGATCAATAAATTGCACTTTTGCGCGTACTTTCCATGTTCCCGGCATAGGTGAATAAACCGTGTAATTGATGTCGGGGCTGACCGTATATGCAGGAGCAGCAGGTGGAACAAGCGGAATGGCTGGTCCGGATGGAGGAACCAGTTCCAAAGAAACCAGTACATCATCCCAGGCAACTCCGAAAGCAGTTGTGAACGAAGCAATTCCTGCAGGAATGGTGAAATCGCGGTCGAATGTTTCTACACCAACCGGATCATTGTATGTACCTGTTGAATTGATCCAGCAAGCATTCGTAAGGGCAACAGGAGTTGGCTGCCAGTAACCCGGGAAGCTGGCAACACGACGTGTAGCCGGTCCGCCGGGACCAGAAGAAATGGTCCAGTTCGGATCTGTAGCACCCAGGGCAATTGCTGCACCGGAGTTATCGATTCCTGTACTGATATTGTATTTAGGGCAATGCTTTACTTCCCCGGAAAGAAGGAACCCGCCCACACTATCGATGAAACGAACAACTACACGAATTGTCCAGGTTCCGGGCATGGGGTTTGTGACCGTATAATTTACGGATGGTCCAACCCAGTATTGGTTTGGAGTACCCACCGGTACGGTCAGCGGAATAGCCGGGCCGCTTGGTGGCACCAATTCTGCGGATAGCAGGACGTCGTCCCAAGCCATTCCGAAATCGGCTACAATACTGCCATCGGTCGGACTAACAGTAAATGTCCGTTCGAAGGTGTAATCTCCGGGCGTACTTCCGAAAATAGAACCCGTTTCATCAATCCAGCAAGCATTGGTAACAGGCATGGGAGTAGTTTGCCAATAAGGAGAATACGTTGCTTCACGGCGAGCAGTTGTAGCCCCGTTGGGACCGGCAGTAATCTGCCACCAGGCATCTAAACTTCCAACAGGTGTGGGGGCATAGAAAGCGTCCAGCCCGGTACTCACATTTTGAGCGAATATGCTGTTTGCCAATAGCATTAACAGCAACAATAAATAGTGATTTTTTGTTTTCATATCAGTAAAAAAGAATAGGGTTATTGACCGGATGGTTTTCGAAGGTGTGATATGGTACGTGTTCGGATTACGAACTATTGAATAGTGTTTCCATAAAAGATGTGTATAGTGATGAGGGCCAATTTATTGCAATTTGGATTTGAATAAAATAGGCCCATATGAAGTTGATGAAATAAAAAATGAAGAATGTCCGTTTTTATTGATAAATCAATTATTGAAGTGTTATGATTCAAACGTAAAAATGGATAAATGTGTTTTTTAACTCAACACAAAAGCTTGATTTCCAGTTTTCTTTGGGAAAGCCGGATAATTGCCTGCCTTGTCAGAAAAGATAGGAGATTGCTACTTTTCGTCCTCATTGATTTTGAAAATAAACCCCACATTGAAAACATTTTCTATTTCGATTTGAGGATCCATTTTGAGGTGTTTGCGGAGTTTCGTAATAAACACATCTAAACTTCGTCCCATGAAATAATCATTTTGGCCCCATATCGCCAGGAGAATTTCTTCCCGTTTCATGAGTTTATTTTTATTCTTAACCAGGAACAGCAAGAGTTCAGCCTCTTTAGATGTCATTCTTTGAGCAAGCTTTCCGTTGCTAAGACATTGATTTTCATAGTCAAACAGGTACTTCCCAACCATAATCGGAGCAATTGGTTGTTGTATTTGAGTTTGAACCGGTGTTCTTTTGATGAGGGCCCTTATTTTCCAGATCAGTTCATCTTCATCAAAAGGTTTTACAATGTAATCATCCGCCCCGATCTGGTACGCCTTGAGTTTATCTTCTTTCAATGCTTTTGCCGTGATAAAAATGACGGGTATTTCCGGATCAATTAACCTGATTTCATTGGCAATTGTGTAGCCATCAACTTTGGGAAGCATGATATCAAGCAGGCATAATGAAAAGATCCCTTTTTTGAAATGCATCAAAGCATGTTCTCCATCACGGATCAGCTTTACATTGAACCCTTCTGTTTGGAGCAGGTCAAGCAATAATAGTCCCAAATTAGGATCATCTTCAACCAGGAAAATATGTGGAGCAACTGATTTCATTTCATAGCTGGTAAAATGACCGTGAATGTAGCGCCTTCACCCAATTCACTTGAAACAAGTATTTTTCCCTGATGGAGCGCTATAACCTTTTGAACGTACGCTAACCCGATCCCAAATCCTTTCACATTGTGAATATCTCCTGTATTGACCCGGAAATAATTGGAAAAAATCAAAGAATGGTTTTCCGGTGCTATTCCAATTCCTTTATCTTTAAATTCAATACTGATCGTATCTGCATGATTCAATGTGGTAATGGTCAACTCGCGTACTTCCGGAGAGTATTTCAATGCATTTTCTATCAAATTATTAAATGTATTCGACAGTAAATCCCGGTCTCCTGAAATGATGCTGTTTGTTGCAAACAATTGTAAATGAACCTTAAAATTCAGGGCTTCCATTTGCATAGTAAAACAGTTTATCCGTTCTGTTAAAACCTCATGCAGATCGACGGCTTGCCGGTTAAGAACCAAATCTCCTTTCTCGAGAGCAGCAATACTTAAAATATTAGCTACCTGAGATTTTAACTTTTCATTTTCACTTTGAAGAATCCCAAAGTAAGTTTCTGTTTTATTTTGATCTGATAAGATACTTTTACGCAACATTTTGGTGGCTAAACCAATGTTGGTTAGCGGGGTGTTAAACTCGTGGGTGACCGTATTTAAAAAATCGGTGGTCCGTTGCGCAAGCATTTTTTCTTTTTTGTATGAAATAATCGTTTTTATATAGAAAATGGAAATCAGGATGATCAAAAGAACAGAAGCAATAAAAAGAAAACCAATTTCTTTTGTGATATAGCTGTATTTTCCGGGCAAAGATAACTGGAATTCAATTTCGTCTTTCCCACAGTTGACAGGTAGTTTTTTAATGTATTTGTTGTTGGTAGCGGTACGGGTATCTGCCTTTGAAATGGTTTTACCGTTTTTCGAAATAATTAAAGAGTAGTCCGGCTTGAGTTGATAATACTTTAAATAATACTTCAGCACGGAATCGATTTTTTGTTCATCTGTTCGTGTTAGACGGATGGGGCAGTTTTGCATTACCTTGCCCATGCACATTTCTCCCATATTGGAGCACAGTTCCGTATCCCTATTCAATGCGTTTACTGTACCGGAAATGGCCATATTTGCCTTTTCGTTAAAAATTCGCTCTTTGGTAGCAACCAGTTGAAATATCCAAACAACTTGTATGGCCAATAAGGACAAAAGAGCAGCCGTGGGAATGATGAATATATTGGTTTTTTGTTTCATACGGTTCAAAAGTAGGCTAAAAGACAGTTACTCTTTGTTGTTAACAAGTCATTAACACGACAATAACTAATGGCTAACATGCCGCTTGAAGAACGCACAATACTTTTGGATCAACTAAATATCTTACAGAATGAAAAAAATAATTTTATCCTCAGCAGCAGTTCTCTTAGTGGCTTCATCATTATTTGCCCAGGAACCGGATAAGTGTTCCAAAAAATGTGAAAAGAAATGCGCGAAAAAAGAATGTTCGAAAGAAAAGTGCAAAGATAAATCGTGCACCAAAAAATGTGGAATGCAGGAATCCGCTGGTACTCATAGATCTTAATCAGTTGGAACAACGAAGAATCATTTCTTTAACTGCATAGGAATCGGAACATCTGGCATCTTCTATTCATTTATGGGGTGCCGGATGCTTCCGTTTAAAAGAATATCATATAAATGAATACAAAAAGAACTATTTGGACTACCATCACGGGAGGAGTAACTTCAACTGTACCGATCTTATTAACCTGTTGCAAAAGTGGTGCTTGTGTAGGTGTTTGTGCAAGTCCTGTGGCATCATTATTCGGAGTTTCTTCCGCAACGATTGCCAGTTCGCCGCTATTAAATGCAATTGAACCATTGCTGATAGCTATAAGCGCGGTTTCGTTTACACTCTCCTATTATTCACTCTACGTAATTCCTAAGTTGAATTGCAAAACAGGGGACTGTTGTGTTCCAAGTGATAAAGAAAAACGCAAAACGAAATTGAGGAAAATTGTTTTTTGGGTCGGATTGGTTTTGAGTGTAAGTGTCCTGACTTATTTTGAATACTCGAAATACAATTCTGCCATAAAACAACAAGAACTTTCAACGACTGAAGGAAGTTCTTGTTCCGGTTCAGGTGAATGCACGGAAAGCGGATGTGAGTAATCAACAATCAGCAATTTATTTTTTCTAATTTTTACACGCATGGTAATTTATTTAAATATATATCGTAATATTGCAATATTACAATAAAGATATGGGAACGACTAAAACAGATCTTTTTACCGCAGAGCAAAACGAGACCGCAGCTTTGCTGAAAGCTATAGCACATCCTGCGCGTATTGCCATAATCGAATTTCTGCTCAAAACCGATGCTTGTATCTGTGGTGATATTGTGAATGAACTTTCGCTTTCACAACCAACTGTTTCACAGCATTTAAAAGAGCTGAAAAATGCTGGGATTATAAAAGGGAATATTGAAGGCACTGCGATTTGTTATTGTCTGAATGCGGAAACAATGCAGAAGATCCTGCAACGTATCGGTGCGATCAACTCCGAGTTGATCCGCAAGAACGAAAAATCATGTTGCTAATGGAAATACGTGAACTCACAGCGATAGATTACCCTGCAGTAAAAAAGATTTACCTTGAAGGAATCGCAACAGGTCAGGCCACGTTCCAAATTGAAGCTCCTGAGTGGGAGGCCTGGAATAGCTCGCACCTGGAACACAGTCGATTTGTAGCGGTTGAACACGGAACGGTTGCGGGGTGGGTTGCGTTGTCGCTTGTATCAAGCCGTTGTGTGTATGCTGGTGTTGCGGAAATCAGTGTTTACATTGGTGAAAATTACCGTGGAAAAGGAATTGGCAATGCACTTATGAAAGCTGTCATCCAGTCCAGTGAAACAAACGGCATTTGGACGCTCCATGCCGGAGTTTTTCCTGAAAACGAAGCAAGTATGCGGCTTCACCAACAAAACGGTTTTCGCCTGGTCGGCATTCGGGAACGAATTGGAAAAATGGGAGATGTTTGGCGTGATACCGCATTACTTGAACGTCGTAGCACAGTTATAGGAATCAATTAATAATTATATAAAAACACATATCATGAAACTTTCAGAAATCAAAACCATTCTACCAACCTTGGAGAACGTCGAATTTCAACTAACGAACGGTTCTTTCGTTCCCGAACATTTCCACGTTACAGAGGTAGGGAGTATTCAAAAACACTTTATTGACTGTGGTGGAACAATCCGCAAAGAAAATGTTGTGAATTTCCAATTGTGGAACGCAAACGACTTTGAACACCGTTTGAAGCCTGAAAAGCTGTTGCGTATTATTCAACTTTCGGAAGAAAAACTGGGAATTGAAGATAACGAAATCGAAGTAGAGTACCAAGGCGAAACAATTGGAAAATACGGTTTGGATTTCAACGGGAAGCATTTTGTGCTGGTTTCAAAAGCAACCGCTTGCCTGGCCAGCGATACGTGCGGGACTAAACCGGAAAAAACGAAAGTTCAGCTTTCAGAGTTAACTACTCAGGAAAGCGCATGTTGTACGCCTGGCGGTGGATGCTGTTAAGTTATGAAGGAACTGGTCACTAAGTATAAGAAACCGCTCATAATAACAACGTCGGTTATTGTGTTGCAGCTGATTTTCGGATTCGATCCAAAATTCTGTATTATCAATGTCATTTGGTTATTCGTATAGAGCATGAAGAATATCTTAATCCTTTGTACAGGAAATAGTTGTAGAAGCCAAATAGCGCATGGTTACCTGAAGTACTTTGCCGGGGATCGCGCGAATGTTTACAGTGCAGGAGTGGAAGTGCATGGCGTGAACCCGAAAGCGATAGCCACAATGAAAGCGGATGGAATTGACATTTCGCACCACACCTCAAACCATGTGGATGAATACATCGGAATTCCGTTCGATTATGTCATCACGGTTTGCGATAACGCGAAAGAACGTTGTCCGTACTTCCCGACCCAGGCGCAGAAGTTTCATCATAATTTCCCTGATCCTGCAAAAGCTGCCGGAACAGAAGAAGAAATAACAGCGGAGTTTGAACGGGTCAGAGAATTAATTAAGGCTTATTCCGGGCAATTTGTAAGGGAGTATTTATCGTAAGAATGGTGGCCGAGTAACTAGTGTGGGTGTGAGTGTGTGATCCGATAGCTATCAGGGTGAAGGTGAAATTGGGAATTTAAACTGCTCATCCGGAAAGTTTTGTTTATATTTAGGTATTAACACACAACTTTCTACTTATGAGAACCCTATTAACTACATTATTCCTCTGCGGGCTTTATGCCGGTGCACAGGTTTGCAATCCAAACGGAAACATTATCATTTTTTCGAACTACGACGGTGGTTTGCTGAACATCAACGTGGATGTCAATATTCCAAACCTTAAGATTGGTGTTGTTTCTTACGAAGCGGTTGAAGTTACTTTCAGCGGACCTTATGTTAACAACATTACCGGGGTCGAATATGCCGGTTATAACAACGCATCGAATACATCTTGTGGCGGAAACATTGCTACAACTACATTTATTGGTACACCCGGCGGCGTAACTCCTAATATTGAGTTTGTACCGCCGGTTACTTACAGTGATCCCAACGGCTATATGTATATCGACTGCGGGTATTCGTGCGGCAGCGGAAACCAGGGAGGGTGTAATACTGCTGCGCAGATTTATGCTTACTTCGAAAGTGTTTTTGCCGGAACGGTTTACTCCCATGAGACTCAATATGGTTGCTGGTCGGGGACGCAAAACCTTTCGGATGGTGGTAATTGTTGCGCTGCACCACCGGCTCCATCAGCTCCACCCGTTGCCGGTTTTTCCATCTCCGATAACGTGATTTGCGTTGGGGACTGTGTCAACTTTACCGATCTGACGACCAACTCACCGACTTCCTGGTTGTGGGATTTTACTCCAACCCAGCCTGGCAATTCCACAGATCAGAATCCAACAAATATTTGTTATACAGCTCCGGGTGTTTACCAGGTAACGCTGATTGCAGCAAATAACGACGGAAGTGATACGATTTCACAGTCACTTACAGTAATGAGTGTAGATACTGCAATTTCCGTAAGCGGGATTACGATTACATCGGCAGCATCAAACGCAACTTATCAATGGATCAACTGTGCCACCACTTTACCGGTTGCAGGGGCCACTTTTGCATCATTTACACCTTCTGCGAACGGATCGTATGCTGTAATCGTTACACAGAACGGCTGTGTTGATACATCTGAATGTGCAACTATCAATTCGCTTGGGCTTGATCAGCCGGAAGTGAGTGATTTACTGATGATTTATCCCAACCCTTCGAAGGGAATGTTTGTATTGTATGATCAGCAGGTTAAGCTATCCGAACAATCGCTTACGGTGAGCAACATACTGGGGGAAACGGTATATTCTACACGTATTACGGATAGTAAAACGAGTATTGATTTGTCTTCGGCAAAAGACGGGATTTATTTTGTAATTGTTGACAGCAATTACGGAAAACTGGTAACGAAGATTTTGAAAGAGTAAGTCCTTTTCAGGATGAGAATGAGAGTGGGAGCGGATTCGCATTCGAAGGTAAATTTCGTTCGGGCGATCCGCGCTTTTCAGAAGAGCTATCATCTTAACTGCATTGAATAGCTTCTTATATATAGTCCAGTAACATAATTTCCTTTTGACTTGTTTTCAATCTCACTCAGTTTATTCAGGTTTTTCTTTGGTGCCAATACAGAGGCTTAACAGTATCAACAAAGACGATAATGTGCATGACTTCATAGCTGGTAAAGTTATGATTTAATGCTTTGTATACCTTTTGTATACCCTTTAAATTTGTTCAGCTTCGACAAAATGTAGTGTTTTGTAAACGGAAAAACGGATTCCAATCAGTCGAATAAACCTGATTGAACCAACCGAAGAAAAACTCTCCAAATGAAAAACCAATTCGTATCAGCGTTTGTTCTCCTTGCAGCAATGTCAATTCTTTCCACTCCGCAGTCATTTGCCTCCGGCGGTCCGGATACTTATGGGTATACCTGGAAAACTTCCCTGGATGCCAATGGACCTGTATACAATTGGGTTGATATTACCTCCAGACCGGGAGTGCAAACCGTTACCGGCCTGGCCGATGACAACTCTGCTGCTTCGATGTTCAACATCGGTTTCAACTTTCATTTTTACTTAAACGATTATTCTCAATTGAAGATCGGTTCCAATGGCTGGATGAGTTTCAATACCATTTCAAATTTTGCTTCTTGTTTTCCCGGGATTCCACTGACCGGTGGCACGGGTGATAATCTTCTGGCCCCTTTTATGTGTGATCTCATTTTTAATAATGGTGCCGGAAATCCCGGGCAGGTGAAGTTCTGGACGAACAACAGCGATAGCTGCGTGGTTTCATACCTGAATGTTCCGTTCTGGATGTCATCTGCTCCGCAATGGACTGGTTCCAATACCTTCCAGGTTATTTTGTGTGCGGCTGACAGCTCGGTGACATTCCAATACGGAAGCGTGGGAACAGTTATTAATAACAGCGGTTGTGTAGACATGTCGGTAGGAATTGAAAACAATACCGGGGAAATCGGTTTGCAGGTCTTCAGCGATGTTACGCCTCCATCCAATTTCGCTATCAAGTTTGATTATCCGGAGGTTGTACTGTTGAACTTCCGCGATCCGATTACCAGGTGGAACAGCAATACGGGAAACAAAGCTGTTTTTATTCCGCAAAATGTTCCTTACACGCTTGTCAGTGACTATGTCAATGTAGGGAACGTGCCTGTTACTACAACGATCGATCTTCAGGCGAGCGTTCTGAATGAAGCTTCTGTATCCGTTTACAACTCCACCGGTACACTGAACGGTTTGGCTGCCGGCGAAGACACCATTTTCGCTTTCCCTAATGTGTGGACGCCAACGGCTACGGGCCAGTACACCCATAGTGCGACCTTGACCAACGCACAGGAAGCCAATTCGGGGAACAACACCAAAAATACGGAGCTGGAAGTGGTAGACATTTGCGCGACCACGATGGTCTTAAGTTATCTCAGTTCAGGAACTCCGGACGGTTCGGTAAACTGGAATGCGGGGGCTATGGATGATGGTGTGGGAGTGTATTTTGAACCACCTGTTTATCCTTACACCATTTCCACGATCCAGTTTTACATCAGTTCAAACGGGAGTGACGGGTACATTGCACAGGTTTATGATGATGACGGCGTAAACGGGGGACCGGGAACCTTGTTGTTTACTCAAACGGTACCGTTCGGATCTGTTATTACATCTGCGTGGAACGATATTCCGCTTGTTTCACCGCTTACCCTGAACGATGGAGGATTCTATGTGGCATGGTTACAGGGAGGAACGGGTATCCACCTTGGATCGGAAACTGCCGGTCCGCGTTCACTCCGAAACTATGAAATACTGGAAGGTGCATGGGCTCAGTACCGTGATGACCCGACAAAAGATGTATATATCCGCGCTATTATTGAGGATTTTGCGGATATACCCCAGGCAGGGTTTTCCGAAACAACCAATCTGCTTGATGCAAACTTCACCGATAATTCTACAGGAATATATAAATCCTGGTCGTGGGATTTTGGGGATGGTAACACCAGTTTGCTCCAAAATCCATCACACACCTATCTTACAGCAGGAACATATACGGTTTGTTTAACCGCAACAACACCGTGCGGAACGGATACGGAGTGCCATCAGGTTATGATTAACAACACGGCTTTACCGCTTGAGTTACTGGATTTTAATGTCAGCCCGTTGAACCAAAGTGTATTGGCTGAATGGCAGACGGAAACGGAGTTTAACAATGATTACTTTGTCATTGAAAGATCAGTAAGCGGCACTGAATGGGAAGTAGCCGGAACAGTTAAGTCGGCGGGAAACAGCAACCAATTCGTGAGTTATAGTTTTTTGGATGAAAAGCCATTCTTCGGGTTGTCCTACTATCGCTTAAAGCAGGTAGATTTCGATGGAAGCCATTCCTATTCGGATTTACGGTCTGTGGTGATGGACTATGAAAATAGATTGGCGCTATTTCCAAATCCATCCAATGGAAAAATAATTACTCCCATCAGGAAAGAAAATTTAACCGATCTGAAAGTTTGTAACCTGCATGGTCAGGACCTTACGCACCTGGTAGAAATTATCGGGTTTACCGAAACCGGTTCTATTCTTGATATTAGCCGTTTAACGGAAGGTGCTTACCTTGTTTATACCAGGGAACGTGCTTATAAAGTTATCCGATCAGCTAAGTGATAAAATCAATCATACTATCGTGATTTATTCAACCGGTAAGACGATTAATTTCCGGGTATAGGTCTTCGTTTGTATTTGCACAAAAACAGAATATATTCCCGCAGTCAGTTTATCCGACAAGTCTTCCGTATATTCCCCGTTATTATCAGTGGAAACAGTTTTTGAGTACACTATATTACCGGATAGATCTGTAATGGCCAGGTTAACTTCCTGTTTTGGCAGCTTATTGAAATAGAAGTGGATTTGGTTTCCGGATAATGGATTCGGATAAATTGAAAAGTCATCGTCTACGGGATTGTCCAGATTTACAGCTTTCATGTCGAGGTGAACAACAGCTCCGTTATTATCGGTTTGTTTTAGCCGGTAATAAGAGACCCCACTCCAGGGAGACGGATCTGAAAGGGCGTAACTTTGCATAAAATGACCATCGCCCTTGCTGTTAACAAGGCCCAGTTCTTCGAAATGAACTGCATCCCTGCTTTTTTCAATGGTGAAATACGCATTGTTGTGTTCTGATTGCGTTGTCCAATTCAAATCCAGAACACGTCCATTTGGAGTTGCAGTGAAACTAAGCAGTTCGACCGGCAGTGAATTCGATGCCTGTGTAGATGCTAATGTAAAAGGACTAAAACTGGTTACGGCAGCGCTTGTAACAATCGTACCGGCAGCAGCTGTTCCGGTTGTTCCACCATTTCCTTCATCTGTCCATAAACTGCCATTCCACCTGGAAACCCGCAATGATGACGGATCTGTAATATAAGATGTTCCGCACTCGGAAGTGTTCCAGCTAAGTGTTACACTTACATTTGACGTCCCGTTCGTGCGATCAAGCAACCAATATTCACAAGAACTGAGTGTTGCAAAAGAAGGGTCAAAAGTGGTATAATCACCGTATGATTGTGCTGCTTTAAAATATTGGGCAGTAAAATGATCGGTTACATTTCCCGGAGCACTTATTGTGATTTCCCTGTATATGCCGCTATTACCAACAGGAAATGTAAATGCACTATTGCCCGTTTTTCTTACGGGCCCTTCTACATGACTTGCATTACTATAGGCGGAAGCAGAGCTCCCTGCAACAAAATTCAAATAATTCGTTCCGGAAGAATAAATCAACCCGTTGGTGAAAGTGGCTGTGAGACCAATATTCAAAGGAGTGTTCAGAGTTAAGGCATTAGCAGATTTGTTCATTACAAGGCGTTGGATTACTGGAATTGAACTGGCAGATGTCAGTGATTGATTGTTCCCTCCGGTAAATTCAACAATCCCCGTTCCGCTTCCAAATGTGATAATAGGAGTACTGTTTATGGTGATATTATCTGAAAAATAATTGGTCGAATTATATGCCGGGGATAGGGCTCCGGAAGATGATTGTATAAAAGTAACAGCCGAATTGTAAGTATCACCCGTTGTATTTGCCAATCGCCATTCTGAAGTGCCGCTGTTTGTGAGGCTGGTGATTCCGTTGAATACATTTCCCCCGTTTGACAACGTTGCAGTGTTTCCATTTTTGATCATGGTTGCAGTTCCGTTGTAAGTACAGCCGTTCAAATAAATTTGCGGAGCGGTAAAAGTCACATTTCCGTTAAAAGTAGAGGAGGGGCCAATCCTGAGAATCCCGGTCCCGGTAAATGTCAGGTTTTGAGCAGTCCCACCAACGGTTGTTCCTTGTGTAAATCTTCTGATTTCCAGTGCTCCGCCTGAAAACCCCGTACCGCCGACACTGATTGTTTTTCCTTCAGCCATGCTAGAAGCTCCCGGTGCATTCCATCCAATGGTAATTCCGACTCCTGCGGTGGAGTTCACAATAATATTGCCATTAAACCGTGTTCCTGCTGAAATATCAGATAATCCGACTGATGATGTATTGGTATTGATAAGTGTGAGGTCTGTATTAAACGTATCTGCAACCGTTGCTGCCGTTACAAAAAAACCGGTTCCTGAATTGACCAGTGTTGTTGCCCCATTGAATATGTTTCCGCCGCTTCCTGAATTATTGGTGGCACCTTTCTTTTCCAGGTAAGCAGTACCGTTATACGTACAATCATTCAGGTAAATTTGTGGTGTACGGAAATCAACATCTCCATTGAAAGTTGAAAGCGGTCCCAAATAGAGGATCCCGGTACCGGTAAAAACCAAACTTTGAGGGGTGGTTCCCAGTTGGGTGAAACACTTCAGCAAAAGCCTTCCTGCTGAAAACCCGGTGCTGCCCACTGTGATTGTTTTCCCGCTGGCTAATGTAGATGATATAGCAGTTCCGGGTCCGTTTCCAAAGGTGATTCCGGCATTGGTTGTCCCATTGGTGGAGTTGATAATGATATTTCCATTGTATTGGTTTCCAATCGAATGGTCAGACATGGCAATCCAGGCGGAACCCGTGTTTGTTAGTGTGAGATCCGAATGAAATATATCCGGTGAGTTAAAAGCCGTAGCAAAATAGGCACTTCCGGAATTCAATAAGGTAGTAAGCCCGTGAAAGACATTCCCACCATTTCCTAAATTATTGGTTCCACCTGTTTTTGCAATGGTGGTCGTACCATAAAACGTACTTCCGTTTAAATAAACTTGTCCACCAGAACAGTTTACAATCGGGGCAAAAGATGTACTGATTCCAAAAGTGGTACCGCTGAAAGTAAGGATTGCGGTAGTAGTGAGTGAGAAAGTTGCTGCTGTTCCCAGGCTGTTGGTAATAATTCCCGAAGAAAAGGTGTTATTGACAGTACTCGAAACGGTTAGGTCATTCCCATTCATATCGATCGTACCGCTGTATCCTGTTACCAATAATCCGGCAATTGTAGGTGCAATATCCAGGTTGCAATCACCATTACTCCCGGCAGCACCATTATAAATAGCAACATCACTTGCTCCCGGAACCGAAGCTCCACCGGCCCCACCTGAAGTGGTTGACCAATTGGTGGTATTGTTCCAGTTTGATGCGCTTGTTGCAACCCAATAACGATCCGCTGCAAGAACTTCTCTTGCAAAAAGGCAGAATATCCCATTTAGAAGGATAAATGTGAGCGTGGTATTTTTCATTTTCTATAATTGTTAAATCAGTCAGGTCTCCCTTTAATTTATGTGATCGGTCATGGAAACAATATTTATCATTATTAAATGGTAAGTTATGGTGTTCAAAATGTAAGTTTCAATGATTCTCTCTGTTATTTCTTAAGAAAAGGAAGATTCTAATCTCCGATAAGTTATTTTGTTCCTAAACCTCGTCCAATAATTTCCCGATCGCATTGACAAGCTTTTTGTCTGTCACCAGGTCCATTTTCCAACTGTTCTTAAGCCTGCGAATGAGCCCGAGATATTTATCGTTGAGCGTAATCTCATATTCGTAGCACACTCCTTCAGCACAGGCTGCCTGCACAGGAATGGCTTCTCCTTTATAGGTTTCTTCCTTCAATTCAATAACAAGCGGGACCGGTTCCTGTTCCAGTTGAACAATCATTTCTTTTAGAAAATCGATGAGGTGCTTGCGTTGGGTTTTACCCGAAAGGCTCCATTTTTGCTTGTCTGCGCGTTTGTGTGCCAATTTGAATTTCAAGCCGGTCATAGCCGTAGAATAATCGTCGGCATTGAGTTTTTCCACGTTTTGATGGGCGAGTATGAACCAATGATAATCCGTTCCTACGGAAGCTCCTGAATTCTTCGGAGCATGACCGGCCCTGCGCTTGGTTACCGCATACGAAATACTCCAGAGTTCGGGGGTGATCTTCGTATCGCGCCAGATGCCTTTATCGTAATACCATTTATGGCTTCTGCCAACAGCCATCCCGGTATATGTTTTTCCTCCAAAAGTTTTGAACTTGTTGTAACTTTCCGCTACACCTTTCTCTTTGTTTTTTGTTCCTTTTTCAGCCATGTTTAAAATCTGTTTGTTAGTACCTTTTGACGATCAGGAAGCCAATCAAAAATTAAAGAGATTTTCGACAGGTAAAATGTAATTATTCCTAAATGTCATAGGAGCATAATGTATTTGAGTGTTAAGCTTTTTGACCTGAATCTCTTATATTCACTGATAAATGCGTATTATTGAAATCATTTGTACGACTACAAAACATGAAAAATACTTTTCTATTCTTGTTCCTGGCTTTTACCGGTACGGTATCTTTTGGTCAGAAAAATAAAGTGAAACAAACAGAAACCGCAAAACCTTTTGTGTTGGGGGTAATTGATGAGATCCAATCCAAAGAACTGGGTGAAAAACGTGTGGTGAACATCTATCTTCCGCAAGGATATAATGCGAATGATTCGATCAAATACCCGGTCATTTACTTGCTGGATGGTTCTGCCGATGAAGATTTCATTCACATTGCGGGATTGGTCCAATTTTTCAATTTTGAATGGATCAACCAGGTTCCGAAGTCCATTGTTGTGGGAATTGCAACTGTGGACAGACAGCGGGATTTTACTTTTCCTTCGACTGTTGAAGAACAGAAAAAACGTTTCCCGAAAACAGGGCATTCGGATCAATTCATTGCATTTATTGAAAAGGAATTGCAGCCCTTTATAGCAAACAAATACAAAGGAACTGCGGACAAAACCCTGATCGGGCAGTCGTTGGGCGGATTATTTGCAACGGAAGTACTTTTAAAGAAACCAACACTTTTCAATCGCTATATCATCATTAGCCCGAGTTTATGGTGGGACCACGGTTCACTTTTGAATCTGAATTCAGAACTGCTGTCCGAAGGCTTCAATCAACAAACGGATATTTACGTTGGTGTCGGGAAAGAAGGATTGACACCTACTGAACCTCCGCGTGTAATGGAAGTTGATGCGAACTTACTGGCCGATAAACTGAAAGGGGCCAAAAGCGGACATGTCAAGGTCTTTTTCGATTACTTACCACTCGAAAACCATGCGACGATCATGCACCAGGCGGTCATGAATGCATTCCAATTGCTGTACACAGCGCCGGAAGAGTAGGGAAATCGCATCTTATTCTTACTTTGCCAAAACTTCTGCAAATACCTGTTGGGAAAATGTAAGGGATTTCGTTCCTGATTGCTCTAATTTGGAGTAATCAGTCAGTGAAGTGTCCTCAATTCAAGGTACAACGTTATTGACTGGTTTCACGACCACTTTCTTAAAACGATGTGCTATGAATAGAAAGCTATTTTCCATTTTCGTTCTCAGTTTATTGACACTGACAGCTTGTTACACCATGCGGAAATCGAGAGGTGGGGGTCAGATCAAAACAATACCGGCGCGAAATATCAACACTGCTGATATTGCTTTGATGCCGGGTTATCAGATCGAGTTGGTTGCCAACGATTTTACATTTCCGGCAGCTGTTACTTTTGATGAGTCAGGGAATGTTTACGTAATAGAAACAGGATATTCTTATGGTGAAGTCTGGAAGGAACCGAAATTAATCCGCTTGAATAATGACGGCACGCGGACAACAATTGCTGAGGGTGGTAAGAACGGGCCCTGGACCGGTGTGGTTTTTCATAAAGGGTATTTCTATATTGCGGAAGGCGGTGTGCTTGAAGGAGGGAAAATCCTGCGGATCTCCAAATCAGGAACAATCAAGGTATTGACTGATAAACTGCCCAGTTTCGGGGATCATCAAACCAACGGGCCAGCGATCAAGGACGGTTACATTTACTTTGGCCAGGGAACAGCAACGAATTCTGCAGTAGTTGGACCGGATAATGCTTCCTTCGGATGGTTGTCACGCAAACCCGGTTTTCACGACATTCCCTGTAAAGACATCCAGGTAAACGGAGTGAATTATCCTTCAGATAACGTGTTGACGGAAAACCCGGATGACACAACACTTACCGGCCCTTTTTCAGCATTCGGGAAATCCGTTGTTCCGGGACAGGTTATTAAAGGAGCAGTTCCCTGTACCGGTTCGGTCATGCGCATTCCTCTGGAAGGCGGAGAACCGGAGTTGGTGGCCTGGGGGCTCAGGAACCCATACGGATTGGCGTTTTCCAACGACGGGAAATTATTCATTACTGAAAATGGATTTGATGACCGCGGAAGTCGGCCGGTGTGGGGAGCGGGGGATGTTCTTTGGGAAATTCAGACCGGTATGTGGTATGGCTGGCCGGATTTTTCTGAAGGAAAACCGATCCAAAACGATGAGGAGTTCAAAGTACCTGGTAAAGCTAAAGTGAAACCGGTAATTCAAAAATACCCCAACGATCCTCCGAAACCAACAGCGATCTTTGGAGTACATTCTTCATCCAACGGGTTTGATTTCTCAACAAGCAATAAATTCGGATTTGTGGGGGAAGCGTTCGTTGCACAATTCGGTGACATGGCACCTACAGTTGGTGATGTACTTGTTCCTGTCGGGTTTAAAATAGTTCGGGTGGATATCAAAACCGGTGTGATCCGAGATTTTGCAGTGAATGTAGGCAGAAAGAACGGTCCGGCTTCCTGGTTAGGAACGGGAGGATTGGAGCGGCCGCTCTCAGTTCAGTTTGACCCGAGTGGTGAAACCATGTATGTGGTTGACTTTGGGATACTGAAAATGACCAAAGAAGGACCGCAACCACAAGCAAAAACAGGTGTAATCTGGAAAAT
The DNA here is from genome assembly GCA_966212075.1 of uncultured Fluviicola sp. GTDB lineage: Bacteria > Bacteroidota > Bacteroidia > Flavobacteriales_D > Crocinitomicaceae > Fluviicola. Next base: position 31,857 of record CBIHOM010000025.1, read on the forward strand.
CAGGAAATTATGAAAAAGTTCTTACTAATGATGGTCTTAATATGCCTGGGAACCCTATTCTTCCCTTACTGCAGTATTCGCAAATCGGAACCGATAACCGGAAAGGAATTTGTCCCGGTGAATGAGCAAATAGCACATGGAGAAAGTTTGTACATGCAGTATTGCCAGAAGTGTCACCCGGCGGGGGAAGGCGGGATTGGTATCGCGATTAACCCGGTTCCCGTTCCTCAGTTCGTAAAACGTTTCCAGGTCCGTCACGGATTGGGCGTAATGCCTTCCTTTAAAAAGGACGAAATTTCGAAATCTGACCTGAAAGACATTTCAAAGTACATGCGGGCATGGCAGCATTACAAAGGAAAATGAGCTTCTTGAGATGTTTCTTGTCGGTGGGGATAGTCTTACTGACTTTTTCTGTTGTTTCACAGGATTTTTCCGGCATTGTACGAAATGAAAAGGGCGAACCCGTCCAGGCAAGAATCCGTGTATTGAACACGGAGACAGAAACTAACTCGGATCGCGATGGATTATTCCGGATTACCGGGCTTACTCCAGGTGAATACCTGCTATCCGTTTCAGCTCCGACAATCGGCACCCATGAATATTGGATTCACTTTCCGGATACCATACAACACGAAATTATACTTGCAACCAAAACAGTCACATTGGAGACAGTTACGGTGTCGGCTACGAAACAGGAGACATTGCAACGCGATTTTACAGGGAGTATCACAACCTTGTCCGCAAGAGATGTGAGTCAGTTACGGCTTTGGAATACAGTGGAATTGACAGCGATCGCTCCGAATCTTTTTACCGGAAATCCGGGTGATAACCGAACGGTTACTTCTATTCGGGGAATTACGTCTACTTCTTATGACCCCGCAGTGGCGACTTACATTGATGGGGTTAATCAGTTCGGATTGGATACCTATATTTCGGAATTGCTGGATGTGGAACGAATCGAGTTCCTTCGCGGCCCGCAAGGGACACTTTACGGGCGTGGCGCGATGGGTGGAGTGATCAGTATTACAACGAAACAACCGACCAATAAAACGAAAGGATTTGCAGAAGTAAACCTGGGGAATGTGGGGTTGCAGCGTTACAGTGCGGGAATCAGCACACCGCTTATCAAAAACAAACTGTTTGCCGGTGCTTCGGCCGTATATCAATACCGTGATGGATTTTTCACGAACGATTACAATAATTCGTCTTTTGATCAACAGCAAAGTGTTACCGCCAGTTACAACCTGAAATACTCGTTAGGTAAACGTTGGTCAATCCGTGGCAACTTCAAGCAACACCATCACCGAAACAACGGTGCTTTCCCACTCTCTCCGAACAAGGAAGAAGCCTTTGAGCAACCTTATCGCCTGAACCAGGATGCCGTTGCAAAAATGATCGACAATACGCTGAACGGATCGCTTTCGTTTCATTATTTCGGGAAGAAGTTCCATTTTGTCTCACAATCGACTTTTCAAACCAACCAACGCTATTATGATGGTGCCATAGACGGTGATTTTTCCCCGATGGATGCCGTATCAATTTATAATAACTACGGAGGGAAATGGAATCGCACCACAGTACCGGCCCAGGAATTTCGGTTTACTTCACCTGCAACGGCAAAACGACTGAAATGGATAGCAGGAACGTATCTATTTTTCCAGGAAGCCTTTGTAAAGCAGGCAGTCCGGTATGGAAGCGACGCACTATTGATCGGTGCGCCTGATACCGCCTTTTCCGTTATCAATAGTTCCAGGTTTCAAAGTGTGGGAAGTGCGGTATTCGGACAGGTAACACTGGCGTTGATCGATAAGTTAGAGTTTACCGCAGGATTGAGGTATGACCTGGAATACAAAACACAATCCGTATTAAGTGAATACCAGAAAGATCCCGATCCCGAACCTCTTTTTGCTCTGCGTTCCGACACCACCGGAAGGGCACAATTTGCAGCTTTTTCACCGAAGGCCGGGTTGCTTTACAGGATCGACGAAGCGTCAGCTGCATATGTAAGTTACAGCAGGGGATTTCGCCCGGGTGGACTGACTCAATTATCAAATGACCCGGCTCAACCACCATTATATGCATTTGATCCGGAATTCAGTGATAATTTTGAGGCGGGGATTCGCAGCAGTTTGTTAAAAGATCGTTTATACATTCATTTTGCGGCCTTTTATACAGCTGTGTTGAACGCCCAGTTGCCGACACTGATTCTTCCTGAAGCGATTACCGTAACCCGCAATGTTGGAAAACTGATCAGTAAAGGTGTTGAGCTGGAGCTTTCAGCACTTCCGGTCAAACAGCTGGAAGTTCGCTATCAGTTCGGATATACACATGCACGGTATCGATCTTTAACGCTTTCTCAAAACGGGGAAGCTGTTCAATTGGATAATCGTCGCCAGCTTTTTACTCCGGATGTGACTTCTTTGCTGGTCCTTCAGTACACCATTCCAACCAACAATTCCCTGCATCCTATTTTACGGGCTGAATGGAAATACATAGGCGCTCACTTTTTCGATCTGGCAAATGAAATTTCACAGGAAGCATATAATTTGTTGAATATACGGGCAGGATTTAGTTTCAAACCGTTTGAGATAGCATGTTGGATCCGGAACCTGGCGGATACCCGTTACATTGACTATGCCTTTGATTTTGGGGCAGTTCACTTGGGAGCACCAAGAACTTACGGTGTGTCATTGATTTTTCGGGTGGAGTGAGGTGTTCTCTATAAAGATACTTAGCTGTTAACCCTTCTTCAAAATCCCTTTTTCCACGCTGTCATTGATCAGCTCTTCAGCAAAAGACCAAATAGTCGCAGAACCTTCTTTCATAATGCTCTTTTTGGCATATACCTTGTCGTGAGTAACACCAAATTCGTTCCAGGTTCCGCCGTTATTGGAGGTGTTTTGTAATAAGGGTTCCAGGCGGTCCATGGTTCGGGCAAATTTGGCTTCATGCGTAACACCTGCTTCGAATTCTTCCCAGACTGTGAGCAGTTCTTCTGCCTGTTCCTTCGGAAGCAGACCAAAAATGCGCTGTGCAGCCAGGCGCTCTTCATCCGTATTTGAATGACTCTTTTGAGTATCATATATAAAGGTGTCTCCGGCATCAATTTCTACGATATCATGGATCAGGACCATTTTGATCACTTTCAGCAAATCAACGGGAACATTGGAATGTTCCGCCAATACCATAGCCATCATTGCCAGGTGCCAGCTGTGTTCCGCGTCATTTTCATTCCGGTCGCTATGGAACAATTTTGTTTTGCGCTGAATGTATTTCAATTTATCAATTTCCTTGATGAACGTTATCTGCCGGATTAAATTTTCGGGAGTCATTGCGTGCGATTTATTGCTGTGCAAAGATAGCTCAATTGAAGTTGCTGCTACTCACCGGTCCGGCCATTTGTTGTTTTAAGTTCTGTTAATCCAAATCCGATTTTTTAGATTCCCCGGGATATCCTAAATTGAATGACATTATTCAAAGAAAAATCAACGCATGAAAAATTTTGATGCACTAATTATCGGTTCCGGGCAGGCAGGGACTCCTTTGGCACACAAACTTGCCGATGAAGGATTGTTTGTGGCAATTATAGAGAAGAACACGGTTGGAGGAACATGTGTAAATACAGGTTGCACACCTACAAAAGCTTACGTTGCCAGTGCCCGAAGAATGTGGGAGACTGAACATTCGAAAGATTTGGGTATTTCGTTAAAAGGAAAGTCTTTCACAGATCTTAAAAAGGTTAAACTCCGTAAAGACCGGATAGTAGCTGATTCGGTTCAATCGATCCGGAAAAGTTTTCGAAATAATCCTAAAATTACCCTGATCAAAGGCGAAGCATCCTTTGTATCCGATACGGTTATTCAGGTAAACGGTAAAAAATACACTGCACCAAAAATTTTTATTAATACGGGTGCACGTGCTTTAGTTCCGGAAGAATACAGGGATGCAGAATACCTCACCAATGAATCCATTCTGGAGCTGACGGAATTACCCAAGCACCTGGTTATTATCGGGGGAAGTTACATCGGGCTCGAATTCGGGCAACTGTTTAAGCGGTTTGGCAGCAAAGTAACGATCATTGAACGTTCAGGGCAAATAATCAGTCGTGAAGATGAAGAGACGAGTAACGTGATTCAGGAGAACCTTGAAAGTGACGGAGTAAAATTTATCAAGCAGGCAACCGATATTTCTGCAAAAGGAAGTTCGGGAAAAATCCGGGTAAGCTATCGAACAAATTCTGCAACTCATGTTGTTTCGGCAACCCACTTACTTTTGGCAATCGGGAGAGTCCCCAATACGGATCAGCTGAATTTAACCGAAACAAAAATCAAGACAGATAAACGGGGCTATATTGCCGTAAATGATTACTGTGAAACAAGTGTGCCGGGTGTATTTGCACTTGGGGATTGTAATGGAAAAGGTGCTTTTACACATACTTCGTACAATGATTTTCAAATTGTAGCATCGTATTTATTCGAAGAGAAAAAAAGAAAGATTTCAGACCGTATAACAACTTATGGGCTCTTTGTAGATCCACCGCTGGGAAGGATCGGAATGACAAAAAAAGAAGCGCTTGAGCAAGGACTTAAAATCAGGGAGGCGCGGAGAGAAATGTCCCGAGTCGCCAGAGCGATCGAAAAAGGGGAAACCAGGGGTTTTATGAGTATTCTCATCAATGAGAAGGACGATATCATTATAGGTGCTGCCGTATTAGGGATTGGTGGAGATGAAATTATTTCAGGAATCCTTAACCTGATGGTTTCCGGCATTCCCTATACTGCGCTTCGTGACACCGTTGTACTGCATCCTACTGTTTCCGAATTAATCCCCACGGCCCTGGAAAAGCTTACCGGTGTGAACCAGTTTTAAGTTCTTTTAAGAAACCCACAAGGCTTTTTGTTCTAAATTGAAGGAAAATCCGGGACTTATGTCACTTTTCTCGAATATTCGAAATGCTTATCGTTTGTTTAAACAAGTAGACCAGGAGCAATTTACCCGTTTATCCCAAAAGATAGATTTCGCCGAAGTCGTGAACCAGGTAGGGAAATTGGATGATAAGCAATTGACCGGTCTGATGAAATGGATCGGAGGAGTACATGAAAAGAAGGAACTTCCCGCAATAGATGGTGATTTTTACAATATCAGTCATACACTGAGCCGGGAGGAAAGGGAACTCCAGTTGAAAGTCAGGGCTTTTATGGAAGAAGAAGTGAAACCTCTGGTGAATGACTATTGGTTAAGAGGAGAATTTCCACATGCGCTGATTCCGAAGGTTGCTGCCCTGGATATTTGTGGCATTGCGTATGAAGGCTTTAGTAATCCGGTGAGGTCGTGCCTGATAGAAGGAGTGCTGGCGATGGAAATGGCACGCGTAGATGCTTCTTTTGCTACTTTCTTCGGAGTGCAAAGCGGATTGGTGATGGGCTCAATCTATTTATTAGGTTCCGAGGAACAGAAGAAGGAATGGCTTCCTGAATTGAAAAGCCTGCGAAAAATAGGTGCATTCGGATTAACAGAACCGGAAGTAGGGTCCGCAGTTGCTGGTGGATTGACCATGAAAGCAAAACGAAATGGAAGCACCTGGACTTTGAACGGACAAAAAAAGTGGATCGGGAATGCCACTTTTGCAGATGTGATTATTATCTGGGCGGAAGACGAAGAGGACAAGCAAGTCAAAGGATTTTTGGTGCGGAAAGATAATCCCGGCTTACAGGTTGAAAAGATGGAAGATAAAATGGCGCTCCGGCTTGTTCAGAACGGTTTGGTGACTTTGACTGATTGCGAAGTGGCAGAAACAGATCGTCTGCAAAAGGCGAATTCCTTTAAGGATACAGCAAACGTGTTACGTATGACACGGGCAGGTGTTGCCTGGCTTGCGGTGGGCTGTGCCCGTGGTGCCTACGAAGCTGCATTGAAGTACACACAGGAACGGAAACAGTTCGGGAAACCGATCGCTTCTTTCCAATTGATCCAAAATCACCTGGTGGAAATGCTTACCAATTTAACGGCTATGCAAACCATGGTAGCGCGTTTATCTGAATTGCAGGACCAAAAAGAACTGACGGACGAACATGCCTCTTTGGCAAAAGTGTTTTGCAGTTTGCGAACCCGTGACATCGTGAGTAAAGCACGGGAAGTAATGGGCGGAAACGGGATTTTACTGGAATATGATGTTGCTCGCTTTGTAGCGGACGCGGAAGCAATCTATTCCTATGAGGGAACAAAAGAAATCAATACCTTGATCGTCGGGCGGGCAATAACCGGTTACAGTGCGTTTGTATAACGGAACGTATACGGAATGAATCAGAAACAATAAAAAACACAAGATGATACAGCGAGATAAAATTTTTAGCAGTTTTTCGGCAGAAGACACAGATGAAGCTTACTTTTTCTATAAAAATGTACTGGGTCTGGACGTCGAAAAAGGAGAAATGTCGGTTTTGACCATCCAAATCAATTCGGGGATGAAAGTCATTATTTATCCGAAACAGGACCATGTTCCGGCAACGTTTACCGTTTTGAATATCCCGGTTACGGATATTGATGACGCAGTAAATGAACTCAACAAGAAAGGGGTTTCTTTTCTTCAATACGATATGCCCTATATCAAAACCGACTCGAAGGGAATTGCACGTAGTGAACATGGCCCTACTTTGGCGTGGTTTACAGATCCCTCGAAGAATATCATTTCACTGATACAGGAGTAGTTTACCAATTCAAATTCAAAAGAATGTGTAAATCCTTTGCAGGAAAGTGTAAAGGGCGACCAGGACAGAGTAATTAATTTAGACCCTATCAAGAGTTGTAGTAGCACAATATTTTGGTTTAAGTTTTTTAGGTTAAGAGGGGCTTCGGCCCCTTTTTCATTTAGTCAAACTCAAACTTCTGTTTGACAGATTAATCTTTTCATCATTTTTTTCCGATTTTCACAAAATATTGTCAACAGAACTGAAATGGAGAAAATTATAGAAATCCTTTACCACATCATTCAATCGGCAAGTGGAGAGGATTCGGCAAGCACTATTTTTAGTTTGTCGGAGGAAGCCCAGCTTGCATTTTTTGGTTTGCTGCGAAGGAATGAATACCCGAAAGGAGCTATTTTGAACACTCCCGGAAAAGCGGTAGAAGAAGTGTACATTATTGAGCAGGGATTGATCTGCAATTACATGTCGGTTGACGGAAAAGAAATCGGTGCCGGATTTTATGCAGAAGGAGGAATAGGCGGTGACATCATTAGTTTTTTGACGCGCAATCCGTCCAAAAGAACGGTTAAAGTTATGGAGCCGACAGTTGTTTGGACCATTAAACACTCGGAATTGGAAGATTTCTACCGGAATTTTGCTGAAGCGGAGCGGATCGGGCGTTTGTTGTATAACTATGTGATCCTGGTCCAGCAAAACCGGATCGAGGATTTGGTTTCTGATTCCGCCCAGAGCCGTTACCGTAAACTACAGGAGCGCTTTCCGAGGATTATTCACCGTTTGCCGCTTCAATTCGTTGCTACTTTTTTGGGGATTACGCAGGAAACACTCAGCAGGATCCGCGCACAAAAGGATTGAGTTCCTTTTTAACATTTGTCAAGAACGAATTTGATAAATGTCAAATAATAAAATGAGCTTGTGCGATATTTTTGTCAAAAAACCAAAATGAAAAAACTATCTACTCTTTTTATGACAATCAGCGCACTCGCTTTTGTCAAACCTACTTTTGCTCAATGGCAAAATAAAAGCTTTACACACCAGGGAAATATGCGCCAGTACCGCGTGTATAAATCTCCGAATTACTCTGCCTCTCAACCGGCATCATTGGTACTTACCCTGCATGGTTTGGGAGATAATATGACCAATTTCAGCGGAATCGGGATGAATTATGTGGCAGATACCGCAAACATTATTGTTGTTGTTCCACAGGCAATGAATGATCAGTTGGCAGGAACAGCCTGGAACTCAGGTGCTGGAATGATGGGGTATTTTCCCAATTCAACGATCAACGATGTGGCATTTATTGATGATCTATTGGATACGATCCAGGCAAATTATGCAATCAATTCCAATCGGGTATATGTTTGTGGATTTTCCATGGGTGGATTTATGACTAATCGTTTGGCGGTAGCATTGAATCACAGGTTTACAGCTTTTGCGTCCGTTTCAGGGACTTTCGGTTTTGGATTACCCAGCTACGATCCGAACGGTGCCGTACGAATTGCACATTTCCATGGTACAGCTGATCAAACGGTTCCTTATGCCGGAAATGCAAGTGGGATCAGTGCAGATTCCTTAGTAAATTTTTGGGTCCAGAATGATCAGTGTAATCTATCACCACAGCATATTTCGGTTCCGGATACGCAAAGCGACGGGTACACGATCGACCATTACATCTATTCCGGTGGTCAAAGCAATAGTTCTGTTGAGTTTTACAAGGTTAACGGGGCAGATCACGTGTGGTTAACACCGTCGAACGATATTTTCTATACAACTGAAATCTGGAAGTTCTTCAACAAACACCAACAAGGGCCAACGACGGCCTCTGTGGCTGAAATCCAATCGGAAAAAGTGTATGAGGTATTCCCGAATCCTGCATCAGGTGAACTTTGGATCAAAGGGGGAAATGGTTTGCTACACCTGACGCTTGTGGATCTGACCGGGAAATTGATTTTATCCGATATGCAATCCGTTACAAATGGTCTGACGGCTCTTTCGTTGAAAGAACTGCACCTGGAAAAGGGTTCGTATATTCTGACTGTCGGTTCGGAAAGTGGTAGCGAACAAATCCAACTGGTATTGCAATAACCGAAATAAAAGCCCCGACAATAAATTTCGGGGCTTTTATTTTCTCCATTCTCATTCTCGCATTGCTTACAGTCCAAACGCCAATCCCAATTGCACTCCGAAATGCGAATTGTATTGACTGCTGCGAATAGTGGTGAAACCGGTGTAATAGTTAAAATCCGTATTCAGCCACATATTGGTAGCCAATTTCCAGTTAAAGCCAAGAGAAGCATTTACCCCGATATCGAACTTATTGTAAAAGGAAGTGACGTCTGTTGACCCGGTTGAATCCGAATCACTGTCTGCATCAATGAGGAATCCCATGGATGGCCCCAGGGTGATTTTCGGACGGAAATCATCTTCAAAATCACCGAAATAATAAGCAAGTTTCAGAGGTACACGGATATATTGCAGGGTAAGGTCCACTTCATCACCGCTACTTTCGACACGTGCTCCTTCCATGGACCACAATACATCTGCTGCGAACCCCCAATGGCTGCGGGAACTGTAATTGAAAATTACACCGGCACTCCAATTGGGTTTGAAGATATCCGTTCCGACAGTATTCCGGATACCGGTATGGCCAAAACCTATAGCCGGGCCCAGTGAAAATGTTTTGGTTCTTTCCCCCGGTTCTGCCTGGGAAAATGCTGCGGAAAATGTGACTAGCGCCACAGCTATCATTAAAATCTTTTTCATGTCTGATCATTTATGATTACCAAATAAAGGTGGCTGAAATAACCAGTATTTCTGTTATATTCAAATGCTGCAAGCTTACATAACTCACAGTTTTAGAATTTTTTTGGAAGACGGGAACTGATGTCCCATTTCTACAAGTTTATCTGTCATTTTCCAGCGAATTTTGAGACATGATTATGACAAAGCCAATCCGATGAGACTATTTTATTTCCTGCTGGTTTTTTTAAGAAAAAGGGGATGAGATACCAGGTTATCATAGTGATACAACAACACTCGTTTGTTTGATAATTGTTCATACGGTCTTATCCCGTTTCCTGTTTATGATGGATAACTTTCCAGGGTTTATCTGTTCAAAACATTGCTCTCGTTGCATGAACCTATAAATAGTATGAATTATGTAAATCCTTTAAAAAGAATTGTAAATTCTTACGTCATGATGACTTTAACTTAGTGCTATGTATTTAGTTGGTATTGTAGGAAAACCAAGTTAGGAGTTAGGTTGAGGGGGCAATAGCCCCTTCTTTATCAGTTATGATTCCGGGCGTTTCACCTCATTTCACGGATTAACTGGAAGTGTATGGAGAAGTTTTTGCATTATACTTTTTGGGGAAATACCATCTATTCCTGGTTGTTTGCTTTAGGAATTGTGGTAGTTTCCGTCATTGGGATCCGTTTGTTCCGTTACATTGTTTTGAAGCGCCTGAAAACCTGGTCTGCATCAACATCAGCCACTTGGGACGATCTTTTGGTTATTGGAATAGAACGCCTGGTAGTACCGATCCTGTATGTAGGCTTTCTTTATTTCGCGATCACAACGCTGCGTTTGTCTCCTAAGGCCGATAAAGTCATTCACATTGTCTTTATGGCCGCATTTACCTATTGCGTCCTGCGTTTGATCAGCGCTGTATTTCGGCGTTTGTTGATAAGAGTGACCAGGCATAAGGTCAAAGATGGGGCGGGTGAACAGTCTGTTTCCGGATTAATGATTGTTCTTAATGTCGTGATATGGATCCTGGGGATTATTTTCCTGATCGATAACCTGGGATACAATGTGACAACACTCATTGCCGGATTGGGAATCGGTGGAATTGCCGTGGCACTTGCTGCTCAGACAATATTAGGCGACCTATTCAGTTATTTTTCCATTTTCTTCGACAAACCTTTTGAGATAGGTGATTCGATTTCGATTGGTGAACAATCCGGGACAGTAGAAAAGATCGGGATCAAGACAACCCGTATCCGCACGTTGAGCGGAGATCAGCTTGTTTGTTCGAACAGTGATCTGACCAATTCGCGTGTAAACAATTTCAAGCGACTGGAAACCAGGAGAATCGCATTTATGCTCCGTGTAGTGTATAATACCCCAATAGAAGTATTGGAAGAAATCCCCGGGCTTGTAAAAAACATTATTGATAAACAAACGCAAGTAGAATACGGTCGCGGGCATTTGGCAGCTTTGGGAGACTGGAGTATCAATTTTGAATTCGTTTACAATGTGCTGAGCCCCGATTATGGAGTTTATATGGATGTTCAGCACGCAATATACATGGAAATTGTCAGGATCTTCAAAGAACGGGGTATTTGCTTCGCATTCCCAACTCAGCCTTTCATTACCGGGGATGCAGAAGCTAATAATGAGACCAATTGATTTTTTATTGTTCGTCTTTCAATATAAATGAAATATTTCCTGCACGTTCCAGGCGGGCTGCTTTTACCTTTTCAAGTGAATCCAGGTTCACGTTTTTGCGGGCTTCTTCCAACAAGTCATCTTCACTGATATTCATGCGCTTCATGTTCCGTTTTAATTGAACACCATCTTTGTAAAGATCAACCGCTGTGTCTTTGATCAGGTAACCGAAAAAATTGCTTCGGATAGAAAGCATAGCTACAATTCGGTGAAGAACAGAAATGAGTGCTGCAGCTGCTATGGCCGGAAGAAAAGGGGTAGATGGATCAAGAATAATCCGTCCCAGTAATGCACCGTGCAGGAAAACAATCACATTTTCAAATGGCGACAGTAAACTGTAAGCACGCCGGTCTGAAAGCCGGATGATCACAATAGTAATAACAAAAACGATTGCTGCACGGAGCAGGATTCGCCCGATGTCCAGGGTATCATCTCCTTCACCAATGAGATCCTGAAATTTTTGATAAACACTTTCCATTAGCTTGAATTTTTAAAACGGTTAAGGTCTTGTTTTTCAATAAAATGATCCTTACAGCTATCCGGGAATTCTTACATGATTGCCACAATTTAGTGGGTGTTGAACCAATTTCCGGTACAAACAAAGAATTACGCAAATAAATGACCGGTTTGTGTAACAGCTTCCGCAGAAATTAGCTTGAAATTCAATACTGCTTATCTGAAGAGAATCACTTGGAGCACAATTAAAATTTAAAAGGAAGCGATATGTTAGCAATGGACTACAGAGGCCCCTATCGGGTAAGAGCAGTACAAAAACCTGAACCGGAAATAGAACACCCGGATGATTGCATTGTTCAGGTGACACGGTCCTGTATTTGCGGATCTGACCTGCACTTGTATCATGGTTTTGTTCCGGATACACGCGTTGGCTCAACCTTTGGCCATGAATTCATAGGAATTGTGGTAGAAGTAGGACTGAATGTGCAAAAACTGAAAGTGGGGGACCACGTCATCGTTCCGTTCAACATCAGTTGCGGAAAATGTGCTTTTTGCAAGCAGGAATTGTATGGGAATTGCCATGAATCCAATCCTGAGGCAACAGCTGTAGGCGGGATTTTCGGTTATTCTCACACTGCCGGTGGTTTCCAGGGTGGCCAGGCAGAATACGTTCGTGTTCCTTATGCGGATGTCGGGCCAACGGTCATTCCACCTGAAATGGATCCCGAAAATGCAGTTCTTTTAACTGACGTTGTTCCAACAGCTTACCAGGCTTGTGAAATGGGTGGGATCGTAAATGGAGATACCGTTGTCATTTTTGGTGCCGGCCCGATCGGGATCATGGCAGCCAAATGTGCCTGGCTTTTTGGTGCGGGAAGAGTCATTGTGATTGATAATGTGGATTACCGCCTGGAATTCGTGAGGAACTATGCTCCCTGTGAAGCATACAATTTCAATGAGATGAAGGATGTGGTTGAATTTGTGAAACGAACCACCGATTGGTTCGGCGCAGATGTGTGTATCGATGCTGTAGGATGCGAAGCCGGAGGAGATGCCTGGCAATCGTTTACAGGAAAAGTATTGTTACTTCAATCGGGATCGGCTACTGCGTTGCATTGGGCTATCAATTCGGTCAAAAAAGGAGGGATCGTTTCCATTGTGGGAGTTTACGGGCCAACTGGAAACCTCATCCCGATCGGTAATGTAGTCAATAAAGGAATTACGATTCGCGCGAACCAGACATCCGTGAAACGCAACCTGCCGAAATTGATCGAACATGTGATGGAAGGAAGACTTGATCCTAAGGAAATAATCACACACCGCATTCCATTGGAAAATGTTTCAGATGCCTACAGGCTGTTCTCCGACAAATTGGATAATTGTATTAAAACCGTTTTGATACCGCCATCTGCGAATTATTAAGAATATGGAACGAAACATAATAGATCCGAAAACGATACCGGGCTGGGGTATAGATGCCGACCCGGCGAATGACCCGACATACCCGATGAAAAAATACACCGGGGATGATCGCAACAGAAGGAACTGGGAAAGGCCTTACCTTCAATCGGCGAAAACGGAAATTTTGAAATCGACTGAACGGCCTTATTTATCAGCTGTTTTCGGAACGAAAATTCCTCCGCAGGGAGTGAGTGGAGCATTGCGCCGCAGGGCTTATAAATACAGTGAAAATAAGCTCAGACGCTGGTTATTGCTCATTATTGCCGACCGGGTTGATTCTTTGGGAGGAATACTATCCGAGTTGCTTCGCTTGCGAATTCCTTTGTTTACCAATGATCGCGGCTGGCGTGTACTGGCTAAATACAAACCCGGGACTTTTGCCTGGAAGGTCATTCAGCGCGTGATTGTGGTTGGGATCATTGCAGCAGCCATCATTTATATGATAAGGGATGATAAATCATAATTAAAAGTAAGATCAAATGGGAAAAATTGTACCGATCGGACAGATTGCAATTGTGGTGCATGGAGGAGCAGGTCCGGATTCCGAGTTTATTCTAAAACACATTCCGGAATATGAGAAAGGACTAAGCGATGCGGTGGAAGCCGGTTACAGCATATTGAAAAAAGGTGGTAGTGCTTTGGATGCCGTGGAGGCAGCAATTGTTTCGATGGAAGATAACAGGTATTTCAATGCAGGCAAAGGTTCAGCACTTACTGCAGCAGGAAATGTGGAAATGTGCGCATCCATTATGGACGGTAAACTCAAGAAGACCGGAGCTGTTGCCATTGTCAATAACATCAGGAACCCGATTTCCTTTGCAAAAGAATTGTTGAAAGACGATACATTGATGTACATGGGGGGAACGGAAGCCACCGATACCGCGAAAGATATGGATCTTAAAATGGAACCCGATTCCTATTTTGTTACGGAACATCAATGGGATGCTTTTGAAAAGGAACGGAAAAAGAAAGGGGGGCAGGGAAAGGCATTCGATAAATACCTCAAACGCCAGCATGGAACAGTCGGAGCAGTAGCTTTGGATATTGACGGGAACCTGGCAGCAGGAACTTCAACCGGCGGTACGGAATATTGTCAGCCCGGGAGAATCGGGGACAGCTCCATGATCGGTGTGGGAACCTATGCAGACAATAAAACGGCCGCAATTTCCTGTTCCGGAGACGGCGAGTTTCTCATTACCGAAGTAATGGCTTACAACATTGCTGCAACTGTTGAACATACCGGGTGCACGATCCAGGAAGCAATTGATACGGTAATTCATGTGAAGAATGATGACAAAAAAGGAGACCTGGGGGCTATCGGAATCGATTCCGCCGGGAACATCGGGATCGCGTTTAACAGTGAGCGGATGCACCGGGCATGGCGAACACGTGAGGACTACGGAGTGAAAATATACAAGTAAAATTCAATACTTACTTTAAAAAACAAGCATATGAATGGGCAAGCTATTCCCAAAGGAAGATTATTAATCATCGGTGGCGCAGAAGATAAAGGAAAAGGTGATGTGGATATGGCTTACCATAATCCGAAATTTGTGGAAATGGAAATCCTGAAAAAACTGGTAAGAGGTAAAAGCCGGAATCCCCGTATTGAAGTGATCACTACGGCATCGAACGAGCCTCAAAAACAGAAAAAAAAGTACGAGGAGGCATTTAAAAAAGTTGGATATAACAATGTTGGGTTTATGAACATTCAGACCAAGACAGAGGCCAATGACGAAAAGTTTTTAACCCGCATAAAAAAAGCGAAGACTGTTTTATTCTCCGGTGGAGACCAATTTAAGATAGCCACGATACTTGGTGGGACTTCAGTTGTCAAAGCGATCAGGGAGAAGTATTTCACGGATAAAGATTTTACAGTTGCCGGGACCAGTGCAGGAGCTGCTGTTGCTCCGGAAGTCATGATCCAGTCGGGTGGTACTTACGAAGCCCTCTTTGAATCGGACCTGAAAACCGGCGGAGGGCTTGGCCTGCTTGAAGGCTGTATTATTGATACCCATTTTATCAAACGAGGCAGATTCGGAAGGCTCGCTCAGGCAATCATTCGGAATCCCGGACAGATGGGGATCGGATTGGGGGAAGATACAGCCATCATTGTTCAAAAAGGGCGTGAAGTAAAATGTTTGGGATCCGGAATGGTAGTTATAATCGATGGCCGTGAGATCGAACATACCAACATCAATGAGGTGAAAGACGACAGGGCTATTTATGTCGATAATCTCAGAGTTCACCTGTTGGTCAAAGACTGCAGGTTTAATATTGAAACGTATCAGCTTGAATATCCCAAACCGAAAAGGAATTGATTAAAGCTTTGATTAGGAAACCCTTTCCAACAAAAATAAGGACTACCTCCAAAAGAAGGTAGTCCTTACCAAATAGTGCTTAAGAACAAGGTTAAACCTGCATCTTAACCATCAAGCTGCATTGTTGGCAGCATCGCGCAATTGCTTGATCTTATCGTGTCCTGACTTGATCTTTGAGAACTGTTCTTTTACGATCAGTAAATATTCAGTCCCGTTCAAAGCATCACTGTCGATTTCTGTTTGGTATGTTTTTACGGCGGCATCTTCACCGAATTCGCACGAATTCAGGATTGCTTTTCGGTCCTTGCTGGTAAGAGCGGCCTTAATGTCCATCCATACACGGTAAAGTTTTCCCGAAACCGTAGTGCCTTCTACCGGAGTTCCTCCCAGTTTGGTAATTTCCTGCACCAGTTGACGGCGGCATTCCTGACTGGTTGTCATCATTTCCGAAAAAACACTTTTCAGGTCATCCTGGTCTGTTTCCTGTGAAGCTGTCAAATATCCCTGGATACGGTCGTTATTGATTTGTACCAGGTTGTTTAAACAGTCTATGATCTCTTGGTTATTTGTTCCCATTTTGCTTGTGTTTATATTACTATTCGTTCGTTTATTGTATCAGCGCCACTGCGCCGGTTTGTCGTCAGCCTTGGCTGCCCTTTACTTCATGTCCTTACTTTTGTCCTTACAGATATTGGAGTTTTCAAGATGTGCCCGCAGAGAAGGAAGCATCGATGTTGCCCAGTTGCGGATATCCGCATCCTCTGCATTGGAGGAAGCATTTTCAAATTTGCGGATTGCACTTTTATGTCCTCTGACCATCATACTGCAGTATTCTTTGTCGAAACTCATTCCTTTTTCTTCATTGAGGTCGTCATAGGCATCCTGCCCGTCCTCGGTTAGAACCTCAGGAATAGTGATCGATTTGCTGTCAGCCAGTGCTTTCAGTTCTTTCATGGCTGCCGTATGCTCTTTTACCATCATTTTACCCAAAGCTTTGGTATCCTCCATCATTCCTTTTTGCTGTGCCAGTTCACCCAGTTTGATCTCTTCCAGGTTAATAGCTGCGGCTTCCACTAAGAAATTTGCGTCCTTTTCAGATTTTCTGTCGTCAAAGCGTTCTTCATTCTGATCTTCAGCAATCTCTTTCGGATCATCCGGATTATTGTTTCCACAGGCATGGATAATAAATAAGCCCAGGCCTAATCCTCCTAAATAAGCCATACTTCTTCTTGCTGTTATTCTTACACTTTTCATGATCATTAATTTTTTTGGTTACAGATATATTTTACACCCACATACCATGCAAGGCGCTATCAGTGAGAGAACTAAAATTCAGAAGCTTTGACAAAAATCCTGTTACACTTAACTGTCGAAAATTTGCACTATTCCCACTTTGACTAATTGCGAATTACGAATTCGCAATTGCGAATGACCTGTGTTTGTTGTAATTGAGAAGTTTGTTCATTCAAAGTTTATGATTAAGGAATGCTTTTTCCAATGGCAGGGTTTTAGCTTTTTTTAATAAATAGAATGTTGCTTCTAAACCTATTGTCGGGTTGTTTTCGATATGTCCCACGACAAGTGGGGCACCCGAACGGACATACAATACAAGGAATCTGGAATTCCCTGATTAATCATTTTGTTCTTAAAAAAACACAATTATAGGATTTATGTAAATCGACCGAAGAATTGTGTAAGTCAGTACTTTACATACCATCCTATTTTTACCTACGAGGCTGATGGGGATTGGGATACAGTCGTTTTCTGACACCTCTGAGCTTTAAAAAAGGCACACACTATTTAATTAATAAATCATGGAAATTAAGAACATAAACGTAATGCGCGGACCGAATTACTGGTCGAATTACAGGCAGAAACTGATCGTAATGAAATTGGATCTGGGGAAGTATGAAGAACTCCCAACGAACAAGATCCCGAATTTCTACGAACGAATTATGAAAGCATTGCCATCTTTATACGAACACCGCTGTTCAGAAGGAAAAGCGGGTGGACTTTGTGAAAGAATGGAACAAGGGACCTGGTTAGGGCATGTGATCGAGCATGTGGCGTTAGAGTTCCAGGTGATGGCAGGAATGGATTGCGGTTATGGGAGAACACGATCCACGGGTGAGTATGGGATCTACAAAGTTGTTTTCTCTTACTTATCCGAAGAAGCAGGGATTTATGCCGGGAAAGCCGCGGTCGATTTCGTGAGAGCAATGGCGGAAAAGAGATCCTTTGATGTAAAAGCCGTTGTTGAAACACTGAAAGAGATCTGGGCAGACGAAATGGCCGGTCCAAGTACTCAAACGATCCTGGACGAAGCGATCCGTAGAAACATCCCGGTTACGCGCATGGATGATAACTCATTGTATATGCTTGGTTACGGAAGGAATCAGCAATTATTCCGTGCTACGGTAATGGGTACAACGAATAACCTGGCGGTAGAATCCGTTGCCTGTAAATGGTTTACGAAAGAAGTCCTGGATAAAGCCGGGATCTCAGTTCCGAAAGGAATGACCATTGATACTAAAGAAGAATTGGAACAGGCAATGGAAGAACTTCCTTTTCCCTGGGTAATTAAACCCATAGACGGAAATCATGGCAGGGGAATTACGGCCAATATCCGGAATAAAGAAGTGGCGCTGAAAGCCGCAACTCAAGCCTGGAAAGTAGCAGATAGGATTATTGTGGAAGAGTACGTGGAAGGCGAGGATTACCGCTTCCTGGTGATCAATTATAAACTCATTGCAGTTGCAAAACGAACCCCGGCTTGTGTCAGGGGAGACGGGCAATTGACAATCCGCGAACTGATTGCGAAAGAGAATGAAAATCCAAACCGTGGGTCCGGACATGAAAAGGTGTTGACCAAAATCAAAATCGATTATCATACGAAAAGTTTACTCAAAGAGGCCGGGCTTAGTTTGGATGACATTCCACCGCTTGGAAAAGAGATCTTATTAAAGCGGACCGCCAATCTTTCAACCGGCGGGACTTCTACTGATGTAACAGACAGTGTACATCCGTTTAATGTGTTCCTTGCCGAACGAATTGCACGCTTGTTTCACCTGGATGTTTGCGGGATAGACATTATGGCAAAAGATGTCGCACAACCGATCCAAAAAGGAAACGGAGCGGTGATCGAGGTGAATGCCGGCCCGGGTTTCCGGATGCATACACATCCTTCCAAAGGAACAGCACGCGATGTTGCAAAACCAGTTATCGATATGCTTTTCCCGGATGATTCAAATGGACGTATTCCCATTGTTGCAATTACCGGAACGAATGGGAAGACAACAACAACCAGGCTGGTGGCGCACATGGCACAAAAAGCGGGTAAAAGTGTAGGTTATACGACAACAGAAGGAGTTTACATCAACGGACATACTATTCGGGAAGGAGATTGCAGCGGTCCGCAGAGTGCGCAGACTATTCTCACCGATCCAATGGTGGATTTTGCGGTACTCGAATGTGCACGTGGTGGAATCCTTCGTTCCGGACTTGCATTCGATGAATGCGATATCAGTATTATTACCAATGTAACGGAAGATCACCTGGGGATTGATGATATCCACACCCTGGAAGATTATGCACAGGTGAAAGAAGTGGTTGCACGAAGTACTTCCGAGGACGGCTACGCGATCTTAAATGCCGATGATGACCTGGTTTATAAGATGCGTCATGCCGTGTCATCAGAAGTTATCCTTTTCAGTATGGAACAAACCAATGAGCGGATAATGGAACACTGTATGAAAGGGGGAATGGCCGTTTTCGTACAGGATGGTTATTTTGTAGTCCAGACGGGTGAAACAGTCATCCGGATCCTGGCGGTTAACCGCACCCCGATCACTTTGGGCGGGAAAGCAGAATTTATGGTGGCGAACGTTTTACCTTCCATTGCTGCAGGAATTGTTTCAGGGTTCACGATCGAGGATCTCCGTTCAGCGCTTACGTCATTTATACCTTCCCCGGAATTGACGCCGGGAAGAATGAACCTGTTTGAATTTGCCCACTGCCAGTTGATGCTCGATTATGCACACAACGCTTCAGGGTTTGAGAGTATCCGGAAATACATGGAAAAGGTAGAAGCATCTACCAAGATTTGTATTATCGGGGCGACAGGTGACCGGCGGGATGAAGATATCCGCAATTTAGGGAAATACGCGGCCTCCACTTTTGATGAGATCATTATTCGTCACGATAAAGACAGCAGGGGACGAACGAACGAAGAATTGACAGACTTGGTGATGGAAGGAATCCGTTCGGTCAATACAAATCCGCGTGTCGAGGTGATTTCCGATGAGGCCCAGGCGATTGAATTTGCAGTAACCCATGCGCCGCAGGAAGCCTTCATTTTTGTGTGCGCAGATCATGTAAAGCATTCGATAGAATTGGTACAAAGGCTCCAGGAGAAATTGCTTTACACGATGTCTAAAGTTTCATAATTAAAAACACTCCACATGGTACCCAAAGGCAGACTTTTACTCATCGGAGGGGCCGAAGATAAAGGTGAAAATCAGGTCCCGATAGCTGCACATAACAAACAATTTGTGCACCTGGAAATATTGAAAGAATTGGTTTCGGAAAAGTCGTTGGACGACCGGATCGAAGTGATCACGACCGCGACCGGTTTCCCATTGGAAATCCGGGCCAGTTATGAGAAAGCCTTCAGTAAGGTTGGATATACGAATGTTGGTTTTTTGGATATTCAAAGCATTGCAGATACGAAGAGTACCGAGTACCTGGACCGGGTGAATAAAGCCGACACGATTATGTTTTGCGGAGGAGACCAGTTTAAGATCGCAACCATTATCGGCGGTTCCCCGATATCCGATGCCATTTATAAACGGTATAAAACAGATCCGAATTTTACGGTTGCCGGAACCAGTGCCGGGGCAATGGTCATGTCGAAACTCATGATCCAGAGCGGTGGTACGAATGAGGCCCTGATCGATTACGATTTGCGGATCAGTTCCGGTTTGGGCCTGATCGAAGATTGTATTATTGATACGCACTTTATCCGCAGGGGACGCTTTGGAAGACTGGCACACGCCGTTATTTCGAATTCCAATCAACTGGGGATCGGGTTGGGAGAAGATACCGCATTATTGATCCGAAAGGGACGTAAAGCGCAATGTTTGGGCTCAGGAATGGTTGTTATTATTGACGCCCGGTACATTGAACAAACAAACGTTAGTGATGTGGAGAAGGGGGATCCGATTTATGTAGATAACCTGCGGGTGCATCTGCTGGTACGGAATTGCGAGTTCAATATCCATACCTGTAAATTGAGTTATTCACATTTAAAGCCAACAGAAGATGAATAGAATTGCAATTGCTATCCATGGTGGCGCCGGGCAGAACAGTGAATTCATTGAAGCCAATTATGACGCTTACCTGGAAGGTTTAAAAATAGCTGTAGAACAAGGCCATGAATTATTGGTAAAAGGAGCTTCAGCATTAGATGTAGTGGAAGCCACCGTCAGGATACTGGAAGATAATCCGCTGTTCAATGCGGGAAAAGGATCTGCTTTGAATTCGGAAGGAAGGGTGGAAATGGATGCTGCGATCATGGACGGGAATACGCTCGCTGCGGGGGCTGTGTCTATGGTGACACAGGTAAAGAACCCGATTTCTCTTGCACGGAAGGTCATGAGTAATACCAAGCACGTACACATTGCCGGGTACGGGGCATTGAAACTCGCAGAACTGAATTCCCTGGAACTCATGCCTGAAGATTACTTCATCGTAGAGCGTCAGATCAATGATCTGAAAGAAGAAAAAAGTTACGGACACGGAACAGTAGGGTGTGTAGCGCTGGATTCTTTGGGACGCCTGGCTTCTGCAACTTCTACGGGTGGAATCTCCAATAGTTTGCCGGGAAGAGTAGGGGACAGCTGTATGATCGGGGCGGGTTGTTATGCCAATTCCCATTGTGCTTCATCCTGTACGGGAGACGGGGAACTGATCATTATCAACGTTATTGCTCATAGAGTGGCCTTGCTGATGGAGTTAAAAGGTATGCCCCTGCAAGGTGCGTGTGATCATGTGATACGGAATATTGAAAACCCGATTAACGGAGACGTTGGAATGATCAGTGTGGACGCAAATGGGAATGTTGGTTTCTCATTTAATTGTGACCGCATGCACCGGGCCGGGATAGATCATACCGGGAAGTTGATCCTGGACATTTACCAGGAGGATAGTATGTTACGACCGGAGAGGTAATTGAGAATTGAGTAGGTTGGTGTTATCGTTCTCGATACATCCCACATTGTCAGTTCGAGTCCCGTCAACCGCGGTTGATGGAGTATCGAGAACGACACGTGGGATACTCGAAGTGACAACACCGGGTTTCTTTAAAAATCATCGTTATGAAAGCAATCTGGAAGGGTGCGATTAGTTTTGGATTAGTCAATATTCCCGTTAAATTATACAGTGCAACACAGCAAAGTTCCTTGGACCTCGACATGGTCGATCCGCGTGATATGAGTCACATCAAATTCAAACGGGTGAATGAGGATACCGGGAAAGAGGTGGCTTGGGAGCATATTGCAAAAGCATACAAACTGAAAGAACAGTTTATTCTCCTGGAACCTGAAGACTTTGAGGCTGCTGCGCCGGAAAAAAGCAAGATCATCCAGGTAGATCACTTTGTGGATGAAAGCGATATCGATACCATTTTTTTCGAAAATTCCTATTACGTGGAACCGGAAAAATCGGGAGTTAAAGCATATGCACTGATGCGGGAGGCGCTTGCAAAGTCCAAAAAGGTGGGAGTTGCCCAATTCGTATTGCGTACCGCAGAAACACTGACTGTTCTGAAACCACGCGGAAATGTATTGGTCTTAAGTAAGATCCGTTTTGCACAGGAGATCCGTGACACGGACGAACTGAAATTACCTGCAGCTTCGGAAGTGAAGCCAGCCGAATTGAAAATGGCAATGGCCCTCATCAAGCAATATACCTCGCCTTTTAACATTGATAAATTCAAGGATGAATACGCAGCTTCCTTACTGAAGATCATCAAAGCGAAGGCGAAAGGCAAGAAATCGAAAGTGCCGACTTTGAAAATTGTCCACAGCAAATCAAAAGACCTGATGGAGCAGCTCAAAGCCAGTTTACAGAAAGGTAAAACATCCAAAGCATCCTGATTATGGCACTCAATCTCTATCGGAAAAAACGAAACTTCGGGGAAACACCCGAACCTTCAAGCGGAAAGGAGAAATCCTCTGCAAAATTGACTTTTGTGGTTCAGCGCCACGATGCTTCTCATTTACATTATGATTTCCGCCTGGAAATGGATGGTGTACTGAAAAGCTGGGCAGTTCCGAAAGGCCCGTCGATGAAAGCCGGTGAACGCAGGTTGGCTGTTCATGTGGAAGACCATCCGCTTGCTTATGGCAAATTCTACGGGGAGATCCCGGAAGGGAATTATGGTGCGGGAATCGTGGAGATTTGGGATAACGGAACCTATGCACCATTGGAACCGGAACCTTCAAAATCTGCAGAGAAGTTGTTATTGCATCAGTATTACAAAGGCGATCTGAAATTCGTTTTGAAGGGAAAATACCTGAAAGGTGCCTTTGCCCTTGTACGCATGAACGACGGAACGGATAAGAACTGGCTGCTGATCAAAAAATCGGATGAGCATGCGGTCAAAAGTTACAACATTGCTTCCATCGACCCGGTGAAACCATTCACCAAAAAGAAAGCTCCGAAAAGCAAGGAAAAAAATAAGGCTTCAGAAAAGAAAGAGTCCAAAGTTTCACCCGACCAGGAAACGGATGCAGAACCGGAACTTCCTAAAACTGCAATCGAAAAGGCATGGGAAAGATTGAAAAAACCGATGCTGGCAACGCTGGCTTCCAAACATGAAGACAATCCGGATTGGATGTATGAACCGAAATACGACGGGTACCGTGCGGTAACAAAGATCAACACAGGAAAAGCGGAAATTGTTTCCAGGAACGGAAATCCTTTTAACAGGCAATACCAACCATTGGTGCCCGAACTTGAAAAGTTCGAGGATGACCTCATCCTGGATGGTGAAATTGTCATCGAAGACAAAAACGGCATCAGCAATTTCCAGCTGTTGCAGAATTATACCACAACGAAGAAAGGTGTTTTGAGGTATTATGTATTTGATATCCTCTACCTGAATGGATATCCGGTGACCGAACTGCCCTTTACTCAGCGCAGGGAACTGCTGGAAGCTGTTTTTGCAAAGGTAAAACTGACCAATATTCAACCTTCTCCCATAGTACGGGAAGACGGTAAAGAACTGATGGAACGGCTCACAAAATTGGGTTACGAAGGAATTATCGCAAAGGAAAGCAACAGCCCGTATTTCCCGGGAATGCGCTCAAATTCCTGGCTCAAACTCAAAAATCAGCAATCATTGGAAGCCATTATCTGTGGCTACACAGCTCCGCAAAACAGCCGCAAATTTTTCGGATCTTTGATTCTCGGAACACACGACAAAGGAAAACTGGTCTATATCGGGAATTGCGGTACCGGGTTTACAGAAGCAACACTGAAAGAATTGCATCAGCAATTCGAACAACTCAAAATTTCGAAGAGCCCTTTTGATGTGACTCCCAAGATGTCCGGGCAAAAAGGAAAACCTACCTGGATTAAACCCGAATTGGTATGCAACGTCTCATTTGCAAACTGGACAGCAGACAAGCATTTACGCGTTCCTGTTTTTATGGGACTTCGAACGGATAAAAATCAAGCGGAAGTGATGAAAGACAACGATACGAAAGCAACGGTGAAAAGGGTTAAAAAACCTGCGTCAGAGAAAAAGTACGAAGAGAACGACATCGAACTGAGCATCAACGGCAAGAAGCTCAAGTTGACCAATCGCAACAAAGTGTATTTCCCGGAATCAGGTACCACGAAAGGTGAGATCATCGATTATTACCGCAAGATCAGTAAATGGATCCTGCCATACCTGAAGAACCGGCCGGAATCCCTGAACCGGCATCCCAATGGAATTACAAAACCCGGGTTTTACCAAAAAGACATGGACACGGACCAGATCCCCGAATGGGTGCGGACCGAAAAACAGTATTCCAAATCCAATGAAGAATACCTCGATTACCTGATCTGCGATAACGAAGCCACTTTGGTTTACATGGCGAACCTGGGTTGTATCGAGATCAATCCGTGGCACAGCACGTTCGACAGACCGGATGATCCGGATTACATGATCATGGACCTCGATCCCGGAGAGATCGGGTTTAAAGAAGTGGTGCGTACCGCGTTAAAGATCCGGGATGTCTGTACGGAAATCGGGATTGAAACCTTTTGTAAAACCAGTGGTGCGACCGGCTTACATGTGTACATTCCATTGAAAAAACGCTATACGTACGACGAAATTAAACTCTTCGGCGAATTGCTGGCAACAGCAGTACAGCAACAGCTTCCGGATACAACGAGCATTGAACGAACCGTTTCCAAACGCAGAGATAAGATCTACATTGATTTTTTGCAGAACAGGAAAGGTCAGACAATTGCAGCAGCATACAGCGTGCGGCCAAAACCGGGAGCGACCGTTTCAACTCCACTTGAATGGGTGGAAGTCAACGAACGCCTCGACCCGAAAGAGTTCACCATTTACACCATTTTCGATCGTTTAAAAGAAAAAGGTGATTTATGGAAAGGCGTATTGGGCAAGGGAGCGGATATCGGGAAAGCGCTGGGTAAACTGGAGGAAATAATTGAAAATAATGGCTAAGCTCAAACGAACATTGGGCTTGACCGAAGCTGTTTTCTTCGGCACCGGCTCCATTTTGGGTGCCGGAATTTATGCCATTGTAGGTAAAGTAGCCGGATTCAGTGGAAATATGACCTGGCTGTCCTTTGCGATAGCCTCAGTTACAGCCCTAATGAGTGCATTTTCCTATGCGGAACTAAGTAGTATGTTCCCGCATGCAGGAGGAGAATATGTCTACGCGAAAAAGGCTTTCAACCAAAAAATGGCCATAGCACTGGGGTTAATTATTTCAATCAACGGAATTGTCAGTGGAGCAACCGTTTCGATCGGGTTTGCAGGATATTTCTCTCAATTGCTCGAAATCAATTTATTTATCGCTGCCCTTGGGATCATTGGTTTGGTCTGGCTCGTTAACGTCAGCGGGATCCGGCAATCATCCACTGTCAATATCATTTTTACCATTATCGAATTTTGCGGGCTTTTACTGGTGATTTATGCTGCTTTTCCATACCTTGGAAAAGTCAATTATTTCGAATCGCCGCCGGGTGGCTTCAATCATGTTTTGTTGGGAGCGGCGCTCAGCTACTTTGCCTATATCGGTTTTGAAGAAATAGTGAAGTTGAGTGAAGAAACCAAAAAGCCGGAGAAGAATATTCCCAGGGCTTTATTCCTGGCAAGCAGCATTGTGATGATTGTGTACCTCGTTATAGCTGTTTGTGCAATCAGTGCAATTCCGTGGAAAGAATTAGGAGAAAGTAAGCATCCTTTGGCAGATATTGTGAACAACGAATTAGGAAAAACAGGGGTGATCATTATTTCTGTGATTGCTTTATTTTCAACCACCAATACCATCCTGTCCAATATGATGGGAAGTTCGCGGGTATTGATTTACCTCGGGCAGGAGAACAGGAAGTTGAAGTGGTTGTCGATCGTCTCCAGCAAGCGCAAAACACCGGTGTTTGCATTGATCCTCGTAGCCGGACTGATGATTGCCTTTGCTGCCATCGGGAAATTGGAAACCGTTGCATTGATTGCCAACTTTTTCATTTTTATCACCTTCCTCTTTGTAAATATCGGGGTGATTGTACTGAGAGTAAAACAGGCAGATAAAGAAAGGCCATACAGGATCCCACTAAGTATCCGTAATATACCTGTTCCCAGCATTCTTGGAATAGTATTGACCCTGTTGCTGCTGGCTTACTCGGTTTACGGAATAACTGTTTCGGCCTTTTGACCCATCTGACTTCTCACAAATGTAAAACACACCAAATTACTGAAAATTATTAAAATAGAGATGGTTTATAGGTCAGGTATGGATACAGTATGGATAGAGCGTAGGTTAAGCGTAGATAGAGCGTCTTTTGTTATAGAATTAACAGTGGGTTTTAGGGCGTTTGAGAAGAATGGTTACTAAATTTTGTACAAATTCAAGCCTTAAAATCTTTATATCTTAATAACCTGAGATCTAAAAATACTTCCCGCTAATGTGAATACTCAAACAACTTGATAACTAAATCATTGATAATTGATAATTAGAAATTACCTCAATGCCGCGCAACCCCCAAATGCTTTCCTTCAATGATCCGTTCCAAATGATCGATCTCGTCATCCGATCCGTCATAGAATAATAAAAAGCGCCCTTCTTTCAGGTGCTGTTCGTATTCAACATGGTCTTCCTTCACACCCAGGTCAACCAGGATTGTAGCCAGTCCACCTGTTGCCACGCCAACCTGGAATCCGGCCAGTGCTCCTACAATTGCGCCCGCACCAAACAAAATTCCGAGTCCTGGAACAGCAAACAACCCGACACCCGTGAGCACGCCCAGCGTGGTACCGAGTACAGTACCCACAGCCACCGGAGCGGCAACCAGTGCTTTATTGGATTTTACATGTACATGATCATCGACAATCTCTGCGTGACCAACCAGGGAAACCTTCGACATATCAACACCGCTTTCACGCAATTCTTCGAGCGCTTTGACAGCCTGATCATGCGAATCGAAGATGGAAATACTCTTTTTCATGATTTCCGAAATTAATGGGTTAACCCTCGTAATTTACGGCAAATTCAGGTGAAAAAGGAATAAACTTTGTTAAGACTTGTATTATGTCAGTTCGAGTATTCTGCTGCTTATTCTCGATACGCTCCGCACTCGAATTGACACAGCAGAATGTATCGAGAACTGACACCCATTTAGTAAGGTAGTGAAGGGCTTAACGGATTATCAATTTCCCGGAACCGGAAGCATTTTTCCCGTAAACGTGATAGAAATAAATTCCCGGGTTCGCGGATAGATCAATTATAACATTCGTACTTGAAGGAGTTGATTCCAATACCTTCGCGCCAAGTTGATTGTAAACCACCAATTTTTCGATCATTTCAGAAGCCGCAATTTGCACCGTTCCATTGGAAGGATTCGGCCATGCAGTCAACCCGCTTAGTTCGGAATGCTCGTTCAAGCCAAGTGTTTCAGGAGCAATCTTAACCATATAAGCATCCCCGAAAGCAGAGATCCAGCCATTACTTTCCGCAATGTAATTCCCTTTTCCCACTACCAGAACCTGGTTATCGGAAGTAGCAATGCAGGAAAGCCCCCAGCAATGTGAACCGGTATAGATCGATCCGTTGTAGTACGGCCCGACCTGGTTCATGGTGTATGCATTCAGGATCTGGCCGTCGTCATTGATGCAGAATAAGGCCATTTGCCCGCAGTTTTGCGGATTGCTTTGGGCATCATTGAAATTTTGATCGATCTCACCGGATGCAACGAATCCGTTTGCAAATGGTACCAGGTCATCACAAAATCCGAAGTTCATCGGGTTTCCGTTATGAGTAGTCATCATGGAAATAGATAAACTGTCGCCATTATTGGAAGCCACGCGAATGACAGCGGGGTAAACAATATTGTTTTGCGAAAAGGCGCAAGCAACGAGGTAATCCCCGGCACTGTTCTTTACCAGCCCAACTTTCTGACCATGCCATAAGGCATTGCGTTTGTATTTTTTCGTCCAGTGGACCGTTCCGTCTGAAACCGCCAGTTTGGTTACTGCCAAATCAAACATCCACCAATCGGCACCTACATATCCGGACATTACAATGTCAGAACCATCCAGGACCATGGAAGAAACACCGATCACTTCACCTGCGTAATCGTGTGACCAAATGGCAGTGAGATTTCCGGGTGTAAAACGTTTTACAATAGTTGCGTCTCCGCCCTGGTTGTAGGATAGAATATAATCGCCGTTAGGGAGTTGTTTGTGAGCTGAATAAAGGTAGTTGGATGCCGGTCCCATGGGCCCTTGGAAGGAGGAGATCGTATCACCGTTAGTCTCATTGAGTTTCATGAATGTGAGCCTTCCGTAAATGGTTTCAAAAATACCGTAGAGCTCATTGTTGTTGTCACGGTATAATTTCGATAAATTACTGAAGTTGCCATACGTCGAACCGTAATAACGTACCCAGAGTGAATCGCCGTTTGCGTTCACTTTCGCCATATAGGCAACACGTGGCGATTTTTCGGCAATTCCCCCGATGAGGTAACCGCCATCACCCGTTTCAATCGTAGTTTTTGCTGTTTCGACCGTATTATTAACGGCATGATTTGAATAGACATATTCTTTTTGCCATTGAATTTGGGCAAAGGAAGAGGATGTTGCCGTTGCAACGATTAAAACCAAAAGCAGGTGTTTTCCGAACTTTTTCATACTTGTTGTATCATGTGATTATACTGCAAAAATGGAGTGGAATTAAAAAGAGGGCAATACGGTATATGTCGTATTTAGTCTCTTGGCACAATTAAAGCCACACAATATGAAAAATCCACAGTAGGATACTATTTCAGTGATTATATTGAAGAAAAACGTTAATAAAAATGTTAAAAATATACTATTTGAATTTTTATTTCACATTTCCAAAACATATGTAATGGAGATGGTTAATTGTGTAAACCATCCGGTGTACACATTGCTACATTTGAAATAAGAAGACATGAAAATTAGATTTTGAAAGTAGGTGAAACCCTATGTGGTAAATCGAGTGGTTAGGTAAAAGGGGTGAAAGCCCCTTTTAAATTTAATCTGTAGGTAGGTAGAAAATGGGTCTGTTATTTTCCTTTTCCATAGTATAATTTTTAAATGGGAATTGGGATTCTGAAAAGTTCGGAATTCAACATTAAAAAGAGAATTATGAGAGTAGTAGTAAGCACGTTATCCATTTTGCTGGCCATGGGATGGTCTATCGGATACTTTAGATTTGAGGCAGGAGAACCTATTCATTTGACACTGGTTGTAGCAGTTTTCGCGCTAATTATGCAATGGCTTCCAAGCAGTAAACCTTAGATACAAATAACGACACACACCATGGATTCATAATCAAGTGAGTTATAGAAATGCTCTTGCATTGATATAGCCGATTGAATATCAATCTGATAAATAGTTTGCCAAGGAGGTAAATTGTTTTACCTTAATGAACTTATACAACTTGCTTTGAGAATTTATTTGAAATACATGGTCGGTAGTCGCTGTTGTGACAGAATAGGTGAAGAACTGGTAAAATGGGGAATGATGCCGGAAATCAGTCAGGGAGTTTTGGACTTCCAGGAGGACTTGGACTTCGGAGAGTTAATCCAGTTGAAGGAAAACCTTTTTGAATTGGGTTATGAGGTAGTGGACCCTAAGAACAGTGAACTGTTGGATGAGATTTCGGATGCGATCAGAACGTTGATCTATCAACATCCTGAAATTGCCATTGACCGTTATCCGGAACACCTGCAGGCGAAAGGATTGATCAATCCTGAAATACTGGAGGTCTTTTCACAGGTGCATGGGATGGACCTGATCCAATTCGCTACAATTCAACAAGTGGAACGGATCAAGGAAATGATTTTGTATGAAGGGAAAAAATTAAAAGAGATAGCTGAAGTTTTTCAGTTTAAGAATAAAAGACAACTCAAAAAAACATTTGAGCGAATTACCGGGTTAACGCCTGAGTTTTATAAAGAAATAAGGATAAAACGTTCAAAAATCCGTGAAGAAAGCGGATTTGGCGAAATAATAAGTGCGATTAAGGAAATAAATTGAGAGGACTAATGCACACCTCGTAACTTTAAAATAGTAAACTATGGTACATTGAAAATTGGGTAAAGACAAATTCAGAAAGTGAATGAAGGTGAGTCAGTACACAACGATATGTGAAAGCAAACAAAACCAAACAAAACCAAACAGCAATAACAAGAAAACAACAACACAACCGACAA
>CBIHOM010000026.1:0-61539 GCA_966212075.1 uncultured Fluviicola sp.
CGATCCTCAAATCTTCCCCCTTTTATCCCCCATCCTAATCCTCCCCCTTTGTCCCCCTCCAAAGGGGGAAACTGGATCACACTTTTTTTGATCGATTCTTGCTTCGAAAATCAAATACTTCAAGACGAATAATTCTTTTTTTGAAAGGGGAATTGAAATCTCCCCCTTCGGAGGGGGACAAAGGGGGAGGAAAAGAAAAAGCCCCCTTGGCTGAGCCGGGAGGACTTTCTTTACACTAACCCGCGGGAGCCAACGGTTCATCTCCCCTGCTTCCTTTACTACCGTAGTCAATAGTAATGCGGGCACTGTTGTAGGCTTCAAAAAAGGCCGGATGCGACTGTTTGAATACCAGGATGAGGCGGTCGAGTTCTACGCGGAGTAATTCGTTGAGTTCGTGTTCCAGGTCTTTGATGGACTTGGTGATCCCTTTCCGTTTGATGATGGCCTTGCGGGTGCTGTTGTTTACTTCACTCACAGTTTCCAGGAGCGGAATGAGTTCATCGAGGGCCTGCGTGGTAACTCCATATGTGGATAATTGCGTGCCGTAGGTATCCATATCTTGTTTCAGTTCGGCGCAGCGGGCTGCCAGTTGGTTGAGCCGCAATTCGTCGAGATCGGTTTTGGTGAGGTTGTTGCGTTCACGGAGCAATACATCTCCGGTGGCGCGTCCCAGCAGGAAGAGTGCGTGCTGCACCAGGAGCATGCGCTCGCGCAGATCAGTGATGCGCAGTCTTTTATCGATGGCTACCCCGGTCGTTGCTCCGAGTTGTTCGGTGACGCGTACCCGGAGCAGGTTCAATTTCGTTTCAAAAGCTGTTTTAGCACTCACAAACGCCGGGATTCCCTGCCAGTTTGTTTGGTGATCGTTTAAAACCGAAAGTACACTCCCGTACATGTTCAGTTTGTTTGCGGTGGATTTTTTCATTGTTCCAGTTATTAAATGGTTAACACCCCTATAATGAAAAATGACACCAAACTATTGTTTATCAATCGTTAAGAGACGTTAAGACAGGCATTTCGTTTAGCAAAGTGTTCCCGGGCGCTTTCAAAAGGGGGTTTTGAATGAACCAACTTTTCTATCCGGTTTGCTGCATACGAACTTGGGTTAGTTTTCCACGAACGTAGGTTCGTTTTCCACGAGGAAAGGTTCGTTTTCTACGAGCATAAGTTCGTTGGAGATTGACTTGGGTTGACTTTCTACGAGCGTAGATTCGTTGGAGATTGACTTCGGTTGACTTTCTACGAGCGTAGGTTTGTGGGAGATTGAGTTGGGTTGGTTTTCTACGAACAAAAGTCTCCGTGAGATTGACGTGGGTTGGTTTTCTACGGGCAGAAGTTCATGGGAGATTGATATAGCACGAGCAAGATGCTCGCGCTAACTTGGAAACAAAAAGCACTTAATCCATATCAAGTGCTTTTTTACAATGACTAGAAAGTATCAAAACCTCAATTTGTTTGTCTTCTTTCAATTAACCTAAGATGCATAATCCTTCAAATTAAGGGCAGTCACACCAATCTTAAAGCTAATAGTCATGAACAATGGTGGGTTTACTCTTCAAATTAAGGGCAGTCACACCACCGCCAAAAAACAGATTTATGGAGAATCCGGTGGGTTTACCCTTCAAATTAAGGGCAGTCATACCCTACAACCAAACATTTAAAAAGGAAAGTTGGTGGATTTACCCTTCAAATTAAGGGCAGTCACACCTACAACTTCGCCGACTTTAAGCAGTTGTGGGTGGATTTACCCTTCAAATTAAGGGCAGTCACACCACACCGAAACCACGCTTGAAGAACTAAACCGTTTGATATTAAATTTAAACATCTTCATCAACCTTAATTTCAGTCATTTTTTAAGTTTGTAAATAATTTCCTTTGTTATTTCTAAATAATACTTAGAATAAGTTACACGTTCTTCTTTCGGAAAAAGTAATTCCTGACAAAGTTGGAAAACACCTTTATGGGGAAGCTGATTATGTGCATACTTATTCCTTATTAACAAAAGTATCACAACTAGTTGCAAAAATTGTGATTTACTTTTTAATTCATCAACCAATTCTTCTTCATTTAGCTTACTTTCTCTCAAATTCTCAAAATATTCACTTTCTTCTTCAGTAAAAATGTATTTTTTTTTGACCACCCCATGTAGAAGGTACATCTTGAAACTTGGATTCTTTTTTTCTTCAAATTGACTAGGATGTTCGACTCCTTCTTCTTTATGTTGATTCAATAAATAACATTCAAATTCCTGGATTTCTTTTAGTAAATACTCAGAACGAATTCGTTCATATGAATCTTTTGAAAGTTCCAATTCGTTTTCTAAGTCTTTCGTCGACCAACTATAATCTTCATAGGAAATTAGAGTTTGAATACGTTGATTCTTCTCTGTGAATCTCCTGAATTTTCCCACTTCCTTCAGTTTAACTTCATTTTCGATAATTATACCATCCGGCAATTGTAAAGGAATTGTCTTTTTCCAAATAAAACTCTCATCATAGATATTGGATTCCTTGGCTCCTTCCGTTCGCTTACTTTGTTCATTAGCAGCTTCTTTGATTATCTGCCGATCCAATTTCGAAATGTAATAATCCCTTAGTGGAAGAGAAAACTTCTGGTGATATAAATGATTAAAAATATATTCAACCATCAATTTTACGAAAACATCTTGTGTTCGAATCGTTTTGATTTTTAAATCACATTTCATTTTAAAGAGCTCAAACATTTTCTCTGTAGAGAGTTCCTTTTTGTTTTTTAAAGCTTGCTCATCATTTAATTTATACTTTTCAAATGCTTCTTTGTAATCTCTTTTAAGAGTATAAAATGATTGTACTTCACTATCGCGGTGAGAATAAGCGAACTTGTACCAATCAGCAAACTCATCAGGACTTTCTTCAATCTTAAAACCTTTTTTAAATGTTGGTTTTTCATCAAATAATCCTCTTGGCAAGCAAATCGGTTTAGATAATAATTCTTCTCGTTGTATATTTGTTGGTTTAACACGATAAAGTCTTTCACGGAAAATACGATAAAAATCTTCCTTTGCTTTTTTTAAAATCCTCTCATTATCCCAATGCTGGTTTAATGTAGCTTCAAACCCTAATAATATTTCCAAACGAATTTTTAAGAAGCCTTTATAAAACCCCTCGAATTCATTTTCAAGAAATAACCCCCGTATTTCAGAACCAATCATTTTATCTTGCTGTAAATTCCAAACAGACTCAATTAGTTCTCTTATTTGGTCTTTAAATTCGCCATAAAGGGCAAGATAACGTTGCAAATTACTATGATGATAACTTTTCCAATTTATTCTCGCAAATTTGGGCATGAATCGTTTTAGTTCGTTTGCTAACCAAACCGCTTCTTTTCCTAACTCATTTGTATAAAAAAGATACTTTCTGGTTTTATTATCCAGTTCCTTTTGATTTTGCCTTATTAAATCTCTCTTTTTTTGAGTTAGCTCTATTTCGTATTGAATTGCTTTTAAAAACTTATTAATATTGAAATGTTCTTTATCCGTACTCTCCTGAAACTTTCTAGGTAGAATATCAGTTTGTACTCTTTCACCTGAAAAATTTTCAATTAATCTTGTATGTTCGGCTATTTTCTTTTTAAGTATACCTTCTATTTTCTTACCCGAGTTATTCTGACATAAGAAAGAATATAATAATGCTGGAAACTCGTTGGCACTCAGTAATGCAGTTGGCTTCCCATGTTTAGGGTTTTCTGGATGAAAAAAGCGCTTTGCTATAGATTCTTTTGATTCCTTTGAATTCTCATCTTCTAATAAAGATACCCTACCCTCTTTTTTGGTCAGTGTTAAATAAATAGGAATATTATTACCCAACATTAAATAACTTGGATTAGGATATTTCTCCCATCCTATGATAGAAGAATCACTTTCATTGTCAATATGGAACTTTCCTTCTTTAATTTTTGAAACTTCGCTCAGCTTTTCAAAAACAATAATTTTTTCTTTAATAGTCCGGTTAGAAATCATTTGTGTCCCTGCTAACTGTTTGGTTCTTGTATCGCGGATAAAGTTACCAACATGCACAGCAAACCGCAACGAATCAAATTCAGCAAACAGATCTAAAAAACGTAATACAAAATAATTGAATTTATTTTCGCCAGAACGCTTGCGAATCACAGGATGAATAACAGTAGATTGCTCTAGATTACTGTCATTTTCTTCATTATCCTTCATGTATTCGTTTATGTCTTCGAGAAATTGTTTCTGATCTGATTCGGACAAGACTTCATACACTTCGTGTGGTACTTTAGATAACTCATCAACCATTTGCACCAGCAGCGTTTCAACTTCCAGATTCGTGTTAATCTTTCGCTTAATTCCTTTAAATGAAAGGTAGGTCATCACCCAATGAGTCGCCATGTATTTCAGACTGTTATTGTTCATATCAATCTGATCGCCCTTGACCATTTTTAACTTATACCCTTTAATACGGGATTTCAAGAGTTCATTTTCACGTTTATTCAGAAACAACGAAAGCAAAAAGATTAAACCATTCTGGGAAATTAACAGATCTGAATTTTCCAAATCTTGTGGTTTTGATTTATAATAATGTTTTAACTCCTCAAATTCTGATCCCTTGGGTTTGTACAAAATTGAATTAAAGGCATCGTTAATAATAGCATTTGTTATTTGGATTGGGTCATTGGAACCGAACGTTCCTGGTTTTACTCTTTTTTCCTTTTCTTTCGTCCGGATTTCATCTTTTTTGAATTCAGTTAGTTGTGAGAACTCTACCCGCAAGGCTTCTTTAAGCAATTGTCTTGTCTTATCAGATTTTTTCTTGTCATGTTTTACTTTTTTTGCTGCGCGTAGTAAAAGTCCATCTATCAATGTATATTCCTTATCATCCGGTTGAATAGGCTTATGATAATAGTGGGTATAATAGTTTCTAAAAGAATCTACCAACTTAAACAAAATTGGGAGTTGTTCATTGAACAAAATTCGTTTTTCCTTTTCCTTAAGATCGTGATCAGTAATCGGAAGAAAATTTACAAATGGAAAATATTCAGCCAACATCTTTGCATTTCTTTCCCAATCTACGAGTGATGTTTTTTCAGGATCAAAATAGTCTTTAAAAGGATTAACCTTATCAGTGAATTTTTTGGTGCTTAACTTTTTTCCATTACGTAAAGCAAATTCTTCTAAAGCGGATTCAATATTCAGAACAGCCAGATTAAAAAAGCCTCCAAAATAATGCTTGTCTTTTTGTTCTTGATGCGAATAGGTGTTTTTTAGTTGTTCGCTTGGTGATTCACGCAGAGTATCCATAATGGAAGTGTTAATAGTGATATATGAAGAGTAGAAATTAAATTATTCGAATAAATGTAATCACTTTTTTGAATACAGCTTTAGTGTTAGACTTTTGGAAAGTATAAAATTTGAAACGTATTTACCACATTTCTCTTCTGTGGTTTTCCGCAATCTTTCCAACCCAATTTTCCCCTACCTTTACCCCATCCAAAAACTATTTGCTAAATTTATTCCATGAACGTTCGGTTAACCAAAGATCAGAAGATACAAATTGCCAATTCGGAGGATGTTTACGGCATCATGCAGCAGGTTTTATTGCGAGAGAACCGAATTGGCAGGGTCCAGGAACATTTTTGGATCATCGGGCTGGATAAAGCACACAAGATCCTCTTCATTGAATTGCTGGCTTTGGGTAACGATAACCGCGTGCACATCAAAGCTCCGCAGGTGTTCAGAATGGCGATCTATAAAAATGCGCCGAAAGTGATTTTGGTTCACAACCATCCGAGCGGAGTCATGAAACCCGGCGAAGAGGATTTGAAAACGACCGACCGCTTGCTGAAAGCCGGTGAAATTATTGAGATCGATGTGATTGATCACCTGATCATTTCGGAGAAAGCTTATTTTGGGTTCAACCAGGCCGGGCTCATTGAAGAACTGCGAAACAACGGCGCTTACCGCATTGTGGAGCGCGACCGGGCTGAATTGGAGAAATGGCGTTTGGACCAGGAAAAAGATAAAGCAGCGCAGGAAGAAAAGAAAGCTCTTGCAAAGAAATTGCTTGCGCTCAAT
This sequence comes from uncultured Fluviicola sp., assembly GCA_966212075.1. Classification (GTDB taxonomy): domain Bacteria; phylum Bacteroidota; class Bacteroidia; order Flavobacteriales_D; family Crocinitomicaceae; genus Fluviicola. Next base: position 6,074 of record CBIHOM010000026.1, read on the forward strand.
ACCATGTCGGCAGAAGAAATCCGGAAATTGACGGGGTTGACAATCCGGGAGATGAATAAGCTGGTGAAGGAGAACGGTTCTAAGTAAGATTAGTAACATCCTCCCCCTTGCGTCCCCCTCCAAAGGGGGAGTTGAGAATCCCGCTTAGTAAAACGAGATCGGCTTCGAAATTTAATCAGTTTGGAATATTCTTTTCCTTGAAAGAGGAATCAAGGTTTCCCCCTTTGGAGGGGGACTAAGGGGGAGGAAAAATCCAAAACGCTATAAACTATCCAAAAAATCCAGCAACACCACATGCAGCTTATCCAACTCCTCCTCCGAAATACAGTAAGGTGGATTTAAATACAGGATATTTCCCAGCGGACGGATCAAACAGCCGCTTTCCAGGAAGAAATCATAAGCGCGATCGCGAATAGATGAGAAATAGTTATTCCCCTCGCCCGTTTCCACTTCAAAACGTAAAATAGTACCGCACAAACCGATCTCTTTCACTTTCGGATGCGTTTTCAATGCTTCAATAAAATAACGATGGCGTTCTTCGATCCATTCGATCGAATCCCAGGTTTCCGGCTGTTCAAACAAATCCAGGCTGGCATTCGCAACGGCACATGCCAAAGCACTCCCCGTAAAAGAATGCCCGTGAAGTAAGGCTTTTGCCGTTTCCGGATGAAGAAAAGCATCGTAGATTTCATCTGTTGCAACCGTCAGGCCCAAAGGAAGAATTCCTCCCGTCAGCCCTTTCGACAAACAAATGATATCCGGTTCCTGTTCGCAGAAATTATGGGCAAATAACTTCCCGGTTCTTCCCCAGGCTGTCATCACCTCATCAAAAATCACCAGCGCACCATACTTTTTCGCCAATGTCACAAATGCATCCAGCCAGGTTGAATCGTACATACGCATGCCGGCAGATCCCTGCACCAAAGGCTCTACAATGACCGCAGCAACTTCTCCGGATTTCAGGATCTGTTCTGCCCGGATCAACGATTGGCTTCTTGCTTCTTCTTTCGGGAAATCAATAAAGTCCACATCAAAGAACAAGTGCTCGAAAGGCCGGTTAAAAGTCCCGCGCTGACCAATTGACATCGCTCCAAAAGTATCTCCATGATATGCTCCTTCAATGGCAATGATCCGTTTTTTCGGTTCATTCTTGTTGAACCAATACTGAAATGCCATTTTCAATGCAACTTCTACTGCAGTTGAACCATCATCAGAAAAAAACACCTTTTCCAGTCTTTCCGGGAGCAAAGAAGTAATGCGATCTGCCAGTTTAATTGCCTGCGGATGTGTTGCACCTGCAAAAATCACATGATCAAGTTGTGTAAACTGTTCATTCAGAGCCTGTGCCAAATACGGATGACCGTGCCCGTGTACATTGACCCACCAGGAAGAATTGGCATCGATATATGTTTTTCCGTTCGAATCAATCAGCGTGGTCGCTTCTGCTTTCACAATGTGCAAAGGCTCTTTTGCTGTCTGCATTTGAGTGAAGGGATGCCAAACGTGTTTTTTGTCTTTTTCTAAGCTTGCTGCTCTGTCCATAATTTGGCTGCTTGTTGGATGCTTTCTTTCGAAAATTCGGTTAATTCCGGGATTGTGGTGATTTTAAGATCGGAGAAATGTGCATGGTAGATCCGTTCCGAAGCTTCGTTTCGTTCCCCGTTTACGATCAAACCGGCAATGGGAATCTCACGCGACATCAGTGCGTTCAACGTCAGCAAGGTATGATTGATACTTCCCAGGTAATGCTTTGTAACTACATACACCGGGATCTCCCACAATTGAAAGATATCGATATAACACAATCCTTCATCATTTAGAGGAACCATGACTCCTCCCGCACCTTCTATGATCGTTTGTTTGGAAAAATCCGGTAAGTCGAAATCTTCTTCACTGAGTTTCATACCATCCAAACGTGCTGCTTCATGTGGCGACATGGCATGATTCAACAGGACATTTGCCGGTAAAACAGTTGTTTCAGAAGTATGTGTTTTGACAAAATCACTGTCCAGGGCATGCAAATCTCCCGCCTGGACCGGTTTCCAGTAATCCGCTTTCAAGGCTTCACAAAGCACGGCACTTACAACGGTTTTTCCTATTTCCGTCCCAATTCCGGTTACGACATATGCATTCATGATTTACTGCTATAATCGATTTATAAGGAAAATAAAAGATAAGAAATCTCTTGGTTTTTACCTTAATTCAGCACCCAATTGTTTTTCCAGTTCAGTACGGATCGAATTCATAATTCCGTCTACCTGGGCGTCTTTCAAAGTTTGCTCCGCATCCTGGAATGTAAATGAAACCGCATACGATTTTTTACCTTCCGGCAGGTTCTTTCCTTCGTAAACATCAAACAATCCCACTTTTTGAAGGATCTTCTTGTCTACTTTCTTAGCGATTTGCTCAATTTCTGCAAAACGTACCTTCGTATCCAGCAACAAGGAGAAATCACGACGAACTTCAAATGTCTTCGGCAATTCTTTGTATTGGACTTTCACCAGTTTCAAGGAATCCAAAATCGCATCCCAATCCAGGTCTGCAACGAAAACATCCTGTTTAACACCAAAGTGCTTTTTCACTTTCTGATTGACCCAACCCAAGGTCCCGACAACGTTCTTCAAAATACGTATTTGATAACCATCTGCCAGGATGGTTTGTTCGGACAAACTTTCTTCCTGGATGAAGGATGCCAGCCCTAAACGTTCGAATACATTCGTAACAATCGCTTTCAATGTAAACAACGTCGATTTCTCCAGTTTTTGCGCCCAGGATTCTTCCTGTTTGTTCCCGGTCATCAGGATCAATAAACGCTTGTTTTCGGAATAAATATCGTTTTCGAAAGAATAAGTCTTACCGAACTCAAACAAACGCAGATCCGGGTTCTGACGGTTTTGGTTATGTGCCACTGTTTCCATTCCCTGGAACACTAAGCTTTGGCGCATCACCGCCAAATCCTGGCTCAAAGGATTGAGCATCGTTACTGCCTTGGATACAGGAAACTGGTTTCCGCCCAATTTCTCAGCGTATTGCGGACTTGTCAGGGAATTGTTCATCATTTCATTGAATCCCATTCCGGCAAGGATTTCAGCCAAATTCACACCCAATCGTTCCAAATCAGGTTTTTCACTCACTACCAAAGAAGTATTCAATTTTTCGGGAAGTGGAATTTGATTAAAGCCATAAATACGCAATACTTCTTCGATCACGTCAATTTCACGGTCCACATCCACGCGGTAATTCGGAACAGAAAGCTCCAGGTGTTCGCTTGTCGAACTCAGGATCTCAAAGTCGAGAGAAGTCAAAATATTCTGAATAACAGCCGGAGCAATAATATGTCCCAACAACTGATTAATCCGGTTAAAACGCAGTGTCACCTTTCTTCTTTGAATCTGGTTCGGGTATAAGTCAACGACTTCCATTCCTACTTTTCCACCCGCTACTTCCTGGATAAGTTGTACCGCTCTTTCCAAAGCATACGGAACTAGGTCCACATCCACACCACGTTCAAAACGGAAACTTGCGTCGGTAGACAAACCGTGTCTTTTCGCTGTTTTACGCACAGAAACCGGTTGGAAATAAGCCGCCTCTAAAAACACATCCGTAGTACTGTCCGAAATCCCCGAATGGTTTCCTCCGAAAACACCTGCAATACACATCGCTTCTTTTTCATTGGCAATAACCAGGTCTTCTTCGTTTAGTTCGCGTTCCACTCCGTCCAGTGTGATCATCTTCTCGCCCGCTTTAGCAGTACGAACGATCACTTTCCCATTGACAACTGAAGCATCGAATGCATGTAATGGAGTTCCCAATTCACGCATCACGTAATTCGTTACGTCCACCACATTGTTAATTGGTGACAAGCCAACAGCTCTCAATTTATTTTGCAACCAGGCAGGAGAAGCTTTCACTTCTACTCCACTCAGTGTAATCCCCATATAGCGCGGACATTTCTCTGTATTTTCAACGATAACGGAAACAGGTAATTCCGTTTCCTTCACCGGCTTTTTTGTTTCTTTTAATTGTAGTTTCGCCGTACTTCCTTCATGACACGCGATATATGCCAGCACATCACGTGCAACTCCCGTGTGTCCCATTGCATCAGCCCTGTTTGGAGTTAATCCGATCTCAATTTGCACATCGCTTTCCAACTCCAGGTATTCTGCTGCAGGTGTTCCGGGCTTTGCACTCGGGTCCAAAACCAAAATCCCTTCATGACAGGTTCCCAAACCCAATTCATCTTCGGCACAAAGCATTCCGTATGACTCCACATCACGGATTTTGGATACCTTCATTTTCAAAGGTTCGTCTGGTTTTGGATATAAAACCGCTCCGACCTGCGCCAGGATTACTTTCTGTCCGACAGCTACATTCGGTGCTCCGCAAACAACCTGCAGGATTTCTTTCCCGTTGTTTACTTTCGTTACTTTCAGCCTGTCTGCATTCGGATGTTGTTCACATTCAATCACTTCAGCAACCACAACTCCTTCCAAACCACCTTTCACACTTTCAATGGTTTCAAACCCTTCAACTTCCAAACCTGTGTCTGTTAATAGCTGATCTAATTGTTCAGGAGATTTGTGAACCGGTAAAAACTCGTGTAACCAAGCGGATGAAATTTTCATTGTTGTAATTTTTTCGAAGCTCAAATTTAAGAAAAAGCACAGAAAGCGAGGTTTAATTTGATATAAAAGCGTTAAATTCGTTCACACTAATTTTTGAATGAAATCCCTGACGATACAATTCTTATTTCTATTTGCTGTTTCACTCTCCTGGGGTCAGGAAAATGCAACTATCAGTGGCTACATCAATGAAGGAAGTTCCGGTGAACCCATAATCGGCGGACAGGTTTTTGTTCCGGATATTCAAAAAGGTGCGGTTACCAATGAATTCGGTTTTTATTCCCTGACACTTCCGAAAGGTTCCTATCAATTAATTTATCGTGGTGCAGGCCTTCCGAATGACACCCTGAACATTCAATTGACAAAAGATACCATCATTACCTCCGAATTAGGGAAAACCATCAAAATCGATGAAGTAGAGGTCAATGCGAAAAAAGCAGACAATGTAAATTCTACCAAAATCGGGCAAATCGAATTGGATATCAAACTCATCAAAAAACTTCCTGCTTTCCTGGGTGAAGTAGATGTTTTGAAAACCATTCAATTGCTTCCCGGTGTTTCTTCCGTCAGTGAAGGTGGGCAGGGATTTTATGTCCGTGGTGGTGGACCGGATCAAAACCTCGTTTTATTGGATAATGCACAAGTTTACAACGCCTCTCACCTTTTTGGCTTCTTTTCTGTTTTTAATTCGGACGCCGTAAAAAGCGTCAACCTGATCAAGGGAAGTATGCCCGCCAACTACGGAGGAAGACTTTCTTCTGTTCTAGAGGTAAATATGAACGAAGGAAACAACAAGAAGTTTAAAGTGACCGGTGGATTGGGTTTAATTTCTTCCCGCCTCACCCTGGAAGGACCGATTGTGAAAGATAAAGGCTCGTTCATTGTTTCGGCAAGAAGAACGTATATTGATCTGTTTATGAAAGCTTTCATTAAAAAGTCGAGCTCCTTTTACGGTTCCAGTTATTACTTCTACGATCTGAATGCCAAATTGAATTACCGATTGGGACCGAAAGACAAGATTTATTTGAGTGGCTATTACGGAAAGGATTTGTTCAACTTTGGAAATAAAGCGGACGATTTTAGCGTAAAAATGCCTTGGGGAAATGGGATTGCTGCTTTGAGATGGAACCATCAGTTCAACAGCAAATTATTCATGAACACCACAGCAACACTAACAGACTACCTATTCAGTTTCAGCTCCGAACAAGACCAGTTTAAATTTGAATTAAAATCAGGAATTCGGGATTATGGTGGGAAAGTCGAATTATCCTATTTCCCGAATACGCGGCATTCTGTTAAAATGGGAGTCGATTATTTGTTCCACACCTTCACTCCTGCCAGCGTTTCTGCTTCCCAGGACGAGGTTGTCTTCGATACCGGCTTGGCTCAAAAATTATTCAGTCACGAATCTGGCGTATATGTCCAGGACGAAGTGGATATTGCTTCCTGGTTACGCGTAAATGCCGGGATCCGTGTAAGTATGTATCAATTTACAGGACCTTTTACACGCTATTATAAAGGCGTAACGGGACACACCGATTCGACTAAAACATATAGCAAAGGGGAAATTATCAAATCCTATTTTGGTTTTGAGCCTCGTATTTCCGCGCGCTTCTTGTTGAAAGACAAAAGTTCCATCAAAGCAGGATTCACTTACAACAACCAGTATATCCACCTTGCCAGTTTAAGTGCAGTTTCACTCCCGACGGATATTTGGTATCCGAGCACGGATAAAGCCCGTCCGCAAAAAGGATGGCAGGCGAGCTTGGGATACTTCCGTAACTTCAATGACAATAAATGGGAAACTTCCATAGAGGTCTACTACAAAAAAATGGAAAATGTTATTGAATTTAAGCAAGGTGCCCTGCCTTCAGACAACGTAAACGACAATACGGACAACCTGCTTGTTTACGGTACCGGCTGGAGTTATGGTGCAGAGTTTTTCATCAAACGGACGTTCGGAAAATTAACCGGATGGATCGGTTATACCCTCGCAAGATCAGATCGTTACTTCCCGGATATCCAGGACACGAAATACCCGGCAAAATACGACAGAAGACACGACCTGACACTTGTAGGCACCTATGAATTAAACAAACGCTGGACTTTCGGGTTTTCATTTATCTTCGCTTCCGGGAATACGCTGACACTCCCGAACAGCTGGTACTTCAATAACCAGGACCTGCTTTTCAATTACGGAACGCGAAACTCTACCCGAATGGCGCCATACCACAGATTGGACCTTTCAGCCACCTGGTATGACAAACCTACCAAAACCAGGATCGACAAGAAAACCGGTGAAAAAACAGAGGTTGTAAAGAAGTTCAGGCAAAACGTCGCATTCTCGATCTACAATGTTTACAACCGCGCTAATCCTTATTTTTTGTATATTGATAACGAAGGAAGTATTACTTCGAACGATTTTAAAATATCGGTCAAACAAGTTTCATTATTTCCAATTTTACCGAGTGTTACATGGAATTTCGAGTTTTAATTGCTTTATTCAGTTTGATCTTGTTGCTTGGAAGTTGTACCAAGGAGGTGAAGATCGATATTCCCGGTTACGAGGAAAAAATTGTCATCGACGGCCGCATTGAAACAGGAATGCCTCCGATCGTTTTGATTTCCAAAACACAGGATATTTATTCACCGACTACCATGGAAGCATTTCTCAACAGCTTTCAGTCGGGTGCGGTTGTCACCGTTTCGGATGGGAGCACAACGGTCGTTCTGGATGAGATTTGTTCGGATAATCTTCCCCCGGGAACGGAAGCGATGGCTGCTGCCATGTTCGGAATTCCGGAAGAAGAACTGGCAAACTATCACCTGTGCGCTTACTCAACTTTCAATACAGCTATTTGGGGACAAGTGGGAAAAACCTACTCTCTGAAGGTCGAATTAAATGGTGAAGTATATACATCATCGACTCAAATCGTCAATCCTACCCCACTGGATTCTGTTTACTGGAAACAGGATCCCGGAGCAAATCAGGGATACGGTTATTCCTGGGCAACCTTGACCGATCCACCCGGATTTGATGCTTACATGTGGGAAGTAAAACGAATCAATATGGTAGACGGAAGCACAAAAGATCCTGCTTTTAAAGCAACTTTCAGCCCGGTATTTGACGATGAATTCTTTGGTGGTCAAACTTTCAATTTCTTCTATGAAAACCCATTTACCTGGAATGACGAAACGGTAGCAGATAAGGACAAAGGGTATTACAAAGAAGGAGATTCTGTGGTCATCAAGTTCTCTAAAATGGATGCTGCTGTTTACGAGTTTTTGGAAAAGAAATACATGCAGTTGGGAACTGCCGGAAACCCGTTTGCTTCGCCAACCATGATCCCTTCCAATATTCAGGGTGGTGCAATCGGTGTGTGGGCCGGATATTCTCCGTCGTTTGATACGTTATACTGTGTACCGTAAATTCAAAGAGTCACAAAAGTCCAACTGTTTAAACTTTTTGAACGCTCTTAGTTATCCACGAACTCTTGTTATTTCATTTTAACATTTTTAACGCTGAGCTGGCAGATAGATATTAACTTTGCGCTATGAAACAACAAGAAGATTTCATCAACGTACGGAGATTAATCCAAAGTAAAAGCCCGCGCTTGATTAAATGGATTCCGGGTTTCATCATTCGTTACTTAGAACGTATTCTTCACCAGGAGGAAATCAATACGTTCCTGAGCACACATCACACAAAAAACCAGGATTTTTGCAGGGATGTATTGACAGAAATCGGTGTTTCATATTCCATATCGGGTATTGAAAATATTCCGAAAACAGGGAAATGTGTAATCGTAATGAACCACCCGCTTGGAGGAATGGATGCAATGGCTTTGGTTGACGGATTACGCGATCACCGAACAGATATCAAGTTCATCGTAAACGATCTGCTTCTGAACCTGGAACCCTTAAAAGAGATCTTTGTAGGGATCAATAAACACGGAAAAACGAAAAGCAGTTCTCTGCTCCAGGTAAATAGCCTCTTTTCATCCGATCAGTTAGTCTGTGTATTTCCTGCCGGGCTGGTTAGCCGCAAAAAAAATGGCGTTGTTAAAGACCTGGAATGGAAAAAAGCATTTGTAAAACAAGCCCGCTTAAACGATCAAATTATTGTTCCTGTACATATCGACGGAGAATTATCAAACTTCTTTTATCGTTTGGCAAATTTTCGTAAATTTCTTGGAATAAAAGCAAATATAGAAATGCTTTACCTGGCTGATGAAATGTTTCGTCAAAAAGGGAAGCACATCCGATTTACCGTTGGAAAGCCAATTGCAGCCAACACATTAGATACAAACACATCAGACGTTGCGTGGGCCGAATGGTTCCGTAATTACGTCTATACCTTGAAACAAAACGTATGAAACCAATAATACCTGCTGTTGACAAAGAAATTATCAAAAAAGAGCTTGCCGAAGTGGGCTTGGTCAGAAGCACCCGGAAAGGCGATAATGAGATTTATTTTGTAAACTGTCATACAGCACCGAATATTGTTCGTGAAATTGGCCGTTTGAGAGAAGTAACCTTCCGTTTTGCCGGCGGTGGAACCGGTGAAGAACTGGACCTGGACGAATATGACACACAGGAGATCTGCTACAACCAACTGATTGTATGGGATCCGGAAGACGAAGTGATCATTGGCGGATACCGGTTCATTTTATGCAAGGATGCTATCGATGAGCACGGAGAGATCCATTTATCAACAACCCATTATTTCGATTTTTCAGACCGTTTCATCAAAGATTATTTGCCGACAACCTGCGAGTTAGGCAGAAGCTGGGTACAACCGGATTATCAGCCGGCACAAAATCCACGAAAAGGTTTATTTGCTTTGGACAATATTTGGGATGGGCTCGGAGCTTTGGCTATCAATTACCCGTTTATCAAATATTTCTTCGGAAAGGTGACCATGTACCCGAATTACAACCGGGAAGCACGTGACTTCTTGCTTCATTTCATGCATCATTATTTCCCGGATACGGAAAACCTGATGAAACCGTTTCACCCGCTGAAAACGGAATACGATACCACGTTCGTTGAAGAGCAGCTAAAAGGATTGGATTTCAAAGACGGATTCAAGGTCTTGAATTCATTTGTGCGTAAGCATGGAGAAAATGTCCCGCCTTTGGTTAATATCTACATGCATCTTTCTCCGACGATGAAAACGTTTGGAACTGCTGTCAACCCGGATTTTGGAAATGTGGAAGAAACCGGGATTTTAGTAACGATTGCAGATGTTTACCCGGATAAAAAAGAACGTCATTTAACTTATTAGACATGATAAATCACGAGTTTGCACGTTGTTTTACAAAAGATTTGGATTCTTTGGCTAAAGAAGTAGCGCTTTGTGATGAAGAAACGCTTTTGTGGTACACCGCTCCCGGAATCACAAATTCAATCGGGAATCTGACGCAACACCTGATCGGGAACCTGAACCATTTTATCGGGGCAACATTGGGCGAAACGGGTTATATCAGAAACCGCGATGCAGAATTTTCGGAACGTTACCTGAGTAAATCGGAAATGCTTGCCAAAATAAGCGAAACGTCTGAAATGCTTGAAAAAGTGTTGGGTTCATTAACCAATGAGCAGTTGGAAAAAACGTATCCTTATGAGACCTTCGGGTATTCCATGACTGCGAACCACATGATTACCAAACTGGCCAGTCATTTAGGATATCATTTGGGACAAATCAATTATTTGAGAAGAATCACTCAGGGTTGACACTCATGTCATGTCGTTCCGATAGTTATCGGAATTCCGCCTGTATTCCCGATACTGCTTCGCATTCGAATTGACAAGCGGTAGTATCGAGACAGACATGAAGTTTTTACCTTAAATCAGATAAGTTTCCCCGTCTTCCACTACGCTTACGTTCTCAAAAAACGCAGAAGCTTCTTCAAAATGCCTTAAGCCGTTCTCATAGCGTGCACTTAAATGTCCGAGTAATAACTTCCCTACTTCTGCTTGTTTCGCAATCATAGCGGCTTGTTGTGCTGTGCTATGGAACGTTTGCTTTGCCCGTTCCAATTTCTCCTGCAAGAAGGTAGCTTCATGATACAATACACTCACTTGACCGATGTAATTCACAATCCGTTCATCATAAATGGTATCTGAGCAAAAGGCATAAGATTTACTTGGTTTTGCAGGATAAGTGTATTCATCCGCATAAATGATCTCACCCGATTCCAGTTCCACATCAAAACCTTGCTTCAATTTGGGAATAAGTGTCAAAGAAAGCCCTGCTTCTTCAAAGCGATCAGCATTTAGTTTGCGTTCTTTCGGTTTTTCCTTTATTAAAAACCCGTTGGTAGGGATTCGGTGGCTCAAAGGAAAGGTCCAGATCTCGATCATTTTATCTTCAAAAATCAAGCGATGTTCTTTTCCGTTCAAGGGTACAAAATGAAGGTCAAATCCCAGTTTGGCCCCTCCGACTTCCAGTTGTATTTTGATAATATGTTCCAGTTCTTCCGGACCGTAAATAGTCAATCCTTTGTCTCTTCCCAATAAATGCAGGGAACTTAAAAGACCTACCAGTCCGAAAAAATGATCTCCGTGAAGGTGGGAAATTAAAATATGATTGATTTTCTGAATATGCACATGATTCTTACGCAATTGAACCTGTGTTCCTTCACCGCAATCGATCAGGATATGACGGTCATTGCATTGGACATATTGAGATGTAGGATTTCTGTTTGAAGTTGGCAGCGCTGCGCCGGAACCCAATATGGTTACTTCAAAGTTCATATGTTAAATCAGTACCGATTTCGCTTCAGTGAGTGTTTCAGAAATATTCAGAACTTTATCCAGTTGAGCAATACGGATCATTTTTGCCACATTCTCCTGCAATCCGCATAACACAAATTGCCCGTTTGTATCTTTGCACAAACGGTTTGCCGTTAAAACCGCGGACAATCCGGAAGAATCACAGTATCTTGTTTTGGAAAGGTCCAGGATAATAGAATTCACCCCATTTTTATTTAACAGAAGCAGTTCACTTTTCAGATCAGGAGCATTTGACGCATCCAGTTTTTCAACAGAAGACTGAATGACCGCAAAGTTGGTATCTTGTGCAATAATAAAATTCATGTTGCCACAGTGTTTATCAAATGTAACAAAATATTCTTTCTTATACTCTGAAAATAAAAAGACTTTAGCGTCCGATCTTTGCAGCCAATAAATAAATCACCGCCATTCGAACTGCTACACCGTTTTCAACTTGCTGAAGAATAATGGATTGCCTGGAGTCAGCAACATCTGAAGTAATCTCTACTCCCCGGTTGATCGGTCCTGGATGCATCACAATAATTTCCTTGTCCAGGCTATCCAGGATCTCTTTGTTCAAACCATATTGCATGGAATATTCCCTCAAACTTGGAAAATATTGAATGTCCTGTCTTTCCAACTGAATACGCAGCATGTTTGCAACATCACACCATTCCAATGCTCTTCTCAGGTTATGCTCTACTTTGATCCCTAAAGTATCAATGTATTTCGGGATCAGGGTAGTTGGTCCGCAAACCATGACTTCTGCCCCCAATTTTTGAAGCGTGTAAATATTGGACAAAGCAACTCGCGAATGCAGGATATCCCCGACGATCACTACTTTTTTTCCTTCTACCGAGCCCAATCTTTCACGGATCGAAAAAGCATCCAATAAACCTTGAGTCGGATGTTCATGTGTACCATCTCCGGCATTAATCACACAGGTATTGGTTCGTTCGGAAAGGAATTTCGCAGCTCCGGGATTCGGGTGGCGCATCACCACCATATCCACTTTCATGGAAAGAATATTGTTTACGGTGTCGATTAAGGTTTCACCTTTCTTCACCGAACTTGAGCTTGCTGAAAAGTTAACGACATCCGCAGACAATCGTTTTTCTGCTAATTCAAAAGATAGACGAGTTCGGGTAGAATTTTCAAAAAAGAGATTGGCAATGGTAATATCCCGAAGAGAAGGAACTTTTTTGATCGGTCGATTAATAACTTCCTTAAAACTATCCGCAGTTTTAAAGATCAATTCGATATCCTGACGAGTCAAGTCTCGAATTCCAACTAAATGATCAACACTTAAATGTTCCATTATTCGGGTGTATACAATACAATTTTATCTTTTCCTTCGCTATTCTTCCACTCCACGGTCACACGCTCGGAATCAAGCGTATCCACAGCTTTTCCAACGTAATCTGCCTGGATCGGTAAATCGCGCTGGAATCTTCGGTCAATTAACACCATGAGTTCTACCCGAAGCGGTCTACCGAAAGCCATCAGGGCGTCTAATCCAGAACGAATGGTACGACCCGTATAAAGAACGTCGTCAATTAGGACCACATTTTTTCCTTCGATCGTAAAATCAATATTGGTGACATTAGGGATCAGCGGTTTTTCTCTTCTCCTGAAATCATCGCGGTAAAAGGTAATGTCCAACTGACCACAGGTAACCTTTTCTCCTCTTACATTTTCCAGGATTTCTTTCAATCTTTCAAGCACAAAAATTCCTCTCGGTTGCAGACCGATCAGCACTGTATTTGAGAAGTCGTCGTGATTTTCGATTAATTGATAAGCAAGACGGTTCATGGTTAACTGAACCTGCTGTTCATCTAAAATGACTTGCTTTTCCATCGAGACAAATTTAGTAAAAGGATTCGATTAGTCAATCTTTTTTTCGATTTAATACAATTAAACTAAATCGATTTTAAGGCGTTTTTTCAGGTTTGAAAAGATTAAGAATCAATTTTTTACCATTTAATCAATAAAGTGAATATTTTACTCATTTTTTATTGATTTAAGAAAAACTTAATGTACTTTTGAAACAGGATCGAAAGAATTTTCACATTTTTCTATTTTGATATTTAATTTGGAATTTTAGATGTCGGAAGATATTTACTTTTTCATAGGGTTGGTTATTGGTTATAAATTTTGAAACGTAAATCCGGCATCTAGATTCCATTTTATCCACCTTTTCGCTTGGTTTTGTACCCTTCTTTCGTCAATAATTCGATTACTTTATCTCTAAATGATCCCTGGATAATTATTTCGCCATCCTTCGCGGTCCCACCTACTCCACATTTTGATTTTAAGAGCTTTCCCAACTCTTTCAGGTCTTCATCCGTCCCGATAAATCCTTCTATTAAAGTCACTTCTTTCCCGGCACGCTGTTTTCTGTCCAAAGAAACATACAAAAGCTGTTTGGAAGGCTCCAATGTTTCCTGTTCTTCGTGTTCTTCAAAATCGTAAGAAAAATCAGGGTTTGTCGAATAAACAATATTTATCCTGTCTTTATTTTTTTTGCTCATTTGTATTTTTCTATTAATGTTGCTTTAATATCATCTGTCAATAAATAGTCGGGAGTTTTTTCCAGCGCGGATTTAATCCCATTCGGAGACCGAACATCATATATTATCACTTTTTTTCCAAGGGATTTAACAAAATTCACGTCTGAAACAGTAATCTCTGAATTTCTAAAAACCGCTCCGTCTGAAATGGAACTGATCGAATAACTCAGAAATTGTGCTGCATTCACCGCATTGTAATAAACCTGAAAACCAAGTCCTTTAATGGTCGGTACAAATCTCCTGGTATTGGTTACCATTCCTAAATCTCCATTGTAAAAATACGCTTTTGCCAGTTTCAATGCATCAATCATTTTCGTTGAATCGATCAACCCGGTTTCGGTCCCATCTGATTCCTTTAAATCAATCATTAAGCGAATTCCCTTCAGATCGGCAGGTAAATCGGTCAATCGGATCAATTGTTCTTTTTCAAGTGAATGGTACTTTAAACCGGACAAATAAGCGTCAGATCTTTGTGGAATACTCCCGGAACCTGTTGATTCTTCACTCAATTCCGGATCATGAAAAAGCCACAGTGTGCCGTCGGAAGACAATTGAGCATCCACTTCAACCATTCGGATAGTTTCAAAACTCCGGGCGTATTTGTATGCTTCCAGGCTGTTATCGTGATAATTGCTGCTGGAAATATGCAAGCCCGCACACGCATGTCCACCGATACCGGTTTCAGGATAAAGGTCTTTATGCTTCTTACACGAAACAAAAATCAGGACACAAGCTATGGCGAACCTAAAATTCATGGTAATACCCAATTTCAAAAAAATAATTCCACATGAAGAACTGGTTTTGTCTTTCGATGTAGGCATCATATTTCCATTCAACCGCCGGGCCTATTCCGCTTGTCAATGCAATGCGGTTATAAATACCAAAATCCAGTCTGCAGCCGAGGAAACCTTCCGTAAGGTGAATGAAAGGATGTTTTTCCGGAACTTTTGTATTTAAAACCGAATAGGAAATTCGTATAACCGGTGAAATAATTATCCAATCAATTAGTTTGGAGCGGTATGAAATGTCGTAACCGATACTGGGTTTAGGCTGGCCCTGGAGAATTGTATTATTTATTCCGAATCCTAAAAAGACTTCGTGAGAAATCCTTTTTTTAATAAATTGACCACGAACGTGAAAAAAGAAATCCTGCGGGTGATATTGAAAATCTGCTCCTAAAGAATAGTTTACGGAATCCTGCGACCTTCCCAAAAAGGAAATGCCCAATAATACCAAAAAAGCAAGCTTTCGAAACATGCTTCAAAAATAACCGAATGCTTGAGCTAAAACTAAAGTTTCGGACACTTTTTACAGTGGTATCCTTTTCTTTTATATTTCTTACAACAATCTTTCTTTTTGTCGCAAGAGCAATTACTGCATGTGAATAGAGGTAAAATCGGTTGCTGGGAGGAAACTTCTTTTTTAACCATCTTTATTTAGACTAATTCTACACAAAGGTAAGCTTAGAAAATAAATTATCAAGGATTGTTTATAATTATTTTGTTAAATGAAAATAGAAAAAGACATTTAAACGGTTTTGGACTGTTTCTATAAGGTAAACTGAAATTGATTGGTGAACAAATAACCTCTTTTCCATTTAAATGATTCATTTTGAAAATAATTGGTGTGCCAATCGAAAAACATGCATGTGGGCATTTACAATATCACGGACGTCTTTACTGTACCCGCCTCCCATACTGCAAACAACCGGAATATTCTTTTGTTTGGCAAAACTGAGAACAAATTCGTCCCTGGAATGAATGCCTCTTTGCGTAACCTTCAGCTTGCCCAATTTGTCCGACTCCAGGATATCCACACCGCACTGATAGAATATAAAATCCGGTTCAAAGGATTCCAAAACAGGTGTCAATTCGCTTCTCAATGTGTTCAAATAAGATTTGTCGTCCAGGAACGTTTCCAAAGGAATGTCTTTGTCTGATTCTTCTTTATGCATCGGGTAATTAGCACGGCCATGCATACTGAATGTAAAGACTTCCGGTGTTTTACGAAAGATTTCAGCAGTTCCATTTCCCTGGTGTACATCCAGGTCCACGATCAATATTCGTTTGAATAGTTGCTCGTCCAAAAGCCATTGCGCGGCAATTGCCTGGTCATTCAATAAGCAAAAACCTTCGCCTCTGTCGGTAAACGCATGATGCGTTCCACCTGCGATATTCAAAGCTACTCCACCGTTTTTAACCATTTCTGCACAGAGTCTCGTACCTTCCATAATTCGGAGTTCACGCCTGATTAATTCATCTGTATGGACAAAACCACTTACGCGCTGTTCTCTCGGGGAACAGTCCAGGTTTAATAATTTGTTCAAATATGCTTCTGTATGGACTCTCCGAACAAATGCAAGATCAATTAAAGATGGCTTCAGGAAATCCGTTTCTTCCAGGATTCCTTCATATTGTAATTGTTGGTGCAACAATCCGTACTTCTCCATGGGGAAACGATGAGTAACGGGGACAGAATGAATATACGAAGGATGGTACGCAACAAAAAAGGACATGTCACTATGCTCTGTTTACATCTGTGGAAATGGTAAACAACATTAACTCATCATTAACAGGAATGAACTGGTAATTCAACAAACTTTTTGATTTCATCCGCATAGTAATAAAACCAAGTCCTGCTCCTCCTTTATCGGAAATTAATCCATTGTTTAATGTTTCCAGGTAAAAATCTTTTACTTCTTCTTCATTCATTGCATTCAGGCGATCCAGATAAGAAGCCAATTTTTCCTTTTCAGAAATTTCGGTGAGATTCCCTAAAGCAATCCGGTAGGCTTTATCATTGAAAGCAACAATAAGCAATGCCTGTTGCTCATTGTCCCATTTCCGGCCGTGAAGAAGGATATTCTGTAACCCTTCGATCAGGATAGAAAAAACCCGTTTGACCAATGGTTTTTTATCCCCGGCAGAAATCATAAAATCTTCGGTCGTAAGTGTAAAACTATTGACCAAATCCTGGTTTAACGGACCGAAATGAGCGACCTGGATCGAGTTAAAATGACTATCCTTAACGTCTTGAATCCAAGAGGCCAATATCATTTTGGGTTCTATGTGAAGCGTACCAGGTTGCATCAACTGTTAACAGTCAGTAAATATAACAAAGGCAAAAAGAACTTATCTTAATCAATGAGCAAATGAACATTTCCTTGCCACATTTTACCATCCGCAGTTATTAATTGGTAGAAATAAACACCATCGACCAATTTTTCACCTGTAATATCAATACCTCCCCAATTGTTCTTGTAATTATCCGATTCAAACACCACATTTCCCCAACGGTTTTGAATAACCAGTTTGGAATTTGGTTTCAAATTGGTAATATAGAATTCATCATTCGTATGATCTCCGTTAGCCGTTACGATGTTCGGAATCCTGATCTCACCCAGGATCTCAAAAGGCTTGGTAATTGAATCAATACAACCATCCATTGTTTCTACAACCAGGGTCATATTGTAAGTGGTTTCAACCATAGAGTTGAAAGTAGCAGTAGACCCCGTACCAATCAATCCAACTCCGGTAATTGTCCAGCTGTAATTTTGGAAAGGCCCACCTGTACTTGCATTCGTAAAATTAATGACTTCACCTGGTGATGCCACCGGGTTTGAAATAGTGAAATCCGCATTCGGAACACCATCCAATCCTACAGTAATTGGCGAACCGGTCGTAACACAACCATTCCCATCTGTTATGGTTAAAGTATAAACTCCCGAATTCAAGTTGGTCAAATTCAAGCTTGTTAAAGGAGTCCCGGTCCAACTATAAGTATATGGAGCATTCCCGGAAACCTGAATACCAGTGATGGCACCGTTATTTCCGGTACAATTTTCGTTCGTAACAACCACATTACTTTGGTCGATAGTTGAAGGAGGAACAACTCCTACAAACAAGGTTGTAGCCGCCTGGCAACCGTTGTTATCAGTTACGGTCAATGTATAGTTCCCGGTGGTAAGGCCGGATGCATTTAAGGTATTTTGAGCCGGTGAGCTATTCCATGAGTAAGTATATGGAATCGTGCCTCCGGAAACTGTTATATCAAATATGGATCCTGAACCGGTAGCGCAATTGTCATTTGAAATAACTGCATTGTTTGTGTTGATTGTTAATCCGGAAGTTGTTCCCACATTAAATGTTTGCTGAACAGAACAATTTTGATCATCTGTCACCGTAATGGTATACGAACCTGCGGCCAGGTTCGAAATATCCAGTGTGGTTGCACTTGTATTCGTCCATGAAATACCTGGGTTTATGCCACCTATAATCTGTAATCCGTTAATTGCTCCAGTATTTCCGACACAACCTGTAGGTGTAATCGTTACTGAACTTTGGTCCAGGCTTAAAGGAACAACTGCATTTACAGTAAAAGGACCTCCGTTTGCAGTACATCCAAATCCGTCTGATACAACCACGTTATATGCTCCGGGAGCTAAACCGGTTTGATTTAGTGTTGCACTTACCACTCCATTCCAGGTATAAGTCAATCCGGTTCCGGTAGTTGTTAACCCTGAAATGGTTCCGTCATTCAGCGCACACGTTTCTGCTGTTACCTGCACATTGGAAGTGTTCAATGTAGGTCCTGCAATATTATTAATTGTAAATGGCCCGGCATTAGCGTTACAACCCAAGTTATCAGTTACCTGTAAATTATAAGTTCCTGCCGGAATACCGGAAAGGTTTAAGGTAGTGTATGCTCCTGAATTCCAATTGTAGGTATAAGCCGGTTGTCCCCCTGAAACAGTAAGACCTGAGATTGCCCCGTCTGATTGTCCGCAATGCGCATCCGTAATTGCAACAGCTGCTGAATTAATAATAGGAGCACTGGAAGCACCTATTGATACCGGACCAAATGTGGAGGTACAAGTTGCAGCGTCAGTAACTACTAATGTATAATTCCCTGAAGCCAAACCGGTCTGATCCAATGTTGCGACAGTTACTCCGTTCCATTGATACGTCAAACCTGTTCCACTTGCTGTAATTCCGGTAATACTTCCATTGTTCAATCCGCATGTCGTTCCCGTTACGACCATATTCGTTGTATTAATGGCAGGTCCGGGAGATAAACCAACATTAAACGGACCGGCAACAGCATTACATCCAAAAGCATCTGAAACAATTAGTCCGTATGATCCACCTGGAATATTGGTATGATCCAATGTTGGACTTACTACCAGGTTCCAGCTATAAGTCAAAGTACCGGTGCCACTTGCAGTAATTCCGGTAATCGCGCCATCATTTCCGGCACATGTTTCATTCGTAATAATAATATTTGTTGTATTGATCACAGGACCTGCAATATCATTTACAGTAAATGGTCCCGCATTTGCCATACACCCCAGGTTATCCGTAACCGTTAAATTGTAATTCCCTGCAGGAATAGCAGCCAGGTTCAACGTTGAATACGCCCCTGAATTCCAGTTATACGTATATCCTGGTTGTCCACCGGAAACCGACAAGCCTGAAATTGCTCCGTTCGATTGCCCGCAATGTGCATTTGTGATAACAACAGCTGCAGAATTAATAACGGGAGCAGTTGAAGCGCCGATTGCAATTGGCCCAACGGATGCTGTACATCCGATATTGTCCGTAACCACTAAAGTGTAATTTCCTGAAGCCAGATTTGTTTGATCCAAACTCCCCGAAGCCACTCCATTCCATTGGTAAGTTAAACCGGTCCCTGTAGCCGAAATCCCGACAATACTTCCATTGTTGGCTCCACAAGTCGTTGCAGTAACCAGCATATTGGTCGTATTGATAACCGGTCCGGTGTTTTGTCCAACATTAATTGGTCCCAACGAAGCCGTACACCCATTATTATCAGTAACAACTAAGCTGTAATTTCCGGTATTTAAACCGGTAATATCTAATGTTGAATAAGCCCCGGTATTCCAGCTATAAGTCAACCCGGTACCTGTTGCTGTAATTCCGGTAATTGACCCGCCGCCACCTAAACAAGATGCGTTTGTTACAATCATATTGGTAGAGTTAATCACCGGCCCGCCTGAAGTTCCAATAGTATAAGGACCTGAAGTTGCCGTACAACCGATTCCATCGGTAACAGTGACTGTATATGAACCTGCAGCTGCATTACTTAAATTCATTGTAGGCGTTGTGACACCATTCCATGTAATTGCAACAGTTGGTGCTCCTCCGGAAGTCGTTAATCCGGTAATGGAACCACCTGAAGAGCAGGTAGCGTTCGTTACTACAGCAGTTCCGGAAATAGTAGGTCCGCTTACAGTAACAGTAACGGGAACTCTAAATGTTCCATTTGGACAAAATCCTACATAATATGTTGTTGTAGCTGTAGCAGAAGGAATATTTAGGGTTAATCCTGTTCCAACAGAAGTATTTCCTGTGTAGGTAGTATACCAGGTAATGTTCGCATTTGTAATTGGCGCAGGTAAAGTACCCTGAACAGTTACAGATAAACTTGCCGGACTTCCACTGCATACAGATGCGTTATTTGGAATCAGGTTATAGTAAGACTGAGGTAAAGAACCAGTTCCTGTGCCTCCGCCTGTTGCTCCGTTTGGAGGAAAATTTGATACAATATTCGTGGTATTCACAACTGTAATAACGCCACCATTACCTCCATTCACACTCTGAGCTGGAGTACCGGAAGTATACGCGATCATTCCACCGCCACCGCCACCGCCCGGACCATCAGCTTCAACCCCGGAAGCAAAAGAACCGAAAGAAAGGGCGTTATTTCCACCATTTCCACCAATTGCACTTAGGGTTAATGTAGCTGGAAGTGCTGTACCATTTGAAATCAGGATTGCACCACCCCCACCGGCACCACCGGCACCGTCAACACCCAACTTAGTACTTGAGAAACTTCCTGGATTCGGGGCATTTGTAGGATTCGAATTTTGTCCGTTTGCACCGTTTGCTTCAATAGTGCCGGTTCCGGTAATGCTTCCATAGGATTGCAGGAAGACAATTCCTCCTCCGGCTCCTCCACTTCCTCCCTGGTTCTGGTCCATTTCGCCGGCGCCACCACCGCCACCCATAAAGGCACGTGTAACATCATATGTTAGGGGATGTCCTCCGAGTCCCCCCTCTTTTCTTCTACTATCTCCCGACCAAGCTGCATTATTCGGCCCTACCGTAGCTTCATCCTGGTTACTTTGTGCACCGGAATATCCACCTCGTCCTCCTCCTGCACTTGGTGTGGTTGCCATTCCTGCGGCTTCCAGGTTCCAAAACCCATTATAACCAGCAGTTGCCACTCCTTTTCCGTTATACATTCCGGTTCCGACATTGGAACCACCGCCACCACCGGAATTCTTATAGTTTCCACCACCACCACCGTTTGCAGGTGCACCACATCCGTAACGGGATTGATAATTAACTGTAACTTCTCCTGTTGCTGTAGCAGCCCCCCCGATTCCTTCTCCTTTTTCAGATCCTTCAGATGCTGCAAACGATCCGGGTTTACCCACATCTCCAGCAGCACCAGGTCCACCGGAGGTATTATCGGTAACACCACCCCTGAAGCCATATCCGGAAGCAACAACCTTGGAGTTGGTTCCAAAATTCATGGTGCCATCTATTTCCAAAGCCACAATTCCGCCGATTGATCCGTTCCAGGCAAGCGGGATTATGGTCGTGTTGGCATTTAAAGTCAAGTTTCCAAGTCTTGGAACACGAACAACCTGTACGTGACCGGCTGATGTATAGCTGTTCTTTAATGCACATCTTAAATTGATCGTATTCCCTGAAGCTGAAAGAACTTCAGCGTATTCGTATTTTCCCGAATTATTATAATTAGTCACAGCACCCCATTCAGGTCTTTTTGCTTCAACCGTTGAAAAATTTCCCCCAACAAAATCATTCCAGTTAGAGGTTGAAAGAGTGTAATTTCCACTCCATGCAGTAATTGGACCTAAATTAATATCCATATCTGCACCTTGCATCTGGATAATTAAAACCAAATCGCCGGCCCCCAATGCAGTTCCGAAATAACTGTTTGTTAAAGTGGCACTTGTAACAGTAATTGATGTCGCCCCTGCCGCAGCATTTGCGGTAACACTTGTATAAGCATTCAGAACGGTTCCTGCAGCCGTAACAGTATAGTTACCATTTTTTGCTTTCTGACTATATGAAAAGGTGGTTATTAATAGTAGAAATATGGGGAGAATGACAGGCCTCATGGTGTTAATTTTGGAAACTAGTTCTTTACAGAGACGCCAAATTATACAAAAGGTTGTAATTTTTGTTATATTTTTTTAGATATTTCTTTCATGATGTAACTCACTGCCGGACAGACCTCCATGTTCTTTCTGGTTAGTGGTAAAATCTGGTACATGTTCTTCCGGTCCGTGTGCGGATACTCTCTGCATGCCAAAGGTCTGTCTTCGTAAACAGAACAATAATTATCTGCACCTAAAAAAGGACAAGGAGCAGTTCGCAGCACGTAATCCTGATCTTCGTCAATTTTCAAATAAGTATCAATGAATTTGCTTTCTTGCATGCGCAATCGTTTTGATAAGCGCTTGATATCCACATCCCTGAAAATAGGACTCGTGGTTTTACAGCAATTTGCACAGGCCAAACAATCGATTTTACGAAATGCTTCATTATGTAAAAGATGGAATTGTTCATCTAGGGTTCGGTTATTTGCCTTTTTGGCTTTTTTGATCCACTTGTTGTAAAATTCCTTCTCTGCTTTTCCGTAATCGGTCAGTTCTTTCAAATTCATCCGACAAAATTAATAGAAACAGATGCTGAATTTTAAAGTATTGTTTAATTTTAGTCCGAGAGACTTATGGAAAAATTTGATTTGGTTGTTATCGGTGGTGGACCTGCTGGTTACGCGGCAGCAATGCGCGGAATTGATTACGGTAAACGTGTCTGCTTAATTGAGAAAGACCGTGTAGGTGGTGCCGGAGTTTATAATGGCGCTTTATCATCGAAAACATTGTGGGAAATTTCTCAAAAAATTGCGTCGGTAAATGATACGATCAGCAAAGGAAGAGAGCAATTCTATCTTTCCTGGGACGACGTGATGGCAACAGTTGATGAAGCTGTATTTGAACGCAAGTTTCAATATTCCTGTCACTTAAAACTTTTGCAGACTGAAACGATGAACAGGTTATTGTCTTATCAAAGAGGGACTGCAAGTTTCATTTCTCCGAACGAAGTAGAAATCGTTCAAAATGATGGAGACAGAACGGTTGTATATGGAGAAAATATCATTATCGCCAGTGGAAGCCGACCACGAAAAATGCCAGGTGTAAACGTGGACGAACAAACCATTCTGACCAGTGATGGGATCGAAAACCTGACAGATTACCCCAAGAGCCTTGTAATTGTCGGGGCGGGTGTCATCGGTTGTGAATACGCTACGATCTTTTCCAATTTCGGAAAAACAAAAGTATACCTGATAGACCGTGCCGATCGCATTCTTCCTTTCGAGGACACGGATATTTCAACCATTGTGAGTGAAAACCTGGAAGAAAAAGGGGTGACCATTCATCACAATGCTCAATTGGAACGATTGGAAAACCTGGGTACGGAAGTTGAATACGAACTGAGTTATCCGGATGGATCCCGGGAAGTCATCCGCGTGGAGAAAGCATTGCTTTCAATTGGTCGCGTTCCGAATATTGAGACCTTGAAAATGGAAAACGCGGGTGTTTTGATGTCCAAACGCGGACAACATATCGGTGATGATGATACGGTAACCAATGTTCCGCATATTTATGCTGTTGGGGATGTTTCGGGAAGAATTGCATTGGTAAATATGGGAGAAATCGAAGCGCGCCATGCTGTTGAAAGAGCTTTTGGAACTATTCGTGAACGCTTAAGTTATGACAACGTATGTACCATTATGTTCCTTCAGCCGGAAGTTGCCGCCGTCGGAATGAACGAAGCACAATGTATTGAAAAGAATATCCCGATAAAAGTTGTAAAAATTGATTACTCGGTAATTGCGCGGGCAATTGCCATGCGAAAAACAGAAGGTTTTTTCAAAATCATCGTTACCAATGACAGCGATATGAAAGTTCTTGGAATGCGCGCCGTAGGTGAACATGCTTCTACTGCCATCCAAACAATCGGTTTGATTATGAAACTGGGGCTTCCAATCCATGTCATTGCAGAGCTTGTCCATCCACATCCTTCCATTGCCGAAGGAATCCAGGAATGTGTGCGAATGTTACTGAACCGGTCCCTGTTCAAGTCTTCCGTATTTAAAGACAAGCTGGCTTGTTATTCGCTGGTTGACGGAGTAAAGACTCCGCTGGAGCGATTGTGATAATCTGCCATTGCAGATATTATCAAAGCAATGCTTTCTCTTGTTTCGCTTTGCTCTCGTTCTTTGATGACCACAACACCAGATTTACTTTCCACAGAAGAAAATGCGAATGCATTTGAAGACGAAGACACCTTCTTTGAAGAAAATGTCTGAGGTAGCGCAGAGGAACGCTGAAATTTATTTGAAGAACTTGAAACACAAAGGTGGGGTATCCATACTTAATCTACGCTGTATGTACGCTTAATCATACCAGTACCCACACTTATGCCTCGTTCTAAACAGCTCCACAATCTCTTCTGAAAAATTAGCAATAACGACTAATTAAAAAGCCCGTTTAAACTCTTCAGAAAGCTTAAACGGGCCTGAGAAAAATTATTCCTTATTAGTTTCGAACAATCTTAAATGTTCGTTCAGCAAACTTGCTTTTGGCTTTTAACTGGTAAATACCTGTTGACTTATCCTGCATTCCGATTACAGAATTTGTTTCTGAAGTTACTATCGTTTGAAGCAATTTACCGGTATTGTCATATAACTCAAGAATCAATTCTTCCCCCGAGTTATTTACAATATTCAATTCATCATGAACCGGATTTGGAAATAATACCAAATTCAATGGACTAAATTCATCCATTCCCAAGTCTGCAACAGTGTAGCACTGGGAATTCATATCGCAAATTGCTCCACTCAGATTCACAGCGTAAGTTCCATTACTTGAAGGAGTAAATGATTGGCTTGTTTCTCCAGCAACAGGATTCATTGTACTACAATCGATCCATTGATAAGAAACACCACTCTGATTTGCCGTCAAGACCCCTCCTGAATAAGAAAGAGTGGTATCGATTTGTTCGATCGTAAGATTAATGGTAATCGTACTGTCACAACCACCCATATTCGTTATAATTGCAGTATACACCCCGCTTGAACTATAAACCGCTCCGTCGGGAGCAGAATAGGAATCACACGCCGTTACAGTAATGCTGCTCGTTGTAGGTTGCGAAACCGTCAGATCAATATGGATCAGACTATCACACCCAATTGCATTGGGAATAACTACATCGATCGTATCACTCACTGAATGAACTGAACCATCAGGGGCGGTATAACTTCCACACGCAAATTCAACAATACTATCAAAAGTGGACTGGTTTACTGTAAGATTGATTGTTATAATACTGTCGCAACCAACTGCATTTGTTAGTGTATCCGTATAAGTACCTGAAACGACCCAGTTATAGTTTCCACTCGGACTGGTATACTGTTCACAAACAACAGGTGAAATCGTATTATAACTCAAAGGAAGGATTGTCACATCAATTGTCATAATACTATCACAACCATTTGCATTCGGAATGGTATCCATGTAGATCCCGGATGCAGTATAGGTGGTATCATTACTTGGAACGGTGTATGATCCACAAGCAGTAACGCTAAAACTACTTGTTGTTTCACTGATTAGCAACGATTGAATTTCAGCAACAGTCAATGCCCGGTTATACAAACGGAATTCATCCATGAACGAACCGGAAGGAAGACTATTATTGGATGAATATCCGCCAACTTTGAATGGTCCGGAGCCACTTATAGCAACCGAAGTTTGGGCTACTGCACTTGAAAGAACACCATTTACATAGGATCTGATCTCATTGTTTGGCATATCATAAACGAAAGTGGTCATAGTAGGTCCGGTAGAAGCTCCACCATTCGCAAATACATCTGTGAAGCCGCCTCTTAAGATCCAGTTTCCTGCACCTGCAACTCCTCCCGTAAACACACGAAATCCTCCGGCATTCACATCACCCAGGATATATTGAGTAGTTGTAGTGGAGGGTACATTATTTGTCCAAAAAGAAATGGTCCATGAGGTCCCGGTGAGGTTTGTTGCCCAACCTGTATTTACATAATCATTTGTACTGCTGGCACCTGTTCCAATCAAAGCATTTCCACACTGTCCGCTAGGCCCTTGGGTCAATCCCCCCATGATGTATGCGGTATCTGTTGCAGCGGTAACTAAAGATGCTTCATTAAGAACAATTGTTCCGGTTCCATTAAACCGGTAATAAAGGATTTCAGGGATTGGTGCCTGTGCTTTGGCAAAAATTGTGAATAGGCTACTCAATGATAGTAGCAGAGTTAGTTTAAAATTCATCTCATTAAGTTTAGTAGGTCAAAATTAGATAAAAAAAGAATTTCAGTATCATTTATTGATAAATCATTCATTTATTCATAACACTCAACCAAGTGTTTAGCTACAAAAATCGTATGTAACAAACCTCTCTTAAACTAATCGAAAATTTACAAAAAAGTATTTTACTTCCCTTTCAATTCCATTGCTTTCAATGTATTGATCATCAAAGAAGCAATCGTCATTGGCCCTACTCCACCCGGAACCGGTGTTATTGCAGATGTTTTTGGTGCAACCTCTTTAAAATCGACATCACCTGCCAGTCTCCAGCCTCTTTCTCTGGTTGCGTCTTCAATACGCGTCGTCCCAACGTCAATCACAACAGCACCTTCTTTTACCATATCTGCTGTTATGAAACCAGGAATTCCAACTGCTGCAACCAAAATATCTGCCTGAGAACAAATTTCCTTGATATTCTCCGATTTCGAATGAACAAGCGTTACCGTACAATTTCCGGGATCTGTATTTTTCCCCAAAAGCAAGCTCAAAGGAGTTCCTACAATATTACTTCTTCCGACGACTACACAATTCTTTCCGGCAGTCTGGATCTTGTAACGACGCATCAATTCAACAATTCCGGCCGGTGTAGCTGGAACGAAACCCGGAATATTCAACATCATATTTCCCACATTGATCGGGTGGAAACCATCTACATCTTTTTTCGGATCAATGGATAAGGTTACTTTCATCTCATCAATGTGAGGAGGAAGCGGAAGTTGAACAATATATCCATCTATACTTTTATCTTCATTCAAAGACTGGATTTTCTTTAAAAGCGTTTCTTCAGTAATCGAATCATCATAACGAATCAAAGTACTTTCAAAACCGATCTCTTCACATGCTTTCAATTTATTATTGACATAAGTAACAGAACCTCCGTCCTTTCCTACAAGAATTGCTGCCAAATGAGGAATTTTCTTTCCCGCTGCTTTACGCTCGGCAACCTGAATAGCCAGCTCTTTTTTGATGATTTCGGAAGCGTCCTTACCACTTAATATCTGCATGTTGTGATTTTTTTTGCAAATATAAAGCTTACATCGATTTAGTGATACTTTTAATTCAACTCAAATTGGAATCACTTGTGAAATTTTATAAACAATAATTGATTTGACAATAAAATAATCACATAAAAACTCCTTTCAATCAACGAGATTGGGAGTTTAATCAAAGACCACTTTTTAAATCCAACTATTTATAGTGCCGGTCGTCTTATTTATGAAACGACAAAACAAAATGTCATGGAAAACAAACTCGCTAAAAAACGCTTTATTCAGACCTCTGCAATTCAGCAAATTAATGAAGCTACCATTGTTTTGAGGCATTTTATTGAATTGAGTGCAAAGTTGCTGCCTTTCTTCAATGAACTATCTAAAAAGAGTATCCTGCTACCACAAGAGCTCAATGACCGAAATAAAATTATTGAGGTATACAGAAGTTATGGCTTTGATACCAGTACTTCTGAAATATTAATGGAATCAGATATTTTGGAGATCATCCAGCAAACATTCAGATCCATTGAAAAACGAGTTCCGGGAAAAGATTCCGATTCAGACAAGTTAATAACCATCTTCCAGAATAAACACCATCAACTGGTTCAAAACTGGAGACTGACAGATACGAATTAAAAACGAGAACAAGTAGGGGCAATATTATAAAAACAAGTAGTAACGTCCATCGCAGTGGATCGCGTCCCTACTTGTTCAGAAAAGGCCGAATCGTTATCAGAATGCAGTGTTCTGATGGTGGTTTGGCTTTTTTTATCATTATTTTTTAATCCAACCGTAAATCCAGGTATTCGAAAAGTTGGCCGGATTAATTACCCGGTTCTCTTCCAAAACAGGCGTTCCGTGCATAATCACAAAACACCATTTTCCTTTTTCAGCCAAAACAGAATAACCGGTCGAGTCCGGATAAGAGGCAATTATGTTCTTTTCTGATCTTCTGGGCCAGGCACCTTTATCAATCTCTTCCGGAGACCAACGCAAACCTGTCTTCGACTTTGTATAATAGAATTTCCCTGAAAAGGCAGATTTGTCAGGAAAGAAATTGCCTAACATCCCAGTATCACGGCCAATGAAATAACGTTTGATCAGCACCATTTTATTATCCACCAAACGCAAACGATTTAAATTATGTGATGCATTTTCACAACAGGGGTATTGATGGTGATACAATAAGATCTCTTTTGTATTGGGATGTATTTTATACGCCAGTAAGTGCCCCATTCCATTATAAACCGAAACAGGTTCTCCCTTTATGGTTGTAAATATTTGCAGCTGTTCTTTTTCCCTTTCCTCAGTACTGTACCCATTGAAAATCAATTCCGGGATTTTATCATTGTTGAGATCGATCAATTGATACAAAGGTCCGAATTGTTTGTAGTAGTTTACAAATAAGGCTTCTGTATCATAGGCCTTTGTTCCCATATGGTCGATCAAATCATTATTGAAAAGGAATTCTACCATTTTGGCTTTGAGTGCTTCATTCCGGATTTGAATTTTGGCAAAATCAGTTTCCGGATTTGCAATGAAAATACGTGCGTCAACCCGGGTCATTTCTACGTAACCGAATGCAGATACTGAAAAACCAAAAAGCAATAAGGCTGTTAATTTCAATTTCATAATTCAAAAATAAAAAAACAGGAACAAAAAATGGGGACACAAAGCATTGCGTCCCCATTCTAATTGTTAAAAGAATTTTCTCTTACTTTTTTGCAGCTTTCGTTTTCCCTTTTTCAATGGAAATTTTCAAGGCCGTATTTGCTTCATCAATATCCAATACAATTGTATCTCCTTCATGCAGATTTGCCTTAATAATCTCTTCTGCCAACGGATCTTCAATATACTTTTGAATGGCTCTTTTCAGAGGTCTTGCTCCAAATTTCTCATCGTATCCTTTGTCTACAATGAAATCCTTCGCTTTTTCCGTCATCGAAGCATGGTATCCCAATACCGCGATACGATCGAACAATTTTACCAATTCCAGGTCAATAATCTTGTGAATACTTTCTCTGTTAAGTGAATGGAAAATAATCATATCATCAATACGGTTCAAGAATTCCGGAGCGAATGCTTTTCTCAGTGCATTCTGGATAACCGTTTTCGCGTTTTCATCGCGCTGATCTGTTTGAGATTTGGTTCCGAAACCTACTCCTGTACCAAAATCCGCCAACTGACGTGCTCCAATATTCGAAGTCATAATCAAAATGGTGTTCTTAAAGTCGATCTTACGCCCCAAACCATCTGTCATGTGCCCGTCATCCAATACCTGCAATAATAAATTAAATACATCCGGATGCGCTTTTTCAATCTCATCCAACAAGATGATAGAATAAGGCTTACGTCTTACTTTTTCGGTTAACTGTCCACCTTCTTCATACCCAACGTATCCTGGAGGAGCTCCTACCAAACGAGAGATGGAGAACTTTTCCATGTATTCCGACATATCAATACGGATCAGTGCATCTTCGGTATCAAACAGGTATTTTGCCAATACTTTCGCAAGCTGAGTTTTACCTACACCGGTTGGTCCTAAAAAGAAGAACGAACCGATCGGTTTATTCGGATCTTTCAATCCGGCTCTGTTTCGCTGAATTGCTTTCACCACTTTTTCAACCGCTTCATCCTGACCGATCACTTTCCCCTGAAGTTCATCAGCCATTGTAGCCAATTTACCCATCTCGCTTTGAGCAACGCGCGTAACAGTAATACCGCACATCATGGAAACCACTTCTGCAACATCTTCTTCCGTTACTACTACTCTTTTCGCTTTGGAATCTTCTTCCCAACGCTTCTTAGCTTCCTCCAAACGGTCCTGAAGCTTACGTTCAGAGTCACGCAATTCTGCAGCTTTTTCGTATTGCTGAGATTTGATTACTTCGTTCTTTTGGTCCTTCAGCTCCTCAATTTCCTGCTCGATATCAATAATATCCTGCGGAACATTGATGTTTGTAATGTGAACGCGTGAACCAACTTCATCCAGTGCATCAATTGCCTTATCCGGTAAATGACGGTCTGTGATGTAGCGTTCTGTCAATTTCACACACGCAGCAAGCGCTTCATCTGTGTAAGTCACCATGTGGTGATCTTCGTAACGCTCCTTAATATTATTCAGGATCTGGATTGTTTCCTCGATACTCGTCGGTTCGATCAATACTTTTTGGAAACGACGCTCCAAAGCACCGTCTTTTTCGATGTATTGTCTGTACTCATCCAATGTGGTAGCACCGATAGCCTGCATTTCCCCACGTGCCAAAGCCGGCTTGAACATGTTTGAAGCATCCAGTGAACCACTTGCTCCACCTGCACCGATAATGGTGTGAATCTCATCGATAAACAAAATGATATCCGGGTTCTTTTCGATCTCAGACATCACAGCCTTCATTCGTTCTTCAAACTGACCACGGTACTTCGTACCTGCAACCATAGAAGCCAAATCCAGCGAAATGATTCGTTTATTGAAAAGGACGCGGGAAACTTTGCGTTGAACAATTCTCAACGCCAATCCTTCCGCAATGGCACTTTTTCCAACTCCCGGTTCACCGATCAAAATCGGGTTGTTCTTTTTTCTTCGTGACAAGATCTGAGACACTCGCTCAATTTCTTTTTCACGTCCTACAATCGGATCAAGCTTTCCAGCTTCAGCCATTTTCGTTAAGTCACGACCGAAATTATCCAAAACCGGTGTTTTAGATTTAGGGTCAGTAGCTTTTCTCTGGCTCGCTCCAAATGTTTGATCATCATCTTCTGAAGACGATGACATTTCTGCTCTTGGTAATTTATTTTCGTCGACCATGTTTTCTAATTCCTCGTGAACTGTATTATAATTTACTCCGTAGCGGTTTAGCACTCTGCAAACTACGGAATCTTCATCCTTTAGCATCGAAAGTAACAAATGTTCAGTTCCAATCATAGGGCTCTTGAACAATTTAGCTTCCAAATATGTAATTTTTAACAAACGTTCTGCTTGTTTTACCAGAGGAATATTCGCTCCCACAGGCGAATTCGATTTTGATGCCTCCAATAATGGTTTTTCTAATTCTGCTTTTAGCTTTTGAAGATCTAAGTTGAATCCGGTAAGGATCCTCACGGCATTCCCCTCTCCCTCACGCAAGATTCCAAGCAAGAAATGTTCTACCCCAATAAAGTCATTCCCCAAACGCAAAGCCTCTTCTCGACTGAAGCTAAGCACGTCTTTAACACGGGGTGAAAATTTCGCTTCCATAACTATCTTAATTTAAGATTCAGGTACAACAAGTGCACCATACAAATATACAAACGTATTATAATGTTAATAAGTACATCGAAATAGCATTTTTTCACCAATTTTTGTTAGTAAAAATCCGTTTACCACTCTTTTTTGTAGTTATAAAAAAGCTAATTTCGAAACTTGCTTTTAGCACGCAAATTTCGTGCATAATTTAAAACTATGACAAGATGGCAGATGGAGAAAAGATAATCCAGATTAACATCGAAGATGAAATGAAATCGGCGTACATCGATTATTCGATGTCCGTAATTGTATCCCGTGCACTTCCGGATGTGCGTGATGGGTTTAAACCGGTACACCGCCGTGTATTATATGGTATGCAAGATTTGGGAGTTTATTCCAATCGACCATACAAAAAGTCAGCGCGTATTGTAGGAGAGGTATTGGGTAAGTATCACCCGCATGGTGACAGCTCTGTGTATGACACCATGGTGCGTATGGCGCAGGATTGGTCTTTGCGCTATCCCTTGGTTGACGGACAAGGAAACTTCGGATCAGTTGATGGTGACAGTCCGGCAGCAATGCGTTATACCGAAGCTCGTTTACGTAAGATCGCCGAAGAAATGCTGGATGATCTGGATAAAGAAACGGTTGACTTCGCTCCAAACTTTGACGACTCACTACAGGAACCAACTGTTTTACCTTCCAAAATCCCTAACTTATTAGTAAACGGAGCGAGCGGTATTGCGGTCGGTATGGCAACAAACATGGCTCCTCATAATTTAGGTGAGGTCGTTGACAGTATTATTGCTTACGTCGACAATAAAGATATCGAGGACGAGGAGTTATTACATTATGTCAAAGCACCTGATTTCCCAACCGGAGGTATTATCTATGGAGTTGACGGTGCGCGTGAAGCATTATTGACAGGCCGTGGACGCGTTGTCATTCGTGGAAAGGCTGAAATCGAAGAGTCAGGAGGAAGAGAACAGATCATTGTGACTGAGATTCCGTACCAGGTGAACAAAGCAGAAATGATTAAAAAAACTGCGGAACTGGTAAATGACAAAAAGATCGAGGGAATTTCTGACATTCGTGACGAATCTGACAGAAATGGTATGCGAATCGTTTTTGAATTAAAGCGTGAAGCCATCCCGAATGTCGTTCTGAATAAATTATATAAGTATACTGCTCTTCAAAGTTCATTCTCTATCAACAATATTTGTTTGGTAGAAGGAAGACCGCGTTTGCTGAACTTAAAGGAAATGATTGCTGAATTCGTGAAATTCAGACACGAAGTAGTAGTTCGCAGAACAAAATATGAGTTGCGTAAAGCTGAAGAACGTGCACATATCCTGGAAGGTCTGATCATTGCTTCTGACAATATCGATGAAGTAATTGCGATGATCCGCTCATCAAAAAGCCCGGAAGAAGCGCGTGAACGATTGATGGAGCGTTTTGCTTTATCTGACATACAGTCACGTGCGATTGTTGAAATGCGTTTACGCCAGTTGACAGGTCTGGAGCAGGATAAATTACGTGCAGAATATGCGGATCTGATGGCTTTAATTGCTGATTTGAAAGATATCCTGGAGCGTGAAGAACGCAGAATGCAGATTATCAAAGACGAACTGATCGAAGTTCGCACGAAATATGGTGATGCTCGCCGTTCGACCATTGAATACTCTGCTTCCGAAATGAAGATCGAGGATTTGATCCCGGATGAAGAAGTGGTTATTACCATTTCCCATGCAGGATACATCAAGCGTACAAACCTGGATGAATTCAAGGTACAAAGTCGTGGAGGAATGGGATCGAAAGGTTCAACTACCCGTGACAAGGATTTCCTGGAGCACTTATTCGTGGCAACGAACCACAATTATTTGTTGATCTTCACTGAAAAAGGACGTTGTTTCTGGATGCGTGTATTCGAAATTCCGGAAGGAAACAAAACAGCAAAAGGAAGAGCTATCCAAAACTTGTTGAACATTGAACAGGACGATAAGATCAAAGCGTATGTGAAAGTTAAGGATTTGACGGACAAAGAATACGTGGAAAACAACTTCATCGTAATGTGTACCAAGCAAGGTATCATCAAGAAAACATCCCTGGAAGCTTATTCGCGTCCGAGAGCAAATGGTATCAATGCGATAACTATTCGTGAGAATGATGAGTTACTTGAAGCACGTTTAACTGACGGAACCAATGAAATGGTATTGGCTACAAAAGCCGGTCGTGCTATTCGTTTCAACGAGGAAAAAGTTCGCCCGATGGGAAGAAATGCTTCCGGTGTACGTGCGGTAACGCTTCAGAATGACAAAGATGAAGTTGTCGGAATGATCTGTGTGAAGGATAACTCAGAAACGATTATGGTTGTTTCTGAAAAAGGATACGGAAAACGCTCATTCCTGAATGATCCGGAGGATGGTGAACCGGTTTACCGTATTACCAACCGTGGAGGAAAAGGTGTCAAAACCATTTCCATTACGGATAAAACAGGGCCGCTTTTGGCAATCAAAACGGTTGCTGACGAGGACGATCTGATGATCATTACCAAGGCAGGTGTTACGATCCGTATGCACATTGACACAATTCGTGTGATGGGACGCGCGGCTCAAGGTGTTCGTTTGATCAACCTGAAAGGAAATGCAGAAATTGCTGCTGTTGCAAGAGTACCGCGTTCGGACGAGGAAGAAGAGTTCGAAGGTGAAGAAGGAACGATCATTGACGGACCTACCGACGGAGCTTCAGATGAAACAACTGAAACAAATTCTGAGGAATAATTATGGAAAAAAGATTTTGTTGCATCTTTAAGGTCTAAATGGCATAAAAGTTGGAAACAAGATCACAGCAATAATTAAAATTATGAACTATTTGAATATTACTAAAGGTGCATTGATGGCAGGAATCGTAATGATTTCTTCGCTTTCTTTTGCTCAAAAAAAGGTTGAGACCGATGCTGCTTTGGCATTCCAGAATTTTGAGAAAGCTCAAATGGCGGGAGACATGGCCGAAAGTAAAAAACAATTATTGAAAGCAAAAGAATCCATTGATTTGGCTGCTGCTAACCCGGAAACGGAGAAAAGTCCGAAAACATTGTTCCTGAAAGGAGAAATCTATACCTCTATGCTTTTTCTTAAAATGCTCGGAGATGCAGAATTCAATAAAAATATTCCGGAAAACGCGAAGGAAACTTCTATCAAAGCATACAAAGATGCTTATGATCTTTCGAACAAATATGATTCGGATATCGAAAATAGTGTAAACACGATCAAGCAAATGCTTTACACAACCGGATCTGCTGCTTTTGACGCTAAAAAATATAAAGAAGCAATGAAGTCCTTTGGTACAGTAAATGATTACACCAACATCCTGAACCAATTAGATACTACTGCAATTTATTACGCGGGTATTGCTGCTGAAAATGATTCCAATTATGTTCAGGCGGCGGAATACTACAAAAAAGCTGCAGACGTAAACTATAAGCCAAATGAAATTTACCGTGCAACTGCGATGGCTTATATCAAAGCAGGACAAAATGATAAAGCTGTTGAATTCCTGAAGCAGGCAATTTCAAAATCTCCGAAAGACAAACATTTATATTTTGCATTAGGAACGATTGCAATGGAGATGAATGATGACAAAACAGTTTTGGAAAACTTAAACAAAGCTGTTGAAA
Organism: uncultured Fluviicola sp.; assembly: GCA_966212075.1. Taxonomy (GTDB): domain Bacteria; phylum Bacteroidota; class Bacteroidia; order Flavobacteriales_D; family Crocinitomicaceae; genus Fluviicola. The sequence continues at coordinate 41,387 of CBIHOM010000026.1, forward strand.
TCGATCCGAATTATGCAGATGCTTATTACAACCTGGGAAGTTACTTCTCCAGTAAAGGATTTGAATTGCGTCAAAAGGCTAGTAATTTACCTCCTAATGCAAAAAAAGAATCGGATGAATTACTTGCAAAAAGCTTGGAGTTCTATGGTTTTGCAATGGAGCCATTGGAAAAATACGTGACTATTTCACCGAAAGATGTGGATGTCTTGAACAGTTTGGTAAAAATTGCCAGAGCGCTTAAAAACACTGAGAAAGAGGCAAAATACAAGCAAATGCTTGATGCTGCAAGACAGTAATTCACTCATTTGAAATTATAAAGAAGGCTTTCATTAAGATGGAGGCCTTTTTTCATTTTACCAATTGGTCTCTTCGTCAATTTGCTAATTTGCCTGTTTGCCATTTGGCAAACCATCATCGCTCGGATTAAAAGGGGTGTCTCCTCTCTTTTAGAATCAGAAACAAACATGAATTAACCCAAAATTAAAGTCAGTTCCTCTGAATTCCTTATCTTAGCGACCCCAATAACAACAAAATGAAAAACATTCTTGTCGTAATTTGTTTATTTGTCGGTCTTCAATCGTTTTCACAGCTAAGCGCGGTAAAAGGAAAGACTTCTTACAATTTCTGGTTAAACCTTCCCGATTCAAGCACATTGAATAACAATCCTCCTGTTTTAATCTTCCTTCACGGAAAGAGCTTGAGCGGAACAGATTTGAATCGTGTGAAAAAATATGGAGTGATCCACGAAATTGAAAAGGGACGCAAAGTTCCGGCAATTGTAATTGCCCCACAAGTGGCTTCAGGGTCCTGGAATCCGGATAAGGTTCTGGAAGTTTTACAGTACGTTCAAAAATTATATAAAACAGATACTAACCGTGTGTATGTTTGCGGAATGAGCCTGGGTGGTTATGGAACCATGCATTTTGTTGGAAAACATGCAGACAAAATTACAGCTGCTGTAGCACTTTGTGGTGGTGGAAACCCGAAAGATGCCTGCAACCTGGCAAGTATTCCTATGTGGATACAGCATGGTAACAGAGATGAAGCTGTTCCTGTGCGTTATTCCAGAGAGATGGTTACGGCAATTAAAAACTGTAATAACGGGAAAAACCTGATTTATACGGAAATTGCCGGAGCAAACCACGGAGCTTTGGAACGCATTTTCCGAACAGATGAAATGTACGATTGGTTATTCGCCCAGGTCCGTGAAGCAGCCGGTGAAGTGATAATGGTCGCAGCACCTAAAAAAACAGAAACTGTTGAACCTGCAAAAACACAAGAAACAAAGACTAACGGAGCAGGAAGTAATTAAAACAACGTTCAAATGTTTATAGATAAACCAAGTTCAAAATCTTGAACCTTTAAACTCTGTTCATTACTTGAATTGTATCGCAGAATACTTGAAACTGATAATCATTTCATCGAATTGCTTAATAAAATCTTGTCCGAGGTTTCCATCCAAATCGGCATCCGACTCCCCGACGCGGTCTCTTCGGACCTGAATATCATGGAGAGCTACTTGTGATGATCCACCAACTGCAAGAGTTACTTTCGGCAAGATATAGCCTTCAAATTCAACCATTCCTCCTGCCCCACCCGATTTCAGAGTTTGCTTCTTCCCTTTCTTTTCTATTTTCTTTTTATACTTGGTATAATAAGCACTATTCAAAGAGGTTTCAACGGCTCCGGTATCAAATGAAAATTGTAAGGTGTCCGAATCCTGTGTAACCTGAACAACCGGGATAAATCCGTTCAAAATCATATTACTGTTTCGATAAACTTCCGGATTTTTCGGAATAATTAATTGATCAGCTTTTGTAATGTGGATTTCTTCCAGGTTACGAATGACGGGAAATCCAATAATTCCCTGGATCGAATAATTTACCTCGGAGAAAGTCAGGTCTTTGTCATCAAAAACAAGAAAAACGACATTTTCACACGTAATATCTCCAATTTTTAACTCCTTTATGATGGCTAAATCACTTTTTACTTTTGCACCGGTTATTGCAGAAACGTCAAATTGGATCGGGATTATTTCACAACCCATTTCAAGGGCGACAGAACGCTGGATTACTGAAAAATTTGCTCCTGTGTCAAATATAAAATCCTTGGTCTTACCGGATACTGTGACCGGAACATTTGCCAATTTGGCCTTATCACGTGTCAATTGGATCTTCACATCAACCGGATGATGGATTACCTGCTTCCCGGAATTTTCCAATCCTTTCCAGATAGAAGCTGTGTTCGACAAATCTGCAATCTCTTCTTCCGTGCAAACATGACGGAATTTATCCAGGATATACTGATTGGTAAAATAGGCTTCTTTGTACTCAAACAGGTTCACCAGGTTCAACTGCTTCACCATCAAAATTTCCTTAAAAAGCGAATCGTTGTTCATAGATCCTGCACCTTTCATAAATTCTTCAATGGCTTCATTTGACGCTTTGAAATTGGAAAAGGCATTTTCTACCAGACTCCAATAATAGAAGTAAACTTCTTTATCGATCAAGGATTTATTCGCTACTAAGAGTTCCTTTACTTCAAAGAAATCTTTTTTCTGAGCTAAGATCCCCAATTCCATATAGAAATTGTCCTCATCGAAGTGATGCTTTTTTTGAGCTGTGGAAAAGAAGCTTAAGAAACACAGAAGAACAGCAACCAGGTTTTTCATAATACATATAATGAATCATGAAGATAGTCAAATCCGGAAATTATCCACCAATGAAATTCAGGTCTTTTCCTCTACCTACTTCAATTCAGACCACTTCTTTTGTACGATTTTTTTGAATTCGTCCTTCTTAAATGCACGCTCGTTAATTCCGTCGTATTCTTTCACGATATTTCCATTCCACAGGTAAAATACTCCTGGAGTATCTTTTGTTCCCCCCAATACGGTCCAGAATGAAGCAACATCCAATATTTTGAATGGATATTTTTTTCCTGCAAATGCAAAAAAGTCAGGAATTAATTCTGCTTCTTCATCCATGAAGACGATTTTCATTTCCGGGAAATTCGGATCTTTCGCAGCCATTTCTGTCAATGCTTTTGCAGTTTCTTTACAATGGTCACATCCCGGGGCAAAGAAACAAAGGATCTTCCTTCCTTTATCAATATCTCCATATTGTGAAGCAAAGCCGGATTTTTTCGCTTTCGGTTCATCTACTATCGGTTTCTCTTCAACAGTTCCAGATTTACTTTCCTCATCCAATTTCGGATTAGAAGTTAGCGAGGGCCCTAACTTTTCCACTTTCACTGTAACAGAATCTCCGACCTTTGAGTTTGCATCATCTGTCTGATCCATATTCATTTCCTGCATCATTTCTTCCACTAATTCGTCATTGGATTTGCGTTGCATTGGCCCAACGAGGAATACTGCCAGAATTGAAGCAAAGGTAACCGCTGCAACAAACGAAAAATTCAAACGGTCGTCTTGTTTGGATGTTTTTTGATACAAAATTACCAGCAAGCCCATCCCGATAATGTTCTTAATTAGCGCTTGTGCCGGAGACATGGGCAATAAAGAACCGAAACAGCCACAATTTCCGTTATTCCCTGTTGACGCAATCTCATAACTTAAATGAATACTGAAAATCAAAAGCATCAAAAACGACATCGGGATGACGAGTCTCTTGAAATAATTCTTTTGAAGCAAGAGAACTCCCAACGCCAATTCACAGCCAATCAGAATGCGAGAGAAATACGCTGCACTTGTTTCACTGAATCCCATTGGGATCAATTGTTTTACTTCAAACGTTGGCAATGCCAAATTGGGAGAAGGGTACAACTTCGCTACTGCGGAAAGCAGGAACATAAATGCCATTAATCCTTTGATAATCATTGGGAGTTGTTTGTTTACAAACCCCTGTTTCTCTAAGCCGGTAGTTGTCATAACGCAATTTTATGCCTCTAAAATAATAGAAAGATACAGGCCCGCTTTTCTTTTTAGGAAAAGCTTAACAAATTTAAACGCGATTTATGATGTAATCCCCGAACCAGGATTTATGATCCGTGAAGCGATGCTGTACCGATAACGGAGATTGATCAATGATCTGTTTCAGAATGGAATCGTTGTATTTCCTGGAAATCTCCGTATGAATACGCTCGTTTTCGTCGAATGAAAATTCCTTATCGATCGATTTTATGGTTACGGTCTGCTTTCGGGTACTTTTCAGGAAGCTTTTTGCAATTCCTTCCGATTCATGGTATTCCGGATCATGTACAAACGCATTCAGATCAAAATTGGCTTCCAATTCCCGGTTCATCCGCTCCAATAAGTTCAAGTTAAAATCACGCGTAATTCCTGCCGCATCATTGTATGCCGGAAGAACCACTTCTTTTTCTTTGATCAGATCAACTCCCAAAACAATCTTGTCTCCCTTGTTCAAGTTCCTGCTTAGGGAAGCAATAAACGATTTTGCCTGTTCATCAGACATGTTCCCGATATTGGAACCAAGAAATAAAATGATCTTTCTATTCGGTGATTTTTTCAGATCGCTCAGCATTTGAAAATAATCTCCATGCAGACTGTTGATAGCCAAGCCCGGAATTTCTTCCTTCATACGGTGTTCCAGGCCAATTAATGCATTTGAAGAAATATCGATTGGGATATATTTAAAAGTAACCCGTGCACGAATCAGTTCGAAAAGGAGGTGAATGGTTTTTGTTCCGTCACCTGCCCCCAACTCTACCACTTCTATTTCTTCTCCTTTTTGAATCTCGAAACTTGAAATAATATCTGCCGATTGCTGCTGAAAAATTTCCATTTCCGAACGTGTCAGGTAATATTCCGGCATATTCATTATTTTCACGAATAACTCATCGCCTTTTTTGTCATAAAAATACTTGGAAGGAATTTGTTTGGGAGTTTGAGAAAGTCCAAACCTGACGTCTTCTTTAAATTGTTCTAATATCATCTTACTTTGCTAATCTGATTCCTGAATATTGCCATTGAAAATGTGGGTGGAAAAAGTTTCGGTAGGTATGTCTGCTGTGGTTCGGTGCCGTTGCAACTGAAGCTCCACGTAACACCATTTGGTTGATCATGAATTTTCCGTTGTATTCACCAACTGCTCCTGCTGCTGTTTTAAATCCGGGATAAGGTAAATAAGCACTGTTCGTCCATTCCCATCGTTTTCCCCAATCCAGGTGTTCGGAAGCTGCTTCCCATTCGAATTCGGTAGGTAAACGAAAGCCTTTCCAACTTGCATACGCTTGTGCTTCGTAATAGGAAACGTGGCCCAAAATAGCATCTGGATCTACTTCTTTTAACCCGGCAAGTGTGAAATAATGCCATTTCCCATTGATCTTATGCCAGTATAGCGGGCTGGTGATCTTATTTTCGTTCAACCAGGACCAGCCTTCGTCCAACCAGCAATCAAACCTGGAATACCCACCTGCTTCCATGAACTCCATGTATTCTCCATTTGTAACGAGTGCATGTGACAGTTCAAATGCATGCAAATAGACCCGGTGTTTGTTCAACTCATTGTCGAAGCAAAATCCATCATTGTCGTGCCCTATTTCGTAGACTCCTTCCTCCATTGAAAGCCAACCGTAAGAAGGATTCTGATCTGCCAGCAAATTGAAGTTTTCATCGTATACCGGAAAGATCGGATTGTGTCCGAGCGTATATTTTAAATCTGTGATCAATAATTCCTGGTGCTGCTGTTCGTGATTCAATCCCAGTTCGATGAGTTCTCTTAATTCAGCGGAAATCTCTTTTGTAAATAATTCCATCATTCTTTCATCAACGTATGTCCGATACGCATAAACTTCCGAAACTCCAGGCCGTGTAATATTTCCACGATCTGCCCGAAACGTTCGCTCACCGATCGTGTTGTAATAGGAATTAAACAAGAAGCCAAAATCGGGATGGAATTCTTTATAAGAACTGAGATTTTTTTTCAGGATCATTTCCTCAAAAAACCAGGTCGTGTGCGCCAAATGCCATTTTGGAGGACTTGCAAATGGAACAGGTTGCGGAACGTAATCTTCCACCTGTAAAGGTTTGCATAGTTCTTCTGTTCTACTTCGAATTTCCAGGTATTTTTCTTTTATATGCATATGGTTCGATTAATCTTCAACTATTTGAACGCCTTTCCAAAAAGCCACTTTTCCCTCAATACTTTTAGCCAGTTCAGAAGCTTTCGGGTAATACCACGCCGCATCTTTATTGGTTTCTCCATTCACTTCCAATGAATAATAAGATGCTATTCCTTTCCAGGGGCACGTTGTATGGGTATCCGAATCTTTGAAATATTCTTTTTTGATAGTTTCAGCCGGGAAGTAATGGTTTCCCTCTATGATTACGGTTTTTTCACTTTCCGCAATTACAGTATTGTTCCAAATTGCTCTTTTCATTATTCAGTATTTAGTAATTTCAATTGGGTTTTCCGCTTGTAATTCAGAAACTCATACTAATCAAGGTACGAAAAGAAAGTGGATTTAGATTTTAAGAACCGGAAATTTAATTCCCAATTAATCCAAAATTGTTGTGGATACATTTAATTGGAACGAACAGTAATCCGAGGAAAAGTCCCTTCTTTTGGTGTAAATCACCGGATAAGTTCTTACATTTAAAATTCCTTTGGTAAAGCTTTATTTCATGTCAAATATTCAATTGATTATAGAAGAACGTGCTGCAGATATCGGTAATTTCCTGGTTGGCCGCTTACTTCCTTTTCGTCAGAAACGGGCTGTTGGACCATTTGTATTTATCGATCACATGGGACCAACAAAATTGAGTGATCATCAAAACCTGGATATCGGACCTCATCCGCACATCGGGTTGTCTACACTCACCTACCTCTTTGAAGGTGCGGTTATGCATCGCGACAGCATTGGTTCGGAGGTTGAAATTCAGCCCGGAGCCGTCAATTGGATGACTTCCGGAAGAGGAGTTGTACATTCCGAAAGAACACCGGAATATTTGCGCCATTCGGAAAAAAGCCTGCATGGACTGCAAATATGGGTTGCTCTTCCAAAAGAACTGGAAGAAATGGAGCCCTCTTTTACCCATATTGAAGCACATGAAATTCCTGAATGGACAGAAGGAACTGTTCATTTCAAACTAATCGCAGGAGAAGCTTTCGGGAAGAAATCGCCGGTTCCTGTTTACAGTCCGCTCTATTTCCTGGAGATTAAAACCAGGGAAGCCGCTACGATCACCATTGGAGAACAATTATTCGGGGAAAGTGCTTTGTATATTTTGGAAGGAAGTATCCAAGACGGTGAAGAGACATTCGGGCCAAAACAGATTCTTATTGCAAAGAATGCCGAACTCTGTACTTTTGAAATGGCTGAAAACACAACGGTTTATATTTTTGGTGGGGAGACATTCCCGGAAGAGCGTTTTATCTTTTGGAACTTTGTTTCGTCCCGTAAAGAACGCATCGAGGAAGCTAAGAAGGCCTGGATTGAACAAACTTTTCCTAAAATTGAAGGCGAAACAACATTTGTTCCTTTACCGGAACCCAAGTTTTAACAAAAGTTCAAAGAGGTTCAAATCTTCTTTGCTCTACGAGCTTCAAAGGATCAAAGAGTTGAAAAGGTTTAAAAGAGGCATTTGAACATTTGAACATTTCTAAATAAAATTATGATAGAAGTAAACCAATTTGACAGAGAAACCAAAGGTTTTTTCAAAGCAACGGAAGATGGCAAGGAAGCCGGAAGAATGACTTATGCATGGGTAAACGATGATCGGATCATTATTGACCACACAGAAGTAAATCCTGAATTCAGAGGCAGAAGTGTCGGGAACTTAATGGTACAGGCAGCAGTTGAATTTGCGCGAAAGGCCGATATTAAGATCGTTCCTTTATGCCCGTTTGCAAAAAGTGTATTTGATAAAACTCCGGAGTACAGGGATGTACTCTGAATTCAAAATTACGAATGCAAAATTCAAAACTTTTGAATTTCGCATTTTGCATTATTTCTTGACGTATTGAGTCAAAATGTAAATCGATTGTCCGTCGATCTTTCCTTCGATTAGAGTCGGATCATCGTGGACCAGGCGGATATTTCGAACGGCAGTTCCACGTTTTGCTGTAATGGTAGAACCTTTCACATCCAATTCTTTGATCAAAACGACCGTATCACCTGCTTTCAGGACTGCCCCATTGGAATCGATGTGTTTAATAGCGTCCTCATCTTCCATTCCTGATTTGGCCCAGGAAAGTTCGGAATCATCCAAATAAATCATTTCAAGTAAATCATTTGGCCAGCCTTCTTGCTTCAACTGATTCAACACCCGATAAGAAACTACTTTTACAGCCGGTACTTCACTCCACATGGAATCATTCAAACATCTCCAATCATTAGGTACAAAGGCTGTTTTCCCTTCAAGCTGATCTTTCAGATTCTGACTAATCAGGATAAAATCATCTGCAGAATTTCCTTCCGATGGTTTGACCTGGTATACCTGAAGATTATCTGCGGTTCCACTCAGTTCACACACTTCACCGCTTCTGGCGTTCAATTGTTTTTCGAAATTCATGCCGCAAAGGTAATAGAATCTGTTTGGATCTGGCTTAGCAAGTTAGTAAACTTACTAACAGGAAAAAAACAAGCCCCGGTTTAATCTCAAACGAAACCAGGGATTTGGACTTATCTTTTGGTTTAGTTAGTGTCGCATGTTAAACAACTTAATGCACAAAGGGACCAAACTGATTGAAATCGCAATAAAAATAGCAACTCTTATATAATTAAGTGTTTGCCAAAGTGATGTTCGGCTTATTAAATCTTTTGCAAGTGAAGGTGTTTCAGCTACTTTTTGGAAATCTATAATGTTCGGTGCAAAAAAGGACAGTGTCCAAACCCTTACGGCAAAGTGAATAGCAAATAAAATCAATAACCAATTTCTAACCGGGTAAATTTTCCAACAAAAAACAATCGCAAGAATGAACGTTATTTCGTGAAGTGAGTGAAAGATTATCCAAAAGAATTTCAAACTTGCCCCACGACCATCCGATAAAAGGTTGAAGTTATCTGGTGGTGAAGCCGTCCACTTGGGAACAAATACAAGTGTTTCAAAAATTTGTGCTCCATTCATTAAAAAATAAATGAGTGTCGTGATGAAAAGCCATAATTCAGCTCTCGTGAGATATGATACTGTTACATTATTCATTTTACTTATTGTTTAAATTGTTTGTTGTTTCCTTCATTATGGCGGTTGCTTCTGTAAAATAGCGTTCAATGCTTTGAATTTCTTTTTCTGAAAACGAAGTAAGAAGGTCAGCCGTTTTTTGTTGCAATTCACTGAAAATTGGCTGCAAAAGTTTCATACTGTTTTCAGCATTCGGAATGATTATTACCTTGCGCCTGTCATCTTTGGTGAATTGTCTTTTCAAAAGCTCTTTTTTCTCTAAGCGGTCTATTAAACCGGTAACTGCACCTGTTGTCAAACCGGTCAACCTTGCAATGTCACCCGCGGTTAATTCATTGTGCTGAAGTATCAGTCCTAAATACTTGTGATCTGTTCCTGATAGGCCCGCTTTGCGTGCGATGGCTTCATGCATAAGGATAGAAGCATCAGAATACTGCCTGCTTGCAGTTCTGAATTTTTCAATGATGACGTTTGTTTTCTTTTCACTCATTATCTAAATATCTTAGTAACAAAGATAAATAGTTTGTAAGAAATAAAACAACTATTCTTGAGTTTTTTTTACAGATCGAAAATTTATATTATCCGGAAAGTAATGTTGTGATCCGTCAAAATGGATCTAATACAAAAACTGAGTACAAATAAAAACCCCGATCCTTACCGGATCGGGGTTTATTATCATAATGAATATTCAACGTTAACCGGTCAAACCGGTGCTATTGAAATAGTTTGTTATTGTATCACAACACGGTACACTTTTTCAGCATGCTCATTCGAAAGTTTAAAGAAGTAAGTTCCTCTTTCTACATCTTTTAAGTTTACCGTATTCAGTCCGTTTGCAATCGAATTACTTCCTGTCTCAACAACCCGTCCGTTGATATCAGTAACTTCCAGGTTGAATGTTTCAGTACTTAAAGCAGATTCAATGTAAACCAGCCCGGTTGATGGATTCGGATACAGGTTAACCGATTCAAGTATGTTTTCATCAACCGATAACCAATCACAAGTTCCAACCACTGTTACTACAACGCTGGAAGTATCATCCGGACATACGCCATTTCCTGAAATATACTTGTAGTTAAAGCTTCCCGGGAACGTACCTGTAACAAGCTGTGAGTTTGGCATCAAAGCGTTTGTCGGATTATACCAATCTCCACCCATATCAACTGTACCGCTCAAACCTGAATACAAGTCAATCGGTTCGTGCATACATGCTGTAATGGAACCGTCATCACCTGCACTTGAAAGAGGGAAAATGGTTACTATCGCCGAAGCTGTATCCACCATGCAACCACCAGTAACATAATCCACACTTACTGTTCCTGCCGGCACAAACTGAGGATTAAACATTGTATCATTCACAATTGTTGCAGGGTTTGGAGAGAATGTCCATGAACCGTATGGATCATTCATTGTAATGACATCGTTCAAATCAACCAACCCGTTGATCTGACATGCATCTACTGTTCCGTTCGTTCCGGCAGAAGTTTCACGCTCAATCAAACTGAAATCATCAAAAGTCAGCACATATGGATTGAATGTAGCACTTACTTTCACTCCAAAGGTGTAAATTCCGGACGAATCCGGTGTAAAACAATAGAATGCCCTTTTGTAAGTATCATCAGGGGTATCCACCGGAGCAACGAATGGTGTTCCAAGTATCGTTTCACCTGTTGAAGATTGCGAATCATTTACAACTACGGAACCTGCCCAACCATTGTCTCCGTCTCCGGCCCACATAAAGCTGAATTCATAATTTTTCCCGGCTATCAACTGGAATTCCGGAGTCCATAAGCGATCATTTGAACCGGAGTAAATTCCGACAAAATTTGTTCCTGAATTAGCAAGAGCACCGGTATTACCACCATCATCAGACATCCATTGACCATTTTGATTTAACCAGCAATAAGGAACAACTCCATTTCCTACCTGAGTCATTGCATCAAAATTCTCTGACCAAGGTGCCGTAAGAGGCGCACAAAGTGTTGTTCCGCTTACCAATGTCCAATAAGACGAATCTGTAGCGCTACAACTTGCCTGGACGTACACATCATAATCCGTTGCAGGAGTCAATCCTGTAACTGTAAATGATGCAGAAGAAGATTGCTGAGCAGAATCAATACCAGTTCCTGTTCCCGGTACAAATCCCGGAACACCCCATTCGATATTCCAATTTGTTTCACTATCACCTGGGGTCCATGAAATATCAAGTGTATTGGTTGTTTCTGCGTCAACACTCAGGTCTGATACGGGCAAACAGGTTGGAATCGGAACCACGACAAATGTATAATCTTCCGCCTCTCCTTCTCCCGAGTTCAGGGTACATGCGTCTGTTGGTGAACTGTTATAATAATCTGCCATGATACGCATTCTGTAGTTACCTACAGCAACTCCCATAGGAACTCCGAACGATCCGCTAAAGTTATCCTGGTATCCGAAAGACTGGAACATTTGTTCACTTGGCTCGAACATCATATTGTCATTCCAATCCACCCAGATCCCAAAACCAAAGGTATACCAGCTCTCCAATCCGAAATTAACCGTAAAATTCACATCCGGTCCACCTTCAAACTGAGAAACTGTCATTGCAGTAGCATCTTGATAACCACCTGCAGAAATTCCCGAATTCAAATTGGAGATATTCGAAGTTGCACCTCCTGTTGTAGAGAAATTATTGATGTAATAATCCGGGTCTGTTCCAACAAACTCACAATATCCTGTATATGCAGTAATCGGCCCGATCCACATACTTTCATCACCACCTCCGCAATCTGCCTGAACGTAGAAATCGTAATAGGTATCCGGAGTCAATGATCCCGCCGTAAATGCAGGTGTTCCTGATGCAGTTCCGGTCATTCCTGAACCTTGTGTAAATCCACTTACTCCATATTCAATATTCCAGTCGGTTTCTGTTCCTCCGATGGTCCATGAAATATCTGCTGAATTAGAAGTAACCCCATCTAATGTTAAATCTAAGATTGGTAAACAAGACGGTGCCGGAGTAACTTCAAATGTATAGTCTTCGGCTTCTCCCTGGTCAAATGCTAATGTACATGCATCGGTCGGTGCTGAGTTATTATAATCTGCCATCACACGCATTCTGTAGGTCCCTACGGGTGTTCCCGGAGGAACTGCAAATGATCCTGAGAAGTTATCTTCATAGCTTGAAGACTGGAACATTTGTTCGCTTGATTCGAATACCATGTTGTTATTCCAATCGACCCAGATACCCAAACCATACGTATACCAGGGTTGAATACCAAAATCTGCCTGGAAGCTAATCGCCGGGCCACCTGCGAAATGAGAAACAACCATTGATGTTGCATCCTCATAACCATTTGTTGAATATCCTGAAGCCAAATTGGAGATATTGGAAATTCCATTTGTCGTAGAGAAATTATTGATGAAATAATCCGAATCCAATCCTTCAAATTCACAATAGCCGGTATAAATTGTTATCGGCCCGGTCCACGAACTTTGATCTCCTCCTCCACAATCTGCCTGAACATAGAAATCGTAATATGTATCAGGAGTTAATGATCCGGCAGCAAATGCAGGTGTTCCGGATGCCGTTCCGGTCAATCCCGAGCCCTGTGTAAACCCACTTATTCCGTATTCAATGTTCCAATCAGTTTCTGTTCCACCTATAGTCCAGGAAATATCAGCCGAATTGGAAGTTACCATATCTGAAACCAGGTTCATAACCGGAGCGCAACTCGTTTCTTCCAATACAATATTATCAAGGATCCACCAATAACCCCAGCTTCCTGTCCAACGGAAACGTACTTTTGCAGTAGCTGATCCATTTACCTGAGATGTAATATTCAATGAAACATGTTCAGGATCGGGTGTATCATCAATACCACTTAAGGCTATTACCCAGGAAGTTCCATTCCAGACCTCTACAAAGTATTCAGCTCCTGTTCCACCGTTTTCACTATCATCAAAAAAAGTGTGATCAAAAGACAGTAAAATTGCACCGGTGATAACACTTGCATCAAATACCGGTGATTCCAGTGTAGCCTCCTCAGCTAAACCATTGTTCCCGTAATTATCACTATCAAATATTGCTGCGGGATCGGAAATCGGAGCATTTAATGTTTGACCTCCCGGGTTGTCGAAAGCCCAAACCTCCCCATTTCCCGGAATATCGGTGGTTGTCCACCCGGTTGGTGGTGTCGTTCCTGTCGCAGAACTAAAGTCCTGGCTAAAAATGACTTGGGCTGATAGGTTGTTTGATAGCTGCAAGAGCAAAATACAACCTAACAAAGTATACATTTTCTTCATAATTATAGTATGTTTTGTTTAGATTACTTGGATATAATATTAAAAAATTAAATACCACGTTAAAGACTCGTTTCCGTGCTTTTTTGTTGCTTTTAAGGTATTAAAAAAGAGTTTTTTAAGTTCCGCCCAGCTTCATCACATCAATAATTGATTAGACAATTTATGTGCTATCTATTGACCTATCAGCAAAAAACACAAGCTATTCTGAAAATCACAGCGGGTCCCAAATTTTCCTTCATCGGAAGAAGATAGTTATCCACAATGTATGATATTTAACAACTTATGCGAAAAGAAAAGAAAACCCTGACTCTTTGAAAGGAATCAGGGTTCTATGACCTATTGAATTATCACCCGGTATACTTTTTCCGCATTTTCATTTGAAAGCTTAAAGAAGTAAGTCCCTTTTTGGACATGGCTCAGATTTACAGTATTCGTTCCTTCTAAAATGGTATTATTTCCATTTTCAACAGTTCGTCCATTCACATCCGTAATTTCCAGTTTGAATGCCGCTCCTGTAAATGCAGATTCTATGAATACCATTCCGGATGAAGGATTCGGGTATACACTCATTTCTTCCAATGCATTTTCATCTACTGATAACCAGTCACAAATCGTAACTGTAACAACGATACTGGAGGTATCATTCGGACAAACCCCATTCCCGGCAATATATACATAATTGAATTGTCCCGGGAAAGTTCCTGTGATTACCTGTGAGTTCGGCATCAAATCGTGCGTCGGATTATACCAGCTACCGCCGAAATTCACTGTTCCTCCCAATCCGGAATACAAATCGATCGGTTCGTTCTTACATGCTGTAATTCCACCGTCAAGACCTGCACTTGAAGGTGGGTAAATGGTAATAATCGCTGAAGCTGTATCCACTAAACATCCTTCTGTAATATAGTTCACCGATACCGTTCCGGCAGGTACAAACTGAGGATTGAACAGGGAATCGTTTACAATGGCACTCGGATTCGGGGCAAAAGTCCATGATCCGATCTCATCATCTTTAACAATCAAGCTGTTAAGATCAACCAATCCTTCTATCTGACAAACACTAGCAGAACCATCCGTTCCCGCGCTTACACTTCTTTCAATTAAACTGAAATCATCCACTTGCAGATAATAAGGATTCCCATTGGAATTGATACTTAACCCAAATTTATATACTCCGGAAGTTGTCGGTGTAAAACAGGTTAAATGACCGGTAAAGTCTTCATCAGGAGTTTCCGCAGGAGTAATAAAAGTCCCTGTGGGTAATGTTCCGATAGCCCCTGTCTGATCCAATGTAACTACTTCTGCATCCCATCCGTCTGAGCTGCCTTCCGTGGCGAAATAGAACTTGAACTCATAATTTGTCCCGGCTGTCAATTGGAATTCCGGAGTCCACAATGTATCAGGAACGTTCCAGGAATAAAGCGCCATGTAGTTCATTCCTGAATAGGCCGGCTCTCCTACTTCCCATGAACCGTCAAAATCTGAAAACCACATTCCTTCCGAAGCCGACCAGCAGTTTTGGAAATAACCGTAGCCAAGATTTGTCATTGTTTCAAAATCTTCAGACCATGGGAGGCTTGTAATTGGTGCACAATCGGTTGTTCCTGAAACCAAAGTCCAATAAGATTCTTCACTTCCGCAATTTGCACGGATATAAACATCATATGGCGTTCCCGGATCCAAACCGTTTAAAGTATATGGATTCGTAGTTACAGATTCTGAACCTAATTCAGCTCCTGTACCAGGTACAAAGCCGGGTGCCCCGTATTCCAGGTCCCAAGCTGTTTCAGTTCCGTTAATCGTCCATGAAAGATCAAATGAATCAGTTCCGGTATTATCAATTGCAAAATCTGTGACAGGAATACAAGTTATTGCCTCCACTAATACATTATCAAGGATCCAATACATGGAATAATCCCCGATCCAGTGAAAACGAACCTGACCATCAGAAGCTCCATTCAGATCCGCAGTGATGTCCAGCAATATATGTTCCGGATCATTATTTGATGTTGTAAAAGAAGAATAAACCTGTACCCAGGCATTTCCGTTCCAAACTTCCACATACAATTCTCCTCCGTAATCGGCATCAAAGTATTGGTCAAAAGAAAGAAAGATCGGGTTTGAGGTGGCACTTGCGTCAAATAATGGTGTTTCCAAAGCACAATCTTCCGGAATCCCATCGTTTCCATAGTTATCACTGTCGAAGATCGCAGCGGGATCTGAAATTGGCATAGTTAAGCTTCTTCCTCCGGGATTGTTAAATTCCCAAACGTTTCCTCCCCCATCGATATCATTATTGGTCCAGTCTGTTGGTGGTGTTGTTCCTGTTGCGGAACTGAAATCCTCAGATAAGAGTACCTGAGCTGAAAGGTTGTTGGTAAATTGCAGTAATAGCGAACAACCTAACAAAAGGTAAATTTTCTTCATAAATTTTCGGCATGTTTAATTACAAACACAATAATAATTAATCTCACAACCAATTATTAAACAATTTTGAAGTATAATTGGATTCCAATAATGAATAAAAACTTAACTTTTTTGAATCAAAAAGTTAAGTTTTTATTTCTTGATCTATCAATAATTGAAAGGTAAATCTACCTGGAATAATTCGTATGCTGCCATTGGATCCAATATTCCTGCAGACCTTCTTTTGTTTTGAATAATCTGCTGATCCAAAGCCTTCGGTTCTTTACGATCTTATTAGGACTGGAAAGCAAATCAAACTTTCTTTTTTTCAATTCGGGTTTATGTCCCCATCCTCCGCAATGATCAAAAGCAGTCATTGCCTGATTTTTCGGAACACGCTTAAAAGGAATATAGACTTTGTATTCCACATAATTCGAATCTCCGTTCATTCCTTTTGTAGAAATCCGGATCCGGTTAAAATCGACTTTGCTGTACAAACTGTCGCGATACAATTGTTTCAGTTTATTACCCACATACTCACACATTTTGTTCGAATATTGGTGAGCCACATCCGTACCGTTTAAATCAAGTTGATCGATGTAACGTTCCGATACAAATTCTACTCCCCGATACATGCCACTGCAAGCCGAATCGGTACAAAATGGTGTATCAATGATGCAGGTAAAGGGTAAATTATGTGATGAATCCAAAACTAATTGATCCTGTTCGCTATCCGTAAAGATTTGTTTATTGTTATTCCCTTTACATGAACAGACCACAAACAACACGGAAGCATATATCGTTATTGAAACAAATCGGATTACGTTATTCATTACCTAAAAATAATTGAAAATTGATTCCATGCATTGAACAAAAGTAATAAGACTAACTTTTCAGATCAAATACGGCAATCTTCTCGTTTCATTCAATTCTTTTCCAATATTATCGAAATAAAAGACTAATTTAGGGTTGCACGTGCTGGAATAGTTGAATGCTTTCCAACCAGGCTGAGGGGAACTGAAAACCGAATTATAGAGTAAGACCATATAAACTATTCACTTATGAAAAAAAATCTTCTTGCAGGATTACTTCTCATTTCCTGCGCAATCTATTCATTTGCCCAAACAAGTGTCTGGTATTTCGGGAACAACGGCGGACTTCGTTTTACAGGAGCAACCACCTCACCTGAACCAGGATCAGTAATGATTACCAATGAAGGATGTACAGCTGCTTCCGACAACAGCGGAAACCTCTTGTTTTATGCCGATGGGCAACGAATATGGCATGGTGCCACGCACGCTTCTGTCACTTCATCCATGCTTGGAAGTCCCTCCTCTACACAGTCAGCAATAGTTATTCCTTTGCCGGGTAATTTCTGCACCAAATTTCTGGTTGTTACTTCCGAAGGAGTTGAAACAACACCGGCAACACCCAATGGAATTGGGGTTGCACTTGTAACGGTTACCGGAACTTATCCTTCCCATACGGTAACGTATGATCCGGCAGTTTCTATTGTTGGGGGTGGAACACGTTTCTCAGAAAAACTTGCTGTTACTCCAGACGGATCCGGTGGTTGGTGGCTTGTTGCCCATGACTTCAGTCCAACTGCTTCCGGTGGAACACAGTTCTACAAATTCCATATCACCAATACACCTGCTTTTACCGGAATTACCTCCAGTGCAGGCGCACAGACAGCATTGATGGCCAACCTCACCACTCAAGTAGTCGGGCTTGCTCACAATACCACAAATTACAATGCACAGGGGCAAATGAAATTTAGTGTTTCAGGCACCAAACTTGGGTTGGCACTTTGTGGATCAAAATTTGCAGAAACCTTTAATTTCAACTTATCCACTGGAAATATGACGCTCGACAAATCCATCAATGTAGGTGGAAGTGGAAATACGTATGGTTTTGAATTTTCACCTAACGGGAATTATATTTATATCGGCCAGGGATTTGCAGGAGTTGGGGCTACATGTAATTTGTATCAATACGATATTACAGTTGCAAGTCCTACTCCATTTACTATTGCAAGTGCAGTTACTTCCTCCGGACAGCAATACCCTTTCAATGGTTTACAGTTAGGACCGAACAATAAAGTGTATGTCAGCGGCCCCTTTGTAGGTGTAAGTACGCTTTCCGTGTTAAATACACCCGACGTTGCAGGAGCCGGAAGCGGATGGAGTTCCAACTCGGTTTCGATCAACGGAACACGTACTCTTGGATTACCAACAGTTATTGCCGGGCAGGTGTCTTGTGATGTACCACCTTCATCCGGATGTAATTGTACCGGAGTGAATGCCAAACTGCTTTCATTGAACCTCACTAGCTCCAATGGGAATGCCAATGCATCATTCGATCTGAATTCGGGAGGGAAAGTAATCAAAAAAGTACGTGTCACACTGCTGAATTACCTGGTTACACCAAGCAGTGATCTTTGTCGTAATTATTGTTCTATTACCAATGCGGATTTCGGACACTTTGTATCTCCAGCAGCTACTTTGTCTGGGTTTACAGCTTCATTTTCACCATATGCTTACTCCACATCTGCTACTTTCAGTAACGACATCGAATTGACAACTTCAACTCCAAGAGTCATTACCAACGAATCATTGACACTCAACCTCAAATTCCCTCCTATCCTTGCATTGTCTTGTTGCTCGCAAAGCGTGAAAGCTTGTTTCCGGGTAGAATTCATTGATGCAAACTGCAACATTTGCGATGTGTTGATTTGCAACTCCCAGGGCGGAACCCCTCCGCCTGATCTGAAAACAACAGGATCAGCTGATGATCGAGAAGTTCCCGGAATTTTATCAACTTCAGCAGAACAGCAACAGCTTTCTGTTTATCCGAATCCGAACAACGGGAACTTTATTATCAACACTGCAAAGATCGGAACAGACTGCCGTTATCAGTTGACTTCACTTGAAGGACAGGAAATTGAAAGCGGTACGATACGTGGCGAAAGTCATGAAATCAAAAAACAAAATCTGCCACCGGGAACTTACTCTGTCTTTGTATTCAAAGAAAACCAGGTATTTACAGAACGAATTGTCGTTGTAAAAGAATAAGTAAACAACAGAAATAAGAATATCCCTCCCGGTGCAGCCGGGAGGGATTTTTCATTATTCCCTAAGAATTTTTACAGGTTGCTTGTTTTCATCTATCGCAACGAAAGTAAATTCACCCGTTACTGCTTTCTCGCGCTGGTCGGAATACATTTGCTCAATAAAAATCTCCACCCGGATTTTCAAACTGGTACTTCCCAGGTAAGTTACTTTACCAATTAATTCGACAATTGTTCCGGCAGGAATCGGTTTTTTAAAATCGATCTTGTCACTGCTTACGGTAACCATTCGCTGACGACTGAAACGGGTTGCAGCAATAAAAGCCACTTCGTCCATTAGTTGCATGGCAGTTCCTCCGAAAAGCGTGTCGTAATGGTTGGTTGTGCTTGGAAAAACAGCTTTAAAAATACGTGTTTCAGCTTGTTGGATCCGTTGTTCTATATTCATTTCGTTTTAATTATCATTTTTTTCTCTCCCCTTGAGGGAATATTTCATTTCTTCTTAAAAAGAGTTGAAATACCTGCAAAACGCTGTTCTAATAATTTCGTATTGTATTCCTTTTTCATTTCCAGCATGCAGGCTGCACACAAGCATTCCTCGTAATGATCACAAATGTATTGGCTTTCGTCAACTGTCAGGTTCACACTGGTGCACTGGCAAAGCGAAATGGAGCCAACTTTACATTCAAAGCGGGAATTACAGCGCGGACAAATTACTTGTTCATGATCACTCATAAGCTTTTATTTTTTAATGTTCTACGCTTCGAAAATGGAGATACAGGAAGTCTGATCCTCGGAAGAAGGAACTAAAACAACCTTGACATGAGCTTCAATCGCGAAAGCATGGTCAATTCTCTTCACCAAAGTGAACAGATCAGAAAAGGCAGGTATCTGACTTTTCCGACGTTTTTACACGATCGGAATTACAGTTGCGCGACAGTTCGTGATTTACACACGATTCCCTATTATTTCATCCGCCACGACGGATGAAACCATTTTCCGGTATTGATCAATAAAAAGAACGTTCTGTAAATGTAAAGATAGTTTCCGAAATCCCGAGTCTGCCCGAAAAAATAAATTCGAACTGAGAAACCTACTGTTTCACAAGTCTTACTATTTCAGAGTATTCTTTAATCCGCAGAAAAAAGACACTGCCAGCATACTTTCCTAACTCCAATTGATTGGATTTATCAGTCAATATTCCCGTAAGGACGGTTAGTTTTCAAAAGCTATCACTTATCCCTCGTTGCTGCCGCACTAACGTTTGTTGCAACTCAGTCTTCAAAAGCT
>CBIHOM010000027.1:0-59172 GCA_966212075.1 uncultured Fluviicola sp.
TAACACTTTTTAAAAGAGCCGTTTTTTGACGTAAATTTTTCAGATTACCTAAACAATTATTTATGTCTCCTTTTAATTCCTGTATTTCTTGTGTCAGAGAAATTGTACCTCCAATTACCCCAAAATAAGAGGAATTTTCACTATCGTAACTTTTCTTGTATTCGTTATTTTCTTTGTTAAAGGCTTGTTTCAAAAATTCCGAATTATAATCGGACCAACTATAATAATCTTCTTTGTTTTTAGAATATTCATCTTGGGTTCTGACATGTCGATTATATAACTCTTCTCCTAATGCGATTCTTTCGTCTAAGTTTTTTGTGAATTCTGATTTAGAAAATTTCAATTGAGTTGGTGTATTGTCCATCGGTAAAGCCTGTGATCTTTTTGCCATGTTACTATATGGGTTTTTAATTTAAATTTTAATAACAAGTATAATGAATTTCGCTTTAAATGATCTGGTAATCTGTTATCTGATTGTCAATAAGTTTAAAAGGTAATGAACCATTCCCTAAAAATGCGAATGGAGTAAGACAGGCGTCCCACTCCATTCACTAATCAACCTAACCTAACCACCTAAATCGAGTTTAAATTACGAATAATATTTATTCATTCCTTGTTTGACTGTCAAAATAGTCTGTAAGTTGAATTATGTTGCGGAAAGTTTTTTTTTCTGTCTCCCAAATAGCAAATTCTTCAGTCAAGAAATTATTTATCTTATAAGTCTTACAATATTTTTTTGTTTCATTAAAAAAGGAATTCAATAGATATGCATTAGAAAGAGCAGTAAAAGCATCAAAATACAATCCAGCTATTAGTGACATATCGAAATTTATTGCCTTATCCATTTTATCAACTGAACCTAACGCGGGAAGATCTTTTTTTTGAAGTTCAATAACAATAACCTCTTTTTGTTCAAAATAATCTTTAAAAGAAAACTTAATTTGTTCCTTTATTAGATCATGGTTAGAAGTCAAAAATTCTAAATTAAAAGAATCGATTTTTGTTGCAATTTGCCCTTTGTCATTAGGCTTCAGATTATTTACCAAATTAAAAAAAACCGAGTAGATAGTATAATCAGGGAAATCTGATTGACTCCTGCGTGAAATAAAACGATTAACGATTACTAAAGGATTGTTTAACTCACTATATAAGTAAAGCACATTTTCAAGGTCCGTCAGCATATCAAATGCTAGTATTTTCGGATTTTCAGGCAACCCACCATGTGCAAATCGATTTCTTTGATCTGGAAGAATGTATTCGTAATAGTCGAGCATGATTTCATTATCGTATGAATGGTCTCGAATAGCTCTAACTTTTTTAGGAAGTGAATCAGTTCTCCCTTTCGCTTGACTTGCTTCACACATTTCTGAAAATAAGCCTTCAACCTGGGGAAGAATAATTGCATAAAAGGCTAACCATTCTTTCGCTATAAAAAGCCTTTTAGATTCTATAATTATTTCGCGTCTTTGTTCTTTCAATGGCAAGATAGATAAGTAATTTTCGATTCTTAGAAAAATATTTTCAATAGGTTCCAGTTCAAAGAATTTATCGTAAAAGAGGTTCTTATCCGCTTTATAAATATTTGCTAATTCAATTGCTTTATCTCCAAAACATTCATTACTAGAGTGCATTCGATGCCAGCAACACTCAATATTTTGATAATTATAATTGGTTTCAAATGAATCTTGATTATAGCTATATGGTTTAAAATTAAAAGTGTTTGCTATGTAGAATTTCGTTCCTTCATCCATACCGTATTTAGACATTTGAAAGGCTCTGTTATACATTCCTTTAAAGAAATAATCAAACATGGCTTGTCTTTCTTTTAGACATCTTCCATACAAATGAATAATTGCATTGTTGCTTCGGTGGATTTCTTCACCTTTCATCAACTTTTGGATAACCTCCAAACTCTCATAATGGGTAATTAATTCATTTATTTCTCTTAAATCTTTTTCAACCTCCTTTTGAATCTTTCTTAATTGAAGTTTTGGAAGTTTATCAAAACCAAGAATAAAGCAGTAAAAAATGTCTAATTCAGAAACTTCTGAAATACTGGTTTTCGAAGTTTTAATTCTTTTCATCGCTTCTCTAACCAGGAACAATTTACCATTCTCCAATTTGAAGTGCTTTAAAATAATTAAGACATTCTCTTTAATTGATTTGTCCTCAAATAATGCAGTAGATGTTTTATCAATCATTTTGAGAACATCAAAGACTATTTCTTTCATCGATCGAAAATCAAAAAGTCTTCTTCCAAAACGACTAATTATTATTGTTCTTAAAGAGTCATAACCAATTTCACTTGAACTATGTTTGTCCAATTGTATTAGATCAGAATTTTCCATTGCTATGATTAATTTGTCTTAAATCTAATTAATTTGAAGCCAAATACTTTGGTAGATCACCTTACAAATAGCCTATCTAATTTTTAACTGCCCACTTTTCAGACTTCTGTAACTCGCGACAAATGCGGTTTTAACATTTAGTTGCCCCACTTTCCCCGCTTTTAGTGGGCAGTTACCGATTTAACATTTTTGAAACTCGTTCGTTCGAAGAAGAAAACACAGTCCTATAACTAAAATTCTTTTTCAAAATGGACGCACAAAAATTCACAGGTAGACAATGGTTTATCATTATCGGAGTAAGTGTTATAGCGCAAGTCATTGGCGGTTACATTCTCTATCAATTGACCAAACCTAAGACTACCGATCCAGCAACCACACCTCCCGCCGTGGCTAAACAGGGAACAACGCAGACGGTAACGACAACTCCTGTCACTACCACAAGCGAAGGCTAAATCACATAACTAATGAGTTATGAACTTAAATCAAAAACGTACCCCGTTCGCCGAGGTACTAAACCACTTAGATCGTAAGTACAGCAATTTTGACGGTACTGGGTATCACGAACCCTATTACGATTACATCGAGGGTGCGCCTGATGAGAGCGCAACAGGAACAGGAGCGCAGGGAACAAAAGTTTTTCAGGCAGACCCGTACCAGATCATCGTCGAGAATCCGGATAAAATTGCTCACAAGGCGATCATTTTCGGGAAAAACAAATTCTCATCAAAACCGAATTTCGGGAGTGATCCGGAAATTAAAATTACCATGGGGCAACCAGGCGTTGAATACGTCGAGTTGTTGGAATCTTCGGCAAGCGCATTCGTAACCCAATTCATGCGCATCGAATCCGATAACAAGTTGCAGATTACCAAATTCATCACAGTGAATGAACGTAACCCCAACGGTAATTCGAATCAGCGTTCGTTGAACATGCAACAGTTCAAGTCTGCTTATCAGAATCTTGAAAATATGCTTGACGCACCGATCAACGAAAAAATCACAGGGTCTACCTACTGGGAAATCGAAATTGAACCGCTTACACGCGTGTTTTATACGATTTTCCCGCTTTACAAAGTAGACATTTCGGAACCGTTGAGCGGAAACGAACCGATCAAGACGTTTGGACCTGCACGAGTAAATACAGCAGGTTTGATATTACCGCAACAACATCTGTTACCACGCAGATAAAAGCCCCTGAATCAAAGGTTGTCCGCATCGAGCGGACAACCTTTTAAAACATGAAGTCATGAAACGAATTAACTGGAATTTCTTTCTGCCTAAAGCCAAACTTTCTGCTGATGGTTCTACCACTTTGGACAGTTTGAAAGCAGAAAAACAGCGTTTGGAAGCACGGCTAACCGAGATTCCGAGAACTATTGCAAACCTTCAGAACTCAATCAATTTAATGGCTTCGGACATTACTTGGTTGCAAGGGTTGAATAATCGTCGTAAAAAAGATTGGGAGAAAGAAAACGGTAAAACTGTTGAACAAGCGATTTACGATGCAAAAAACACCACCGTTGATTATAACGCCCAGATTTCGGCAATGAACACAGAAAAAAGCCGGATTCCCGACCAAATAAAGGCAATCGAACGTCAATTAGAAGCCTTGGTGAAAGGTGAAAGCGACGGACTTTCAAAAGGATTGACCACTGCACACGCTCAACAACTGGGGCAACTCGCTTTACAAAAGGAACAGGAGCAGATCACGCACGAAACCCAAATGCAAGAAGTTGAATTGCAACAAGCACAGGCAACGGCACAAGCAGAAGTAGAAAAAGCCAAAGGAATGAACCCGCAACTCAAATGGGGGTTAATCATCGGCGGTTCTATCATCGTGATAATTGTTATCGTGATGGTGATTCGCCACAAAAAGGCTTTAGCATTAAAAGCAGTGGCACAATGAAACTCGCAGAAACAATATTAGACAATGAGCGCAATCAACGGGAAGCGGAAAACAACAAGCTTGTTCGCGCCCGACTTAAAGAAGTTGTTTACGCATTTCCAAAGGAGACTTTGGAGGTTTTACATAAATCGGGCGTATCCGTGGGCGTTGCTCTGCCATCGCCTGTTATGTATGCTGTTGTAGTCAAGCATCTGGCTACAAACTCCCAGTTACGGGAATCTATTGCACGAATGCTTTTAGAGGCAGATAGTTATTCCTCTGCCGATGGCGCAGTATGGCAAATGGTTGGCGGTGCGCTGTCGGCTGTTGGTTCTGTCCTGGGCGGGATCGGGCGAGGACAACGGGAACAATCGGATGTCGATGCAGAAAAGCAAGCACAATTAGCACAACAACAATTAGAATTAGAGCGGGCAAAAAGAAACCGTCAAATGTGGATGTGGATTGGAATTTCAGTTGTGGTCATTATCGGAATCATTATCGGAATTCGCGCCTTTATGAAAGCGAAATCAACAACCTCAGTTAAACCCGGCGATGCAGTTAAAACTGCACAGCCACAAATTGCAAAGCTATGAGTTACATGAGTGAAAAAAAGGCGCAGGAGCTTTTTAAACAGCAGATGCAAGCCGAATTGACAAATGACGATTTAGCTCGCGAACTGGAAAGACAATTGAACGACGCAGGATGGTACATCACGAGCGGACCTGACGGAACTACGATCAAACGAAAAGACAGCCCTATTGACTTATCTGGGGTTGATACGGACTACGTTCCCAAAGACAGTTACGTTGCACCCTATCGCAGTAACGACCAGCCCAATTCAAAGCTTTGGCGCAATATCGGAATTGGTGTTTTAATTGCGGTTGCAGCGATTCTTATCATTTGGGGTTCGATCAAGCTTTACCGAAAATTTAAAATGAGTAGCAATGCAACCAGTTAACCCGCAAGATTACCGGAACGGGGCGAAAGCGTATCGCAACGGCTTTTTGATCGGTGCTTTCATTGGAATAGTGATCTGCCTGATTCTTCAAAAAGTAATGTGGTCACTTCCCCTTGTTTTGGGTCTGCTTTCGGGAGCAATAGCAATCAACAGAAAAATTTAAAGGTATGACAACAACAGCCCCTAATTCGACAACCTCAACAGGTGGGGTAAAATTGAGCGACCCTCGTATTATTTCACCTCAAATCAAGGTTATTTATCCGTCTGAAAATGTGCAAAAAGATTTAGCAGTTTCAGAAGTGCAGACCACCGCACCAACTCCACAAGTGCTACCAACAGCACCCGCGCAGACAACCACCGTGCCGACTAAAGAAAGCACTACAGTTACAGAGAGTTCCACCCC
This sequence comes from uncultured Fluviicola sp., assembly GCA_966212075.1. Lineage (GTDB taxonomy): Bacteria > Bacteroidota > Bacteroidia > Flavobacteriales_D > Crocinitomicaceae > Fluviicola. The sequence continues at coordinate 5,595 of CBIHOM010000027.1, forward strand.
ACCAAGTACAACGCAAACGGTTGAAACGCCTAAAAAACCAAAATGGTTAGATACCATGAAAGAGAATGCAGGGCTATTTATTGCCGTTGCACTTATCTCGGTTGGTGTCGGAATATTAATCGGTAAAAAATTATAATCATGCAGTTCGATTTGTTCCCTTACGGAAAACCCTTTCACCTGATTTTAGGGTTACGGATTCTTAAACCGTTGAGCCTTCGGATTACGGTCTTTGATTCCAATACTAAACGCGTGTACGCTCAAAGAAGATTGAAGCTCTCAAAGAGCCTTGATTTGAAAATGAAAATGCCGATTGTTCCTGATGAATTGACTGCCCGAATTGTTGCAGAAAATGAAACACCTGGGCAAACAGGTTTTGCATTGGAACGCATTGAAGTAAAACCCGACACAAAATGCCCTTTGGAACTGACGGAAGAAGACCGGAAGTTCATCGCATTTATCAAGTGGTTCGCTACGGAACTGCCACGACTGGAAGCGGGTGAAAAAGGAACGATTTACCAAAGTGAGGGCTTTTCAATTTTGTACCTCGAACAATTGAAGGATGGAGGAACAGAATTGACCACCCCTGCAAGAATCGACCGCATTTCCGGGATGATTGAAGTTTCGAAAAAGGCAATTGCAGATTATACCGTTCCAATGCTCATGATCATGCTTTTGCACGAATACGGGCACAAATACAAAAACCCTGAATTCGGAAAGGCAGTTGCCAATGAACTGACAGCTGATATTATCGCAGTTCACATGGCTTTGAACCTTGGTTTTGATTTTACTGAAGTAGAGAATTGTTACCGTGCTGTATTCGCAAAGAAAGACACGGAACTGAACCGCAAACGCATGAAAGCAATTAGCGAGTTTATCCAGTTATTCCGAGCCAACGAATCGTGCAGATGTAAACCTAAGAGCAATGCGAGTAGATCCTAGTAAAGTAATTCCGACTTCGGAAGACAATGCCGAAAGTTGGATCGTGTTTCACAAAGCCTTAAAAAGTTGGTTTGGAAAACAAGGGGCTAACGCATGGTTTCTCAAATTCTGGAATCAACGGGCGGGTGCTGGAACTTCTGCCGATACGCACGATTTACGTGAGTACATGGACGAACAGGGCGTTGATCTGACAACCGATTTCAAAGGGGAAATGACCGATTTCGGAATGGGTATCGTGGATTGGTTCGGAGATACTGCAAACGTAGTTCGTGCGGTAGTAATCGGAACAGCAATTTTGGGAGTGGGCTTGATAGCCTACTACATCATTAAAAGTACGAACCGTGGAAAAACACCTGGGCAAATGGTTTTAGATGCTCCGGTTCCGATTGGGATTAAAGGCGGTGCAAGGGTTTTGGGATCTTCCAAAGCATTAGGCACATCCAGTACAGTAAAACTATTGTCATGAACCGCAAAACACTCATAATAGGGGGTTCGATTTTGGGAGGGCTTGCAGTTGCGGGTGTTTCGATCCTGATTGTTCGGACAATTAAAAAATCTGCAATTGTCAAACGACTGGAAGAAGCTTTTAGAAATCCGGATAGTCAGGAAGCTCAGGGAGGTTTAAATAAACTGATCTCGTCGGGGGTATTCAATCCGAATACTTACCAAAAAATGGGAAAAGCAACTATAACCCTGATTGAATCAAGAGAAGTCGCGAAACGAATTTGGGATGCCTATTCATGGTTCGGCAGCGATCAAAGTACCATTGTAAACGCATTCAACGGGCTTGGTCATCAAAATGACGTGTCGAAGATCACCCATGAATTCAATGAATCTTACGACAGTGATTTGATTGAAGTATTGCAGGAAGCGGTGACGGATAAGGCAAAAATGAATTCGCTTGTTGCTAAGATCAACAAGCTACCAAAAAACTAAGTCATGGCACTGGAGAGAAAACATATTTTCCTTATTGCGGGTTCAGTCTTGCTTGTAACTGCTATCGGAATCGGTCTTTACCTGATCTTCAATAAACCGTCCGAGGAAGACCCAAAAGAGGAAAAGAAAAAAGGCGGTGACGAAACACCTCCTGAAACCAAAACACCACCACCGTCAAACACAGGAGGAAATACCACCACCACCAACAGCAACGCGAGCAGTATTCAAAACGGGCAGGTTGTCCCCATATTCGACGAAGAAAATCAGTTGAAGAATTCAGTTGCTGAACTTCAAAAGACAACACTCTATCCAAAGCGACAATGGCAGGGCGGTTCAGATTACGCAAATATTCGGACATCCGCAGAGGTCAATACAGCTTCCGCGTGGTACGATCCATTTAGTAACCTGTTAACCACCATTGGAGCAGGAACACCAATCGGAAAAGTGACCACGGCGACAACTACGGTTTACAATGGATTCCCTTATCGGTGGCTCAAAGTTAAATTGAGTAAACCCGTAGGTTTTTGGGGTACTACCGAAGGATATGTAAGAGCAGACACGGTGACATTCGTACCATACAAATACGTGAAATCATGACACCCGAAAACAAAAAAGTAATCAAGGTTATAGCCATTTCTTTAGGCATAGCCATTATAGTGACAGTCGCTACGATTATCATTATCAAACAGGTTCAGAAAAGTCGAGCAACGAAAGAAGCCGACGAAAAGGACGGGGTTTCCGATGGTGGAAATCCCGCACCTTACAAACCGAGTTCCGGCAGTAGTTCCGGCGGTTCTTCTACCTCTTCATTTGGTGGACGAACATTCTCAAAAGATGAAATAGTAAAAATGCAATCCTACTTGTTCAACATGGGGGCAATGAAAATGAATGATAAGATAGTCAGTGCTATTCGTGATTCAGGAGGGATTGACGGCAAAATTGGTAACGGATTTAAAACAGCATATAACGAAGCCATTCGAGTTGGCATAATCAAGAATCTCGACGACCTCTATACACAAGCTATGAAACTCATGTAAATCTAACGAACAGACGGTAACCAATTAAATCTTCATATCATGGCAAATTTTGAAAAATCTCAGGCAATTGTAGGTCTTAACGAGGGTGGATACCAAAACGATCCCGAAGACGACGGCAATTGGTATTTAGGCAACCTGATCGGTACAAATTGGGGGATCGCTGCACCTACCCTTACAGGATTCCTCGGACGCACTCCGACTGTTGCAGAAATGAAAAAGCTTTCCCGGGCAACTGCGGAACTGATCTTAAAACGTAATTTTTGGGATAAGAACAATTTCGGGAAACTGAACAATCAATCAGTTGCGACCATGCTTTACGATGGTGCAGTAAACCACGGTGTTAGTGGGATACGCATACTTGCCGAAAAAGCACTTTCGCGCCTAAAACACCCGCTTGTTTACCACAAAGTATTTACAACTGAAGGTATTGAACTCATGAACAAATTAAATCAAAAAGATTTGTTCTACGCACTTAAAGAAGTACGCGCGAACCGCTATAAGGCTTCACCGAAGACAAGGTATATCAAAGGTTGGCTGAACCGCTTGGAGCGTATCAAATACAGTCCTGAAAGCAGTTCTTCAAACAATACGCTGATGTACTCGGCTCTGATCATTATAGGCATAGGACTTTTATTCATCGGGCTATGAAACGGGTTTGGATTCCAGTAGCGGTCTTTGTGGTTTTCGGTCTTTTAGGCGTTGGCATTTACGGAATTGTTTCAATTTCAAAAAGTGTCAATTACGAAGTATTGGGGTATGCGGTTCAGAAGTTGGATAATGTCGGTGTGACCTTTCGGGTTTCGTTCCTGGTCACAAATCCGTCCAGCTTTAATTTGGAGGTTTGGAATCAGTATTACGAATTCTATGTAGGTGGGTTTAAAATCTCCACCATTACTTCGAATGCGCATTACACCTTACTTGCTGACAATTCATCTGTAATCCCTTTAGATGTTCATTTTACATGGGAAGACATTCACAGCAAGGTTGCCCCCATGTACTCGCAGACTACAACAACCGCTATCGGGGATCTTCCGGTTCTGATCAAAGGCAAACTATCCGCAAAAACGGGTTTCCTTCGAATCTCACATTTCCCTGTAAGGTTCAACGGGCGGTTGTGGTGGTTTCTACCCTAAACACCTAAAGCCATGAAAGGCATTAGTAAAGAACACATCAATTTCACTTTCCGGGAATCATTGATTGCCCTGTGTGTGAAATACAAAATCCCACCATGTCAAATGACTGTCGGTGTTCGGATTTTGGAGAAAGGAAAAATACTTTTCCAACTGTGTCGAAACGGAATAACTGAAATTGAAATTCCGATCAACGACATTTTGACCCCTAAAATGGTTGCGCTACGGTTCAGCCCCATTGTACTCGAAAAATTATTTAAAACGATTCACAATGCCTTTATGATAGAAACCAAGCTAGAGAACCCCGCTCGGATTTCCCTTGTATTCTATCAATCTGATAAAGCCGATTGCCCTTGTGTCGGAGTCCGTCAGGACGAAAAAACACTCAAAGTAATGAAGCTTTCAGACATCATTGAGGCTATTGAACTGGAATCAGAACAACTTAATTAAAACACAGAAATCATGATTAATTCAAAAGAAGCACAGGCAATGCTTGTGGACGTGTGTACAAAAGTAATTGGTACACTATCAGAAGAAAACAGCATCGAAAAAACACATTTGAACGTTCGGATTGACCTTGAATTTCCAACCGCAAAGCCTGTTTTTGCATTATTCAATCAGACAAAGTTTGTTAAACAATCTGATCTGAACACAATAATTAACGCAGGAGGCGGTAAAGGTATGGGAATGATTGTTGGAATGTACGTGAGAGACGTAATCAAAAATATATTCGTATCTTCCATGAAAGAGTTTCAGGTAAGCGATACGAAAGAGCTGTTTTTACTTCTCTACGTTAAACAAGAAGACCAAACGGCTGTACCGTATATTGCGATCTACAAACAAGGTATCAAATTGGATGCTTTGCCAGTAGCGCAGTTGATCGGCATCGGGTAACTAACACCTTGAAATAATGAATCTAAATCTTTGGGAGAATGTGAAACAAGGCGTTTTGCTTATCCTGATCGGAGCAATTTTTTCAGTTGTACCGTTCTATTTTCAGACCTCGGCAATGACCGAGCAAAACCACCAAACCAATATCACACAACAGCAGGAAATAGACCAAACGCTTTCCAAAATTCGGGACCTCGAATTAAAGGGAGCGGTTGACGACACGGAAATAAAACAGATTAAAGAAAGTCTTCTAAGAATAGAAAAGAAAATAGACCGCATCATTGAAGCCGAAAAATAGAAAACGCTTTAGGCTAACTCATAGTACCATTTGGCTATAATATGAGTTCTAAAGCAAATCGGATTCAGTACTTTTTAGGTAGCCTTTTGCCCATCATGTAGGAAGTGGGGAGGGCAAATGGCAAAGGCGGGAACAGAACAGTAACAAAGTTTGGTTTGAGACACCTTGAAACTCGTTCTAAACTCCCGCCTTCTTCTTTTCTTTCGGAAATCACCTTTTGTAAGCACCAAAGTAATGAAAACTAATCGTATCATACTGATTTCGAGTGTTGTCATTTTATTAACCGCCGGAACAGCAATAGCACTTTACTTTTATTTCAACCGAAATACATTCGCTAAAAGGCTTATCAGAATTGCGAAAGGTGAAGCCACCAAATGGGAAGCGATCACAGAACTATCGAAACAAGCCAGTAATTACCTTATAGATTACTGGAAAGCCGTAAGGATTAATTTAACGGCTTCACAAATGCAAAATTCCTCGGTTCAATCAACTTATCCATGGTCGAGTGCATTCATTTCATACCTCTTTTACAAAGCGGGAGCGGAAAACCAATTCCCCTATGCAAGTTCACACGCTGGGTACTTTCAAAAAGCGAAAGCAAACCGCGATAACAAAAACGCACCGCTAAGAGGATTCAGGGTTTCAGAATACGCGCCAAAAGTTGGGGATTTGGTCGTTTACACCCGTGAAAGTGGAAAGGGTTACGATTCGTCGGGCTTCTTTCCGGCACATGGCGAATTAGTCATTGAAAAGGGAAATAACTACATCAAGGCGATTGGTGGAAACGTCAGTAATTCAGTAAGAGTTTCTACCTACAAGACCGATGCAAACGGGAAACTTTCAGGAAATAAAGTTCCGTTTTTCATGGTCATTCAAAATAACATCAAATAATCATGGCATCAAGTAAAAAGAGAACAGCGAAGTCAACAGGATTCCGCGTTTCCTACTCCATGTATTGGGGTGATGGAAAATGGAAAAGAGCTGTAACCGCAATCGTTTACAAAACAAGACAAGAAGCACAGAAATATGCAGACCAATTGAACAAGGGAAACAGCCATAGAAATGCCCGTGTTCGAAAAGCATAATCCTAAATCATTCATCATGAAAAAATTAATTGTAATCCTCACTGGAGGTGGAGCGCGCGGAGCGTTTCAAGTTGGTGCGTGGCAACGCATCCTAAAAGACGGAATCAACTTCGGAAACGGGCAGGAAAAGCCAGGAATTCCGCACGCTGTTTTCGGGGTGTCTGCCGGTGCGCTCAATGGCGCAATGATCGCAATGGGAAAAAACAAACAACTCTTTGAATTGTGGAATCACATTGCAGGACGACCGGAAGAAATCTTTATCAGCGACTTTTTAAAAACAGAGAATAACAAAACCTCACTTGATACGGAGCGACTAGGGAAATTTCTATTATCCGACATCAATGGGTTCCAAAAGGTGGGGTTGTTGTTCAAAAGCACACGTGAAAAAATCCTGCAAAAGATCATTGAAAAACTCAAAACACTGACCGCAGTTGCGGATAATACACCGCTTTTCGAAAAGGTGCAGTTGCTTGTTCAACTCAAAGACATCAAAAGCGAGGTTTTTCAGGCGGGCTTTGTATCGCTGACGGACGGGAACTATTACAGTGCGAAACACACTGAATTCCTGGATAATTCCGATTTTCAAAAGGCTGTTTTGGCATCTTCCACAATGCCCCTGATCTGGTCTCCCGTTGATCGGATTTCAACCACTCAATTCGAAACTTCGCACCTGGTCGATGGTGGACTTCGAAACGTGAACCCTTTAGGGGATGCGGTGCGCTATGTACTGAACCAGAACAATTCGGACGAATACTATTTTTTGATCATTTCAACCCGTACGGGATTAATTCCAACAATGAAAGAACGCCCGAACATTCTCAACGTTATTCAACGCAGTATCTACGATATTGCTTTGAGTGAAATCGGAGATTCGGACGCAAGCGAGTTTCTACGAATCAACCGATTGGTAAAACAAGCGGAAAAGAAGAACGTAGAATTGTTGTCGGAAAGTGGTCGGAAGCTTCGACGGTTCAACGTGAAAATAATTGAACCACTCCGTGAACTTTCGGGGGCTTTGGATTTTTCCCGCAGTATGGTCATGGATTCGTATTTGCACGGGTATTTAACCGCTCAATCGGTGGTGAATTCACCCGATTGGGAGTAAAAACCCCCGAACCCCAAAACAGAAACGCTGAATCGCTTGTAAATACTGGGGTTCAGCGTTTTTTTCTTTTTTTAACACAAAATGGGTGGGTTGGAGTTATAAATTCTTATTTGAATTGCAGTGTAAATAAATCAAATAATATGAAAACACAACCAAAAAGAGCAGTTCTATATACACACGCTAATGATATACCGCACGCTTTTGATCAACTTCGCGGATTAGAAGATTATTGTATGCAAAATTCTATTTCCATTGTAGAAGTTGCTTACGATTACTGGAATCATCGAGGTGGTTATACAAAACAATGGATTTGCTATTTAAACAATTAGATCAACTGAATCCAATCGATTATTTGATAATTCCAACGAAGGAAATAAGTGGGTACAACATGAGAATTCTACATGCTGTTCTTACTTATTGTTCAACTGAATTATTGATTGTTGAAAGTTACGATCATTCATAAATTCATTTAAAAATGAAATCACTAATTTTTAAAAAGGGGATTAACGCTAAAAGCACTCCCCATGGAATCATTTTCTAAACATCGCATTGAAGTTGCGAAAGAGAAACTACGGGAAAAGCTTTCATTTCAATACATTTCGAAACTTCCCACATATCGAAACATTACCAAAAAACAGTACGAACAACTGATTGAAAATATTGAAACAATCAGTTTGGCTTTACTAGAAACATTCTTTAACTCTAATAATTTAAATCATGAGTAGTTTAAGTGTTTTCAATCAATTCGCCCCAAAGGGAATTGTTAGCACACATTTAGCAAAAAACGCGGTTATTTATACCCGCGTTTCACATTCCTCACAAGAGGATAACACCAGCTTAGAAACACAGCGCAAACGTTGTGAAGAATATGCAAGCGCAAACGGTTACAACGTTGTTGAGTACTTCGGTGGAACACATGAATCCGCGAAAACGGACGATAGAAAGGAGTTTAACCGAATGCTAACTTTCGTGAAGCGCAACAAGCGTGTGAATTTCATTCTAGTTTATAGCTACGAACGTTTTTCACGCACAGGAGCGGACGGAATGAAGATTGCACAGGATTTGCAGAAACAATACAGAGTAACAACCCTATCCGTATCGCAAGGAATTGACCCGAGTACGATCACGGGAGAGTTTCAACGTAATATCATGCTTTTATTCGGTCATTTGGATAACCAAATGAGAAAGGATAAAACAGTTAGCGGAATGCGGGAGTTGGTCGAAAAGGGTTATACCCCTTATTCGATTCCACGGGGTTACGTGAACCTAAACAAGGGGAAAGCGGTGAACCAACAAATTGTATTGAACGAGGAAGGAAAATTGTTGCGCAAAGCTTTCATGTGGAAAGCTGAAAAGCAAATGCGTAATTGTGAAATTTTGAAGCGTTTGGAAGCTTTGGGGCTGAAACTGGACGATAGAAGATTATGTGAGATTTTTGCGAACCCTTACTATTGCGGAATCATTGTTTCCAAATTAGTTCCAAATAGAGCAATTGAGGGCAAACATGAATCGATGATTTCAAGGGATGTTTTTCTAAGAGTGAACAACGTGGTTGAACTTAATCGCAACCAACCCGTTTCCCATAAAGCAGAAGATGAAAATTTGCCCCTGAAACGCTTTTCTCGTTGTTCCGAATGTGGAACACCCTTAACGGGCTTTATCGTCCGTAAAAAGAATCTATGGTACTACAAATGCAGAACAGTTGGGTGTAAAACAAGTAAGAGTGCAAAACAAATGCACGAATACTTTAGAACGCTCGTTTCAGAATACAAAATTAACGAAGAACAAACCGAACTAATTAAAATCGGTATTGAGGTAATGTACAGCAAACTTTTCGAAGAACAACAAGAAAACAAGAAACTCTATTCCGCTAAAATTTCAGAACTGAAAAAGAAGATTGAAACAGCAGAAGAAAAGTTAGTAACGGGTGTAATCGATCGACCAATGTTCGACAAATTCCAAGCAAAATTCACCGCTGAAATGATGGAAGTAGAGAATTTAATGGCAAAAATTAAAAAAGGCAGTTCAAACCTCGAAAAGTGCTTAAAACTGATAGTTAAATTCTGCCAAAAGCCCCTATTATGGTGGGAAAACGCTTCTATTGGTCAACGAATGATTTTTCAAAATATCATGTTCCCCGAGGGGATTATTTACGACCGAAAAAACGAACGATTTCAAACCCCTCGCACGAATAGTTACTTCGAGCCAATACCAACATTATCAAACATTTTTGTGGGAAAGAAAAACGGGGATAGCATCGATTTTGATGCTATCCCCGCTCGAGTGACCTCGTCAGGAGTCAAACCTGAAACCTTCAGAGCCGTAATCTGATGCTCTATTCAATTGAGCTACGAGGCCTTGTCTTTAGACGGGTGCAAAGATACGTGCTTTTTTCATTTTTGCAAGCAATCTTTGCGCTTTTTTTTCTTCTTAAGGTGAATTCCTATTGAATTTCAGCCGTTATTCCTCTTTCTAACAGCGCAGTACACATCGGTTCCAATTTTTCATAGTCACCGCGTTTGACCTGGCATTTTCCATTGTAATGGACAATATAGGTGCATTGAACTGCCTGCTCCATTTCGTGTTTACACACTTTGATCAAAGACTCGATCACATGATCGAAGGTATTGAAATCATCGTTGTAAACTACCAGGTCTTTCTGTTCTGTAAGTAATTCTAAAACTTCTGTTTCGTTCTGTTCAAGCGTTTGCATCTCTTGTGTTTGTTTTACAAAGTTAGTACATTCTGAGTTAGCAGAAGGAGAATGAGAAACAGAATGATGATTTAGTCCTCATTCTCGCTCTCATTTTCATTCTGTCTTCAAGCGTCCTCCGTGTGAGGTGAAAAGCCCTTCCACTTCCCGACGTTGCGCTTCATCTTCCACGTTCATGGAGATCTCAATGGTTGAATCGCTTGTTTTCACTTCGTACGGAAGTGTTAGTCGCAATAACCAGTTTGCCCATGCCCCCGGAATCTCTTTAAAGTCCCATACTCCTACAACTAAGTGCTTATTTGGTTCACTCAACTCGCTTACTTTTACCGGAACCTGCACCAGGGTATCGAACACTACCGTGTTGTTTACCAAACGCGGCAATTCCTCGCTGGCCTGAGTCTTGATGCGTAAATCCGTTTGGTCGAAATAGAAATCCCCCTGCACACGTAACTGGTTCATGAGCTTTCGCGGATATTCGGAATACACTTCTTGTGAGATCAGCGCGTACTGGTTCAAAACAGGCTTCTCGATCACCGGGTTTTCTTTTGCGTATTCTTTCGCAACTTGTTCACTTACCGGAGCTTCCTGGATTTTCGGTAACTCCTGTTCTTTAAACAAGATTGCTTCACCTTGCTCCGCCAACAATTTCTTCGCCTCCTGCAGGGAAATGCGTTCGCCGTTGTAATAAGCAGTAATAAAGGCATCCGAAACACCTTTCTCAACCGCTTCTGCTTTCTTCGGACGCGCTTCATCTACTGAACGGAAAGTTCCCGTAGAATAACGGATCTGCCCGTTTTCCAAACGGCGTGTCACCAGCGGATTGATATCGTGCAACTGCTCTTTGGTTGCCGGACGGTTGTAAACCCCCACCTGAACAGTGTAGAATAATCCCTTGATCTCTTCAATCGCTATTGCGGTAACGGCTCCCGGAGCTTTGTTGTAATCACTGACTTTCGGTTCGGTTTTGTATTTGGCAATGGTATCCGCTGGAAGTTGCGCAATGGTGTTCTGGATCACCTCCATTACGATCGAATCCTGGCGCATCGGTTTACACAAACCTTGCTCTTCCAATTGTCTTGCTTCTGCCAAACTGATGCGTTTTCCGTCACAATACGCAACCACGAAGGCGTCTTTGTACCCCAAAGCACGAATGTCTTGCTGCGCATCCAGTACTTTCTGACGATTCCCGAAATAACCCGCCAAATAACGCGTAATTCCATTATCCAGTTTCTCCCCGGTAACCGGTGTGAATTCCTTGAACAGATCTTCCGGGATCGGTTTTGCAAAAGCTCCGACCTGTACCCGGTAAACCAAACCGGTTGGTGCCTTCACTCCTACCGGAATCGCTTTTTTGATTAACGTAGGAGTCACTTCCGGCTCGCGTTTAATTTCGAAACCAGTCCCTACTTCCGGTGCCAGCACGTCTGCAATGGTGGTTGAAACAGCAGATTTCGGTTGTACTTCACGTGTCAAAACGTTTTTCCATGCTTCCTTATCACCTCCCACTCCATTCAAAGCGGTATTTAAAGCAGTCTCTTTCTGAACAATTTGCTCGTTCTTAGCCGTTAATTGATTCGACAACTGCTGAATTTGTGCCTGGATTTCACTGCGTTCAGCAGGATCTTTTGCAGCAACGTATTCCTTGCGCTTCTCTTCCAATTGGCTCTTAACCTGGTTCACCGCTTCTTTCAAACGATTGATCTCCTGTTGCTGCTCCCGTAATTTCGGATAGTCCTTGTTGGAAGCAATAGCTTGTTCTTCGGCAACTGAAACCGTTTTCGTTAACGCAGGATCATTGATCAGGTCGTATGTTTTTTCACTTGCCTGTGCGTTCAGCTGTTGATCGATCCTTGTAATTGCATCTTCAAATGCTTGCTTTTGTTTCTTTAATACTTCTGCCTGTTTCGGGTCAATCCCTGCTTTTTTCAGCTGACTTTCAATCTCCCCGATCTCGATTGAAAAACGTCTTTTTTGTTCTTTTAAAGCTGCTTCTGTTTGAACGCTTTGCTTCGTTTCTTCAAAAATCGCCTGACTGGTTAAGTATTCCGTTGCTGCATCCAATAAAGTAACCTGGCTGGTTTTCTCCAGAACAGGGTCTGTTGTATTTGTTGAAACCGAAACACGTTCAAGTACTACGGTTTTTACCGGATCTGAGCTCGAAACAGCTTCCAGCGTTTGTTTCTTTTCGGCACTGGTATTGCCTAAAGCAAGTATTGTTTTTTCCTGGATTGCAGTTTCTGTAAGCTGTTGCGCTTCTTTGTTTGCAGCTAATTTCTTCTCAATTTCTGTTTTTTCTTTAGCCGAAGCACCTGTCAATTGCTCTTTTAACTGCGTTTCTTCTTCCTTCAATTTCACCAGATCTGCCTGAGGATTCCCGGAAACTGCCGTTTTAACAGCAACCGGTGTTTCCACTTCGATCACTCCCTTTCTCTTACGGATCTCATCCAATTGTTTTTCCAGCAATCCGATCTTTTTCGCATCCGGAGCTTCTGCACGCTTTTCCTCGTCTATTTTAGATTCAATACTTTCCGACAACTCATTCAGGATTTGCAACTGTTTCGCAGCTTCTTCCTTACTGCCTGGCTTTTGGATCATTGTAAAAGCATATTCATTTCCCAAAAGGGTTTCCAGGCTGGTCACTTCCGAATTGCTAACAGCAACAGGAGTTTCGGCTTCGATAATTCCCTTACGGGTTTTTATTTCCTCCAATTGCTTCTCCAACTGCTCTATCTTCTTTGCATCCGGATTTTGGGAACGCTTTTCTTCCCTTATCGTCGATTCAATCTTTTCGGATGCTTCATCCAAGATCTGTAGTTGTTTATTCGCTTCCTGCTTACTCGTTGGCTTTTGATTCATTACAAAAGCATATTCGGTACCCAATACGGTTTCCAGGCTTGCGATGTCTGAATTCGGATTGGTATGTTCGATCGGAGTTTTGTTTGCAGAAGCTTTCAATTCCTCTTCTGTCTCTTTGGATTGCTGCAACAATTCAGTCAGTACCTGGTTTTCTGCTATTTTATCTGCTGAAAAACCTTTTTCATTGGCTTTCGAATTGGCCTGGATCTGTTTTTCGATCGCTTGCTGCAATTTCTTTTCTTCTTCCAGTTTCTTTATGGCTTCTTCCTTAGTTAAATTCTGGATTTCATCCGTGTTCAAAGCCTGGTATTCCGGCATGACCTCCTGGCGCACCTGCTCGTCTTTCAGTTTTGCTTTTGCCTGTGAAATTGCGGTTTGCTTCTGCTCATCCAGTTTTGCTTCGTGCACCGTTTCCAATCGGTTCAGGTCAATCAATTTATTAACTGAAACAGAATCTGCAGGGTTCTTTGTAATGATTTTCTTTGTTTTATCCTGTTGTTCCTTCAAATCCGCAAGCAACTTCACTTCTTCATCAATGAGCAACTTCGTTTTTTCTTCCGAAGAAGCGGTACCTGCTTCAATCTTTGCGAGGTTCTCTTCATACGTTGGCCGCACTTCCTTTACCAGGTCTTTTTCTGTATTTTTCGGTTCAACGACAGCAGTTGTAGTTAACGTTTTAATTTCTTCGTTTCGCAAAGCAATATTCTCCTCGAACTGTTTCTTCAGCTCCTGCAATACTTCTTTACGCTTGGTGCTTACAGCATCCGATTTCTGATGTAAAGTCGTTAATTCCTTATCAATTGCATCAACGGTTTTTGCTTCCAACTGATTCAGGGCTTTCAACTCTCCCAAACCGTTCTTGTCGCCGATTGCTTTCTTCTCCTCTTCGTAATTCGGGGCAACCTGGGTCAGTTCCTTTTCAATCGTCACAGCAGCAACTTGTTCGCTTTGATTGGATTCCAGTTCATCCAGTTTTTCCTGGCGTTCTTTCACCACTGCCTCTTTTGCTTTTTTCAGGCTGGTTAATGCGTCTTTTTTATCCTGTAATTTTTGGTTGAGAGGGTCTTTCGTTAAGGCTTCGTACACCTGGTCCAGTTCTTTGTCAACCTGGTCCAATAAAGCTTCATCTACTTTGTTCTGGTCTCTTAATCGCTCCTCCTCATTCGAATTGTTCCCTGCATTCTTTAATTCCGTATCGTAATTCGGCATCAAAGCGGCCAACTCTTTTTCAGGAGTGGTGCTTGTATTCACCGGTAACTGGGATTCGGAAAGAATGGTTTCTTTCTTCTTTGCATTCTCAGTTTTGATAGCCAATACTTCTTTTTTCTGATCGATCAGTTTAGTGTCATTCGGGTTCTTAGCCAATCCTTCGTCGATTTTTGCTAATTCCTGGGTCAGTTTCTTGTCTAATTGCTCGTTATTCTTGACTTTCAGTGCTACTTTTTCTTCATGAGTCAGGTCTGTTTGCTGATCTACAGCTTCCTGTGCAGCAGCATAATTGGTTTCAAACTCTTCCACACGTGTTTTGGATTCCTGGGCAAGCATATCGTTTGTTCTTGCCGTTACCTGCGTCGTATCAATTGATTTAAACTGCTCCTTCACATAAGACTCCAGCGCACGTACATTGTTCGAATTGATTGACTCCACTTTTGCATCAGCTTCAGCTTTTGTGGCTGTTTTATTGTCGTTCGTATGCTGTAAATTATTGATAAAAGTTATCTGTTTTGTATTTCCGATCTCCTTCTTGTGCAGGTCTGTTACCTTTCCATCCAAACGTTTCACTTCTTCGGAAACCAGTTGCCTTTCAGATTCTTTCGAATCAATTTTTGACTGAATAGCAGGTTGATCTTTTGCTTTTGCCGAAGCCAATTCAGCCTTAAGTGTTGCAATTTCTTTATCCAACTGAGTACCGCTTTCCGAATACGAATCCAGTTGCTTCTTTAATTGCTCGGACTGTTTTCCAATACGTTCATTTTCAGCAAGCAAATGATTCACCGGATGAGATTCCTTTTCATTTTCAATGCTTTTCACCAAATCAGCCTTCGCAATCACTGCTTCTTTTAGTTGATCGTATTTCTCCTCAACTACCGATTTGCTTACAGTTTCTTTTAATTCCCTAATCGCTTTGAGCTTTTCCTGCTCTTTTGGAATGAGTTTAGAGATACTATCCGCGAAAGCATCAATCCGTTGAATTTCTTCTTTTAATTCAATGATCTTCTCTACCTTATCATTGGCAGCCAGCAGGATCTCGTTCTTTTCAGTGTTCGTACCGGCTGCATTTGCTTTTGCCACATCCTTTTTCACTTCTGCCTGTAAGGCTTCTATTTGTTCGGCTTTTTCCACGATCGCAACCAGGGAACCTGTTTCCAAACGCGTCAAATTGTCTGTCTTTTGTTCCTGCTTCTGCTGGATCATTTCAAACTTTGAAATAATCTCCTGGTTGGATGCGCCGTCCAAGCCAATGTCCGCCAATACTTTTTTGTTTTCTTTCTGAGCATCGAGGGCATTGATATCAAAGTTACTGACGTTGACATTCAATTCCGATCGCGTACGAATGACTTCTGCAAGGATCCCCTGGGCATCTTCGACTTCTTCATTGAACTGATCCACCACCCGGACAAGCTGTTCTCCTGTACTGCCGGCTTCTTCCTGGATCTTCTGCTTCAAAGGTTTAAACTCCTTCAAAAACGGAATATTAACCTGCGCTTTGTGAACAGTTGAATTACCCTCAACTGTCATCTCATAGGTATATTTCCCGCCTCTTGGAAGCGTGATCAGGTAACTTCCTTTTTCATTGGACCGGAAGACTCCCACCTCGTTTCCTGAAGCCACATCTGTTACTTTGATGCTTATTTTCTTGTTTTCAGGTTTAAGCGAAGAATTAAATTCTCCCTTGACAATTGCCAATTGGATCGGAACGCGGTCTACTCGTACTTTGTATACATGGATCTTTCCGTTCTGACTTTGACGTGATGAAGCGAAATAAGCATTTTTCTCCAGCGAATCGACTACATAAAATAAATCGTTATCCGGTGAAGAAATGGCAAAATCCATGTTTTCGGGCTGACCGAAGGAATTGTTTTCAGGATCGAATTTGGATCGGAAGACATCAAATCCTCCCATGGAATTATGTCCTTTGGAACAAAAGTACAAGTACTCCCCGTTCGGGCTCAGGTACGGAAAATCTTCGTCAAATTTCGTATTCACATTTCCCGCAACCAAAGCAGGCAACCCCCATTTCCCATCCGGAAGTCGCTTTCTGCAATAGATATCCTTACTTCCTTTTTCAGAGTCCCCGTAAGATGAATAATAGATCGTTTGGGCATTATCCGGAAAATGGATCAATGGTGTATGATTTTTCTTTTTATCGACTTTGGACTGGTAATCTGCCGTGATCAGGATTACTCCCCCGATATTGGACAAATTGTACAAACGAAAAAAAGATGCGTACTCAATTTCTTTCTTTTCCAACACGACCAAATCTGTGATTGTTGTCAGTAATTTCTTCCCATTCTGACACATTTCGATTTGGTGATCAATATCAAAATTCGGGTTGGGTTTTCCACCGCTTTTTTGAATGTAGAGGTTGTAATTTTTAATTGCCTCGTTGAACTGAAAATTCAGGTGATAAGCTTTTCCCAAATAAAAATAGGCGTCCGGAGCAATATTCGGATCAGTTACACTAAAGTTCAGGTATTTGAACGCATCCTGTTTTTTGTAGGAATTGAACAACAGGCAGGTCCCGTATTTATAGTTGTATTCCGGTGATCTCGGATTCAGTGCAATAAGGTGGAGAAACTGCGGAGTTGCTTCCACAAAAAGTTCCGCATCGAAGAGTTTATCTGCTTTTAGCTTTAGATCGGCCTCGGTTTCCTGGGCAAAGGAAAAGTGAGCTGTCAGAACCAACAGTAATAGTAGTGACCAACCATTTATTCGTTTAAATGACTTCAAGCTCAACTTATTGTTTTAGAGGCAATACGCTTATTTCTTAAAAAGGTTCATTTTACTTTCCGTTCCATCCAACAATCGTTTGATATTTTTTCGATGGGCAAAAATTACAATGAACGCCAACAATGACCCAAAGATAGGCAAAGCGTATGTATTTATTGGAAATAACCACAAACAACACGAAAACACAATAGCTGCGCTGATCGATCCCAATGAAACATAATGTGAAGTAATAAAGACAATTAAAAAAACAACAAGACAAATTGCCGCTGCTGCCGGCTGAAGTCCTACAATTACACCAAGTGATGTAGCGACACCTTTTCCTCCTTTAAACCCTGCAAAAATGGGAAAAACATGACCTAAAACCGCCATAAAGGAAGCCACTAACTGAATGTGTGTCAAATGTGCCGAAGAAAAAGGAAGCGGCAACACAAAATATGGTAACAGCACCGCCAGCATTCCTTTTAAAATATCTATCGAGAGAACAACTCTACCTGCCTTTTTTCCAAGTACACGAAACGTATTGGTTGCTCCCGCATTCTTACTTCCGTGTTCTCGTACATCTAAATCATATTTTGCACGACCTACCCAAACTGCTGTTGGTATTGATCCTAAAAAATATGCAGGTATAGCCCATAAAAAATCAGTCCAGTTCATTATTCAAAAATAGCATTTAGTTTGCCTAAATACACGCTATTTGTTGAGATTTGATATAAGAAACTTTTTGATTTACGCTTATCTTCTTTGATCGCATTGATGGAATTCGCAAGTTCTGAATCACTTGTGATGATATTCAAGGTTCCATCACGTTTCAACATGGAATAATCCAACAAGTAATCCGGTCCGCCAGGGACCTGCATCATCAACGTGAAATGGTCACCGTTTTGAGAATAGATCTGTTCAAATGCAGCACGGAAAACAACCTGTCTCATAACCGGTTTTCCATACAAGTTCACAATCGCAGCTCCTTCCAGGCTCGACATTAAACCGCGGATATCTTTCGACATCGGGATATTTTTTAAGTGAACTCCCGTAATTACGATCGATTTTTCCATCTCATCCGGTAAACGCTTCACTTTCTTGTCTTCGGAAAGGGTGTAATCAGATTTGATCTTATCCGCTGTTTTACGATCACCCCACATCAATAAAGCTTGTTCAATGTTCGTTGTTTCGAATGACAATGGTTTCGATCCTTCATAATCCACAATGCGCTGACCTACACTTTCCCAAACACCTCTGTCCATCGGGAAATTCAATTTCAGGGTCGCATTCACATCGGTTTGTCCGCTTTGCTGGTTATATGAAACTGTTCCGATCGCATCCACTGTGACATCACCGTAATCCATTCCCATATTGATCTTTCCTTCACCGTTCATCGAACAGCTTTCCGTATGTAAGGAGATAAAATTGCCCGGTTCGTTGCGGTTCAACAATTTCTCTTTCGGTCCGATCTGGAACTCTTTGGATGTAAAATCATATTGAAGTACTCCCGTTGCAGTAATGAAGATCGGATCATTCGGATCTTCCAGGGAAGAAAGGAAAGTCGGATATAAACGGATTGAATCTTTCTGACGCGAATCTCTCCAGACAATTCCGGCTGCAATAGCCTGGCCATCTAATGTTTTCATATTCGGTGTAACCGGGATCTGGATATTCTTCGGATCAATTTCTGCCGAGAATGACATCCAGCTTTTCGCAAACTTCTCGCAATTGTGATTAATTCGCGTTGCACCGCTAAAGCTGATCAACGGATTGGCAGCTTTAATTTTCATCGGTCCGTAGTAATCAAAATACTTGTTGAGCTTAAATCCTGCTTCACTTTTCACTGTTCCGGTTGCAACTGTTTGCGAAGTTGAATCCACTCCGATCTTATCCATATGGATCAGTGTTTTGACAGAGTCCGCATCGTAATACGGGTAATCTCCTTCTGCGGTATATTTTCTTCTTGCTGCAATGGTCGTATTTGCATTTAAAAACGTATGGTATTTGGTTACGTAGTTGGCTACGATCTTCGAATTCAAAAGTGGGTCCATTACGGCGTTCTTGTGAATGGTCACTTTTGCACTATCCGGGTAAATACGCGCATCTGCCACATCAATGAAGGTTGTATTCGAACAATACAATACTTTTTTCTTCATGGAGAACTTGACTTTCGGAGCAGCAAACTGCAAAGAATCCTGGTCCGGATGAATCGAGAACATGTTAGGCTGTGCCAGGTTCAGATCCGTATTGATATTGATATCTCCCGAACTGTTTCCACCACCTTTTTTAGATAATTCCATTTCATCCTGGTCCATTAACCAGGTAAAGAGATCCACTTTCGCAGCGTACTTAATAACCGGGAAAATTTTCAATTCTTCCCCATCATTGGACTTAAAGTCTCCTTTTCGGTCCTTAAAGGAAATATGTGCATTGACGTTATTGGAAGAGAATGCGAGCGGACTTTCTCCTTCTTCCGGGTATGGGTTCTTCAGCTGGAACACAGAAGTATCGGAATCGATATCGTAGCGCTTAAATTTAAAGGCGTCAGAACCAAGGTTCGCTTTCTGCATGGAAATAATTCCATATCCGGTCATTCCTGTAGGCTGAACAATTGCTGTCCCTTTCATTTTAGCTTCCCCGTTAAAGAAGATCAGTTCATTTTCCTGCGTCGAAGAAGCTTTTAATACATTTTGCCGCGGAACATAAGTAATGAACGCATCCGGAGATTTTACATCCGGGAATTGAACTCCTGTTTCAACCGGCTTATTCTCAAACTTGGCATATCCCAGTGTTGAATCCGGTAAAAAAGTAAAGGCTTTCGAATCGGAAATGGATTGAATGAAATTAATGACTCCAGCCCCCTGCAACCCGTTATTTGACAAAACAATCTTGTTCTTGTACATGGCTTTTGTACCGTAGAAAACATGTCCTTCCGGTGGTGCTACCGTACTGAATCCAAGAGAATAATCCGGCATGATCTTCAAATCTTCTTTGATTACCGGGAAGATCCCCGCTGAAACCAATTCTCCTTTCAGACGGAATGATTTTTCGGAGAAGTTATCCAAACTATCCATTTCAAAAGGAAGACAGGTATAGTAGAAACGTGCAGAATCATACGCTCCTTTAAACAAATCATACTGGTTGTAATATACCTTGGATGGTTTGACAGACTTTAAGATCGGGTATTTCGTAATGTCTTTCTTCATCCCGGCACGGTTTGTAGGGTCATCCACAATGATTTCTCCGACAATTCCGTTAAGTGCAGAACCCAATGCAATGGATCTGTTTCCATCTGCCTGGGAAAGTGGTTTTGCCCGGAAATAACTTTTATCTGTTTTGATCAGGTTAATCTTATTTGCTTCGTATGCATAATTTGCTTCCAGGGTGTGGATCTCGAATTTACCGGAAGAAGCCCATCCCGTGAATTTAAAGTCCCTGTTCTTACTGATTTTCACTTGCGCTCTGTCAGGCAAAACAAATGAACCCTGTGCATCTGAAATGGTCACCCGATCCACTGCTTCCAAAGCAATTTCCATTGTTCCCAGGTTCATACTCCCAAAATTCGGCATTACCCTTCTTTGAATAGCCAAAATAGAATCCTGTGCAGCAACTTTTTGAAGTGCCGGATTATCTTTCAGTTGTTCCGGAGCGAATTTTGGTTTTGGACGCATATCCGACACAAAAATCAGGTTATCATAGTCACGTTTACCCGCTCTCGCCTCAATAAATACTTTTGTTTTCTGGTTTACTTTCACGATTTTATTTTCGGTATCGTAACTAATAAATCCGTACGATGCAAGATCCAGCAACTGTGTTTTCACCTGATCTACCGTTTTACCAAGTGCTGTTGCTGCTTTTCCTTCTGTCAATGTGAACTCATCGTATTTATAACAGTAATTGTATAAGGATGCAAGCGGATGCACCTGTTCCATTCCTTGCAAGCGATCGTATAATCTTCCATCATAGAAATTCATCGACTCGAAACGCGCTATTCGTTGCTCCTGACTGGTTCCGAATTCATACGTAAAAATCAAGTCCGTACCGGTTCTTTTCCAAATCACTTTTTGAACATACCATTCCAATTGGTGGTATGAATCTGTAAACGGAGATTGTAGAACACCCGATTTTCCCCTGGTTAATTCAACCATATTCGAATCTTTGGTGTAGGTAAATCCTACACCCGGATGTGTAATGGAGTCTTTTTCCCCTACATACAACGTGGTTTGGGTCACGTTTGATTGAATCCTGGTGGGCTCAATAGCAATGTATTGTGTTTTTGCTACAAGGAATTTTTTTCCGCTTCGTTTTATGGTTAACTGGGCTAATTCGCTTGCGTTTCCAATTCCGACAACACTGGCTCCCTGTAAGGAAAATCCGCCCACATAATCCATATCCGGAAGAACATTATTAATAGTCAGTTTTCGTTCGAAAGAAATAAACTGGGGATAATTGCGATCCGCTTCGCGAATAATCCGGAATGCACGTTCGTTCAATGTCCCTTTAACCTTTTTCCCGGGAAAGAAAGGACTTGTCAAAGAAACAGTGTCTGCCTTGATAAAATTCGACTTCATGGAAGCATCGTAATTACCCAATTCAGCAAATGTTTCGTTTTCTTTCAAGCCAACTTTTACCCAGTTTACTTTCCCTCCCTGACCAATCCATTTCTTCAATACCGGATCATACGTTCCACTTGTATTATAAACTACCAGGGAATCGAGGAAACGTGGTTCGTCTCTTTTTGCTCCTTTATTCGGGAACCCGCAAACCAGGCGACCATTTGTAAACTTAATGAGCGGCTTATCGGTAAACTCAAAGACGTACCCACCGTAGAAATACCATTCTTCATTGGACGAACTTGCCAACATTCCTTTGGAAAAGAATCCGGCAGACAATTCAATAAAATCTTTGAATTTGTTTACGTTTTTAGCATCCAACAGTTTATCCACAGAACTATGCCATGCAGTGAATGAGGATTCAGGCTGCTTGTTTTTCACAAAAGAATAAACGGAAAACACATAATTGTAAATCTCCGGATAGACCTTCAAGCGTTTACTTTCCATCAGGTTACAGGTCGCAACCATTTTGGAGAAATACTTATCCGGAAAATCTGTTGATTTGAGCAAGACAACTGAAAATTCGTCTTTCAAAAAGTCTTTCTGCTCTTTGTCCAAATAATCACTTGTCAATGAACTGATGGTCTTTACAAATTTTTCCCTGTCTTCCGGATAGGACTGAGAAAACGAATTTGCAGCACACAACATTACAATTAAAATGACTCCCCATTTTTTCATAGTTCTACTTTTTTAAGTTTCATGGACGCCCATGTTTCTTTATCTCTTACTTCCAACAATTCAAAACCTGCTTTTTTGGCAGCATCCTCCAATTCCGAAACATCAGAAGTGAAAAAACCACTCAAATAAAGTAAACCATTATTGGAACAAAGTTTTGCGTAATCAGGTAAATGCCTTTTCAGCACATTTTTGTTGATGTTAGCAAGGATCACACCAAAATCTTTTTCTTTAATCGCATCAATATCTCCCAAAAGTCCGCGAATCTTTGTGCAGCCATTGCGGGCAGCGTTTTCGAGCGTATTTTCTACCGACCACGATTCGATATCCACAGCAAGAATGTCCTTTGCACCTTTTTTCTCTGCCAAAATTGCCAATACACCTGTTCCGGTTCCCATATCCAGTACTTTTTCTGGAAGTAAGTGTAAGTCGAGCAGGAATTGTGACATCAGGTAAGTGGTTTGATGGTGTCCGGTACCAAACGACATTTGTGGCTGGATCACGATCAGTTCCCTGTTTGGAAAATCATTCGCATCATGAAACGGCGCTATTATTGCCAGGCGGGAATCAACAAGGACAGGATCAAATGATTCTTCCCAGGTCGCATTCCAATTTTGATGTGGAATTTCTTCCAGCTTCCACTCCACCTGAATTTCAGAATTGTTATGAATACAGGTTTCTTTCAAAATGGATGAAACATCACCAATTTGAACAGGAGCATAAGCCTGTATCCCGGATTCGGTGTCTACAAAACTTTCAAAACCAAATTCAGCAAGTTCTGCCACCAAAATATCCGACCAGGGTTCCCTGGGTTTGATATTAACTGTTAATTCAAAATAGTCCATGTTTCTTCAGCTACTAAAACGGAAAAATCTGCAGCTTTCAAAGACGCACCTCCGATCAATCCTCCATCTACATTTTCGCATGCGAATAACGCCTGAGCATTGCCGGGGTTACAACTTCCTCCATATAAAATGGAAGTATTTTCAGCAAGTTCTTTTCCATACCGTTCTTCAATCCAGGAACGAATGGCAGCATGCATTTCCTCAGCCTGCCCGGTACTTGCCGTCTGACCGGTCCCAATTGCCCAAATTGGTTCGTATGCCAGTACTACTTTTTCAAAATCAGCAGCAGAAAGATGAAATACGCTTTCTGTTAATTGGTTTTTGACATACTCCAAAAAAGACCCGTTTTGCCTGATTTCCAATGGCTCGCCACAGCAAAAGAAGGGTTTAAGCCCGTAAACCAATGCCGCATCCAATTTTCCTCTCAAAAAGAGATTATCTTCATGGAAATACTCTCTTCTTTCGGAATGGCCGATTAAAACAGCATCTACTCCGGCCTCTTTTAACTGCCACATGCTTACTTCCCCGGTATATGCTCCTGTTTCCTTTGCATAGCCGTTCTGTGCACCAACTTTTACTTTTGTTGAAAGTGCTTTGCAATCACTTATGTACAACATCGGCGGAAAAATATAGACTTCTATTTCCGAACCGATGTTCATATTATTTACTTCTTTACACAGTGTTTTTGCCTCGGTTTGGGACAAATTCATTTTCCAGTTTCCGGCTACAATTTTTGAGCGCATCTTATTTTTCTAATAAATTACTTTGAATCCAATTAAACGTTGGTAACGAATTACCTGTATATTTTCCTTTTACACGTCCGTATCTCAATACCATCAATGCAGGATTGGCGCGTGAAATAACTTTTAATTCTATCCCATCATTGATAAAGACCGGCACATGCAGGTTGTGTTTCTTTTTGAAAGCCGCAATTTCCTCATCACCTGATCCGACTACCAATACAAAAGGAACATTTGCTTTTCTGGCTTTTGCCGCAATCGATTTGATCTCATTCAAATGGCTCAGATCAAATTCTTTCAGGCTTTTCGAGAAAACCACGATAACTTTCGGGGCCGTGAACAGGAATTGGCGAATACTAACATCCGAGAACTCAGGATTTTCTACCTCAATTGTATCCAGGATTGTGTAGGTATCCACAGGATAAGATTCCACATTGTATTCCACTTCGGGAATTTCCGTTCTTTCTTTTGTGACTTTGTCTTCCAGGCGTAAACCACTTATTTTAGTGTTTTTCAGCTGCTTTTTCACCGCTTCCAGTTGCAATTCATCTTCAGTTAGGTATTTGATCCCGCGCGATGGGTTAAACTGAGCTGTATCAATAGAAGGAAGACGCATCGGAATAATTTCCTTGTTGACCATTTCCAGGTATTTCCACTCTTTTGTTTTCTCCCAGATCTTGGAAGCCATGAATTCCTTGCTTGATCCGTCGTATTCTTTTTTCTCCCCGGTTTGAAGGTTCTTGTAAACCAATAAACTCTGGTATTTCCCCGGATCACCATTTTTAGTCAGGTCCGGTAAATAATTCCCTACTGCATACGGCCTGTAATCACGCAGCGGATCGTATTTCAAGACATACCAGATAAAAATTCCACACAGGAAAGTAACGATCAATGCAGAACTGTAATGGTTCCCGATCCGTTTATTGCGTATACGGTAGATCCACAAAGCTGCGAGGATAGCAATCAATGAGAATATGATCGGGAAATACCAATCAAATACCCAGGAAAGACCTGCAATCAGCAACATGGAAATCGGTACGTAAATCCAGTTTTGACGAACATTATTCGGTTTGATGATTCCCTGGGCAGCAAAGATCCAGATTGCCAGATAGAGCAATACGATGTCCTTCCAAAGCGATTCTTTCGGAGTTAAAGATCTTCCTACGGAACCTTTCATTGCATCTCCAAAACAACCACAATCGGTTACACATTGGGGAGCTTTCAGTTCTTCAATGACAACTTCTCTGGAATCTTTCGAAATGATCTTGATCTCTTTGTTCGTTTTTGCTTCTTCGATCTTTGTATCGGCCAATTGCGCTTCTTTGGCGTCTGTCATGGAATAGGTATCACGATCCACAAATTTGCTTTTTGCATCGCACGTTGATGTGTGCCAGGTTAAGAAAGTGAAGAACAACATCATGATAACCAGCAACCAGCTTACCAAACGCATTTTACCCCCGATGATCACCAAAACTCCCAAAACAATTTCAGCAATACAAATTATCACTGAAAGTGTCAAAGCGTGTTGAATGAAATATTCCAGTGAAAAACCCGGAGCTCCGAAAAACTCCTTGATTCGATAGGCCAAGGCACCATCTTCAAAATACTCCTCGAGTTTATACGAAAATCCGAGCGGATCATTCGCCTTGATCAAACCGGAAACAATAAATAAACTTCCCACAATGATTCTGGAAACAGTAGCGATCATCAATCTTCCTTTAAAGAAAATCAATGCAACTGCCGAAAACAACAGGAGGACCAGACCAATACTTACAAATAACAATTTCTGAGCTTCAAAATGATCGTGAAACCCAATGGTTGTCAGGACCAAGCCGGCAAGATTTAAAATCACGAACAGGACATTGAGTGGTAGTGAATGCCCTGAAATGGTACGAGTAGTTTTCATGAAAACGAGTATTTTAAAGGGTGAGGTGTATTAAAGCAAAAATCGAGTAGTTCAAAATATCAAAATAATTTGATTCAATTCCTTCCGATGCAATCGTTTTTCCCCCGTTATCCTCAATTTGTTTAATTCGTAACAACTTCATCAAAATCATATCGGTTAATGAACTCACGCGCATGTCTCTCCAGGCTTCCCCGTAATCGTGGTTCTTTTTCTCCATCAGTTCAAAAGCCTCGTTGACTACTTCATCATAAAGTACTTCGGCTTGTTTGGCATTTAACTCAAGCCCCATATTATCCGTTGAACGGGATTGAATAATAGCCATGATACAATAATTCACCATCGCACCGAATTCTCCTTCGATACTTTCACCAACCTTATTCTTACCAGTTTCCTGGATTGTGCGAATACGGTTTGCTTTAATAAAGATTTGGTCTGTTAAACTACTTGCTCGTGCAATACGCCAGGAAGTCCCGTAATCGATCGTTTTTTTAAGGAAAATTTCTCTACAACCCTGTACGATGTGTTGATATTGTTCCGATGTTTGTATCATCTATCTATTATATGGAGTTTTTAAGGTCTGAAAATACAACTTTTTCACGAGAACGGGTGCTAAACATCCGCGGTAAGTTATTCACTATTTCTGCGCCTCAGGTGATGGGAATTGTCAATTGCACACCCGATTCTTTCTACCCGGAAAGCCAAAGTTCTACAATAGAGAAACAACAAAAACTGATCGATCTGCACGCAAAAAACGGTGCAACTTGGTTAGATATAGGCGGTTACTCAAGCAGACCCGGTGCAGACCATATTTCCGAGAAAGAAGAAATTGAACGGATTCGCTTTGCAGTTTCCTATGCTTTGGAAAACTATCCCGAGCTTAAAATCAGTGTTGATACTTTTCAATCCGGTGTTGTCAGTTATGTTCTGGAACATGGGGTTCATCTGATCAATGACATCAGTGGCGGACTGATCAATCCGGAGATCTTTTCAATTGTGGCAGAACACCAGGTACCTTATGTTTTGATGCATATGCGTGGAACTCCTCAAACCATGGTAAAACTGAACCAGTACGGCAATATCCTTCAGGAAGTCATGGTTGAATTGGGGAGTCAACTTGAAAAAGCCAGGGCTGCCGGGCTAAAGGATATCATTGTAGATCCGGGTTTTGGTTTTGCAAAAAACAGCGAACAGAACCTGGAATTATTTTCTTACCTGGAAGCATTTCAATTGTTTGATTGCCCGATTTTGGTTGGAATCTCAAGGAAATCGATGATTTACAAAACACTGGGAATTGAAGCCGCAGATTCGTTAAACGGAACAAGTGTATTGAATACGATTGCGCTGGATAAAGGAGCAAATATTTTGCGGGTACACGATGTGAAAGAGGCGGTGGAAACGGTAAAATTGTGGGAGAAAGTCAGAATGATTTAATCACCTTATGGAGTTGACATACTGTTGATGCAAGGTGCAATTTATTATTGCATTCCTAATGTTTCGAATAAATCCACGCTAATATTCGGAATATCTTAAATGAATAAAACTTTATAATATTACAATATTGTAAAACCGGTATGGTAATTATTGGAATTCTAAATTAAAAAACCTTCTCGCTAATTTTTGAAACAGGATACGCATTCATTGTTGCTGAAGCCGTTGCAACCAATCCTCCATCTTGATTCGTCACTTTCCCCTCCACAAAAAGTATCCGCTTTCCTGACCTGATTACACGTGCATCTGCGGTTAAAACGTCGTCCTTCAAAGCCGGGACCAAATAAGAAATCGTCAAATTCACAGTTGAAACAACTTTCATTTCTTCACATACTTCCGTTAAACAGGCCACACCCAGAGCAGCATCGATTAAAGCCGCAACAGAACCACCATGTGCCGCAAAAGGAGTAGCCAAATGATGCTCTTTCACAGCCATTTGATACAATACATGACCTTTACCTTTTACCTCAAAATCCATACCCAGCAAATCACCAAAGCGATTCCAGGCAATGTATTGCTGAATGATCGGATGTTGTTTTAGATCTATCATCCTTTGGGTTGTTGCATTTGTACAATGTGTTCCTGCGGTGAAGTCAAATTCAATCCTTCATTGGCGAATTCGGCATAAACTCTTCGGTTCAGTTCATAGTAAACATCCCAATAATCGCTGGTCTTGGCCCAGGCACGAACGGTGATCATAACGGAAGCTCCCAGTTCTCCCAATGCTACAAAAGGAGCCGGATCCTTTTTCACCTTCTTATCTTCCGACAAGTATTTCAGGATCAATTGATGTGCTTTCACAAAATCATCTCCGTAAGAGATCGGAATGGACCAATCTACCCTGCGTACATTGGCTTTGGTGAAGTTCGTAAGCGGACCGTTTGCAATCGGACCGTTCGGCAATACAATGACTTTGTTATCAGATGTATGCAAATAGGTATAAAAAATCTGGATTTCTTTTACCGTTCCCTGCAAAGTTTGCGTCAGAATGGTATCCCCCACTTTGAATGGTTTAAAGAGCAGGATCATGATTCCTCCCGCGAAATTCGACAGCGTTCCGGAGAAGGCCATCCCGATTGCCAACCCTGCCGCTCCAAGGATCGCAACAAAGGAGGTCATTTCGATACCCAATTGGGTAATTGCAGTAACAATTACCAGGATCTTCAACATGATGGTTGACAAACTCGACAAGAATGTCACGAGACCGACATCTACTTTTCCCCTTGTAAGGATCTTTACCACTAAACGCCCAACCCATTTTGCAAGCCAAAAACCGGCCAGCAGAATAATGATGGCAAAAATCAGGTTTGTCCCGGATTTCACCAACCACTGCTTTCCTTCGTCTAAACTAAATCCGAAAATGCGCTGAAAATCAGCTTCGATATCTAAAAGAGCCATTTCTTAAATTGAAAAGTTAAAATGGAGAATTGAAAAGACTTTTCAATTGTAAATTTTCAATTCTCAATTGTATTAAGGAAACTTAGGAAATTGTTGGAAATTCGGTTCTCTTTTTTCTAAGAATGCGCGTTTTCCTTCCTGAGCCTCTTCCATTAAATAGTACATCAAAGTAGCATCTCCTGCGAATTCCATCAAACCACGTTGTCCGTCCAATTCAGCATTTAATCCGCGTTTGATCATCCGAACGGCCAATGGGGAACGTTTCATGATCGTCTGACACCATTGCACGGTTGTATCCTCCAAATCTTTTAACGCAACCACTTTATTGACCATTCCCATTTTCTCTGCTTCGTCTGCAGTATATTGCTCACACAAGAACCAAATCTCGCGTGCTTTCTTTTGTCCCACATGACTTGCCAAAAAGGAAGAACCGAAACCGGCATCAAAACTTCCAACTTTAGGTCCTGTTTGTCCGAAACGCGCATTATCAGAAGCAATCGTCAAATCACAAACCACATGAAGCACGTGTCCACCGCCGATCGCATATCCGTTTACCATGGCAATTACCGGTTTAGGTAATGCGCGAATTGCTTTATGAACATCCAATACATTCAAACGCGGAACACCGTTTTCAGAAATATATCCTCCTACTCCTTTCACGTTCTGATCACCTCCGGAACAAAATGCTTTGTCTCCTTCACCGGTCAAAACAACCACACCGATATCCTGTCTTTCCCGACAGATTTCCAATGCATCCAACATTTCCATATTTGTTTCCGGACGGAAGGCATTGTACACTTTTGGCCGGTTAATGGTAATTTTCGCAATTCCCTCGAAAAATTCGAATTTGATATCTGTATAGGACTTAATACTGGTCCAATTTCTATTTGACATGTTCTTTGTTTTTGGTTTTACAAAAATAGCAATGCTTGCATAAAATCACCGCCTTCAAATTGCATTTATTTTTCCCCAAAAGGAGTATACATTGTAACACCTTTTGTATAGTATTCATTCATCATTACTTCGAGCATTTTGGCTGCGTCAAAGACCAATGTAGGTGCCTTTCCGATCACGGACCGCTTCATTACACCCTTTTCTTCAAATAGCGGTAGCAACTCGTCACACCTGCGTTTTGCAGATTGTTCCGGATTGTGGACTTTCACTGAAACAGGAACCAGGTCTCCATTCACTCGCTTCACAGAAACAGGAAATACTTCCGGATAATAAACAGGATATTTAAAATCTGCAACGGCATCTTCCAAAACATGTAGTGATGTTCCTGCATTATCCAATGTTACTCCAACATACAGGATTTTCCCGCCTGCCTCTGCCAAGCGGGCGAAAGGACTGTTTTTGGTATAAGGTGTTGCTTCTCCCAGATGTCCGCTGGTAAACCAATCTGCTTTCGGACCGAAACAACAAACCGGTTCTGTAGGGCTTTCAGAACGCATCACCCCGGGAAGTGTTCGGAAATATTCCGTAATGGCTCCCATTTTCGAGGGATCGTTTTGAACATCAAATTGAGTGAGATTTCGGATATAATCCAATTGATATCCCGGATTCGGAGAACTTGGCATTAACAGGTTTCCCGATTTTCCGATTACAGCCAACAAACCATCTACCAATGTTTTGGGGCCGCCTTCTACAAATCCGATCTTTGATAAACTGCTGTGTACCAAGACAGAATCACCTTCCTTTAATCCGCAGGTTTGAAGTTGTTCGATCAACCGGTCCAATGTCAATCCTTCTCCCTTTTCCGCCTGGTCCTGAATGGATTTTCGCAGTTTATCTTTCTTTCTCTCCCGGTACGAATTCAATAATTTATCCGGAACGAGTGAGCGAATAAAGTCCTTTAGTGCCGACATGTTTATTCTAAAATCGGTTTGATCAGCTTATTTTCAGGAACATAGAAGTAATGCAGTTCCGTTCCTTTTGTCAGGATATAGAAATCATCCTGGACTTTGCGAATATTGACGTATTCCAGTGGAACAACCAATTTACCTTTATTGGTATAAATTCCATAAAAAGCCCCCAACGAAACCAGGAAATGAGATTCATCCAGGGGTTTGATCGTGGTATGTTCTATTGGGATCACTACTTCTCCTTTCGCATTGATCGCTCCTTTTAAAGTCAATAACTGAACAACTCCCAAACCGGATTTAAAGCTCTCTGCCGCTTCATACATAGGAGGAACAACTGCTTTATTCTGGAGGTCGATGAATCCCCATTTGCCTCCTTTTTCAAAAGCAATCAAAGAAGAAACTGCTCCTAATTTGGAATACGTAAATGGAATAATCGGTTTACCAAAACGATCAATGATCCCAAATTTGTTTGCTTTGGAAACTTTCGCGTACATCCCGACAAACTCACCCTCGGAACGTGCATTGGTGAAATAATCAAAGGTTGCCGGGATCACAGTTTGTCCCTTTTTATTCAAATAACCGATCTTATCTTCAGAAATAACCAAAGCTCTGTCAGAAACAAGCGTTCCTATCTCCTCAATCGGAATGGTCTTAATCTCATTTCCCTGGAAAGTAGCCAGCTTTGCAGACTCGTCACCCTCTATAATAATTGCAGAATCACCAAACAGGTTAATGGATTCATACAACGGTTTCACTTTAAAGGAACCAAAGGCATCAATATATCCTTCCAAACCTTTGAACGTTACTTTCGCCATTCCTCCCGAAAACGAAAATGCTTCTTCGTATTGTTCCGGAATTCTTGGATAACCCAACCCATCAAAATAACCATATAAACTGTCTTTGATTGCGTAGATCAAGCCCTCAGAAAACTGACCGATATCCTTGTATTGCGGTTCAACGATATATGCTCCGGACCGGTCAATAATCCCGAATAAGCTATCAATCTGCACAATCGCTCTCCCTTTGTCAAAATCATTCGCACTGGAAAATTTAAATGGAATAACGACTTCATTTGCCTTGTTTACAAAGCCATATTTCCCGCTTTTTTCAGCCC
Organism: uncultured Fluviicola sp.; assembly: GCA_966212075.1. Classification (GTDB taxonomy): domain Bacteria; phylum Bacteroidota; class Bacteroidia; order Flavobacteriales_D; family Crocinitomicaceae; genus Fluviicola. The sequence goes on from CBIHOM010000027.1 coordinate 37,156, forward strand.
ATGCCAATCCTTCTTTGAAAAAACCAACTGTACTGTATTGAGCCGGAATAACAATGTTTCCGTTCAAATCCATCCAACCGAACTGTCCAGCATTTTTATACGGGATAATTTGCTGGGAATTCAATTTCTTATCCTTGGTGATTTCATCCTTGTATGGATAATTCGGATACTCATTTTGAAATTTTTCCAATCGCTCCATGGAGTAATCAGACATATACAATTGATATAGTTTTCTCCAGGCATTTTCTACGTTCTTGTTTTTAGGATATGTTTTGATGAACAGATCATAGTCTTTTACCTGGTTCCGTGCAGTACTTAAATTATAAACCTGGTCCTGCGCATCAGCTACGTACGGATTTGAAGGAAACTGTTTTTCAAAGCTTAAATAAGAAGCAATCGTTTTTCCATCCGTGTTTTCTTTATACTGTAAGCGATAGAAATTATTCAACGCTTCTTTTTTGAACTCAGATTCGGGATACTTTTTCAAAAACAAATCAAACGCAGCAGATGTACTGGCATTTTTTGCCTTTTGATAGCCGATCGAATCACGGGCATAAATTGCTTTGGATTGTTCTATAGCCCATGGATTGTTCTTCTGATACCGATCATACGCTTCTTCTGAAGGATTTTTCAGTACCACTTTGTAAAGTCCGCTGGAAATATCTTTTCTAAGTGTTTCGATCGCAGCATAATCAAATTGATACTTCTTCAATGCTTCCTTTTGTTTGTCCTTCATTGCACTGTATGATTTTTCTGAACGGACAATTGCTGCATAGGCAGAATCCAATTGATGGAAAGGGTTATCGGTACGATAATAGATCACTGCCAAACCATAATTTGCTGCAGATTGATTGGATTTTAGTGACTTCTCAAATTGCTTCTTCGCTTCGAAATAATTGAACTGGTTTAAAGCCTTAAACGCATCGTCGATCGAACCCGCATTCGCGTTACTAAAAGCACAAATAATAAATAGAACTAAAATCTTAATCTGCAGTGAACTCATGATACAAATATAACCAACTAACTACTTAAAGATATATGAAAAGTGGCTTAAAAGCCTAAAAAAGGTCAAAAAAAACCCTGACGAAGCAAGCTTGTCAGGGTTATTATTTCGAAGTTGAAATTACTTTTTATATTTCGCGTAACGATTGTTAAATTTATCGATACGACCAGCAGTATCCACGAACTGTACAATTCCTGTAAAGAACGGGTGAGACTTGTGAGAGATATCTAATTTTACCAATGGATATTCATTTCCATCCTCCCAAGTAATTGTTTCTGAAGTATTAGCAGAAGAATGACACAAAAATGCATAGTCATTTGTCATGTCCTTAAATACTACTAATCTATAATCTTCCGGGTGAATACCTGCTTTCATATGCTGTTAATCTTAATTATTCTTATCAAAAATGGTTTGCAAAGATAATCAAACTTTTTAATTCACAACAAAAAAAATAAAACCTATTACACTTTCGTTATTTTTGTCATGATGAAATTATTGAATCTTTTTTTCGGAATTGCAATTTTAACTGCTCTTTCATTGAGCAATTCTTCGTGTAAAAAGAAAAACTTGTTTGGAGATGGCAACTTGAGCTTCTCACGTGACACACTGGTATTCGACACTGTTTTTACTACCATTGGTTCTACTACTAAGTATTTCAAGATTTACAACCATCAGAACAAAGCATTAAAAATCAGTAATGTTCAGTTAATGGGAGGTTCGTCTTCCAAGTTTAAATTGAACCTGGACGGAGTACAGGGAAACAGTTTTTCTGATATTGAGATTCCGTCCGGTGACAGTTTATTTTGCTTTGTAGAAGTAAAATTGAGCGTAAACGGACAAAATTTACCTGTAATTGTTGAAGATTCCGTCCGGTTCACTACAAACGGAGAAGATCAATATGTGAAACTGGCAGTTTGGGGTCAGGACATGTATTACCACTACTCGAACACCAGCATGGGAATTTTTGATCTGAATGAAGGTACCTGGCCTAACGATAAGCCACATGTAATTTACAATCAGGCATTTGTTGATTCAGCCAAAACCCTCAATATTATCGGCGGAACCAAGATTCACCTGCACAAAGGCGCAATCCTGTGGAATTATAAAGGGACATTGAATATCGATGGTGATTATAACAATAAGGTAATCATTCAGGGAGATCGTCTGGAAGCTGCTTATAACAATACCCCGGGACAATACTATGGAATCTACTTCCAGGAGGCACGGCCTTCAATGATTGATAATGCAATAATCAAAAATGCCATTGCGGGAGTGCATGTTGATTCGCGTGATCAGTCATTTACACAAACCACCCTGACCATTTCCAATACCGAGATTAAGAATGCAGCCAGTTACGGTTTGTTCTTATTCGATGGTCCGAAAGTGTATGGAGAAAATGTATTGGTCCACAGCACAGGCGTTCATTCCTTATTAGTGATCCAGGGAGCGGATTTTACGTTTAATCATTGTGATTTCCTGGGCTATGGCGCCGGAGAAGGCAGTACCCCGGCTGTGGGGATATCTAATTATTACAGCAATTCCCAGGGAACTTTTGTTGCTCAAATACCGAATGCTATTTTCAATAACTGTGCAATTTACGGCAGCAGCGGCGAACATTTGGCAATTGATACGATCCAACCAGGAGGATTGACATTGAATTTCCATTTCAGGAAATGCGTGATTTTAAGAACGAACCTGGGGAATTCCATGTTTGAGAATTGTACATCAGCAAATCCCTTGTTTATCGATCCAAACGGAGATGATTTTAAATTCTACGGTGCATCCAGTTTGAATAATACAGGTAATCCGTTATATGCTATTCCACTAGATATAACAGGTATTCCAAGAAATATGGCTGCTCCGGATATTGGGACTTACGAATACTAGTTCGGGTGGTCGAGGCGCTGACTATCCAGATCCTCTTAACAGGCTTCTTGGAGAGATTGGTTGTTAGCAAGTTTACTAACATGCTAACTTGATACTCCAACAAACCACTATAAAAGTGCAGACCCAGGAAGAATGAGCTCGATCTTTTCACAAAAAACCGGTGCAACTTTTAGCTACACCGGTTCAATATAAAGTATACTATCTCTTAGTACTTCAAATCTCCGTTGATCTCTCTCACAGCATTCGCTGCTTCAGCAAACTTCGCTTTTTCGTCTTCAGTAAGTGTTACTGTAACGATTTGCTCTACTCCATTCTTTCCAATAATTGCAGGAACTCCCAAACAAATATCACTTTGTCCGTATTCACCTTCCAACATCAAAGAACAAGGGATCATTTTCTTTTGATCACAAGCAATTGCCTGAACCATTACGGAAACAGCTGCACCTGGTGCATACCAAGCCGAAGTTCCCAATAATTTAGTCAATGTTGCACCACCTACTTTTGTTTCTTCAACAACGTAATTTTGCTGATCAGCATTTAAGAATTCAGTTACCGGAACTCCGTTTCTTGTTGCTTTGCTTAATAACGGAAGCATTCCGGTATCACTGTGAGCAGCGATAACCATACCATCTACATCAGAGATCGGGCTTCCCAATGCTTCTGCCAATCTGTATTTGAATCGTGCAGAATCCAAAGCACCCCCCATTCCGATAATCTTGTGCTTAGGAAGACCTGAAGTTTTGTGAACTAAATAAGCCATTGTATCCATAGGATTGGAAACAACAATAATGATCACTTCCGGGGAATGCTTCACCAGGTTTGCAGTCACATCTTTCACGATACCTGCATTGATCCCGATCAATTCTTCTCTTGTCATTCCTGGTTTTCTTGGAATCCCTGAAGTGATTACAGCGACATGAGAACCAGCAGTTTTGCTGTAATCTCCAGTTGTACCTGTAATTTTCGTATCAAATCCGTTAAGTGATGCAGTTTGCATTAAATCCATTGCTTTACCTTCAGCAAATCCTTCTTTAATGTCTACAAGTACTACCTCCGAACAGAAGTTCTTCATTGCGATGTATTCTGCACAGCTTGCTCCTACAGCTCCTGCACCTACTACCGTTACTTTCATTGTTTTATGATTAAAATGATAATTAATTCCTATAAATCGCGACGAATTTAAGAATAAAACTTTGCTCTGTCTGTAAATTTTGTAGAGAAATAGCGTTATTTGTAAACAGGTTATTAAAAATTCAAAATTGTGAATTCAAAATTCAAAAACAGGTTGAAAATCGGAGTTCAAACAGATGAATTCTCCTTCATCATTTTGAATTTTGCATTTTGAATTATCTTTTTAGAGGCAACCTTGCGATCAATCCTTCGTTATTGAACAGAGACAGTGAAACAGAATTGGGAATTAGAAGATATAATTGAAGGCTGTAAGTCATCCGACAGGAGGGCACAGGAACAATTATTCAAGAAGTTTTACGGGAAAATGCTGGTGGTCTGCCAACGGTATATTCGCGATAAAGATTCAGCCCAGGAAGTTTTACAAGAAGGTTTCATTAAGGTCTTTGAACATATTAAAGGTTACGACAAGAAAGGGTCTTTTGAAGGCTGGATGAGAAGAATCATTGTAAACTGTGCAATTGATTCCATCCGAAAGTCTAAAAAAGATTGGATGCTGAGCGATAACGACAATGATTTCAAATATATTCCTGAAGAAGATGAATTCGGGGAAGATTGGGAAATCACAACGTTAAAAGCTGAAGTCGCAATGGAAGCAATCAATAAGCTTTCTCCGGCTTACAAGGCAGTTTTCAACTTGTATGTGATGGAAGAATTTACGCACAAAGAAATTGCGGAAATTCTTGAAATCAGTGAAGGAACGTCGAAATCGAATTTAGCAAAAGCCAAAATGAACCTTCAAAATTATTTGAAACAGAAATTTACAAAAATTGCTCAATGAAGAACATTGAACAGATATTTAAAGAGTCCCTCGAAAACCATGAGCTGCCTTACAATGAGGCTGCATGGGAATCATTATCTAAAAGATTAGATGGGACAACTCCTTCTCCATTCTACCGTAAATGGTGGGTTGCGGCTTCAGTTGGTACCGTTCTGGTTGGGTCTGCCCTGTTTTTTACAATGAATTCGCAATCGGATTCAAAGCAGACAGCGAAAGAAAACACCTCGGTTGTAAGCCAAAATACTCCGGTTCCTCAAACCGGTTCTCTTGCTGAACCACGTTTGAATAGCACTAATAATGCCAATCCTCAGCCAAACGTTTCACAAATTGAAGATCGTTCTTTGAACGGAGTTCAGTCTGCACCAATTACACACACAAATCCTGCGAATGTTGAAGTAAATAACAGTTCTCAATCTTCAAAAGAAACAACTCCAAAGAATACAACTTCTCTGGGCATCCAAGGAACTCCTTCAAAAGGCACTACAGATAACGGCGGAGAACAAAGAACCAGCTATTTGCCGGTTTTACTAGCCCAAACATCCGTTTGTATCGGTGATGAAATTGAGATCAGTAATCCGAATGCAGATTTAGCTATTACAGTAATTCAAAATAATCGCACGCAAATTGTGAGTGGTGGTTCAAAAAGAACATTCACAGCAAATTCAGAAGGAGTCATTGAAGTGATCTCCGGAAAAACAACCCAAACAATAACGGTTAATAAACCTGCTGATAATCTATACATCAGTGCAGATCAGACAATTCTTTATAAAGATGGAATACCGACTGTGGAATTTAGTGTTTCAGGTGCTGACAATTCCGTTAAATGGAGCGTTGAAAAACACCACGGTGAAGTTGAGAACAGAAACCTGATCGTTCACCCATATGTTGGAAAAGAGATTACCGTGAAAGCTACATCCAAGGATCTAAACGGATGTACAGTTTCCGAAACAAAAACAATTTTCATCAAGGAAGAGTACAATCTGAGAGCTACGAACACATTCAATATCAACTCAAGCGATCCGCGCAACAATCGATTCATGCCGTATGCGTTAACTGAACGAAATACTGCTTTTGAATTAACGATCCTGGATGCAAAATCAGGTCGCGTACTTTACAAAACAAATGATGCTTCCAATGGATGGGATGGTACAGACATGCAGACAGGTTCGCTTGCTCAAATAAACTCAACGTACATTTGGAAAGTAGTCATGAAAACTCCTTTGCAGGGAGAACCGAAGGAATACAAGGGAACAATCGTATTATTGAATAATTAAAGATAGTTCTACCAGACTACTACTGGATATTGGGAAAGGAAACTTTCCCTTTTTTGTTTTACAGCATTTCGGTATTCTTCCGCTTTTTTAGATTCCGGGTATAGCAACCGGTGTTCTTCCATCTTGCGAAGTTTCATTACTTCTTCTATTAATTCATTCGTCTGCTCCGGAAAAAGCTCCTGTTGGAGAAAATTCCATACAAATTCCGTCGCCTGATCAGTTGGATGAACACCATCTGTTTCAAAATAGCGGTAATCACGGAGTACATCATTTACCAATTCATAAGCAGGGAAATACTGAACCGAATCTTGTTTCAGTAAAGAGACTAATCGAAACAATTCCGCTTTGGATAATGAGTTCTCTATTAAACCATCCCGAATGTAGCGTACCGGACTTACCGTAAACACAATTTGAATTCCCGGATTTGCTTTTCGCAGTTCTTTTAGGGCCAGATCCCAGGTTTCAATCATCCCTTCCGTACAAGTCAACTCTTTTTGAAATAAGGACTGGGGTTGTTGATGACAATTAGCGACCAAATCACCGGATTCTTTTAAGCGATAACCATGAGCAGATCCAAGCGTAACAACCAGTAATTTTGCAGTCGAAAGCGAAGTTCGTAAAACCTGCAATTGTTCCCTGACTAACTCCCCCAATGCAAAGGAATTCATCGCATATAATGTACTGCTTGCATCATAACTCACAAAAACATCGTCTTTTTGAGCAAGAACACTTGGCTCGGCTTTCCCGAACGCCATCAAAATCTGTTTTGCCAACGGAACGGGGTGAAAAACAACTCCCAACGGATTATCCAACACCCTGAAACCAGCACGTTTGAACCAATAAGTCATATTGGTGGAAAAACACGAACCCAATTGGACAATGGAATCACCGTGCTGTATTTTCGGGAAATCTTTTTGATGTAAACTTGTTGTTGAAAGAATCATTTTAGTCGTTCTAATGTATAATCAAAGACCCTTTTCCAGCCTTTCCACTTCCCTGCTTCAGCGAGCGTCTCATTGTGCCAGATAAAACAAAAAACTCCTCCGTACTTTTTTACCTCCTGAACCAAGTGATCAACTGCTTCAAGACCTTGATTCACAGTCATTTTTTTGTATTCCAATAAGGTACCATCCATATAGGCAAAAGGAACAATTCTATAGTCCGGATAAACCTGATTGGTCAAAAGATCGAAAAAAGCATGCTCATGAGCTGTTCCTGCACGAAAACCATAATCGTCGGCATACCCCATGGTGTAATCTTTTCCAAAGCCTCGTTCAATCATTCGATGGTAAGTACTGGGCAAAAGTAACTTCAGAAAATGTTGTCGTGACTCAGTCATGGACTTTGAAGTGATTTTCTGAATGCGATTGACTTCCTGGTCCAATCGTTCATCCGATTGATTACTGGCGTAACTTGGGTGAAGCCCCATATTTCCTAATCGACTCATTTCTAAAATCAAAGCCTGGTGTCTCGGATCATTCCATGCAATGTTTGTATCGTATTTTGCATAATTTCCCAGATGCCAGAAAATTCGTGTATCCGGGTACTCCTGACAAACAGAACGAATCGTTTCAAAAGAATCATAAGGATCTTTTAATTCACCATTTTGAACCAACTTTCTTATTTTCAGACGTTCTTTTTTATTCTGTAACAGATCTTTCCCGTTTGATAACCAGGAGCGCCATCCCTCCTTCCACTTATAAGCAAATGTGTTGTCAATATCGAATGAAGGAATGATCTGAACGTGTTTTTGTGACTCCAATTCCTTTAAAAATGCAGGAGCATATACTTTGAAGAAAGCTTCTATCCAACGTTCCACTATTTGTAGATGAAGCCATCCATATTTGCTCTGCAGGCTTTCTTTTGCTGTAAATCGTCCATGATCATCCGGAAACTTAGCATGGTATTCTTCATAACGGGTAAGCACATAGAAAATGGAAGCCAACGGATCCGGAACAGAATCAAACGTCAAACAATCAGTCCCATGCCAATTCCCCTTTCCTACAACAATAGCTTCCCGAAATGTTTCTTCAAATAATAAACTCGCCGGGTTCAAAACAGGTGCATTATTGAACTCGAAATGGGAATAGGAAATTTTCGGTCCGGAAAAAGCATCAAAAAAAGGTTTGTCATTCGTCAATTGGTATTCCAGACCATGTTCCTTAAATATAAAATCCAAGGTGTAAATTAAACGAAGGGAAATTTCATCAACGTAAAACAACATATATTAGAGAAGTTCTTGATCCGAGAAGCTAAAATAGCCATTATCTGTGATAATGAGATGATCCAAAACAGGCATTTCAATTAACTCCCCGAACTGTTTGATCTTTTTGGTGATTCTTTTGTCTTCTTCGCTTGGCTTTAAATTTCTGCTGGGGTGATTATGGGAAAGAATAAGTGCAGAAGCTCCCATATCGATTCCGTATTTGAAAACAATCTTAGGGTCAACATATGTTCCAGAAGTGCCCCCGATAGATAACTGCTTTACTTGTAGCAGTTCATTTGCACGGTTCAAATACATGACAAAAAACTCCTCGTGACTCAAATCTGTAAAATATGGCCGCAATTCGTCAAAAGCCCGTTGAGAACTATTAATCTTCCGACGTTTTGAAATCCTGCTTTCCTTTCTTCTGCGACCCAATTCCAGGGCAGCTAAAATGGAGACTGCTTTCGATTTTCCGATACCTTTGACTTCGCAGAGCTGCGATAATCTCAATTTACCAAACTCATAGAGATCACCCTTGGTTAACAAAAGAACTTCACGCCCCAGGTCAACTGCTGATTTATTTCCGGTTCCCGTTCCGATCAAAATAGCCAATAGTTCTGCATCTGAAAGTGAATTTCTTCCTTTAAGCATCATTTTTTCACGTGGTCTGTCATCCTCTGACCAATGAGGAATAGTTGTTTTTTGGACTTGCATTTTTACTTTTTCTTTCCCTGAAGTTACAAAAATAGTTCTGGTAAAAAAAGCCCTCTCAACATCTTTTTCCAATTTTTTCAACAATTTAATCCATTTTTTTAATCAAATAATTTTGTTAGGATCAGAACGATAAACCATTACTTTTATATCAATGGATTCCCTGACACAAATAGTACTGGGTGCGGCTGTAGGAGAAGCGGTCGCCGGAAGAAAAATGGGTGGAAGAGCTGCTCTTTATGGAGCAATTGGCGGCACAATTCCGGATCTGGATGTTTTCCTGAGATTCTTTTACGACCCTCTGGATGCGGCATTGGTTCATAGGGGATTTTCTCATTCCCTTTTGTTCGCATTTCTAGCCGGGCTGACACTTACTTTCATATCCATTAAACTGAATAAGAAAGGTTACGGCAATCGAACCTGGTTTCTGTTGTGGTTTCTTTCCATTGTTACCCATCCGATGCTGGACATCTTTACAAATTATGGAACCCAATTTTTCTGGCCGTTTGATTGGCGCCTAACTTTCAATTCTGTTTTTGTGATTGATCCGTTGTATACACTTCCATTTATGGTTTGTTTGATCGGAGCTTTATGTATGAAACGGGAATCAAGAAGAAGACGTATCTGGAATTGGACAGGAATTATTTACTCTTCACTCTACCTGGTCTGGGGAGTTGGTGTCAAATTGTTTGTTTACGGCAATACCGATTCCTATTTTGAACAGGCAAACATTCACCCTAAAAGAACAATGGTTACACCAATGCCTTTAACTTCTTTTTATTGGGACATCATTGCAGAAGACGATTCGAATATTTATGTCGGTTACAAATCACTGTTTGCACCATTTGACCCAAAGCAAATTGAGGTCCACCCAAAAAATCATCAGATACTGGAAGAGATCAACTGGCAGGGAAATTCAAGGGTTCCGGAGATTGAACACATCACGAATGGATTTTATACGGTAGAACCGAGGCAAGATAGTTTAATCGTTTATGACTTGAGGTTTGGAACAGCCACTACGATTACCAATGGAATCAGTACACAACCCATAATGGGTTATGGTTTTTCTCTTAATGAACAAAAGCCTGAAAAATTGTTCCCGTATCGAACCCGTGATTTCAGTAAAATAAACTTTAGCGTTTATTGGGATAAAGTTTTTGGAAAATAAGCCTGCTTCAAGTAATTTTTAGAATAGAACTTTAAAACTTCTATTCATGAAGCCAAAAAAATTCAAAAGTCAGAAGCAAAATAAGCCCGGAATCGAAGCTAAAATGATTCCAAATCCCGAATATATCAGTAAAAAATATAAAGCCAGTGGGAAACTCATAAATAAAGTGGCACTTATCACCGGAGGAGATAGCGGAATCGGGAGAAGTGTTGCCGTCCATTATGCACATGAAGGTGCAGATATTGCAATTGTTTACCTTTCCGAAAAGAAAGATGCGCAAGAAACAAAAAAATTAGTGGAAGCTCAAAACAGAAAATGCCTGCTCATTAAAGGGGATCTGACAGATGAAAAGTTCTGCAAAAAATGCATCCGGGAAGTATTAAAGGAATTTGATCAATTGAATATTCTCGTAAATAATGCCGGAACTCATTTCAATGCAGATACTCCGACAGAAGTTACTTCTGAAAATTTGAAAAAGACATTCGAAACCAATATTTATCCTCTGTTTTACCTTACCAAAGAAGCAATTCCCCATCTTGGCAAAGGAGCTTGTATCATCAACACCTCTTCCGTAACGGCATACCGTGGAAGTGATCATTTGCTGGATTACTCCAGTACGAAAGGAGCAATTACCACTTTCACAAAATCGCTCGCTACCATGCTTGCAAAAAAAGGAATCCGGGTAAACGGAGTTGCACCGGGACCAATCTGGACACCATTAATTGTTTCCAGTTTTAAACAAGTGGAAAAATTCGGGAAAGACACACCGATGGGACGCGCCGGGCAACCTTCTGAAGTTGGTCCTGCCTATGTTTTTCTGGCTTCTTCAGACAGCAGTTACATTACCGGTCAGTTTATCCATGTGAATGGCGGAGAAATTGTTGGAAACTAGCCTACTCTTTAATCACTAAACACAACGTTGTATGAGACGCAGAAAATCCAAAAAACAATTCTTTGAGAATTTTGCATCAAAAGCATCAAAAGCAGTTGGAAGTCCTTATGCTTTTGTCAGTGCATTCTCACTGGTAATCATCTGGGCTATTTGCGGTCCGTTTTTCGACTTTTCAGAAACCTGGCAGTTGATTATCAATACAGGAACAACCATTATTACCTTTTTAATGGTATTCCTCATTCAAAAATCACAAAATAAAGATTCGCTGGCTATTCAACTTAAATTGAATGAATTGGTTGCTTCCAGTGAAAAATCAAGTAATCGATTGGTGGATATTGAAAGCATGACGGAAGAAGAAATGATGATCGTTCAGAAATACTATCAAAAGTTAAGCGAATTATCGAATACACGTGAACCTTTACAAACATCCCATTCTATTGAAGAAGCAAACCTGGATCACGAAAAAAAATACAAATCCACCACTAAAAAAACGAAAACACCAAACATCTCAGATCCAAAAAAATGACAATTCACCTCTGAATTGTTTATAAGTGGCATTTCGAAAAGCAATCGTAAAGAACTTTCAGCTTACATTTGCAACAACTATGATAAAAGTAGAAATGAAACATTGGATTACGATTTGCGCTTGCTCTGCGTTATTGCTTCAGGCTTGCGGACAAAATTCTGAAAGAACGAAAACGGAAACTCAGAAAGAAGAGCGGAAAGTTCCTCAATTACCTGAAATTAAGCATACATTCAAGCTTACTGATTACTTAAGCGAAAATGCTGATTTGGATAAAGACGTGGAAGATTTGTTTAAAACACTGGATGATACTGCGATCGTAGCTCAATTGATTATGCCAGCAGCTGGAAGATTGGGAAATACTCCAAACTCAATCAAAGCATTGATCAACCGACGTGTAATTGGTGGAGTTTTAATGCTAAACGGAACCAAAACAGAGTTTACTTCCTGGATCAAAGAATTCAATGAATTAAATGGAAAGAACGGAAATCCGGGCTTTTTGTATAGTGCAGACGCAGAACCAAGCTTATTCAACCGCAAAATTTCCGGTTCTTCTCCTGTGAAGAAAGCAAATGAGATTACTTCCCTGGCTGAAGTAAATCAATGTGCAGACACCATTGCAGCTACATTAAAGGCAATCGGGATCAATTACAACTTTGCACCGGTCGTGGATTTGGCAAAGAATGGAACTGTGGGTTACAGAGGTTTTGCAAAAATAGAGGCAAACAATATTCCCTGGTCGAACGCCTTTATTGCACGTATGCAGGAACAAGGGATTATTGCTACGGCAAAACATTTTCCGGGTCATGGATTGGTTTCCGGAGATACACATAAATCACTTCAGGCAATTGACGGTGAATTGAAAGAAGTTTCTACTTATCCTGGATTGATTGAAAAGGGAGTTTTAAGTATTATGATCGGTCACCTGGCTGTTGTTAACAACCCTAAATACAATACAAACGGGCTTCCTGCTACATGTTCAAAAGTAATTGTCACAGATTTATTACGCAAAGAACTTGGATTCAAAGGATTGGTGGTAACAGATGCAATGAATATGGGTGGAGTTACTGCAGTAAAAGGGAATAGTGTGAAAGCAATTGAAGCGGGAGTGGACATTTTATTGATGCCTTTGGATTGTATGAGATCACATGGTGAGATCCTGGCAAAATATCGTTCGGACGCTGCTTTTAAAGCAACGGTAGATGCGGCAGCAAAACGTGTACTTCGAATGAAATTGTGTGCCGGAGCAATCAAATAAGCTTATCAATTAATTAACCGAAGATCGTCTCTCATTGAAAAGGCGATCTTTTTTTGTGCAATTCATTTTTGGCACTACTTTTAGGGTGCTACTGAAAACGTCAACTCATATGAAAACATTACTGACCCTGGTTGTATTAGCTACAAGTCAGATTATTTACGGGCAGATCTTACATCAAACGATCCGGGAAGATAAAACCTACGAGTATTGGTTTTCACTGGACCAATATCAGAAACCGTTGAATTATGCGATAGAAATTACCCATTTGGGCGGGAATATCAACAAGCTGACCGGAAAAATCTCCGGAAATAAGAAAAGCGGCAATATCCGTATTTCGGACCCGAAAGGAACAGTACTTTTTGAAAAAGAGTTGGGGCCGGATCTGAACTTTGAGTTCGACACAGACCAAAAAGATATTGTCATCGAATTTAGTGTCGATGGATTCGTAACCTATTCGAAAAAAGTAAGTGCAGAATCGCTTACTGTCCTGGTATTGAAACTACAACCTGAGCCCCAGGAAGAAGTTTATCAAATCAACTCTCAAAAAGAATTATCCACAACAGAGTTGGATACGATCATGCAATGCGTGAATAACTGTGTCCAATACAACGTTAATAAAGAAGTAGCTTCCTGTGGCAAAAAAGGCGAATTTTCGATCAGTATTCAACTCTAATCGAAACCAATAATTGTGGTCCTTGTTATCGAGATCGGGTAGAATGAACTACCTTCGTACTCTTAATCCTGTTTTCAAGAAGAGTCATGCACGAATCGATCCGATTAAATAAATTCATTAGCGACAGTGGTTATTGCTCACGCAGAGAAGCTGACAAATACATTGAACAAGGGTCTGTATTCATCAACGGAGTACGTGCAAAAGTCGGTACACAGGTCGGGCCAGGAGACACGGTAGTAGTCAATGGACACACCGTTCAGCGAAAAGTACAGGAAGACGATTTATACATTGCTCTGAATAAGCCTAAAGGAATTACATCAACAACCGAAAAAGGAGTTGAAGACAACATCATCGATTACATTGGCCACCCAAGACGGATTTTTCCAATAGGAAGACTGGATAAAGATTCACAAGGCCTTATCTTTCTTACAACCAACGGAGATATCGTAAACAAAATCCTTCGGGCAGGAAATCAGCACCAAAAAGAATACATTGTAACTGTTGACAAACCGATCACCAACGAATTCGTAGAGCGAATGGCTGCTGGTGTACCAATCCTTGGTGTTGTTACCAAAAAGTGTATTGTTGAACAACTTTCATCCAACGTTTTCAAGATCATTTTGGTACAGGGTCTCAATCGACAGATTCGAAGAATGTGTGAGTATTTTGGTTATAATGTTACCAAACTGGAACGAACGCGCATCATGAACATCGAACTGAAAGGAATTCCTTTGGGAGAATGGCGCGAGTTGACCGATGCAGAAATGCGTACGATGAATGAATTATTGAAAGATTCATCCGGGGAAGCCGAAAAACCTGGGAACAAATCAAATCCGGCGAAGAAAAAAGCACCTGTTCAGCAAAAAAAGCATGCAAACAACGGCCAAAAACCACATTCTTTCGGTAGTAAACCAAGTGGAAGCGGTGGTAAAACAAACAATTTCAGGGGAAAAAAATCGAATTCAAGAGGAAGAAAATAACTGATCTTCAAACTATTCCAATATGGCCGTTAAATTGTTTCAATTCATTCTATACGTAGCAGACCAAGCGAAAAGTACCGAATTCTATCGCAAACTGCTCGATTTGGATCCGAGTCTTAACGTTCCAGGAATGACCGAATTTGAGCTTTCAAACTCTTTAAAATTAGGTATCATGCCTGAAAATGGCATTGCAAAGATCATTGAAGAAAAAACACAGCATCCGGCGAATGGAAATGGGATTCCCCGTTGCGAAGTCTACCTGTTAGTTGAAAATTTGAAACCCTATTATGACAGAGCAAAAACACTAAATGCCTTGGTTGTCAGTGAAACTGAAAACAGAGACTGGGGGCATCGTGTATGTTATTTTTCAGATCCTGACGGGCACATTGTAGCAATTGCTGAAGAAGTTTGAATCTAAAAATTCCAACAAAAAAGGCAGTCTTTCAACTGCCTCTTAATTCATTCTTATTAATTCATTCTTACTGAGTTCAATTCGTTGTTCTCAGCCAATAATCCAGTTTGTTTTTTGCTGTTCCGTTCGGTTCCAGCTTAAAAGATGGTCTTTCGTAAAGCGTCATCTGGACAGTTAATTCCATCATTACTTCATCCCGTGCAATTAACAATTTACAAGTTTCACCTTCTCCCAAACTTCCAACATAACTTTCAACCGCGCTGTTATCAACACGCATGCCATCCGCAGCAATAATTTCGTCCCCCACACTCAGACCTGCAGTTTCAGCCGCGCTTCCCGCACGAACTCCCTTCACAATACAGTTTCCACCTTCCTGTGCCAAAGATGCACCAAAAGAAGTTGTCGCTTTTCCGGTATAAGTCACATCCACACCGATCTTTCCAAATACTTCTTTGTAATTAGGAATCTCTGTACCGTTTACATACTTATCAAAGAAATAGTCCATGTCCTGACCCAGGAATTTCTCCAAAGCATCCTGGAATTCAGTTTCAGTAAACCCGCGGTTTTTCTTGATATAGAACTCTTCATATAAGTATTGCATGAAGTTGTCCAGGCATTTTGTTCCGTTGAATTTATCAATAATTACTGCATCCAAATAAGCTGCAAGTACTGCTCCTCTGGAATAATAAGTCATCCCCGTATTTGCGCTGTTTTCGTTCGGGCGGTATCCCTTAATCCAGGCATCATAACTCGAATGTGCAACAGGCTGAACGCGGGATCCAACCGAACCTTCCACATAATTCAGAGTTCCCTGCAATTTTCTCAAATACTCGTCTTTTGTATAATATCCGGCTCTTACAAGTAAAAGTTCATCGTAGTATGAAGTAAATCCTTCCATTACCCATAACAAAGAAGTATAGTTTTCTTCATCGTAATTGAATGGCCCTAATTGGATCGGCCGGATGCGTTTTACATTCCACAAATGAAAATATTCATGTGCAACAAGCGATAAAAAGTCTTTATAAGCGCCACCATACGTCCAGCGATTAACGCTTAGAACGCACGAATTGGCATGTTCCAAACCTCCTTGCCCGTTCACGACATTGTGGATAATAAAGGTGTAGTTTTTATTGGGATTTTTACCGGCAAAAACTTCATTTTCAGCTTTCACAATTCGTGACATGTCAACTTTCAATTCATCGATATCATAATTTCCCGTTCCGAAAATTGCCACTTTGTGTTTTGTTTCACCAACTGTAAAGTCAAACACTTCCTGGTTCCCGATCTCAAAAGGTGAATCTACCAACACATCGTAATTCGGAAACTGGAAAGTTTCAGATCTTTCTCCTGATTTCTGTTCAGCAATTTTTTCCAGTGGTGTTGTTATCACCTTAAAATCAGCATGAGGATAAACTATTACTGTTCCGGATTTGTCTTTATGGCCATCTAAATAACAAAAAACACCTGAACTGGATACGAATCCATGAGTCAGATCCAAAAAGCTTGTTCTGACAGATAATTCAAAAGCATATACTTCGTATTGAACACGCACTTTCTTTGCTTTTCCGGTAGTTACTTTCCAGGCATTTTTGGAAGTTTTACCTACTTTCAATGCTCCACCCTTTTCATCAAAAGCACGAACCAAATTCACGTTTTTGGAAAATTCCCTCACCAAATACGAACCGGGTGCCCAAACCGGCATTTTCACCGTTAAATCTCCTGCTTTGAATTCAGAAATTTCCATTTCCACTTCAAAATAGTGATTCTGAGGCTTGCTCATTCGCAGTGCATATTGAATTTTTTGTGCGTTAATTATTCCAGCCAAGCCAAGTGATACGATAAGTAATGCTGATTTCATGCTCGATTTTAATTTAGCCAAATATACTTCTTTCAAAAGAAATTCATCATTTTCTAATGTGTGTTAACAGCAATTTGACATGTGATTTATATTGTAGCAAAAGAAAGACCTGAATTTTGCAGCATGAAAAAATCATTGGTGGTAGTTCTCGGAGGATTCGGTTTGGTGTTGTTGATTTTTGCTTCGATGTCCTGGTACTTTAACCAGAAAATGCATGAAAAACAGGCCTTACTCGTAAGACTGGACAACCTTTCTACACAAATACAGGATCACAAAGATTGGATGGAGCACCTTACCAATCAGCGATTTTGGTATGATTCCATTGCAAAGAACGAGCACGAATACCGCAGAAAGAACAGTTTTGCTCATGAATTGATCCGACAGGACCTAAGTGCCGTGTTTTCTTCTGATAAAAAGGAAGAAAAGGAACTGTTGATCATATTGGACGGCATTTTGCTAACCGAAGACCGAATCTTGAATGATATTGCAAAAATCGGGTTCAAAGAGTTCGGATACATTGGAAAAATGCGTGAGGTCATTCATCGGGTAGAAGAAAAATTCCCGCAATTTGACGAACAAATTCTGAGTTTACGCAGACATGAAAAGGATTACATCATGCGAAACGATGAGAACTATGCGGAATCACTCCACCAGGAAATCGCAAATTGGCAGGCACATGGAAATTGCCCGCCTGAACTGGACCAGTACCTTCAGTATTTTGATTCTGTCAGAAACCGCATTCAACTGTTGTTCGCCATTCCAAACAGGAACCATTATTCCAACTGGTCCTTGAATATGGTTAATATTCAAGGAAATCTACGACGGATCCGAGGTGAATTTATTCGCGAATCCTATGCTTTATCGAATAATTCGTTGAGGATGCAGTACATTATTTCCGGAATCGCGTTCTTAGCATTAATCCTCGGAAGTATTTATATCGTGCGTAACATCACGATCCAGGTCAGCAGGTTACAACGCAGTATGAATGAATTCATTTCTTCTAATTACCAGGCATTCGACAGTATCTCTCAGCAATTGCCAAAGAACGAGATCGGGCAGATCAGCATTCAGTTCCTGAAAATGGCTCGTAAGATCAAATGGGATGTTCACTTGCTTGAAGACCGGGTTTTAAGGAGAACTACCGCTTTACACGAAAAGAATGTTCAATTGGAAAAACAACATTCTGAAATGATGGACAGTCTTCGCTATGCGCAAAAACTACAAGAATCCTTATTGGTATCCCGGAAACAACTCGCACAACATTTCGAACATGCTCACATTCATTACACACCGAAAAACCTGGTTGGCGGTGATTTCTACTGGATGAAGGTATTCCGGGAAAATGGTTCGGAGAAAATTTTGTTTGCATTGGCAGATTGCACAGGTCATGGTGTTCCGGGCGCTTTGCTGAGTGTATTGGGAATGAATACCCTGGACGAATTATTTGCTGACGGCCTCCGTATACCGAATGAACTACTTGATTCCTTGCGCAAAACAATTCTGCGAAGGATAAGTTCGGATGAAGAACAACGAATGGATGGAATGGATATTGCTATTTTTTGCCTGGACAAACGTACGCGCGAATTGACTTTCTCGGGGGCTCAAATGCCTTTGTGGATTGTACGAAACTCGCAAGTCATTGAACTAAACGGAGAACGCGTTCCGATCGGCTTTACGTATACGAATCATTTAGAATTCAAATCGCAATCTCTTCTGCTGGAAGAAGAAGATAAGCTAGTCTTTTTCACAGATGGAATGGTCGATCAATTCGGGATGGAATCGAATAAAAAATTCGGAAAAAAACAGTTGCGGTATTTGTTATCGCGTTCTTCCAATCAAAACGGAAGCGTGCTTTATAATCGGCTGATGAACCAATTTTCGTTTTGGAAAGGAGAAGGGGAACAAACGGATGACTGTACGTTTATGATTTTGGAACCGAAGTTTGTGAAAGTGCTGAATATGAAAATTGAAGTGCCGGTTTCGAATGGTAAAGTAGAAGTTTAAAAACATATCCATTAAGCCTTCGAAACGAATGTAACTAACTAATAATCAGAACGGTCCCAATATTGGGATTTTGGGATTTTGGGAATTTCCCAATTACGTCAGGTTTCAAAAACAAAATCGGGATCAAAATGAAACGAAAATGCTTTCATATCAACAGGGTTCTCAAACAAGTCAGGATAATAAGCATACATTTCGCGATGCATCAACTCGAACGGAATATCCTCAAATTCCCCGTAAAAGTGCAAGTACTCCATAAACCGGCTCCCTTCTACGAATGCCTGGAAGAGTGAATCTTCACCCCCGTCCCACTCCAATACAGGAACCCCGCTTAACTTACAAATACGCGGATCGAAAGCGGGTGTACATTTACTCCATCTCCCTTCCAGATAAACTTCCACATAGCCATGAAACACAATTTCATCGCGTTTCAGGTATGATTTCAATTTCTCCACACCAATATGATTCTTCACAATTCCAAAACCCAATCGAGCTGGAAAACCAAAGGCACGGAAACATGCACAGGCCAACAATGCTTTTTCAACGCACCAGGCACGTTTCTTTGTTACAACAACGCTGGCTTTCAGGAACTCCGGGCGCAAATCGAGATGATACGGATCATACAAAAATGAGTCACGTACCCTTTCGTATATGGCAATTGCTTGCTGAAGTGGAATAGTATGAATCGGAATTGTTCTGATAAATTTCTGTACTTCCGAACTGGAATAATTGATATGCGGAGTTTCCACAAGGAATTCTTCCCATTTTAAGCCCTGACTTTGCACGTTCATTTTACGAAATTAACTAAATTCGTTGAGTGACTGATTCAGATAAAAAACAATCATTTCGCGAGGAATTTGAGGCACACCTTGAGAGCCCGATCCCTATATTATCCCGATTACGCAATGTAATTTTCGGAAAGGAAAGCCCGGACACCTACACGCAAATCAGTTTTTATCTCGGACTGATCATTTGGATTATCTTTTTAGTTTGGATTATCCTGGGTTATGTTGTCCTTACGAGTACAGAATGGATTGAACAGGAAAAAGGGCTGGATGTCCATTCATTGATAGAACAGCGCGGAGAAGCCCTGGGATTTGTGGGTACAGAGTTTCAGAACAATCTCATCACCTTCTACAACGTCGCTATTGTTTCCTGGATCGGTTTTTTTATCGGATTGGTATTGCAATGGCGAAAAAACACGTGGTTCATTTATTTCATTTGGGGTTCAGGAGCGTTGTATCTGTTAGCCATGTGGTTTCTTTTGGGTTTTTCATACTGGTATCATGATACGACCACCTTTGATAAAATTGCCTTTATCCTGTTCATCGGTCATTCCAGCCTGCATTATTACTTTTTAAACAAAGAAGTGAGCGGTGAAAAGACAAACTTCTTTGGAATTGACGAAGACTTTAATTGACTAATTAATTAGTTTACTTAATTCTTTTTCCAATTTTAAAACTAATTCATTAGGTGAATTTCGTTCGTTTGGCATAATCAGTTTTGCCTGCTTGTAATAATAGACGCGCTTACTCAATAGTGCTTCAATAAAAGGATGAAATTCCGAATCGCTCAGATCTCTTAATAATGGTCGATCCATCTTCTCCTCTTTCAAGCGTTTAATCAAAGTCAATAAGCTGGTATTCAAATAAATAACCAGCCCTAATTTATGCATCAATTCAAGAGCACCATCAATAGTGGGTAGTCCCCCTCCAACTGCAACCACCGAAGGCTCAAGTGATCCCAGTTCTTTCAGGAATTCCATTTCCAGTTCACGAAAAGCTGCTTCACCATTTTCAGAGAAAATCGCAGTAATACTCTTGCCGGTTTTCTTTTCGATCTCCTTATCAGAGTCAATAAAAGGAAGCTCGAGCCGACCTGCCAACAAAGCACCAATTGTCGATTTACCGCTTCCCATAAAGCCGATTAGAAAAATATGTTTTTGCCTGCTCATTTTCACATCCTTCATCGCTATAACATCAAAAAATTAGTATGCGTTCCTTCAGTTCCAGGAGTGTCTGCTCTAATTTAACCAAATCTTCCTCCGAGTTAAATGCATTGATCGAATAGCGAATATAAACCTGCCCGTTCTGCACCATCACCGGGATTTCTATTTTGTATTCCTTATAAAGAATGTTTTTCAATTCCATTGGATTCTCACAGCGAACCGGAATGCTTCCCATTTGACCGATAAACTCATCCGTTACAGGAGCGAGTGGCTTAGAACCCACCAAATCACACAACCCTGGCAACCATTTCTGCACCAATATCCTGCAATCTTCTGCAACTCCCCACCAATCATTCACTTTCATAAAATCGATTGCTTCCGGAATGGTCAAATAGGCTGAAAAATCACGCGTTCCGTTAAACTGGTGGTAGTCCAAAAACTGTGATTGTCCTGGAAAGTCAGCCTGGTATCCCCAACTTACAACCAAGGGATCCAATTGTTTTTGATGTTCCGGTTTTACATGCAAAAAACTGGAACCTTTGGGAGTCATCATCCATTTATGACAAGCGCCGGTATAGAAATCGGCATTCAAGGCAATCAGATTCAGTTCGATATGCGCAGGAACATGTGCACCGTCAATAAAAACAAGTAAACCTCTTCGCTTTGCTTCGTCACAAATCTCTTTTACAGGCAAAATTAAGCCCGTAGCGGAAGTTATTTGTGAAATGAACACTATTCTTGTCTTTTCATTAAAACCTTTCCAGAAGTCGTCTAAAAAAGCTTCTTTTGATTGAATTGGCAATGAGATGGCTTGCTTGATGTATTTCGCCCCTTTCTCTGCACAATAGAATTCCCATGTCCGATCACAGGCTCCGTATTCGATATTCGTACTTAGCACCTCATCACCGGCTTTTAAATCCAATGAGCGCGCAACAATATTCACGGCAAAAGTCGGATTCGGGACATAAACCAGGTCATCCGGTTCACAGGTCAGGAATTCTGCCAAACGCACCCTGCTTTCTTTCAGGTATTCCGGACCTTTGTTTACAATAAACTGAACAGGCTCATACTCCAACTCACGCTGAAACTGTTGATATGCTTCAAAAATCGGTTTCGGAGTCGCTCCAAATGATCCGAAATTCAAAAATGTAATGTCTTTCCGGAGCAAAAAAGCTTCTTTTAAATCAGTATATAACATAAATTCCTAATTCCTAATTCCTAATTCCTAATTCCTAATTCCTAATTCCTAATTCC
>CBIHOM010000028.1:0-58834 GCA_966212075.1 uncultured Fluviicola sp.
ACTGCAATTCTCTTCCTCCGTTCCCGGTTCCGTCCAAACGCGTGATGCGTGGAGTCAGGCCATAGGAAGACAAATGCATCGTTCCCATAGACTCCGGAGCGGGATCATGCGGGATCAATTCCAGGACTTTCACTTCGCCGATGGCCGCTTTTCGACTTCCAAGGAAAGGTTTCTTTTGACCGTCCAAAGCCACAGGATCTGTAGGATCATACGTCTTGTAATTATTGTAGGCATAAGAAATTGCCATGAAATAATAGCGTTTGAAGTTTACCAAACGTCTGTCGCCCGATGAGAACAAATCCTCGGTAACCCGGAACGTGTGACTGATTCCCAGATCCGAACCCTTTACTTTTTCAACAGGGAATGATGCCTGCAGGTTTTCATCAAATTCAAAATTTACCAGGCGTTTAACTCCATCTTTGAGATCTACCTGAGCAACCAGACGAGCTTTAGTAGGATCTTCCAGGTCAGAAACACTGACATTTGATTTATTCAACTGGTAGATCATATATCCCTGGAAGCGATAATATTTATCTGCATTCGGAACCGATGTGACAATAAAAGGATCGTATTCCACATAATCTTCGTGCTTATTATTTGATGCCGAACCATTGGATAAATAAAGAATTAATTCATTCTTCAACTCCTGTCCTGTTAATTCGGGAGCATGTGGTCCTTCCAATACACGGAAACAGTTTTCAAAGAGTGCCTGAGCTTTATCATCTGCCAAACGCAGCGATTTAACGGATTCAAAAGGATCGCCACCGGCTGATCTTGCCCAAACCATTCCAACGGTAATATTATTGACAGCACCCGGCTTTAGAACAAAAGGTCCTGCAGACTGCAGGAAGCGGCGGTCATAAGGTAGGTTATTGGCAGTTTGTTCCGTCCAAACCGGTTGCGGAATTCCACCTGTTCCCCAGCCTAAAGGATCCGTATCGTCAGGGAACATAAAATCACAGGTTACATTCGGGTTAACCGTCGGATCAGAAATATGTCCGTTCCCACCGTAATAAAACGGCGTATTGTCTTTCCATCTACCTCTGAGGAAATTATAATAATCCAC
Source organism: uncultured Fluviicola sp. (assembly GCA_966212075.1). Taxonomy (GTDB): domain Bacteria; phylum Bacteroidota; class Bacteroidia; order Flavobacteriales_D; family Crocinitomicaceae; genus Fluviicola. The sequence continues at coordinate 1,067 of CBIHOM010000028.1, forward strand.
CGCATAAGTAGGATCCGTTTGATTCGGGTTTGCACCTCCGCCGGAATTGACGTAATATAAAAAACGCCTCATTCCATAGCGCTCATTATCAACAATTCCATCTCCGTAACCGATTCCGTTCAACGCTTCACCTGCTCCGATCCCAAACGCGTTGTCAATCGAATCATTATCCTGGTAAGGTCCTTCGAAAAAGTCAACTCCGGCCGCAGGAGGATTTGAACCATAACCATAAAACCCTTGGTTATCTGCATCAACCGCATCTCCATTATAGAAATAACCTAACCCGCGGGTTACATCGCAGCCTACATAATCATCGAACGGATCACCAAGTGCTCCATCTACGAAAACTCCGAAATAAGTATCATACAATGTTTGAGTTCCGCGATTGATCAATTCGTAGTTGTAGAAGGTCATATTATTCACCTCATCGTTTGTCGCGAAAGCAAAAGCCTGGGCACGAATCTCCATTCCGATCGGTTCACCCTGCGATTCCGTATGGATATTCCCTTTATCGTTCATCACCCACCACATATTGAAGTCCCCGTACAGAGAAACTCTCCGGTCGGTTTTGCAATCTTTGGTTCCCGCAATATCATACCAGGGATAATCTCCCTCTTCCCATTCATAAGTTCCGTCATTATCCCGGTCAAAGAAAGGGGCCAAATTATAATCCTGACCTTTACTCACATCTCCATGTGCCGGCCAGTTTTTAATAAAATCAGGAACTTTGTAATTCGGGAAATTTGTAGTTTGCAAGCTGGTCCCGTTTTGCTGGTCTAACACTCCGGCATTGTACCAGGCATCAAATTGCCTTACCAAATCCTTGCTTGAAGTAAAATGGTTATCATATTTCAAACACTCACTCGGGTCAATTTCAGCAGTACCATTGGACAAAGGACCTGTCCAATAATCCTGTCCCTGGCGGTATCGTAATGCTGCCAATTTCAACTGCCCGTTGATATCTGTTCCTCCCAACCAAAGTGCAGATGTGAAAAAACACATGATTTTTGAGTTCTTAGGAATTTCATATTGAGAGAAATTTTGACCCGGGACCTGCCATAAATTTCCGGCAGTATGCACCATTGCACGTACATTGTTGTATTCCATGTAGGTGGTTTTGTTCGCGGGTGCACAACTGGCAGCTTTTGTTTGAACAGGACTTTTTATCTTGTCGCTACCGTGATACACCTGAGAATAAAGTGCTTTGGAGCAAATTAAAAAACCAATGACTAATATTAATCGCATTTCCTTCATAAATAGTTGCGAGTGAAGATACTCAAAAAACCGTGCAATAAAAAAGCACAGGAAAGTGAACGTTCCTTTTCCTGTGCTTATCTAACCGACTATGGGTATGATGTATTTGTAGCAGCAGCTACTTCAGAAGGAAACGAAAACTAACTTACCTAAAACTAACCTATTATGAAACAACTCCTTCTGGAAGTAATGCTTTGTTTTGATTGTCAGAAACACCATGTATTCTGATAAAGCAAAAGTAGCTTCCAACAGGATCTAAATAAATACCTGAAAAGGTTGTTTTTGAATACTTGTTGGAAGGGAGTCAGGATCACAGGAATACGATTTCGCCGTGAAACAATATTCTCTTCGTTATATAACGAAAACATAATATCATGATATCATGTTTTAAGTTTCAGTTGATACAGAAGCACATTACCTTTTCCAGGCAACTACTTTCTCAAAATCTATCAGGAGCTGATAGATCATATTGAACTTATTGAAACTCAATTCCTCATAGGTATCATACACATCATGGTAATGTTTATTCGGTCCCATGGTGTACATGAAGAAAGCGGGAACTCCTTTTTGTGTAAAGAAATAATGGTCCGAATTTGCAGCCGGTCCTCTTGAAGCAATTTTCGGCAGGAACTGTTGCTTTTCGTTAATGGATTTCAAAACTTCAAACTGTTCGGGGAATAACGTCGCATTCACAACCGTCGCTCCCTCTTCACCGCTTCCCATGATGTCCAGGTTGAACAGGAATTGGATTTCCTTCAAGGGGAAGATCGGGTGCTCGGTATAATAACGGCTTCCGAGTAAACCGACTTCTTCGCCGGCAAATGCCATAAAGACAATATTTACTTCCGCTGGATTCTTTACATAATAGCGTGCCATTTCCAATAGAAGCGCTGTGCCCGAAGCATTGTCATTTCCTCCCGGGAAATACGCTTCCTGTCCCATTTGACCCAGATGATCGTAATGTGCACTGAAAACAAAATACTTTTTCGATTTTTTCTTTGCCGGAACATATGCAATGACATTTCTTGCCGTGTGATTCCTTATGTTTGCATCTACCCGGATTTGGAAAATCCATTCATCCAACGAAGCATCTATTGCAGCCGATTGCACCTGGATCAAGGCAAAACGGCTTTGTTCCTGGCTAACACTCCACGTGAATTTAGTATCCACCAATTCGATAACCGGCATGGATTGTCCTAAGGTATTTGCTAATTCCCGCGCTTTCTTTAAAGTATCTCCTTTCCACGAACTGAACTGAAAAGCAAATCCGATACCGGTCTTCGAACCACTCATAGCTGCTTCACTGATTTTATTCTTCAGTTTCTTTCCATTGAACAATTCTGCAACCGTAATCCGATACACTTTCAAGCTGTCAGCGGAATAAGACGGACAAGCCGGATCGACTACAAATTCTTTTCCTGGGATCAACGCTTTTCCATTTACAGAACAAGCCATTCTATCCGGAAAAGTATTTACCTGGAATTGAAAAGGCTGAAAGGGAACATTCTGAAAGAATTTACAGCCCATTTTTCCAAACTCGTCTGCAATAAAATTTGCTGCAAGGGAATCTCCTCCGTTTACATAACCACGACCGTGAAAAGCCGGTGAACACAATTTTTCTACAGTCAGCCGACCTTGTTCTACCTGCCCGAAACCGAGCAGTGGAATGAAAACCAGAAGAAAACCAAATTTATGCATACTTACGTTCTACTTTTTGGACCAATTCAATTGCCAATTGGCTATCCACGTCCCAATGATATTTGTTTGCATAACTGCTTACCAAAGATCTTGCCTGTTCTTTCGAAGAAATGTTCTCAATTTGTTCGATCAGGCTGTTGAACTCCTCATTCGAACCGTTAAACAGCTCCTGGATAATTTGCAAACGCTCATTGAATCCAAAAGCACCTTTCAGGGTTTCCAAACGAACAGACATCAATCGTGCAGCCAAGGTTCCATCGTTGGAATTCAACTTTCCATAGATCGGGTGCAAACCTTGCGTATTTTCAATCGGAGCTGCAAATGCCGGTTCGGGAACAACCGGAGCTTTTTCCTCCTCTACCTGGGCAGGTGCAACGAATGGTTCAATTGGTTCCTCCTCGACTTCCTCTTCAACACGATCTTCAACCAGTTCAAAAGGAACTTCGTCCTCTGCATCGGTATCCATTCCGAATAAATCATAAGACGGTTCTTCCTCTGATTCAAGATGTACTTCCTGCGCTTCTACGATGGGCATAACATCTTCTTTTGCGACCACCGGTGCTTCCGAAACTGGTGCTTGTGAAACCGGTGTCCCATAAACTTTTGCTTCCATTGCTTTGTATCGTAAAATAATTGCGCGCTCATTCAATTGGCTGGTAGCAGCTGCAAAAGCTTCCAATTCACCAAGAGTCGCTTTTCCCGACTTTATTTTTGCCAATAAAGCGGTAATTTCTTCGATCAATGCGTGCATTTCCATATTTCCTGTATTTCGAAATTTTTCAACATTTGTCCCAACTTGTAAACCTCGCTTTCCATAAGACACGAGAAATCACAATTTTTGCAGTATAAAATTACAATTCAGAAAAGCCTTTTTTGTTTCAAAAGCGAATAGTTGTTTATATTGGATTGTTGATAACCTTAAAAAATGATGTTTTTAGAGCAAATTCCTTCTGAAGCAAGACAAAACGGGTGGATTGAAGTAGTCTGCGGATCGATGTTTTCCGGCAAAACCGAGGAGCTGATCCGTCGTTTGAAACGCGTCGAATTTGCACAACAAAAATTGTTGCTCTTCAAACCCGCAATTGATAACCGGTACCACGAGGAACAGGTTGTCAGCCACAAGGGTTCTTCATTGGAAGCCATCCCGGTAACCAATTCGGACGAAATACTCAAACATTGGAAAAAAGAACGCATCGTTGCCATTGATGAAGCCCAATTCTTTGATAATGGTTTGGTAAACGTTTGTACTGATCTGGCGAGACAAGGTGTCCGTGTAATTGTTGCAGGGTTGGATATGGATTATCTCGGGAAGCCATTCGGCCCTATGCCGGACCTATTATGCATGGCAGAATATGTTACAAAAGTGCATGCGATTTGCGTTTCATGTGGTAACTTAGCACAATACTCACATCGGACAACAAAGGACGAAGGACAGGTATTGGTCGGAGCAGTTGAGACATACGAACCGCTTTGCCGCAGTTGTTACAATAAAATTGAGCATTGAGATTAAATTATTCCATTGAAGCATGTGCTGAAATTTTTGAAGCAGAGGTAGTTGGTTCAAGTTTGGACCCGATCTTACATGTTTACTTTGATTCCCGCAAAATTCAACAGGCAAAAGGAGCGCTCTTTTTTGCTTTGTCCGGCCATTCCAGAACTGGAAATGAGTTCATTGAACATGCTTACCAGCAAGGAGTCCGTTTATTTGTAATTGCGAAAAATACTTCTGTCAAATTCAAAGCTGATGCTGTCTATTTTAAAGTAACCGATGCATTGCTTGCACTTCAAAAACTGGCAAAACATCACAGGAAACAATTCAGTTATCCGGTTGTTGCGATAACGGGAAGTGTTGGAAAAACAACGTTCAAAGAATGGATCTTTCATTGCATTTCGGACAAATTCAAAGTAGTCCGAAGTCCTAAAAGTTTCAACTCGCAATTGGGGGTTGCATTATCGCTTTTGGAAATGCATGAAAGTGCTTCCATTGCCTTTATTGAGGCAGGAATATCGAAACCCGGAGAAATGAAGATCCTGCAAGACATGATCCAACCTGATTATGGCATCTTTACCGCTTTTGGAAAAGCGCATCGCGAGAATTTTGCTAATAACGAAGAACATTTATTGGAAAAATGGATCCTTTTCCGGGATTGCCGTCTCGCTTTCATTCCAAATTCATTTGCCGATCTGGAAAATAGATTACCCGGGAATTTCCAGGTTTGTTCTACTTACGAAAACCATCGTTTTCCCAAAGGATATAGCGGAATGCTGGGTGTTTTAAAAACCTTCCTGACTTACCTGCAAATTGATCCTGAAGAAATCCGGGAGCGGATTAATACCCTTCCGACTCTTGCTTTACGTATGGAGGTCTTTGAAGGAGTCAACGGAAACACGATCATCAACGATACTTACAACCTGGATTTGGATGCCCTGGGTGAAGCATTGATCTACCAGCGTCAATTAGCTCCGGATAAAAAACGCATTGTCGTGATCGGCCTATCCGAAAAACATCAACACGAAAGATTAGAAATCGAACGTTTGATCCAATCATTTGACCCGGACGAGTTCCATTTCATCCCCGAAGGAAAATCCATTCCCTGGGAGAACTTCCATAACGCGGTTGTTTTGGTAAAAGCGCACCGGGACCGCGCATTTGAATACGAAGTTGCGCGCGGAAAAGCTTTAAAGCACCGAACGATCGTTGAAATTAACTTAAGTGCGATCAAACGTAACCTTTCTTTTTATCAATCCCGCTTACCGAAAGATGTGAAAATCCTGGCCATGGTCAAGGCTTCGTCTTACGGTTCAGGTGCCGATAAAGTGGCTCCTTTCCTTCAGCAAAGCGGGATCCGGAATTTCGGGGTGGCATTTGCCGATGAAGGCGTAGAACTGCGAAAAGCGGGAATCGGCATTTCTTCTTCCATCGTCGTAATGAACCCGGACCCGGAACACAGTGACTTGATTATCGAATACCGACTGGAACCGGCAATTTATTCTTTTGAGCAATTGGACGAATTTATTACTGCTCTGATCCATCGCAATATTTCTGCATATCCCATTCATTTGAAATTTGATACCGGGATGCACCGTTTGGGATTTGCTCCAGGCGATAAAGAGCGGGTTTTGGCAGTGATCAATTCACAACCGGAAGTACAAATCAAAGGAATTTATTCGCACCTGGCGGATGCCGATAATCCGAATCACAGTTCATTTACAGAGAAACAACTCGCCTCTTTCGATTCGATTGTTTCCTTTTTCAGGAAACACACTACAGATTCTTTTCAGGCACATATTCTCAATTCGGAAGGTTCTTTGCGCTACACCGAACATTGCTATGATATGATACGCCTTGGAATTTCCATGTATGGCTACACCGAAAACAAAGAATTAAAAGCCTCCCTGGAAGCAAGTGTTTCCTGGTATAGTTCGATTTCCCAGATCAAGGCTGTTCCAAAAGGTGACTTTATCGGTTATGGGATTTCGTATGAAGCGGCCGAAGACATGACCATTGCAATTATTCCTGTTGGCTATGCAGATGGATTCAGACGCAGTTTAAGTAATGGGAAAGGCTTTGTATACATTCATGGGATCCAATGTCCGGTAGTAGGACGTGTTTGTATGGATATGATCATGGTCGATATCAGTTCTGTGGACGCGAAAATCAATGACCAGGTCGAAATCATTGGACAAAACCAACCGATGGATGTCTTTGCAAAAGCAATGGACACCATTCCGTATGAAGTGATGACCGGATTGTCGAGAAGGATGCACCGGGTTTATGTAGAGGAGTAATATTCTTATTTCCCACGGACGGGCACGGAAGTACACGGATGTTTTTCACACACCCTTTCATATTAAATGAGCAAAAACCATAAAAGCTTCTGTGTTCTTACGCGTACATCTGTGGGAGAATAACTTACTCGGATTTCCGGTAGAAGATCGCTTCCACTCTTCTGTTGATGGACATGTGTGCTTCCGAATCGTCAGGGAATAAAAGCATGCTGTTACTGAACCCTTCGGCAATCATTCTATTTTGGTTTACTCCATTACTGACCAAATACTGCATCACTGCTTCGGCACGTTTTACGGATAACGGCATATCATTGTCACAGCAAACATGACCATGTAATTTCAGTAAAAGCGTGGTATCTTCCAGCATGATCGTTCTCAATTTTTCCAGGTTCGGAAATGAACTGGTTAAAAAGTCTGCTTTTCCACCTACAAAATTGATGTTCAAATTGACAGGTTTATCGAGTTCGAAGTTGATTGTCGAACCCGCAACGAAAGTTTTACCGTAGACTAATACATCTACCCGGCGATTCAATTTATCCGGCGTAATCCGGTAACCGGAAATTTCGTTCGCATTCACCGATTCAATTTTTATCCGGTTCAGGGAAGTATTTTTCAATAAGGCTTCTACCGAACGGATCCTGTCAGCAGCCAGGATGTTATTTCGCTTCAAAGATCCGGTGGAATCCGTATACCCGACCAATTTAATGCCCGTAATCAAAGCAGCATTCAGTTTAGTTATTTGCGAAAGTACAACCGACTCATTCAGAATTTCTGATCGATTATACGCAAAAGACGCCGTGATCGAATCGGTATGAATTTCATTTTGAGCGGAGCAAAGAACTACTGAAAAGATAAAAAGTGGTAAAAGTATAATCGATTTCATAAGCAGTTTTAGGATGGAACGAAAGAATGTTATTTCGTTACATGAATTCTTGAAATCCAATGATACGCCTCCTCAAAATTGGAAAAGGTCTTCATCGGGATCGGAGGTTTCTTCATTCCATAGATCAGGTTGATGATAAAACCCGTTAGTTTATTGGGAGCAATCATTGCCATAGCCGAATAGGTTAATGGAAGTTCTTTTGCTGCGAGTTCGCGCGTTGCTTTGTCCGGAACCGGTGATTTCGCTATCGAAATAATCAGTTTAACAGGGTTGAATTCGTTCAGTGATTTCACCAAAGCAACATTGGAAGCAATCGTTTCAACCGTTCGATTACTTGGTTTGGACTCTGCATAAATGGTATTCGGATCAATCCGCCAGTATTTGGCCAATTCAGATTCTCCGATTATCGGAGTTTGGATTAATTCTTCAAGCTTCATAATTATTTTTCAATTCCAAGTAAGATTCGTTTACGCCAGCTCCCCCAACGGAAAGTTCCAATTTTACCACTGTGATGCACCACTCTGTGACATGGGATCAATAAAGCAACCGGGTTTGCACCAACAGCTGCACCAACGGCCCTGGAAGCATTCGAATCTCCCAGGTTTTGGGCCAATTCTCCGTAAGTAACCAACTCTGATTTCGGCAAGGTTTGTAATTGATTCCAAACACTAACCTGGAACAAGGTTGCTTTCACCGCAATGGGAATTACCGGAAGATCCGCTGTTTTCACAAAGTAACTCATCAAGGCCTGGTATGCCAATTCATGCAGTTCTGTTCGTTCTTCTTTGATCGTACTCTTCGGGAAAGTCCTTCTTAAACGGATCGAACCCACTTCCTCGTCTTCAAAAGTTACCTGGCAGATCCCGGACTCATGGCTCGCGATAAAAACCGTTCCCAAAAAATAGGGAAAGATGGAATAATAGACTTCCGCCGGAGATTCCTCTACGATTTGAAGGTCCAGATCTATGTACGCCGGTATTCTTTCATATTCTTCAAAAGAATCAAAGATTGAAAGCTGCGCCTGGTGTTTATTGACCTGGGCTAAAGACGGGGAAAAAGCATCTTGTACAAAACGGATCGGATCTTTACCTAAATATTCCTGGAATAGATGCTGAGTTTCCCATTCACCGAGTCCCAATTGTTTTGACAACTCTTCAAGAGTAATACCAAGCTGTTGAGAATCAAGCATCCAAAGCAAGGTCTTGAAAAGCAAGTCCATCCGGGGAGCCTGGTATGAAAAATCGGATTCCATTTGCGAAGTGAAAGTTAGGGAAAAAGAGGATTAGGATTAAACCCGGAAGGAATAAGTTTTCCACTACTCTTGTTCGCAATTCCGCTGAATGACAAGATGCCAATTTGCCAAATGGCAAACCGTGATTCGAAGCTAAAATCCAACCTTTTAGCAATCTATGTATCAATTCAACAGTTCAACTTACGTTTATGATCAAAACCACAACTTTAATTGCAGTCTTACTCTGTCTCAAAACTGGCTGGGGGCAATTGGAATATCATCCTCTACCGGAAACAAACGCAACCTGGATACAGGCACAGATCCTGTACAATTTCAGTCATGAACACGAAACGATTACCACTGTGGTTTATATTACAGGTGATACCGTCATAAACGGACTCCCTTATGCAAAATATGGCTACCATGGAAGAATGGACTGGATGGATGGATACGGAACACCAAATCCGGTAGTTGGATCAAGCAACATCGCTCCTTCAACGGGATATTTCCGTCAGGATACCATACAAAAAACGGTATTTACCTGGAATTCTTTGAATCAAACGGACGAGCTACTTTACGATTTCGGAAGCCTTACAATCGGCCAGCCTTATCCTGAAACCGTCACGAATTATAATTATCCCTATCTTTTGGTAATGAGTCAGGATTCTGTTCAACTAATGGATGGTAATTATTACAAGCGCTGGAACCTGGGTACCGGTTCTTCAGATTCAGCTTATGTATCCGTCATTGAGGGTGTAGGTGGCACGAATGGATTCAATACGCCGATATATCCTTTTTTCGAACAATTGTCTTTTTTACAGTGTCATAAGAATAATGCTCAATTCATTTATGAGGATTGGCACTTTACACCGGTCCCTTCACCCTATTCCGAAGATTGTTCGCAGACACTTTCCCTTGAACAACACGATCAAACGAATTTGGTTATTTTTCCCAATCCTACCAGGTCAACCATTTCTATTCAGTCAAATGAACCGATCAAATTTGTGGAAATCTACGATTTAAACGGTCAATCACTTCTTCGTTATGAAAATGAAATGAGTTTGGATCTGGGTGTTTTGAAGCAAGGTATTTATTTGGTTGAGATCGTATTTGTGGATGGCAGCAGCACCTTTCAACAAGTTCAGTTAATACAGTAGGAATGCGATAAATCGCACTCCTACTGAACTTATACTGTTATTGATTATTTCTTCGGTTCGTCATTCCCCGGTTTCGGTTTTTCAACCTTTGCTGCTTTTGGAATTTCCTGAGTCACCTGTTTCTTTTCCGGGTCCATCATTTCCATCAATTTCAGACCTAAAAGTCCATCCATCGCAGTTCCGCCCTGTTGTCCGTTTCCACCGATCAGTACATCCGGGATCAACTTGATATTCCCTTTTGACAACTCTTCAGTGATCTTGTATCGGGTAAAGTTTTCACCCCCCAATGCTTTAACTGCCAATTCATAGGCTTCAGCGGTAGATTTACCGACAGCCAAAATTTTGCTCGCTTCCGCCGAACCTGTTTTCGAAATACGTTCTGCTTCGGCGTCTGCTTTCAGTTTCACTGCTTCCGAATCTGCTTTCGCACGTGCTCTGGTAGCTTCTGCTTCTGCCAATGCGCGCATTTTTGTCGCTTCTGCTTCTGCATTCACCGCCAATTTCACTCCGGATGCATCCCCTTCTGCTTTTTTCACCGCCGCATTTGCTGTACGTTCTGCGATCTCCACACTTTGCTGTGCCTTTACGATGTCTTTCTGCATATCCGCAATCGCAGTTTCTTTCTCCATCCCCTGACGCGTTTCCTGTGCCTGTTTTTGGGTTTCGTAAGTTACTTTTTGCTCTTCCGCGATCTTACGATCCGTCAAAGTCTTCATCAACGATTCCGGTGGAACGATATCTCCGATCAGGGTATCTACCGCATTTACGTTGTACTCATCCAACACTTTCTTGATGTGCTCTTTTGCGGATTCCTGTCGCTCTTTACGCGTCGACAAGAAAGCAATTACATCACTATCCTGAGCCGAGTTACGGAAATAGTTTCCAATTGTAGGTTCCAAGACCTGTGTCACCAGGTTCACCATGTTCCCGAAACGTGCAATCACTTTCGGCGCTTCATTCGTCGGTACATGAATGATTTGGGAAACATCCAGGTTGAACGGGAAACCATCTTTCGAACGAACAGTAATCGTAGACAAGTTCTTATCCAGGTTATGTGATTCGCTTCGTGCCTGTGCCCAGTTCAGTACCAGGTTGGTTGTCGGTACCAACTCCACTTTCATGGTATATTTGTTCACCGGGTATTTTCCAGGGCCAAATGGCTCAGACCAAACACCTTTGCTTCCTTTTTCCACAATGTTCCCATGTTTGAAGTCGATTCCGGTCAAGTCTTTTCCATCCTGTCCAATGAATGAGATCACTACTCCCACATACCCGATCGGAATTTCCGTCATTGGGGTTTCTTCCACCTGCAATGCCCATGGATTCAAGTTGTACGATCCTGCCAAAATAACAGTTGGCTGCAAACCGCGGTTCCCACCGTTTTCAAGGAAGGTATCAAAATCCTGGAAGTTATTGTGTCCAGCGATAGGTTTACCTGCAATTTCACCGTGTTCGATCGGTAAACCGTCCAAAGTCGTTACGATACCAACCATGCTCTCACGGATACGGACCATTTCTGTAATTGAAACCTGGAACAGCATCGTATTGATACGGTAAGAACCGGCTGTAATGTAGTTCGTTTGGCGACCGCGCTGACCATTGTTTCTCAAAAACATGTCTGCATCCTGGAAGTTATCACATTCTACTTTGCGGCCAAGAATATTTCCTGTTGGGATTTCAGCACCATCTTTTGAAAGTACCAACCCGATCTTTCCTTCCGGAATCACGGTAAATTGTTCCATTGTGATCTCGTACTGCCAAACCCACATCCCGAAATATAATCCCGGAGCCAGTGTTTTAGCCTGGAAACCTGCTTCCCCGTTGATCGCAACGATACGTCCGTCCGGAAGCTCTTTGTGTTCGCCGAACAGGACAAACTTTTTTGTAACTAACCCGATTCGGTCTTCCGGAACGATGACCATTCCGAATAAGAATCGTAAAATAAATTTGTAGAGAATCAGACAAAGTACAATTAATCCGATCCACCAATAACTAAGTAACACTTCTTTCATAGGTTTTTTTATTTAATTTAAAAGTTGGCACGTTACTTGCCGCTTCAAATTTAGAAGAAACTCAATTCAAAACTCCCAGTCGGACCCATTTCTTATGCACAGAAACCCGTATCAAAAGTTTATGCAAGCGATATGAGTCCCGACTTGGGAGCGCCGTTGGCGGCAGGTTGACAGAACGAAACGTTTACCGGCCAGGTAAAAGATCCATTTGGTCAAACTGCCTTGACAAATTTCTACTACAATTAATTCACTTCAGTATCGTACTATCCGCCGTTGCGGAAGAACGTTTCTATTCCGATAGGAAGCTTGAGGGAAGTGGCCGGATTCCGGTGGGCTGTATCGCGAATGTGACATTCACGGAGTAAATGTATATATCCTGCACTATCGCTGAAGATTTTTAGGATATTTTTACTTAAAATCTGTTATTTACCGGATGAGTCTCAGTTACTCTTTTCAGCCGATTTTCGAGTAAACACGGGCAACACATGAGTTTTTTTTCGGAGATTAGGCTGGCTTTTGAAATTTGAAAGTGGTGACCAAAAAAAAAGGCTCTCAGTTTCCTGAAAGCCTTTTTTATATTATTCTTTATTTTTAGCCATTCAATGCTTCTGCACCACCAACGATCTCCAGGATCTCGTTTGTAATTGCCGCCTGACGGGCTTTGTTGTAGCTTAATTTCAAACTACGCTGTAACTCCTTGGCATTATCTGTTGCTTTGTGCATTGCGGTCATACGCGCACCGTGTTCTGATGCGTTTGAGTCTAACAATGCTTTGAACAGTTGGATCTTCAAAGTTTTCGGGATCAATTCTTCAACGATCTCTTCTTTTGAAGGTTCGAAGATATAATCTCCGGCTTGCTTATCGTCTTTCTGTTCTGTCGGAACGATTGGCAACAATTGCTCTTCCACTACTTCCTGGGAAGCTGCGTTGATGAAGCTGTTGTAAATTACAACCACTTTATCGAACTTCTTTTCCAGGAAAGATTTCATAGCAAAATCTGCAATAACGGAAACGTTTCCGAATGACAGATCGGCAAAAATATCTTCTGCGATCCCTGTTCCCACCGTATCAAAATACATGTCTGAACGCTTGAACGCGTCTTTTGCTTTTTTACCTAAACAAAGCAAGCTTACGTTTGCATTTGAATATTCTTCGGTAATCGCCAGGTTCACACGTTTGATGATGTTGTTATTGAAACCACCACACAATCCACGATTGGAAGTAATAGCGATAATCAATACGTTATCAACAGGACGTGTAGCAGCCAGTGCATTTTCCGAAATATCCAACGAAGAAGTCAAATTACCCAGGATCTCCTGCAATTTCTCAGCATACGGGCGCATTTGAGTAATGGCATCCTGTGCACGCTTTAATTTTGCAGCAGAAACCATCTTCATTGCAGAAGTAATCTGCATGGTAGATCCTACTGAAGTAATTCGATTTCGTATTTCCTTTAAACTTGGCATAACTCTAATTATGAATTATCAATTATCAAGAAGTTGATCCCCTGGATAATTGATAATTATTCAATTCATAATTCTATTAATATTTTGAAGCGATCTCTTTCGCAACTTTTCCTAAGATGTCTGTATCTGCATCTTCGTATTTCCCTGCTTTTAAGCGAACCAATACATCTGAATGTTTAGCCTCCAAGAAGTCCAAATATTCTTTTTCGAACTCTTTCACTTTGTTTACAGGAACATTTTGCATCAATCCTTTTGTACCAACGTAGATGATAGCAATTTGCTTCTCTACCGGGTATGGATCTCCTTCTTTTTGTTTCAGGATCTCTAAGTTACGAGCACCTTTGTCCAAAACAGACTTCGTAGCCGCATCCAAATCAGAACCGAACTTAGCGAACGCTTCCAACTCACGGTATTGTGCCTGATCCAGTTTCAAAGTACCAGCTACTTTCTTCATGGATTTAATTTGTGCGTTACCTCCTACACGGGATACAGAGATACCTACGTTAATTGCAGGACGGATACCAGCGTTGAACAAGTCACCTTCCAGGAAGATCTGACCGTCTGTAATCGAAATTACGTTTGTAGGAATGTATGCAGATACGTCACCTGCTTGTGTTTCGATGATTGGCAACGCAGTCAAAGATCCACCTCCTTTTACGATTCCTTTCAAAGATTCAGGAAGGTCGTTCATCTGAGCAGCAATGTTATCGTCAGCGATTACTTTTGCAGCACGCTCCAACAAACGGGAGTGAAGGTAGAATACATCACCCGGGTAAGCCTCGCGGCCCGGAGGACGACGTAGTAACAAAGATACCTCACGGTAAGCAACTGCTTGCTTGGAAAGGTCATCAAATACGATCAATGCAGGACGTCCTGAATCACGGAAGAACTCACCGATTGCAGCACCGGTCATTGGAGCATAGAACTGCATTGGAGCCGGATCAGAAGCATTTGCAGCAACGATCACCGTATATGCCATTGCACCTGCATCTTCTAATTTTTTATAGATTCCCGCAACTGTTGAACCTTTTTGTCCTACTGCAACATAGATACAGAAAACAGGTTCCCCGCGGTCATAAAATTCTTTTTGGTTGATGATCGCATCAATCGCAACAGTTGTTTTTCCTGTCTGACGGTCACCAATGATCAACTCACGTTGTCCGCGTCCGATCGGAATCATCGCATCAACAGCTTTGATACCTGTTTGAAGAGGTTCAGTTACCGGTTGACGGAAGATAACTCCAGGAGCTTTACGCTCGATTGGCATTTCATACAATTGACCTGTGATAGGACCTTTTCCGTCGATTGGGTTACCGATCGTATCCACAACACGACCAACCATTCCATCACCAACATTTACAGAAGCAATACGGTTTAAGCGTTTAACAGTATCACCTTCTTTTACTGAAGAAGAACGACCCAATAATACTACCCCTACGTTATCTTCTTCCAGGTTCAATGCAATTCCTTGCAAACCACCGTCGAATTCAACTAATTCTCCGTATTGAACTCCTTTCAATCCGTAAACGCGAGCGATACCATCACCGATCTGTAAAACTGTACCTACTTCCTGCAATTCAGCTTCCGAACGGAATCCTGATAATTGCTCTCTTAAAATCGCAGAAACTTCTGCTGGTTTAACATCTGCCATGTCTTTTCTTTTTATGGAATTCGTGCTTTCTGCTTTCTACCGATCCTCTTATAATCAGCTTGTGAGCTGATATAGCGAATCGAAAGCGACGCTTTCTCTTATCTGGTTAAACGTTGTTTCAATTTATTAATTTGCGATGCAACGGATGCATCAATTTGATTGTCGCCCATACGAACGATAAAGCCTCCGATCAGGTCCGTATCAATCTTCTCGGTCAACTCAACAGTTCCTGTTGTAGCAGCCTGAACTTTGGAAATGATCTCTTTTTTTACTTTATCATCCAATTTGTGCGCGCTGATCAATGTCACCGGTACAATTCCCTGATGTGCTTTCAAAAGTCCATCAAAGGAAGCTGCGATCTGTGACAAATATGCCTCACGACCATTCTTCACAATCAGTTCAACGAACATGTTTGTTACTTTATCGAATTGGTCAAAAATTGCATTCAAAACAGCAATCTTTTTATCTGCTTTCACAATCGGACTTTGAAGCATGTTCTCCAGGTCCTTGTTCTCAGCACATACTGTTGCCATGTATTTCATGTCTGCCGCCACTGCATCCACTTTGTTTTGCTCGATCGCAAGATCCAACAAAGCTTGAGCGTAACGGGAAGCTGATTTCGAACTCTTCATTTCTATCGATTAGTTCAAGTTAATATCACCTGCCATTTTCTCTGCCAACGCTTTTTGTTTCTCATCGGAAGACAATTCTCCACGGATGATTTTCTCAGCGATTTCCAACGAGATTGCAGCAACCTGAGTTTTCAATTCCGCAATTGCAGCTGTTTTCTCAGTATTGATTGTTGCACGAGCTGACTCAACGATTTTGTTTGCTTCTGCTTTTGCAGTATTCTTAGCATCCTCAACCATTTTCACAGCTGTTTCTTTCGCATCTTTCACGATTGCGTCACGCTCAGCACGAGCCTCTTTCAACAAGTTCTCGTTTTGTGCCTGCAAAGCATGCATTTCAGCTTTTGTTTTTTCAGCCAATTCCAATGCATCGGAAATTTTTTGCTCACGTGCATTTACGGAAGTCAAAATCGGTTTCCAAATGAATTTCGTTAAAATAACAAGTAATAAAACGAACACTAAGCCCGTCCAAAAAAGTAATCCTAAATCTGGTGTAATTAACCCCATCTTATTTCTGTTTTAATTTTTCAATTGTTGTAAAAAAGGCTTGTTGCAACCAACCGTTGCAACAAGCTTTTTCAATTACTTCGCGTTTCCTAGTAGACCAACTACTACACCGAAAAGTGCAACACCTTCGATTAACGCTGCTGCGATAATCATAGCTGTTTGAATTTTTCCAGAAGCTTCAGGTTGGCGAGCGATTGCGTCCATTGCTGAACCACCGATTTTACCAATTCCTAATCCTGCACCTAAAACTGCAAGACCTGCTCCGATTGCTGCGATACTTCCGTACATGCTATATGTATTTAAAAAATTACTAATTAATGGTGTGCTTCTTCAACAGCCGCACCGATAAACAATGCCGACAGCATGCAGAACAGGAATGCCTGTAAAAATGCTACCAACAACTCCAACACCGAGATAAACAATGCCATCGGCACTGACAAACCTCCCCAAGCTGCATTTTGATTAATGAAAATAATTGAGATCAGTGCCAATACGATGATGTGACCCGCGGTCATGTTTGCAAACAAACGAACCATCAATGCAAAAGGCTTTGTAAAAACCCCAACGATTTCAATTGGAACCAAAATGATCAACACCGGCCATGGAACTCCCGGCATGGCAAAAATGTGCCCCCAGTAATTTCTGTTTCCTGAGAACAACGTAACCAGTAGGGTTGCAACTGCCAGGAACAAGGTCACTGTAATATTCCCTGTCAGGTTTGCTCCTCCCGGAAGGAATGGAACCAATCCAAGCAAGTTATTAATAAAGATAAAGAAGAAGATTGTCAATAAATACGGAACGTACTTCTGGTATTTGTGGTGATTGATGTTTGCTTTTGCAATATCGTCACGAACCATTACAATCAAAACCTCCAGGTATTTCGCCAATCCTTTTGGCGCAACCGGACCGTTTTTCTTGTAGAAACGAGCCACGTTCGACAGGATCAATAAAATCAACACTGCCCCCATGAACAAAGAAAGCACATTTTTTGTAATGGAAAAATCGTACGGCTTCACTGCTCCGTGAACATGTCCATCCTCGAAAGACAATTCGCCATTTTCCATTTTATAAATTTCCTCGTGAAACATCGCATAACCCGCAGCAGGACCAACTCCTTTTACATATTCCACAGTTTCATTTGTTTTGTGGTCTGTAGCTACTGCATGTTCTCCATGGTAAAAATGCTTGGAAGAGAAAGTCTTCAACCCACCATCAACCAAAATGATTGGAAGATAGACAGAAACTGCGTCGTGGTGACCACCCCACAAATGCCATTCGTGCGCATCAGAGATATGGTGCATGATCATTTCTCCAACGTTAAACTCCTTTTCTTCCTCAGAACCGTGGTCTGAAGCAAATGAAGTTGAAAAAACCAGTATTCCTACCAGGATTGAGAAAAATCGTTTTGCACTGAAAATTAATGACATCGCTTATTAATATTTAGATAAAACCCTAAATTTTGGCGCAAAGGTAGTGAATCTTTCAGAATGACCAAGAAAAAATTGCAAACAAATCCCTTTTTTACCAGATTCATGGTAAAGAAAAATACCTCATCGAAAAAAAATGATTTTCAGGAGCTTGTTTTATGTGGGAATCTGAAGAAATTCAAAAAAGAAAACGCATTATTGGGATTTTCCAAAAACCCAAAATCCCAATATTGGGACCGCATTGAAAATCAGGATTTTAACACGCTTATCACCTCAAGACTTCCGCACTTTTAACAGCATCCAAATTGCCTGGATAAAGAGCATGATCACAAAGAAACTCATAAAGTACCAAACGAATTCTTTAAAGGAATCTTTCCAAATGTATTTGACAATCAATACAAAGAATAACACCAGGATCATTTGAATTGCAGTCCCAAGAATAAACCGTTGTGCTCTCGATTCGGCCGAAGCATTTGATCCGGACATCATAATGGCCGTACTTGAGAAAAAGATTACCAGTAAACCTCCAATTCCAGCCAGGTGGTTCACCGGAATTTTCCAATTCGAATTAACTCCGATCAGGAGTAAATAAATAGCAGCAATAGCAATTAAACTCAAAAAAGCACCCAGGCGTTTACTCATCTTCTTTTTCTTTAGACATATCAATTACTTCCTTGATTATAATATACATCGACACCACTACTCCGGTCAATGTACAGATCAGGGTCCACATGCTTCCACCCGCGTTGAATTTCTTATCCAGCCAAACACCAAGGAAAGCGGTGGCAACAATCGTCCCTGCCATTTGAAATGCCGCACCGGTAAATCGAATGTAGGGTTTTATTTGTTTTTTCGGATTATTCTCAGGTTTATCTTCCATGATCTTCTTATTTGAATCAATAGTTCTCGTCAAAGAACAACTGGTATTCCTCCAGCTTGTTTGTCTCAAATAAGGTAAGCAAATTTTTCTCGGAAATAAACAAAATTTTCATTTTTTGCATATCCAACAAGTGGTTACGTGTACGTTTGTAGAAGGAAACATAGGATGCCGCTTCAATATCGTCCTGGAACTGTTTCACCAGGATCACATTGTCTTCCTTAAACACTTTGGATGTGACACTTAAACGAAGTTTACCGTAATACTCTTTGTTAAAGTCCACCACCCGTGTTTTAGCCACCACATTGTTAATCTTATCCGTCAGGAAGATCAATACAAACATCGGTTCGCCTTCCTTATATTCGTAAATACTCTTTTTTGTAAAGTCAACGGCTTCATTTGTGGAATACCCGTTCATAATAATCTTTTTCATCTCCAATGCTTTATTCGCTTCAGGAGTTTTCGGATAAAGAGCAATCAGCGTGTCTAAAGTCGGGATAATCGTTTTCTTATCTTCGGTCAATTTAGCCTGCGCCATCGCTTTCAGCAATAAATATTTGCTGCGGTACGGATTGTCTTTTTCTTCTGCCAGTACTTTATCAGCTTTCGCAACAACCGGATAATACAATCCTCTTTCGTAACGGTCCAAATCTGTCAGGTAAGCTTCCTGGGTCAGCTTTTCACGCTCCTTTTTCTTCAGGAAATAATCCGGATCACGCAGATATCCGGCATAATCAGAAGTCGGGTAATTGATCAGGATGTAATCTTTCTGTTCCACGGCAGCCGGATCTTCCGGGTTATGCAAACGGTAGATCTGGTAAGCCGCCAGTAATTTCATATCGTGGTTAAAATCCTGTCCCAACATGATCCGGTATTGTTTTTCAGCAAGTGCCGACTCACTTAATTGTTCATCATAAATTGCTCCTGCATCAAAATAAGCATTCATCATTCGATCACGCGATGCTTCCAAAGCAGAATCGGATAGCGGAAGTTTTGCAACAAGCATTTCCGGTGTTAGTGAGTCCAATGCTGTTTCATCCGAAGGAACCGGTTTATCCGCAGAAGCAGTAGAATCAGCAGGATCTGTGAAACTGGCAAATACAATTTTATCGGATCGTCTCCAATCGTCTTCATTGGCACGTTGTCCCCATTGTTTTTTAAACTCTTCAAAGCCTTCGCTTTTGGCCTTCTCGTTATTCCAGTAGAATTTGTTACCACTTCCATCTGAATTCTTTTTGCTTTGAATTTCCTGTAAAGCTGCTAAACGAATGGCATCCTGTCTTTTACGCTCTTCTTCGTCTTTCTTCATTTTCTTGATTACCCCGTCAGCGAGTGCCAATTGATCAGAAGGTGATAATTTTGCAATGCGTTGAACACTGTCTTCATACTGAGCAATTTCCAATGCATTCACCAAGCTTTGTAATTTGGAAGCTTTGTTCTGGATCCCTTCGTAATTCGGGTAAGTTTCCGGAATAACTTTCGCACAACTGTCGTAATACTTTTGTGCGCTCAAATAATCCTTTTTCGCAAAACTCATATCACCCAAACGCTCATAAGCCATTCCTTTCTGACGGTTGTTCGAAGTGGAATAAAATGCTGAACGTGTGTAATTTGCTTTCGCATCCGCCTCATTCGATTCCATCTGGTCCATTTTACCCAAAGTATAATAGATCTGATCTTTAAACTCTGCATTCTTAGTATCGCGAAGCATTTTTTTCAGGCTCTTACGTACTTTTTCTCCTCCGGCGTTCAACGCATTCTTCAAATTTGCATTGAAGCTCATTTCATAACCGGCATTGTATTTCTTCACCCGGTCGTAATGATATGCCGCTTTTCCCCTGTCTCCTGCATTTTCATACAATTGACCAAGAATAAAATTGATGCGTGCTTTGTCCTTTGATTTTTTAGCGTATTCCAGGGCTTTTGTCAATGCTTTTATTTCTCCTTCCGAATCCTTTCTTTTCTCAGCAAACATGGCTCTTGTAATAGCCAAATCATATCTGAGTTTTTTAGGGAACGGAGGTATTTCCTTTTGTTTATTCTTACTTTTCTTTTTGGATTTCGATGATTTGGAACTTTTACCACCTTTGGGGCCTTTTGAATCTCCATTCTCCATAGATTCCTGTGCTTTTTCCAGGTTGGTAATCGCATAATTTGCTTCGGTAAATTTTCCTTGCTCCATGTAGGTTCTAGCCATCCACATTTCTGCGATATAGGAAGATTTGTCTTCGGAGAAAAACTTCTTGGTGTATTCAAAATTCTTAAATGCCATATCATAATCGCGTCGGTAGAAATTCGCGATCCCGATCGTAATCCAGTTTTCGTCGATCCAGCGGTTATGCTCTTCCTTTTTGGAAGCGGGTTTTTCCATGGATGGCATGGCGTGTCGCTGAATAACTTTGGTACACTTGGAGATGGCAGTATCGATCGGAGCATACATGTTTTTTACCTCCTCTTCATTAGGCAATTGAAGGATCGGAAGAACACTGTAGTAATCTTCTTTTTGATTTTCACGGAAGGTTTTCATTGCTTCTTCAAGCAAATCATTCGCATTAAAATATCCGTTATAATGTGCCGTAGTGCCATGGTAAGCCCTGCTAAGCATGGTATTCTTCTCAGTAGAGCATGCCCATATAAAGGAAAGGATTCCTAAGTAAACCAAAAAATGTATTTTCTTCATTCGAATGAAAAATCTGCGCCGATGTGATTAAAGATTAACTAACAAATGGCAAATATATTGTTTTGTTTATCAAATCAATTCCAAATCCGGTAATTAGATGATGTAATCTAATAAAAAAAAGAGTTTCTGAAGGAGCCTTAAATTCCGTTCTATACAGATTATTCATTAAAAAAGTACGGATAAACATGCATCTATTCGCCCAGTAAGAATAAGGAGTCCGGAAATACCAGGCAAATTCCCCTATCAAGGCTTTAAGACAGGTTCCTTGTCTCCATACTTCCTGTGAATTTCCAGGATTTGTTTCGCATCATTGGCATCAATTCCCAAACTATCGGCAATTTCTTTGGCCCGAAGTACCTGGTCAACCGTGAGTCCGGTGCTGTCTGTTTCATTGTGCAAAGCATTCTTCAGAAATATGGTACTTTCCCCCAATGCAGGAACAGTTTTCGTTGATACCGCTTTAACTGGTTCATACAACAGGGAATTGCTTTTTGTTTTTTCAGGGAAGAACTTGCTTTTCTCATCGTAGGATTCAATCAGGACCAACAAAACACTTACGATATACAATGATTTAATCGTCGCGAACAAAACACCCAAAAACTTATTCAGAGGAGATAATTGAACAACTTTGATCATCTTTTCAATCATTTTCCCGCCGAAATAGATCATTGCCCCAACCGCCAGGAAAGTTAATGTAAAAGCAATAACCGGAAGGTATTCGGAATCCCATTCGAAGGTGGTTTTCATCCAATTGGCAGTATAATCCGAAAAATGGATCCCGACATAAATTCCCACCAGGATAGCCAGTAAAGTAAAAAGTTCTATTACGAAGCCATGCTTGAATCCTTTATAGGCTCCATATAAGATTGGCAGAAGAATGAGGATATCCAGGAAATTCATGCTCCAAAATTGGCAAATTCCGTTTCGGGATCTTTGAGACTCATTGGAAAGATACAAACGAACCATTGTTAAACAAGCGGAATGTCACGCATCCCGCCTCTACCTGTTTTTCAATGCATCCATACAGTTTTAGAAAACCAATACAACTTCCTTAAACTTGCTCATTCTGGAATAAAATTTTAAATTCGCCCTACCATGGCAAAATACTATGTTACTCTCTTCCTGACGATTATATGTCTTTTAAGCTGTAAGAAAAAGAAAGATGATTTTCCGCAAACAGGAAATTTCATTGTTCATTTAACAGATTCTCCGGCAGACTACGATCATATTTACCTGGATATTCAGAGTATTGAAGTGAACCATTCTTCCGAAGGATGGATCAAAATCGGGCCAACAGTACCAGGAATACTGGATATCCTGGAATTCAACAACACCTTTGATACGTTGATTGCAAATGCGGAAGTCCCGGTTGGAAGCCTTGGGCAAATACGAATGGTTTTGGGGCCCTATAATACGATTGTTGTAAACGGCATCACCAAGAACCTGACTATTCCCTCCGGAGGACAAAGTGGTTTAAAAATAAATATCAGCGCGGCTATTGAAGCAGAAGGGATTACCGAACATTGGCTGGACTTCAAAGCCAGTTCTTCCATTATTGAACTGGGAAATGGAAATTATCACCTGGTCCCGGTACTTCGTTCATTCAACGCACAATCAAATGGAAAAATTGTTGGGTATGCACTCCCGTTAAATGCCAATGCTTACGTTCAGTTATTTCGGGGAACCGACACATTAATAGCCGTTCCGGAAGCGGACGGATTTTTCGGTTTTCCAGGTGTGCAGGGAAGTGGTTATAACTTGCGCATTATACCAACAGCGGGGAGTTACCAGGACAGTATTATACCGGTACCCGAAGTAAATGGAAATCAACTGTATAATGCCGGGAATATTGTTCTTAATCCATAAGAAGGCATAGGGTTTCAATTTTTGAACGTTTTTTTACTAAACTTTTTCCGATCGTTTTCGCTAAAATCGGTTTAGTTTATCTTTTGTCTAACACAATTGTATTTAATTGAAACTCAATGAGATTACATTTCATTCTTTTATAGGATTTTTAGCATTTCAACTAAATACCACTTTTTCAACTATTTTTTTAACAGAATAATTACCCGGGTTAAGTTTTCAAATTACTTTTGCATCAGTTTCTAAACTGGAATCTTTTATGACTACAACAACTAACTTTTTAGGTAAAGTATTGCTATTCTTATGCCTTTCTTCTACTGCCTACTCTCAACAGATCCAATTCTCTCATGAAGACAGTTTAACATTTGAATACAGACTTTTCAAAGGTTCCGGCGTTTATACGGGTCTTTATTATGAAAAAAGTACTGGTAACAATTGTGCAAGCGCAACTACTTTAACTCCCGGAGCTGCCTTGGCTTGTGTAAACACAGTTGGGGATAATATACAGGCCGGGGAAATAGCACCACCTTGTTCCGGCTTTGGCGGAGGTGGAGTTACAGACCGGACAACCTGGTTCCGTTTCACAGCAACGTCCACCCAAATGGTACTGGACTATATGCGAACAATTCAAACAAATTGTGCTACCAGTTTAGCAGTTTACGGGCCATTTGCATCGGGGACAGGATGTTTGCCAACAGCAGCGCAATCCATCTATTGTGAATCAGGAATTGCCGCAGGTGACCCCGGAGATCATAACTTACTCAGCGGACTTGTCGTAGGACAGGATTACCTGATCCAAATCCTGAATAAGGATTGTGGTGGTGGTGATTCCGGAGAAGCATATTTTTGTATTGGGGTAAACAATGCCGCAGCAAACAATGCTCCAACTGCAGCTACTACTATCAACGCATGTGGAAGTGCATTCAATGGAAACAATACCCAGGGTTATTATCCTTCAGGAACAGGTACCTCTTTGTCAAACCTGGACGGAAATGCGGGTACGACCTGTGGTACCTGTGCTGCAGGAAATGATGTTCCGTTTGTGGTAAACAACGATTCCTGGTTTAACTTTTGTTCTGCAAATGCAGGTCAATGGCAGGTTTCCTTCACTGTAGGAAGCTGTTTCCAATCTGCTCCGAACAATGGATTGCAAATGTCTATTCTGACAGGTACATCCAGCAACCTTACGAATATCCAAAATGCTCCGAATCCGACAGCGCCAGGCGCAACCTGGAACTCTTCAACGATTACGCTGACCGCAGGTCAATGTGCTTACCTGGTAGTGGATGGTTTTGCCGGAGATCAATGTTCTTACAGTTATACGCTTACCAATATTTCCGGGGGATGTGTTTTATTACCGGTTGAATTGTCACAATTTACTTTGCAACGTTTTGAAAGGCAAGCATACCTGAAATGGGTGATCGAATCCGAGAAGAACAATGATTATTTTACCGTAGAGCGCTCATTAGACGGACAAAGCTGGGAGCAGGTAACTGAAATCGAATCCATTGGAAACCATACTTTCCGGTATGAATATGATTATATGGATGATATCAGTGCAATTCCTTCCTCTCAGATAATTTACTACCGATTAACACAGACAGATCGCAACGGTAACAGGAAAGAGATCGGTCTTGCATCATCTAAAGGAATGATGCAAACGGACGACCTGATATTGGTTGCACCAAACCCGGTAAAAGAGGGTAAATTCAATCTAAGCATTGAAAGCAAGGTGCAAAGTTTTGCAGTAATCAAACTTATGGACAGCAAAGGCATTGAAATCACTTCCAGATCGGCAAGTCTTGACCATGGTGCGAACGTCCTTTCTTTTGAATCGGAAGGGTTGGCACCGGGAGTCTATTTCTTCCAGGTACAGACCAAACAAGGATTTCAAACCGTGAAGTTCATTAAACAATAATACTACGACGAGTTACAACACAAAAAAACCGGCGATCTGCCGGTTTTTTATTTTTTATCTGATCTTGTAAGTACCTTGATTAACCCATATTGGTAAAAATCTGCTGTACATCGTCATCGTCATCAAATTTATCCATCATTTTTTCGATGTCTGCCAACTGTGCTTCAGTAAATTCCACCGGATTTGTCGGGAAACGTTCCAAATTCGATTTGAGTACCTGAATTCCACGTTCTTCCAGTGCCGATCCGATCGTTCCGAAAGCGGTATAATCTCCATATATAAAGATCCTGTCATCTGTTACCTCTATTTCTTCGCATCCGGCATCAATCAATTCCAATTCCAATTCTTCGGGGTCAATTGATCCGGTGTTTTCCAATTCAAAAACAGATTTTCTGTTAAACATGAACTCCAATTGTCCGTTCGGAACAACACCACCTCCGGCTTTATTGAAATAGGATTTCACGTTTGCAACGGTACGTGTCGGATTGTCTGTTGCACATTCTACATATACCAATACACCGTGAGGACCTTTTCCTTCATAATCAACCTGTGTAAAAGATGCAACATCTTTTTGAGCAGCTCTTTTAATTGCAGCATCAATATTATCTTTCGGCATATTCTCTGCCTTCGCATTCTGAATTGCAGTACGCAACTTGGCATTGGTAGCAGGATCCTGCCCACCTTCTTTTGCTGCCATAGTAATCGCTTTTCCTAGTTTGGGAAACAATTTGGACATTTTGCCCCAACGTTTCTCTTTAGCTGCTCTACGATATTCAAATGCTCTTCCCATTTCTATGATTTTATTTGAGGCAAAAATAATTGAAATTTGAAAATGGAGTCAGTCGCAGGTGATGAAAAGTAAAAATTGATCATTTGAAGTATTGTTTAATCCAATTCGATCATCCTGTAGAAGTAAGCATAATATGTTAAGAATTCATACAATCATAACTATATCTATGCCTTATCCTTTCTTCATCTATGCTTTATCAGTACAGTACTTACAACTTTTGAAGCAAAAGTTAATATATTTACAAAATGAAGCGCTTCGTGGTAATTTTTACGATTTTCTGCTTACACGTTCTCTCCGTATCCGGTCAGAATGAGGCAATCCGCCGGCCACAGTTCCAAACTAAAATAAGTTTGGTTTACTACTATTTCTGGGAGGAAAATGAGGACGGGTCGATTACTAACTCAAAAATATATACTCCATTTAGCCTGAACCGGGTTGTTTTGGTTGATAGCATGAAATCCCCAAAAAAATGTACGTTGAGCGATACCACATTTATGCAGCAAATTTTGCTGATCGGGAGAAGTTATAAAATCAAAAACCGGTTTACGAAAAAATTGCAGGGGAACAATTTTTTTTTCGATTGCGTTTACCCTTCCGAACCCCAAACGGTTATTTACATTAAGCGAAATGGAAAGTGGCGCAGTTACCATGGGGGACTCGTATTGAATTTTCATTCTTTTGAGAATAAGACAATATTCCGGTCTTCAGGAAGTAATCTCGTACTGTCGAACCAAGCTCCGATCGCAATAAAAAATAATACCTACCGTGTGGTTTCTTACTTTTTGGCCGATAATTCCGGCGGGGAACGAAAAAATCCGGCTTTTCAGCACGTTTTCGCATTTACAGGGGACGAACTGAGCAAACAAATTATTCAAAAGGAGCAACCAAAAGCAAAGCGATACCTGGTTTTTGTAAATGGGTACCGCGGTCCGAAATACGACAAAAACGAAAGCAGGAATGAAGTGTATATGAATGACCGCACCAATTATTGGTTCAAAATAGACGATCGGTTTATCAAGCGATTAAACCCGGATACCAGTTTCTACCTGGATGGAAGTTTCCCTGTAAGAACATCCAATCATCATTCAAAACTGGGGTTTGGGTGGAGTTATCTTCGTTCCGTAAGTTCACGCATTTCAAATAAAAAGTACAAACGCCTGAATCTTATCTCCAATCCGGAAGGGTTTGATTACCGTTATTCCCGTGGAGTACTTGCCGGCAAAGCATTTTTGAATGAGATTCGCAACACTCCGAACAGTTATTTGGTAAAAGATACGATCGATATTGTTTGTCATAGTATGGGTTATGCTTACACACTTGGTATGCTGGAGACTTTGAGAGATCAGGTGGTTTTTGGCAAATTGTATCTGCTTGCACCTGAAAATGCCGGGTACAGAGGTTTGGACTGGAACCAGTTTGAAGAAGTATGGCAATACGGTTCAAACCTGGGACAAAAAGATGCTGATCCATTATGTTACCAGGATGGTGTTGCACCACAAACAACGGTTTGGGGAATTGATACACAGCAGTCGGGACATGTAGGCCGGATCTGTTCTCCGTCGAACTGGCCGAATAAACATTTTGTACATTCTCACATGGTTTATAGTTACGATTGGATCTTTGATCGTATTCAAAAAGGAGAACCCGGATATATTCATTAGACTTTAAGTTCCGATAGCTATCAGTATCAGGATTTTAAGATGTTAAGACTTTGTAATAGTCCTAATATCCTAAAGTCTTAATGTCCTGATGTCCATTTTAAATAAGTAATTTTGTAATTATGGATTACGCATTGGAATTACGTTACCAAAACCTTACTAAGCAACTGGAACCGACTTTCGGACCGGGATTGGATTTACAAGCCATTCTTTTTCTAATCGGAGTGGAGGAATTGGGCATCGGATATAAACTATTTAAAAAACACGAGAAGACAGATTTAATGCATGTTGCAATCTGTACCTTGCTGGAACCTTACGGATATTACGAATTCAAGGGACGGGATACGGATAACTGGCCGCATTTTGACTTCGTGAAAGAACTTCCTCCTTTAAGTGAAGAAGAACAGCAGGCTTTTATGAAAGAAGCTATTTTGGAATACTTTGAACATCACGGTTATTCCACAAAGAACGTCCAACCCTGATTTTAGGCAATAGTAAATAGTATACTATAATAATCGCCGTTTACCTAATGTTTAATCACTAATGGCTATTACCTTTTCCCAGATTACTTTCGCACTAACGCTTGTCGTAATCTGGTCTTCAAAAGCTATCGCTTTTTCTTATATTTGTTCCACTTTAAATAAAAACTATGGATTTTTGGGTTCGCGCAGCTCAGCTGATTTTATCACTTTCTCTTCTGATAGTATTACACGAGTTCGGACATTATTTGCCGGCAAAATGGTTCAATACCAAAGTAGAGAAATTCTATTTGTTCTTTAACCCATATTTCTCTGTCTTCAAGAAAAAAATCGGAGAAACGGAATGGGGATTGGGATGGATTCCTCTGGGCGGTTACGTAAAAATTGCCGGAATGGTGGATGAATCCATGGATAAAGAACAATTGGCACAACCGCCGCAACCGTGGGAATTCAGATCCAAACCGGCATGGCAGCGTTTGATTATTATGCTGGGTGGAATCATTGTGAACGTGATCGTTTGTTTTGCACTGTATATTATGGTCCTTGCTGTTTGGGGTGAGGAAAAGATTGACCAGGACAAAATGGTGAATGGAATGGCGGTCCATCCATATATGGAACAATTCGGTTTTCAGCAAGGAGATCGTGTGATAACAGTTGACGGGAAGAAGCTGGATGAATTGCAACAATTGGGCGGAGAAATCCTGATCTTCAATATGCGGCATTTTAAGGTGAAACACCAGGATGGAAAAATTGAGACCATCGTTCTTCCGGAGGATATCGGGAATAAAATGTGGGAAAACGGGGCTGAGAAAGGAACTTTCGATTTCAGGTACTTCATTCCGAAAGTGGATAGTATCGCACCGAAATCAGCTGCAGCGAGGATCGGTTTGAAAAAAGGAGATCAGATCTTAAAAATAAATGGCCAGGACATTGAGTTCCATGACCAGCTTACCTCTCAATTGTATCACAGTAAAGGAAAAAAAGCGCACATTACTTTTTTAAGTGATGGAAAAGAAGTGGAGAAAGATGCATTTATCGGCCAGGATGGTATTCTGGGAGTTAACTTCAAAAATCTGAAGATCAGTACGGATACCAGTGCTTTTTATACACAGAACTATTCTTTCGGAGAAGCATTCACATCCGGTTTTGGTAAGGGATTGCGTACCATGTACATGAATGTAGCGCAATTCAAATATGTTGCTACTGCAAAAGGTGCTAAATCGGTAGGTGGTGTCGGTTCCATCGGAAAATTATTCCCGGCAACCTGGAACTGGCAGGCATTCTGGACCTTAACAGCTTTCCTTTCCATGATGCTTGCAATTATGAACCTGCTTCCTATTCCGGCATTGGATGGCGGACATGTGATGTTCCTGTTATACGAAATGATTACAGGACGCGCACCTGGACAAAAATTTATGGAATATGCCCAATATGTCGGGTTCTTCTTACTTCTTGGATTGATTCTTTACGCGAACGGGAAAGATTTGATCGGGGCGATTTCAGGGTAGGAATAAAAGTCTAAATGGTTCAAAAGGTTCAAATAGTTAAAATTGGAGCTTTGGAACTTTTTGAACACTTCAAACTTATTAAATGTATAAATGGTGGCATAAGTCGAAAGATTTATGCCATTTTTGTAAAAAAGAAACACTCCTGATCCCGCACGTGCGGAATAGGCTTTAAAAAAAACAACATGAAACATTTACTATTATCAATTTTATTTCTTGCTGTAGTTGGAACTTCTATAGCACAAACAACGGGTCAAATCTCTTATACAATGGATTTTTCCAGCGATAATCCGGATATGGCCATGGCACTTCCAATGATGCAGGGATCTACAATGGAATTGTACTTTATGCCGAACAAATCCAAAATCGAAATGACGATGGGTACGTTCATGAAAATGAATACCGTAGCTGATATTAAAGCTGACAAAGGCTTGATGCTAATGGAAGTAATGGGAAACAAGACCGCTACTGAATTGACATTATCCAAATCAGATAAAGAAGAAAAACCGGAAGAACCTAAAATTGAAGTTACTTCTGAAACAAAGGAAATCGTTGGATACAAGTGCACGAAAACAATTGCTCGTGACGCAGAAGGAAACGAAACTATTATGTGGATTGCAACTGATTTAAAAGCGTCTTTAAAAGGACAACAACAATTCGGGAACAGCAAAATTGAAGGAGTTCCATTGGAGTTCTCAACTGTAAACAACGGGATGACCATTCACTTCATTGCTACAAAATTCAACAAGAAAGTGAACAAGAAACTATTCAGCCTGGCAATTCCTGACGGATACACAAAAGTATCTGAAGAAGATTTGAAGAATATGGGTGGAGGAATGTAATTAAATTACTTCAACGTACAAAAAACCCCGGTGAGAATGCCGGGGTTTTTTAGTATCAGATAGTTTTCAGTTTGATGAACTTTTTGGTAAAAGTTCCTGAATTCTTATGTACAGTAACAATGTAATTCCCGGATGGAGTTCCGTCCATATCAATCGGAACCAAATGCTCCCCAGGCTGGAATTCTTTCGAACACACTTCACTGATCAATGTTCCTGCCGTATCGTAAACGCGAATAGTCACTTTTTCAGCGGAACATTTAAACTTCAGGGTCGTTTGGTCCACACAAGGATTCGGGAATACCAGCACGTCGCTTTCATTCGATTTTTCTTCCAATCCTAAATTACACGAATCCAGAACAGGAATGAAATTAACCGTCTGTTCGAACATTCCCTGGATTTCTGTCGCATCTGCTTCGAACCAGTCTTTCAAAATAGACGCATAGACGTCTCTAAAGTCAATTTGCATCGGTATCCCCGCCTGATCAACGATTGTATTGGAAATAACCGGATTCGGGCCGATAATTCCACTACTGATACACGAACCGAATAAGAACAATGGTGCAGCATCTCCATGATCTGTTCCATCACTCGCATTGGAAGCAATTTGTCGTCCAAATTCAGAGAATGTCATCCCGGCAACCCGGTTTTCCAGGCCTAATAAACTCAAATCATTTTGGAACGCTGCAATAGCCGTTGAAACACGTGAAAGCAAACTTGCGTGTGTACCTGTTGCAGGTGCTCCGTCAACAACCTGGGCATCATGCGTATCAAAACCATTCACATTGACGATGTAAATCTTCGTTTTCAAACCACCGGAGATCATTTGCGCAATGTACTTCAGGTTTTTCGAAACTTCATCATTCGGATCGTACATCGTAGAAAGTGAGTTCCCGGCATTTGCTGCAGCATTCACTTGGGCTCCGTAGGCGTTTGCCTGCATGACCAAAGTAGACAAATATTCCATGTGAGAACCGTAATACGTTCCATCGTTCACTTGACCCGTTTCAACCAGGTTATAACTGTCAAACGGATTATTGATCGCAACGGAGAAGTTTGCTGCCAATCCCTGGCAAGTCGCAGAGACTTCATATCCCATACTGATCGCAAAAGGATCCGGGTTTGCCGTGTTCGGATAATCATCCGGAAAGTTCGGAAACTCCTGGTCGAGGTATCTTCCCAGCCAACCACGTGTTGCATTCTGATCCAGCATCCCCGAAGTCCAGATATCCATTGATCTGAAATGCGAGCGGTTCTGTTCCGGATATCCCACATTCTGAATAATGGACAGACGATCATTATCGAATAGGTCCCTCATTCCCGTCATGGAAGGATGCAAAGCATTCGTGGGTGAGATTTGCAATAATTGATTTTGCGGGATCAAAATATTTGGTCGCTGAATGGACAAATTGGCATATTGATCCAAAGGAACCAAAGTACCCAAACCATCATTTCCCCCATTTAGGCGAATAATTACCAATACCCTATCTCCAGCCGATTTGGATGTCTTGAACAGGTCTTCCGTTACAGCTCCAAATTTAAAGTTCTTTAAAACCAGTGGTGCTCCAATAGATGAAAGTGCGACCGACTGTACAAAATTTCTTCTTTTCATAGTTTCTGATTTTGGTCTACACTTACATTACTTGTGATTCGGGCAACTGGAACAATCTGTAAAGCACCAATTCAACCCGTTGACGTACCGGGCCACTTACGGTGGTATTTCCCGGATCGGCTATATAATCATTGTACTGGATCGTCCATTCAAAATCAGGCTGACCATTCGTTAGAATAGATTTCAAAACAATTTTTTCAGTAGGAGAAACTCCTTTACAGGTAAAGACGGTCAAAATATCATCGATTACCTGTGGTGCACTGGATGGTAAACTTAAATTGTCAAGGAAATTCAATGCATTTAGCTTGAAGGCATTTCCGTTTACCACAATCCCGTTAGTAACCGTCATCATCGCTCCCAGATCAAAGCGAAGTTTTAACAAGCTGGAATTTGCCCACAAGCGGGTGAAAGCCGGAGTTTGATAATAAGCGGTCCAGCCTCCTACACTCGGAGTTCTTAGGTATTCCATTCCCATTACCTGGGCCATATAGTACAGATTCAGATAAATTTCATAGTTAACCGGAACAGAATATCCGGGTACTGAACCCGAGGCATTCAACATGGTGAATAATAATTCCAACGGATTCTTGATTATTGCTCCGCGAACAGAGATATCGTAAAAGTGCTCACTTTTCAATAATTGTTCGATCACCGGCAATACCTCAAAGTTATTGGAGGTCAGTGTCGATGCCATATCTGCGATCACCGTACTTTCCACACTCGCTGTCAGATCATAATTGACAAACCAGCGATAAATCTTCCGGCACAAGTACTTAGCCATATCAGGCTGGCTGAAAATAATGTCTACATAATTCGCGTACTCGTTATTTCCTGCATCCGGAACAACAGCCGAACCGAAATAGGAACTCAAAGTCTTACTCGATGTATCGTGCAATACCGGGTAAAATACACTGGATGGTTGACTTGCTGAAGTACTGTATAAGTCTGCAACCGTCCATCCGGTCAAAATTTTAGCTCCGGCTGCAACATCTGCTTCCGTATAATTGGAATAGTCGCCTGGCCCAACTTGCGGGCCTTTACCTACTGTAAATAATTCCAATAACTCGCGGGCGTAATTTTCATTCGGAGAAAACAAATTGTTCGTTGCACCGTTCAGGAACAAAAGCATCATCGGATCAATGGTCATGTCCTTTACCAACTGCTTAAAGTTTCCAAGGCAATTCAAGCGGTATTTCTCATGCATTCCATAAACTGCTTTCGCTTCATTGGTCCCGTCCACTCCAAAATGGTTGTCCCAGAACAAACACATTTTTTCCTGTATACTTACCGTTGGTTGGTTAATTCGTTGCATGAACCAGGCCCCAAGGGAATACAAGCGTGCATTATTTGTTGGTCCGGGACTTGCAGGATACACATCATTGATCCACGTTGAACCAATTGCGGTAACTGCTTCGTCCGGGTGAAAAGCCAGGGGTGGGGAAACACTTGGAAGTGTCAATAGTTGAGCAACAGTTGCATTCATTCCATTTGTTACAGCTTGTGTAATCTGGGTGAGTGTCGCACCAAACATGGTTCTGCGTAATAAATGCGCAGCTTCTGCCTTTGTCCAGGCACCGGTGTATGGCGTTAAACTCAGTGAAATGGGCTCCTGTACGTTTTCTTCAGGAATCATAATAGTACGTTTTAGCTGGGTCAAATTAATATAAATAGTCGAAACAGACAAGCTGAAAATTGCCTCATTCAATTTTCAACCTGTTTGTTCCGAATTGACCTTATTTTCAACAGTCAAATTTCAACTTAATTCCTGATCAATTGAATGGTTTTCGAATTTCCCGATGTATCCATAACCCGCATCAAATAATTCCCCGTTTGCCAGTCCTGAGCATCCAGTGAAACCACTGTTCCTTCCAGCGATCCGCTAACAATCTGGCGGCCCAACAAATCAACTACCTCGTACGATCCATTGATATCAGTTTGAATGGTGAAATTCGTATGACTTGGATTCGGGTAAACCAATAGTGCGAAATCAGCCACTTCATCAAGACCTAATGCACAATTATTCAGAGCATCAAAAGTTGGATTTGTGAACGTAAATGTTCCTCCATCCGGACAACGTGCATATGAAACGTCTATTGTTTGCTGTCCGAAATCAACCTGGTCATAAATTGTGGTCCCATCCGAAAGAATGACAGATTCTCCGGAAGAACTCAATTTAAAATTGGTATGTAACCCGCTTTGACCTGAATCGTTATCTATCCAAAAAATCAAAACATCGTTTGCATTAATCGCTGTTCCCAGGGGAATTTGCCACTTCGTAAGATTGGTCACATCATCGGAAAGATACAAACCGGAAAGATCTTTTGCCGTTGAAGTACTGTTATACAACTCCAGCCAATCATCAGCTTCGCCGTTGGAATCATGAGCAGTAGATCCATTATCAGCCATTAGTTCATTGATCAGGATATCTCCTGCTGCAGGCAAGACAATCGTTATATTTAACGTGTGATACTCATGTTCTGCTCGTTGGGGACTAAAAATTCCAGCACTACTGTTCTCTGCATAAATGTAGTATTCCATGGTAATACCATTCAATGTAACATCTACTCCATAAACGTGATCTCCCGCTGCTCCATCATTATGCATCCCATCGTCAAACATCTGAACGCGGTTAAAACGTAAAGGATGTTCCAGGCGATATCCGAGGAACACACTGGTTTCATTTGAACAAGTCGCTGTAATCGTTACCGTTTCTCCATAGTTTGGTGCGTTATTACTTGCTGCATACGCAGTGATCGCCGGTGCTGACAGCAGGTAATCCGAATTGGATTGAAAGAACGAAACACGTGCATCCATCAATTGCTGTATTCCAGGAATGGATGTTCCTCCACCAGGCCCACCGCCACCGGTTACAGAAGTTGTTAACCCATTCTGGAACTGCGTATAGGTATAAAATTTATACGGATCTGCCTGAACAGATGCATCAATGGTTGTTCGTAATGTATTAGCCGTTGTCAGGTAATCACCCGAAGCAAAAATTTCCTGTACGATAGTTCTTAAATGCGCCATGTACATGCGTTTGTACAGCGGATTTGCCATAATCTTCAGGATCAGGGGATGGTTCGCAGATGTGCTGTTCGAAAAAGGATCAAGAGTTGTCGCTGTATAGGATTGTCCTTGTGTCGGACCTCCCGGGAAACCTGCAAAACTCATATTCAGATCCCATATAGTTGGTACAAAACGCTCATTCAAATCTTTGTACAGGTAATAGTTTTGACGGAAAGCCCCCGAGTATGAATCCAGGTTTACCAATACATTGTTGTAAGCAAGCATCCAAATCGCGCGATCCAGGTCCAATGTACTTTCAATTGCTGTAAAGTTATTGTTCAAGGTGTTGATCAAATCTACCAGATCATTCCATCCGTAATCCGATTTCAATTCATAACCGTTTGCATACGATGAACTGTCCGTTCCCAAATATTTCAGATCAGGATTGACACTTGCTCCCGGACCTGCACCACCAATCGGGTTGCATTTAAAAAAACTTCCATCGGAAGTATAATAATGATCACCGTTGAATTTTGAATTGATAGATTCTGCGTTGGAATATACTCCCCTTAAGGTTCCATTGATATAAACGTTTGCGAAATTTGCCTTCGGACAATCCATGTATTGTTCCAGAATCGCATAAGCCAATACCTCCCGGATCATCGACGGATCCTGGTAGCCGTTCTGGAGTTTAATGTCTGTATACCCCTCATAGTCATAACTTCCGTGAACGTAATCCAGTTCAATGTGGATCGGGTTCTTGTTGTTATTTTGATTGTAAGAACTATTCCCTTTATACTTCACTCCCACACTATCGAATGTGGTTCCGTTTATCCGGACAGAATCTGCAAGCAAATAGTCTTCTGTTGTTGTGGCCAGTGCATCCAATTGAGTATCCCAATCCGAAAAGCCGAAGAAGATTTCTATTTTCTGAACGGTAGAACGGTCATAAAATCCTTGTGCCAGGGAAGATCCCGCAAAAAAAGTGCATAAAAGCACGAGCAATAAGCCAGTCTGTTTCATGTTGTAGTTTTCTCTTTGATACAACTTATTATCAAAGGTTTAATTCAATGTTAAAATAAAATGAACGAAATTACTTTTTTCCCGAAAAATTAGCTGTAGAATTGACAAAAAGGATATTCCTTTTCAACCCGGAAAACTTGGTTCTCTTAACTGCGCTCCCTTTAAAAACAGATTGAAAAGTCAATTCATTTAATTCAAGCCAGTCTTGTTCTGAAAAGTTCAGGATTTCTTCTTTAGGTTCAAACTCCGGTTCGGAATGTGGTTTCGAAAAGCGATTCCAGGGACAAACATCCTGGCAGATATCACAACCGTAAATCCAATTATTCATATTCCCACGAAACAACTCCGGTAAATCCGCATCCTTTAATTCAATCGTTGCATAGGAAATACACTTAGCCCCGTTTACGATGTATGGCGCTTCGATCGCATCCGTCGGGCAGGCATCTATACATTTGGTACAAGTACCGCAATAATCACGAATCGGCCCGTCGGGTTCAATTTCCAAATCACAAATAATCTCTGCAAGGAAGAAAAACGAACCTGTTTTCGGCTGGATCAAATTCCCGTTTTTACCTACCCAGCCAAGTCCGCTTTTTTCAGCCCAGGCTTTTTCAAGAATTGGTGCACTGTCGACAAATACACGCCCTTCTATTTCACCGATTTCCTGTTGCAATTCGGAAACCAATTGTTTCAATTTCGCCCGAACCACATCGTGGTAATCTTTTCCATATGCGTACTTGGAAATCTGGAATCCATTGGTTCCTTGAGTTCTCTTCGGGAAGTAATTGTATGCCAATGAAATAACAGTCTTCGCACCAGGAACCAATAAACGTGGATCAAGTCGCATGTCAAAGTGATTTTCCATATAGGACATCTTTCCATGCTTTTCAGCTTTCAGCCAATTGACAAGGCGGGGTTCTTCGGATGCCAGAAAACCTGCTTTTGAAAAACCTACATGAAGAAAACCCAACTCTTCCGCTTTTGTTCGAATCAACTGTTTATACACTGAGCAAAATTACAATATCAGAGACACTCAATAAAATTAGCCATCCAGATTAAGTTTTGAAAACAACAAAACACGATATCCTATTTTTATGATATCGTAATATAACGAAGGATGTTAGAATAGTCCGCCTTGCTGCCATCCCATATCGAAGCCCAAATGTTTGAAAGCTTTTTCAGTTGCCTTTCTGCCTCTTGGGGTTCTCATTAAAAATCCTTCCTGGATCAAAAAAGGTTCGTATACTTCTTCCAGGGTGCCGGCATTTTCTCCGATAGCAGTCGCAATGGTTGTTAATCCGACAGGTCCGCCTTTGAACTTATCGATCAGGGTTTTCAGGATACGATTATCCATCTCATCCAAGCCGTATTTATCCACGTTCAACGCATCCAAAGCGTGTTGTGTGATTGCCAACGTAATTGTTCCGTCACCTTTTACCTGTGCAAAATCACGCACCCGGCGCAAAATGGCATTCGCAATTCGCGGAGTACCACGGCTCCTTCTGGAAATTTCAAAAGCTGCTTGCTCCTGGATCGGAATATCCAATAATTCTGCCGAACGTTCAACAATAGATGCCAACGTTTCGACGTTGTAATATTCCAATCGGGAATTAATCCCGAAGCGGGCTCTTAAAGGTGCTGTAAGCAATCCCGAACGCGTTGTAGCACCTATTAAAGTAAAGGGATTTAAACTGATCTGAACTGTTCGCGCATTTGCCCCGGAATCAATTAAGATATCGATGCAATAATCTTCCATTGCCGAATACAGGTATTCCTCAACTACCGGGCTCAAGCGATGGATCTCATCAATAAAAAGAACATCTCCCTTACCCAAGTTTGTTAAAAGCCCTGCCAAATCACCGGGTTTATCCAAAACCGGCCCGCTGGTAACTTTAAATCCCACATTCAACTCATTCGCAATAATATTTGCCAAAGTTGTTTTTCCAAGCCCCGGAGGACCGTGGAGCAAAACATGGTCCAATGGTTCATCACGCTTTACAGCCGCTTTAACAAAGATCTCCAGGTTTTCAACGACCTGGGGCTGCCCCGCAAAATCATTCAATAATTTCGGGCGCAATACTTTATCGTATTCCTTCTCAGGATTCGATACTTCGGATCTATAGTCGAATGATTCTTCCATTGTTAGTTACAAAAATACAATCTTTGAACCACATAGATACATAGGGCACATAGATCTATACAGTTGCCTGCAAGCAGACAACTCCTTTTTTTGTTAATTTAACCTCATACATAGATATATTAAATATCGCAGAAACAATGTCAACTATGTACTTTATGTGACCTATGTGGTTGATAAAAAAAGGCGACTCTTTCGAACCGCCTTCTAATTTTATTTGGAATTTCTAGTGATCTCCTTCTTCTCCTTCAGCTAAAGGAACAACCTGAGGAATGAAGTCTTCCTCTGCTCCCGGCTTAGAGTAATCATACGGCCAACGGTGAACTTCAGGAATTGCTCCCGGCCAGTTACCGTGAACGTGTACAACCGGAGTTGTCCATTCAAGTGTATTTGATTTCCAAGGGTTTTGAACCGCTCTTGGACCTCTGTAAATACTATAGAAGAAATTGAATAAGAAAATCAACTGACCGAATGCTGCGATAATTGCAAACACAGTAATAATCACATTCAAATCCATGATCATATCTTGTGTCGGCTTATCAAAATCACCGTAAACGGAGTAATCGTAATAACGACGAGGAGCTCCAGCCAATCCAACGAAGTGCATCGGGAAGAATACACCGTATGCTCCAACGATAGTAACCCAGA
This sequence comes from uncultured Fluviicola sp., assembly GCA_966212075.1. Taxonomy (GTDB): domain Bacteria; phylum Bacteroidota; class Bacteroidia; order Flavobacteriales_D; family Crocinitomicaceae; genus Fluviicola. The sequence goes on from CBIHOM010000028.1 coordinate 39,807, forward strand.
AATGAGCATATCCTAAACGGGTATTCAACATACGCCCGTACATTTTCGGGAACCAGTGGTAAACACCTGCAAACATTCCGAATACTGCTGACATACCCATTACAATGTGGAAGTGAGCTACAACGAAATACGTATCGTGAACCGCAATATCCAAAGCAGAGTCAGCAAGGATAATACCCGTAACACCACCCGTAATGAATGTGGAAACCAATCCAACCGAAAACAACATGGCAGGAGTGTAGATGTTAGATCCTCTCCAGATTGTTGTGATGTAGTTAAATACTTTTACAGCCGACGGAATCGCAATCAACAAGGTCGTAAATACGAATACAGATCCGATGAACGGGTTCATACCTGTAACGAACATGTGGTGACCCCAAACAATGAACGACAAGAAACCGATGGCAAGGATCGAACCGATCATCGCACGGTAACCGAAGATCGGTTTACGTGAGTTGGTAGAAATAATCTCAGAGGTCAGACCTAACGCCGGTAATAATACGATATATACTTCCGGGTGACCTAAGAACCAGAATAAGTGCTGGTAAAGGAGTGGAGACCCACCGTGGTTTTCCAACATTTCAGAACCAACAATGATGTCAGAAAGGTAGAAGGAAGTTCCTGCCAAACGGTCCATCATCAGCAACAATGCAGCTGACAATAAAACCGGGAAAGACAATACCCCTAAGATCGCAGTAATGAAGAACGCCCAAATTGTCAATGGCAAACGAGTCATTTTCATTCCTTTCGTACGCAAGTTAAAGATCGTTACGATGTAGTTCAATGAACCCAACAAAGAAGATGCGATGAAGATAGTCATTGAAACCAACCATAATGTCATACCCAAACCGGAACCTTCGATTGCCTGAGGCAATGCGGATAACGGAGGATAGATCGTCCAACCTGAAGATGCCGGTCCCGTTTCAATGAACAGAGAGAACAACATGATCAACGAGGAGATCAGGAACATCCAGTATGACAACATATTCAGGAAACCTGAAGCCATATCACGCGCACCGATTTGCAACGGAATAAGTAAGTTTGAGAAAGTACCCGACAATCCACCTGTCAACAGGAAGAATACCATGATCGTACCATGGATCGTAACCAATCCTAAGTACATGCTTTCCTTCATTACTCCTCCCGGAGCCCAAGTTTCACCCAAGAAAAATGATAAGAAATCCGATTCCTCCCCTGGCCAAGCCAATTGGATACGGAACAAGATCGATAGTAACATCGCCACTACCCCCATAAATACAGCAGTCATTAAGAACTGCTTTCCAATCATTTTATGGTCCTGACTAAAAATATATTTAGAAATAAAACCTTCTTCATGGTGGTGATGTCCATGAGCGTCGTGATGTGCGTGTGCTTCGTGAGCTGCCATGATTTTATTTATTATGCTGTTTTTACTTTAATTAACTAATTATTGTCCTGCTGCTGCTACAACTGCGGGAATTGAATCTACTACCGCAGTAGAATCAGATGGAGCTGCTACCGGTTTTGGTTTACCAACCGGATAGATATTTTTGAATGTCTTACAAAGATCAGCTGCTTTCGGATCCAGTTTGGAAACTTTCTTATACCACTTCTTGTAAGCAGGCTTATCCAATACCACAACCATTAATTTCATTTTGTAGTGAGAAGATCCACAAATCTTGTTACACATCAAGACGTAATTAAATTGCGGGTTATGCATCTTATCACGCATTTCCTTAGTTGTAATTGTAGGCGTAAACTTGAAACGTGTAGTTTGTCCCGGTACTGTGTTCATTTGAGCACGGAAATGAGGGAAATAAGCAGAGTGAATTACATCTTTCGAACGGAAGTTGAATTCGTATTCCTGACCTTTACACATATATAATGTATCATTCGCATTGAAAACGATATCATCCATTGCACGTGCATCCAATGCGCTGTTGTGACGCGCTTTCAATTGGTACAGCATGCGAACCATACGCTCTTTTCTAGCCAAATCCTTTACCATCAAATCGTGGTCTTCCGGAACGAAAATCAATTTAGGATCGTTCAACTTCGCTTCCAATGCACGGATTCCAGTTGAGCTGTTTTCCATACTGTCAATTGCATCCTGGATCGTCTTCGTTGTTAACAAAGCCAACGGGTTGTTCTCGTTTGTCAATTTGTAATCGAAGTAACCCAATGTATTATCGTCACCTGACATACGAACTGTCCAGTCAAATTGCTTGGAGAATAACTCGATTCTGATTGCTTCTTTGGAAGCATTGTCCGTTTGCTCATTCCAAGATCTCAAACCTAAGATGATGATCACCGCCAATACAATTGCAGGAACAACTGTCCAAACCAACTCTAAACGATTATCGTGCGGGAACCAGTATGCTTTTACTCCCGGTTTGCGAACATACTTAAACGCGAATCCGAATAACAATGTGTTTGTTAAGAAGAATACTGCCGTAATGATCCACAAGTTCAAATCCATCAACCAGTCCGTTCCTTTACCATGAACCGAAGCTGCTTCTCCACGACCGGTAAATCCATATTCAATGAATAAGTACAACACCGATGCAAAAAACGCGAACATAAACACCAATAATAAGGTTGCGTTTAAACGGTTGTCGCGATTCGGAATATCTTCCTCACGACGGTTTCTTAATTTAGAAGAAAGCTCATACATGCGCACCAACTGTGCGATGGCAATAACTCCTAAAATGATAACTATTAATACGATTAGCTTTGTCATGTTTTTTATTTTATCGTAACAACAAGTGCCTTATTAAATTTCGTGGTGAATACTTTCGTCCAGGAACGGGTGATTTACAGGCATCAATGGAGCTTTAGTCAGGTTCGTTAAGATAATTCGGATGAAGAATCCTAAGAACAATAACGCCATTCCAATTTCCATTGCACCGATGTAAGCATGTTTACCCATTGAACCTCCCATTACCATCAGGTATGCATCAACCCAGTGACCTGCGAAAATGATTACTCCGACCGCAGTCAACACACCAGCGTGTCTTTTCGCGTCACGAGACATTAACAACAACATCGGGAATGCGAAGTTGATGAAGAACATACCGAAGTACAATAATTTGAAGTCTTCAATTCGAGTTAAGTGGTAAGTTACCTCCTCTGGGATGTTTGCGTACCAAATCAACATGAATTGAGAGAACCACAAGTATGACCACAAGAATGAAGTTGCAAAAGTCCATTTTCCTAAATCGTGGATGTGGTTTTCATTTACTTTACTCAAGTATCCTTGTTTCTTCAAATACAATGTCAATGTAACCAAAACAACCATCGTAGAACACCACATTCCTGCAAACACATACCATCCGAACAATGTTGAGAACCAGTGTGCATCAATTGACATGATCCAGTCCCAAGCTGAAGTTGAGGAGAATACTGCGAAGAATACCAAGAACAATGCTCCTTTTTTGTAGTTTGTGAAGTGGATTGCTGTACCACCCACACGATCTTCTTCCAATGAACGCATTTTGAAACCTCTCCAGAAGATGAAGTAAACCCCCATGTAAGCCAATGTTCTGATCCAGAAGAAGATTTGGTTCAAATAAGCCGACTTCTTAACTAAGATAGGATCGTGCTCTACGTGTGCATTGTCCATCCAAACATAGATACCTCCACCTTTCATCAAAGAAAGTGTCAATAAGGTAATCAACATGAATCCGATACCGTAAGGCAAGTAACCTGCTACTCCTTCGATGATACGTTTAACAGATGCATACCAGCCTGTTTCTGTTGCGTATTGCAACGCCAGGAAGTACAATGCTCCCAAACCGATTGCGAAGAAGAAGAAACTATCTACCAACAAGTTTCCTAAGAAACGCGTTTTAAAATGCTCGCCTCCGTGGCAACTAAACTCTACCCAAATACCTAAACACAGGCCGATAACTCCTAACAACATCAGGACTACCGTAAGGGATTTTGCTTTTGATGAAATCTTGAATTCCATTTCTATTCGTTTTCTATCTTAGTAAATATTACTTTATTGAATCTGGTAATGTTGCTACATTAGTCCCCCATGCAGGAGCACCGTTTGCATCAAACGTTCCGTATTTCGCATCCTGGAACTTTCTTACGTAGTGTACCAAAGTCCAGATCTCTTTCTTATTCAATAAAGATGCATGAGACCCCATCATTCCTTTACCGTAGTAAATAGAATAGAACATTTGTCCTTCCTGGATTGCCAAACCGCTCAATACAGCTGCTCCGGTATAAGCTCCGGATTTAACCATCGGCCCTTCTCCGTCACCTTTCTCACCATGACAGTGATTACAGTTCACCTGGTACAATGCTTTTCCCTCTGCGAACACTTTATCAGCAACTTCTTTTGAAGTCAACTTGATCGGGTTCACATCCGCAGCAGACATTTTGTACTCATAATCCGCATCTTCATTGGAAGACAAATCATATTGGTACAAACCGTGTGTCTCTGCAAACAATCTACCCGGCATACGGTGGTATGGAAGCAAAGTATGAACAGTTGCCGAATCAGTACCCCAATAAGGAATCGCATAACGCGGTGGAACCATTGCGGAACGACGCATTTTCAATTCGTCATTGATCTGACCGCGAACTTCACCATAATCAACATACGGCTCAACCGCAGGAGAACGATACATATCAGGCATGTATTCCAAACCTGCACTATCAGGATCAGAAGTACACGCTGCAGCAAGCAACGCTACTAAAGAAAACTGTGCAAATGCCTTGAATTTTACTTTCATCTGTATTGGTCTTTAAACTCTGTAAGACTTACTATCTACAGTTAATTAATGAATATCTTTTTGATCTATTTCTATCACTCCTGTTTCATTCAACATCGTCATCAACTCTCCTTCAGAGAACTGACCGTTATCAGACAAGCGCAATTCCATTACGAACTTATCATCTGTTGTACGAGGATCAGGATTTGTTGCCGGCATCCCAGGCAAAGTCCTATTCAATAATAAATAAGTGATTGCCATTCCGTGAGCAGCACACAATACCGTGAACTCAAACGTAATCGGAATGAAAGCCAAAACGTTGTCCAAATAAGTATCGTTCGGTTTACCTCCAATGTTCATCGGCCAGTCGTGAACCATGAAATAATTCATTCCTAAGGTTGCCAATGCGGTACCTGTCAAACCGTATAAGAAAGCCATAATCCCCAAACGTGTATGCTTTACACCGATAATCGGATCAATACCGTGAATCGGGAACGGAGAAAACACGTCAGCTACTTTAACTCCTTTAGCGACTAACTTCTTTGCACCATCTTTTAGTACATCGTCGTCGTCATACATTGCATAAATTACTTTCTCTGCCATGTTTCTCTATTAATGATTGTTAATATCGTTTGTGCCTTCCGCATTAGGGTCAGCGTGTCCTCTACCTGAATCCGGTCCGTGATCGTGTCCGTGACTACCATGACCGTTTTTTGCAAAATAAGGGTGAACCGGAGCTGTATCGTTCTTATAAGATTCACCTGATGATTTCAAGATTGTTTTCAATTCGTTCAACGCCAATACAGGGAAGAAACGGGCAAACAATAAGAAGAATACGAAGAACAAACCGATCGTTCCGACATATACACCTAAGTCGATGTGACTTGGATAGTGCATAGACCAGGAAGATGGCAAGTAATCGCGGTGGATGGAAGTTACAATAATCACGTAACGCTCAAACCACATACCGATGTTTACTACAATTGAAATGATGAATGTAAACAACAAGCTTCTTCTTAATTTCTTGAACCACATCAACTGAGGTGAAACCACGTTACAAGTCATCATTGACCAGTAAGCCCACCAATAAGGTCCTGTTGCTCTGTTGAAGAATGCATATGCTTCGTATTCTACACCGGAATACCAGGAAATGAACAACTCAGTGATATACGCTGTACCTACGATAGATCCGGTAACCATGATTACAATGTTCATATACTCTACGTGCTTCGTATGGATGTATGCTTCCAACTTCATGGCCTTACGCATCACCAAAAGAAGCGTTTGTACCATTGCGAACCCGGAGAATACCGCTCCCGCTACGAAGTACGGAGGGAAGATCGTGGTATGCCATCCAGGAATAACCGATGTCGCAAAGTCAAAAGATACAATCGAGTGAACCGAGAATACCAATGGTGTAGCAACACCTGCCAATACCAATGAAACCAATTCGAAACGGTTCCAGTGCTTCGCACGTCCAGACCACCCGAATGAAAGGATCGAATACATTCTTTTTGGGATCGGCTTTTTCACACGGTCACGGATCGTAGCGAAATCAGGAATCAAACCGATATACCAGAAAACCAGCGATACGGAAAGATACGTTGAGATCGCAAATACGTCCCATAACAATGGTGAGTTGAAGTTAACCCATAGTGAACCGAAATGGTTTGGTAATGGAAGTGTCCAGTAACCTACCCATAAACGTCCCATGTGAATTAACGGGAACAAACCTGCCATGAATACCGCGAAGATTGTCATCGCTTCAGCTGAACGGTTAATCGCCATTCTCCATTTTTGACGGAACAATAACAATACTGCTGAGATCAGGGTTCCGGCGTGACCGATACCTACCCACCAAACGAAATTGGTAATATCCCAAGCCCAACCAATGGTTTTGTTAAGACCCCAAACTCCGATACCTGTTCCTAACAAGTAAAAGATACATCCTACTCCGTATAATCCGATAACTAAAGCGATACCGAATAAAATGTACCACATGCGCGGTGCTTTATCCTCAATCGGTTTACATACGTCCTCGGTAATCTCGTGATACGTCTTGTGACCTAATATGAGGGGTTCACGAATTGCAGCTTCCTTATGCATTAGACTTTAATTTTAAGCAATTAATGATTTGTTTTATTTCCATGTCCCGGTTGCTCATGCTTTGCAGCGTGTTCGCCATGTGCTTCGTGGCTACCATGATGAGACTCTGCCGCTACCAATTTGTCCAGATCAGCATTTTCGTTATTTCGAACTTTCACCTGGTACCAAACATTCGGCTTCACACCAACTTCTTCCAAAGCCTGGTATGAACGCTTATCCGCAGATACTTTACGAATCTTGGAGTTTACATCATTCCAGTCACCGAATACGATTGCTCCGGCAGGACAGGCATCTGAACAAGCAGATTCGAAGTCGCTATCCTGAACTGTACGGTTCTGAACTTTAGCTTCTAATTTCACAGACTGGATCTTCTGAACACAGAATGAACATTTCTCCATCACACCACGTGTACGAACAGTAACGTCTGGGTTCAATACCATACGTCCTAAATCGTCCTGAGCAGGGTTGATCTCTGTAAATTTCTTATAAGATGGATAGTTAAACCAGTTGAAACGACGAACCTTGTACGGACAGTTGTTAGCACAGTAACGCGTACCGATACAACGGTTATAAGTCATTTGGTTTAATCCTTCATTTGAGTGCGTTGTTGCAGCAACCGGACAAACCGTTTCACACGGTGCGTGGTTACATTGCTGACACATCATCGGCATGTGAACTACAGCAGGGTTTGCAGTAGGGATTTCAGATTCAACATAATCCAAATGTCCTAAAACAGGGTCCTTACGTGTACCAACAGCAGCTTCTTCGCTTGAAGCAAAGTAGCGGTCGATACGCAACCAGTGCATTTCACGGCCTCTGCGAACTTCATCTTTACCTACTACCGGAATATTATTTTCAGCCTGACAAGCAATGATACAAACACCACAACCAAAACATTGGTTCAGGTCAATTGTCATTCCCCAGCGGTGACCGATGTTTTCTACCGGATGTGCATCCCATAGATCAAATTCAGAGATCGGAACTTCACCTTCGTGCGTGTGTAATACATGCTTGTGATTGTAAGCTCCCGGCTCTTCATTCTGGTAAATATCCAATGTCGTTTCTCTAACGATAGAGTTACGGGACATTACGGTATGATGAATTTGTGTTGCTGCGATCGGGTAAAGATCGGATCCTGCTTTTGAAATGGATCCTGTTACGTTATTTTGGTAAGCTCCGTTCTCCCATGTCAGGAAACGGTATGCATTCTTACCAACTGAAACGCGGTTACCTTTGTCATCTGTTTCGAAACCTCCGTATTGTTTTGTTACGAATGCTGCGTTACCGATGTTTTCGTTTCCTTCTCCACGTCCGTATCCAAGAGCGATACCAATTGTACCTGCCGCTTGTCCCGGTGAAGGATAAACCGGAAGTGTGATTGATTCATTACCAACTTTTACAGTTGCCATGTTCAATCCATTCTCCTGGTCATAATACGTGGTATAACCACCTTTTTTCATTTCTTCAGGAGACATGGTAATGTAGTTATCCCAAGTCACTTTTGAAATCGGGTCCGGCATCTCCTGTAACCATGGGTTACCTGCCATATCTCCGTTTCCAATACCTGCTTTTTGGTACAATACTACTTCAAGGGAACCTGCTTTCGGCAACTTACCAGCTACTTTACCCATTGCAGCGTCATTGAACGCTACAGGAGCACCCGGCATTACGAAATCTTCGTTACAGCTATTGTGGATAGCCATTTCCCAGTACGTATTGAAATCCGTGTATTTTGTTTGCATCGGGAATCCATAGATCTCCCAATTCTTTTGGATGTATTCGTAAGCTACACGTGAATCTTTTCCTCCACGGTGTTTTTTTCCTGCCCAAACCAATAGAGACTCCATAGAAGAAGCTGTATCGAATAACGGACGGATTGTTGGCTGCGCAATTGCATAATGACCTGCTTTCGGATTGTAATCCATCCATGACTCTAATGCATGGTGGTCAGGAGCAATGTACGTACATTTTGTAGCTGTCTCATCTCCGTAACCGGATAATGAAACACTCAATGTTACTTTATCAAGAGCCGCTGCAAACTCTTTACCGTTCGGTAAGTTGTAAACAGGGTTCGTTCCTAAGAAGAATACTGCATCAGGTCCTTTTCCTGCGATTACATCAGAAACGAATTTCTGCATTTTCGCATCTTCGGATTGGAACATTTGCAATTGTTTGTCGAATAGAATTGTTTTTCCGTAAGCTCCAAGTACGCTATTCAATTTATTCGTAAGAATCTGAATTGCTTTGTTATTGGAACCTGAAACGACAACCGACATTCCTTTGGAAGCTTTCAATGCCTTTACTGCTTTATCAGCTACAGCTTGTGCTTCTTTCGGCAAAGCAGAAGACACTCCCGCGTTCACCCCGAATTTACCAAGGATGTAAGCCAATACATTTGCCTGCTCACTTGGCTTGATCATTCCACGGTAATCCGCGTTTGAACCGGTAATCGACATCGTTGATTCGAACTGGAAGTGTTTGCTCATCCATTCTCCATCCGGGTTACGGCGTTTTCCGTAATCAGCAGAGAACGCATTTCCAAGCAACCAGGTACTTAAGAAATCTGCACCGATACTAACGATCGTTTTAGCTTGTGTGAAATCATAATCAGGAATAGCACGCATTCCGAACGAGTCCATATTTGCTTCACGCATTCCTGCGTAAGAAATTGCATCGTATTGGATAAAGTTAAAGTTCGGGTGAACAGTTGCCATTCCGTTTGCATCCATTACTTCCCCGTAGATACTTGTTGACAAATCTACAATTGCACCTTGCATAGAAGGAGAAATTACGGAATTTGCAACGAAAGCAACTTTACCGTTTGATTTCTTGATCTTAGCCAACTCTGCCTGAACAGCATCGTCTAATTTATCCCATGAAATATCTTTTCCACCTTTAGCCTGCGCTGTTTTCAAACGAGCGTTATCGTAAAGAGAAAGAACGGAAGATACAATCTGAGGAGTTAAAGCTCCTTGTGTAAATCCGAAATCACGGTTTCCTTTGATATAAATAGGTCGACCTTCACGTGTTTTAACAACAATACTTGCATACGCATTTCCATCATAATAAGTGGAAGCATACCAGGTCGCAACACCCGGTGTTACGTTTTCCGGTTTAACAACGTAAGGAATAGCTTTTGTAACCGGAGCCTCACATGCAGCAACTGTAGCAGCTGCAACACTGAATCCTAAGAATTTCAAGAAGTCACGACGTGCCGTAGATGTCTCAGCAAGTTGATCATCACCTAAGAATTCGTCAACAGAAACAGACGGAGAAAACTCCTGGTCTCTTGACTCAATGAATGCAGGTGTTTCATGCAATTCATCAAGACCTTTCCAATATTTTTTTGACATAGCCATAATCTTTGTTCTACTGTTCGAGATTGATTAATAGTGACATTTAGCACATTCCCAACCACCTAATTCTTTAACCGTTATTTTCTTGTCCTCAAGGAACTTGTTGTATAATTTTCTGTCTTTTAACAAACGGTTATGTATTTCATTGTAATAGTTGCTTCCTTTTGAATCCAATGACCCTGCAGAAATTTCTTTCTCAGCGTGACATTCGATACACCACCCCATTGTCAACGTTGCTTTTGTCAATGGAACGTTACCGTCGATCTTATTCAGTTCGGAAACCGGCTGAACTTTTGCAGTTTCGTTCATTTTTGTCATATCACCGTGACACTGCTTACAGTCTACCTGACCTGCAACTACGTGCTGTTGGTGATTGAAGTAAACGTGATCAGGTAAAACATGAACTTTGTTCCAGATAATTTCTTTTGTTTTCCCGGAGTATTTCTGAGTTGCAGGGTCGTAACCGGCAGCAGCGTAAATCTTAGCGATTTTCTCCTGTTGTTCCGGAGTATTTCCGTTGATCTGCTTGTGACAGTTCATACAAACGTTCACAGTTGGGATACCGGCAGTTTTACCGTTATCAGCGGAGTTGTGACAGTACTTACAATCGATCCCGTTCTTTCCTGCGTGAATATCATGCGGGAATTCGATCGGTTGAGATGGTTGGTAATCTTCCAATACACCGATTGAATAAAGTGAAAGGAACAAGGAAACAATCAGTGAAAGTGTGATCACTAATCCTCCGATCCCAACATAACGCTTGTACTTCCATGCCCAAGCCTTGAATTCCTGTCCGAATGAAAGGTCATCATTTACTGCTTGTCCATCGTGTTCTCTCGTTGCATTTCTCAATTGGCGACGAACACCACCCACAGCCATAATGATCACGATGAACACAACTCCCATCAGGATCCAAACCCATGAAAGACCATCTTCTTCTACTTCATCAGACGCACCAGGACCAGCAGCAACATCACCTTCTTTTGGTTGAGAAGGATCCGGTTGCTCATCGATCCAATTGAAGATCGCATCGATATCTTCTGTTTTTCCAGCCAAATCCGGGAATGTGTTCATTGCCGTTGGCTTCAATCCAGAAACTTTTTTCGCATACGGATCAGCAGCAGCAGCGGCATTCCAGTTTGCTACCCACGTGTAAATAGACCCTTCTTTCGCTCCTTCAGCAGCCCATTTTTCACGAACTTTAAAAAGCTTTGGTCCGGTACCATCTTTGTGTGGAGAGTGACATGTAGCACACTTCGCTTTAAATAATGCTCCGCCATCAACCTGAGCGAAACTATCAAATGCACCAACAACAAAAACTGTTGAAAGCGCACCGATACACCATTGTTTTATACTTCTAAACATCTGATTATTAGATATTTTTGTTTCTAAAATAAGTTGTCAACCCTACGTTAACACAGCAATTGACGATGGCAAATTTAGAAGAATAAGGGGTTTCTGTGACAGTTTTATGACAATTTCTGCACCCGATTTTTTAATTTAAAATGATTCTAAATAAGTTTATTCTTTCACATTTCTTAACAATACCCTAATTTGCTACCACTTACATCCGTTTAGGGCACTTGAAGCCTTATTTTACGGCTTGGTCTTTTCAAACAAATTCCCGAAATTCCGATCGAATTCGACACGTGTAAAAATTCAATTAACTTTGCCCCAAACGATTTGTATGAAAAATGTGATTTTGATAACTGCCCTATCGTTTATTTCCTATTTCGGAAATGCACAGGTGACTATTGTAAAAGACAGTAGAATCGATGATTTGGTGCGTTCTCAGGCTCAGTTTGGAACTTCAGCAGCTGCATCCGAAATCAACGGGTATCGCTTACAGCTGGCATTCGACTCCAATAAATCGTTTATTGATGATGCCCGATCGAAATTTTCGGCACAATTCCCAAAGGTTGATACCTACGTAGAATTCGTTGCACCACACTATTTTTTGAAAGTAGGTGATTTCAGGACACAATTGGAAGCTGAAAAAGTAAAAGCTGCTACAGCTGCACAATTCCCGACAGGATTTATTGTAAAAGAGAAGATTAATTTGCCACGGATCGACCAATAATTGTCACTTCTCGATACAAAGCCTCCATTCTTCCGGCTCCACTCGAAATGACAACCACCATCTGTCAGATCGAGTTCGGAGTGTAACGGAGAGTATCGAGATCTGACGCAATCGCTTTTCCCGCCACAAACCCACTCGAAACACACCCCTGGATCAAATAACCGCCTGTTGGTGCATCCCAATCGATCATTTCTCCGGCAACAAATACGTTTGGAAATTGCTTCAATTCCCCACTCTCGGAAATTTCCGAAGCTGCAACTCCACCTGCACAGGAAATCACTTCTTCAATTGGCCTGAATCCCTTAACTCCTATCGGAAATTCTTTGATTGCTTTTGCCAATTCCTTTGGATTCAAAAAGCGCTCTTTGGAAACAAAATTCCGGATCCAAAAAACAGCCACTTCCCCTAATTTCAGCTCTTTTAATCCCTGGGATGGGTTTTTCGCCTTTTTCAGAATTTCAAACACCTTTTCGGCTGTCATTTGAGGCTTGAAGTCGAGTTTAAATACCGGTTTCTCCATTTTTCGCAAAGCTCCATTGATTGCATAGGCAGGTTTTCCTTCCAAACCGTAACTGGTGCAAACCAAATCCCCGGAACAACTTTGATTTCCGCAGGAAACCCGAATATTTTTCAGGATTTTCCCCTCCAGGTCTCCCAACCAGTTTTCATACATTACCAAACCGGAATTACTTGGCTGAAATGGGGTCAGTTTGATCCTTTTTTGATCAAAAATTTCCGTCCACAAGCCATCGGAACCTGTAACCGGCCAGGATTTTCCGCCCAGAGCTAAAACCAGGTAATCAAAATCCAGTTTTTCTACCTTTCCCGCTCGTTCAATTTCCACCTGCTTTTGATCGAAGTTAATAAATCGGGAGTTTAGCATAAACCGAACTTCAGGTTCCAGGAACTCTTTCCAGGCATTGAGTACCTGGATCGGCTTGATGTGATCAACCGGGAACACTTTCCCCGAAGAGCCAATTTTGGTCTCAATCCCAATCCGGTTCAGGAATTTGATAAAATCTTTATTGGTAAACTTCCGGACTGCTTGTTTAATCCAGTCTGAATCATATTTTTCAAGCAATTCGGTTTTACTTTCCGAATGTGTCAAATTAAATCCGCCATCACCGGCAACGAGAAATTTTCTTCCCACACTCGCCTTTTGGTCCAAAAGCAGGATCTCACAATCGCTTTTCAGCAATTGTGTTGCAGCCATTAACCCGGCAGGTCCTCCGCCAACTATTATTACACGTTTCAAATCTCTATACGATATTTTATTAGCATAGATCAAGTATAGATACCACGTAGTTTAAGTATGAATTAAGCATAGATACCCCACCTTTTGTTAAACAATTACATTCGTAATTCGTATCCCGATAGTTTTAAAACCCTGACCGCAGCGTCAGAGGCTATCGGGACGTAATTCGTAATTACCTGTAATTAATCGTGATTCTCTTCGCCAGATCCTTCGCTTTATCGGTAATCTGGGCCACTTCCTGTTCCCCCGAATACAGCACCACAGCCATTCTTCTGTAAGGTCGGGTTGTCGGCTTTCCAAAAATGCGCACATCCGATCCTTCTACCTGCAACACTTCTTCCAAACCGGAAAAAGTCGGGGCGTTGTTCGATTCTTTATCTGCCAAAACAACCGCACTTGCCCCATTTTTCAAAGAAACGATTGACGGGATCGGTAAACCAAGGATTGCACGCGCATGCAATTCAAATTCACTGAAATTCTGCGTACCCGCAAGTGTAACCATTCCTGTATCATGCGGTCGTGGCGACAATTCAGAGAAATAAGCTCCGTCTTTCGTAATGAAGAATTCAACTCCCCACAAACCGGAACCGCCCAAAGCTTTGGTAACTTTCGCAGCCATGTCCTGTGCTTCTTTCAAGTGCTCCGGGTTCATTGGCATCGGTTGCCAGCTTTCCTGGTAATCTCCGCGTTCCTGTCTGTGACCGATCGGAGCACAAAATAACGTTTCTCCGCTGTTTTGTGTGACGGTTAAAAGCGTGATCTCATAGTCGAACGGAATAAATTCCTCAACAATCACCTCTTTCAAATCTCCGCGTGAACCCTCAATTGCATATGTCCACGCTTTTGAGATCTCTTCCTTGGAACGGATCACAGACTGACCTTTTCCGGAACTGGACATCAATGGTTTCACAACACATGGAATCCCGATTTCCAGAACTGCCTGTTCAAATTCCTCTCCTGTTTTCGCATACAGGTAATTAGCCGTTCTCACCCCCAGATCTTTGGCAGCCAAATCACGGATTGCCTTTCTGTTCATAGTAAAATTGGCGGCTTTTGCAGAAGGAATTACCTGGATTCCCATTTTCTCATATTCATAGAAACGTTCCGTACGGATCGCTTCAATTTCAGGAACTATCAAATCTGGCTGATGTTTTGCAACAATTGCATCCAGTGAAACGGCATCCAGCATATTGATTACTTCAAACGAATCCGCGACTTGCATAGCCGGCGCATTTTCATAGCTGTCAACAGCAATAACTGTTTGCCCCAAACGTTGTAATGCGATTACAAGTTCTTTTCCAAGTTCACCGGAACCAAGGAGTAAAATTTTCTTTTGCATGTCCAAAAGTAGTATAAAGAGTTCAAACAGTTCAACCGGGTCCAATTGATTTTGAACTTTAATCCATTCAACCTTTGTACCTTTCAATAAATAGAAACGATCTTACACCGCATTTTTTTAACTTTTTACCGCAAAAATTAAATAACTTCAATAGGAAAAATTACGTCATATAGATTATTAACTATATTTGAATTTATCATGAAGCGGAAATTAACTGATTTGTTGCACACTTACCACGGCATTTCATTAGATGAATTGTCTCGTGCTCCCCTGATGAACCGGGTGGATGAAAAGTTTGCATTCCCGATCAGTAAATTGGAGGCTTTCCTGGAAGAGATGCGCCCGTATTACGATGTACTGAACATTGACGGAAAAGTCATCTTTGATTACACCAGCCAGTATTTCGACAATGCTTCTTATTCCTTTTTCCAGGACCATCACAAATCGATTCCGAATCGCTTTAAAGTGCGGATCCGAACCTATCTTGACAGCAACAAATCGTATTTGGAGGTAAAAGAAAAGATCAAAGGACGGACCGATAAGAACCGTATCAACATCGATGGTTTCACTTCCCATTTCTCAAATGATCAGCGCTTGTTTTTATTGGACCGCTTACGTAAGCATATAGACTTGCAGCCCGTAATGGTAAACAGTTACCGCCGCATTACACTGGTAAACAAGTTGGCAGAAGAGCGTTTAACAATTGACTTTGATATCGTGAACGGAACGCTGGATGCCCCGGAATGTAAGAATCAAACACTTTCGGCCATCGTAATTGCCGAATTGAAACAACCCAAGATCGACAGAACTTCTCCATTCTATCAGTTAATGAAACGCGAATTGATTCGTCCGTTTCGCATATCTAAATTTTGCTTCGGCATGATTGACCTTTACGATGAAAATCGCTTAAAATCAAACAGGTTCAAAGCAAAAAAGCTACTTATACAAAAACTAATAAACAATTCATCACATGCTTCTCTCCCATCAGCCGGATTTTAAACTGTTCGGTATTTCCTTTTTCAATGAAGATTTGTATGCCCTTCTGTTCAGAATGTGTGTCAACTTGGTCGTCCTCGTCATCCTGATCCGGTTTATGTATTACACGAAGGCAAGACGAAAAGATTACCTTTTCACTTACTTCCTGATCGGAATGATCACCTTTTTCCTATGCTTCGGGTTAAAAAAACTGGATATTGATACCGGAATGGGTCTCGGGCTCTTTGCCATCTTCGGAATCCTGAGATACCGGACGGAAGGAATTGAGATCAAGGAAATGACCTACCTGTTCCTGGTAATTGGTCTTTCGGTCATCAATGCACTGGCATCCAATAAAATTTCACTGGCTGAAATGGCCTTAATGAACGGTTGTTTGATCCTTTTAACTGCAGGTTTGGAGTACCTGTGGCTTTTAAAGCACGAAACAAGGAAGATCATTGTCTACGACCGCATTGATCTGATCCAACCGGAAAAATACGACGAAATGATGGCTGACGTTCAAAAAAGAACAGGTTTAAAGATCAATCGCATCGAGATTGGTAAAATCGATTTCCTGCGTGATGTGGCACAATTGATGATTTTCTACGATGGAGACATTCAATCATTCGGTACGGGTTCCGGGCCAGGTGATTCGGAGTGATCAATACACGTATTTAAAAACTTAGGGCGCGATTAATCGCGCCCTAAGTTTTTAAATACCCAATAAGATTTGCGAAAAAAGGGAATCTTATTTTTTGTACTTCATGGCATCTGAACAATCAACCGGTACAAGGTTTCCGGAATTACCACCGAAATAGGATTTCCCATAAGCAGTTCCATCATAATCCTGTTTCAGAAAGCTCTCTTCCCATTGACATTTCCCATTGGATGTCAGTACAGTTACGAAAACAAGTGTGCGGTATACTGGAAGCCCCGTTGTAATATTACGCGTAACAACCCAGTCGTTGCTTTTCAGGTAGCAATAATCTACTGTTTGTGGCCAATTTCGACTGGCAGCTTCTTTTTTAATGAATGCCAATGATTCAGAGATCAGTTTGGGATCAGTCATTCCACGGGTAGGCATCGGTGTCTTTCCGGCACGAATCGAGTTATACGATTCACACATGGCAATGCAGCTTGCGATATACAATCTTTCTACCTGTGCATGATCATTCAATAATTCTTCTACCCGTTTCTTATCCTTTCCCAGTATGATATAATCATGAAAAGGAACTCCGGCAGGATTCTTTTTATCTATAATCTTTACAGAACTGCAATCCAATCGTGTGTCACTGTAATAATTGTCGGATGTAATGAAATAAATATCTTTTTCCAGGGGTTGAAGGATCTTATCTGCAAGGCCACGTATCTTAGTCATGTTGTTTACCTTGAAGTACATGTAAGACAATTTTTTCTCTTTGAAGGGCTTTCTGTAAATTTGCTCAATAAAGGCTTCATCAAATAGCCCCCTCATTATAATGGATTTTCAGGTTTCCCGCTTCCACTTCAAATTGCAGGTTTACCTCGGAAATGTATTTATCATTTTTATCATCATTCACAATTCGCGACAAGTAATACATTCCTGAAATTCCATATTCGTCCTTAAATTCTGTAGTAGGAACTTTAGCCATTTTCTTTGCCATTTCCACAGCCCGTTTTTGTTCTTTGGCTTTTGCAAGAATGTTTTCCATGTTTCCCAGAAGAGGTGTAAAAACTGGGTTTTCAGATTCGATGGTAACGGTTTTAGCCTGCTTTTTATCGGTATGACCAACCGCAATGATCTCATACTTTCCGTCTTTCTCCGAAAAGAGTACAATCTTCTCATTCGCTTCGATGAAACATCCTTTTTTCTCCTTTTCACTGAAAAGGAGTACGGTTTGCGGCTTCTCAACATGAGGTCCATAGTTAATACATTCAACTGTTCTGGTACAGTTGAGACTCGCATAACTTAAAGTCGCTTTGTCACTGGTTATATTGATTGTTACTTTTTTGGTAACATCTGTAAGGGAGTTTGCCCCGCTGCAACCCACCGGGAACCCTTTGTTGAGATTAAACTCTAAATTTTGCGCCAATAAATGGGTTGTGAGAAAAATTCCCGTTAGCAAAGAAGTTAGTTTTTTCATGTTTACTGTTTTTGGACAAATGTGTAAACAAGCTTTGCGATTTCGCTTAT
This sequence comes from uncultured Fluviicola sp., assembly GCA_966212075.1. Classification (GTDB taxonomy): domain Bacteria; phylum Bacteroidota; class Bacteroidia; order Flavobacteriales_D; family Crocinitomicaceae; genus Fluviicola. The sequence goes on from CBIHOM010000028.1 coordinate 57,794, forward strand.
CCGGTTTATAAACGACAGACAAGACTTTGCAGGCAACAGATCAGTCTAAATTCAGATATTTAAGCACTGCCGGTTTCCGTTCCCTGGATACCGGGATCACTTTTCCCGTTCGCAGTTCCAGCGTTCCTCCGTCTGATCTGACATAAGCAGATACTTCATCCATATTAACACTATAGGAACGATGTACTCTTACAAAGTTGGCAACCCCCTGCATCGTATTCTCAAAGTATTTTAAATTCTTGGCAACCAGTTTTTGTTTTCCATTTGAACAAACAATCCGTACATAGGAACCGTCTGCTTCCAGGAACACAATGTCCTTCAGTAGCAGGTATTCATACCCGCCTTGGACCGGTACACACAAAACATCTGACTTTTCTTTATCCAGGTTTCTGCTTAAAGCCTTTAACTGCATATCGGTATCATGGTATCTCAAACGCTCTCTTACTTTCGCAACGGATTCAATTAATTGATCTTCCTGAATAGGTTTCAACAGGTAATCTACAGCAGACAGACGAAAGGCATTAATCGCATATACATTGTAAGCAGTAGTGAATATAATGGCACTTTTGCTTTCCATGGCAATCAATTCCTGGGCCATTTGCAAACCTGATTTTCCCGGCATTTCGATATCCAGAAAAACCACGTCCGGTTGAAGAAATTTCACCTTTCTTAAACCATCTGCCGCATCCTCCAACTCCGAAATAATCTCCACATCCGGGGCAAGTTCTTTCAGCATCAACCGCAAAAGCTTCCTTGCCTGTGGAGAGTCATCGACTAATATTGCTTTCATCTTTTTCATAAATGGATTCGAATGGTAACTTTAGTTCCCGGGGTCAGATCTGTTATTTCCACACCAATTATTCCGCTCCTTTCAAAGTTAAGCAAATCAATACGCTTGGCATTGGCACCCGTCGCAAAAGACTCATGAGTAATTCGTTGCCTATTATTTATTTCTGAAGCAGCAGCTCTTCCAATCCCATTATCTTCAATCTCAATAATCAATAAGTTACTTTCCCTGTCTTCCCTTACCCTGATCTGAAG
>CBIHOM010000029.1:0-56436 GCA_966212075.1 uncultured Fluviicola sp.
ATGCTTTTCCTTATGACTGCGCTAACGCTTGTCCTTTTTTCGAAAGCGATGCTTTTCCTTATGACTGCGCTAACGCTTGTCCTTTTTTCGAAAGCGATGCTTTCTCTTACTTTAAATAAACCAATTGTCCGGTGTGGTACGCCAAATGTGTTGTTCTTGTCAGGATAATATTCAATTTGTTTCGATGTGGTTCTTTCGCAAAATCTTCTTCAGAAACTGCTGTATGTCTTTCAAACCAATCGTCTGCTGCTAAATGCCCCATTTTTTCTTTTAAATAGCTGACCTGTTTGTCCCACATGGAACGCAACTCCTGTACAGAAGGAATTTCACTGACTGCTTTATCAGGGGATTCAATAAAGATCTTATCCAGTTCCGGATATTGTTTTTCCCCAAAATTCAATAAGGGAAGCATGTGATCGTGGACTGCGATCAAATGTCCCAATAAATAAATCCCCCTGTTTCTTCCGGGAGAAGTCTCTTTTTGCAACTGTTCATCCGACAAGGATTTGAGAAGTACATCGCAATTTTGAATAGATGCTTCCCATCTGTCCAAAATCATTTTTACCGCTGTTTGTGTTGTGTTCATTCGTTCGTTTTAATTTGTTATGTTAATACTGACAAATGTATTGTCCTGATCCGAAACCAAAAAGGTGTAAAAAAGACAATCTAGCGGGTTGATTTGGACATTTTGTTTTAATACATTTGTAAAAAGTTTTCATGAAGCATTTGACTATCATCGTTCCGGAAGGTGAAAACAATTTAAGCAGTATTGTTGGTACATACAAACTTTTCTCAAGAGCAAATGCCCTTTGGAAGGAAAAAGGCAATGAGGCTGTTTTCGACATTCAACTTGCCGGACTCTCGGATCAGGTGGATTTTTATGAGGGCCTGTTTTCCGTAAAGCCACATACTTCCATTCTAAATATCTCAAAAACGGACCTAATCATTATTCCTTCATTGAACCACAATTATCCAACTTCTATTTCGCTGAATGAAGCACTTACTCCCTGGCTCGAAAAACAGTACAAACATGGTGCTGAAATAGCGAGCATCTGCACTGGGGCCTTTTTATTGGCTGCCTCTGGGTTATTGGATGGAAAAAGTTGTTCAACACATTGGAGCGCTGCAGAAGATTTCAGGATGCGATTTCCAAAAGTAAAGTTACAGACCGACCAACTCATTACATATGAACAGGGAATTTATACCAATGGAGGGGCTTATTCATTTCTCAATCTGATCATTTATTTGATCGAAAAATACTTTGACCGGCAAACAGCCATTTACTGCTCCAAAATATTCCAAATAGAACCGGATAGAAAAAGCCAATCTGCATTCACCATGTTCCGGGGACAAAAACAGCACGATGATGAAGTTGTAAAAGAGGTACAAACGTATCTTGAACAGAATTTTCACGAAAAGATCTCCGTGGAAGAATTGTCTTCCCGATTCTCAGTCGGAAGAAGGAATTTTGACCGCCGGTTTATCAAAGCAACCGGGAACACTCCCATTGAATATCTTCAACGCGTAAAAGTGGAATCTGCCAAAAAGGCACTGGAAACAAGCCGAAAAACAGTCAGCGAGATCATGTATGAAGTCGGATATTCCGATTTAAAAGCCTTCCGGGAGGTTTTCCGCAAGTTTACCGGGATGTCTCCGGTTGAATACAAAGGAAGATACAGCAAGATTGGAACAATGTAACTTAACTTATGCATAAGTGTTCAGAGGTTCCAATTCTTTCATTTTTCGCTTTCTTGTGGTGCGTATGATACTATGTCTATCCCAATCCCGTTCGGGTCCTGGATAGCAAAATGCCTGTCACCCCAAGGTTCGTCGCGTAAATCAATTTTTATTTCGATATTCTTCGCTTTTAGTTCCCGGTAGTATTTATCCACGTCTTCCACCTCAATGGTCAGATACATTCCTTCACCTGAAAAGGGTTTATGAAACAACGGTTGCTGACTTGGGTGATCCGGGAGTAAAAAACTAATCTCCGCTTTTTGATCAGGTGTGTGAAGCAAGAGGTAGAATTCGTTTTCGAAAGTTACTCCAAAGCCTAAAACCGTGGTATAAAAAGCTTTAGTCTCTGCTAATTTTGCTGTTACTATTCCTGCATTTAATTTCATGGGGTATTGCGTTTTGTATGTTGGATTACTTTGTGAAAGACTTATGAGCGTCAAACAAATTCCTCCGATCAATAGTGCTGTTTTTTTCATCCCGGGTCCTTTTATTCAGACAAAAATCGGATATTGCAGTTCTTCAACATTGTAAAAATCGGACAAAATCACCGGCCAAATGCTTTACTTGGGGTAATACCATAAAAATTCTTGAATTCTTTAATAAAATGAGCCTGATCGTAATACCCCGCATCGAAGAATAATTTATTTTGACGCAGAGTTTGCGAGGAAGGTTTTGCGCCCAAAATAGTTTGAAAGCGCACCACCTGACTAAAGGTTTTTGGTGTGTCTCCGATATAAAAATCAAACAATCTGCGCAGCTGCCTGGAACTGATGCCGGTTTGAAGATCTGCTTCAACATCCAACACTCCCCGTTTTTTTAAAATCAATTGCAATGCGTTATCCAGCCGGTAATCCCGGTTAACACTCCCCTTTTTCACCAATTCTAAAAAATAATGATCAACTAAAGACCTGATCTCGTCTACAGTTTGTGAGTGATGCAGGTGGTTCCTGATGAAATTCGCAACCGCGGGTACGACGTTGTCCAAATGCTCGAAGCGATTACTGAGATCCCCGGCATTGATTTTAAACAGCTGTGGAAACATTGTCGGAAAGAAACGAATCCCGATATAATGAAAGCTATTTTCAAGAGGGAATTCAGTAAACTTCTTACAAAATCCCATCACATAACTATCTTCCGGATGATTGAGCTCAAAAAAAATGTCGATACAACCATCTGCCACGACCCGGTAATTAAATTGTTCTGTTAAAGGCTGTGCTGTTTTTAGTTGCCAGTAGCAATAGATCATCTCCTGAAGCCCGACACCAGGTAAAAACTCGGTATACGACACATTTGCCGAAAACCGGTCCACTGTTGGTTGAACGGGTTTGTAAAATTGCCGGATTTCTATGGATCGATTCATTTCTATATCGGAACGAATATACAGAACATTGATGTAACGCTGTGTTAACTATTTTAGAAGGTTTCGTCGACCAATTCCTTATTCAGTATTGCACCGGTAAGTGTACCCGCAGCAACTGCATTTGCAACCGAACGCATTTGAGTAACATTATCTCCGCACGCATATACCCCCGGAACACTTGTTTTCTGGAATACATCTGTTTGGATGAATCCCGACTCTGTGATCTCACACCCCAATTTCTCGGGTAAGTCAGAATGTTGAACAAAGGGAAGCTTCGCATACATCGCTTTGAGTTTGATCGAACTTCCGTTTTTGAAATGGACTTGTTCCAGGTATCCGTTGATGTGCTCAAATGAATCAATCTCCAGTTCATTCACCCCAATTCCGTGTTCTTTTAGTTTGGAAGATTGTTCCGCTGTAAGCGTGGATTTCCCATTAGTAAATACAGTCAATTCCTTCGTCCAGTTATTGATCAGTTTTGAGAATTCGAATGCCACTTCTCCGTTTGCCAGGATTCCCGTATTTTCATTTCGTATTTCATATCCGTGACAATACGGGCAATGGACCATTGAAATTCCCCAACAGGCAGCTGCTCCTTTGATTGCAGGCATAATATCTTTAACTCCGGTAGCAAAAACCAATTTCTTTGAGGCAAAAACTTCTCCGTTTTCTGTGGTAATCGTGAATCCGGCATCTGTCCTTTCTACAGCAATGGCCAACCCGGAATAGAATTCTACGGTTTTGTACTGCGCAACTTCTTCGCGGGCCCTGGAAGCAATTGCATGCGGAGTTTCGCCATCGTGTGTAATGAAATTGTGGGAATGCGGGGTCTGCGCATTGCATGGTTTTCCGCTGTCGATAATGAGAACTGTTCTCAATGCTCTTCCCAAAGCCATTCCTGCTGCAAGCCCAGAATAACTTCCCCCGATGATAATTGCGTCGTAAATCTTGTTTGTCATGTTGCTGAAAGTTTGTTTGTACTTACAAAGATACACTTTCAATTATTTAATGCAACTTTATTGCGTTAATAAAACTATATTTTAACCCAATCAAACTTTCGAGTCGAGCAGATCTTCAATTACCGGTTCTTTGTATCTCAAATGTCTGACAGCAGCATTGGCTGTTTTCATGTTCAGGATCAGGATTACCATTCCACCGATTCGGATGGCCATAAAAATATACAACAAAAAGCCCCAAACCATTCCGCTCAATAATGCGAGTAAAGAAAGAAGTGTACAAAAAGAAAATACGGCGAACCCCATATAAAAGGCCCACGGTTTCCCGCGACCAACCATGAAAGCGCTTACGATGTAAAGTGCAAAAACAACCAGGTTTAATCCCGTTACAACAGTGGCTGCTTCAGACCACTCGGAAAAAATCCCAACTTCAATTGCACCGGCAATGATAGCAAAAGAAGAAATAATCCAGAAATAGGTACTTGTTCTTTTCAGTTCTTTCACCGGGTGTGAAACATTTACCGGACTGTGATACCCATCCACAATTACATCCAATGTGACTGGTTTTTCAGATAATTTCAATTTGATGGTTCCCAAATCAGACGGGAGTGAAATACCTTTAAGCAATTTTGCTGCTCCCTGGACCGAGCCAATGAGTTCATTGTTATAATAGAGGTCAACGTCCTTGTAGCCACGTGTCCATTGAACTAACAGGTATTCATTTGGTCTTTGGGTGATCGGGTATTTTTTTTCGAAATCCATTTGGTGAACTATGTTGATTATTTGAAGGGGCTAAGTTAACTATTTTTGATGTCTATGAAAGGTACTCATTTCCACACGGATTATCTTGGCTTTAGATTCTTTTTGTGAGATCCGGTTTCCTGGTTTCCAAATCATGTGCGAAAACATTAAATTATCAATCCTATTTCTTTCCGACTTTCAGGATCAGTTTCCAAACAACATCTTTCTTCTCTGTTTCGTTCCAGTGTTTCGCCAATTCAGTTTCCAGTTTATCCAATGGATTTACGTTGTATTTATCAATGTATTTCTGAGTTGCAGACCAGGTACGGAAATGTCCGATTAGTTCCTGTCTTGTCCATTGTTTCAGGATTCGGAATGCAGGAGCAGCAATCGGTTCAAAGGGAAAAGGTACCGTTACGTATTCATTTTCAATCATTTTATTCTCTTTTTGCCAGAATTCACCAACGATATTGTCGTGAAAATATTGGATAAACGGGTCCAAGTCCGGTGAAACCGAAGGAACACCGTAAGCCCACACGGCTATAACCCCATTGTCTTTCAAAACACGTTTCACTTCGGCATAAAACCGGTCGAAATCGAACCAGTGAACGGCCTGTGCAACAGTTACCAGGTCAACCGATCGATCTTCCAAAACAGTCTGTTCAGCCGATTCCACCTTGTAAGTAACTTGTTTATGCTGAATCCCATTCCTGATCTGTTGTTCACTTGGGTCAGAAGCATAAACCTGTTCATAAAATTCCGTTAGTTGCACTGCCGACTGCCCGTTTCCTGTACCGCAATCCCATGCCAAGGTGTGGCTTTTTGTCAAAGATGCTAAATAGGCAAACAATTCTTTCGGGTAGGTCGGACGGTATTGCACATAGATTCCGGCTTGTTTGGAGAAATGGTCTTTGAAGGTGTTCATGTGACATGCTTTACCCTACCAAGTTAACGACAATTATTGATCCTATCAATACCACTTCTCCATGATGTGTGCTTTCCATAGTTTCTTTGCGAAATCCCTAAATACAACAGGTCCTTCATTGAATGCCTTATCAAATTTATAGTCTCCACCCATGAACTCCCCTTTTTCGGCTTCTACTTTATTGTGACCACGCATGGCATATTTTTGATTCCCCTGGTACATGATGATTTTCATTTCTACAGGACTTACATCACTGGTACAGGTTACGATGTACATCAACCATACTTCAGCGACACCATCCTTATTCAAATCGGTAACCTGGAACGTGTTTTTGATGAAATTTGCTTCGATATCCAGAGGACATTCTTTGATAAAATCAGTTACTTTCCAGGTTTGAGATACACTATCTCCGAACACCAGGTAATGATATGCATACAAAGCCGCATCGCGATTGCCTTCTGAAGGGTTGGACTTACTTTTCATATCACCTGTTTCGGTGGTTATCACGATGTTCTCTCCTGAATTATCTTTCCATCGAACCGCATTTTTTATTGTACCTGAATAATGGATGCTTTTTGGAACCTGAGAAGTTTCCAGCTTAGTAAGTTCAATTTTTTCTTGTGCAGAAACGAAGAAAGAAGTTAAAAACACGATGATACAAATATGCTTCATTGACCTATTTTTTTTAAAATTACGAATTCCGTATTGCTAATCCTGAATTAATTATTTCTTCAGTTCATCCAGGATTTTACTTAGTACCAATTTATCCGAATCCTTGGGAGCAATTGTATAAGCTTTTTCGTAATGATGGATTGCTTTCTGATTGTCGAGATCCGTATACAGGTTTCCTAAAAGAGAAAAGTACAAATGGTTGTCTTTCAACTCCAGTTTTTCTGCTTCTTTCAAAGCGGCTTCTTTTCCGGCGGTCATTGATAAAGCGTAGGTCCTGTTTAATGCAACAACCGGTGAATAATCAATTTGAAGCAGTTTGTTATACAACTGTAAAATATTCTCCCACTTATCGGGGTTTACGGTTTTGGTTGAATGCCAGTAAGCAATGGAAGCCTCCAGGTGATATTTTGAAATCTCCCGGCCTTTTGCACTTGCTATCAGAAAGTAATTTCCTTTCGAGATCAATTCATCATTCCACAGGTCTTTGTCTTGTTCATCGTACAGAATATGCTCACCGGATTCACTCGTTCGTGCTTCCAACCGGGATGCTTGGAAACACATCAGGGACATGAGCGCATTGACAATGGGTTGATTCGTGGATTCATTTTCCAATAGCAAATAGGTCAAGCGCATAGCTTCCAAACAGAATTCTTTGTGGATACTGTTTTCCTGATTTGAAGAGTAGTAACCTTCATTAAACAGCAGGTACAAAGTGGTCAAAACTGTTTCCAGACGTTTGGGGATTTCCTGTTCCGGTGGAAATTGGATCGGAATATTTTCTTTACGGAGTGTTTCTTTTGCCCTGAAAAGCCGTTTATTGATCGTTTCTTTGTTACTCAAGAAAGCATCTGCAATTTCATTGATCCCGAAGCCACATAAAATGCGTAAGGCTAAACCAATCTGAGCTTCTGTTGAAATGGCAGGATTACAAACGGCAAACATCATCTGTAATTGACTATCTGAAATATTTTCAGGTGATAGATCCACTTCCAGCGACTCAAAGTCGGCCTGATTTTTTCTTAGATCAACACTGATTTTCTCTGTAAAGTTTTGATGTCGCTTGAGGTAGTCCCTGGTCTTGTTCTTTGCCACGGTATATAACCAGGCTGTGGGATTCTCAGGAAGGCCTTTCAATTTCCAGGTTTCGGATGCAAGCAGAAAGGTATCGTTGCTAATATCTTCAGCAATTTCAACATGGGCAATCCCGAATAGTTTACAGAGTACAGAAACAATCTTCCTGTACTCTGATTTATACAATTCTGAAATCAGCTGATTTTCAATCATTATATGGATGTCGGAATCACTTCTCTCACTTCCACATTCCCTCCTACTCCGAAAATAGGACAGCCTTCTGCCAATTTTAAGGCCTGATCAAAATTTTCAGCGTTCACCATCAGGTAACCGCCAACGATTTCTTTCAACTCTGCATACGGACCATCCGTAACCACATTATTTGGTCTCATTACTTTTGCTCCATCGGAACTTAAGCGGTTTGTACCGGCAAATTTTCCCTGTGCGGCAATTCCACCGATCCAATCCTGCCATTGCTTGATACTTGCCTGCATTTGTTCTGCTGTCGGTTTAAAATCCGGTTTAAACTCGTTTCTGAAAATCATCAAAAATTCTTTCATCTTTTCTTTTTTTAGTTGTTATATCTGAATGACGATTGACTTTTTCCGAATTGGACACAATCAATTATTTTTTTTCAATTTTTTGAAAATCTTCTTCCAAAATAGCATAAAAGTAATTATCCACCCACTCACCGCGAATCGGTAATTTCTTTCTTTTTCTGCCTTCCCGAATCATTCCTGATTTTTCGAGCACACGGATCGAGCCGTGATTTTCAACAGCACAGCCGGCTTCAATCCGGTGTAATTTTAAATCTGAGAAACAGAATTCCAGCAAACGCTGCAACGCCTCTGTTGCGTAACCTTTATTCCAGAAATCTTTATGAAGCTTGTACCAAATTTCACCTGTCAGGTAATTGGGCTTTCCCATATTCAACCCAATCAATCCGATAAAACTGTTCGCTGCATCTTCTATTTTGAACACGTATTTTGTTCGCGGGACCAATTCCTGAGTTCCCAGCCAATCTGCCAGCAAACGTTCCGTAACTTCGATATTTTCGGGAATTCCCATCGTGTTAAATTCATCTGTTTCAGGCATGGAATGAAGCAAATGAATATTATTCAAATCTGTCAGATCCAATTCTTTCAGGGTTAGTCTGTGGGTTTTCAGCAGCAGGTCCATCATATTTATCTCCAATTACTTATTCCTCCTCAAATTTTCCCAATTCGACCGGGCTTTATTGAAAAATTCATAGACGCGTGTACTATCCGCATCAACATATACATGAAACGAAGTGCCGTCTGTCTTGTAAACTGTTACATAGGAGGCATACGTCAATGCCGTGTGATTATCTGTTTGGGACATGGAATCAATTTCATTCTCAAAAAAAGCCGAATGGACTTCCTTCTCCCCGTCTTCGATCCAATACGCCGCAATTCTACGCTTGGTAATAAAGTTCCCGGATTGGCCCGCGCCACCAAATCCGCCGTTGCATTCAAATAATTCAATTTCTTCTTTAGGCTCTAAAATTCCCAGGTCTTGAATAAACTTACGATCGCCGTCTTTTAAATTCGTTTCATCCTTATCGGAACAGGAGATCAGGATTCCGGGTATCAACAGGAGAACTAGTTTAAGAGACTTTTTCATTTATCAGAGGATTTGTAGGCCATTTTCATTTCCAAAAATACCAATCCAAGAATAATTATCAATTCAATGATAAAATAAGTGAATCCTAAAACGGTCAGTTTTTCACAGTAAAAAATCAAAAAGAAGATTGTCAAACCTACATACAACGCGTTGGCTGCCGCAATTAGTTTCAGGAAAAAACGCCGGTTATTTTTCAGGAAAAAGAAACAGGAAAAGGAATAAAGGGCTAAAACACATCCTAAAAGAGAGAATATCTCAAGGACAAATCGCGGCATTCCAACAAGGTTTTGAAAAGGAATCCAGATTCCCGCTATCAGCAAGACCGTCAGACATGCCCCCAAGCCGTCAACCAGGAACAGTTTTCGTGGATCGGACATCCAAGTATTAAGTAACTGCATCGACTACCTGCTTGATCTCATTGCTTTCACAACCTGTAGTGCCTTGTCTTCAATGAAGCGTTTGTATTCCTGGCTTTCCGAGCCATACAATGCCATTTTTCCTTCTTGATCGAAATGAATTCCCCAACCGTAACGTTTGGTAAGTGGCGAAGCACGCAGGCATGCTTGTCCTTTCGAAAAGAACCGGGCTCTTGCTTCCTCGTATTCACTTTCGGTTAAATCGTTTCTATCTGCGAAAACCTGGAACAAGACCTCATCCGAAGTGTATTTATATGGATTTTTACTGATCAGATCGAACTGCATGTTTGCAACCGTCTTAGCATCCTTTTTCATTGGAGGCACTTCCCCATGTGTCAAAGGGCAATCATCCGCAATGGCAATAAACGTATCAAAATAATTTGTTGTATGGACTTTCATACTACCTAAAATAAGTATTTATACGTTTTAAAACAACCGCTGCACTGAAGTTGTAAAGCCACATTTATTTCATGATCTGTTTTAAATGATATTCCAGGTGGTCCACGTAGTCGATCATGAGAAATCTCAAATCGGAAAGTTGTCCGTCGGGAAGTTCAATTTGGAGATTCAGTGAAGTTTCCGTTTGCTGCTCCATTATTTTCAGGATCCGTTCATTCAATGCAAGCCACAAGCGGAGCAGTTCATCCGTATCAGCATCCTGGTACGCATTTGCAATCACCAGTTCGTCTTGCTTGTATTTCCGCACTTTAAACGGTCTTTCGGCCGATTGAATTTCGGTAAAGCGCTGCAGGTTATTGATCCCTGAATCGATCAAATGCCCCAAAATTTCCTGCTTGGACCATTTTCCAGCCAGTGGTTTGTATTTTAAGTCTGATCCGGAAGCCTTATTCAGATAAGCCCATCCTGATTTCAACAATTCTTCTAAGCGTTTTGCAGTTTCAGTCATTTCAAACGAAGTTTCCTTATTCCATAAAAATAAGATTCTTATCGTTCAACTTCATTGTTTAAGATCCCGCAAATGGAGTTCCGAAGATTCCTACCGCCAATTCCATCCAGGTGAGTACCAAAACTCCAAGAACTACCGCACAAAGGATAATCCTGCTGCTTCTCTTTGTTACTTTTCTCAGGATCAATTCACAAAGCAAACCGGTTCCAAGCAATAAAATTCCCATTATCAGGAAGTCAGACCCCGACCAATTTACTTCATTCGTAAATTGCATAGCAACAAGTGGAATCAGTAATAGTCCTCCAACTACCGACAGAATAATCATTAATCTTTTGTTTTTCATGTTGTCTGTTTTAATTTAAAAAAGTACTTTGAAAAACAAAGTAAAAGAATTCATCTTTATTTTGCAATCATTTTTTCAAAAAATTCACTCACGAACTAATTTCTGTGTTGATCTCTATTGGATTCGTTAGGATCTTATGCACCGGACAAGCATTTGCTACTTTCAACAGGCGTTCGCGCTGCCTTTCGTCCAGGTTCCCGAAAAGTTCTATTCTGCGGTGAATGACCGTTTTATTTGCGCCCTCATCACGAATCAAATCAATTTCCAATTTTACTTCATCCAGGTCCCAACCTTTATGATCGGCATAAATCCGCAGTGTTGCACTGGTACAGGCAGCCAATGATGAGGCTAATAATTCTGTCGGGGAAAAGCCCAGATCTTTCCCGCCGCTTTCCAGCGGTTCGTCGGCAATAACCACGTTGCCGGAAGGTGATTCTATCTCTATTCTGTAACGTTCTTTCTTGATATTAGCTGTTACTGATGCCATAATTCTCAGAAGTTTGTACTCTTTCAATAATACGAAATATATACATTCTCCTGAGTTCTATAAATCAAAAAGGTGTATCAAGCACTTGCCTGACACACCCTTTCTTTACCTACCGCACTGATCCGTTTTCGTGAAGACGATTCGGGATCTCCAATCACAACTTATATATTGGATTCCAGTTCACATCTTTTGATGCTTCACCTTCTGTTTTTCGCTTAAATCTCTGCAGGTAAATTTGATAAAGAAAATGCGGAGTTTGTTACGTAATTATTGGAAAGGCTTACATTATTCTCACTTTTCAAAATCTATAAAACATGTAAATTTTCCGGAAATTTCTGTAACGCAATCATTAATAGATTCCTTCAACTTTGTTTTGGCAGTTCCATGGAACAGCTTTTCTAGAAACACCTTAAAAGAAAGATTATGAAAAAAGTAATTGTAGCAGTAATAGTATTGTCAGGTTTCACTCTGGCATCCTGCAAGAAAGATTATACCTGCGAGTGCAGAAAGATTCGTACAGACGATGACGGTAGTACAGTTACCTCTTCCGATGGAACGTATACGTTCAAAGATTCACGTGCACGTGCTGAAGACCGTTGCAACGACCTGGAAGATAGCGGTACAGATATCCTTGGAAGTTACACCAGAGAATGTGATATCTAAGCCTGTTAAAAACGCTTAATATTTATATCAAATTCTTGGAAAACAATCCGGAATTATGTAAATTATTGATCTGCTTAGGCAAGGGGTTTGCTTCGTAAATCCCTCATATTTAGAAACATCCTAAAACGACGATTATGAAAAGCGTAATTTTAGCAGTAATCATATTGTCGGGTGTTGCACTGACATCCTGCAAGAAAGATTATACCTGCGAATGCACGAAAGTCAGAACGGACAGTGACGGAAACAGAAATAGTTCCAAAGACGGCAGTTATTCGTTCAAAGATTCACGAATCCGTGCAGAAAAGAAATGCAATGATCTGGAAGAAACCGGAACGGACCTTTACGGGGATTATACCCGTGAATGTGAGATTCGCTAATTCTGAATCAAGGGCCTATAAGAACGCTGTAAAACAAAAATTTTACAGCGTTCTTATTTTTCAGTTAATTCAAACGGTTCTTTTTGGAAAGAACAGTTCAGCCATGTGCCATCGATTTGCAATTCAGATCGGCGATTAATAAGTCCGTTCTTATTATAGCCGTATTTCCAGACCTGGGGAATTCGTTCATATTCAGAAGAATCCAAATAATAATTGATACGGGTCATTTCCAGCAGTTTGTTATCCGAATCGTACTCAAAACAATACACATCCGCGTTTAATCCGATATGTTCACGAGAGAAACGGACCAGGTTCCCTTTGGAGTCATAAGTCAAACTATCGAATTGTACCGACCCGTTCCAATCATATGCAATTGCACGAACCAGTTTATCTTCCTGATACGTATAGAAAACAAAACCGTCTACCAGGTAATCATAGATATAGGTCCCGTCAATAACTGTATCAACTTCGGATAATTCCTTTTGCAATTGTTCTTTTACCTCTTCGGAAACGACCTTTTCCATGTATTGATAAGCAAACTGCTCTACTCTTGTCTTCAAAACACGTCCAATGGAATCATTTAACCCGGAACCGTGCATTTCGTCGGAAAATTTATCCGGATTCATTACTGCGCCGGAATCAATCATTTCAAAAGAGAAACCAGGATCCGGGTACACCGGGATAATCCAGAACACCGTATCCTTTGTATCCGATTCATTATTCGTTGTATCGTACCTCTGGCTTGGATCCAGGTTTGTTACCGAGCGTTCTTCAGGAGCTTCCAGGATCGTCAAAAATTCATAATTTACATTTCTGCGGTCCCGAACAATTATTTGGCCATTATCAAGCAGTACGTAAGCCGTGTCATCCAGATTTCCATTGTAATTCGGAGGGAATACAGAGAACGCGATTTTCCCTTCAGGACTTACATCCAATCCGAAAGGAATCAATTGTGCATTTCCATCCAGGAGGAAAGTCAGGAATAAACATACGATCAATTGTTTGCGCATACCTTCATTACAGTTTCCAATTATTTTGGTTCATTTGTAATACAAACTGCAAACGCAACACTTTAGTTGCCCGAAACCTGTAAAATGATTACTTCTAATCAGGAGTAAAAACGGATCTCCTCAATAAATTACATTCTTTTACATTTTCATCTGTTACTTCTGAATCAAAATTCATTTATCTTGCAGTAACCAAATCCGAATTATGAGAACAACTGCTTTATTCATTCCAGTCTTATTTGCCAGTTCATCCCTTTTTGCTCAAAACTCTTATTCCGAAGCGACATTGAAAAAAATTGCTGAAGTGGAGAATAATATTACCGGGAATGTGATCGTGAATAACGAAAAACCACGAACAATTGAAGAGGAAATGAAACTTTTCAATGTAAAGGGAATGAGTATTGCAGTCATACAGGATTACAAAATTGCCTGGGCAAAAGCATACGGTTGGGCTGACGAAGCAGAACAAAGGCCCATGACTACGGAAACCTTATTTGAACCGGGTTCCATTAGTAAGTCGTTAAACGCAGTGGGAATACTGAAATTGGCGCAGGAAGGAAAGTTGGATCTCTATACGGATATTAATCATTACTTAAAGTCCTGGAAGTTTCCCTATGATAGCCTTTCCAAAGGAAAAAAGATCACTTTAGCTGAAATTCTCACTCACAATGCGGGTTTAACAGTTCACGGTTTTCCGGGACACAATCGCAATAGTGATATCCCCAGCGTTTTCCAGGTATTGGACGGAAAAGCTCCGGCTGTAACTCCGGCAGTAAGAAGCGAGTTTGAACCGGGACTGAAGTTTCAGTATTCCGGTGGCGGAACAACCATCTCCCAGGTAATATTAACGGATGTTACCGGACAAACTTACGATCAATGGATGTATGACAATGTGCTGAAACCCATCGGGATGACACATAGTTCTTATGCATTTCCGAATGCAACAGATGATTTGAGCAAGTATTCGTCCGGCTATTATCCGAATGGCTCACCGGTACTGGGTAAGTTCAGACTTTATCCTGAACAGGCAGCAGCTGGCTTGTGGATGACACCAAGCGATTTATGTCAGTATATTATCGACATGCAGTTGGCATATAAAGGCGAAAAATCAAAAGTATTGACTGAAGAAATGGTGAAATTGCATTTGACACCCTACAACAACGGTCCGACCGCCATGGGAACTTTTATTCTTGACGCAGACGGAGCTAAATATTTTGAGCACGGAGCAGGAAATGACGGTTTTTGCGGACAATTCTATGCGAGTCTGGACGAAGGTTACGGTGTGGTGATTTTCCTCAATACAGAGAATGGAAACTTGCTCTACGAAGTAATCAGCAGTGTGGCAAGAGCCTATAACTGGAAAAACTTTTACCGCGAGCCGCAGCGGAAAAACACGGAAGAAGTAATTGTTGTTCCTGATGCTATTCTTGAAAACTACCGCGGAATTTATTTGTTTGATGAGCAATGGGCTTCGGTAGAGCAAAAAGGAAGAGAATATCGTTTCTACACCGATGGCCATTCGGCAACTATGTATTTTACTTCCAACACACGCTTTTTCAATCGCGAGTTCCAGGCCGTAAAAGAATTCTTCACTGACAAAAAAGGGAGGATCATTGGTTATACACGAACTGTTGACGGAAAAGGATTTCCAAATGCGCGTAAGGTCCTGAACCCGGATACCCTTCACTTACCAGTGGAGGAATTGGCAAACATCGGTTGGCATTTAATGGATATCAACCAATATGATCAAGCAATCCCTTATTTTAAACGCGCGGTCAAATTGTACCCGGAAGACCTGAATTCAAAATTAAACCTGGCACATGCATACCTGTTCAATAACGATTACGAAAGTGCAATTACAATCTATAAAGCACATACAGGCAAAAAAATCAGACCGGAATTTACCTGGGAAGACGGGTTAAAAAGTGACTTTATGTACTTTAAAGAACACGGTTACCACGCTGATTTCGAGAAGGTATTCAGCGAATTAAAAATTGAGAAACCTAAGGGTTATTGATTTCTTTGACCATTTTAACGTGTGGAATTCCATCTTCCGGGAAGTATGCTCCTTCGATCCGGTAGTGATTGTTCAGGTAAAAATTCACCGCAGTGTCCCTTGCATGACAAAAAATGTGGTGTTTCCCGTTCTTCAAAGAGATTTGTTCACAAAACTGCATCATTTCAGACCCGATGCCGGAACTGCGCAATTCGTCTTTCACAACAACCCGTTGCATTTTCATCGATCGGTTTTCCGGGACTAATACAGTGGTAGCGATTATTTCGCCATCCATCATTCCCACAATTTGAATGTGATTCTTTTCTTCTTCCAGTTCTTCCTCTGTAAAATAACTCCCCAGAGGTTTACGAAGAATCTCTTCACGCAACCGAACGGCAGCTTTCCACTCTTCACTTCCGTATTCCACTAATTTGAATTCAACTTTCATGTTTAGTTGTTGTTTGTTGTAAAGGTAGGATTAAAGTATTTCTTTTTGGATTCAGTCAAATGTCCTCATTCCTTCTTCTCCTGGACAAACTTCGGCACGATCACCAATAATGTTCCCAGGACAAAAATCCAGGTACTGATGTCGGCAAACAGTTCTATTTTACTTTCCCATACTTTCATTTCTTTGGCCTGAACGGAATAAAGTTCCCAATCGTGATCGAATAATTTTGGCTTTGCTTTCTCTTCTTCCGCGTATTTGTTTTCAATTAAAGTCCAAATGTGATCCAGTTTTTTATTGATATGGTAATTCTGGGAAGCCCGGAACGATTCCTCGGAGTTGTTCTGGAAGATTTGTACGAAGAAAGAGAACAGGATCAGGATCAATCCGATCCCTTCTACTCTATTGAGCCATACAGTTGTTAGTTTCATAGCGGTCTACTGAAAATGTGAATAGTTTCGGGGAGGAAATTAGTGATTATTTTTTTCTTCCTACTTTTTGCCAAGGCAGAAAGAATGAGCATTGCTCATGAAGACGAAGCATGACTTTATCAAAAAGTCAAATGCTGAGGTAGTAGGCAAAACTGCCTTAATCCCAATTACTGCATACAGCCAACCAGCCGATACGGACCAATTCACGTAAAGACGAGATCTGGATCCAAAATGCAAATCACAGTCGTTTTACAAACACTGTGATTTAGCACTTTCCGGAATTGGTAGCCGCATCGGCTGGTTGACAACTCCTCAAAAACTTTCGGAATGACGGCTAACAATTTAGGTTCTATATCATTTCTACAGGTCGCGTAATTGGGATTTTGTCCGCAGTATCAAATTAAGTAATGAATCAAATTCTTTTTACGAAATTAAAATCTTCCCATTTTCATCTTTTACTTTCTGCTCAAATAAGAAACGATCATTCCCTGCAGGACATTCAAATCTACATCGGACAATCTGTTAATGTGTAAACAACCGCCGCTGACCTTGTGTTTTCCCAGTATTTTGAGTGCTTCGGCATGCGCCTCACTTCCGGCACCGATGTATAAGGTCAGATTTGCTTTCCGTGGTGAAAACCCAACCAGGAACCAATCTACCTGTCTTCCGGTGCGCGGACTTTCATAGCGCATATTTCCAAAACCGATAATGGACCCGCCCCACATAACCGGTTCTTCTCCGGTGGCTTTTCTCATCATTTCAATAAGCGTAAGACAATCTTTACGCTTTTTTTCATCCGGAACTGTATTGATAAATTCTTCCGCACTTACAACAGTTGGTTTCGTTTTGATTTCCGCTAGTTTTGGTTTCTTTTCTGCCATTCCGGTTATTTTCATTAATAATAGTCATTATCATTTAATCTGCGCTTCCTTTTCATGCAGATTTCTATTGCCAAGAATTCGTCTGCGATTAACAATCAACAAACTAAAACTTACAATTGAAAGAATAAACAAACCTGAAAAAAAATACTCTTGCAACTCGATTTGGTTTTTTCTTTCTTGCAGTTGATAATATGCAGCTTGTCTTTCAGATTGTGGTAATTTTTCTATTGTCATTTCAACAATCGGATCTTCTACTTCGAACTTGTAACTCACTGCCGCGCCGAGATTTCCAAGGATTCCGTAAACAAAGAGAACACCTACTATTAAAAAAGAGATAATGTAGATTGTCAATCTCATATAATTAAAAGCTCAATAAATAAAATACAGTATCCACTGGGCTAACGGGCATTTCAAGAGGTAAATATTCCCTGGGAATACACTTAAAGTGATTCTTTAAGTAAAACCTCTGAGCCGCCTTGAATTGCTCCATTGTTCCGAGGTAAATGGATTCAAAATTCCGGTCTTTTGCTGCATTGAGCGCTGTATCCAACAACGCTTTTGAAACTCCTTTTTCTTTTCCGCGTGCTTCTTTTGCTACAAAAAAATGTCTCAAAAAAGCGTTTCGATTATTGATACGCGACAAGCCAACAGTGCCCACTACCCGGTTCCCGTCAAGAGCAACCCAAAACAGGTCTTCCGGACTCACGATATCAGAAATCTGTTTTCCATGCGGGTTCCGGAACGGAATCTCAAATTCATCCTGGATTTGATCCATCATTAAACTGATAGCTTCCTGGTACTGGTTCTCAAAAGGAATAATTACATGCATCCGTTTCGCTTTTGAATGAAGTTATCTTTCTATTTCTCCTGGAAAAACTCCTCCCGAAGTTTCGAGAACACCACCGAATCTTCGAAAATTCCATCTACCAGGTAATGGTTCCGCAATACTCCTTCCTGCACAAACCCGTTCTTTTCCAGCAATCTTAGTGAGGCCGTATTGTAACTGGCAACCAACGCTTCGATACGATTGAGCTTTAATTGAGTAAAACCGTAATCAATGACCGCCTCTACTGCTTCCGACATTAATCCGCGTTGTTTAAAGTCTTCATCTTCCATGGAATAACCGATTTCGGCGCGTTGGTGATCCATATTCCAGTTATGCAATCCGCAACGCCCGATAATTTTACCGCTTGCTTTATCTTCCAGCAAGAATAACAAAAAACTACGGTTATAACTTGCATAGCCGTTTTGGTATTTGCGCTCTTCTTTTTGGTACGCTTCTTCGGATGAATGTCCCAAAATGGTTTTTATTTCCTCTTTCGGATAATTTTCAAACAGGACCGTCATATCTTGCGGAGAAAGTCCTTTGAGTATCAGCCGGTTTGTTTCTATGAGTTTAAAGTTGATCATTTTACGGGTTCATATATCAGTTGTACAACTCCGGATTTAAAGGTGTTGCTTTTAATCAATTTTAAATTGATCCGTTCTTTCAAATCTTCAAATAAGGGCTTGCCTTTTCCTAATACAATGGGATGTACAGAAATCCGGTAAAGATCCACTAAGTCCAGGTGAATAAATGTCCTGATAAGACCGGCTCCACCGTATAACCAAATATTTTTTCCTTCTTCCTGCTTCATTTTACTTACTTTTTCCGCAATATCGGAGTTAACAAAAGTTGCCCTTTCATCTTCTCGCTCCTGGCTCGTAAAAACAACTTTTTCTTTGGAATGAACTGATTCCCACAACTTTTTATCTGTTTCGACAGCACTTGATTCAGGTTGATAATTTCCCCAGGAGTCATAACTTACTCTTCCATAGAAGATCGTGTCTATACCCGATAAAAATCCGTCAAAATCCATATCCTCATCCAGGATACACCAATCTATTTCCCCGTTTGGTCCCTCTATGAACCCATCCAATGTAACGGCCAGGTCTAAAATTACTTTTCTCATTTATTTGCTGCTTTGGGACACATAATTCAGGGCTTCTTGCGCGAATTCCGGCCATTTGTCCACGTAATTAAACGGAATCTGCACCCACTCTTTCATGGGCCGCTTCTTTCCTGAAGGATCAAATAATTGCGTTCCATCCAGGCTCAACGCCTCTTTGTGTGCATCTCCATTCAATTTAAAGACGATCTCATTTTCAAAAAAGCTCATGAAAGCTTTCCCGTTAATTTTAAAGCAGGGTTTTCCGAACATCTGGCTTTCCACTGCCCCTGCCAATTTCTGTCCGATTTCTATATAAGTTATTTCTTCTTGTGTCATCATTCAGATATTTTTAATGTAACCGGTCGATTTTGCTTCAAAGCCCATTAGTGGGTAGAATTTGTGTGCCGATTCGCGCTCTGGTTTGTTTCCGCAATTCAATGTCATCAATTTTGCACCGACCTCTTTACCCAACTTTTCAACTGCTTCGATGAGTTTCTGCCCGATTCCCAACCTTCGAAACTCTTTGTTGGTAACCAAAGCCTGAATACGGATAAAGCATCCGTCCTGCTCCCAGAAATAATTTTTGTTCAAACCAATATAACCGGCTACCTGCTGATCCACCACCGCAACAAAAGTCCAGTAATTATCCAAAGATTGGATTTGCTTCATTCGCGCAGACATTTCTTCAATGGATGTTTCGTATCCCAATTGATTGGTCAGCTCGGTCAAAGCTGGCAGGTCTTCTTTTTGAAATGCCCGGATGGAAACGGTTTCTTCTGTCATTTGATTCGATTTAAACCAAAATACAAAAAATGTTTTGTTCAGGAGATCGTACTGAATTATTTTGATCAATCCCGTTTCACTTTTCGATAATGGATCACGGCTAGAATTGCAACCGTTATAAAAGGAATAGTTGAGATTATGATCTTGTAATTCAGACTCATAACCCCGATCACGAACATGAATCCCAGCAAAAACCCAAGTCCCAGGATGCTGACATAGGTCAGAACTTTACTGGGTTCTTTTTGAAAAAGGGTTAAAAGCAAAAGCAATTGTCCGATGAAAGGAATTACTGTAAACGGATGAAGTACAGCTGCCGGGTCCGTAAACAATTTTGAGAAGATCTCTGCTTCTACCTGGAA
This sequence comes from uncultured Fluviicola sp., assembly GCA_966212075.1. Classification (GTDB taxonomy): domain Bacteria; phylum Bacteroidota; class Bacteroidia; order Flavobacteriales_D; family Crocinitomicaceae; genus Fluviicola. The sequence goes on from CBIHOM010000029.1 coordinate 20,133, forward strand.
CAGGAAAGAAGAACTGTTCCCGCTCCATTCCAGGTATCCCAACAGGGAAGTTACAATAAGCAGAGTATTCAAAATCTTACCTTTCATACAGATGCTGTTTTAAGCCTCCTGCAAAGTACGTTTTTTCCGTTTCTTTTATAAAAGGCTATTCTGATTTATAATCAATTAAATGATTTCCGGAATTCCAATGGGGAAAGGTTTGTTTTTGCCTTAAACAGTTTGCTGAATGATTGTGGGTATTCGAAACCCAGTTCGTAGGCAATTTCGGTGACGGACAAACTGGTTATCGACAGTTTCTCTTTTGCTTTTTCGATGAGCTTATCGTGAATCAGTTGTTGTGCATTCTGCCCTGTCAGCGAACGCAGCATGTCACTTAAATAACTTGGTGAGATAGCGAGTTTGTCTGAAAGGTATTGAACAGAAGGCAAGCCCAGTTTCGCAGAAACTTCTCCCTCAAAATATGCCTCCAGTATTTCGTCCAGTTTTTGAAGTAAATCACTGTTTACGGCCTTACGGGTGATAAATTGACGCTTGTAAAACCGGTTTGCATAATTCAGTAACAACTCGATCTGTGAAATAATCACATCCTGACTGAAATCATCGATCCTACTGTCCAGTTCATCTTCGATGATCCTGAAAAGGGAAAGAATGGTTTCCTTTTCCTTATCAGATAAATGCAAGGCTTCATTGATCGAATAGGAGAAAAAACCGTATTGTTTGATCTTCTTTGCCAAAGGATAATTCCACAGAAAATCCGGATGGATCAACAACGTATATTGAGAACATTCACCCGGATCCGTGCCTGATTGATTCCCCATGATCTGGTTCGGTGACGCAAAGAGTAAACCGCCGCCGTCAAAATCATAGTAAGTCTGGCCATAACGGACCTTTCCACTCAACTGACGCTTGAAAGAGATCTTATAAAAATTCAAAACATGTGACTGGGGAAAATTGCCACTTGTGGTTTGACTCTTTTCAGCATTGATAAATCCGATCAGGGGGTGTTGAGGTTCCGGCAATCCGAAACTATGAAACGCTTCCGTTAAGGTGTTGAATCGTTGGTGAATAACTTCTTCCTTTTTCATAGTGAAATTTAAGCAATGATAACCGAATAACATGCTGTTACCGGTTATCATTAACACTTTTTAGTTTAACAAAGTCTGAGCGGAGTTGGAAACGGATTCCCAGGCTTCCCAGGTTTCCATTCGTTCTGCGTATGCTTTGCGCACCCAGGGTAAATTTTGATTTCCAAGGAAGAATCTCAGCGGTGGATTCTCTGAATCAACGACCTGGAATAGTGCTTGTGGAGTAGCTGCCGGATTTCCTTGTTCCATCGAACTCAATTGACCGAAGAAATCTTCTTTATAATCTGCATACAGATCCATTCCTGCAGCAAATTTCAATGATTCCGGGCTTCCGAATTCAGTGGCGTAGGCACCCGGTTCAATGAGCGTTACTTTTATCCCAAATGATTTCACTTCTTCTGCCAAACTTTCATGAATTGCTTCAAAAGCCCATTTGGATGAACAATAGTAACCGATCACCGGTAAGGTAACATGTCCCAAACTGCTGGATGTTCCGAGAATGTGTCCGCCACCCTGCTTACGAAGTAAAGGCAATGCAGCCTGGATCACGGCAAGCGGACCGTACACGTTCGTTTCGAACATCGTACGGACTTCTTCAACACTTGCTTCTTCGATTGTTCCTACCAGGGAATAACCAGCGTTGTTAAATACAATATCCAATCTCCCGAAATGTGCGTGAGCTTCTTCCACTGCTTTTTTCACTTGCTCGTGATTGGTAACGTCAAGTTCCAGTGTCAGGACGTTCTCACCGTATTTTTCCCTGAAATCTGCAATACTGTCCAAATTTCGTGCTGTAGCAGCAACTTTGTCACCACGTTCCAGGATTGCTTCTGTCCAAACCCGCCCGAAACCACGGGAAGTTCCTGTTATAAACCAAATTTTCGGAGTGGATGTACCCTTGTTTGCATTGTCATTTTGATGTACCATAAAACTGTTTGTTTAATTAATACAGCAAAGTTCTGCAACGCTTATGTTTTCATTGTATCCGATTTGAGGGAGTTTGTATCCGAAATGGGAATTCGCTAATTTTTTCCACAGAGGAAACAAATGTTATTACTCTTTATTGTGAAATATGCGGAAGATCATAATGATTTAATCCATCTTTTTGGATGTGGCTTTCTTCACTCCAAACGCTCCAATTTCCCTTTGCGCTTCACCAGGTTTTTGTAATCCCACTGAATCTCATGCGCTTTTTTCAGCCAGCGTTCCAGGTCTTCCAGGTTTACTTCCGACAGGTCATTGTAAAAGATTGATGCGTCTTTGAACTTTTCTCCCTCTACATTCAAATTTGGCTCGTCAAAATCTTTTCCGCTCCAGAACATCAGGCGCACTCCCTTCTTCTGGATACTGTATCCTGCAACCGGATTTCCATCCAAAAACCAAACCGGATGGGCATGCCAGATCTTGTGTTCCGCTTCCGGAAGCCCACGACACAGTTCATTTGCCAACAGATCGCAAATTGGAATGTATTCGTATTTCTGCGAAAGGTTATAAGTCTGAATTTCGGGTTTCATTTGAATTGCTTTTCAACTCTAAAATACGATTTATAATTTTCAAACATCTTATTTGAGAAACTGAATCAATGTAATTATCAGAATTACTCCTAAAATTGAAGTGTATATAACCTTGTTGTATTTAGCTAACCAATATGGAAGATAAATATCAAAATTGGCTTTCGAAGAATTCGAATATTTCCTTGCCAATACTGTCAATGGACAGGAAAACCTACAAACCAACAGAACAATTCCTTCTAGAGCGAACATCCCATATCCTACCCATAACCAACTATCCATTTTATTCGCAATAACAGCATACAGCATGTAGAAAATCACTACATTGAAAAATAGCCAAATGAGGGTATGAACTATTTTAATGATCCTAAGTTTCGTTTCATTTGATACAGCTCTCATTTCAATTCTTTAGATCATTCTTATTCCGGAATTCCTTTTTTTACCCTTCGTATGAGAACAATGGCAAACGCAACTACCCAAAACATGAATGCCCCGATATTGATCCGTTCCCATATCCCGATATAAGGTGTTTGCAGATTAGCACGAATACCAGGGGATTCCAGGCCGATCAGGATTCCAAATACAACAAAGACAAGAAATAACACAACGGTGAGAATCCGAAAGCCTTTCCCGAAAGCTGCTGCACCGAATCCCATCAGCAACATCATAAAAACAAGTGTAATCATTGCCCAAATAATATGCAGTGTATCTGTCAGCGTTCCCTGCCCGGCCCCGATCACTTCGCGCTGATGCATCGGAGGCCAGTAGAAATTCATCATACTGTAAAGAATAATCAGAATGCCTGCAATTCTTAAAGCCCGGTTTTTATTCGCCAGATACCAAACACCCCAACCGAAGGCAGCAAATAGCAAGGGATACAACACACATAATACTACCCAAACTATTCTTGTCGGTGCCCCAATTGCGGATAATTCGCTTACAGTAAGGGAAGCCATGCTGTATCCTTCATACATCACTGGAACAAAAATGTTTATCGCAATGTACCAGAGTGAAGAAAGAATTCCGCAGACCAATAAAACCTTCAGAAATTTGATTGTATTGAATCTCAAAATATTTAAAGGTATAAATAATACTAATCCAGCTAAAACAGGGAATCCCCACATCGCATGAAGCCAATGAAGTTCCTGAATAATCAGAATTTCAACTACAAACCAGACAAGTAATCCACCTAATGCAAGTGCAGTGAAAATCAAGTCTGTTTTAGCCCTGAAAAACACACTAATCCAGGCCGCTAAATTCAGGATTCCCAATCCGAAAAGAATGATGCCCGGAAAAAGAAAATCCTGAAACACCCCATTCATTATATCAACCGGCATATCCATCAGGTTTCCGTCTGGAGCAATTATTAAAAGTATTCCTCCCAGTAAACAACCTGCGGTTTCATATCCGAGAATACAGAGCAGGATAATCCGCTGCCATTTAAACTGAAGATCCGGCTTATAACTATCCAGTTCCGTTACATTGTATTTTGTTGTCATAACAGTAAAATAAAAGAAGTAAACGAGCTCTTACAATGACATTTATCATTAAACCTTTGATAATCATCAACATCCTTATTACAGCCATTATTATCAGGACTCAGCTTGTTTTGATCAATAGAAAACAAAAAAGCGACTCATCCGCATCAGTCGGATAAATCGCTTGAAATGAACAGCTGCAAGGAGCGCAACACCGTTCATTGAAGAACCCATTAGGGGCGGTTAACTTTTTACTTTCCAGATCGAACCGTTCTTCGTAGTGAACTTTTCCAATTCGCCTTTTTGGGTTAATTCGTTCAGGATTTTCTCTGCTTCGTTTCTCGGAGTTCCCGTCAATTCGGAAAATTCTCTTGCCGTTAGTGTTGGATATTTTGCAAAAACAACTGCAAGGTCTTTGGAGTAAACAATCTTTGTGGCAGTTGAATCCAACTCCAGGATTGCGTGTTCGTAAGCTGTATAAGGTTTGGATCCGTACACCTTTTCAGTCTTTCCTGTTTTATCCGTAAAGAACAAGGTCGGAAAACCTCTTACTCCCAATTCTTTACCCAATTTCAGGTCCTCATTGAACAAGTCTTTTCCTTTTCCTTCATAATCGGCTTTGAATTGTTCTGTGTCCAATCCTGCTTTTTTCGCCACTGTTTCCAGGTATTCCCATTTGGTAATGTTCTTTTTGTGCAGGAAAACCAGCTCACGGATTTCACGCAGGAACACAAGTGCTTTTTCCTTGTCCTGGAGTTGTGCTGCTTTAAACGCAATGGATGGTGGATAAGATGAAGCCAGGGGATCTTCCAGCCACACATCACCGTCGATCGGCATGTCATAATAAGCGCTTACTTCGTCCCAATGGTGAGCCACATCGGAAGGTTTACTGATCCCACCGCTGTTGTAGCTCCAATCCGGAAGCAGACCGCCCATGCGGTATTCGATTTCGATGCTGTTCCCGTACTCTAATTTCAGCCTTCTGAGTTGTGGTTCGATTCCCCAACAGGAAGAGCAGATTGGGTCGGTGTAATAGATCACTTTGATCGGTTTTACCACGGATTTGAATTGGCTTGGTCCCAATGAGTCAGTTTGATTTCCCGGCATCTCGCAGATACCACTTTCGATATCGCAGAGTAAGGGATTGTTTTTTTCTTGCATTGTACTGGTATTTTGAGAGTTACAATTGGCAGTGCCAAAACTGAGCGCTGCGAGTAAAATGTGATGCGTCAATTTCATGAATGTCTGTTGTTGGGTGCAATTTATTTTACCTTTGTACAAAGGTCAGAAGAATAAAATCACTCCGCAATAAGTCAGTTTTTTATGACTACAAAAAAGATCACAGAAGAAAACGAGACGTGTCCTGCAACAGCGTTATTGAAAATGCTTTCGGGAAAATGGAAACCGGAAATTTTCCGTTTGGCAACGAACGGTCCTTTGCGTTTCAGCAGTTTGCTTCGGGAAATCAACGGATCGAATAAACAGTCGTTAGCCGTGGCATTGAAAGAATTGGAGGAAGTCGGATTACTTCAGAGAGTGGTCATCAAAGAAAAACCGTTGCACATTGAGTACAACCTAACAGAAAACGGAAAGTCTTTGATCCCGATCTTTGAGCAATTGGAGAGTTTGGGGTAGAATCTAAATGATCAATGAGTTTAATTATCAAATTTTCAAGAGAGATCAGTTGTTTATAACTGAACGCAGCTGCCTCCGATTACTTTCATACCGTCCGGAAACTGTTTCCAGAATCGGATGTAGCGAAATTTTCCCTGGATGGGATTACCCAACATGCTTCCTTTTGTATCATAAACAACCGTAACAACGGCCAAATCTTCTATTACATTGATTTGCTCGATTGTTGAGTTGACTTCTTCCACTACCATTTCTTTTGCCCGGTGTGAAGCCAGGTCGATTTCTTTCGTTATTACGTTTCCGTTTGGAATTACGAACAACAAATCATCGTGAAGTATTTTCTCTAAAAAGGAAATATTGTTTTCTTTAATTGCCTCAAGCAGTTGATTTTCCAGGTCAATTATTTCGGTATGTGTAATTTGCATGTCATCTTCATTTATACAACTAAAATTAGGGAAATATGTCCTTGGATGAGTACCGAGAAGGTATTTTGGAAACGAATTAACTAAATGGTTTACAAGTTGAATGAATATGATACATATGATTAGTTAGCAAGTTAGTAAACTTACTTACAATGAGTCTCACAAAACCATCCCGGAAACGAATTAACTAAATGGTTTACAAGTCAGACCATTGGCTCGATTGAATAATACTTATTCTATTTCCAACAGGATTTTCTTTGCTCTCTTATGGAAGTCTTTACTGTATTTATCCATCTGTTCGAGCAAGCAAAGACGCAATTCATTTTTGATCTCCGGGTATTTTTTGGTGAGCTTGAAGAGCACAAGAAGTGCACGGGATTTAATTGTTATGTTGGTATCTGCAGAAAGCAGCCATTCAAATGACAGATCGATTGCCTTTCCTTCATCTTCCTCCGGAACACCGGCAATGAGCCAATAATTGGCAAAGGAAGTCAGGTAAAGCGGGTTGTTCATTTTCTCCACAGTTTTCAGCAAATATGGAAGTGCTTCGAACAGCTTTTCCCGATCGATTATTCCAATACCACTAAGCATCCATAAAAAGCGGGTAGCAACTTTCTTTTCTGCATTCAGCAAACCGACCAGGTCTTTCAAATCAACATCCTGTTCGATAATAAACCTTGCCCAGGTTTGGCGCTGTTCCTCTGTGCTTTTGGCAAGACCGGATTCCAGGTCCCGGTAAAACTGCCGGTTGAAAATGAACTGCTCATTACAATCTTTCGTCTCCGTCTGCATATTGATGAAGCAATTGAGTTTCAAAACCCGTTGCTTTCAGTAATTCTCCAAAAAAAGCATCCAAATGCGCCTGATGCTCCGGAATGTCATACGCCATTTTATTGATGAAAAGAACCCACCCGACTTCCGGATATTCTTCGAATTTGGTTTGTGAGCTTTCGTCCGTGTTGGGATAGAGTTCAAAATACCAACGCGGCCCCTGTTTCAGGAATTGATTGTAGAAATGAGTATACACATAAGGCAAGCGCGCTTCCAGGAAACTTGCGTTATTGGTTTTGTTCATTTTTCGATACCCGTATTTGTCAGCCATGAATGCGTTGATATTCTTAACGATCTTTTTTTCATCGCTTCGGTCACAGATAATGCCGTATTCGGAATGGTTTTTACTCATAGGTATTTGGTTATGAGGATTTATTTATCATTCAAAACTAACAGGTATTTATCAATATACAACTGTTTTTCTTTTGACTTATACTGCTGAATAAATCGCGGATGTTCGAGGATTTCAATTTGATCAAATAAGTTGACTTCCTGGTTGAGTTTCCGGATGAAGTCTGCATTTTTCTTCCCCAATACAAATACTTTCGAAGTATCCAGGCCTAAACTGATGTGCTTTTTCAGGGAAGCGATCATGAAGTCTTTCACTGCATTAAAAAGGACCGGATCGTCGTAATAATTCGCGTTCAGCCACTGACCGTTCTTTGCTTCCCGTACGATTGCCAAAGGAAAAGGTGAATTGATATAAAACCGGGAATAAAAGGCTTCCGGACCACCATAGGCAGCAATCAGGTCGTAAATGAAAACGGAAGAAACTTCGTGCGTGTGTGCCGAATGCATGGTAATCCCGCAAACACTTTCCAATCGCTTGGTATCCGTAAACGGAACACCCGTCACTCCTGCCCCATGCCGACTCGGGTTAATCCCGATAATGAATTTTCGCTGTGCGGAATCGTCGTAATATTTGTGATAAAACTGCTGCATGACATCCAAGGTTTCCGGGTTGTCCAGGTAAGGATTCATGACTTGAAAACCCTTCGGCAACTTTCCGGAATAATGCAACTGGCGATTGAATTCAATTACTTTGTCTGCAAAAGAAGGAACTTTCATACGCTAAAGATAAAAAGGGTGTATGAACTAACTATTCGAATGCAGGTTCTTTTTTAATTGCTCCTGGAGTTCAGACGGAGTAAATGAAGTTGCTGATTTGACAAAGGCACTGAAATTGGCTGTACTGTCGAAATTCAATTCGAATGCGATTTCCTTTAAAGTCAGTTTCCCCAATACAATCAACCGTTTTATTTCCAGAAGTAAAGCTTCATGTATCAATCTTAGAGGAGTTGTTCCAAATGTCTCTTTGCACTGGGAAGTCAACCTGTCTGTACTTAAGTTCATGAATTCCGCATAATCAGCTACTTTTCGTTTTTCCCTGATATGCTGACTAAGCAATTCCAGGAATTTTCCTCCGAAACTTCCGACATTCGTATGTGAATATTGTTGATGCAATTCAATCAATGTAATCAACACAATTTGCAGGTAACTATACGATTTGTAAATAGACAGATGCGATAACTTCGGTTCATTATTGAGCAGCATGATACTTTGAGCAATGCTGTATAAGTGCTCAAACGAATCGGCATTCAATTGCAAACCTGCCTGCGGAAAATACAGGTAGTGGTATTGGATTGGAAAAATGAAGTCAAAAATTTCTTTTCTGAATTGCAGAATCAGGCCTTCCGCTTTTTCCCGTTTCAGGTGATGGATCTGTCCCGGGTAAATGGTATAAACACAATGCGTCTGTAAGCCGGTTTTAGTAAAATCGATCAATTGCTCTCCTCCGCCTTCACTGATCAAAATAATCTCGAAATAATCATGGCGGTGCGGAACACTGAAATCATACGGATTCGGATAATTGAGAGGCTCAACTACCAAGAAGTTGTTCGGATGTGGAAGACTTACACTATTCATGCAGTTTCAGATTCAACTGATTCATTCAAAGATATTGATTACAACAGAAATAGTGGATTTTAATTTCATACAGATATCATAGATTAACGCAAACGCTTATCTGTGTGATAAAGTATTATTGGTAAACCGCTTTTTTTCAGCTTCGTATGCTTTCCTGTTTTCCTGTTCACGCATCATTTCGTCCAGGAAGGGTTCGCTTACCCGCTTCAGTTCATCTTCCGAAATATCCAGGACATGTGGGTTTTCAACCAATTGCAGCCACGGTTTCGGTGAATGAAAATCATAGCTCCCGAAAACGATGACCGGAGTTCCCTTTACCTGAATGGTTGTTTTATCTGCCAAGACCCATTGGTCGGCCCAATTGTAAAGGAATTTTGCCTCCTTTTCCGTTAATCGCAAGCAGGAATGAGAGGCCGGATAACCAGGCATCGTATATTGATGCCAGCCGATCCCACCTTTATTCAGGATATTGAAGTTCCAAAGTAATTCCCATTCGTCATTGACTGTACTGATGGTCTTCCGGGCTTTCCAATTCGTAAAGAAAAGGCCTTTTGGGGTCGGATCTTTTTCCCGTCCCATATTTGTAGGACCTGTACGCACCAATTCACCACATTCATAAGCTGCAAATGTTTGCGTGGGATAGGAAAAGAACACCACTTTTTGTATGTCTTTTAAATAAGGAACCTTCAATGGAAAAGGAAAGTAATAAACCAGGTCACCACTCAAATCGACCGGTACAATGACCGTATCCATTCTTTTAAAATTAGACCGGTCCGTGCGATTTACCGCATATACCATTTCCCGTTGTTCCGGTGTCACCGTAGAATCCAGCAGCCATTGCTTTGCGTTACGAATTTCGTAAGCCAGCATTTTCGGTTTTTGCCATTTCGGCAATGTGCAATCTTTATTTTCCGGTAATTCTTGTTTTGCTTCGTTCTGTTTCTCTTGGCAGGAATAAATGGATGCGCTGAAAATAAAAAATAGAATGACTAATCTTTTCATAGCGTGTCTTTCTTTATAAGTTAGGAAATCAGGTAAAAAAACGAATCGATTAAAGGTTTTATTAACAAAAAACCACCGACACCGGTGTTGGACTTAAATCTTTAATCCAATTCGACTTGTAGGTTTCGATTTGCCACTGATGCGCAGATAAAAGCGAGACTACCGGACTCGCTAGGTTTGGACACAAAAAGTTAAGGGATTGATCACAATACAGACCCACGCTTAATTTATAACACAATAGGATTTCTATCATACTATCTAACAAAAAAGTGGAGATTTCTCTCCACTTAGCCGTTCACTCAGATTGAGGCCTGGACCAGTTTTTCGATATCGAATTTTCGCATCTGCATAAATGCCTGGGCTGCTTTTCCGGCTTTTTCCGGATCGCTCATGAGCTTGTTCAAAATGGTTGGAATAATTTGCCAGGACACTCCGAATTTATCTTTCAGCCAGCCACACATGCTTTCTTCTCCGCCCTCGGTAAGTTTACTCCAGTAATAATCGATTTCCTGCTGGGTTTCACAATGGATGGTAAAGGAAACTCCCTCATTAAATGCTACATTTTCTGCTTGCATGCTATCCATAAACATCAACTTATTTCCGTTAAAAGCAATTTGGGCGTGTTTTACTTTTCCGGCTTGTTCGGGCGCTTCGTCATTTCCATAGTGCAGAATGCCATCCTGCTTCACATCCTTGAAAATAGTTGAATAATGTTCGATTGCTTCTTCGGCTCTTCCGTATTGATCGCCTGTAAACAACAACGAAGGTGTAATCCGCTGGCCTACATCTTCCAATTTCCCCAAACAAATTTGCCAGGAAACGCCGTATTGGTCGTTTACCCAACCGTATCGCTCACTCCAATCGTATTTATCCAAAGGCATCAGAACCGAACCTTCTTTGGTAAGTGCTTCCCAAATCCGGTTGATTTCTTCTTCTGTTTCACAAACATAGAACAAGGAAATCGACGCATTGGGACGGTACATAGGCCCGCCATCCAACAAGGTCAAATGCTGTCCTGAAAATTCCAATTCGGTTACAATCGGAGATTGTGCCACTATTTTAGCATTCTTAAACTGCGAACAGTAAAATGCTCCCGCTTCTTTTGCCTGATTGTCAAACCAAAGGCATGGTGTTATTGTTTCTTTCATTTCTTTTCAGATTTTGTTTTCTGCAAAGTTCATTTCCAACGGAATCCGTTCATTGTATAAAACCGACAAAATTCACTTCCTTTTATCTAACCCGGATTGCAGGTATTCATTTGGAGTGGTATCCGTAAACTCTTTGAACGAGCGTATGTAATGACTTTGATCGAAATAGCCGTTGTTAAATGCAACATCCGACAACTTTTCAAAATGCCTGCCTTTTAATTGGGAGAAAGCAAAATAATACTGGCAAATTCTCCGGTACTCATTCGGTGTGACACCTACGTATTTTTTGAAGATCCGCTGGAAAGTCCTTTCAGTTAAATGAAGTTCTTCTATTAATTGCGAAAGCACATCGGTTTTTGAATTTTGCATGATCGCATCGGTAGCATAGCGTACTATTTCACAATCCCGTTGATTGCTTTCTATTTGGGTCGAAATGAAATGGTTCAAAACAGCTAATCGTTCCTGAACAGAACCTGCATGTGCCAATTGCACACTCAAAGCCATTGATTTGTGAGCATTCCATAGGTTTAATGCAATTGGCTTTGCCTTTAGGTCTTGTGCCGACACTTTGAAAATAGTCCCTAAAGCAAAGGGCTTAAAGAAAAAAGCAATGATCGGCCTGTTGTTCGCGTCTTCCCATTCTTTGTCCGGAACAGATTCTCCGAAAAGCGTAAGCTCCTGATCTTTACAAACCAGGGCAGCCATTCCGTTTGTAAACAAAGGCAAATCAGAACTTTTACCGGTATCGGGATCAAAAACCAAAATCGTCCGAACGTATTCAGCTAATTCCGGAGCCACTTTTTGGTAATGAAAGTTCATTTGTTGATCGCTGTTTAATTAATTATTTCTGCATTCGGATCTGCCTTTATTTTCGCAATCCGATCACGCCATTGCTGCAATTCTTCCGGTGTCAAGCGGATCCAATCGGTTAATTCACCCACCACTTTCAATGGAAACTGGCTGCGATAAGAACGAGTGGGGTTTCCCGGGAATTTTTTGTCGGTCACATTGGGATCATTCTCAAATTCTCCCATTGGTTCAACGATATACACACGTCCCTCTCCTTCACCTGCCGCCAGTTCCGCCGCAAGTCCCGCACCATTCGGTAAAGCTGTGAAATAAATGTGATTCATGATAACCTCAGGTTTGTAATTTGACTTGAAGCCAGCCGTCAGTAAATCACCGACCTTCAAATCTGCTTTTGTTCCGTGATAGAACGGGCCAGGATCGAGTACATTCGTTTGAGAAACTTCCTTATTTTCGGATTTCATATTTGTATTGAAAATAATGATTAAACAGACTGTAAAATTAAGCGGTAAGGGCCTTTTTTCTGCTATTGCATTTGTCAATTGTTTTACCGACCTTGCTACAAAATTCTGTTATACCTTCTTCCCTGCCAAAGAACTGTTAAACCGTCACGCGGGTTCTGTCGAAAGCTTTGCTTATGACCGCGCTTACGCAGTAGCTCTTCGTCTTCGTGAAGTCACTTCGACGGAGCAAGGTCAGCGAAGACGCAACGCTTGTTCCTTCGTCCGAAGCAATTTTCATTGCTTCACTCAGTCTTCACCAGCCTTTTGGCTGGCTCTTATCGAAAGCTTTGCTTTCTCTTCATCCGGGGTTTGCTCTGACTGCATAAGCTGTATCATTTCCTTCAATGCTTCCGGATCCACGATGTAATCGCTGAAATAAATGTGATTTCCCTTCATGCGGTGAACGATTGAATTACCACCCAGTCCGAAATTTTTTTTGATCAAAATATATTGGTTGATACCCATTCTGTCGGACCAATTTGTAATGGACTTAATGTCTTCTTTTCTGATACCACGTGCTTTACTGAAAGGTTTCGAATAGTCATAGAATTCTCCGTTTTCATAGGTAAATGCAATTTCCCGTTTTCGAATGGAGAAATAAAAGATCATATTAATCAAAGAAAGTGAAAACAGTAATCCTAAAAAGGAAGCCAATAAAACCCGTCCAATGGAAAGCCCATCGCTCATTACCAGGATCAAAACCGTTCCAATCCCAAGCACAAGCGTAGAAAACATAAGGAAAACAAGTCTTTGGACATGTCGTTTCTTATTGATAGGAATTTTCATAGTATTTCAGATTGTGTTTAGTTTGCTTACATTCCGGGCCAATACAGGAAATTAAATTTATGTCCATCCGGGTCCGAGAATGCAAACGTATATCCTTGCTGGAATTTTTGCGGTTCCGAAGAAATCGTTCCTCCTGCCTGCTTTACTTTTTCAGCCCACTGGTCCACTTCTTCTTTGCTGTCTGCAGATAGTGAAAAAATGAGTTCATTGGAAGACTTTGGAATGGAAAGTCCGCCGTTCATAGGATCTGACAAGCGCTCTTCCGTAAAGAAATTGATAATAAAACGACTTGTTTCCCCAAAAATAAAACTCACGAATTCCCCATCTTCCATATTGTCATTCCGTTTAAAGCCCAGCGCCGTATAAAAGGCAGCCGTTCTTTCTAAATCAGCGGAGACATAATTCCCCCAAATCAATCTTACTTTCATAACTTTTATTTTAGTGTATTAAGTTAGTGATTGCATCCATGACATCCAAAGTGTAAATCCTTCAAATAGCTTTCTCAAAACAAACACTGTCTTTAACATCTTTGTATTGCCCGTAATTCGGGATAAGCCTATAATGAGACTTTTTGTACAATCCAACTGCTTCCGTCATATCTTCACCGGTTTCCAAAATACATTTACTGTATCCCATTTCTTTTGCCCACAGTTCCAATTCGTTCAACACGCGTGAAGCAAGACCCTGGCCGCGTTTTTCTGCCGGAACAAACATACGCTTGATTTCCATCGTGCCGGAATTCCATTCTTTCATTGCTCCGCAACCTATAGCTTCTTCATTTTCATAGACCAGTACCACGTATTTTAGTTGATCGATTTGATTGAACTGTACAAAGAAATCATTTGCATCTCCGTTTCGGATTGCCAGGTATTTATCCAATTCCGAAACCAGTTTTTGGAAGTCCGGATTATCCGAATTAGTTCTTTTTACTGTATTCATTTACTCAAGACATTATTTATCCGTCTTCTTATCCAGGAATTTTTCAATCATAGGTGCCACCAGTTGACTTTCCTTAAAGTCTGGTCCCAAGGTTGTTATTTCTCCAATGTATTCACCGTGTCCACCCGGAATGATTGCCAGCTCGGAATTCGCAATTTGACGGTACAACTCCAATGCATGCTCAGGCGTAATCACATCTTTGTCTCCGATAATGATCAAGACCGGTACGTTGATTGATTGGATCTGTTCATCCGGAATGTCTTTAAAATGAATCATTCGCTTCGCATCCCGATCATGCATTACCTGCAAACCATTCGGATCTGCCGCCACTTTTTTATACCCTGCTTTTAGCTGCTCAGGCATATTTTCCAGCGTCCCCTGCTCCATAAATCCCCAGAACCAATCGGGAACCCCGTTTCGTTTGGCAAGCGCAGAAGCTAAGATGAGCTTATTCACTATTTCAGGATGACGAATAGCCAGTTGCATGGCAGTTGTTCCACCATTACTGAATCCCAGGAAATCTGCCTTGTCGATTTTTAAATTCCTGAGCAGTGTATACACATCGTCCGCATCCTGTTCAAATGTGAGATCGGCATTCCGGTCGTTTGTACGACCATGAGCCTGCAATTCAAGGGCAATAATCTTTCTATTCCCGGCAAGTAAAGGAATCAGTTTTTCAAAACTTGTTTGGATCGTTGATCCGCCACCGTGAATTAAAACAAGTGGCAAAGGACCTTCTCCATAGGTTTCGTAATACATTGTAAGTCCATTCACTTCGGAATACCCGCTGCTGAAATGGAGCTCTTTTGGTGCTGTCATTGTCTGATTCGTTTTTGCAGTTTGCTGACTATATCCGGTCAACCCGAATAGGCAACTAAAGATAATCACTATTGTTTTCATGGTTCTTAATTACAGGTTATTTTAAATTCCCGGTTTCCAATCTTTTCCGGATCAATTTTTGGTATTCCCGGTAAGGGATTTATTGTTCTTTTACCCGCTCTTCGGAAGACAAATTTCGGGGTTTAAAAATAAGGATCGTTAATATTCCCCAAACGGTTATCAGGAATCCCATATAATTCACCACATCTTTATTTGCAAAGTCAGCAGTAAATGCGATATCAATTGTTGAATGGAACACCGCACAAATAAGGATACTTGCCCTTGAGGTATTAAATAGCCAGGATAACAAAATGCTTCCGGTTAACAAGCTGAAAAACCACCCAAAAATACTTACTGCGTCCATTGAAGTATAACCTGGCCTGTAAAAGAATAGTGGCCAATGCCAAAGTGCCCAAAATAAGGTAAGAACCAAGCTTGAAACAAGCGCATTGAATTTTTCCTGGAACCTGGGTAAGGCAAAACCTCGCCAGCCTACTTCTTCTCCAAATCCAAAAAATATCAGGTTGTATAAGAAAAAAGTGAACAGGTTGAAATTAGGAAACTCCTTGCTGGAGAATACTCCGGTAAAATTCATTGGGGTTTTGTCCATGAAATAATTGATACAGATAGCAATAAATGCCAGCAGGAACGGACTTAACAATGCAATCAAAAAATAAAACATGGGCTTTATTTGAAAGCATTTTTTCAGTAAGACTTTTACTCCTTCTTTTTTATAGTAAATCCAGGTTGTCAGGAATGAAGCTATCAAAGGGCCGAGCCCACCCAATGCATGATGAAAGGGTAATTCCGGTAAATCTGTCAATCCGAAAATATGTCCATAAAGCGGCAACCAAATGATCCAGCTAATGAGATAAGCCAACCCGAAGTAAGTAAGCAGTTGTTTCATTTTTCCTGAGTTGTTGTTTTTATTTTATTATCAATACGCTCTTATTCCCGAAGTTATCATTTTTACAACGATTGATTCAAACAAAAAACAATCCACCTGCAGACAACTTCTTTTGATTTGTTCCCCAAAAAGAAAGCTCGTATTTTTAATAATGCGAAAAATATTGGTCTTCATATTGTTTTCCGTGGCGGCGACTATTGTTCTCAGCATCTACATTGCGCTTAAGTTTGGTTTTGCCAAAGACAATGCGATCGCGATCTTAGGCTATTTCTCCATTTTTTCTTCTGCTATACTCCTCTATTTCTCGTTGGATGTTAACCTGAAGTACAATAAACGTAAAGCAGCGATGGATTTTCTTTATGAACGGATGGAAAAAGAAATCCTTCCTGTTTATAATGAGCTGAAAGGTCTGATACATAAGGATTTTTTCCTGGAATCATCGGGGAAGTCCTTCCAGGAATATATTGAACAGGAACAGGACGAGACCAAAAAAGGAAAGGCTATTGAACTGGCTGATAAAATGCTTGTTTTTTATGAGCGTTTGGCCCTAGGTATACTTAAAGAGGCTTATGACCAGGACATCTGCTTTGATGACAGTGCTTTTGAAATGATCCATTTTTATGACTGGACGAAAACGTACCTTCAATCCTTCCAGGAACGCTACAACAAAAGACGGTTTGTCAATTACAGCCACCTGGCAGAAGTATGGCGTAAAAGATATGAGAAACAGGAAAAGCGGCTGAAAAAGAAGGCTAAAAATGAGACCGTTGCGAACAAGAAAATATGATATCCAGACCTTTCCGGTCCAACCAATTAGCAAAATAGTGATACCTTGTTGTGTTTTCATTATGCAACCATTTAATTGCAAATATATGTGCAACTTTTTGGTTTCGCAATTTTTAGTGAAAAATTTTAATGGGATACAACAAATATAAGGAAGATGTGTTGCTGAATTTTACTCAATGGTACGAAATCGTATTCATTTTTCTTTGTTTATGATCATATATAACAAAGAAGCGATTCGAATACTAACTTTAGTATTCGAATCGCTTCTTTATTTTCTTGGTAGTGCTTCTCCTACTCCACAAACCAAACTACTGTCACATTTTCCTGTAGTTCTATTTCCTGGGGTGCAAAACTCAGGTTCGCTCCATCAGCAGCCATTTCTGTCATAGCAAAACGCATGTCTTTGTAATAAACCGGGTTGGAAACGTCAGTTCCATAAACGATCGCTTTTAACGTTGTCACCTTTACTCCAGCCGCGGTTGACAAATTCGTTGCTTTCTTACGTGCATCCGCTACTGCCTTTGCCTGTAAGTCTGCTTCTGTTTTCTCACGCAATGCATCCGACACGTAAAAACCAATGTTGAAATCTACCGGATCCTTAACTTCTGAAAACCGTGCTACAATTTTCTGCAACGTTGTTTGATTGTATGCAAATTTCACCGTCAGGTTTTGAGAAACTACATAACCGCTATCTACAGGCCCGTTCTGGCGATAAATCCTGTTTTTCGCTGCCGAAAAATGGGTTGTTTTCACATCTGATTCCTGGAATCCGAGCTGTTTGAGAATCTTTAAATGGTTCTGGGTCTGATCGCCAATTGCTTTGGTAGCGTCTGCCATATTCATTTTTAACGATGAAACATGAATATTCAGCTCCGTCATATCAGGTGTAATGTAAACTTTGGAAGTTCCGTTCACCGTTACCGTTGGTTTTAAAAGTTGTTGTTCAGTTTGTCCGAATACCGTTCCTGAAACAAGAACGCATATTAAAAGAAGCTTTTTCATGATCCTATTGTTTTTTATTGACGATGGAACAGCAAGAGCTGTGCCAATCGGAAAGAAAATTACGCTTAAAAAGTGTAAAAAACCTATCTGATTCATTTTCAGCCGATGAAAAATCACAACTAAAAATCAATTTACTGATCAACACTTTTCTTCTTACTCGATTTCGCTTTCGGATTGTAATTCAAGCATAATTGAAGCCAATGGTCTAAATCTTTTGCACTTTTAAATCCATGCTCTAACACATACAGGTAATTTTTCATTACGCGTTCCCCCATTTTCATGGGCAACACATCATCCCGTTCCACTGCTTCCAAATAATCTTCATCACTGACCCGGCAAAAAAGAAGGTCTTCATTGGTGTCTTTGGAAATATGCGTCCCACAACACATTTTATCATCTACCATGATGCAAACACCCATGAACATTTTCTTCTCCTGGAAATCCACGCCTCTGGATAACAGTGCTTTTCGAATGCGGTCTAATGTTTCTTCGTTAAATGCCATGTTCAAATGTAATTGATTTTCAAATTCGGAGTGATCAAGAATTATTTTTTGTACATCTCTCAAACTTATACCTGCTGGTAGTGGGTTAAAATAAAAAAGCGGAGACTAAGCTCCGCTTCTAATTATAAATACTTCCTGTCTTTCTCGATACTAATTTCTCATTCTTCGAAATTCACTCGAACTGACAGGAAACAGTATTATTTACCGGCACGTTTACGGTCCGTTTCTTTCAACAAGATCTTACGGATACGCAAGTTTTGAGGTGTTACTTCTACGTACTCGTCACCCTGGATGTACTCCAAACATTCTTCCAAAGAGAATACTTTCGGTGGTGCCAAACGCACTTTGTCGTCTGCTCCGGATGAACGCATGTTCGTCAACTTTTTCGTTTTCGTTACGTTCACACACAAATCACCTGCACGTGAATTCTCACCGATTACTTGTCCTTCGTAGATGTTTTCGTTCGGGAAAATGAAGAATTTACCACGATCCTGCAAGTTGTTCATGGAGAAAGGAATCGATGTTCCCAATTCCAATGAGATCAATGAGCCGTTCTGACGTCCCGGAATTTCCCCTTTATATGGTTGGTATTCCAGGAAACGGTGCGTCATAATTGCCTCACCTGCAGTTTGTGTCAACAAGTAGTTACGTAAACCAATGATTCCACGAGAAGGGATCAAAAACTGGATGATCATGCGCTCCCCTTTCGGCTCCATGTTCACCATTTCACCTTTGCGTTTTGTAACCGCTTCAACCGCTGTTCCGGAGAATTCTTCCGGCAAATCGATCGTCAATTCTTCAACCGGCTCACATTTCTGACCGTTGATCTCTTTGATGATTACTTGTGGCTGTCCCACTTGTAATTCATATCCTTCACGACGCATAGTCTCGATCAAAACCGACAAATGCAAAACTCCACGACCGTAAACCAACCACTTATCAGCTTTGTCCGTATCGTGAACACGCATTGCCAGGTTTTTCTCCAATTCTTTGGTTAAACGCTCCTGGATGTGTCGTGATGTTACAAATTTTCCTTCTTTCCCAAAGAATGGGGAATCGTTGATTGAGAATGTCATAGACATAGTCGGTTCATCCAATTCAATTGTCGGAAGCGGTTGCGGATTTTCGAAATCACAGATACAATCTCCGATCTCAAATCCTTCAATCCCGGTAATTGCACAAATATCTCCGGCCTGAACTTCTGTTACTTTCTTACGCTCCAATCCTTCGAAAACAAATGCTTCTTTTACGCGGTGCTTCTCCTGGGAACCATCACGCTTGGATAAAACGATTTGTTGTCCTTCTTTCAAAGTCCCGCGGTTCAATCGTCCGATTGCAATACGACCAACGTATGTAGAGAAATCCAATGAAGTGATCAGCATTTGCGTATTTCCTTCTTCGATCTTGCGTGGAGGGAAATAATTCAAAATCTCATCCAATAACGGCGTAATGGAATCCGTAGGTTGTTTCCAATCTGTAGACATCCAGCCATTTTTTGCAGAACCGTAAATTGTAGGGAATTCCAACTGTTCTTCGTTCGCGTCCAATTCAAACATCAGATCGAATACTTTCTCATGCACTTCGTCAGGAGTACAGTTGTCTTTATCTACTTTATTGATCACCAACAACGGTTTGATCCCCATTGACAATGCTTTTCCTAGTACGAAACGTGTTTGTGGCATCGGACCTTCAAAAGCATCCACCAACAAACAAACTCCGTCTGCCATGTTCAATACACGTTCTACCTCACCACCAAAGTCGGCGTGTCCGGGAGTATCAATGATATTGATCTTTGTTCCTTTATATGTTACAGAAACGTTTTTAGACACGATGGTAATTCCACGTTCACGCTCCAGGTCATTGTTATCCATGATCAATTCCCCGGTTGGACGGTCACGCTCGTTGATTACCTGCCCTGCCTCAATCATTTTGTCAACCAATGTTGTTTTACCGTGGTCAACGTGTGCAATAATTGCGATGTTTCTAATTTCCATTTTTTGAATTATAAATTCTTTAATTATCAATTATCAAGCGGAATCTTTGTAATCATCCGCTTGATAATTAAATCATTGATAATTGCTAATTATTTGTAACTGTTTGAACTGAATTTACGTCCGCCACCTGATGAACGGCGATCTGAACTTCCGCTTCTGCGATCACTTCCACCGGAACGGCCTTCAGATTTCCCATAGCTGGAATTTCCTCTGAAACCACCTGACGAACGGCGATCACTTCCTCCGAAGGATTTGCGCTCACCGAATCCTCCTGATTTTCCTGAGAATCCACCTTTACGCTCACGGTCTCCGCCACCTCTGCGTTCACCACCATCTTTTTTCTGAGTGATTTCCACATTTACGGTGTGTCCTTCGTAATCGGCTCCATTAACTTTTGAAAGGATTGCTCCTTCATCTGTTTTATCTGCTTCAAAGAAGGAGAAGTTCGGCATGACATCGATTCTTCCGATAGATGCTGATTTCAAACCTGTAGAATCACAGATAACACGTAATAAACCACCAGGATTCAACCCATCGCGTTTTCCAAGGCTCACAAAGAAACGTGTTCTGTTTCCGTTGTCTCTTGGTCCGCGGTCACTTCTTTCGAAACGGTCTTTGCGGTCAAAGCGATCTCCACGATCACCTCTTTCTTTACGGTCGCTGCGTTCTCCGCGCTCACCTCTTCCGGAAGTCACGTTCAAATCACCTGCACGGTCATAGTACTCAATGAAACGGTTGAATTCAGCAGAAACGAATTTCTTGATGATTTCTTCTTTCGACAATTCAGCAAAATCAGCCATCATTCCTTCTAAGAATGGCTCGATGTCTTTTTCTTTTACTTCAGTCTCTTTTACTTTTGCGATCAGTTTATTCAACTGGATCCCGCAAATTTCCTGAGCAGAAGGAATCAAAGCATGTGTGAAATCCATTCGGATCTGACGCTCGATCGCTTTAATCTTGTAAGCTTCACGTGTATTGATCAATACCAACGATTTTCCCTGGCGACCTGCACGAGCTGTGCGACCTGAACGGTGCGTATAGTTCTCGATATCGTCCGGTAAGTTGTAATTGATTACGTGCGTAATATTATCTACGTCGATTCCACGAGCTGCAACATCTGTTGCAACCAACAACTGGATTGAACGCTCACGGAAACGCTCCATTACACGATCACGCATTGCCTGCGATAGATCCCCGTGAAGCGGTTCTGCACTATATCCGTCTTTAGCCAATTTCTCAGCGACTGTTGCCGTTTCATTACGCGTACGACAGAAAACCAATCCGAAAATCTCCGGGCTGGCATCGATCAAACGTTTCAATGCATCGTAACGGTCTTTCTCTTTCACCGAGTAATAAATGTGCTCAATGTTCTCGTTACTTTGATTTTTGTGCCCGATGGATACTTCCAACGGATCAGTCATGTAGTTCTTTGCAATTTCAGCCACTTCTTTCGGCATAGTTGCAGAGAATAACCAAACACTTTTTGTGTCAGGAGTTGCGTCAAGAATTTCATCGATGTCTTCTTTGAAACCCATGTTCAACATTTCGTCAGCTTCATCCAATACAACTGTTTCTACAGTTTGCAGGTTTACTGCACGACGTTTGATCAAATCCACCAAACGACCAGGAGTAGCTACAACGATTGTTGCACCACGCTTGATATCACTCATCTGGCGACGAATATCTGTACCACCGTAAACGGCAACTACTTTAATCTGACGATCGAATTGAGCAAATGCTTCTAAGTCTTTGGAGATTTGTAAACACAATTCACGCGTTGGAGCGATGATTAAACCTTGTGTTTCAGTGGGGCGGTCTGTTACCTTGTGAATTAACGGTAGGCCGAATGCGGCTGTTTTCCCTGTCCCTGTTTGTGCGAGTCCGACAAAATCGCTTTCTAATTGTAACAAGTGCGGAATGGCACTTTGTTGGATCGGAGTTGGTTCTGCAAAACCCATTGCTTCTATCGACTGCAGAACCTCAACTCTTAACCCGAGTTCTTTAAAGGTCATAAAATAAATCTAAAATTTGGCGCAAAGGTACGACCTTTTTTTCGATCGTTGTTAATAAAAGTGCAAGTTATTGTTAATTAATGATTTTAAGACTTCAGGATATTCAGATTTTAAGAGGTTAAGACTTCGGGCTTCGGGACTGTATATATTATCAAAAACAAGTACCTTTATACCATGAAAAATTCCACCAAATTTTCTTTATTCTGTTTTGTTTTGTTAATCCAATTAAGCGGATGTTCCCAAGAGAAGGAGACAGATTGCCTTGTTCAATTAGACCAACAACCCTATCTATTCAAATATCATCGTCAGCAAGGGATTATGAACCTGGATTCCATAAAAAAGGATTATACAATTCTTCAAGAATGCGGAAAACTGGATTCAATTGATGGAATTATTTTTCAGGGACCTGTACTTGGACATTTATTGATTAGTCAAACGAACAAGCAAGAATTCAATAACAACATCACTTATCAGGTTCTGATCGATCTAATTTCTGATTTTAAACGTGATCAAAAAGACATGTACCAAAGAATGAGAGTTGGAACTATTGCACGTCTTGAAATAGAGAAAATGACGGTTGATCTGTCTCAGTTTGAAAGCCTGCGTTCTAAATTTATTGATGCAGGTTTAACAGACGACGAAATTAATTCCCTCAGAACTTTTCTAGATAAGAACAGCAAAAACTGGAATTATAAGCAAGCCATGGAAGCTTTTGCTCAATCTAAACGAACTACTGTAAATTCACATTCTCTTATGGAATTCCCTCAACTCGAGAATCTTGAAAAAACCTTAGTAGAGTCAAAAACTGCCAATAAAAACTGTTTGCTTTATTTCTCCGGATATACATGTGTAAATGCACGTAAATTTGAGCAGTTCATTCTTACAGATCCGGAAATCCAACAACTTATCAAGAAAAACTTCATTTACAAAACAGCCTATGTTGATGACAGGCAAAAACTTCCGGGAGAAAGAGAAACCACAGGAGAAAAGCATATAAAACTTCAAAAAGAAAAGTTCAATACAGTAAGTCAACCAATGCTTTACATCTTATCACCTGATGGAAAAACGATTGCAAGTTGGTCTTATGAAGATGGCACGTCTTCTTTTAAGGATTTCCTGACAAAGGGGATCAAAAACTAACTGCCGGTTCTCCTCAACGAATCGGATCCAGGTTATTTTGGATCAATTTCTCATTAATTACTGATTTGAGACAGTTCGGGCACAAGCAATCCGTAATGTTTTCCATCGGCATGATCATCGGAAGATCCGCACACCAGCAACCGGCGGTGTAACAGGAAAATGCTTTCCCGCAATTCACACACAATTTGTGTTTTTCAAGCGCCGGAACACTATAATCTCCATTCAATGAAAGTTCTATTTCGGACAGATGAACCATTTCTTCGTGCTGGGTAATCGAATAGTTATTCAACGAAATCGGTGAGCGGTAAGCAGGCCCGTTCAAAACCATGGTATGATATTCTCCTTGCTCACCGCACAAATCCAGGCTGTTTTGACCTTCCAGGATCTTAAATTCTTCGATCAATTGGTGATCTATTCTTCTTCCGGCAAACTGTTTGTCCAGCCAGGGCTTTTTCACCATTGTCAGAGCTATTTCAAAATTGAATTGCAACAAGAGCTCCATCACCTCTGCTCTATCCTTTTGCCAAAGCGGAAGAAAAGCCTTCATCCCGACAGCCCGGGCGCGTTCAGAAATCCAATTGGAAGATCCGTGAACCTCGGAAATGTCTCCGGAAACTGCTACCGTTATTCCAAGCTGATCTTTCAGTTTACGCAATTGTAATTCGTAATTTTCAGCAAAAGGTTCTTCAATTTCCAGCAGGATATGTGTAATTCCCAAAGATTTGGATTGCAGGTCCATCCATTCCTTCGGATGCGCCCTGAATTCCGTTGATCCGGAATAAAAAGTCACCAAAGCAGTAATCTCGTATCCTTCGTTCTTTGCCAGTTGCAAAGCAAGGTTACAATCTTTTCCACCCGACCAAAGGACAATTGCTTTCTCTTTCATTTGCCCGAAATTAGGGATAATAGAGCCAAGAGGCAAGACTACAAGAACTGAAAATGAATAATTCTAAAATTGAAAAGATTTCAAATTTCAGGAACTTTTCAATTATCCATTTTCAATTAACGTATAACGAGTTTCGAACGCTCCACCAATTGATTCCCCGAATGAACCTCTACCAGGTAAATCCCTGCGGGCTGGCCTAAGTCCAAATCGGAACTGTAATAAGTTGTTTTCCCTGATCTCGTTGTTGCTTCAAGATCGAATTTCGAAACAAGCTGCCCTACTTCATTTCTTAAAACAACAGAAGCCTGGTCATCAGAAGCAGTTGAAAAATCAATATGCACTTTGCTGTCAGAAGCAGGATTCGGATATACGCGGAATTCGAAATCAGTTACCGGAACAAACTTTAAAGCCAATTCGTTTCTGGTCCCGTCCAAATCTATCTGGCTTAATTTATAGTAAGTGGATTCTTTTGTGTTTTTTGTGTCAAAAAATGTATATGTCTTGGCTTCAGTAGAAGTACCCGCTCCCTTTACTTTGGTGAATTCGCTCCAATTGATCCCATCTGCACTGGTTTCAATTGTAAAATAATCGTTTCGGGTTTCAGATTCCACAGCCCAGGTCAACAAATTCCCATTTTCTTCTTTTTCTCCGTCGAAATATAAAAATTCAACCGGCAGTACGATAGCAGTGCTGTTACAATGGATTTGCTGATATGGGATTCCAGGACCTTTGATAATGATATCGATCGCATTACACTGCATAGTCGCCACCGTTGCATTCGTACAGCTTACATAAGGAGCGTTGTATCCATAGGCAGATCCATTATGCGGAATAGACGGATTTGTTGTTGTAGTTGCATTCCCTGTTCCACCATTTAACGGTAAGGAATAAGCTCCGTTGACTTGTGAATTTACACAATAGATCAATGCCTGCAAGGTGTACAACGAACTGGCATTTGGTCCTGTGATGCTTATGTTGTAATCAAAATTCACATTGTAATTATACCCCCAGGGACAATTGGAAGAACTCAGAACAATATTCTTAGGGGTGATTGAAATATTCACTGTGTATCCGTTAGCAGATACAACTGTACACTGTGCATTGGATTTGGCGCTAAAAAAAGCAAATAAAATAATAGCAAATGGGGTTAGTTTAAGTGTGATTAAACTCTTACGCATGGTTTCAGTACTTAGAAATTTTGGGCAAAAGTATACAGTTATGCATGCTTCCCATTTTTAATTTCGACCAACGAACCAGTTTTCACGTCTAAACCGATTGAGGTATCAACCAAATAAATTCACCCGGGTATTTATTGGTCTAATAAGCTCAAAATCTTTTACTTTTCACAGGTAAGATATCGTCCTTCAAATACATTATTTGGCAAACGGACTTTTGGAGAAACTATTCTGACCGGACATGTGATTGATGCTGACCAAACTACCGGAGCAAATAAATTTGGATTGTACTTCGTGGCGCTTTATATTTATAAGAATTACTATTCTTATGAAAACTCTTTCCATCTTACTGGCGGTTCTTTTTCTGTTTGGCATCCAATCATGCAAAAAGAAATTAGCAGAACTTGAATACAAAGAGCGTGGAACTTTAATCGAGTACAGCAACAAAGGGCATATTCCCCAAGATCAAATCGCGGGAAAAATCAGTGAGTACAACGTGCAGGACATGGTACAAAACGGGGTCACTTATTATTCCATTACTTACCGAACGATTTATGAGGGAAAACAAATCAATTCACGCGGATTGCTTCTGCTTCCTGACAATATCGATTCGGCTTATCTCATTGCCTATCATCACGGGACACACATTCCGATTAATTTAAGTGCATTTTACCAATCGAAATTTGAGACTCCCTCCAATTACAATGGGGAAACGGATAATTTCCTGGAAACAAGGAATATTGCATTGGCCTGGGCTTCGGCAGGATTTGTGGTTTTTCTCCCCGATTACATTGGCTTTGGTATGACAATGGAAAAAGAACATCCCTATTTGGCATACAATGAATTGTTCAAATGTAATATCGACGGCTTCCTGGCAGTAAAACAGTTTCTTTTAGAGCAGGGAATTCCCTACGATAATCGCATATTCCTTGCCGGATGGTCACAAGGTGGTGGCGCATGTCTATCAAGCCACAAATTCATCCAGGAGCAATATGCTTCCGATTTTACAGTTGTAGCCAGTTCGGGTTTAGCCGGACCGTATAATTTCAAAGGTTTTGTTGATTCGATCCTTGTGAATAAAGACGAAGAATTGATCACTAACAATATTTTCTCCTGGGGACTTTATAGCCTGAATAAATTCAATCCTGAATTAAAACGGCCAACCGACCAACTCTATTCCTACCCGGTCTACGATCAATATTCCGCCATCTTTACTCCTTCCAAAATCCCTTCCGAAACCTTCAGGCAATATTTCCTTCAGCACATTATTGACGGATCAGATGTCACGATGAACCAGGTCATTGAACGGAATACTTTCAGCAGCGGATGGACGCCGGTAGGTAAAGTATTTCTGCATCACGGGGACTCTGATCAGATCGTTTACTACTTCAATTCTGTAGACGCACTGAACGGACTGGGCGCTGCGGGCGGAGATATCACTCTTTATACTTACCTGGGCGGCACACACACCTCCGAAGTCGAGAATTATACCCGGAATACCTTGAGTGATTTCAATGCATTAAAATGACTGCCATGAAAAAAATCATTCTGCTCCTGCTCGTTTTGACACCTGGATTCATACACCTTTCGGCACAAAACACCCTACGACCAAATATCTATTTCCAGCATATGCATTATTACAATACTGCAGCCGGAATTGAAGATACTTCTGCTCATGCATCCATCGCAGCTTATGCGAAATACAAATACGTTCCCACCGACGACAATGGCAACAATGAAGTTTGGGTAAAACCGGTAAACCTGTATTTCAACCATATTTACAACCTGGATACAAAGAACTCTTTCAACCTATCTTATATCTACGATGGGTATTCTTTCTATAACCGAAACATTGTTTACCTCGGATATACCCGCATGTTCCGATGGGGAAAATCCAGCAGGTTGAACCTGGGTGCACGGGCTATATTGAATTTCAATGCAATCAAATGGGAAGAATTAGGACAAATCACTTCGCCTCCTTCCGGAAAACTAAGGTTTAATGCAGACATCGATTTGGGGATCCAATACCACTGGAAAGGGTTAACTATCGGTGCTTCTTCCAAAAATCTTTTTGCCAGTGCGGTAAAAGCCAATGGATTGGACCTGATCAAAGACCAACGGGAAATCTATGGAAATCTTTCTTATAATTTCGGATTGTTTAAACGAAAAGTAGAGCTGGCGCCTTTCTTCCTGTTCTACAGTGAACGAAACCTCAACCTGGATGCCGGACTAAACCTCGGCCTTTTCCAAAAAGTGAGTGTTTCCTATGCAATCCGTGTAATGGAATTACGAAACATATTCACAGTTCGGGGAAATTTCCTGAAGCATTTCCAGGTTGGGGCAGCTTTTGACTATTCGATCCTTTACAGCGACTACAACATGGATTTATTACTGGTTTACCGTTTCTAAACACATCATAAAAACACGTGATTTCGGATTAATTTGTGATTCTTATAACAAAGCGAATTGATTCACCGGATTTTTATTTGTGACCATTGTTTTCTGAACAAAATACATTTTTTATTGAATCGGGAATCCCTATCTTTCCAAAAGATTAGTAAATAAAAACACACCTCTCCCATTTTTAGTTCTCCCCTTATTTCCAAAACTAACGGATTTAATAACAGCAGGTTGAGAAGCATTTATTTCAAATTAGGAGTCCATTATCACGTATTTCAACGGAAACTCTTTCCCGTCCGTCCAACTTTTTATTCCTTTTCTCGTCTTAACCCTGTAAAACACCTATTGCTATGAAGGGATTCCTCATTATTTGCGCACTTTGCTTCTCCGTACCGGTTTCACGGGTATGGGCTCAGACCTGGGGCGCAAGTACCTTTAGCCAAACTACCAACGAAGCCACCGACATTGAGTTAAACAGCTTGAATGAATCTTACGTTGCCGGTTATTTTTCCGGGCAAACATCTTTTGGCCCGTCCACTTCACTTTCCGGAACCCAGGGGAATACCGACGCCTACATTGCGAAATATTCTGCATCAGGAGCGGTTATCTGGATCAAGCAATTCGGTGGATTGGCAGCTGACAGAGCAGTCGACCTTGCAATCGGACCGGACCAAAATATTGTAGTTACAGGCCAGTTTTTCGGAAGTGTTACTTTCGGAAGCACAACACTTATTTCAAGCTCCAACTCAAAAGACATTTTCATCGTCAAGCTCGATCCTTCAGGAAATGTACTTTGGGCACGAAAAGAAGGAGGAAGTTCTGCTGATAATGCCTATAAACTTACAATCGATCATTTAAATAACATCATTTTAACCGGTGAATATCAAGGTACTGCAGCTATCGGACCGAACACTTTTACAAGTACAATTGATGTAGGGACAGGTTTACCGTCATTTGACCTGTTTATTGCGAAATATACTTCTGCAGGAACTCCTGTCTGGTCCCTAAGCGGTTATGCCGACATGGATGATCGCGGGCTTTCTGTTGCTGTGGATGCTTCCAACAATATCTTCTTTACCGGGCAGTTTTCCAACACACTCAATTTTGCCTCGAATACCTATGTCAACAATGGAATAAATGTGGGTTTTCTATGTAAACTCAACCCAAGCGGGCAAACTCAATTTCTCCATCTCATGAAAGCAGGATATGTTTTACCTTACGATGTAGAAATAAACGGGAATAACGAACCGATTGTTGTTGGGGATTTCCTGGGGAACATGCTTTACTACGACCAGAACGGAAGTAACAGTATCCAGAATCCGTATGACAAACAAATCTTTATTTTGAAAACGGCCAATACAGGTCAATATGTCTGGAACCAAACACTTGGCTCAGAAAACGAACTTTCTGCACGGGCACTTTCCATTGACCCGGGTAATAATATCTTCGTAACCGGCTATTTTAAATGCGATCTTTCCCAAATCCAGGACAGTACGGAAACCTTATTCAACTCTGTGGGATTCAAAGACCCTTATCTTTTAAAGGTTTCAAATGGTGGTTCACGTACGTACATCAAACAGTTCGGCAGTAAACTGGATGATGAAGGAAAAGGCGTTGCTGTCAACCTGGCTGATAAACCTTTGCTTTGCGGAAGCTATACCTCCGATTTGAATTTTATTCCGGGAGCTGCTACATTGGGATACGATAACTTTACCTTCAATCCGTACCTGGCACTGGAACCCTATCACGTTTACCTTGTTGGTGACCAAAGCCGCAATTCCTTTTTGACGAACCATGTAAACGGTACCTACGGTAATTACAATTATTACGCTGTACCGACTTCCGATTCAATTCCCGGTTATATCCATGCGGAGGAAGCTGCTCATTACGTTACCGTAACGGGTGATACCGTTCATTTTTGTACCAGTGCAAATTTGTATTACCAGACGTTGACTTTCCCTCATTTCGGACCTGCTTATACCAGTACCTGGTATGATGGAACCCACACACAGATCAATACCATTTCTGCAACCGGAACGTATTGGGTCCAGCATGAACGCGATGACGAATGTTACATGGATATGGACTCTATTTATGCCATCCAGGAACCTATTCCAAATCTTCCTTTGTTAACAGATGATCATGGAATTAACGTAAACCAACCCGGTCCGCAATACAATAATTACCATTTTTGTTATCCGGAAGGAGCGATCATTCATTTCACCAACCTGGATCCGGGTTCCACGCTCACTACCATCGGAAACGCAATTACCTTTTACGGTCCCGGACCACATACACTTGATCAGGAATATCAATACTTTGTGCAGGTTACGAATCAATACTGTATGAACATCGGAAGTTTTACTTTCGAACAGGACCATGCCGATCCACATGACAGTATTTCGCTTTCAATTGCAATGAACACGACTTGTCCCACCGGGGATTCCATCGTGATTTGTCAAAATACGCCCGTCGAATTTCACGGTATTGATCTGATCATCAATCCGGGTGGAAATTTTTATCCTTCCGTGTACCCACCAATCGACACGGTAATCTGGACAATCGATGGAAACCCACACGTCAATTACGATACGGCTTCAACTGTTTTTAACCCGTCCACAAGCGGTTGGCACACAGTCACCATAAAAGTCATCAAAGGTTTTGATAATTTGTGCGGTTTGGATACTACTGTTTATATCGCAACCAAACAATTTTATATCCAGGTCAATCCAAATCCTTCCTGGGGAACTACCATAGCCGGTGGGAACCTGCTTTGCCCCAACGAATCTACTTTCCTGGTTGCCACCAATCCGCATCCGGAGCTTTCCTGGTCTGGCTCCAATATTTTGTGGAGCAATAATGCCGACAGTATTGAAGTTAACGCTCCCGGCTGGTACAATTACGCCGGTACACTGGAAGACTCTCTGACAGGATGCAGTACGTTCATCGTATTCAATCATTACGTGGGAGTAAAAGTCGCTCCGAATATCACATCCCCGGGAGATGCCGTAATCTGTCCGTTGGATTCGTTATTGATGACTGTACCGAATGTTTTTGTATCCTACATGTGGTTCGGGCCCAACGGAGATACTTTATCGACAACATCTCAGTGCTATACCACCGAAATCGGGAGTTATGTCTGTAACGTGACGGATGCGGACGGTTGTGTTTTAACAACTCCTCCTTTTGAAGTATTCGAATACTCCACCCCTTCCATTTCAGTTTCCCCGGGTTCAACTATTTGCAGCAACGAACTGGTAGATATCCAGATCAGTTATTCCGGGAATGCCGTATTCCAATGGAACAACGGATCAACAAGTGATCATATTACGACAAATACACCCGGAATATACATCGTACAAATCACACAATGCGGAATAACCGTCGCAGATACGGTGGAGATCATCAATGGTTCGTTTACAGCATCAATTTCAGTGAGTGATTCCGTTTTATGTTTCGGTGATACGGCAGTATTTACAGGGTCATATCCGGCTGGAACTTACGAATGGACAAACGGAGAAATTACCGGGAATAGTTATAGTACAACAACCAGCGGAACATATTCTGCCCTGGTAACAAACAGTGTTGGCTGTACTGCACAAACCAATGCCATTTCCATTACCAATGTTCCGGGAAGTGCTCCTCCAACTATTGCTTCTCAAACCATTTGCCCGGGGGCTAATGTTACACTTACGAATTCCAGTACGATTGTTTGGTACTCATTGGACACAACACCTGTTTACACCGGAACGACCGTGAACCTGACCAATGTGCAGCAAGACACCAGTTTCCTGATCTCGTATACTGCGCCTAATAGCATTTGCGGATTCAGTTATTCCCTGGTATCAGTTACACTCGCGGTCCCTCCGGTATTGGCAGACATTATCGGTGATTCAAATTTGTGTATCAATGAGGACGGTGTTTTCTATGTCAATACTACAGACAACCTGGAATGGTTCTCAAACGGGGTTTCTTTGGGAACTGCCAATCCGATCACAATTCCTTTTGCAACACTGAATGCAAATCAGGTGTTTTCGGTTGAGTTATCGAATGCCTGTTTCAGTGTGACACAATACGACAGTGTTTCCATTATTTCTCCGGCTGTTCTGCAACTTGCAGATGATACGCTGGATGTGTGTTTCTTTGATTCGGAAATCGCTTACCTGACCAATAACAACCTGACTTCCGTAACCTGGTCGGGAACCTTCGGAACGATTACAGACGATGAACTGACCGTATACGGAAATAATACTTATACCCCGATTACAGTAACTGCGGTAGACGAATATGGCTGTCAGACTCAAGCAGCGATTTTGATCGTTAACACTTCGACGTACAACCTTACCCCGGTTCTGAATTTTCCGAATTATTGTCCGGGAACCAGCGGGACCATTGTTGCAAACACCACTTCAGACAGTGTTTTATGGATCACACCATTCGGGAATTCAACAACTAATCCGCTTTCCTTTACATTGAGCCAACAAAATTCCGGGAACTTCTATTTGAGGACCTGGGATGATATGGGTTGTATATACCTGGATACTATTTTCATTCCATTATCACCTGTTCCAAACCTGGATATTTTACCGGATACCGTGTTCTGTGCGAATGACATTTACAATTTCTACTTTCCGAATGATGCCAATACGTATTATTGGACAACTTATGGGAACAGCACCAGTATCCCGATCACCCTTGACCAGGAACTGATCCTGAACGTGATTACCCCGGAAGGTTGTGTCGGTTCTGACACTTTAGTCGTTCATGCAGTGAATTGTGACGATGAATTACCGAATATTATTACACCAAACGGTGACGGGATCAACGATTTCTTCATTATTGATGATGCTTATTCCCAGTTGGGAAATACGATCATTATTATTAATCGCTGGGGGAATAAAATGTTTGAAGCAAGTCCTTATTTGAATAATTGGGATGGTAGCGGAGCTTCGGATGGCGTGTATTTTTACGTCTATTATCCGAAAGGGATCAAAGAACCGACATACGTGAAACATGGCTTCGTGCATGTATATGGAAAGGATTGACGGATGGCTATTTCATTAAAAGGTATGCGTAAAATTACTGTTAACGGTGAAGTTTTTCTGTGGAAGATCCGGAAGAAAATGTCGCATGAGGAAAAGCACAATGATCAATATCCGATTCCGGTACAGCACATTTCGGGCGGACAGGTTTTGTTTGTTTTTGTAGGATTCACACGAGCAAACCCTGGTTATTCCAATGAATCTCCGGAAAGTATTACACCCCGGTATGATCCGGCCTTTGATCGAGAAAGCCATAGCTTTGGGATGGAAATACGACGAACCCGGAAATGCGATCAGTTTGGCTGATGGTGCATTGGTGAAAGACACGAGAACTGTGAAATGGGGATCCGATATGGAGGACACTTCCAACTGATCGGACAGGATTCTACACCTGCAAAACTAAGCTGGAATAAGCTGTTTTTCTTTTCGTAAACGCTTTACAACCAGCAAACAAATTATACCGATACACAACCAGGTGATATCCACGGAGAAAATTCCATATTCGCCGTTGGTCCAGGTTCTCCAAAACCAATTCCCGGAACTTACTCCATTTACCACCGGAATGAATAAACCCAAAACACCTCCGGTCAGTAAACAGAATTTATTGGTGAACTCTTTATTCGTGCGCTTCCATGCAAGCAGGATACTCAACACCAGCCACCCTAAGAAAAAGCTGTAATTCAAAATGGATTCACGTGACCCCGACAGCGTTTCAGGAAGTACTTTTGAAAGAATAAAACTTGCGGCTGTGATTGGCAGCATGGATAAACAAATGGCCAGGTAAATAGCTCCGACACGTTCGTTATAACGTTTCTTTTTTTCGGTAACACCTTTTTTATTGCGCGCTTCCAGCCAAATCAATACTCCTGAAATAATGACAAAACAGGTCAGAAACGCCATTAAAAAATAGACCAGCTTCAGGAAGTAGGTATTGAAGGTCCCGATTTCTCCGAATTGTGCATAATGCAGACGTCTTACGGAAGACCAGATGTCATCGTAATATCCCATGTTCCCGGGCGCCTTCACTTCCGTTGCTTTTCCTGTAGCTGCATTAAAGGTTACAGAACCTTGACCCAGGAATCGTTCCTTGATGCTTTCAGAGCCACTGACCTCCACCTTCATGGTTTTACTTCCGTAAAATTCCATGTGAAGCCTGTCTACTTTAAAATCCGGCCATTTTGCAGTGGTTTCCGAAACCAGTTTGTTGTAATTTACCACATAAGTCTGCTTCACTCCCAATGTGTCGGTTGAAGCCGTTTTACGAATCACATCATCGTACATCTTTTCGGTGTCTCCGTTGTAAACCCATAGGGCATTTGAGCTGGCTACCACTATTCCCAATCCGAACATGGACCCTGTCAGGGCATAGATGAACTGGAACGGAAGTCCGATGACGCCAAGTGCCGTATGTGCATCTGTCCAAACTGTTTTCAGTTTTTGTTTCGGCCTGAATACAAAGAAGTTTGACCGGATCTTTTTCCAATGGACCAAAACCCCGGTAACAATGGCCAAAAAGAAAAATAATGCAACCAATCCCGAAATGTAATAGCCGATCCGGTCCAATTGGTAATAGAAATGAAGCAGGTACAACAATTCTCCAAAGCTAAAGGAGCTTTCGTGACTTATGAAATCGTAATTCTTCGGATTTACTTCATATTCGAAGCTGAGTTTTCCCAGGGAATCCGTTTTGGAGTCAACCGATTCCGAAATATAGATGGATTGCTTATCGGAAGTCCCTTTCGAATACACATAGATATTTCTTCCGTAAAGTGATGGCACATGCTGTTCGACCGAATCCATGATCCGGTCGTAATCCACCTTTTCGGATGGATGCGCAGCCTGTTTTACCTGCTCATACCTTCCATTCTCCCACTCGCCTATTTCTTGTCGGAACAAGGTAAAGGCACCACCGAAAAAGATGATGAACAATCCTACTGTGATCGTAATTCCGCTGACAGTATGCAAGTGAAAGAAGATGTTGTAATTTCTGTTATTCATGGATCAGGAAGAAGAAAAATTCAATTTCGTCCGAAATGAATCAGTACGTATAGTGCAATTAAAATAATGAGGTAATAAAGCCAGCATTTCCAGCCGTTTTCAAACAGGAAAGGAAGGATCATAAGGGTTATCCAAACAGGGAACAAGCCGTACACAGATGTAATAACCGCTGTTTTATAATCCGGGAGCCAAAAAGCCAGGGCTGCAAACAGGAAAGAAGAAATGAGTAAACTGCCGATGATCGCTGCCGTTACTTTGGCAAAACGCTGCCAGCCCGAGGAAAGGTATTTCTTATTTGCCGGCATGTGTGTGTGTTTTAGTTTGTTCTTTTGTCAGCAGGGGTCTTAAAAGGATAAGCAAACTTGCCAGCATCATTAAACCAACAAGGTCATAGAATATACCGCCTGCAAAACCAAACAGGAACATGAATCCTGCTAGAGTAATTCCGATCAGGAAGCCGCCCAAACTCAGAGTGATCCTGCGTTGTTTACGGATGGATTGTTCCCATGAAAAAAGGGTATGTGTTGTCTTACCCGAATTCGTATAAAGCAGGTAAAAACCGATGAATTTCAATAAAAACAAACCTAGAACCATTTTTCTTTCCTGAAATTTCCGGCAAAATTACTTCTTTAGCATGCTTTCTTCAATACCTGAATTGAGGTATCCGGTTGATCAGAACCACTTTCTAAAGGTAGCTCCGTATCAATTGGATAATTATCAATTGAATAATTATCAATTATCAAGAGATTTTCTTTTGTCATTGATTCTTCCTTCGCACTTTTGAGTAACAAACGGAGTCATGACTCGCGAGTACCAAGGGCTGTTTGTTTTTTCAAAACTTTAGCCTTTTAACTTCTTAATTTTAAAAGTTCCGAGTGTTAAAACCTCTGCATCCTCCTGTTTCCAAGTAACCGGACAGACCGTTTGATATCCATGTGATAAATTCAGACAAAATATTAAGAGTACGAACAAAAGACGCTCTATAGTCGGGTAATACTCGGGTAAAAGTCGGGTGATCTACGC
The DNA here is from genome assembly GCA_966212075.1 of uncultured Fluviicola sp. Lineage (GTDB taxonomy): Bacteria > Bacteroidota > Bacteroidia > Flavobacteriales_D > Crocinitomicaceae > Fluviicola. Next base: position 55,950 of record CBIHOM010000029.1, read on the forward strand.
TTCATCTATTTTCGGCTTTTTTCGATGCTTTTACAAAATATAGTCTTGCACATATATGAGCAATTTAATTATCCGGTTATTTATATTCTGAACGGGAAGTTCTCCCTGGTTATCCATCCAAAATTTTCGTCATTCGGAATTCAACATTCGTAATTATTCTCTATCTTAACTCCATGAAAAACAGTCACTACTTATTAAACCGGGTGTTTCTGCTTGCACTATTCTTACTGTTGTTCAATGATTTTTATCTGAAGACAGCTTTCCCGTCTTTTTTAAGTGGTAAACTCTCTGATTTGTCGGGGTTGACTGTATTTACTTTATTCTTTGTTTTTCTCTTCGGAAGCCGTTTTAAAGGAATTATTTTCATTGCCGCCGCACTCCTTTTCTGCTGGTGGAAATCTGCGCTCAGCAACGGTTTTATTCTTCAGTGGAACCTGCTCTTTCCCTTCTATTCGCTTGAACGTGTAGTCGATTATTCGGACTTGTT
>CBIHOM010000030.1:0-46718 GCA_966212075.1 uncultured Fluviicola sp.
TTCACTGTAACTGGATCTGGTAAAATCAAGAGAAAACACGCTTTCAAAAGCCACATTCTTACGAAAAAGACCAAGAAGCAAAAACGTAATTTGACTCACGCAGGTTTGGTTCACGAATCAGATTTGTCGAACGTTAAATTAATGTTGAATATGAAGTAATCCCTCGCTTCTTTAAAGAAGGGAATTTTTTTGTCTCGCTTAGTCGGGACGGTAATGTTTAACCAGGTAACGAGTACAAAGTCAGTTGAAACAATGCTGCACTCTTTATTAAAAAACTAAAAGTTATGCCAAGATCGGTAAATCACGTTGCTTCAAGAGCTCGCAGAAAGAACTTTATGAAGTTGGCCAAAGGATACTACGGCCGTAGAAAAAATGTTTGGACAGTAGCAAAGAATGCTATTGAAAAAGGATTAAATTATGCTTACGAAGGTCGTAAGCAAAAGAAAAGAAATTTCCGCGCTTTGTGGATCCAACGTATCAACGCTGGAGCTCGCTTACACGGAATGAGCTATTCTCAATTCATGGGAGCTATGAACAAAAGCGGTATCGAATTGAATCGTAAAGTTTTAGCTGACTTGGCAATGAACCACCCAGAGGCGTTCAAAGCTGTAGTTGACTCTGTGAAGAAATAAAAATCGAAAAATACACTTTATCAAATAGAAAAGGCGGTTCGAAAGGATCGCCTTTTTTGTTATTGACTTTTGAACCTGGAGGATTGAAAATTGTAATACAAAAAAACAATTGCTGCCATGAGGTTTAGTTATTTCCTGTTGTTGCTGATTTTTCCTTTTTTTTCGTTTTCCCAGGATGCGGATCCTTATAATTTGAAAGGATTTGATCATGGTCCTTTTAAAAAGGATGGAAGTATGGTCGATTGTCCGAGAGACTGGATGATGCCACGCGAAAGAATGGACAGCTTGAAAAAAGAAGTAAAGCGTTTGGAAGATAAACTGGTGTCATTATCAGAAACCCCGGTTAATCTGGCTTCGGAGACTTTCATTAAACTGTTTGAATATGAGTATGAGTTCAGGATTGAAGCCTGGGGAGAGGTAACTGAATCGTTTTGTGCGTCGGATGATGAGGCAGGAAAAGTGTTTCGGATCTCTGATTCGGGAGAAGCAACGTTTGACCAAATGAAAGTGTATGATGGGAAGTATTTGGTTGTTACAAGCAAGTATTATTACCTGGGAAATTGCCAGAAATGGGACACTTCCAGGGAGTATTATATTAGGAAGGGGTATTAAAAATTGTGATGAAATCAGTCCTCCCAAAAGAAACAAATAGCAGTAGATAATCTTACACTTATCCCAAATTTAAAGAAATCGTTAGTAATTCAATTCATTTTAGGCTTCAAAATAATCCGCGCAAACTTCCAGGTTCGGTTCACTGCCGGACTAAAATTAAAGACATACTGCATTTCACTGTTCATTAAGCGTGGTGTGATGATTTGCTGAAAATCAGCTTCGTATTTCCGGTTTGGTATTCGGGTCAGTTCATTGATTTTTTCACTGCTCTGATAATCAAAAACACTGATGGAAGATTGTTCCATTCCGCCCCAATCGGTCCAAATTTCAAATTTCAAGGTATCTCCTACTGAAACTTCGAGCTCCAGCACTTGTGAAGCTCCTTCATAACTGGTTGCAACCAGTTTTTGGTTGACATAAATCCGCATTTCATCCAATCCGTCTGCATAAGTGAATTTTCCCAAAAGCAGAATAATTAAAAAGAGAAGCTGTTTCATAAGAGTTGATTTCATCAAAAGATACGGAAAATTCTTTTAGGAATCTTGAAAATTGGAATGAAAGTATTCGATTTATTCGTTGTTACTTTTAGTGCTAATGTTTTCGTTATCAAAAGTTAAGATTTCTTTTATTCCGCACTAACGTTTGTCATTTTATCAAAAGCTAACGCTTCTTTTATTCCGCACTAACGTTTGTCATTTTATCAAAAGCTAACGCTTTTTCTTGTTCGTAAGTAGTTTACGTGGTTGATAACTAATTTTGTATTGTTGATTAATTATTAATCATTTTTAGATTTAAAAATAATCAAACATGTAATTTTGAGCATGGAACTAAAATAAGAATTTAGTCCGGTTCGGAAATGGTATGCAGCCGTAATTTTTAAAAAAATACGAGACATGAACGAACAACGAAGCATCGTCCACATGGATTTAGACACCTTTTTTGTCTCTTGTGAACGTTTGGAAGACAGCCGCCTGAATGGAAAGCCGATCTTAATCGGTGGAGCATCTGACCGTGGAGTAGTAGCCAGTTGTAGTTACGAAGCCCGGAAATTTGGAATTCACTCTGCAATGCCGATGAAAATGGCAAAAGAACGTTGTCCGGAAGCAATTGTAATCAGTGGGAATTCGGCCAACTATACCAAATACTCGCGACTGGTAACAGATATTATCCAGGATGCAGTCCCGGTGGTGGAAAAGTCGTCAATCGATGAGTTCTACATGGACCTTTCAGGAATGGACCGTTTTTTCGGATGTTATAAATATGCAGGTGAATTGCGTCGAAAGATTATGAAGGAAACGGGATTACCCATTTCTTTCGGAATGTCTGTCAATAAAACAGTCTCCAAAATTGCAACAGGAGAAGCAAAACCGAATAATCAGATGAATGTCATCGACGGAGAGGAGAAATTGTTTTTAAACCCGTTATCGGTGCAGAAAATCCCGATGGTAGGGCTCAAAACCTACCAGATGCTTTGTAACCTGGGAGTAAAGCGGATCGGGACCATTCAACAAATGCCGGTAGAAATGCTGGAAAGTGTGCTCGGACAGAATGGGATTGCCATTTGGAAAAAAGCGCAGGGAATTGATAATAGCCCGGTGATTCAATACAGTGAACGGAAATCAATCTCCAGTGAACGCACGTTTGAAAAAGATACGATCGATGTGGTACGATTGAAAGCAATTGTTTTCGCCCTGGCTGAGAACCTGGTATTTCAGTTGCGTAAAGGAAAGAAAGTATGTGCCTGCGTTACCGTGAAAATCCGTTATTCCGATTTTCAAACGAAAACCTTACAGCAGCGAATTCCTTATTCTGCGGCTGATCATGAGATCATCCCGATTGTAATGAACCTCTTTGAAAAATTACATAACCGGAGACTACTTGTACGCTTGGTTGGGGTGCGTATGAGTGAATTGGTCCACGGAAATTACCAGATGCGTTTGTTCGATGAAGGGTCGCGTTTGGCTACTTTGTATCATTCCATGGATGATATTCGCGAGCGTTTCGGGGAACGTGCAATCCAACGTGCAATTGGAATGCAAGTGAAGCGGATCGGACATTTCAACCCTTTTCGGGGAGAAACCCCAGTGATAGTTGCAAACCGGATTGTCTAACATTTTTTACGAAAGGGAGAAATGGGAACGGAATTATCGAATATCCGAAATAAAGAGGTTTGAACTGCGCAGGAAAGAGGGAAATGTGCAAAAAGAGCATGTTAGTAAACTTACTAACAAAAAATAGAAATAAATGTAAACCCAACCACCAGTTAGATCACCTGTCGTTGCCCTCTGTTCGCTAACAACTACCCAACCACCGCCAAGGCCTATGCCTAACCACAAGAACAGGGGGAAACGATTGGAATCAGGTTCCTGGATGTCACGCTACTGCCGGATCAGGAGAGAAGGTATAAGTACCGTGACATCAGGAATTTGGTTGTTTTGAGTTGCATGTTTGCGATATTGCAAACAGCCCTTTGTTTTAAAGGGATTTGGAGTTTTTTATAAATGAAATGTATGCTAAACATTCATTCATGTTACAGCCTAAAATACGGAATGGTAGATCCGGAGGAACTCGTCCATTGGGGCGCAAATTCCGCCTACGAACGTATCGCATTGACCGATATCAATAACACTTCTGCGGTCCTGAATTTTGTTCGTTACAGCCAGGAAAACGGACGTATTCCCGTTATTGGGGTAGATTTTCGGAATGGAATTTCATGCTGCTATGTAGTCATAGCTAAAAACAATGAAGGTTTCCTCGAAATAAATCAATTCCTGAGTAAACATACACATGAAGAAACCGCTTTCCCGGAAAAAGCCCCGCACTTTAAACATTGCCTGGTAATCTATCCCTGGGGAAAAGAACCTGCTTTGCTCGAAGTCCATGAATTTATTGGTGTAGCAGCGCATCAATTGAATCGCTTTCGATTAAATCGCGAAAAGGATTGCGACAAATACCTGGCACTTTCCAGCATGACCTTTCGTTCCAAACGCGATTTCAATACCCACCGACTACTTCGTGCAATTGACCGAAACGTACTGCTTTCAAAATTACCTGTGGAAGAACAAAGCAGGGAGGATGCAGTGTTCCTGGAACGGGAATCGCTCTTGCAGAAGTATGAAGAATTTGAAGCATTGGTACTTCGGTCAGAAGAATTATTGAAAACCTGCTCCATCGAATTTGAATTCGCCCCGAAGGCTGCTTCACAGAATTTGGCCCTTTATACTGATTCCCGGGAAAATGACCTGGCACTGGTCCGCTCGCTTTGTAAGGAGGGATTGGAGCACCGCTACGATGTCGTTACAGATGAGATCCACGAGCGGATAGAAAAGGAAATCAAAGTCATTGACGAAAAGAACTACATCACTTACTTTTTGATTGCATGGGACATCATTTCGTATGCAAAATCCAAAGGATATTATTACGTGGGAAGAGGAAGCGGTGCAAATAGTTTAGTCGCCTATTTGCTGGGAATTACGGATGTTGATCCGCTTGAACTGGATTTGTATTTTGAACGTTTCATCAACCTGTACCGACAGAATCCACCTGATTTTGATATTGATTTTTCTTGGCGCGACCGGGATGATGTGATCCAATACATGTTTGATCGTTTTGAGAATACCGCGTTGATTTGTACTTACAATACCTTTCAATATAAAGCTACCGTGCGTGAATTGGGGAAAGTGTTTGGTCTGCCCAAAACGGATATTGATATGTTGTCAGGTGATAAGAATGCAGGATATAAGCCGGACCCGATCCAGGAATTGGTTTTGAAATACAGCACACTGATTTCAGGGCTTCCTTCGCACTTAAGCGTACATGCAGGAGGAATGATTATCAGTGAAAAGCCGATCAACTATTTTACAGCTACCTTTTTGACTTCAAAAGGATACAAAACTACCCAGTTTTCCATGATCGAATCAGAAGATGTAGGCTTGTATAAATTCGATATCCTTTCACAAAGAGGATTGGGGAAAATTAGGGATACGCTGGATGTCATTGCATACAATCAGCCCGAAAATCCTCCTCACGATATTCACGATGTACGCCGGTTTATTACAGATGACAATATCAATAAACTACTGCGTGAAGCAACAGCTATTGGGTGCTTTTATGTCGAATCTCCCGGGATGCGGATGCTGATGATCAAGTTGCGTACCAATACTTACCTGGAATTGGTCGCTGCAAGTTCCATTATCCGACCCGGAGTTGCTTCTTCGGGAATGATGCGGGAATATATTCTAAGACATCGGGACCCTGAACGGATTAAGGACGCACATCCTGTTTTGCTGGATATTATGCCTGATACGTATGGTGTAATGGTTTACCAGGAAGATGTGATCAAAGTAGCAAATCAATTTGGTGGTTTGGACCTGGCAGAATCGGACGTGTTGAGGAGAGGGATGTCGGGAAAATTCCGTTCACGTGACGAGTTTTTGCTGGTGCAGGGAAAGTTCTTTGAAAATTCAAGAGCGCGCGGGCATTCTGAAAAGGATATCAGGGAAATTTGGAGACAGATCGAGAGTTTTGCCGGGTATGCTTTTTCCAAAGGACATTCAGCTTCATATGCTGTGGAAAGTTATCAGTGTTTATACTTAAAAGCCTATTATCCATTGGAGTATATGGTTGCAACGATCAATAATTTCGGAGGGTTTTACCGGACTGAAGTATACGTTCTGGAAGCCCGGAAACTGGGTGGAACGATTGAAGCTCCTTGTATTAATCGCAGCATGGGAGAAACAATTATTCAGGGAACCGTAATTTACCTGGGTTTCCAACACATTGCCGGAATTGAACTGAAGCATCTTCAGCGTTTGATCCGGGAACGCGAACTGAGAGGTGAGTTCACCGGGTTTACCGACTTATTGCAGCGTATTTCCCTGCCTTTGGAGCAACTGCTTTTGTTAATTCGTGTCGGGGCATTGCGGTCATTTGGAATTCCAAAGAAAGAATTGATGTGGAATGCGCATTTGAATTTTCATAAAGTAGTGGTAAAATCAGAAATACAGCCCGAATTGTTTTTACAGGAGCGCAGGGAATTCGTATTCCCGGAATTGAGTGAAACAGATTTTGAAGAAGCTTTTGAACACATGGAATTGCTGGATTTCCCCTTATGTAACCCCTTTGAAATGTTGGAAGAAAAACCGGCAAATGAGGTGTTGTCAAGGAACCTTGCAAATCACATAAATCGCAAAGTCTGTGTTTACGGATATTTGATCGCGGTGAAAAAAATTGTAAGTTCTAAAAACCAGATTGTTCATTTTGGAACCTTATTCGATGTGGAAGGAGAACAGTTGGATACGGTCCAATTTCAGGATGTTGCATTGAAGTACCCCTTTCGGGGAAAAGGGATTTATGCCATTCATGGAAAAGTTGCAGAAGAGTTTGGACACTTTACGATCGAGGTGGAAAGTATGAAAAAACTTCCTTATCGGGCAGATGTCCGGTATATGGCTTGAAAGTATAACACAATTGTATTATATTTGAGTTTTAAAAAACGGATGCAAATAAGTTTTGACAACACGGATAATTAAAAAAGTTGTATTTTCGCCACATCAGAACTACACTACGCATCTAATCAAAAATGTTACATGAAATTGTTTGATTTTTTCAAGTACAAAAAAACTCCAATTAGAGAGGAAGAGCCCCTAATGAAACCGAATTCCGATGATGTCTTTGATAAGATTCAGCAGGAGTTCATCAGCAAAGCGACAAGCAATGCTGAGAAAATTGTACGTGCCTTTAATACGAAATACGATGGAGCCTTTGATTATTCAATCAGAAGCTTAAATGTGCTGGATAGTTTAATTGAAGATTTTTCGGATTTCGCGGATCTCTCGGATGAAGAGATCATCGACGACTTTTGTGCTCAGGCCGGGTCCTATATACTGGAAGTTGCCCGACGAAGTTATGGGGGGATTTACTTTTGGGAAGACCATTTAAAACAACCCATGCTGAAAACCGGGTTACCTGAATTTGAAGTATCTATTCTGACATTTGAAAAGGTCAGGAACCGCATCATCAATGGCGACGAAGATAATATCCCTTACTTTTTTAAGGGATACTCAGAATGTGTCCGAAAAGCTGAAAAAGGCAGTGCGGTGATGTTCGTATAAAAGTTCAATTTTTTAAACTTTTAAACCCTTTTGATCAATCACTTAACTTCGCTTTTATTTGCTGGTTTCTTCTTTCCGTAAAATTTCTTTTTCTTGCGGTTTTTATTCCTTCCATTGGAAGGGCTGCTTGAAACTTTCCATTCCGGCGTAGGACCGAATGCTTCTGGAAGTGCTACCCGCTGAATTTCCATTTCGATCAGGCGTTCAATACGTGATAGTTTCGGCATATCCTTTTGATTGATCAAAGTATAGGCTTCCCCCTTGGTATTTGCACGCGCTGTTCTTCCTATGCGATGCACATAATCTTCGGCATCTCTCGGAGCATCATAATTAATTACCAGATTGATTTCTTTGATATCGATTCCACGGCTCATAACATCCGTAGCGACCAGGATCCGTGTTCGTTTGGACCGGAAACCTCTTAAAACTTCCTCCCGTTCTTCCTGCTCCAGGTTAGATGAAACACCCTGTGTATTTTTATACCCTGCTTTTCTAAGCGCATAAACGATTTCGTGCACTTTACTCTTTGCAGAAGTAAATATGATAATGCTGTCGTAGTTGGCACGTTCCTTTAAAATAAAATCAAGCGTCGCATTTTTCTGTTCATCGAAACAAAGGATTACATGTTGCGTTACTCCTGCAGCCGGTTTCGAAATTGAAAGTGCAATTTCTTTCGGATGGATCAGGATCTTTGATGCCAGGTTCTTAATTTTCGTTGGCATGGTCGCACTGAAAAGTAAGGTTTGCCTCTTTTTGGGAAGATGCGATATGATACGTTCAATATCATCGGAAAAGCCCATGTCAAGCATTTTATCTGCTTCATCCAGGATCAGGTGTTCCAATTGGGAAAAATCGACATAACCCTGCATGATATGTGATAACAGTTTTCCTGGTGTTGCCACAATAATATCCGTACCTTCTATGAGAGCACTTTTTTGTTCTTCCCAGCGAGCTCCGTCCCCGCCACCATAAATCGCACTGGACCCGACAGAAACAAAATAGGACAACCCTTGTATTTCCTGTTCTATCTGGATTGCCAATTCACGTGTAGGAACCAATATTAATGTATTAATGGAAGCATCTTCTTTCCCTGTTAATTTGTGTAAAATAGGCAGAATAAAAGCAGCCGTTTTACCTGTTCCGGTTTGTGCACATGCCAACAGGTCATGATTAGCCAGTACTTCAGGAATGGAAAATTGTTGGATTGGAGTTGCATTTTCGAAGCCCATGTGATGAATGGCTTCAAGGACCAAATCATTTAATCCTAATTCATTGAATTTCATAAAGGCAAAGTTAGTTAATCTTATTGATGCAAGCGTGCTTTTTGGGCATTACATCTTTTCTTAATAAAATGTTAAAAACTAAAAAAAACATTTTTTCAAGCAACTAAATAGTTACTATATCCGTTTAGTCTTCATAGATTTGCGTTATGAAGAAAAAAAATGCAGGTGCAAAATATTGCCTAAACCTACCATATATTTTTACATCAATTGATTATACATCTAGATTCGTTTGTATGAAAACTCTCTCTTTAATCGTTTTGTTAGTGGGTTTTACTAACATTTCCAGTGCTCAGATTGCTTCGGATAATCTAAGTTGGGTTTCAACAAGTTCGGTTACTTCTGCAACCAGTCCGTCTTTTAATACATGCAATGGACCGGTAAACTACACGATTACTTCAACCCTTGGCTTTAGGAATATTTCGGCAGCCGGCGATCCTAATTATACGACCGGATTGGTAACTCCGGCCGCTATTTTTGATCCATCTCTAAGTATTCCTATGACAATTACTTTCTCACAAGCGGTATGCAATATACGTATTCGCTTTACTGATTTGGATGGGGCACAGAATGAGTATTTGAGTGCTATTTCTCCGGCTTACAGTGGCTTGACAGATGAAGTTGGGGATTTTTCCAACCCTGGAGGTTCCACACAGGTAAATGCGAATATGGATAATGCTAGGGGATGGGTTGAATGGAATGGGCCAATCACAAGTATCTCATTTAATTACAATCGCCCTGGGCCTGGTTGTGGCTTGATCATTGACTCCATGATTTTTGAATGCTGTTCGACATCTCCATGTAGCCAATATCCTGTATTGAATATTGGAAACGATACCATGCTTTGTCAGGGTGCATCCGTTACCTATACGGTTCCTGCAGGATACGATGCATATAACTGGAATATTGGAGCCGGGAATCAACAAAGTGTTACGATTACTTCTCCCACGACTTTAATCCTGAACGTGGCAAATTATACACAAAACTTAGTGGTGAACGGTGATTTTGAAGCCGGGAACACAGGATTTACTACCGGATACGGCCCCGGAACAGGTGGAAGCTTTGGCTTGTTGACCAATCCGGGTACCTACGCCATCACTACGAGTCCTAACCTGGTTCACAATAACTTTGGAGCTTGCAACGATTTGGGAACTACCGGACCCGGAAACATGTTGGTTGTAAACGGATCGAATGTGCCAAATACCACTGTTTGGTCCCAAACCATTGCAGTTGATCCAAGTACGGATTATTCATTTTCTGCATGGGTAACCAGTGTGGAAAATATTACTCAGGCAAATGTGGCGGTTTTACAGTTCTTTATTGACGGAGTTCAGATCGGGCCTGTATTTAGCCCTACGCTTTTATCCTGTAATTGGCAGCAATTTATTCAGCCATGGAATTCAGGAAGCAATACATCTGCTACCATCAGTATTGTGGCACAGGTTTCCAGTGGTAACAATGACTTTGCAATCGACAATATTACCTTCAATACCGTTTGTCCTCAATCGGATACGATCGTTATTTCATATGATCCGAATACGATTGATGCAGGTGCAAACATTGCTTTCTGTCAAAATGAACCGCAAACGATCACAGCAACTGCCAATTTTGCAAATCCGGATTTTACCTGGGAAACCAATGAAACAACGGCAACAATTGCTCCGGCTACTTCCGGATGGTATACCGTTACGGCTGTAAGTCCCGGCACAGGATGTGTTTTAAGTGACTCCGTAAACGTAAATATTACCATGATGCCATGGAATTTCGATACGGTGGCGGCAATTCCTTCTGATTGCGGTACCAATAACGGAGCGGTTTATACGCTGATTTCCGGTAATTCCAGCGGACAACAACCAATCTATACATGGAGTGGTCCGGGAGCAAATAGTCCGAATCAGATCAATGCATCCGTATGGCAGAACCTTTCTCCTGGATGGTATTACATTGATGTCGAAATTCAGGGGTGTCACAGAAACGATTCTGTTTTGGTTACTCCGTTAAATCCACCTGTTGCACAAGTTTCAGCGAATCCGACTTCCGGATATGGTCCTTTATCGGTTACTTTCACCAATGGAAGTACGAACTCAAACAGTTTTGAATGGTATTTTGGAAACGGGAACAGTACTACGACAACAGATCTGTCTTCCCAGAACCAGGTATATGACTCAGTAGGAACTTATTTGGTAACACTAGTAGCAATCAACGGAAGTTGTACTGATACGGCGTTTGTCTCTGTAACAGTACTTCCTCCACCGGTTCCACCTGTCATCCCACCTGTTGTACCGGTAGATCTGAAAACACCGAACATTTTCACACCGAACGGCGATCATGTAAATGATTTCTTTACGTTTGAGTTGTTAAACATCAAAGAATTGGATGTGACAATTGTAAACCGTTGGGGGAATCTCGTATATACTTCAAGTACAGTACCATTTAGTTGGGATGGAAAAGATTCTGCAGGAAATATGATGGACGAAGGAGTTTATTTTTATAAGTATACAGCGAAAGGCGCACAGGACGAGCTGATCGAAGGCCAGGGATTTGTGCAGTTGTTCAAATAGAAAAAAGCAACATTTGGATATTGGCGGGCCGGATTATTTTTTCTGAGCCCGCCATTCTTTTAATGTCAATTCCCGGTCCTCCACCACATCGTAATAATAGATGGAGTTATCGGGATAAATGCGGAATTCGAAATACGTTGCCAGAGCTTCCCCGTTGTCTTCTGAAATAGAAACGCCATAATATTCCTGGTCATCAGAAGGTTCAGATGAAATACGGCCCACCAAATGGCGTTTTCCTTTCGATTCACGTTCGATCTTATCTGACAAAGCCTTTACTTCCTGAAGTTGCCAAACCCGGTTGATTAGTTTATCTTCTGTGTTTGTGATCTGAACATGGGTATCTTTTTTCGGTTTGGGTGTTTCCTTCTTTTGTTCCACTTTTGTTCCGTCAACCGTTTCAACCGAATCGACGGGAGCTTCCGGAACCTGCTTTTCCTCGGAACTTCCTCCACAGGAAAAAAGAAGTGTTGCACAAAGAATTGCTGCTATTGGTTTGTAATTTTTCATGCAAACAAGTTAATTATAAATCCGTATATTTAATAGTAATTTTAACACCTGTTGTATGAAAGTAGTGATTGGTTTAGCAGCATGTTTTGTAAGTGCATTCAGTTTCGGACAAGTCGCTTTGGCTATGCCCGAGTACAATGTCTTATATCGTGGTTACGATAATAAGTTTGAGATTGGTGCGGGTGCGGATACGCGCTTTGTAGTTCTGGAAAGTACACAGGCCGAAGTGTTCAGAGGTGATTCCTGTTTTTATGTCAGACCAACCGGGCCGGAAAAGACTATCACTCTGACGATGAAGAACCTGAAGGAAAATAAAGTGCTTAAGACCTACGAATACCGCGTGTTGAATTTGCCGACTCCTTCTGTTTACTTAGGAAGTGCTTTGGAAGGAACCACCGTTGTGACATTGGATCAGGCTGTGGTGCGTGTAGGTTATGAAGAGAATGCAGTGTTGCAAAGTGCCGGATTTGATGTGATCAGCTACGAAATAACTTCCGTATCCATTGCGAATCCGCTTCCGTCTATCGTGGGATCTAAAATTACTCCCGAAGTAATTGACGCCTTGAGAAAAGCAAAAGCTGCGAACAAAGGACAGCCCCTTACATTCAATTTGATTGTGCAGGCAAAAGGAAAAGACGGACTGATCCGAAAAAGAACCGCGGCGTTTATTTATTAAACAAGTTCATATAGTTCAAATTCTACCTGCCGCGGCAGATAGGAATTAAAAGTTCAAAATAGTTTCTTAAATACCTTTGAACCTTGTTTGAACTTATTTTGCTACTGATTTGATTTTGAAGAAAGAACTGATTCGTTGAAGTTTTCTTAACTTTGCGCCATGGTTTCCGGATTTATTCGATTGTTTCTTCTTTTTGTGCCTTTTATTCTTCTTTTTGCATGTCAATCGGAAGTGAAAGTTGCTGAAAAAACCGAAATTGGAAGCTCTTCGAATGAATTCAAATTTCCCAGATTTAATCCGGTCCCGAAGTCATTTATCCCACATTATTACGACAGTATCAGCCAGTTTTACCGCGAACGTATTGCCCCCGATTTTAATGGTATGTTCCTGGTGGCAAAAAATGGCGAAATCGTTTATGAACGTTATAAAGGATTGGCAAATCACCAATTCAAGCAACGTATAAATAAACACACACCTTTACATGTGGCGTCTATTTCCAAAGTGGTCACAGCGATTGTGATCTGTAAATTGGCAGACTCAAACCTGGTTGTCCTGGACAAAGATATCCGGTCTTATTTGCCGGAAATTATGTACAGTGGAATTACAGTCAGAATGCTGTTGAATCACAGGAGCGGAATCCCGTATTACGGCTATTTTCCTTATTCGATCTGGCCTTCAACGAAAACCCTGACAAACCAAAAGATTGTTCAACTCCTGAACAGGTACAAGATGCCCTTGTATTTCCCTCCGAATTCACAATTTTCATACTGTAATACGAATTATGCACTTTTAGCTTTAATCGCAGAAAGAATCACGCACAAGAAGTTTCCGGCTCTTGCGAAAAAGATGGTGTTCGATCCGCTGAAAATGACAGATTCATTTATTAATGACGGATCGCAAAATTCAGATTCCCTGGCACGATCGTATGATTCGAGGAACCAATTGGAACCCTTCACCAACCTGGATGGTATATACGGAGACAAAAATCTGTATACAACCGCGAGGGATTTGCTAAAACTGGATAAGGCAACCTATTCGAACGCATTTTTGAGTGATTCGATCAAGAAACAAATTTTCCGTGGATACAGTTACGAGCGCAAGGGGAAAAGTAACTACGGGTTGGGTTATCGCATGCGCGAAGATAAAGGGAAATCGACCTTATTCTTCCACACAGGCTGGTGGCATGGAAATACTGGCTGCTATGCTTCTTTGAGACAGGATACGATTTGCATGGTCATCATCTCGAATCATTACACGAAAAAAGTATTTGCGATCAATCGTTTGTCTACACTTTTCGGAAATTATCCTTACGAACCGTTGATTGATACAAAAGAGAATTTCATTAAACCGAATGTGGCCAAATTGCACATGAATAAAGCCATTCGAAAGAAGAACCCATGAGTAGCGGATCGATTCAACCCTGTTATTGTGGCAGTCAAAAATCGTTTGAAAACTGTTGCGAACCATTCCTGTTGGGAAAACAGTTTCCGGTAACTGCAGAAGAATTAATGCGTTCCCGTTATTCGGCATATGTTACAAAAAATATTCCCTACATCATTGAAACTACCTCCCCGAAATTCAGAAAGTATTATTCCCCGAAATCAATCCTGGAATGGGCTGCCAACAGCACGTGGATCAGCCTTGAAATCCTTGCATCTTCCGAAAAACGGGTGAAATTCGTAGCGACTTACCTCGACGAGCATGGCCAGTTGCACCGACACACCGAGGATTCGCGCTTTGAACAGATTGCAGGTCGCTGGTATTTTATGGATGGAAAGTAATTCTCAATTTACGAATTATTTTACATTTTCCCTGTTAGCTATTTTGATTCCGTTTTGACTTAGAAACTAAGTTGTTTTATTGTGAAACGGATTACAATTATGTGTATAAGGTGCTTAAGGATTCAACTGTAGAATCCAAATCGAATTACTTAGCAAGGATCAATTAGTAATTCGTAATTGGGAATTAGAAATTATTGGAATAGTTCAGTTAAAACCCGCCCTTTCCCGGTTGGCATAGGGAAATGCAATATTTCCGAAATGGTTTTACTGATATCCAATTGCTCCGCAGCATTCTTAAATTCTACATTCTTTTTGAAATCAGGTCCCATTGCCAGTAAGCTGATGTGTCTGCATCCTTCGCAGTTATCACCATGGCTGATATATCCGTCTTTATGTCCATCCAAATGACGACCATGATCATTGGTGATAATGAGTGCAGTTTTGTCTTTCATCTTTTCATTGGATTGGATCATATTCCACAATTGAAAAGCATAATCGTCACATTTCTGAATAGACTTCAGGTACATATCCCATTGTTTTGAGTGCGCATAAGAATCGGCAGCAAGGAGATTGACCAACATCAAATGAGGAGGATGGCTTCCGGCAAGCACTTCCGTTACTTTGTCGAACGTTTCCTGGTCAGAAGTATAATCCGCGCCATTTCCATGAAGCCCGCAATAAGTTGAGGGTTTGTATACGTTCCACCATTTCTTGTAGTTCGTATTTCCAAGAACTTCCAGTTTCCCTTTGCTTGAAATGACCCATGCATCGGATTTCGGAACACCTTTCTCTTTCAGGTAGTATTGGAACATCGATGGGTATTTCGGCAGTTGTTTTCCTGCATTGGAAAGACGCTGATACCTTCCTGTAATGATTGCCGAATGTCCGGAAATAGTATAAGTAGGGCCATTATTGCGGAAATTGCTTAATAATACCCCTTCTTTCTTTAATTCATTCCCTAAATGGGGGATGTATTGGTAAGTGGTGTCTCCAAATGTTTCGGTATAACGCGGACCATCGATAATAAGTACGATGACATATTCCGTAGTGTAATTTACAGGGATATCCTCAGGTAGCTTATTGAAATCGAAGGAGGAGGTAAGCAACACTCCAACCGCAATTACCATTGAAAGTAACAATTTAGCCATGTTTGATTTTGAAGCCATAAAGTTACTTTTTTAAATGAAATACAGCGATTGTGAATTATTAGTGATTTAAAATAAACCCTATTTTGTAACGTTTCTTAATTTTAGAATTCTAAACTGAGAGACTTCTGCTTATGATAAGCTTTTTCAGAATTAAATTTTTAATTCATTGCGTAAGATTCCTATCCGAGGATAGAGAAAATAGACCGTCTTTTATTATCTTACTATACAATAGAACAAGCTTCAGGTCAAAACAGACAGTTCAATTTATACATCACTATTAATTACACTTTTACAAAGGAAGACAACTATTTATTTCGACAACTATGAAAACTAAAAGGGTATTGATTATTGACGATGAAGTTGATGCTAGGCGTGTTATATCTAAATACTTGGAACGTTATTTCCCCAATTTCAAGGTTTTAGGCGAAGCGGACTCATTCAAATCTGCTGTACAATTGATCAATGAAACTGAAGCGGATTTGATCTTCATCGATATCAATTTGGGAGATGGGACCGGATTCGACGTATTGGATGAAAGCGATCCTTTTGCTGCTCAAATTATTTTCACGACTGCTTTTGATCAATATGCCGTAAAAGCATTCAGGTACCAGGCTCTGGATTACTTGATGAAACCGATTGATTCGGAATTGTTTGTCGAAGCAGTAAATCAGGCATTGGATAAAGTGCGTGAAAGACGTTCAATGAGTGCCGACCAGATCCTGATCTCATATGGGAATGGTGAACGTAAAATTTCTATCCCTACAGCAGACGGAATGTGTTTTGTCCGTTTGGATTGTATCGTGTCATTTGAAGCAGATAGCTCTTATTGTAAAGTATTCCTGGATGATGGAAAGGAAATCCTGGTCTCCAAACCACTGAAATTCTTCGATGATAAATTGAGAACAAATGTAAATTTCATTCGCCCGCACAAATCATTCATTATCAACATGAAATTCGTAGAGGAATACCTCAAGGAAGAAGGAGGCTACATTAAAATGAAAAACGGATTGAAAATTCCGATTTCCCGTCAAAAGAAAGATGATGTGATCCGCGACCTGCAGACGCATTTTTTGTAAAATAATTCTGGTAGGGACGCGATGCTTTGGGATACATGTATTATTCGCACCTAAACCATTTTACTTTGGAAGTCGTGTTATATTTTCCCACAAATGCACAAATATTGGAGGCGCTTACCGGTCGCCTGTTCATCTTGTAAACACTAAAAAAAATGTGTTTATCCTGTTCAAAAGTGAGTGCGGTAGCCGAGCCAAAAAATTGCGCATTTGTGGTAGATTAAGTCTAGGTGCACATTGTGATTAATTCCCTATGTTTTGTGTTACTGACTTTTTTGAAACTATTTTATGGGATCAATTTCTTATAATCCCCCGTAAACAAAGCTAAATTCAATACCGCTGTTCTCAAATTAAATTCAGAAGTCAATTGCCTGTTTTTCGCCTGGATAATTGAAAACTGGATTTCGCGTAATTCAAATTGGGTCAATGCACCGTTCTCAAATGATTTCTGTGCAATCCCGAACATTTCCGTTGTGTTGATAATGGAACTGTTTTCTAAACGGTACATGCGTTCGGAAAAAGTATAGTCCTGCCATGCTTTGTCTACTTCCGACCGAATGGTTTGTTCCTGTTTTTCTACTGTTAATCCGGCATTTTCCTTTTGAATTTTGTTGTTCCTGACAGCTGTTACATTCGATAGACCATCCAGGATTGTCCAGCTTAAGGTAAGCCCGATCCCCGGCCCCAGACTGCGGTTAGAGGAAAGCAAACCGACTTCACTTTTAGAGAGTGTTGCAGCATATTGCGCATAAAAAGACAATTGCGGATAATAACGGCTTTGTAATTCTTTGCGCTGCTGATCAATAATTGCAATCTGGCTTTTTTGAACCAATAAACTGGTGTTTTGCGCCAGCGCATTTTCCAAAACAACTTCCTGGCTGAGAGTTGGAAGCGCTGGAATAGTTTCGTCGACATCAAATTGCAGGTTCCCTGCTTCTCCCATCACCAATGCTAAATCTACTTTCATTTTGCTGATTAAATTCAGGTGGTTCAGGTAGTTTGAACTGTCGGTATTCAAATCCAATTTTGCCTGTAATAATTCCAGCTCACTTGCAGCCCCGTTTTTGGATCTCAATGAGATGAGGTCATAGCGTTCTTTGGATAGTAGAATTGCTTCTTCGTAAACGGTTTGCATGCGTTTGTAATATTGCAAACTGTAATACAAAACAGAAGCCTGGTAGATCGACATTTCCATCTGTGCAGTTAAGTTTACCGTTGCAAGATCTTCCTGGAGTTGAAGCCGCTTATCTCGTGCAAACATGGCGAAACCGTCAAAGAAAGTCCAGTTCAACCGGGCCGAAGCAGTCAGTGAATTGTTGTTCGCTCCGTTCTTTTCGTTGATCTGCCCGGAATAAAATTCCTGGCGCGTATTGGTTGTTGTCCAGTTTTGATCTGCATTTACACCGATGGTAGGCAGATATCCAGCAGCGCCAATGTTATTGGAATTGTCGGCCATTTGGACATTGTTCCGTTGGATTAGGACATCGAAATTCTTTTCCAGGGTGCGTTTGATCACCTCTTCAAAGCTTAAGACTTGCTGCGAAAAAGCAGTTCCGGTTGAAAAGAATAGGAGGAGAAGAATCCACCGCAGCGGACTTAAAGTGAGATTTTTCATGGCTTTACTTTCGATTTTTTGGATGTCAGATAGATATATAATCCCGGAATAACGAATAATGTGAGTATTAAGGAAAAGGCCAGACCACCTACAATTGCAATACCCATCGAGATACGGCTGGTAGCTGCGTCTCCCAAAGCCAAAGCAATTGGAAGCGCTCCAAGGATGGTAGCCAGGGTTGTCATCAAAATGGGCCTGAAACGCTGTGCACAGGCATCGATAATTGCTTCTCTGATGCTCAAACCGTCTTCCCGGCGTTGGTTGGCAAACTCGACGATCAGGATTCCGTTTTTGGTTACCAAACCGATCAAAACAATGATCCCGATCTCAGAGAAAATATTCAGGGTTTGGTCTGTAATCCAAAGAGAAAGCAAAGCTCCTGCAAGAGCAAGCGGAACAGTGAGCATGATGATCAAAGGATCCAGGTAACTTTCAAATTGGGCTGCAAGAATCAGGTAAACCAATACCAGTGCAAGTAAAAAAGCAAAGAGAATACTGCTTCCGCTTTCAGCGAATTCCTTGGATGTTCCCGCCAAACTGTGTGAGAAGCTCTCAGGCAATACTTTTTCCGCAATCTGGTCCATGGCATCGATTCCATCACCAACTGTAAAGCCATCATTCGGCTGAGCAGAAACGGTAGCAGCAACATAACGGTTGTAACGGAACAGTTGCGGCGGACTCGATTCGGTTCGAATTTTTACGAGGTTATCCAGCGGCACCAGTTCTCCTGATTCACTCCTGACCTGGATTGCGCTCAGATCGGATGGATCATCCCGTTTTTCTTTCATTGCCTGACCGATTACCTGGTACTGTTTTCCATTCATAATGAAATACCCGTAACGCTGTCCGGAAAAGTATAACTGAAGGGTGGAAGCAATGTCATTTACATTTACCCCTATACTTTCAGCTTTGTCACGGTCAATGTCTATTTGCAATTCCGGCTTATTGAATTTCAGGTTCACATCCACAATTTTGAAGGTCGGATCGCTCATAGCCTGTTCCATGAATTTCGGAAGTATTTCTTTCATAGCTTCAAAAGTGGGAGCCTGAAGTACATATTGTACGGGTAATCCTCCGGAGCGGCCACCACCGATCGTTTGTTCCTGGATAATGAAGGAACGGGCAAAGTTGAACTCACCCAGACGTTGATTGAGTGCATCGACAATCTCTTCCTGAGAACGTTTCCGGTCTTTTACCGGAAGTAAGTTTAAACGCACAAACCCGGTATTCACCCCGCTTGCATTAAAACTCGGAGAAGTTACAGCAAGGATGTTTGCTTTTTCAGGTAACGTGTCAACGAGGCTAATAATTTGCTGCTGATGCTGGTCCATGCGTTCAAAAGAAGTTCCTTCCGGTGCGTTCGACATAATCATGAAACGGCTTTTGTCTTCCATTGGGGCCAATTCTGATTGCAGACCTAAACCATTCCAGATGATTAATCCGACACAAACAATCATGATTATCCAGGCAATCCATGCTCGTTTCATGAATTTAGTAAGGGTGTTCCGGTATCCCGACATAAGTTTATCCAGCCACACTTCTGTCATTTTATAAAAGCGCGAATGCCGTTCGTTCTTTTTCAATAAACGTGAACTCATCATCGGAGTTAGGGTCAATGAAATAAAGGCTGAAATAATTACCGATCCGGCGACCACAATCCCGAATTCACGGAATAAACGACCGGTTAATCCTTGTAAGAAAATCACAGGAAGGAATACCGTTGCTAAAGTGATGGTTGTCGAAATAATCGCAAATAAAATTTCTTTGGAACCTTTGTGGGCCGCTTCTTTCGGATCTTCTCCGCGTTCGACACGGGCGTAAATATTTTCCATAACCACGATCGCATCATCAACCACGAGTCCGGTAGCCAATACAATTCCAAGTAGGGTCAACAGATTGATCGAAAAATCGGAAATATACATGATGAAGAAGGTACCGATCAATGAAATCGGGATCGCGATAATCGGGATCAAAGTGGTTCTCCAGTCGCGAAGGAACAGGAAAATAATAATCACCACCAATCCGAAAGCGATAAGGATTGTTTCTTCCACCTCCGAAATGGATTTGCGGATATTTTGAGTGGAATCCAAAGCAACACCCAGGTGAATATCTTTTGGAAGCTCCTTCTTGATCTGGTTCACTTTTTTGTAAATCTCATCAACGATCTCGATGTAATTCGCTCCTGGCTGCGGATTGATTGCAATCCCGATCATGGGAATACCGTGGTTTCCACGAAGCAAGGTTCGTTCGTTTTCAGGAGCCAGACTAGCCGTTCCAACGTCTCTCAATCGAACAATTTGAGTCCCTTTTTTGGCGACGATGAGGTTGTTGAACTCTTCTTCGGTCGTTAAACGGCCAAATGTGCGAATCGTCAGTTCGACTGTGTTTCCTTCAATTCTTCCG
This sequence comes from uncultured Fluviicola sp., assembly GCA_966212075.1. GTDB lineage: Bacteria > Bacteroidota > Bacteroidia > Flavobacteriales_D > Crocinitomicaceae > Fluviicola. The sequence goes on from CBIHOM010000030.1 coordinate 20,402, forward strand.
GAAGGCAATTCCACGTTTTGGCTCAACAAGGCATTTTTGACATCCAGGGCTGTTAATCCCTGACCGGCCATTTTTTCGGGATCCAAATTGAATTTCATAGAGAATTTCTTTTCTCCCCAGATCCGGATCTCACTGACACCTTTAATGGTTTGTAAGCGCTCTTTGAAAACATTGTTTCCCAGGTCCGTCAATTCAAGCAGTGTTTTTTTATCCGACTGAACAGTTAGAGAGAAAATCGCATCGGTATTGGCATCTGCTTTTACTACAATAGGCGGGTCGGCATCCGGAGGAAGGTTTCTGATCGCTGCGGAAACTTTATCGCGTACGTCGTTTGCGGCATTGTCCAGGTTTACACTTAAATCGAATTCTACCGCAATGGTACTTCTTCCGTCTGAACTGGTTGAAGTAATGGTCCGGACCCCTGAAATCCCGTTGATTGACTCTTCAAGCGGTTCCGTAATTTGCGATTCGATCACATCCGGGTTTGCTCCGATGTAATTGGTTGTAACAGTGATGATTGGGGGATCGACGGAAGGGAATTCACGGACTCCCAGGAATATAAAACCGATAATACCGAAAAGAACGACGATAATCGAAAGCACGGAAGCAAGTACCGGCCTGTTGATACTTAAGGACGCGATATTCATTTGCCTGCGATTTTAGTTTTTACCGGCATTCCGGCACGAACGGCTAAAAGTCCTGAAATAAGTACCTGATCTCCTTCTTTCAGATTTCCGATTACCTGCACTTTATCCGGTGTACGGATTCCGATCTCAACAGGTACTTCTTCCACTAAACCATTCCGGACTACAAATAGTTTTTGTCCCTTCAAAATCGGAACAATACTTTCCGAAGGAACCATGAAAGCATTTTCTTCCTTGCCCATGTCGTAGTTGATAGAAACAAATGAACCTGCAATCAATCCGCCCGGATTCGGGAGGGAAGCACGAACGGTCATCATCCGTGTTCCTTCGTTGATGCGTGGTTCGAAAGCATATACTTTCCCGGAGTACGATTTGGAATCACCGTCCGTTTTGAATTCGATTAGTTGACCGATCCGGACATTACGGGCATATTTTTCAGGAACTGAGAACTCGATTTTCACTGGGTTTTCCTGGACAATAGATGTAATTAAGGTGCTGGAAGAAATAAATGCTCCTTCACTGACATGTCTTAGTCCGATTTTCCCCGAAAAGGGTGCACGGATTGTGGCCTTCGAGATCTGAACGTTCAATAAATCCAGTTTGGCTTTCGCATCTGCCAGCGCCGATTGGGAAACTTCGTAATCCTGAAGGCTGATCCCTTTTGCCTGGTACAAACTTCTTTTTCTGGCTTCATCTTTTTCGGCCAGGTCCTGTTCTACGATTAATTGTGCTTTCTGAGCTTTCAGAATATCCGAATCAACCTGAACCAGTACTGTTCCCTTTGCAATTGTTTGGCCTTCCTTAAAGGAAATATGCTGAATTCTTCCGGAAACTTCCGAATAAATATCAACCTGTTCATTCGGGATTACAGAACCGGGAATTGCAATGGATCGGGTCACTTCGCCTGCTTTAATCTCTACGATGTCAACAGTAACGATGGGTGCTTTTTGAGCTTTTAAATCTTCTTTGTCTTCTCCACAGGCGTTTAAGAGAAATGTCAATGCTAATAAGGGTGTGATCTTTAATCTCATGGATGTATTGTTTGATTGTTTGATGAAAAAAGTATGATATGTTTATTTTTTCGGATAGAAGAACTCGAATTGATCTGCAGGAATATCTTGCGTTTTTGTAATCAGCTCCGTCAGAATTAATCGAAAGTTAGCATGTAAACTTGGGTCTAGCAAATTAAAAAAGTACTCGTTTGTTTCCCGGATTCCTTTTTCAATTTCAAGGATCCAGGGTTCAGCTTTTGCAGTGATATGCAATTGTCGCTGCCTGCGGTCTTCCGGGTTGGTTTTCCGTTCAATGAAACCATCTTTTTGCAAAGCATCCAGGATCCGTACCATGGAAACCTTATCCGTTAAGAGTTGATCTGCCAATTCCTGCTGGGTAATAACTCCGTTGTTTTTCCCAATCAGGTACAGCGGGAAGTAGTAACGTTCAACCGGAGTATGCTCCATTTGAAGTGCTAACTTTCCAATGTATTGTTTTGTCAGAAAGCTGAAAAAGCGTCCTAAAGGCCATTCTTGTGTTACCATTTGTTTTTAGATAGTTAGTAAAGCTAACTATTAACATGGTAAGCAGTTTCGATTTAACTAAAAATTGACGAAAATTATCCGATTCTGTTACATTTGCTACCTGGATAAATTGATTACGTCTTCATTTTGATCAAGTATATTTTTTTCATAGCTCTTCTTATCGGAATTATCTTCGATACAGTTGCACAGGATAATCGTGTCACTTGGGAATATAATTACGATCACTTTGGTATCACCAATGGATTGCCCAGTTCCGAAACGTACCAGGTTTACCAGGATAAATCGGGATTGTTGTGGATTTTGACTGATCGGGGAATTGTCCGCTATGACGGTTTCCGCTTCAAAACCTATACAGTAGAAAACGGACTAAGTGACAATGTCAATTTCAGAGTGGATGAAGGACCTGACGGAAGTGTTTGGTTTATAGGGTTTAATGGGCTTTTAAGTGTTTATAAGGATGGAAAAATGCAGGAGTACAAGTACAATTCACTCTTGCTGAAATTTTTTTCTATCGGGCAGAACGCATTTAATTCTTTTTGTATCACCAGGGATAATTCTTTGATCTATTCTACTCACAGGTCAAACGTTTTTTCCATCAGCGATAAAGGGAAAGTAACGGAACTTTTTTCGAACGATTCAAAAAAAGAAAGTCATGGGACCGTGCGTTTTTTTGAGTTTGATGATCGTTTTGTAACCTGTGAATACGCGACTTTAGACTCGCTTGTTAAAATCTATTTGCATCAGAAAGGTAAGTCTAATTTTTTAGGATGGCTGGACACCGGTTATACCACCCGAATGAAGAAATGCAAGGGTCAGAACTTCTTTCTTACAAACAGGATGGTATTCCGTGTATTCAAAAACCGGATCATTACTTTTGGGGATCAAAGTGAAGTAATTGCCTTGGATACCGACAATGAATTTGTGTATGTCGGCTACTACAAGAACGGTGTTAAAAAATACCGGTTTGATCCTAAGACAGAGAAAATGGTGCTCGTTGAACATTATTTGCCTCAATATTCAGTAAGTTCTGTTTGCAAGGATAAAAATGGGGGGCTTTGGATCACAACACTGGAAAAGGGAGTGTTTGAGATCCGGGATGAAGCATTCAGGCAATTCTCGCAAGCAGGAGCGAGTGTGGATGAAGAGACCCGTTTTATCGACGGGAACAAAGAGAAAGTCATTATTACCTATTATGTTGGGAAATGGCAGCAGCTCCATCCCCCATATCGGATCAAGAATTATGGTAAAACGCTGCGATGGAACAATTTGGTGCCTTATAAGAATGGCTTCGCATTTGAGGGAAATATCATGGATTGGAGTGACTGGCCGGAAGTAAATGATCACTTTGAATTCAGTCCGTTTTATGCTTCAGGCTCATCTATTACTGGAATTGAAACCGGAAATTATTTTCATGTTTATGAGATTGCTGATGGTAAAAGACACGTTTTTGATCTGCAAGCAATCCACAAACTCAAATTTGCGAGTGTTTATATTTGGTTTTACCTGGTTCCCAACAAAAAAATCTATTTTGTAATGCAAAAAGGGTTGTTTGCTTTCAATATCAGGAATGGGAGGGCAACAGGAGAAAATAAGCATGTTATCAATAGACGCATTACCCAACTGAAATATTTCGATCATTGGGGCTTGCTTGCATTTTCCAATGCGGAGGGCCTTTTCAGGATCAATACAGAAAATGATCACGTTTCGGAATTGGCTCCTCAAATAAAATTAGGAAAACAAATCCTGGCTGTTTTCTGTGATGAGAAAAAGCGTTTGTGGGTAGCAACCGAAAAAGGAATTTACTTGTTGGCAAAAAAATCGGGAACGATCACCCTGGAAAAGTTCCTGAACAGGGATTTATTGTCGAGTCGCGAAGTAACCGGGTTATATTCGTACAAGGATATACTTTATGTTGCCACTAAATTCGGGGTTCAAAAAGTAGATTTTCTGAAAGTGAAAAAAGAAGCATCTGAAAACCCGATCAACCTGCTTTTCATTCGTCCGTTCGCTAAAAACAAATTGCTGCACCTTTCCAAAGTATATCCGGCAAAAACTGACCTGATTAAAATTGTATTGTCTAATTCCAGTTTGAACAGACGGAACATTTATCGTTACCGTTTCCGTAAAGATCAAACATGGACGAAATCAGACAAATCGGAAATAACCCTGAGTGATCCGACAAACGGGAAATACAACCTGGAGATTTCCTATTTGAATTTTTCGAATAAATGGTCAAAGCCGCGGATAATTGCAAGTTTTGAAGTGGAGAAGATCATTTTCCTTCGCTGGTATTTCATCGTGTTCTACGTAATTGCGGTTCTTACCTTGTTTTACATCATTCTGAAATTATCCATTTCGTCAGTCAACAAAAAGAATTACATGGTCAACCGGATGATGGAACTGGAGCGGATGGCTCTGGCCGCCCAGATGAATCCACATTTTATTTTTAATTCACTGAATTCCATCCATAGTTTCCTGTTGTATGAGGAAAACGAGAATGCGGAGAAATACCTGCTGCGTTTTGCCCGGTTGATCCGTCAGACCTTATCCAATTCAAGGTTGTCTTATATTACGGTGGAAGAAGAGTATGAAACATTGAAAAATTACATTCTTCTTGAAAAAATGCGGTTTAAAAATGCGTTTACTTTTGAAATAGTATGTGATTTACAAACACTTCCTGTAAATCCGTGCATCCCTCCGATGCTTATCCAACCATATGTTGAAAATGCGATCCTTCATGGTTTGGTTAAGAGGTCTGAAGGGGGAAAACTGTCGCTTAAATTTTTACCTGATACAGGTGCGGTGAAAGTAATCATAGAGGATAATGGTGTTGGGTATGCTGCTTCAAGAAAGAAAAAACGGGATTCAAATCATAAATCCTATGGTACCCAAATTACGGAAGAGCGCTTAAAATCACTGAAAACAAACACGAACAAAGAATTTACGGTTTCAATCAGTAACCTGGATGATTCGAATGCTGAATTTCCCGGAACTCGGGTGATCCTGACCATCCCAATCCCAAATAATTGAAAATAGAGAAATGGGAAAATTGAAAAGAAGGGATTTGAGATGGCAGATCGATTAAACAAAGGGTAGTGCAGTTTCCTTTTCAATGATCAATTTTACACTTTCAATTAAGCCTACCCGTGCATCGTTTCAGCCTTCCCATATTTATCCATCAAAGAAGCCTCGAATTCAAGAAATAGTTTCCAGCGCGCGTCGACATCAATTCCTTCTCCATACTTACGGGCAAAATTCAGGAAAACCGTATAATGACGTGCTTCACTTTCCATCAGGCTGCGATAGAATATGCGCAGATCTTCGTCGTTGATTTCTTCGGAAAGAATTTTGAACCGTTCACAGCTGCGTGCTTCGATCATAGCTGCAAAGAGCAATTGGTTCACCATGTGTGATTTCTTCGGATTCCCGGAATGTGCATGTTTCAGGAAATCCAGCAAATCATGAACATATGGGTCTTTGCGTTCAAAACCGAGTTCATATCCTCTTTCCAGGATTTTGTCGTGCACCATCCCGAAATGTTCCATTTCTTCCTGGCAAATTTCAATCATGGCTTTTACCATTTCCGGGTATTGCGGGTACTGAACAATAATCGAAATGGCATTACTTGCTGCTTTTTGTTCGCAGAAAGCATGGTCCGTGAGGATTTCGGCAATGTTTTTCTCTACAATATTCACCCAGCGTGGGTCGGTTGGTAATTTTAAACCTAACATAATTGAAATTTTACCGCAAATTTCGTGATTTCTTGAATTCAAATCCTAGTTTTGTCAGAATAAGTTTGAATTATGAGATTGTTGTCCGTATCAGTATTGCTTTGTATTGGATTTTGCTCCAATCAGGTCTTTTCTCAGAAAAATGCACCGAAAGTTGTCGTTGGAATTGTAGTGGACCAAATGTGTTACGATTATTTGTACCGCTTTTATCCGCAGTTCGGAAAAGATGGTTTCAAACGTTTAATGGATAAAGGTGCACATTTCAGAAATGTAACCTATAATTATGTCCCGACTTTTACGGGGCCTGGCCATGCATCTATCTATACAGGAAGTACTCCGAATAATCATGGAATTGTAGCCAACGAATGGTACTATCGCCCTTTCGGAAGAGAGATCAATTGTGTGGAAGATACGACCGTTTCTACAGTTGGTTCTACCAGTTCCTACGGAAAGTGTTCACCTTATTTTTTGAGGTCAAATACCATTACGGACCAGTTGAAACTGACTTATCCGGGCTCGAAAGTAATAGGCGTGTCCATTAAAGACCGAAGTGCGATCCTGCCTGCAGGACATCTATCAGACGGCTCTTACTGGTATGATTACGCAACCGGGAATTTTATCACTTCTACGTTCTATAAAAAAGAACTTCCGACTTGGGTGAGTAAGTTCAATGATCAAAAATTGGTTTCGAAATATATGAATCAGCCGTGGAATTTATTGAAAGATTCTGCAAGTTATACATATGTCAAACAGGATAATTCTCCTTATGAAGGTTTGGTTGGCGGAAAGGTTAGTCCTGTTTTTCCATATGATTTTAGTAAAGCAGCTGCTGCGGACCAATTCAGTTTGTTTACAATTATGCCGGCAGCAAATACATTTTTGACCGATTTTGCCATTCAGGCTCTTTCAAAAGAACAACTTGGAAAGCATGCAACAACAGACTTCTTAACAATCAGTTACTCTACTCCGGATATTGCCGGTCATGCTTTTGGACCGTATTCACTGGAAATAGAAGACATGTACTTTCGCCTGGACATGGAATTGGAGCGTTTGTTTCAAACCCTGGATAAAGAAATTGGGAAAGGGCAGTATGTCGTGTTCTTAACCGCAGATCATGCAGTGGTGCCCGTTCCACAGTTTTTAACAGATCATCAATTACCGGGAGGGTACTTATTCCTGCAGGGTAAAACGGAAAATTTGAGAACCGCTTGTGTTGCAAAATTCGGAAAAGATTATTTGCATACGATTGAAAATGATAATGTGTATTTGACGGAAAGCGTTTTGGGAACGGATCTGGAAGCTCAAGTGATCTCATTCTTTAAAACGGAAATTGCCAAATGGACAGAAGTAAAGCGTGTTTATACAAAAGAAGAATTGCTTTCCAAAACAGAAGAAAATTGGCAGCAAATGGTTTCTTCAGGTTACGATAGGGAACGCAGCGGCGAGTTGATCTTTATTTTGCAACCGGGATATTTACCAAAAACAGCAGACACTCCTGGATCGCACAAAGGAACTAGTCACGGATCGGCCTTTAATTATGACACACATGTTCCGGTGTTGTTTTACGGAAAAGACATTCTCCCGCAAGATGTGTTTACACCGTATGAAATTGTGGATATTACTGCTACGTTGGTACATATCTTAGATGTTCAACGGCCAAATACGGCGCTTGGTAAGCCGATGCTGGAATTGTTTCGAAAGTAATAATGATTTGGCAAATTAGCAAAATTACTTGCAGTTTATCGGATACTTTTTTAAGGAGCGACAGAATACATCCGTTAGCAAGTTAGTAAACTTACTTACAGTGGGTTGATTCGCTTTTTCAATGGTCCATGCCCTGTTTTCAAGGAAATGAAACCCGCTTTTTTACATTTTTTAATGAAAAATCTTTCCATCTGCTTGCAATAATTGAAATAATGACTAATTTTGTGCACCCAAAACGCTGTGCTGAAGCTTCAACATAGGAACAAGGGCAGGATTAAACGAAATTCTGAAAATTGAAATAGATTATTTTAGTGTTTTACACTTAAAATATATGCGGATGTGGTGAAATTGGTAGACACGCTAGACTTAGGATCTAGTGCCGAGAGGTGTGCGGGTTCGAGTCCCTCCATCCGCACTTCAGATGGTCTCGTTGTTTGTCAATGAAGACCATTTTTTGTTTATACAAGTTAAGAATTAAAAGAAAACGGAATGAACGTAACACGTCAAGAAGTTAATGCAGAAACGGCATTGTTAACAGTGCAGGTTTCACCGGCAGACTACCAAAGTAAAGTAGCTGCTTCCTTAGATAAATATCGCAAGCAAGCAAAAATTCCTGGATTCCGCCCGGGAAAAGTTCCTATGGGCTTGATCCAAAAGCAATACGGAAAAGGTGTTTTAGCTGAAGAAATGAACAAATTGGTTTCCGATGCTTTGTACGCTTATGTTCAGGAAAATAAATTGGAAATCCTTGGAAACCCGATCCCGAAAGAAGGATCAGAGGTAAAAGGAGATTTTGATAATCCTGCAGATTTTGAATTCGTTTACGAGATCGGATACGCTCCGGCGATCGATTTGAAATTGACCAATAAAAGTAAATACGATTACGTGCAGGTGAAGATCGACGATAAATTGATCGACCAGCAAATCGATGATTTACGCCGTCGTTATGGAAAAATGACTTCTGCCGATGAGGTAAACGATACAGACATGATTTTAGCTCAATTCGTTGAGTTGAATGAAGACGGATCAATCAAAGAAGGTGGAATCATGCATTCTTCAACAACTTCCATGGAGTTCATCGAGGATAAAAAAGTGAAGAAATCATTGGTTGGTAAGAAAGTAGGAGATAAAGTAACTGTTTCTGCTTCTGCAATTACACGCGGCGACAGCGATAAAGCTGCAATGCTTGGAATTAAACCGGAAGAATTGGCAAACCATTCAGATTCATACCAAATGACAATCAACGACATCAAACGTATGGAGTTGGCTGAATTAAACCAGGATTTGTTTAATAAATTATTCGGTGAAGGAGCAATTTCTTCTGAGAAAGAATTGCGTGAACGTATCGGATCTGACTTGAAAACAATGTTTGCAAATGATTCTGACCGTTTATTGACTCGTGAAGTTTACCGTGATTTGGTAGAAAACACACCGGTTAATCTTCCGAATGATTTCTTGAAGCGTTGGATTCAGTTGTCAAACGAAAAACCGATCACTATTGAGCAAATTGAAGCAGATTACGACAGCTACGCCAAAGATTTGAAATGGCAGTTGATCCAGGGACATATCTTCAAAGCGAATGATATCAAGTTGGACAATGCGGAAGTGATCGAATTCACAAAAGGATTGATCGCAAACCAGTTTGCACAATATGGAATTCCTGCACCGGAAGATGCGGAATTGACAAAACAAGCTGCTGGTGCATTGCAAAACCGCGAAGAAGCAAACCGTATCTACGATATGCTGGCAGAAACAAAATTGACACAATACTTCAAGGATACAGTGAAATTGAACTCGAAAGAAGTTTCTTACGATGAGTTCGTTGAATTGGCTAATAAGTAATAGCTTTGAATTAAATCAAAGGAAGGGGCGCGATGCATCGCGCCCCTTTTATTTTTTCCGTTCGTTTGTCCATTTCACGGTTTGCCATTTGGCAAACAGGCAAATTGGCAAATTTTAAATTCGGGCTGAGATTTCCCCATAATAGGAAATCATTAACTTAGCCCTTCGAATTTTCTACTCAATGAACAACATCTTAACTCCCGGGCTTATTACCGCAGTGCTTATCGGATATTTCGGATTACTTATCCTGATGGCTTATGTAACGTCCAGAAAGGCAAATACCGATTCGTTTTTTACAGGAAACAGGCAAAGTCCCTGGTATTTGGTAGCCTTTGGAATGATCGGGACTTCTCTTTCGGGGGTAACGTTTATTTCCGTTCCGGGTAAAATGGTTTCCGAAGGAATGGCATATTTCCAGATAGTGCTGGGCTATATCCTGGGCTATGTCGTCATTGCACAGATTTTAATGCCGCTCTACTACCGTTTGAATGTTACATCGATTTACGAATACCTGAACAAACGTTTCGGGATCGTGAGCTATAAAACCGGTGCTGCATTCTTTATTTTGTCACGGACTCTCGGTTCGGCAACACGTTTGTATCTTGCTACGGAAGTCCTTCAAATGTTTTTGTTCGAAGATTTGGGTGTTCCATATTGGGTCACAACGGTGACAACCATTGTATTGATTTGGGTGTACACTTTTAAAGGCGGTGTGCGTACAATTGTTTATACAGACGCTTTTCAGACAATATTCCTGGTTTCTTCCGTCATTATCTGTACAGTCATCATTGCACAGACGCTGGGAGTTGATTTTTCCGGGTTGTATGATAAAATCACTTCGTCCAGCACGAAAAACGGCTATTCTATGTCGCGTATTTTTTTCTTTGATGATCCGAATTCTCCTTTGTATTTCTACAAACAATTCTTCGGTGGAATGTTCCTCGCAATTGCCATGACCGGTTTGGACCAGGATTTGATGCAGAAGAACCTGACCTGTAAATCCATTGGTGACGCACAAAAAAACATGTATTCCTTCACAACGATCCTGGTAATCACGAATTTCTTATTCTTGTTGCTTGGTGGCGCATTGTACGTTTATATCAATGCAACAGGTTTGGAAGTTCCGGCAAATACCGATCATACCTTCCCGACGCTCGCCTTGAATAATTTCGGGTCCATAGCAGGGATCTTCTTCTTATTGGGAATTACCGCTTCTTCGTACGCATCTGCGGATAGTGCGCTTACGGCCTTAACTACCGGTTTTTGCATCGATTTCCTGAACTTTAACCGGAGAGAAGAGCAGGAGAAAAAACGTTACAAACTGATCGTACATATTGGATTCTCGTTACTATTCCTGGTGATCATTCTTGCAACTAACTGGTACGTAGATTCCACTCCGGGAACTGATCTGATTGGTTTGATCCTCAAATTGGCCGGTTACACCTATGGGCCTCTGCTTGGTTTATTTGCATTGGGAATTTTCACCAAACGCCGCTTGAATGAAAATTTGGTGCCGCTTGTTTGTGTGTTGATCCCCGCAATTTGTTTTTTCATCAGCAAGTATTCCCAAGCCTGGACTGGAGGAGTCTTACAGCCGGACGGAAAATACCTCGGTGGTTACATTTTCGGAAACGAACTGTTGATTTTGAACGGACTATTGACTTTCATCGGCCTTTGGCTGATCTCGAAACCGGGAGAGGAAAATGTTTCAGTTGTGGTCGATTCAACAGTTCAAAACGCAAAATAATTTACCTTAATTGAATGGATTTTGGCTCAGAATTAAAGTTTTTTTAATCCAATGAACCATCCCAGCGTTCTGATATCGACTAACTTTATAAAAATTATTTCGCTTTACTCTACTATTCAAGAAGCAAAACCGAATCAGTTTAGGGAACTCTTAATTGGCGCATTGGTGAACAAGATTGGGAACCTGTGCGGTAAATGACGGTAATTTTTTCGCTTGTTTGAGGAGGAACGACGAGTTTAAGAAAAAATCCGTCATGCCCCGCTAACAGGTCAATCGGTTTACCGCGCCTAGATTTTTTGCTACTTTTTTATCAATGAAAAAAGTAGAAGAAAGATTTTAATAATCATAAATATGAAACCAAAAGCATTTCTCTTTGACCTCAACGGTACCATGATCAACGACATGGAATTCCACCTGAAGGTTTGGAATAGAATTCTGAATAACGACTTAAACGCCGGCCTGACATTGGCCCAGGTGAAAGAACAAATGTATGGGAAGAACCATGAGTTGCTGGATCGCGTATTCGGGAAAGGAACATTAAGTGAAGAAACGATCGCTGTGTATTCCCAAAAGAAAGAAGAACTGTACCAGGAAATCTATCGTCCGCATTTGGCTTTGCTTTCCGGATTGGAAGAAATTCTCCGTAAAGCAGCGCAATCCGGGATTTCAATGGCAATCGGTTCGGCAGCCACTCGGTTCAATATTGATTTTGTATTGGACAGCCTGGATCTCCGGTCTTATTTCAAAGCCATCGTAAGTGCAGAAGATGTAGTAAAAAGCAAACCGGATCCGGAAGTGTTTTTAAAAGGTGCAAAGCTGGTGGGAGTTGAACCGGGATCCTGTATCGTATTTGAAGACGTACCAAAAGGAGCCGAAGCAGCTTTGAATGCCGGAATGAAAACAATTATTGTTACAACAACCCATGCTCCGGAAGAATTTGTCAACTACCCGAATGTTTTATTCTTTATCAAAGATTTTAATGACCCGCGCCTCGACGAATTATTTTCAGAATTTTGAATTTTACATTTTGAATTAAATTCGCAACGCGAATTTCCGTATCTTTATTTTAACAAATAGCAATCCCATGAACATCATCCTTCACGATAACGGATTACACCTGCGCTTTGCCCCCTTAACACTTACAAGACCGGTAGGTGATTTAAGAGTGGGAATTCTTACCAATAAGGAACGATGGGAAAAATGGATCCCGGAAGCGACTGTTTCCTTTCAAACCGAAAAATACATTTCCAAAAAGTTTCCGCGGATTTCCGGTAAAACAGATATTGAAGTGAATGCAGCAATCATTCCTACAGACGCCATTGCTGCGGCAGTGGTAGTTTTGGAAGATGATCAGGTACTTGTTTCGGGCAATACCTGGATTGCAAGAAGAGGAGAAGGAAAACAAAAGATCAAATGGACGGAACAACATCCATTGGAATTAACCCAACGCTGGGATTTATTCCAATTGAACGATGAAATTTTAGTAGCCGATTATTTTTTGCTTACAGGTGGAAGAGAATCGCAGTACATCCCGAATTCGAATACCATTATCGGAGATCCTTCCCTGATTTTTTTGGAAGCAGGCGCATCGGTTGAAGGATCGTTTTTGAATACGACTTCCGGCCCAATTTACATTGCAGCTGATGCTGAAGTAATGGAAGGTTCAATGATCCGGGGACCATTTTCATTGGGTGAGCACGCCGTTGTGAAAATGGGTTCGAAGATCTACGGGGCGACTACAATCGGTCCGTTCTGCAAAGTTGGCGGAGAAATTACAAATTGTGTATTCCAGGCTTATTCCAATAAAGGCCACGATGGTTTTCTTGGGAATTCTTTGGTAGGCGAGTGGTGTAACTTTGGTGCGGATACCAATACCTCCAACCTGAAAAATAATTATTCCATGATCCGCACCTGGTCCTATGAAACAGGTACTGAAGTGGAAACCGGTTTGCAGTTTATGGGAGTGTGTATGGGCGATCACAGTAAATGTGCCATTAATACCATGTTCAACACAGCAACAGTGGTAGGTGTTTCCTGCAACATTTTCGGTGGAGAATTCCCTAAAAAGTTTATCCCCTCATTTTCATGGGGCGCTGTAAACGGCACCGAACTTTTTGAACTGAAAAAAGCAAAAGAAGCAGCCAATGCCATGATGAACAGACGTGGTTTGGAATTAACGGAAGGCGATCATTATATCCTGGATTACCTCGCAAAACATGGTGGATAACAGATGATCGATACATTTTAATCAACCAGAAACACACTTCAATCCACCATTCGCAATTCGGCATTCGTAATTCATAATTACCTCCAACCCTTTCCAAAAAACGTCCGTTTCGCTTAGTAAGTGAAAAGATGTTTAACACCTAAATAATGTCACATGAAAATAATCTCTACCTGTCTCGTTCTATTTCTGAGTGGATTTGCTTTTTCCCAGTTTAATAGAACCTTTTTGCATAGTCACTTGTCCAATAACTATGCGAGTTTTTCAAATTACAGTTACTATGATGCTCAAAACAAAGTCCATCTGGTCAGTTTAGCCGGTGTAGGGCCGAATTCGGCAATGATCATCACACAACGCATTTCCTCTTCCGGGGAATTGGAGGCATTTGATAGCCAGAACTATGCGGTGAATTTCCCGGGTAATACCCAGCCAGGTTTCTTATTGACCGCTATTGAACAAGGAAATGAACGCTATTATGTTTTGGGAGCCCTTTACAATGGTTTGATGAAGTTAATTTGGTTAAAAGTGAACAAAACCACCGGAGCTTTGATCAGCACTTTGACAAGTACAAACGATTACAAAACTGCTTATTTTGAGCCAAAAATGGTTGGGAACGAGCTGGTAGCATATCTGGTGAAAAATACCGGGGGATTGGTACGTATTGCCTTGAACACGGGGACCTTTGCTTCTCCAACGGAAGAAGTTGCAGATGCTTCGATTACTACTTCAGTTCTCTTTTCGCACACAATGAATTCCGGTTTTAAAAGCGGTAACCTGTTTGTTGTAAACGGATTGGAAAAAGTAGTTTGTGGAGCAGGAGTTTCGTCTGCCGTTCTTATTACACGAACAGCCCCCAATGCTTATTCAACTGTCAATACGGGAGTTGCAACAACACGTTCGGTCAGTTCCTTTTTAATTGATGCAACAACTATCGGAATTACGAATGGGATCACTGTGGAACACTACAATGCAGCAGGAACCATGACAAATAGTGGTTCTCTCAGTTGGCTTCCAAATTCCATTGCAAGCCAGGTGGAATATGCGGATAACCGATACCATGTGTATTTTAAATACACGAATAGCAATAAAGGATTATTCTATTTGGCAGATCAGAATTTCCAGGTCCTGGATTCCATTAATACAGACAAAACCGTTTATCATATTCGTAAAACTGCCAATGGCTTACTCATAGATGGCTCTGACACAGAAAAAGGCCTGTCACTGGATTTAAACGGAAATCCAAGTCAGGGAAGACCGGCATATTGTGAAGCCTACAAAACATTCCCGGTTTTGGACGCGGATGAATATGCAACCAAAATGAATACAACGAATCTAAGCGCGAGTATTGGACTTGGAACAAAAGTAATTACAACACCTTATGGTACTGCCGGAGCAAAATACAACGGGATTTCAGCCTGCTATAATCTAAGTGAAAGTTTTGTTGGATTTTCAGGTTCCGATACCATTGCAAATGCGGAGTCTACCTTCAATGATCAGTTTGATGAACTTCCCGGTCCGTATACAACAAGCAATTTTTACGACGAAGAAATGGAATCGGAATACAATCGTCCGTACCATGTAAGTCTTCAGATGATCGAAGACCATTTGGATTCGGTAGCATTCGGTTCTTCGAACTACGTTCCGGTTTGGCAGATCAGCCATTGGCCTGCACATGGCCATACTCCTTGGGGTCAGGCCGCACACCTTGCTCCCTTTGTAGATATCAATGCGAATGGTTTGTATGAACCACTCGAAGGAGAGTACCCGCGCATTTATGGAAATGACTGTGTTTTCAGTATTACGCATTACAGAACAAACGGGAATATTGCTAAGGCGATTGAAATTCACAGTTATGTATACACGCAGGCATGTGATACTTCCGAAGCCTTTGAAAATGTCTTGATGCGCAAAGTACAGGTGTATTCCCGTGGAGCAGAATTGGATTCGTTATTCTTCGGTGGACGTTTTGATGGTGACCTGGGGAATTACAACGATGATTATTTCGGTACCAATGTGGACTTGGGAATGATGTACAATTACAATGCGGATATGCACGATGAGAACAACGGTGGACATCCCGGATATATGGATACAATTCCCGCACATGGCTTGATGGTTTTGAAAGGGTTCAAACAGGTAAACGACGGGTTGGATAATCCGGTAGGAATTCTGCCGGGTCAATCAGTAAACGGTTACGGTTACAACGACGGAATAACAGATAACGAATATCAGGGACTGTATGCCGGGGTAATGTATACGGGAAATGCGCCTTCCGGGCAATCGGATCCGGTAAATTCAGTTCAGTTATACCATGTTTTGAACGGATATTATCAATTGGGAGACCCAATCTATTACGGAGCGACCACCATCCAAACAAAATACATGTATCCTGGAAATGAAGATACCTATCATTTTGGGACAGGAGGAATTGATCCGGGATTTGGTTGGTCCGAATACGAACCGGCAGGTGTGGGATCAGCTTCCAATTCGCCGGGAGACCGTCGTGGAAGTTATTCCTTTGGAAAAACAGCATTGAGCAATGGAGAGTCTTTTGAATTGGATTACGCGTATTTGATCAAACGGCCTGTGAATGCAGTCTCTATTTTGGACCCGGTTAACGACCTGTTTGCAAAAGCAAGTACGGTAAGAAGTGCTTTTTTAAGCAACGACGGCCCTTGCGGGATCAACTTTGATCCGATCCCGGTAAACCTTGGAGTAGAAGAAAGTGTAATTGAAGGAGATCAATTCACGGTATATCCGAATCCAACAACAGGATCAATCTGCATCAATGGCATTTCTGAAGCAGGAGGAACAATCCGAATATTTGATATGAACGGGAAATTGCTTCAAACAGTAGCTGATTACAAAACAATGGAGGTTCTTGACCTAAGTGGATTTGATGGAAATCTGTTTATCCTTCAAATTACTGATGGATCGAAATCGGCTCAAAAAAGAGTGGTAAAGTATTAGTTCTGTTGTTCTCGATATATCTGCTGCTGGTGTCAATTCGAGTATCCCTGACCGAAACGTAGTGAAGCGTCAGGGATGTATCGAGAATACCAGCAGAATAATCAAACCGAAATACAATAATAAAGTATCAACATAACATGATTCCTACAACTTTATCCCATGAATATTCCATAGAAGAGTCTACGCAGTAGACGAAGACTGAGGCTCTGTCTGGAAAGACAGAAAGCCGAGGGACTAAGTCGGGATTATTCGAGTATATAGCATGGATACTCCATGGATAAAGCATAGATATAGTTATGATTGTATATATTTTAAACAAATTAAGCATAATCCTAACGTGATAATTACCCTATTTAGATTCAAATGAAAATGGTATCTTTAGTAGTTAAAAATAGTGTTGCAAATGAAAAAAGAATATTGGGACGTCACCGACGAACAGGTCATTGAAAAAACCGGGAAACCAATCACTTTTTGGATGAAAACCCTGAAAGATTTCAACGCAGCTGAAAAGAAGTCGAACGACGTAGTCGCATTCCTGCAGGAAACTCATACCGTTCCCCGCTATTGGGCACGCACTTTGACAACGCTTTATTTGAAAAGTAAAGAGAGTTAGGAGGTTTCGAATTACTTTAAGTTATTCTATAAAAGCAATAAGATTGATTTTCGGGTCAAAAATCTAGTAATAGCTGGAGTAGTTGATACTGCGCATTTCATTCACCAATTACGCGACAGGAAGATCGTAGTTAATGATGTGAAACGTAACCCGTCCTTCTGGATGTCACAAAAGAATTGACAGCCAGCTGATACGGTTACCAATCCCGGAAAGTGCTAAATCACATCGTTTGTAAAACGATTGTGATTTGCATTTTGGATCCTGATCCCCCCTTTCCGCGGATAGGTCTGTATCAGTTGGCTGACTGAAAGTTTGTAATTGGTGGTAAGGCATTTTTGCTACTTTTTGTGCCTTGGCAAAAAGTAGGTATGTCAATTCGTCAGGAAAACTGAATTGGCACAACACTTGACAATCCCCTACCGTCAACAGTTTCTTATCAATGATTCACATCAATTATAAGAACAATGACATTTTGACGTTAAATACACATACAATGAAAGATTCGTTCGACCATACAATTATAGTCTCATCAGAAGAAGATGCAGAGTTTTTGCCTTTGATGTCACAGGATGACGAGGACAACATGAACAAAGAGATTTTTCCGGATGATTTGCCTATTTTACCTTTACGTAACAACGTGCTTTTCCCCGGAGTCATGATCCCGATTACAATAGGCCGCGATAAATCCCTGCGTTTATTGCAGGATGCCAACATGGGCAAAAAAATAATCGGGGTGGTTGCACAAATTGACCAGGAAGAAGAAAGTCCTGAGTTCAATGACCTCCATCGCGTAGGAACCGTTGCACAGATCGTACGTCTGCTAAAAATGCCTGACGGATCGTCCACAGTGATCATCCAGGGAAAAAGACGTTTCGAGATTACGGAACCGTACCAAACAGAACCATACATGCGTGCAAAGGTGAGTTTCCTGACGGAAATCCTGCCTGAAAAAGACGACCAGGAAATGGAACTCTTATTCCGCAATGTAAAAGAATTGGCACTTCAAATTATTAAAGACAGCCCCAATATTCCGTCTGAAGCAGCATTTGCAATCGGAAATATCGAATCTCCGACCTTCATGGTGAATTTCATTTCATCGAATATGAATGCAGATGTGAAGAAAAAGCAAGAGCTTTTGGAAGAGTTGGATTTCCGAAAACGTGCGCGCATGGTAGTGGAGCATTTGACATTGGAATCACAATTGCTCGAAATGCGCAACGAGATCCAGTCAAAAGTACGCCTGGATATGGATCGTCAACAGCGGGAATACTTCCTGCATCAGCAAATTCGTACGATCCAGGATGAGTTGGGTGATAACCCGCAGGAACAGGATGTAAAAGACCTGGAGGAGCGCGCATCCAAAAAATTGTGGTCCAAAGAAGTTTCGAAATTGTTCTACAAAGAATTGGCGAAACTGCAGCGCATGAATCCGCAGGGAGCAGAATATACTGTTCAGTTGAATTACCTGGATACCTTACTGGATTTACCGTG
Organism: uncultured Fluviicola sp.; assembly: GCA_966212075.1. Classification (GTDB taxonomy): domain Bacteria; phylum Bacteroidota; class Bacteroidia; order Flavobacteriales_D; family Crocinitomicaceae; genus Fluviicola. The sequence continues at coordinate 38,906 of CBIHOM010000030.1, forward strand.
GAATGAATATTCAACCGATAACCTGGATTTGAAACGTGCGGCTAAGATCCTGGAACGCGATCATTTTGGATTGGAAAAAGTGAAAGAACGTATTTTGGAATACCTGGCTGTTTTGAAACTGAAAGGCGATATGAAATCCCCGATCTTATGTTTTTACGGTCCTCCGGGAGTTGGAAAAACATCCTTGGGGAAATCGGTTGCTGAAGCCTTAGGACGTAAATACGTGCGTATGTCTTTGGGAGGTGTTCATGATGAAGCTGAAATCCGGGGACATAGAAAAACCTATATCGGTGCAATGCCGGGACGTATCATGCAGCATTTGAAAAAAGCAGGTTCTGCAAATCCGGTTTTTGTATTGGATGAGATCGACAAGTTAGGGAAAAGCAACCATGGAGACCCTTCTTCGGCTCTGCTTGAAGTACTTGATCCGGAGCAAAATGCGGCGTTTTATGATAATTACGTAGAAACCGAGTTCGATCTTTCCAAGGTCATGTTCATTGCTACGGCAAACAGTCTGTCTACGATCCAGGGGCCACTTTTGGACCGGATGGAAATCATCGAAGTAAACGGTTATACCATAGAAGAGAAAATTGAGATCGCGAAAAAGCATTTGCTGCCAAAACAGTTGGAAGCTCACGGGATTTCGAAAAAGGACTTGACTGTAGACCGTAAAACTCTGGAACGTATCATTGAGAATTACACCAACGAATCAGGAGTGCGTGGTTTAGATAAAAAACTGGCAAAACTGGCACGTCACAGGGCAAAACAGGTGGCCTTGGAGGAAACTTTCTCCGAAAAGATTGAAATCGATGAATTGACAGGTATTTTGGGTGCCGGTCGTGAAAAAACGAAATACGATAACAACGAGGTTCCCGGAGTAGTTACAGGTTTGGCCTGGACCAGCGTAGGGGGGGATATCCTGTTCATAGAATCTTCTTTGACAAAAGGAAAAGGGAAATTAACCCTGACCGGAAACCTGGGAGACGTAATGAAAGAATCGGCAGTGATTGCATTGGAATTCCTGAAGGCACACAGTCATTGGATGAACCTGGATCAGGAATTATTCGACGAGAAAAATGTGCATATTCACGTTCCCGAAGGGGCAACTCCGAAAGACGGGCCAAGTGCGGGAATCACCATGCTGACTTCGCTTGCAAGTTCTTTCTCCGGAAGAAAAGTGAAGAAGAACCTGGCAATGACCGGTGAAATTACGCTCCGTGGTGAAGTGCTTCCGGTTGGCGGGATCAAAGAAAAGATCCTTGCTGCCAAACGTGCCAATATCAAAGAGATCATTTTGTGTGAGCGCAACCGCAAAGATGTGGAAGAAATCACCGCAGATTACGTAAAAGGATTGAAATTCCACTACGTGAAAAAGATGAAAGAGGTCCTTGATCTTGCATTGGAAAAAAAAGAAAAGTAAGATCCGTCGTGGCGGATGATACTGTGATTTGTGTCAACAGATGATAAGTATTAAACCAATAATTAGCTATGTGTTCTATGTGAACTATGTGGTAAAATAGTACCACATAGCAACATAGCGCACATAGTTTTTTGTTTTAGGTCAGGAACAATAACCTTTCAAGCGGACGTTCCACAAGTTTTATTATCTTCGAAATCCGAAATTCAAACAAGTGGTTTTTAGCAGTACTCTCTTTCTTTTTTATTTTCTGCCTTTATTCCTGCTTGTTTATCATGTAGTTCCCAAACTGCTTAAAAATTGGGTCATTTTCTTTTTCAGTATTCTGTTTTACACCTGGGGGGCTCCTGTATTTGTTTTTATCCTTCTGGGAACTTCCTTCCTGGACTTTTTACTGGTAGGGGCAATCCATCGTTCCAATGAGACACGAAAGCGGAAAATCCTCTTGATTATCTCACTGGCAATCAATCTAGGTCTCTTGGCCTATTTTAAGTATTCCAATTTTTTTGTAGGCAATGCCAACGCGCTGTTGGAAAGTTTTGGTTTGAAAGAAGTTGCCTGGACAAAGGTCATCATGCCGATCGGGATTTCCTTCTTTACCTTTGAATCGATTACTTATACGGTGGATGTGTATCGGCGAAAACATGCTCCGTTAAGCAGCCTGAAAGACTATTTATTGTACCTCCTGGCGTTCCCGAAACTGATAGCCGGGCCAATTGTGCGTTTCCAGGAAATAGCGGATGAGGTCATTGAGCGCAAAGAGAATATCGATGAAAAATTGATTGGTTTCTACCGTTTTACAATTGGTTTGGCTAAAAAAGTACTCATCGCGAATGTCATGGCCGAGCAGGCAAAGGTTATTTTCGAGACGGACTTTCACCTGTTAAGCGCATCAACAGCCTGGATCGGAATTTTGGCCTATACCATGCAGATCTATTTCGACTTTTCGGGTTATTCCGACATGGCGATCGGTTTGGGTAAGATCATGGGCTTTCATTTTCCAGAAAACTTCAACAGTCCTTACAGCTCCAGGAGTATTACGGAATTTTGGCGCAGGTGGCACATGACCCTTGGAAATTTCATGCGTGATTACCTCTATATTCCGCTCGGAGGAAATCGGGTTTCTTCCAAATCACGTTTGTATTTTAACCTGGCTTTGGTTTTTATTCTTTCCGGGTTTTGGCACGGAGCATCCTGGAATTTTGTTGTTTGGGGCGCATTCCACGGAACATTCCTGATCCTGGACCGTATTTTCCTGGTAAAACTTCTGAATCGTTTGGGGAGTGTACTATCGATTGCAATTACATTCCTGATCGTGATGATGGGCTGGGTCATTTTCAAAATCGAAGACGACCTGAGCCAGGTTTGGTTATACTTTGACCGCCTGTTCGATTTTAGTTGGGATCCAACGTTTATTTCACTGCCAAATTTTTGGCCTTTGCTCTTTGTAGCGGCTTTCTTTTCATTCCTTCCGGCTTTACCGGTTGGGAAGAAAATGCAGGATTTTGTTTACAACAGGAACACCTATTCGTTATCAACAAACGGACTTTTCATGTTGGTGACCGTTTTGTTGTTTATAATGAGTGCAAGTTCGGTCATTTCATCCGGGTTTAATCCGTTCATTTATTTCCGTTTCTAAGATGAGTCGACAACCGAAATACAAGCGTTTGAAGCAACTTGTTTTTGCCGGGATAATTGCAGTATTGTTCCTGCCGATGATCCAGCATAAATTCCGCTTCTTTTGGGAAAAACCCCTTTACGGAGCATATAAACTTTCATCCAAACCTGAACTTACCAAAGAAACTTGGTTTTCAGGTAAATATCAGGAAGGACAGGATAAATACATTGCAGAACATACGGGGTTTCGTCCAGATTGGGTACGATTATATAATCAATGGAATTATAGTTTATTCAAGAAACCTAGTGCCGCCGGAATAATTATCGGGAAAGAGAACTACTTATATGAAGAGAATTACATCAAGGCATATTATGGAATCGATTTCCTTGGAGAAGAGAAAATTCAGGGAATTACTCGGAAGTGGAAAATGATACAGGATACCCTTGAACGTAAAGGAATTAAACTAGCTGTCGTCTTTGCGCCCGGAAAAGCTAGCTTTTATCCGGAATATATTCCTGATAAGTATAAAAGGCTCAGAAAGGCAAAAACGAATTACGAAGTCTTCAAAAGGCAATTTAACAAACATGCTGTTACTTACATCGATTTTCATGATTGGTTTGAATCAATGAAGAAAGAATCAAAATATCCATTATTTTCAAAGACAGGAATACACTGGAGTGCTTATGGCCAATATTTGGTAATTGATTCCTTAACAAAGTATGTTTCAAAAAGCTGTATGCATAATATACCACATTTTGTATTGGACAAAATTGAACTTTCTGATTCTACACAAATCGATGATGACGACATCGAGAAAGGAATGAATCTATTGTTTGATATTCCCGACCTGAGATTGGCGTATCCGAAATTCCACCCGAACCGGAAATCGAAAAAAGGAGATCCTAAGGTCATGGTGATTTCAGATAGTTTTTACTGGGGCTTATTCAATGCCAACGTCTCTCATTGGTTATTTAATGACGGTGAATTCTGGTATTACAACGAACAAATTTATCCGGACTCTTATAAGCAGGAAACTCTGGCAAAGGACCAGGACTTGAACAAAAAACTGGAAGAGAACAAGGTGGTATTCATCATTTGTACGGATGCCAATCTGTCCCGTTTGGGTTTTGGTTTTATCGAACGGGCTTATGAACTTTACTATCCGAAAAAATAAAGTAGTATTCGTGTAACTGCAAACACTGGTCTCTATTTTTTTTAATTCTTTCAGCCACTTAAAAGTTTAACTTTTGAACATTTCAACTTTTGAACTTATTTTTCAAAAAATAAAGGGACCACTTTCGTGAGTCCCCTTATTTGATTTAGGCGTAGGTAGTAAATTGTTTGTTAATTATCAGGGTTCAGTATTTACGGGTGTTTCTACAGGTACTTCGTTAACAGTCATTACTGGTTTTCCTGCAACGGGTTCGTAATAATCAGGGGTAACGTCTCCTTCGATTACATCGCCGTTGATTTGTGACGGAGCTTCTCCCAGCGTATAATGACATTTAGCAGGTTCTGCTTTTAAAGTCAAAATCAATTTCTTTCCCTTTGCAAGTGATTCCAGGTTCTGCTTGTGAAGGGTATCCGCAATGTGATTCTTTGAAAGGTAGATCAAATCGAATGTTTCCTTCTTCAGGTCCTCTTTGTTCACCGTCAGTTCAAAGTTCCCGGCCTCGTCCGTATAGCCTTTCAGGATCGTTTTACCGTCCTGTTGAATTTCAACAGGGGATTTGGCCAGTGGTTCCCCCGTTTTTTCATCTTTCAGTTGCCCGCTGATCTTCATCGGGAACTTCAGCTTATTGAACGCTTTTTGTTTCACAAGTGCTGCATCATCCGGTGCCGACTCGCAGGATGAGGTTATCGGACCCAAAAAACCAAGTATACCCAGTAATGATAATCCTACCCGATAGGAAGCATTGGACAATGCAACATGTGAAGTTTTTGAACGAACTTGATGATTATGAAAAATTCCGCAAACCCTTCCCGGGTTTGAGCTAATAATTTGTTTGATTTCTGGTTCAGTCTTCTGACGAAAATCCGTCAAAGTCTTTTCACAGCTGGAACAATAATACCCACCGTCACGTTTCTCCATCTGCGTATGCGACTGATTACAAGGCAAGGACATAATCGGTTTGTTCATAAACTGTAGTTTAATGAAATGAAAGTAGGAATTAAACCATTCGGCCCTTTCGAAAAAATGTGAAGTGTAGGTTTGCTTTATTTAGAGGGTTTAATTCCAGCTTAAAAGAGGAAACTGATTCGATTTAGTTTTGCTGAATACTAAAAAAGGGTTTTTCAAATGGCTTCATCCGCCGATTATGTAGTAATTTTATCACGAAAGAATACCCGTCAATGAAAAAATTGAACAGCGTTTCGCTCGAAGAGATCAATAAATATTCAAACAATACCTTGTTGGGACACTTGGATATTAAATGTGTCGAAATAGGAGAAGATTACATTGTTGCAACCATGCCGGTTGATCACCGCACACACCAGCCGATGGGTTTGCTCCATGGTGGGGCAAGCGCTGCTTTGATCGAGTCGATCGGGTCAATCGGATCCACTTTGCTGATCGATCTGAGCAAGGAAGCACCCGTTGGGATCGAGATCAATGCAAATCACATCGGAAGTGTGAGAGCAGGTTCGGTAAGAGCAATCGGAAAGATTGTACATGCCGGTTCGCGTACCCACATTTGGCAGGTAGATATTTTCGATGAATCCAATGATCGTTTGATCTGTACCGGACGTTTAACCGTAATGATAGTTCCCCGATAGTGAAAGATTTACTCATTTACCGATTGCCTAAGGAAACTGCTCCGGTTATCAAAAGAGGAGCCTTTTCTGTATTGAAAGAAGGAGAGAAACCTATAGGGTTTGTGGTTTCTGATTTTTTGCACGAACGTACGTTTCATTTCAGTGAAAGTTTGGAGTTTGATCCCGAATTTGACTTTCATTACAGCAAAGAAATTCCTACGGTCATTTCCCGAAGGGATTACCAGATAGAAGCACAGGCTTTTTTAAACTCATTTCCCTTGCTGGGAGTAGAGAAGGGAGTTTTTTCCCGCATCAAGCAAACACCTTTTCAGGGCGACCGGGCATTTGACCTGTTTCACATATTGGAGAATACGTATCCGAATGCTTTTTGCTACCTGATCTCCTCGGCTGAATTCGGTACCTGGATCGGGGCTACTCCGGAATTATTAATGAACCAGGAAGGAATGGTTTGTAAAACGGTAGCTTTAGCCGGTACCCATGGAGAGAACGAAGAACACGAGTGGACGCCGAAAGAATTGGAGGAACATGCTTTTGTGGTAGATGCAATCACAGAAACCCTGGAACGAAACGAATGCGTCGAAATTGAATCGGATGGCCCTTATGTCGTACAGGCCGGACCTGTTCAGCATTTGAAAACAGATTTCAAAGCACTCTTGACGAAACCCAATGCCTGGTCCATTGCCTTGGATTTACATCCGACACCTGCAGTATGCGGAACTCCAAGAAGAAATGCAATTGAGGCGATAGCGAGCAGGGAAATGCACGATCGGGAGTTGTATACCGGTTTTATCGGCTTATTTGAAGAAGGAAATACCAATCTTTTTGTGAATTTGCGTTGTGCACAATTATTCCGGGATAAAGCATTTTTATATGTGGGCGGAGGTTTCACCGTTGATTCGATTCCGGACCTGGAATGGGAAGAAACAGAGCACAAAGCGGAAACCCTGATGCGTGCAATGAAAAAAATATATTAATCCCCGGAATCAATCATTCATTGAATAATCCGATTAATTTCGCCTAAGTTTAAATTACTGCGAATTATGAAGATCCTGGCTTTGATTGCATCTTGCTTTCTGTTCAATACGATCCTTGCTCAAAACCTGAAACCTGAAAAAGCGGTTTCCCTGCAAATAGATATTCCACCCGTAAACCTGGATTATATTGCGAATACACGGATCTATGTGGACCCGATATCCAATGATTCCTACAATATCCGGGGAATGTTTATCCAGAAATTCAATACACGGGTCTATACGTTTGCAACTTCTATTGAAGCAAGTGACATGTATATTACTTTTTCCATGAACCGGATTACAAAAAAGAATGCGGTTTCTTCCACATCCTCTTCTACGAGCACGGACAAGAAGGGGAATAAAACCACTACGACCACCTACCGCTATGATGGTGAAGAACAAATCGACCTGGTTTTTACACTGAATCTGGCTAATGGAGTTACTGTGAAAGCGTATCGCGAATCAGGTTACAGTCAATATTCAGGAACTTCAACCAAAGGTTATGACAATGCAAGAACAGACTACAACACCAATAAATCGAAAAAAGTAGCTGCTACGATAGAAGACTTGGTGGAAAGAATTTATGCTAAAATGTGTGCGGATTATTTGATCGGGAACCGCAATATTGACTTGTATGCAATCAGTGCAAAATCCAGGAAACAGGATTATTCGGATCTCAGGGAGGCGGGAAACCTTTTAACTAAATGGTTTACAACCAATCCTACCGATGCGTTGGCCCCGGAGCTTGTAAGAGCGTTGCAATTATACGATGAGGCCTTGCTGGAATACGAACCGGGATCTAAAAAGAACCGGGTGAATAATGAAATTGCGGCAGTTTGTTATTACCAAAAAGCATGCGTGGAATTCTATTTAAAGAACTACCGGAAGGCGGAAGAATTGATCCTGAAATCGGAATCGTTGGATAAGCGGATCCATTTCAGTCAGGAAAATATGAAAGACCTGTTGAAATTGCTCAGAGACCGGAAGGTG
>CBIHOM010000031.1:0-44248 GCA_966212075.1 uncultured Fluviicola sp.
CTAAAAAACTGTTCATAATAGGGTTAATCCTATAGAGATTATCAATTTCTATACTAAGTGAAATCAACGAAAAATTCGAAAGCTCTGCCAGATCGGACTTTTTTAGGGTCAAAACAAAAGAGGGACCTTTCTTGCTTCTTTGGAATTTCTATCATTTTTCCGTTAATCCGGTCAATCGAATTCGTAATTTTGCACCAAATTCAAATCGACGTCACATGGCAGCAAATAAACTGAACAGATCCAACTCCGAAGCGCTTTACGAAAAGGCAAAAAATTACTTCCCGGGTGGAGTAAACTCGCCCGTGAGAGCGTTTAAATCTGTTGAAGGTTCTCCCTTGTTCATTAAAAAAGGAGACGGTGCGTTTATTTGGGACGAAGATGATAATGAGTTTATCGATTTTTGCGGGAGCTGGGGACCACTGATCTTAGGCCACAACCATCCGAAAGTATATGCAGGGATTGTTGCCGCTTTGGGTAACGGAGCAAGTTTCGGGGCACCAACCCGTTTGGAGAATGACCTGGCGGAATTGATCCTTTCGAAAAATCCGTTTATTGATAAAATCCGTTTTACAAGTTCGGGTACTGAGGCTGTTATGTCGGCGATCCGCCTGGCAAGAGGGTATACCGGAAGAAATAAAATTGTCAAATTTGAAGGGTGTTATCACGGACACAGTGACTCCTTATTGGTGAAAGCCGGTTCCGGGCTGGTCACTTTCGGGAATACTTCCAGTGCCGGAGTTCCGGAAGCATTTGCAAATGAAACGCTGGTACTTCCGCTCAATGATTCGGAAGCTTTGCAAAGTTGTTTTGAGCAATTCGGAAAAGAAATTGCCTGTGTCATTATTGAACCGATCCCGGCAAATAATGGGTTATTGTTGCAAGAGCTTAGCTTCCTGAAAGAATTGCGCGAAACTTGTACGGCAAACGGTGCTTTGTTATTCTTTGACGAAGTCATTTCCGGTTTCCGTGTTGCATTTTCCGGTGCTGCCGAATATTATGGGATTGCTCCCGACCTGGTTACTTATGGGAAAATCATTGGCGGTGGTTTGCCGGTTGGAGCTTACGGGGCCAAAAAAGAAATCATGGCAAGTGTTGCCCCTGACGGGCCGGTTTACCAGGCCGGAACATTATCCGGGAACCCGGTTGCAATGGCTGCGGGATTGGCCCAATTGACCGAATTGAGCAAACCGGGATTTTATGAAGACCAGGAACGCAGAACCAAGTTCTTCACAGATCAGATCAATACCCACGCAAAGGCGAAAGGGTATGCTTTTGAATTGGTAACCATCGGTTCTATTTTCTGGATCTCGTTTGATAATTCGAAACACATCCGTGCGGCAGAAGAGATCAACCCGGACATGACCAACTTCAAACACCTGCACCGTGCATTATTGGAAGAAGGATTCTACATGGGACCGAGCGGATATGAAGTCGGTTTCATTTCCCAGGCACATACGGACGAGATCCTGGCAAAAGCTGCACAACAGTTCATCGCTGCTTTAGACAGCATCATGAATTGAAAATGTACAATTGACAATTGAAAAGAGCAATGCTGCTGATAAACCTGTTGAGCATCTGCTTTTTAATTTTATATTCTCAATTTTCAATTAATTGTATCTTTCGGATATGAAATCTGCTGTGGAAATACTTCCGGTTGGTACTTACTTTTACTTTCGTAAAGATTCGCTTTACTACCTTTTCCAGTTGCTGGAAATTTCTTCGAACCAGGTCCTGGTGCAAACATTCTGGTCAACGACGAATGTTCCTTCCATGGATAAACTGCACCAGTTTGACATCAAAAGTGCCTGTTCAGAATTCGATGAACAATTTGATGAATTGATCGAAATCGGAAAGGAAGAAATCAAAGCGGACCAGCGGCGGGAAATTGCACAGTTCCTGAAAATAAAGGCAAGTAAAATTGCCCGTGAGGCCGGATTCATGACTTTGAAAAGAGAAGCAATGGAAGCATTTGAAAAAGGAGAATACCGGGAGGCCGTTCGTTTATTTTCATTGGCAGCGCCTTATTCCAAATACGATATCGAACTGTATGAAAAGCGCGGATTATCCTACCTGAAATTGGAACAATACTCGGATGCTCTTGCCGATTTCGATTATTACCTCATCCATGACCCGGATAATGAAATTGTGCAGGCTGCTTATCAAAGGGCACTGGAGTTTAAAAAATAAGGGAGGTCCCGCACTTGCGGATTCCGCCCTCACCGGATCTTAAACCCAACCCTTTACTACTTTCTTCGCCAGTTTCTTGCGCAGTTTTTTCAATACTTTATCCCTGGAGTTAATTCCACCGATCTTCAACAGATCCGCATAAACCAACTTTCCTTCCCGGTAAAAATGGAATTCAAAGGTAACCGAAACAATGTCTTCCTTGTAGATAGGGAAAAGGTTATCAGCAGCCAGATCTTCTGCCAGGGTCATGTTCCCGGTTGATGGTCTGAACCGGTTATCAAAACCACGTACAGAAACCAGCATCAGCGTATTGATCCCTTTTGCTTTTAATAACTGTGTTAAAGAGTCTGTCATCAAAACCTGGGGATCCCCACCGGCTTTCAATACATTCAATGAAACGGTGTTTTTAACTTTTGATTTTGAGAGCACATCCGACACGGCAATCTCCAATGAGAATTGATCCGCCTCCTTGTCCAAATGACTAACGATCAGTGCGTTTGTCAATTTCAAAGGCGGGAATTTTGTCTGGGAAAACCCAAGCAAACAAGCGCTTAAAAACAGGATACTTACAAGAGATTTTTTCATAATCAGAATATTTGTTCTGCGATCGTTCGAACGCTTTCAGAGGTTGACATTGTATAATAATGGATTCCAGGTACATTGGCTTTTTTGAGTTCCTGTGATTGATGGATTCCCCATGCAACACCCACTTCAAAAACTTCCCTGTTGTTCTTACATTTAATCAGGTCCTTACTCAATTCTTCCGGGAAATCAATATGGAAGACTTTCGGTAAAAAGGAAATATGGTTCAAAGTCGTGATCGGTTTGATTCCCGGAATGATCGGAACGTTGATTCCTATTGCACGGCATGCATCAACAAAGTCGAAATACTTTTGATTGTTAAAGAACATTTGTGTCACAATATACTCAGCACCTGCATCTACTTTTGCCTTCAAATACTGCAAATCCGTACTCAGGTTCATTGCTTCGAAGTGCTTTTCGGGATAACCCGCCGCACCGATACAGAAATCCGTTGGGGCCAGCTGGATATCATCTACCAGGTAATTCCCCTGGTTCATTTCTGAAATCTGGTTGATCAACTCAACCGCGTACTTATGTCCTTCCGGATCGGGTTTGAATGTAGATTCCGTTTTAATAGAGTCGCCACGTAATGCCAATACATTGTCAATTCCCAAGAATTGCAAGTCAATTAAAGCATTCTCTGTTTCCTCACGGGAGAATCCTCCACAAATTAAATGGGGAACTGCATCTACATAATACTTGTTCATAATAGCGGCACAGATACCAACCGTTCCGGGCCGTTTACGGATTGCGATTTTTTCAAGCAATCCTTTCTCGCGTTCCTTGTAAATAAATTCTTCGCGATGATAGGTTACATTGATGTATTTCGGTTTGAATTCCATCAAGGGGTCAATACCGTCGTAAATGGATTGAATATTCGCTCCTTTTAACGGAGGTAGAATTTCAAAAGAAAATAGCGTGTCTTTCGCTGCGTTTAAATGATCGATAACTTTCATGCCTTCAGAGAGGATATATTATAATTCGACGCCAAAGATACATGAAATCTTATCTTACGTGCCCGTTTCGCTAAAATTCACGATTTGCAAATAATGTTAAAAAGAACTTAGTTATGAAACAAAATCGAAATGTCTCCGTTATCTTTGTATACGCTAATATCAGAAGCACTTAAATACTTTGGTACGTTATTTGCTCTGATTTTAGAGGTTAGTTTTCATAAGTAGTAGTAGTTTAGGTTGGAACAAGAGAGAAGCGCCCGCTTCTCTCTTGTTGTTTTTAGGAACTCCGGAACACACTTAATTTTATCACAGAATATAAATTTGACATAATTCTGCATCTGCCCCCGGCGGATTGCGTTCCGTCAATGCTTTTATTATCGGATTCTTTTTTCGTGTCTTTACAGTGTAAATAATGGATTACAAGTATGTTGAAACAACGAAAAGCTTAAAGTGAGACAGAAGTTTCGAAAGTCGAGTAGTTAAAAGACGTTAATTACACCCTTCACATGTACCAAAACCAAAATGTAAGCGTTAGAGGAGTATAAGTAGTAGTAGTTAGGTTTAGTTAGGTAGCGTGTGAAGAGAGACTTATTTCCGGTCTCTCTTCTTTTTTGTTCCAAAGTTGAACTATTCAAAGCGTTCCAATTTGTGAACCAATTAGTATCACTCTTTCACTAAAGCTCCCGACAAATCCACCAAATAGGATTCGTTGTTCCCCAGATTTTCCCAAACCAGTTTGATCCGTTTTCCGTTGATATAATCTACCCGATAAGCAATCCCCAGGTTCTCAAAGAAATGTGCATCGAGTTCCTTGAACGGGAGATCTCCGAATTCAGCACCGGAAGGAACTTTATTTCCAGGTAAAACAAAAAGGTATTCCCCGATATTGATTTTCCATTCAGCCAGTGTTTTTGCTTCCACATAGCTCGTATAAACGGGTTCCTTTTTATTATTTTGAAAAACCACGATCAACACCATGCGATCCGTTTCATTGTGTAGTTCTACGGCAATATTTCCGGGTTTCCTGTCCAGGTCTTTCGTTTTTACGTACGGTTTACCGTATGATTTTCCCTGGGTAAAGAATTTCGTAAACGGGACCGAATCATTATTTCCCCACCTTTGGTACAATTCATTAAAAAGTGCATTGTCCCATTTGCGTTTTTTTACCAGGTCAATTCCAACGAAGGGCAGGTTCGAATCCAATTGTGCATCGTCGATCATGCGTTCCTCGCTTTTTATTTCTGTGATCAGCGAGTCCAGTTTCAACCGCTCTTCCTTGCTAAACTCCATATACGCTGTTTTCTCCTGGAGTGTATCGGTTTCCGGGTCGGCCTCCACGAAGAAAAGCGCAACAATCCCGGCACTGCAAAGCAATATAATCCCGATAACCAAACTCAAACGCAACCAGGGAACACGGGTCGATTCCACCACAATTTTTCCTTTTTTTACATCTGTCCCGAAATTGCTTAACTGCTTTCTGTGTTCATCCGTGAATTTGATCTCCAATAATTTATTGGTCAAATACATCAGGAAGCGCGTGGAACTTTTCGGATGATAGGCCAGGCTCATGAAAAACTCCAATAGCTGTGTTTTTACACGGTAGTGGTTTACATTTAACAAGTCCAGGGCAGTGATCATATTTGCATTTAAAAACGAATCGATCAAGCGGTGCAGGTCCGTATCTTTTTTTGCTTTATTGGTTGCCAGGCTTAATTCTTCCTTCTGTTTGAAGATCCAATCCGATAAAGAGTCCTGTACCAGGTTTTGCTGATAATCGGGAAGCAGAATGGAATAGCTCATGAAAAAATGAATATTCCTGGCAGAAACAGAAGAAAATTGTTCAGTAAAAATCGGGAACAAATACAATTCAAGGAAGCCTTTGTATTCTGCAAAAAGTGCATGTTCCTGCAATTTCGATGAGTCTACAAAAAGCTCTGAAAAATTCCGGTTCTTCAATGTATGGATCAGGCTGGAATTTTCCTCCGTCCACGAAGCAAAAATGATTCCCTTCGGATTGGAACAAACTGTCAGGAATTGCACCTGTTCGATTTCAGATGCATCCGGAAAAAGTTTTTTGAATGTTTCCAGGAACTCTTCCTTTTGATCTTCGGAAAGCGGGAATTGCAGGTTTGGATTTTCTTTTTTTACAGCACCTAATGGGAGATACTTCATGACATGTGATTGATGGATTGAAAATACTACTTTTTCAGGAATTAAACCTTCCTCCCGGAAGTTAATCCTATTCAATCTGTTGGAAATCAATTTATTTTCCATAGATTTAATTTTGAAAACTACTGTACTATGAAACAACTGTTCCTCTTGATCCTTTTGGTAAGTTCTTCCGCCCTGGGGCAAACCTGGAGTGACAATACCGCAGCGATTGTCTACAACAAATGTTCTTCCTGCCATCATCCCGGGGGAATAGCTCCATTCTCCCTGATGAGTTATGCAGAAGTAAGCCCGATGGCTGTTGCGATTCAGGATGCGATTTCGAATAACGAAATGCCACCCTGGCCACCAAATGAAAACTATCAGCAATACAGTCATTCCCGGGCCCTGAGTGCAGCCGATAAAACCACCATGCTTAGCTGGCTTGCAAATGGTGCTCCGGAGGGAAATCAGGCCAATGCACCTGCTCCTCCTGTATTTAATTCCGGAAGTATTTTAGGGAACGGTGACCTGATGCTGCAAATTCCATTGTATCAAAGCAAAGCTCAGGGCGGACAAGATGATTATGTTTGTTTCAGCTTGCCTACCGGGTTAACACAGAACCGTTATGTTCGTGCCATGGAAATCATTCCGGGAAACCGTGAAATCGTACACCATGCACTTATCTACATTGATCCTACCGGATCCTATCAGGGCGATACTATTGGTGGTAATTGCGGCGGGCCTCCTCAAAGTTCCACTATGATCGGAGGTTATACTCCCGGATCTTCTCCCTTAGTTTTTCCTTCCGCTACCGGGTTCAAACTGGGAATGTCGATTCCGGCAAACAGCAACATCGTATTTGCGATGCATTACCCTGAGGGTAGTTATGGACAGTTCGACAGTACCAAAGTAATTCTGCACTTTTACCCACCCGGAGAAACCGGTATCCGGGAGGTTTATGCTGCTCCGGTCTTACAAAATTGGTCACTTTCCATTCCGCCCAATCAGGTAACATCCTTCACGGCACAGTATCCTCCTTCAGGCGGAGTTCCAACTGATTATAGCGTTTTGAGTGTTTTTCCGCACATGCACCTGCTCGGAAAAACCATTCGCGCTTACGCTGTAACTCCCACAAACGATACCGTTAAATTTGCAGATATTCCACAATGGGATTTCCATTGGCAGGATTTTTACTTTTTCAAATTCCTGCAGAAAGTTCCAACAGGATCTGTCTTGAAAGGGGAGGCAACTTATGATAACACGATCAATAATGAGCACAATCCGAGTAATCCACCTGTCTGGGTTTTTGCAGGAGAAAGCACCACGGATGAAATGTTCCTTGTTTACTTCCACTTTTTGCAGTACCAAACCGGTGATGAACTGATCGATCTTGAAAGTATGCTCTCACTGGGTACACAAGAGTTAATCTCAGACGATGATTGGAAAATTTACCCGGTCCCTTTCACGGAAAGTATTTCCATCAAGCCCAACCAGGTGAAAACGGGAGATCTCATTTCCGTGGCTATTTATGATTACCAGGGAAGACTTGTCCGAACGCTTTGCGATAAACAAACCATTCAGCCGTTGTTTAACGGATTTGAATGGGATGGAAAGTCTGATAACGGAACAGATGCCGGGCCCGGAACTTATTTTATTTCGATGAACTGCAACGGATTAACAAGTTCTCATCCAATCATTAAATACTAGTTTCAGCGCTTCAGGTACTCCAACGCTTTTTGCACCTCCTTATCGTAGGAGGCCACAATGAAGAAATAACCTTCTTCAATAAATAGCTGGCGGGCAATTTCTGCTTTCATGACGTGTTTGATCAATGCCTCACTTCGTCTGTAATCCTGTGCATCATAAGGGATCTTCAATTTCTTCCCTTCCGCAATCAGCTTTTCCAAAAGCGGTTTCGGAGTGCTGAATTCCCGGTTAAATTCCTGGATAGAGGACCATTCATTTCGCTTGTTTGCTACAAAATCAAAAGCAACCTGCTGGAATGCTCCTGAATAGCGAAGGGTCAAATAATAAATCGTAGAATTCGATGTGTCCAGGGGAACAAAAATATCCGGGCTAATTCCCCCGCCATCGTAAACGATACGCCCTTTCAAGGTTTTGAATTTGTTTGCATTCTTGAAAACGGAAGAATCCGGGGTGAAGTATTCACCGTTATCTCTTCTCTTTTCATTGCTGTGATAGTAATCCTCATAGCTGTCACCAAACGGTTTCTGGATACAGCGCCCGGAAGGAGTATAGTATCGTGCAATGGTCAATCTCAGGTCACTTTTATCCGAAAGCGAGAAATCCTGTTGCACCAATCCTTTTCCGAAAGATCTGCGACCAACGATCATTCCGCGATCATTGTCCTGGATAGCACCTGCAACAATTTCAGAAGCGGAAGCAGAGTTCTCATTGATCAAGACTACAAGCGGAGTTTTTTCCAGTAATCCACCGGCTCTTGCATAGCGTGTTGTACTCAGGAATTTTTTCCCC
This sequence comes from uncultured Fluviicola sp., assembly GCA_966212075.1. GTDB lineage: Bacteria > Bacteroidota > Bacteroidia > Flavobacteriales_D > Crocinitomicaceae > Fluviicola. The sequence goes on from CBIHOM010000031.1 coordinate 8,373, forward strand.
TTAATGATCACAATTTTTTGACCTTCCGGCAAAAATTCATCCGCGATCTTCACCGCTCCATCTAAGACCCCACCTCCATTATCTCTCAGGTCGAAGATCAATTTTTTCATTCCTTTTGCTTTTAGCTGAGCTGCTGCATAATGGAATTCCTGTGCACTTGAAACTGAAAAATTATCCAGGCGAATATATCCTGTTTTTTCGTCCAGCATTTGAGAACACACAATAGAAGGTATCGGGATAATTCCCCGAACGATTGTTTTTTCGATCTTCTTCTTATTGCGATAAATTTGAATTTTCACCCGAGTATTCGGTTCACCTTTGAGCTTACCCATGACGTCATCATTCTTGATTTTCTTTCGGGCTATATTTTTCCCGTCAATCATCAGGATCTTATCACCTGCCAAAACGCCCATTCCAAAAGAAGGTGAATTCGGGATCACATTTGTCACACACAAAGTATCACGAATAATTGCAAAACGAATTCCGATTCCTCCGAATTTCCCGTCAATTTGTTCATTCATTGTCTGCAAATCCTCAAACGGGATATAGTTCGAGTGTGGGTCCAATTCATGCAGCATGTCCGAGATGGTCTTTTCAAACAATTTCTTGCTTTCGATCGAATCCACGTATTCCCGGTCCAACAAGTTGATAATTTCCTGCATTTTGGAATAGTTACCGGAAACCGGTTGCGGGTCCTGCTGATTTAACCGGGATCCAAGCCATAAACCAATAGCCAGGAAGGTCATTAATAAGACAGGATAAAAAAAGGCATATTTTCTGTTCATTCGTTGGGGTCTGAGATATGGACAACTTCAACACCGGCACTTTTTAAAAAATCAACACCGGTGGTATCTTTATATTCCATCATGTAAACAACTCGTTTGATTCCGGCCTGTAAGACCAGTTTACTGCAATCTTTGCAAGGTGACAAGGTAATAAATAAAGTCGCTCCACTGCAATCATTGGTGGAACGTGCCACTTTTAAGATTGCATTTGCCTCCGCGTGCAGGACATACCACTCCGTATTTCCCTGCTGATCTTCACAGCAATTCGGAAAACCTGCCGGTGTTCCGTTATAACCGTCAGAAATGATTCTTCCGTCGCGTACGATCAGTGCTCCTACTTTTTTTCGTTCACAATGCGATAACTCCGCCCAGGTTTGAGCCATTCTCAAATAGGCTTTATCATAACGCAATCTTTTTTCTTCTGTTATTTCTCTGTCAAGTTCTACAACCATGGTACAAAGATAGGATTAATCGGGTAAGGTAAATTTATATCCGACGCCGCGAATCGAATGAAAAAATTGCGGATTCTTCGGGTCTTCTTCAAACAATTTTCGAAAGCTCAAAATGTAATTGTCGATGGTTCTCCCCGTTGGGAATTGGTCATTTGACCAAAGGGAATTAAGGATCTCATCACGTGAAACCACTTCATCCTTTCGGGAAAAAAAGAGTTGGATCAATTCCATTTCACGTTTACTTAATTCCTGTTTTTCCCCCGAGCGGATACTTTCTACTTCAAAAGAAGCAGGCAATACCCGGTAATTTCCAATTTTTATTTCGGATGGGATGGGAATATGTTTTTTGTTCGGCTGGACCAAAATGGAACAGCGAAGAATGAACTCCTCCAAATCGAACGGTTTTGGCAGGTAGTCATTTGCACCTAATTTCAGGCCGGCTATCCGGTCAATCGTATTTCCTTTGGCTGAAATAAAAATAATGGGTACAGCAGACACTTCCCTGAACGCGCGGCAAATATCCAGTCCGCTGACTTCCGGCAGCATCACATCCAAAATCACCAGGTTGAAATTATCCAATTGATCTTTCATTGCCAAAGCCTCTTTTCCATTGTTAACGGTGGATACTGAGTAGCCTTCCAATTCGAGATTAAACTGGATTATTTCGAGTAAACTTTGCTCGTCTTCGATGACTAGAACCTTATTCATTCGACAAACTTCTATAAAAAAAGCGTTTTCAAGTTTTTATCTTGTGTTAAAAGAGTGTAATTTTGAGAAAACTACACATAAATATAAGCACAATGCTAAAATATCTTTTAATGCTCTGCGGTTTCATGTCTTTAGGCGCAGCATTAAATGCACAGGTAAGTGAAGGCGGTCTTCCGATAGGGTTACAAAAAGTAGCTACTACCGGTGTTGCTCCGTTTCAATATTCACCGGCTGTTTATGTACTTAGCAAACCAAATATTGTTGCAGCCAAGAACGAAGATTCGGCAAATGATTCGAAGGGTGCTTATCGTGTGGGGTTGAATGTACCTGTTTCCATCACAATGAACAATTCCGGAAGCTGGACTTTATTACCGGACGGAACAAAAGTCTGGAGATTAATTATTTCAGGAAAGGATGCTCTTGCTCTTGGGTTGTATTTCCAGGAAGCTGTACAAATTCCTGCTGGCGGAAAACTATTTGCTTACAACGAAAACGGGAAACAGGTTCTGGGAGCCTATAGTTCGGCAACAGATGATTTCCAGGCCATGGAAATGGTGCAGGGTGAAAAATTGTACCTGGAATACAATGCTCCGTCGTGGGTGCAGGAAATACCTGTTTTTACGATCAGTGAAGTTGTTTATTTCTACCGTGGAGTAGAAGAACATGTAGATGCGTTCATCAGTGATGAAATCGTTCATGAGAAAGCCGGGACCTGTGAAGTAGACGTTGCCTGTTCTGAGGGAAACAATTGGGCAAATCAAATTAAGTCGGTTGTTCACTATACGTTTAACGACGGAACCTCGACTTATGTTTGTTCAGCTTCCACTATTAACAATACTTCAAACGACTGCAAACCTTATATTCTCACGGCATGGCATTGCGGAGAACGGTTAGCGGGTCAATCCATTGCGACCTGGGTTTGGTACTGGAAATATCAAAAAACGACCTGCGCACCCGGCACAGGTAATTATACGGACCCTTCAAAAGGGTCAAAAACAATGACCGGTGGAATAGTAAGAGCATCTTCCGGAAACGGGACTCTAAATAATCCTCCGGGACCATACGAGGTTGCGGGATCTGACTTTCACCTTGTAGAACTCAATGCACAACCTCCGGCTTCTTATGAGGCATATTATGCAGGCTGGGACCGTACGAATACAGCTTCAGGAAACGGTGTTGGAATTCATCACCCTGCAGGAAGCGCAAAGAAAATCTCCACTTATTTGGAAGCTTTAACCACGGATACATACAATGGTGGTGCGCTCAATGCGCATTGGAAGGTTTTCTGGGAAACTACAGCAAACGGTCACGGTGTGACTGAGGGCGGGTCCTCGGGTTCCCCTATTTTTAATGCTGCGGGAAGAATTGTCGGACAGCTTTCAGGTGGTGCTTCGGCCTGTACAAATAATGGTGCGGGACAAGGAACCGGTCCGGACAAACATGATTTATACGGAAAATTCTATTTCGACTGGGACCAAAACGGTTCCACAGCAAATGCACAACTGAAGCCCTGGCTGGATCCGACCAATACCGGTGTAACATACCTTAACGGATTGACTGCTCCGTGTGTGATTACTCCCAATATGCCTGTTGCAGAATTTGTTGCGAACCCGACAACAGTAAGTGTTGGCGGAACATCACAATTTACAGATCAATCTACCGGAAATCCTTCCAGCTGGTCCTGGGTGATCACTCCGGCAATCGGATGGAGTTATGTTGGTGGAACAGATGCTAATTCCCAAAACCCGCAGGTCGTTTTTAATGTAAGCGGATATTATACCGTTGAACTGACTGTTTCAAATTCTGCCGGATCGGATGCGGAATTGAAAACCAATTACATTTATGTGACAACAGCAACATCGCCTTGTACCGCAACATCTGCTTATTGTGATGAATTCATCAATAAAGTAGTCCTTGAAACAATTAGCAATGAAACCGGGTGTAATAACTACACCAATTATGAACTCAGTACAACGTTGATAAAAGGTCAAAGTTATGATATCGCCATTATACCGCAAATTACCGGTGGACAACCCGGAAGTGCCTATATTGGTGACGAAATTGCTGCCTGGATCGATTTCAACAGTGATTTTGACTTCGATGACGCAAATGAACGAATCGCATTCGTATCCATCACCACCGGATCTTCCCTGGTTTTCAATTTTACTGTCCCTTCCAATGCTGTAACAGGAATCGTTAAGATGCGTGCACGTATAGTTTTCAATCCGGAACAGGGCGGAGAAGGGCCAATCCAACCTTGCGGAAACACGAATTACGGAGAAGTAGAAGATTACAACATCATTCTTTCGAATTCATTAGGCTTGGAGCAAAATCACCTGGATGCCGTTTCGATATATCCGAATCCTGCACTGGATGAAGTCAAAATAGATCTTTCCGGGATAAACGGCGAAACCATTTCTCTTGAATTGCTGGATATGACAGGAAAAATAATTCAAACCCGGAATACGATTTCGGGAAGTGTTGCTGTTATTGACTTGAGCAGTGTTGCAAAAGGCAGCTACCAGGTCCGGATCTCTGACGGAACTATTCAACGGATTGCTCGAATTGTAAAACTATAGATTGAAGAAACCAAGAGTTATTGTCAGTGTTATCAATGATTTGAATACCGATCAGCGTGTTCACAAGGTTTGTTCGTTTATCGAAAGTCAGGGCTATGACGTGTTGCTGGTAGGACGGACACTCAGATCCAGTCAGAAAATGGAATACCGGAGCTACCGCACCAAGCGATTCCGGATGTTTTTTGAAAAGGGGGCTTTGTTTTATGCCTGGTTCAACTTTCGTTTGTTTTGGTTCCTCCTGTTTCATTCTTCGCAGATCCTGGTAGCAAATGACCTTGATACCTTACTCCCAAATTACCTGGTTTCGAAACTGAAAAGGAAAAAGCTGGTGTACGATTCACATGAGTATTTCACGGAAGTACCTGAGTTGGTCAGTCGGCCGAAAGTAAGAGCAGTTTGGGAACGTATTGAACGCTTTATTTTCCCAAAACTTCAATTTGTCAGTACCGTCAATCAGTCCATTGCCGATAAGTACCGGGAAAAATATGGCGTTACGCTCAAAGTGGTCCGGAATGTCTCACCGCTTTGGAATCCGCCTCATGTACGCTCAAAACAGGAATTGGGAATCCCGGAAGGAAAACACATCCTGATCATGCAAGGCGCGGGATTGAATGTTGACAGGGGTGTTGAAGAAGCAATCCGGATGATGCCTTTTCTGGAAAACACGGTGTTGATCATTGTTGGGAACGGCGATATCATTCCGGAAATGAAAAAACTGGTAGAAAGGGAGAACTGGCAGGATCGGGTACTTTTTTTTGGAAAACGTCCGTATGCTGAGTTACTTCAGTTCACGCAACAGGCGGATCTGGGTTTAAGTTTCGATCAGCCGACCAACCCGAACTACTTATTTTCATTACCCAATAAGATCTTTGATTACATCCATACTTCAACCCCAATTATTTGCTCCGATTTGGTGGAAGTCGCGAAATTGGTAAAAGGCTATAATGTTGGAGAAGTTGTTACGGATTTTAATCCGCAACACCTGGCCCGGCAAATTCAAATGATTCTCAACAATGCGGAATTGAGAGAATTGTGGAAAAACAATTGTAAAATTGCCGCAAATAAAGAAAATTGGGATGTTGAAGTCAGGCAATTGAACGAATTCTATCCGAAAGTCCATGAATAGAAAAATTCACATAGTTTCTTTCGATGTACCCTTTCCCCCGGATTACGGAGGTGTTTTGGATGTATATCTCAGGGCAAAAGGATTAAAAGCGTTGGGGTATTCCGTCATTCTTCATTGCTATGAATACGGACGGGGAAGAAACCACGATTTTTCGGAAATTGCAGATGAAATTTATTATTACGACCGCAGAAATGGAGTGAGATCCGTACTTTCGAATCTTCCTTATATTATAAAAAGCAGGAATTCGGAAGAATTGCAGGGCCGTTTGCTTGCGGATGATTTTCCGGTTTTACTCGAAGGTCAGCATTGTACCTTTTGGGTCCATGAACTGATCCGGAATAACAAGAAAGTGGCCGTTCGCATGCACAATATCGAATGGCAATACTATCGTGACCTGGCTCATCATGCCAAAACCACTTCCGAACGTTTATTCTTCAGTCTGGAGGCACGAAAATTAAGAAAACACGAATCTCAATTGAAGCAAGTTCCCCTGTTGTGCATTTCGAAAAGTGACCAGGAGTATTACCGGGATTTGGGTTTTCAAACCGTTTATCTTCCTGTTATCATCAACCCCGATCTGGTTTTAACCCCACTGGAAGCGGCGCCGTTTGCACTTTACCACGGTAATTTATCCGTTCCCGAAAATCGGGAGGCAATTGAGAAATTGATCCGGGAAAACAAGCGTCGGAAGTTTAATCTTCCGGTTGTGATTGCCGGAAAAAATCCATCCGCAGCACTTATAAAGAAAATTGAGGATCAAGGTTGGGCATGTATTGCGAATCCGGGTGACCCGGAATTGAATGATCTGATGCGAAGCTGCACGCTGCACTTACTGATCGGGTTTAAATCAAGCGGAATTAAATTGAAAGTAATTCGTGCCTTACTGAGCGGAAAACCATGCATCGCAACAAAAGAAATGACCGGAAGTTCTGGTTTGGAAAACTACTGTGAAATCTGGGACCCGGTTTTGCCCTTGGCAGATATCATTCAAAGAACAGCAAGTGAAAACTCACCGCAAAGGAGTCGTATAGCGGAATTAGAAACAGCGTTCGGAATCGAGAAATTGAAGGCTGTTCTGGAAGAGATTGGATTTTGAAACATACTATTTCAGGATAATGTATGGATTCACCTCATTCCCAACTGTAAAAAAACAGGAAGATTGGTTATATTTGACACAGTTTTTTACCTGTTCTCAACAGAACAATCGATTTATCAGATGAAATACGAATTTACTCCGGAGTTTGCAGCTCAAATGGATGCTTCAGACCCATTAAAGTCTTACAGAGGTCGTTTCCTTTTTCCAACTTTCACCCGGAATTCCGTGAGATATTTCACCGGGAACTCTTTGGGCTTACAGCCAAAATCTACGAAAGAGAAAGTAAACCTGGAATTGGATGATTGGGCAAAATGGGGAGTAGAAGGACATTTTCTGGGAACGAATCCGTGGTACAAGTATCACGAATTTTTGACGGATGCTTCTGCAAGGATCGTGGGAGCATTGCCGAAAGAAGTGGTAGTAACACATTCTTTAACAACAAACCTCCATTTGCTGATGGTTTCTTTTTATCAGCCAAAAGCAAACCGAACCAAAATTCTGTGTGAAGCAAAAGCATTTCCAAGCGATTTGTATGCATTGGAATCCCAGGTGCGTTTTCATGGGTTGAATCCGGAAACAGATTTGGTAGGAATGAGCCCAAGAGAAGGAGAACACACTTTGAGAGATGAAGATATTTTGGCAAAGATCCTTGAGTTGGGTGATTCTTTGGCTTTGGTGATGTTTGGCGGAGTGAATTATTACACAGGCCAATTGCTGGATATGGAAGCAATTACCAAAGCAGGAAAAGGAGTTGGGGCAATGGTTGGTTTTGACCTGGCGCACGCTGCGGGAAATGTTCCACTTAGATTGCATGACTGGGGAGTTGATTTTGCGGCTTGGTGCTCTTACAAATATTTGAATTCAAGTCCGGGAGGAGTTTCCGGAATGTTCGTTCATGAAAAACATGCAAAGAATGCGTCACTTCCTCGTTTTGCAGGATGGTGGGGATACGATAAGAGTACACGCTTTCAGATGGAGCCAGGTTTTGTTCCGATGGAGGGAGCCGAAGGCTGGCAGTTGAGTAACGCACCGGTTCTGGGAATGGCAGCACATTGGGCATCCCTGGAAATCTTTGATGAGGTGGGAATGGATAAACTTAAAGCAAAAAGTGAGTTGTTGACAGGTTACCTGGAATTCATTTTAGATGGTTTATCGGAAAAACATGCGGATAAGTGCCGTTTTGAAATCATTACACCTAAAGAACCGAAACGCAGAGGAGCTCAACTCTCGATCCTGGTTCATGGGAAAGGAAAACAAATCTTCGATGCAATTTCTGAAAAAGGAGTGGTTGCAGATTGGCGGGAACCGAACGTAATTCGAGTAGCACCGGTTCCGTTATACAACTCGTTTGAAGATGTTTATTTCCTTGGGAAGTATTTGGAAGAAGCGATATTAGAACAATAATTGAAAATGGAAAATGATTCAATTGAAAAGGGTTGGAAGAAGCCTTCTTTTCAATTTTCAATTATAAATTATCAATTAAGATTATGAAAAAAATTGCAGTAGTAGGAGCAGGACTTGTAGGAAGTTTACAAGCTATTTTACTGGCACAGAAAGGGTACCAGGTTTCAGTTTTTGAACGCAGGCCCGATTTAAGAAAAGCAGCTTTAATAGGTGGAAAGTCGATCAACCTGGCGCTTTCGGACCGTGGTTGGAAAGCCCTTGAAATTGCCGGAATTGCAGAAGATATACGCAAAATCGCAATCCCGATGTACAACCGGTGTATGCATGCGTTGGATGGTACATTGACCTACCAGCCTTATGGAGTAAACAATGAAGCAATCTATTCGGTTTCGCGTGGTGGTTTGAACCAGAAATTAATGAACCTGGCTGACAACTACCCGAACATTGAATACTTTTTCGACCGGAAATGTCTGGACGTGAATCTGAAAACAACAACCCTTTCATTCCGAAACGAACAAACGAAAGAAACAGAAGAATTTCAGGCGGATAAGGTGTTTGCTACCGATGGAGCTTACTCGGCGGTTCGTATGCGTATGCAAAAATCCATGACTTTCGATTATTCTCAAAAATATTTGGATCATGGCTATAAAGAATTGGTGATCCCGGCGAATGAAGATGGAAGCCACAAATTAGATAAGAACTGCCTGCACATTTGGCCGAGAGGTGAATTCATGATGATCGCATTGGCGAACCTGGACGGAAGTTTTACCTGTACGTTATTCTTCCCGATGGAAGGAGAAACATCTTTTGCAACACTTCAAACACGTGAGCAGGTAGCAGCTTTCTTTGACCTTACGTTCCCGGATGCAGTGGAGATGATGCCTACTTTGTTGGATGATTATTTCGAAAATCCTACGAGTTCCTTAATCATGGTTCGCTGTGAACCCTGGAATTACAAGGATAATATTGTTTTGCTCGGAGATGCGGCACATGCCATAGTTCCGTTTTATGGACAAGGAATGAACTGCGGATTCGAGGATTGTACGGTTTTCGACGAAATGTATGATCAGGCAAATGGTGACTGGAGTGGATTACTGAAGCGTTTTTCAGACCAGCGTGTCCCGGATGCGAATGCAATTTTGGATCTGGCACTGGATAATTATGTGGAAATGCGTGATAAAACTGCGGACCCTGAATTCTTGTTACAGAAAAAGATCGAAGGGAAGTTTTCCCGTTTATACCCTGATAAATGGACTCCGCTTTATTCACAAGTTACCTTCAGTAATACGCGCTACAGCGATGCACTGAAGAATGGTAGAAAACAGGATGCTCTGATGCAACAAATCCTGAAGATCGAAAACATCCACGAGAAATGGGATGAACCGTTCGTTATGGAAAAAATGTTAGAGCTTATTTCGTAACGAATCGCGAAACTTATCATATTTATAAAAAAATTCGATCATGAGATTTGTCCTTCCAATTGTTTGTTTGATCCTGGCTGGAACTTCGTTCGCGCAATCCCGGAATTTTAGAGGAAAAAGCCGGAAGGATTTCTTCGGTGGAGCACGTGATTATCGTCAATTGACAAAGGATGGGATCCAGATTTCACTTGGACCGAATTTCACATTCACCAATCCGAAAATTACAGAATACTCCGGAACGGATGCAAACGGCCGGCCGGTTACTGCTGCAGTTGATCCCATTGGAAAACCAGGAGCATTTATTGAAATAGGTGCGGCGCATTACCGTTTGAAAAGGTCCCGTGTTTTGGATGCATGGTATAAAAAACGCGGAGATAAAGGAGAAATAAAATGGATCGGGGCAAACCTGTTCCACCGCCTGGATTGGGGTTTGGGATTTAATTATATCGGGGGAAGTGAACGTACCCGTTTTGAATTGGTTGATCCGTCAGGGGTTTCCTCATTTGACGAAAGTACGGGTTCATTTTACAACGGATACCTGACAGCTCGTGTCACCATCGATCGTTTTACCAAGATTGCAGACGGATGGCATTTGGAAACAGGCTTGGGATTTAATTTCCTGTTTAATGCACTCCCTGCACCAAAAGCGCCTTATGTTCCAACGGTTGCACCTGTCAAATTCCAACAGGATTTCATGGCACAATTTCACTTGCATTTAGGATTTACACGAACCATTCGTCGGGGAGATTATCTGACATTCGGCTTTTTGGTACCGGCAATTGGAATTTACGAGCCGAATCACGCCCGGCCAACCATTCAATGGTTTTCGAGCAACTACTGGCCGATACAATTCCAAATTCGCTGGATTCACCATTTCACGAAGAAATCCAACGGCTGCAACACCGGTACACCGGAAGACCGGAAAAGAAACGACGAATACATGCAAAACCGATAAATAAACGAGTTCTCTATGAGAAGATTTTACTACTTAAGCTCTTGTGACACCTGTCAAAAGATTCTGAAAGCTTTGAACCTGCCGAAAGACGTTGAATTGATCGATATCAAACAAACGAATATTGATGCTGAAACGTTGGACTGGCTAAAGGAAAAAGTAGGTTCCTATGAAGGAATGTTCTCAAAACGTGCACTGAAGTTCCGTTCCCTGGGATTGCATGAGATGAACCTGACAGAAGCAGATTACCGCAAATACATGTTGGAAGAGTATACGTTTTTAAAGCGTCCTTTTGTGATTTATGACGATCATATCTGGATTGGGAACGCAAAGAAGGAGGTGGAAGCTGCGCAAGCGTTCTTTGCGAAGAATAAATAGAGATCGTGTTGTAAGTAAATTAGCTAACTTACTTATAAATGAACATTAAATCACTGGTAATCAACGACTTAATCCTGTCTTGTTAGTAAGTTTACTAACTTGCTAACACAGTTACTTCACCATTCATATTTGAAATTCATTAAAAGAACCGCAAACGACTGTTTAGAACCGAAGTTCGATAATCATCCAGCTTTTCATCCTGGTTTCGTTGAATAAATCGACGTACGAACTTTTGTGTTCCCTTGCCCATTTTGAAGTCCAGTTCATCCCCGAAGATCGGAACGATACTTAGGAATTGGATGGTTTTGCCCTGAATGGAAACAGGAGCAAGCTCCTTTTGAAGTAAGATAGGATCGAGAAAGATGAAGTATTCCTGTTTCATCAGATCGGAAATCGGAACTTCCGGATTACCTGTTGGAATCGTATGTCCGGGACCAAACCAGGTGTTTTTGTCTCGTACAAACCGTTCGAGTTTATAAAGCCAGGTGTAAATCCAGGAAGCATTCGGGTTGGTATAATTCTCTAAATCCCAGTAAGTTGGCAAGCAAAAATAGATCTCGTTGAATTCTCTCCCGATCCATTTATCCATTACCGGCATTTTATATTCCGAAAGAGAAGCAGTCATAATGACCGTTACGGGAACATCCAGCTCCAGGAATAGAATGATTAATTCCTGTTCATTATGCAAAGGATTTTGGATTGATTTTACACGATGTGCTCCAAAACGATTTTCAAATGCCTTTAATAGTTCCATGAGGACAAATATAATGCATCTGTCTTGCTTTCTTTATAAATGACCCGGATGTATCTGCAATAAAAAAGGGGCCGAAGCCCCTCATTGGTTATTGGTTTATATAGTTACTTCGCTTTAAAGAAATGATCAATTTCAGAAATGCGCATCGTCATATCATCTCCTTCAACCTTTGAGATGTTGAAAATGATAGACTTCTTTTGGTTGGGACCGTAAAATAAAAATAAATCAATTTTATCATCGTATTGAGTACTCAACCATTTTCCCTCCATTTCGATAAAATCTGTCATATTGTTCTGATCATACCAACGACCTTTGAAAGTTTCGTCATCTTTCAGATCAAAATAAATATTATTGACTCCCAGGATCTTATCCTTATCAGGGCCGAAACCGTCTACCTTAACAAGTGTCCACTTTTTGACAAGGCGGTCATCTATGTTAGAGTTTGAACAAGCAGAAAGAACTAAGAAAAGTAGTCCAAATAGTAAGTAAGTAAAGCGAATCTTCATAAATAAATTAAGTCGGGGTGCTTGGGTAAAACTAAGCTTTCTGAATAGAGTACCAACCACTTTTTCAGAAGATTGTATTTAAGCAAATTTTGAGTGAGCAATTGTCGAATTTGACTGTGCAAATTACTTATGCTTTCCTAACATTTCTACTTATTCTATAGAATTTTCTTCAGGGAGTCCCAAAAAATGGCATCAGATAAAACAGCTCCCTGCTCTATTAACCAATGGATTTCCATCTCTCTTGGATCAGTATAGTTTTTCTTGCTGGTGAAAAAAGAGAGGTTGTCTGGAGTTTTGGTCAACGCCTCATGAATTCCGTCTACAGAGGAAAGATCAACGGAGGTTTCGGGTTTTTTCTGAATAGCGATTAATTCCTGTTCCTGTTCCCCGAAATGAAACACAATACAGGAATCCGGTGTACGATGTTCCAGGAATTTTACTTTTTCATACACTGTTTGCAATACCTGATCGGAAAATAGTTCAACCAATTCCAGCGCCTTTTGGGGTTCGTCCCGGTTTAATTTCACCCATTCTTCATTATGAACACCATTAATGATCAAAAAAGCTTTTAAATCTCCTTCCAGGTGTTGTAGTTCTTCGTCAGATAATATGCGGTATTTCATACTGCAAAAGTATAAAGAATGGAAAGCAATCATTCCGATCTTCCAATAAAATGGTAGATCGGAAAGGATTTTTAACTTTGTAGTATGCAGAAAAAAGGTGTTGCTATTCTTGGTTCTACCGGCTCTATCGGGACACAGGCATTGGAAGTTATCCAATCCTATCCCGATAAATTTGACCTGCAAGTAATTACTGCCCAGTCAAATGCGGGTTTGTTGATTGAACAGGCCAAACTATATCAGCCAAATACCGTGGTAATTGGGGATGAAAGCAAGTACCGGGAAGTAAAGGAAGCTCTTTTTTCTGAAGATATCCATGTTTATGCAGGAGATCAGGCACTTTGCCAGGTGGTTGAATTCAATGAGATCGATGTAGTACTAACCGCTTTGGTTGGTTACGCAGGATTGAAACCAACACTTGCAGCAATTGAAGCAGGTAAGGACATTGCATTAGCCAATAAAGAGACACTCGTAGTTGCCGGTGAGTTGGTAACTGCAAGAGCGCGGGCCAAAGGAATTAATATTTACCCGGTAGATTCGGAACATTCTGCTATTTTCCAGTGTTTGGTCGGAGAATTCCATAATCCGGTTGAAAAAATCTATCTCACTGCCTCCGGTGGACCCTTCAGAGGCTGGCAGGCGGCAGACTTGAAATCGGTGACACCCGCGCAGGCATTGAAACACCCGAATTGGTCTATGGGTGCAAAGATTACCATTGATTCGGCATCTATGATGAATAAAGGCCTGGAAGTTATTGAAGCGAAGTGGCTTTTCGGATTGAAAACCGAACAGATTGATGTCATCGTTCACCCACAATCGATTGTACATTCACTCGTACAGTTCCAGGATGGATGCATGAAAGCACAAATGGGCCTTCCGGATATGAAGTTACCTATCCAGTTTGCCTTAACTTATCCGGAGCGATTTAAAACGGAATTCCCACGGTTTAACTTTTTGGATTATCCTCAGCTTACTTTTGAAAAGGCAGATCCTGAAACTTTCCGAAACCTGCAATTGGCTTACACTGCTTTGGAAAAAGGTGGAACTGCAGCGTGTGCTTTGAATGCTGCAAATGAAATTTCCGTACAGCTCTTTTTGGAAGAGAAAGTTGGTTTCCTGGATATTGCGCGCATCAACGAAAATGTGATGCTGCAAACACCGTTTATTACTTCCCCAAGCTATGAAGATTATGTGGAAACGGACCGGATTGCACGTGAGTTGGCCCTTAAGTGAGGGTAAGATAGGTCCAGAATACAATCAGATAACGAACGATTTTCCCGATACACATTAAGCTCATCGTAAGCCAAAAAGGTGCGCGATAAACGCCAAGAAGAACCAGTAAAGGATCTCCTATAATTGGCAGCCAGGAAAACAGTGCTGTCCAATAACCGTAACGTTGTATGAAGGACTCGCTTCGCAGGAATTGTTTTTTGCTGAGCATTTTCCTTCCGTAATAACCCAGCAAATAATTCGTACTTCCTCCAAGACAATTTCCCAGGCTTGCAACAATTAAAACGGAAACCGGAGAATAATTTCCGGAATTTAAAAAGAATAAGAGAGTCGCCTCTGATGGGAATGGAAGAATCGTTGATGCCAGAAAGCACATCCCGAACAAACCGATTAAACCCCATTCAATCATCATAGCAAAAGTAAGGATATAAAAAATGGGGATCCGCAGCGGCGGATCCCCATTTCATTCTTAATTAAAGAATTATTTCTTAACGATACGTTTTGTCATAGTTTCGTTACCAACTGACAAAGTTACGTTGTAAACTCCAGCATCGAAGCTGTTACCGTCGATAGCGATAGTTTGAGAACCAGCAGCCATTTGAGATGCAGGAACTGTTGCAACTGTACGTCCGGAAAGATCCGTAACAACAGCAGAAACGCTAGCGTCAGATTTCAAGTTGAATTTAACTTCAGTTGTTCCGGCAAATGGGTTAGGGTAAACTGTTACATCTGTTGCAGAAGTCAATTCATCCAATCCTAAAGACGGATCAAAGTTCAAACGAACCCAAGGAGTTTCAGTTGTGTAATATCTGTTTGCCTGAACCAGGATATCATCTCCGTCTACGAAGAATGAAGTTTGAGGAACTGAAATACCAGCAGTTGCAATCCTAACATTCGGAGAATAAGTTCCTACCATTACAAAGTATGTTGTGTTTGCTTCCAATGAAAGTGCAGAACCCAGGTAAATTGTAAAGTTTGTATTGATTTGAGCATTTGTCAATGGAATAACGGCAGACTCTCCAACATAAACGATATCTCCGGATACCGGATCAATTTTGTGAATTCGAGCATAAACTTCAGATCCCACCGGAGTTCCTGTAGCAAAACGTACATCAACACCTTTTACAGTTTGGTTTGCCCAGATATCAAAGAAGTTTCCTGCCTGGAAAATATCTGCTGCATTATCTATGTATCCGTCAGAAACACCGTTATCTCTTGCATAGATATAGTTTGTTACATCTAAAGAGAAGTTGTTACCCACTGAGTTATTTGAAGGAACATCGTCAACTTCAGTAGAAGTCAAAGATCTTGCAACGTTATAAGTACCAACAACACTTGGAGTAAACTGAGTAGTTAAGAACAAACTGTCAGAAGCTCCGGCTGCAATAGTTGCAGGTGCACTTGATCCGTTGAAGGTAGCAGCTCCGGTAACTGCAACATTGTACGCTACATTCGTCATAGACATTCCACCTTCGTTTTTAACATTCAAAGAGAAATCGATCGGAGCGATTTGTGTTGTAGGAATTTTGTAATACGCCAAACCTTCAGAACCCCAATAATTATTAGTAACAGCTAAATCGTAATCTGGTGGAGTAGAGATCGCTACGTCATCAATGTTCCATCCGTAAGTAACCCAAACGTTCGGGTTAGTTGCTGACGCAGGGAAACGTGTTGTCCAGTGGAAACGAACCATAAGCGATGTAGATCCACCTGGAATATAAGAAGCCAGGTTGATTGTTTCCTGAGTTGGGTTAGCGTATGGAGCACCACCAGATTGAGAAAAAACTCCTTTATCTGTGTTATCACCTACGGTAATCCAGTTTGTTCCACCGTCTACCGAAATCTGGAACTCTTGCAAGTCATTGAACAATGCACCGTTTTGCATGAATGACAAAACAAGGTTTTGAGATGAAATCGTAATCGGTGTAGCTTGAGTCAGATAATAATCAACATCCAACGCTTGAGTACCAGGATTCAAGGTAGGGTTTCCGTTTCCTAACTCGGCAAAATTACCGTCAGAGACAGAGTTAATAATTCCCTGTGTAGTGTTGTTTGCCCAACCTTCTTTCGTTGCGTTAATGTTCCAACCATAGTTACCAGTACCCGGTTGTCCGTCGTTGTCGATAGTCCAATCACCCGGATTAGAGAAGTCACTGACCCAAATAGGAGTACCAAGTGCTTTTGGCGTAGAAGTACTAAGGTTAGCCTTAGCTTCCGTGTTAATTTGTTGCGCCATTCGAGGTTGTGCGTTTACTTTCGCATTTTGAGCAAATGCACCTGTAACCAGCAACAATCCCGATAACAAAGTAATTTGTTTTTTCATGTTTTCTTTAATTTACGAAGTTTTAAATTTAATTATTTGACCCATAAAAGGCCTGTTTATTTATTAAACGGTACTAATCACGAAACGAACGGTAATTGCTGTCCTTTAGGAAGGGTAATTTCTCACGCAATAGCGCCTGTTCACTGTAATTAATACTCCGTGTAATGACGTTTTCAGAATCTGAAAGGTTGGAAATTTCTTCTCCCAACAGATTAATTAATTTGCTTTGTCCATTATAGGAAAGTCCCGTGTTATCTGTACCGACCCGATTTAATCCGGCAACATAACATTGGTTTTCAATAGCTCGTGCAGGTAAAAGCGCGGACCAGTGATGAACCCGTCTTTCCGGCCAGTTTGCTACATACAGTAACAGATCGTAAACCGGTTTGCCGTCAATCTCCCCGTTTCGGATGTTTTCAGGAAAACGCAGGTCGTAGCAAATCTGCAGGTTGATCTTCCATCCCAGATAATCTACAATTACTTCTTTCGATCCGGCAGTAAAATGGATCGACTCTTCTGCCATCCCGAATAATTTCCGTTTGTCGTAGCAAGTAATCGTTCCATTTGGTTCCACAAATACACCGCGATTATAATATTTTCCATTTTCCTCAATGATAAGAGAAGTGTAGAATGCTGCATTTTTTTGTGCAGCTTGTTGTTTCAACCAGGAGATTCCGGAACTGGTTTCCATCTTTTCGGCCAACTCACCGGTATTCATTGAAAACCCGGTCTGGAACATTTCGGGTAAAAGGACCAGGTCACTTTCTGAAACGGATTTCAGCAACTCTTCGAAATGCTTCAAATTGGCAGCTTTATCTTCCCAGATTTGATCTGCCTGCACAAAAGTGATTCTTAGATCTTGCATAATCTTTCAGCTGCTTGGATCAATGTTTCATCTGTTTTTGCAAAACAAAAACGAATGGTGTGATAATCATTCAATTCTTCGTAAAAAACGGAAAGCGGGATAGCTGCTACTCCAATTTCTTTCACCATCCACTCACAAAAGGAAACGTCCGGAAGATCTGAGATAGCATTATACCGGACAGTTTGGAAATAGGTTCCTTCGCTCGGAAGAAATTCAAACTTACTTTTAGCCATGAGCTCTCTGAAACGGTCACGTTTGTCCTGGTAGAATTTCCCGAGCGTAGTTACATCTGTTTCTGAAATGTATTCAGCAAGCGTTTTCTGAGCAACACTGTTTACGGAGAATACCAGGTATTGATGTACTTTTTTGATTTCCTTCAGAATGTATTCCGGGGCGATGATATAACCGACTTTCCAACCGGTCAAATGAAATGTTTTACCGAAAGAAGAAACGATGACACTTCTATTTCGCAAAATTTCATGGTCATGTGCGGAAAAATGCTTCTTCTCAAACGTAATAAACTCATAAACTTCATCGGAGCAAAGAATCAGGTTGGGATGATCAATCATCACTTGAACCAAAGCATCAAAATCCTCTTTATCCATCATTTTCCCGGAAGGATTGTGCGGATTATTGATAATCAGTACGCGCGTTTTTTGGTTGACGGTTTGTCTCAGTTCACGCCAGTCGATTGTGAAATCTTCCCGCATCGGAATGTGGATGGCCTTTCCTCCTGCCAGGTGAACCGCCGGGCTATAACAATCATATGCCGGGTCCAGGATCACCACTTCATCTCCAGGATGGACTAAAGCCTGAAGCGCAGCAAAAATGCCCTGAGTGGCCCCGGAAGTCACCAAAATTTCAGTTGCTGGGTTCAGCTCTCTGTTATAAACACGATGGACCATTTGGGCAATTCCTTCCAATAACACAGGAAGACCGGCCATCGGAGCGTATTGATGTACATTTTCTTTACTGTTCTTTGCCAGTAATTCCTCAATCAAAGGGTCAATTGGAAAATTGGGAAATCCCTGAGAGAGATTAATGGCCTGATACTGGTTTGCCATTTGGCTCATAGTTGTAAAGATGGTGGTTCCTACTTTTGGAAGTTTTGTTTGCATGGATTACATTTGTTTGCAATAGCAAAGTAAATCATTCCTGCATTATATGGCATGCAAACACGCATATTTTAACGGGAATTCACTTAAAATGAACTTGATGAAACTCCGATTTTTAGCTTTTCCGGTATTTTTTGGTCTGATATTAACTTCCTGCGGGGAAGATTCTATTTGTGATTGCATCCGTGCAAGTGATGCTTTGACGAATAAATACGAGGAATTGCGTACAAAGAAATTCAGTGCCCAAGGTCAAAAAGAAGTAAAAGAACTCATCAAAACGAAGAAGGCTAAATGCAAAGAATTTGAGCAAATGAGCGGTCCGGAAATGATGGAAAGAAAAGCAAGCTGTAAGTAGAAAGCCTCAATCTCTTTTAGCTGGATTTCAGACCGATCGCGGATTTGAATTCCATTCTTGTATGTCTATGGAAAGCTTCTGGTTTGACTTAACAAATATTCCAAACTAAATCGAAATAATGAAGCGTGAAAATCGCTATCTTTGCAGCGGCTTATCAGTAAAGGTAGGCTTCAAAAAAGAATGAAATTTTTATGAGTGCATTTTCATCCCGTCACATTGGACCTGATTCAGCTGAGAAATCTGAGATGTTAGCTGCTATTGGTGTTAAATCAATTCAAGAATTAGTAGACAAAACGATCCCTTCACATATCCGTTTATCAGGAGAATTAAAGATCGATAATGCCTTGAGTGAGCAAGAATACTTGCAACACATCACCGCACTTGGTGCTCAAAATAAAGTATACAAGTCGTTCATCGGTTTAGGATACAATGAAACGATTGTTCCTTCTGTAATTTTGCGAAATGTATTGGAAAATCCGGGATGGTATACGGCTTATACTCCATACCAGGCTGAAATTTCCCAGGGTCGCTTGGAGGCTTTGCTGAATTTCCAGACAATGGTCATGGAATTAACAGGAATGGAAATCGCAAACGCTTCTTTGTTGGATGAAGGAACGGCTGCTGCCGAAGCAATGATCATGTTCTGGAATTCCCGTTCACGTCAGGAAGCAAAAGACGGAGTGAATAAATTCTTCATTTCGAAAAATGTATTCCCTCAAACAAAAGAGGTTGTTCTTGGTCGTGCGATCAACTTAGGAATTGAATTGGTAGAAGGTGACGAAACAACGTTCATCAATGACGGAACTTATTTCGGTGCGATCATCCAGTACCCGGATGCACAAGGTCATATTACAGATGTTGCAGGATTCATTTCCCGCAATAACGGATTGAAAACAGCGGTTGCTGCAGATATCCTTTCATTGGTGCTGTTAAAATCTCCGGGATCTTTAGGAGCAGATGTCGTATTTGGTTCTTCCCAACGTTTCGGAGTTCCTATGGGTTACGGTGGACCTCACGCAGCATATTTCGCAGCGAAAGATGAATACAAACGCACCATGCCGGGCCGTATCATCGGGGTATCCAAAGATGCGGATGATAACATGGCATTGCGTATGGCATTGCAAACACGTGAACAACACATTAAAAGAGATAAAGCAACATCCAATATTTGTACAGCACAGGCATTATTGGCAGTTATGGCTTCCATGTATGCAGTATATCATGGTCCTGCAGGAATGAAAGAAATCGCTGAGCATGTAAACGGCTTGGCAACTTCCACTGCATTGGGATTGAAAGCTGCAGGAATCCAGGTTGGGTCCGATTCATTCTTTGATACAGTTTGGGTAAAAGGAGTAGATACTGCGAAAATCAAAGCAGCAGCCGAAGCAAAAGGAATGAACTTCCGCATCATCAATGCATCTGAATTGACGATCAGCTTTGGTGAACCACATACAAAAGAAGATGTAGCAGCA
Organism: uncultured Fluviicola sp.; assembly: GCA_966212075.1. Taxonomy (GTDB): domain Bacteria; phylum Bacteroidota; class Bacteroidia; order Flavobacteriales_D; family Crocinitomicaceae; genus Fluviicola. The sequence goes on from CBIHOM010000031.1 coordinate 28,514, forward strand.
ATTCTGGGTATTTTCGGAACAAGCGCTGTAACGGAAGAATCTTCTTTAAGTGCTTCCGTATTGAGAACAGATGCAGTATTTACACATGCAACGTTCAACAGGTATCATTCCGAATCCAAAATGATGCGCTATTTGAAGCGTTTGGAAAACAAAGACCTTTCATTGGTTCATTCCATGATTCCATTGGGATCATGTACCATGAAACTAAATGCAGCTTCTGAGTTGATCCCGATTACGAATCCTCAATTTGCAAATATGCACCCGTTTGCTCCGGTTGAGCAGGCAGCAGGTTACCACGCGATGTTCCGCCAGTTGGAGAAAGATTTGTGTGAGTCAACAGGATTCGCTGCAATGTCTTTACAACCGAACTCCGGTGCACAAGGCGAATACGCCGGATTGATGGTAATCAAAGCATACCACGAAAGCCGTGGCGACAAGCAACGTACAAAAATGATCATTCCTTCTTCTGCACATGGAACAAACCCGGCTTCTGCAGTAATGGCAGGAATGGAAGTAGTTGTAACCGGTTGTGACGAAAACGGGAACATCAATATTGAAGAATTAAAAACAGTAGCGAACCAGATCGGGAACGAATTGGCAGGTTTGATGGTAACTTATCCGTCAACACACGGAGTTTACGAAGAAGGAATTCGCGAGATTACTGCAATCATCCACGAGAACGGTGGACAAGTATACATGGATGGCGCAAACATGAACGCACAGGTTGGATTAACCAATCCGGGAAATATCGGTGCGGACGTTTGTCACTTGAACTTACACAAAACATTTGCGATTCCTCACGGAGGTGGTGGCCCTGGAATGGGACCAATCGGAGTGGCAGCACATTTGGCTCCTTTCCTGCCAAGCAACCCGGTTGTTGCGGCAGGAGGAAACACACCGATCCATGCAGTTTCCGCAGCACCTTACGGAAGCGCCCTGATCTTGTTGATTTCTTACGGGTACATCAAAATGTTGGGAGCGGAAGGATTGCGTCAATCTACAGAAGCAGCTATCTTGAATGCAAACTACATTGCAGCGAAATTGAAAGGTCACTACGATGTATTGTATACCGGTAAAAACGGAACAGTGGCACACGAAATGATCCTGGATTGCCGTGATTTCAAGAAAACGGCAGATGTAGAAGTAGCAGATATGGCGAAACGGTTGATCGACTTCGGATTCCACGCACCAACGGTATCATTCCCGGTAGCGGGAACATTGATGGTTGAACCGACAGAATCGGAAGACAAAGAAGAATTAGACCGTTTCATTGAAGCAATGATCAAGATCCGTTCGGAGATCAAAGAAATCGAGAACGGTCATGCCGATAAAGAAAACAACTTGTTGAAAAACGCTCCGCACACAGCAGATTGTATCATCAACAAAGACTGGAACTATCCATATTCTCCGCAGGAAGCTGCTTATCCGGTTGCTTACCTGAAAGAGTGGAAATACTGGGTTCCTGTTCGTCGTGTAGACAACGCATACGGAGACAGAAACCTGGTGTGTTCTTGTCCGAGCGTGGAGAGCTACATGCACGTGGAGGCGTAACGGAGAAGTTAATAAACAGCATATGGAAATCCGTTCATCAATTTGGTGGACGGATTTTTGTATTTTTGCTTCATCAAAATGTACCGCTTAATCAAAGATTATGAAAAAGATTACCTTACTATTGTTCCTGTTAATCAGTTATTGTTCATTTGGTCAATATCTTGAAATTTCAGAGATCACCAAAAAACCATCGAATTCTATGACAGAAGGTGACATGAATAATGATGGATACCTGGATATAATAGCTTTCGGTGACAACTTAAAAATTCATTACGGAAGCCCTTCCCTGAATTTGGAAAGGGGACAAATAATTGAAACGGGACTCACCATTGAAAACGGATTTTCGAATTGTGAAGTCGCTTATATCAACGATGACAATTATCTGGATATCGTAATTAACCAATCCGGACCGAATAGAATCCTGGTCTTTATCAATAATCAAAATGGAACTTACTCGAAGACGGAAATAGCATTACCGCAAACAAATAGTACCACGTTTTATTGTTATGACCTGGATGTAGACGGAAAAAGTGATCTGTTGTTATTTGAACAGAACATATCCAACATCGGTTATACTGTTTACTATAAAATGTACTACATGGTAAACAGCAATGGTACTTTTAGTCAACCGTTGCTTCATGCAGAAACAGTCAATGGAAATCTCCGCAAATTTTACGATGCGAACGAAGACGGGAGGATTGATATTAATCAGGGTTATCATGTTTACTCAAATCAACCGTCAAACCCATTTCACCTGGATCAGCAATTGATGAATTCTGTCATTTATACAGGGCTTAATAATTACGATGATATTACAGATGCGTTGCACGTAGATTTGAATGCGGATGGTATAGGCGATTATGTTTTCATCTATGACCATACGATGTTGGGACATGCTGTAACCACCAGCCTGGATCCGTTTTCGGAACAGACAACCAATTCGGATTTTTACGATAATAGCCCGTCCGGGATCACAAACCTGGTTCAGTTTGAAAACGATTCAGATTCAACAGCTGAATTTTTTGTGGTAATGAATGGAAAAGTATATCTGATTGATTACGAACCGCTAAGTAACACATTCAATTCAACCCTTATTTATCAGGATTTTTTCATTAATAAGTTAAAAGTTGCTGATTTTGACAACAATGGAAGTCTTGATCTGATCATGTATGAAAGCTCATTTACCCAAAAGGCTTTTGTTGCTTTGAATGATGGAGCTAATCATTTTACGAATGTCAAAACCCTTATGTTCGAACACGAATCTGACGGTGGTTTTGCTGCTGATGAAGGTGATATTGACGGGGATGGATTAAAGGATATTGTATTTTATTCAAGCGGAAGATTGGTTTACACCAAAAACTTAGGAAACGGTCAATACAGTAATCTGTTAACAATCGATACGGCTTATGAGGCTATACAAATCGATTTGGGGGATATTGATAATGATAATGACCTCGATATTGTTCTTTCAAGTTTTTATTATTATCAAAGCGCTAATGACAACGAACTTTTAAATTACTATGTCAATGATGGTTCCGGAAACTTTAGCGGACCGGTAAATATTGATATTTATACAGAAGGGTTATATCAGAAGCTAACTGATTTGAACAACGACGGTTTTATTGATATCGTATTAAATAATGACAACAATTCCGGGTATGGGGAATTTTTGTATTATTTGAATAATCAATCCGGTTTTACGAAGTATGTGGCAGAAACACAGCTTTCTGCTTCAAAGAAGCCATTTGAATTAATTGATCTGGATGGTAACGGATTTAAGGATATTGTTTCGTTGGAAAACACTACGATCGAGGTATATTATAACAATGGAACAACGATTGCTCCGTCTGTTCAGCTTGTTGATCTTGGAGCTAATTATAATTTATTCAAGGCGACAGACCTGGATAATGATGGTGACCGTGATTTTATTGTTGGATTTGGTATTGCGGAAGCCATTTTAGTGATCAAAAATAATGCGATGACGTTTTCGATTCAGTCTTATTCACTGAATCCGACCGGTTACCTGCGTGATATATCCTATCTGGACTATGATCAGGATGGTTTAACAGATATTATTTATGGCGAAGGAGAAAGTATCGGAATTTTAAAGAATCTGGGTGCTGCAAATTTCGCTCCGCCGCAAATGCATTTGATGACCGAGCAGTACGTAGATTTTAAAGAGATCAAAAATTCCACCGGAACTGTTACAAACACGCTCATTTCAGATTTTGAAGGCGGTGTTTATGCGATGAATAAATTCATTGTCGGTGATACAGCAATCCTATCACAAACAAATGTGAGTGTTTGTCCCGGAACTTCTGTTCAGTTTAGCGTTACCAATGCCACTTCCTTAAATGATAACTCAACGTGGGGTTTATTTGCCGACAGCTGTAATGGCGAATTGGTTTCTTCCGACGTAAATGGGATATTCAACATATCGAGTCAGACAAATCGAACATTCTATATTAAAGCAATTGGTGGTTCCGGGTTTTCAGGACCTTGTGCTGCTTTTACAATCAATACTTCGACTCCGTCTTCAATTGTAGACTTGTCGGTTACCGATGTAACATCCAATGGTGTTGAATTTGCTGTAACGGAACCTCAATCAACGACGAATTGGGAGTATCAATTAAACAACAATTCATCCTGGATTCCTGTTCAGAATGTAACCGGAGAAATAAATATTTCAGGGTTATTGCCGAATACAAATTATGAGATCAAAATAAGACCCCAGGGAAGTATTGATTCCTGCAGCAATTGGACAGCAAGCCAATTTTCGATAACAACATTATGTCAGACCGTAGAGTCTTATGACACGACCTATGCTTGTTTATGGAGTTCGGTCGTATTGCCGAATTATCAGGTAGCAACGATCGATCAGACCATTGAAACCTTTGACTGTCCACTTTTGAATCAATTTGGGTGTGACTCGATAGTTCATTTTACAGTAATTGTTTTACCGACCACCGGAATCGATTATCAGGTCGCAAGCGATTCATTGACGTGGATTGACGGAATTACCTACACAAATTCTACAAATACACCAACGTTTACATTGCAGAATGTAACCGGATGTGATTCGATCGTAACATTGAATCTATATATCGTCAATGACCAGGAAATTTTTGTTAATTCATCGAATTGGTCTCCTGACGGAATAGTGACCACCATTGTTCACGACAGCACCGATGCATCCTATTACCTTGGTGGAGCATTTAACGGGATCAGGCATGTAAGTTACGGGTTGGATCTTCTGGATCAGAATACCGGTTTGCCAACCCAGGTACTTTCAAGTGTAGAAGGAACAATATTTGGAATAGAGAGCGATAAAAATGGTGGTTATTATGTCTATGGATCTTTTACAAAAATTGGAGATAGTATCCGAAGCAATCTGGCACATTTGGACAATAATTTTCAGGTTACTTCATGGGTAAACCAAGTATCTCAAAATTCGATTGATAAAATATTTGTAACAGACTCATTTGTTGTTGGTGCCCGTTATAATGAAGTGTTTGCCATAAACAGAACAACCGGGTTATTGGATTCGCTCCATTTTTTCACAAATGGTGAAGTGCGTTGTTTTGAAATGTATGATGGTAAATTATTAGTCGGTGGAACTTTCAATACAATTACATCACCTGTTAGCGTAGTTCGTAAAGGACTGGCCGAATTCAATCTGTATACAGGTACTTTGATGAGCTGGAACCCTAATTTAATTGGAGGATCTGCTTCAGTTAATAAATTAATTGTTAACGGAAATATTCTTTTTGTAGCTGGGTCTTTCAATCAGATCAATGGGTCCGGGTACAAGAATATTGCTAAAATATCGGTTACCGGAGGAGTTAAAAGTGTTGTTTTCTGGGTGCCTGGTTTCTCCCCTGGAGTAGATGGGGAGGTGACACAAATGGAAGAGCTGGGAACGAAGTTAATTATCGGAGGGAACTTTTTAAATCTAGGGAGCACTCCACGGACCGGTTTGGCAATAATCAACAAAAACAGTCATTCGGTTAACTCTTTCAACCCGCAAGGTTCAAATTTTGTTAGTGTGAACGGAATCAAGAAAGCAGGAAATAAATTCTATGTTTCATTCTACAATAACAATGTAACCTTAGGTGCAGTAACCAGAAATTACCTTGCAGCATTTGATACGACAACTCTTGCTGTGACATCCTGGAATCCGAATCCTAGTTATTATGTCAGCCTCGATGCTGCCAATCAACTGTTGTTTTCTTCAGGAAATGCACAATTTATAGGATATAAAGAAACGCCGTTGGTGGCAAAATTTGATGCGTCGACAGATGAACTGATTAACTGGCAGTTACCCATTCAGGGAACCGAAGTTCGGGGATTGGTTCTTGGTGGAAATAAACTGGTGGTTTCGGGTTCAATCCTATCCGGAGGTATAGCTGGGATACGTGTATTTGATGTAAATACAACATCTGAAATACCATTAGCAAACGCGATATGGAATGGAAACACCTCAAATCATAAAAGTCCGATGATATACCATAATGGATATGTCTATTTGGCAAATGCTACGGGTGCGGGAGGTTCGAATCAACCACCCCAGGAATCCCTTTGCAGGTTGGATTTGAATACGCTGGATTTTGATTTGTCTTTCAATATGCAACTGAATCAATCTTCTACAATAAAAGACATGAAAATTAAAGACAACGCATTATTTTTCGTGGGTGTCTTTGATTCTGTTTTGGGAAGTCCGAGAAAAGCATTCGCTGCAGTGGATTTAAATACTTATTCACTATTACCTTATTCGTTACCCGGGTTCTTGAACTCATGGGAATATATTCATGCTATTGAATTGAAAGATCAATCAGCCTATTTAGCTGGAGGATTTTCCTCCATGGGAACTCAAACAAACCAAGCATTGGTGAAGTTCGACTTACAGTCTAATCAAGTTGAAAATTGGACTCCGGCTTTCAGTACAAATCCTGCATATGGGGTATATGCTATCAAGTGTGTAAATAATTCTGCCTATTTGGTTGGGGATTTTAATGGGTATGGACCAAACAGTGATATCAACGGCTTCTGTAGTTTTACGGATGAAAGCATGGAACCTGCAAGCTTTGGAATCCAAACTATTTCAGAAGTATATGATCTGGAACCAATCGGTGAAAAAATGCATATTGTTGGAAATATCATTGAATCCGGACAACAGGTTTACCATAAAATCTATACTATTTGCAACAATAGAATGGAAATATTTGACACCATTTACAACAATTCAACCTACAGTTGGTATGGAAATATGTTTACTGCTTCAGGCCAGTATTATCACCACATCGATGTTCCTGGTGGATGTGATTCCTTGTACATTTTAAACCTGGTTGTTTACCCAACAACTTATTCATCCTTCAACCAAGTGGCGTGCAACAGCTTTACATGGAACCAGAATGGACAAACGTATTGGGTCTCAGGAGTATATTCGGATACCATTCTGAATTATTACGGTGCAGATTCTGTAGTTACATTGAATTTATCACTTGTCGATCATTTCGAATCGACTGTAAATGAAATAAGCTGTGATGCGTATTTCTGGAGTTTGACGAATCAAAATTATACTACTTCGGGAATTTATACGGATACATTAACCAGTATAGGCGGTTGTGATTCGATCATAACATTAGATCTGACGATCCTGAATTCAAGTTCCAGCACAGAAACAGAAAGTGTCTGTGGATCCTTCACATGGTCAGTCAACAGCCAAACCTATACAGTTTCCGGTCAGTATGCGGACACCATTCCAAATGCTGCAGGTTGTGATTCCATTATCACGTTGAATTTAACCATCCTGAATTCTTCCAGTTCAACCGAACTCCAAACAGCTTGCGGATCCTTCACCTGGCCAATCAATAATCAAACTTACACTGCTTCCGGTCAATATGTGGATACTATTCCAAATGCGGCGGGTTGTGATTCGATCATTACTTTGGATCTAACTATTATCCCGGATCTTCCATTAACCATCGAAAACTCCTTTTCCATGCCATCTGATGCGAATAATTGTGTAGGTGAAGTCGCAGTTACCGTTTCCGGAAATGCATCTTTCGAATTGGACTTCGACAACGGCTCGCAGGTGATCACTTCAAACGGTTATAGTTTGGTGACTGGATTATGTGCAGGAATTCATGATTTGCATGTAACAGACAATTGCGGAGATACACTTTCCACGACAGTTGTTATCCCAGTCGATTCTAATTTCGTCTTCAACAATCCATTCATCGATTCATTAGCGTTGGATTCTTTAGGAGTGACAATGACCAACTGCGATATTTATTATAGCGGAATTGACACTGCTTACATTGACTCGATCTGGGCAAACGGTAACATCGTAAACGTGATTTGGAATATAGTAGACTCCAACGGTTCGAACTTCGACACAACGAATTATGTACTGAACAATGGAAACGGTGTATACTGGTTGCAGTTAAGTGTGTTCTGCCCATTCAAATCAGCGAATGAATTCTTCACAGTAACAGAAGCGATCTATTTCAACAACGGTTCAGTTTCTACCGCAGGTTTATCGGATATCGGCAAGAATCTCTTTGAGATCTACCCGAACCCAACCAATGATCTGGTTCATATTTCTTTCTTCGGTCAGGATGCAGAACTAAGTGTCTATGATGCGCAAGGAAAGCTTGTAATGAAAGACCGGATCCAAAATCAGGGAACTGTTTCTTTAGAGAACTTCGAAAGAGGGATTTATTTGTTTGATCTCAAAAATCCAACCGGGCATACGGTTCAGCGGGTGGTGAAGCAGTAAATAACGCTGGTTACAAATAACTATATTGAAAATCCGTTTATCAGCTGATAAACGGATTTTGTATTTTTGTTTACCCCATTTACCTCCATTTGATGAAAATCTTAATTATAGACGACGAAAAAATAGCGCGTGAAAATTGCCTGATGGTATTATCCAGAAGCGGTATTGATAACCTCTCGATACAGGAAGCGGACAGTGTTCCCGCTGCGTTGAAAGCAATTGATGAATTCAATCCTGATTTGCTGTTATTGGATATCCAATTGCACGATAAGAGTGGGTTTGATATTTTGCAATCCATAGCTCCGCGTTACATACCGACCATTTTTATTACTGCATACAATGATTTTGCGCTGAAAGCATTCCAGGTTTCCGCATTGGATTATTTGCTGAAACCCTTCGATCCGTCGGATTTAACCGCTGCTTTATTAAAGGCACATAAACACATTCAGAATAATAAGATCCTGGAACAATTGGATGTATTCCGGCAGCAATTCAAACCAACCGAACCAAAACGGATCGTCCTGAATACTGCTGATATGCTTCACATTGTAAACGTAGATGACATCACACACTGCCTGGCTGACGGTGCTTATACTCATTTCTTTTTCACTGACCGGAAACAAATCCTGGTCTCCAAAACCCTGGGACATTTTGAAAGTATCATTGACAATGAACATTTCATTCGCACACACCAAAGTTATTTGGTAAACATGCGTCATGTGACTCAATTTGATAAACGTAACGGTGGTTTTTTGATCTTACCGAATGGTGTGGAAATACCGGTTTCTACCAGGAAGAAAGAAGAGGTCCTGACCCATTTTAAGGCGAACTATTAAAAATGCATTATCTTTAAAACACACACCATGACATCCCTGATCCGCCTCCTGATCATTCTCCTTTTTTGCATCTTTTCAAATTCAGTGGGTGCTCAACCACAATTGGACAGTTTGCTGCGAAAGGTCCGGTATCAAAATGAAGATACTGTAAAAGCTAAATTGTATTACGATATAGGTGTAAGCTACTTTTATAAAGACCGGGCTGTATTCCGGGCATATATGGACAGTGTTCAGCGCTTATCCCGTAAACTGAATTACAGCAAAGGGGAAGGCTTGGTGTATGCCATTTATGGAACCTATTACCTGCATCTCAAGGACTGGGATAAAATGAAGCTGAATCTTCAAAAATCAGATAGTATTTTCAGGAAAATACCCGGTGCACAAGACAAATTAATGTTCAGTAAAGGATTGTATTCCCTGTATTACCAAGAGCACGGGGATTTTAAGAAAGCACTGCAACTGAATCTGGAAATGCTGCATTATCACGAAAAACAGGGTTCCAAAAAGGAAGAAGCAAAATGTTTGGGTAGTATTGCTACCCTGTTACAGGAGTTGGAACGCTATAAAGAAGCAACAGTCTATTACAAACGGTCTATTGAACTCCGGAAAGAGATCAAAGATTTCAACGGCCAGTCTATTGCCTTACTCAATTTGGGCGGGATGCTTGCCGAACAAAAAATGTTTACCAGTGCCGAACCATATTTACTGGAAGCTCTTCGCTTGCAAAAAACATTTCAGCAAAAACGGGTTATCATAACCTGTAAGGCAAACCTGGCTCATGTTTATGCTGAAACGGGCAGGCACAAGAAAGCCCTGAAATTAGTAAAGGAATGCGATGTGTTTTATATGAGTGAACAAGACACATTCAATTCTGTAACGATTTCGTTATACGAGTCAACGGCCTATATGAATAGGAAGCAATACGATCGTGCACTGGCCGTTCTGAACGTGAAACACGGTTGGATCAAAGGAAATCCGGATTATTCCGATTTGGAAGAAGACGTACTCTGGCAGTTTTACAAAGTGTACAAGGCCATGGGAAAAACGGATATCGCACTGGAATACTTCGAAGAAGCCAAAAAATTGGAAGACAACAACAGCAGTATAGAAATTCAGCATGGGGTTTCCCGGATGAAGGAGCAATATGAAACAGAAAAAAAGCAGCGGGAAAATTTGCAGTTGCGACAGGAAAACCTGTTGAAAGATATCGAACTGGAGCGACTGAATTATTTCATTTATGGGTCTGTTCTATTGCTGTTGCTTATAAGTGTCATTGCCTATACGACTGTTCGTTACAATCGCTTGAAGGCCGGGAAAGTTGCCGTTGAAATGGAACAACGCTTATTGCAAAGCCAGATGAATCCGCATTTTATTTTCAACGTACTCAATGCCATTCATACCTATATGCTGAAAAAAGATACGGAAGAATCCGGGAAACTGCTTACTTCATTTGCCCGGCTTGTGCGGTCGATTCTGCAGCATTCCTCAACCGATAACATTTCCCTGGAAGAAGAGTTAAAATGGTTGAAAGACTACATGCGCTTGCAGCAATTGCGGTTTAACAATGCCTTTGATTATACTATTGAAATAGACGAACAAATATCACCCGATAATCTGTTGCTCCCACCAATGCTTATTCAACCCTTTATTGAAAATGCGATTGAACACGGGTTCTCAGAATTGGATAAACCCGGAAAATTGATTATTTCTTATAAAAAAGTTGGAAAAGAAGTCGAAATTTCGATCACGGATAATGGAAGAGGCTTTTCAACCGACCTACCGGTGAACCCAAAAAAGGAGCACGAATCTGTTGCGATTCAAATTACTGAAAAGCGAATCAACCTTTTGAACAAACGAAGAAAAGGAGTTTTTAACTTTGCAATTGTATCGAAACCTTCCCAGGGAACTTCCGTTCTTTTTTCCATTCCGTATCGTTCACGGTTCGATTAAAGCAAAAAGAGCGGTTCCAATCTTGACACTTATTTGAAAAATCCCTGCACTTGCTAATTGTTCCCGTTCGTACACCAAAGTGGAGCTGTTCGTTTGTTTATCTCGGATTACTTTTGCCTCAAACACAAAAGAAATCATGAAATTATTTATTTTATCAATCGCAGCAGCAGGAGGATTATTGCTTGGATCCTGTTCAGCTGAACCACCCGTAACAATCAAAAAAGGAGTTGAAAGCAAATTTGATGATCAAAAAATAACCGTTGACTTCAAAGCAAGTTCTGTTTTGGTGAACGAAGAAGAACAACAAACCTTGATCGCACCGGAAGGGAAGATCTACATCGTAGTTGATGTAAAAGCTGAAAACAGCAACTATTTTCTTTCATTGAAAGAAGGAGATAAAGAAATTGAGCAGGTTGATTTCCTGCAGGCAGGTCCGTTCGTGAGAGATCTGGATATCACCTCAAGCCCGGATAAGAGCAATTTGTATCTGGTAGATGCAAACGGAAAATACACCATTGAGATCAATTCCTTCGGCAGTGAAGTTGCCACACTGGAAGTCGGAACATTGAAAGATGAAGCAACGGTGAAAGTAAGCAACCGCATGAAAGCATTCCTGAACGAATTTACGGAAGGAGGACGCATCCTGGAAGCAGCTAAGAATTATGTGAAAAGCGGAGTGGATCCGATGGATATCACAACTGAGAACGGACAACCGATGATCGGAGATCCGGCAACTCAGGGGCTTAAAATCACGAATATCAAAGCAGATGGAACGTATGTATGTTCTGCGGAATTGTGGTATGAAACTGTAGAAGTAAGCTGGGACGGAGACAACATTTCCAAAATCGTTGTAACTGTTAAATAAGAAACCCCCAATTAACCCACCCTACTAAAGAGAAAGGGCGCTGTAACTCAAATCAAAGCCCGGATCCGTCTTCCGTCCGTAGTAGGATTGGAGACGGATTTTTTTGTACAATTAAGCAACACAATGAACCATTTACCCGCTTTACCAGAAATCTTTCACCTTTTACACAGTATTATTCATTGTAAATGATATTTTGCAAATTACAATTATAGTTACTGAAATTATTGTATAACTTTAGCATCTCAATAATTTAAAAATGAACTACTTCCTAAATCTATCATTAACTACTTTACTTGCGTTTATTAGTGTTTACTCTGTCTATGGTCAGGCGGGTTCGAATGACCCAACATTTAATCCCACAGATCTCGGTTATTCTATCGGCGAGGGAGCAAATGCCGCATTGCACGCGGTTAGACTGTCAAATGGAAAAATTGTAATACCTGGGGGATATACTACCTACAATGGAATTTCATGTCCGCGAATAGCTCGTTTAAATGCAGACGGAAGTTTTGATCCGACTTTCTATATGGGAAGCGGTCTAAATAATGGAATAATTAAAGCATGTAAGCAAGCGGATGATAAAATCATCCTTTGTGGGTTATTTACAACAGTCGATGGTGTTTCAAGAAATGGTCTTGCGCGGATTAACCCGGATGGGTCACTGGACGCATCTTTTAATCCGGGTACCGGTTTGGGAGCAGGTGCCGTTTATAGTGTTAATCTCCAATCTGATGGTAAAATTCTTATTGCCGGTACTTTTTCAAGTTATAACGGAACAACTACAGCACATTTAATCCGTCTGAATACGGATGGTTCACTGGATCCAACGTTCATAATGGATACCGGCAGTACCCTGGCATTTGTAGAAAAAGTAGCTGTACAGCCGGATGACAAGATAGTGGTTGCTGGAACCTTCAATTCATACAGTGGTTTAGCGCGGAAGAACATTGCACGTTTGAATAGTGATGGAACAGTAGACGGAACATTTGACCCAGGTATAGGACCAAATTCTTTTATCAATTGCCTGGTTCTGCAAACGGATGGAAAAATAATTGCTCTGGGAAATTTTACAACATTCAATGGCTTGTCGATTAAAAGGATCGTTCGCCTTCATACAGATGGAACGATTGATAATTCATTTAATTCAGGGAGTGGTTTTCCGATAGGGTCGTTTAATGTTGGATTGATGCAACCCGATGGGAAGATTCTCATTGGAGGAGGAATGTCAACTTATAACGGTGTTGCTGTCGGTGATATAATTAGAATCAATTCGAACGGAAGCCTGGACGCTTCTTTTCAGGGACCATCATTATCAACCTCAATAAACAGAATTGAGCTAACACCTGCTGGCAAGATGATTGTTTCGGGTGGATTTTCAAATTTATTGGACCCACTTTATGCCGTAGGTAGAATTATGCAGCTAAATTCTGATGGAAGCCTGGATTTAACTTTCAACCCGGGTCACGGAGCAAATGATGCTGTACGATGCACAGCATTGCAACCCGATGGAAAGATCTTTATTGGTGGAGTCTTTACAGCATATAATGGGCATTATCATACGTATTTAGCACGTTTACTGTCTGATGGAAATATAGATCCGTCATTTTTATATACAAATGGTTCACCGGATGCAGATGTTCTTTCAATGAAATTGCAACCGGATGGAAAACTGATCATTGGAGGAGGATTCCTCAATTGCTGGACCCAACCAAGGTCACGTGTAGCCCGGGTTAATTCTGATGGGACACTGGATTTGAGTTTTAATCCCGGAACCGGTGCAAATAATATCGTTGTAAGTACAGATTTACAGGCTGACGGGAAAATACTCATAGGAGGTTTCTTTACTACGTATAACGGAGCATCCGCAAAATACCTGGCAAGATTGACATCGGCAGGAGCATTGGATCCGGGTTTTAGTATTGGGACTGGAGCAAATAATGCTGTTTATGCTACACCTGTTCAATCCGACGGGAAGATAATAGTTTGTGGAGTCTTTACCACTTTCAATGGAACAACGTCCAACAGAATTGTGCGATTGAATACGAATGGATCTATAGACCCAACATTTAATATCGGGGCCGGAGCAAGTGGTTCAATTTATTGCGCTGTGATTCAACCAGACGGGAAAATTATCATAGGTGGTCAGTTTAGTACTTTTGACGGAGTGGCGAGAAAGAATATTGCCCGATTGAATTCCGATGGCTCATTGGACCTGACTTTTGATCCTGGTTCGGGCGCAAATAACAATATTAATACCTTAAGCCTACAGCCGGATGGAAAATTGATCATTGGTGGACAATTCTCGCAGGTCAATGGTATTTCAAGAAATGCGATTGCGAGGTTAAATGCTGACGGAACATTGGATCTGACTTTTAATCCTGGCACCGGCGCACCGACAGGAGGGGTTTGGGGAAGTGCCGTTCAGCCGGATGGAAATGTGGTAATTGTTGGTGGATTCAAGAGTTACAATGATATTGGAAGAAATCGTGTGGCACGAATACTGAATAACTGTCCGGGCGCACTTTTCACGGCGTCTGTTACAGACATCAACTGTAATGGAGGAAGTAATGGGGCAATTAACCTTAATGGTTATGCCGGAACAGCTCCTTTCAGCTTTACCTGGAATGACGGAGCTACAACACAAAACCGTACAGGGTTATCTCCAGGGTCTTATTCTGTAAATATCATGGATGCAAGTGGTTGTACGGATTCTTACAGCAATATTGTGGTAAATAGTCCTTCGCCTATTGCACCAACCAATATCACCCAATCGTCTTGCGGGTCATTTAATTGGAATGGGCAAATCCTGAATTCAAGTGGCGTTTACCAGCAAACCCTGACTTCTTCTGCAGGTTGTGATTCACTGGTAACTTTAAACTTAACGATTCTAAATCCAACAACTGGAATCGATATTCAAACGGCCTGTGACTCTTTTGATTGGATAGATGGAAATACTTATGTGGCTTCCACAAACACGCCGACTTTCGTGTTACAAAATGCAGCGGGTTGTGATTCGACGATTACATTAAACTTGACAATTACGCATTCCACAACGGGTACAGATGTCCAAACAGCATGTGATTCTTTTGATTGGATTGATGGGAATACGTATACAGCATCCACGAATACACCGACATTTGTGTTGCAGAATGCCGCAGGTTGTGATTCGACTGTTACGTTGAATTTGACCATTCTGAATTCCACTACCGGAACAGATGTCCAAACAGCTTGTGACTCTTTTGATTGGATCGATGGGAATACATATACTTCCTCCACGAATACACCAACGTTTTTATTGCAGAATGCAGCAGGTTGTGATTCAACAGTTACATTGAATTTAACGATCAATTATTCGAACACCGGAACGGATGTCCAAACAGCATGTGATTCTTTTGATTGGATTGATGGGAATACGTATACTTCTTCCACGAATACACCAACCTTTGTCTTACAAAATGCAGCGGGTTGTGATTCAACAGTTACACTTGACCTGACGATCACCAATTCCACAACCGGAACAGATGTTCAGACGGCATGTGATTCTTTTGATTGGATTGATGGGAATACGTATACTTCTTCAACAAACACACCAACATTTGTGTTGCAGAATGCGGCAGGTTGTGATTCGATTGTGACTTTGAATTTGACAATCACTTATTCCACAACCGGAACTGATGTCCAAACAGCTTGCGATTCATTTGATTGGATTGATGGGAATACGTATACTTCTTCAACAAACACACCAACATTTG
>CBIHOM010000032.1:0-39593 GCA_966212075.1 uncultured Fluviicola sp.
CAGTTGTACGGAAGTAGAACTGAGGACGGTATTTGTTATGGAATGGAGTGTGACGACCACCTTCTTCTTTCTTCAATACGTAGATCTCAGCTTTGAAATCAGCATGCGGCTTAACAGAACCTGGCTTACAGATTACCATTCCACGCTTGATTTGAGACTTCTCAATACCACGTAATAAAAGACCAACGTTGTCACCAGCTTCCCCACGATCCAAGATCTTACGGAACATCTCAACCCCAGTTACAGTAGAAGTCAATTTCTCTTCACCCATACCTAAGATTTCAACCGGATCTCCAGAGTTAATAACTCCTGTTTCGATACGTCCTGTTGCTACTGTACCACGACCTGTAATCGTAAACACGTCTTCAACTGGCATCAAGAAAGGCTTATCAACATCACGAGGAGGCAATTCGATGTAGTTATCAACTGCATCCATCAATTCTTCAACTTTAGCAACCCACTCAGGCTCTCCGTTCAATGCACCTAGTGCAGAACCTTGAATAACCGGTGCATTGTCACCATCGTAATCGTAGAAAGACAACAATTCACGAACTTCCATTTCAACTAGCTCCAACAACTCAGCGTCATCCACCATATCCACTTTGTTCATGAATACAACCAAACGAGGAACACCAACTTGTTTTCCTAAAAGGATATGCTCACGAGTTTGAGGCATCGGTCCATCAGTAGCAGCAACTACCAGGATCGCTCCATCCATCTGTGCAGCACCAGTAACCATGTTCTTTACGTAATCCGCGTGACCTGGACAGTCAACGTGTGCGTAGTGACGGTTAGCTGTTTCGTACTCAATGTGTGACGTGTTAATTGTAATACCACGCTCTTTTTCTTCAGGTGCGTTGTCAATAGAAGAGAAATCACGAACGGCAGCTAATCCTTTAGCAGCCAATACGCTTGAAATAGCCGCAGTCAACGTAGTTTTACCATGGTCAACGTGACCAATAGTACCAATGTTTACGTGCGGTTTGGAACGATTAAAACTTTCCTTAGCCATTTGTTTTTATTTGTTACGTAGTTAATAAACCTTTTTCTTACAATACAAAATTTCACCCATAAACCAAATGAGTGAATCCCTGCAGAGCCAATGACGAGATTTGAACTCGTGGCCTCTTCCTTACCAAGGAAGCGCTCTACCCCTGAGCTACACCGGCCTATTCTCTTGAATCGTAATTTGAGCGGGAGACGAGATTCGAACTCGCGACCCTCAGCTTGGAAGGCTGACGCTCTACCAACTGAGCTACTCCCGCTTATAATTATTATTTCCTTGTCGTGGGAGTGGCTGGACTCGAACCAGCGATACCGTGAGGTGACAGATTTACAGTCTGCTGCAATAGCCACTATGCGACACTCCCATCCTTTAATGCGAGCCGGTGGAGGGACTCGAACCCCCGACCTGCTGATTACAAATCAGCTGCTCTAGCCAGCTGAGCTACACCGGCATTAAAGTTTGGTTTTTATTACGATTTTAAAGAACGATTCTTAAAGTGTTTTCCCGTTTGGGTTTGCAAATGTAGTAAAGAAATAAAGAACTGCAAGCGTTTGAATGAAAAAAAAAAAAAAAAAAAAACGCGGCCCGAGGAGCCGCTTATCTAAATTCTTCATTTCCAATTACTAATTCGCTAATTTGCCTTTATATTTTTTTACTTGTGTGCGCAAGGCATCGACACACAAATCTGCCGCTTCTTCAAAAGATTTACATTGTTTCTTTGCAAACAATTCTTTCCCGGGCATTAATATTTTCACTTCTGCTATCTTATTTTCCTTGTCCGAATTCTTATCCAACCTTAAAAAAACCTCCCCAACAATAATGTGGTCAAAAAAAACCTGAAGTTTTTCCACTTTGTCATTAATAAAATTAATCAGTTTTTGATCTGCTTTAAAATGGATAGAATGCACCTTAACGTCCATGACTTTTACTTTTTGCGCCCACGTGGATGGGCATGTGAATATATCGAGTTTATTTGTGCAAACGAATTGTGCGTGTAGACTTGTGTTGCAGACAAATTTGCATGCCCCAAAAGCTCTTTCAAAGTTTCAAGCCCGGCACCATTGTTTAACATGTGAGTTGCAAATGTGTGACGCAGGATGTGTGGGCTTTTTTTCTCCGCGTTCGTTACACTTCCAAGGTATGTATTAATTTTTCGATAAACAAACTTTGATGATAATTTTCTACCATCTTTTTTTACAAATAACATTAATTGGCTATCAGGCCCGGCAGGCTTGATTTTCTCATACGATTGAATGATCCGGTAAAGATCCTCACCGATCGGAATAATTCGTTCTTTATTTCGCTTTCCCAGGACTTTTATACTATTACCGGTAACGTCTCTGGTCTTTAATTCAATCAGCTCGCTCAAACGAATTCCTGTCTGGTAAAATAGTTCAAACATCAAGCGATCGCGGATCCCTTCAAAATTTGCAGCAAACAACTGTTCTATCCGAACGGAATCTATTTCCGTTTGTTTCACGAACTGAGGCAGGCGCTTTTCCACTTTCGGACCACGAATCCGCAACATGGGATTTTGCTCCACGTTTCCATTCGCCAAAAGCCATTTAAAAATTGAGCGCAAACAGGAGATCTTCCTGGACACCGTGCGATTACTTTGTCCGCTCTCCAGCAAATGAACGATCCAGGCACGTACCAGCTGATGATTTACCTCGTTCCAATCTGCTGATTTGGAAAGCTCGGCAAACGTTATGAACTGATCCAGATCTTCCTCATAAGCCAGGATGGTGTGCTTCGAGTAGCGCTTCTCGACCTGCAGGTAATGAATGAAGGAATCTTTATAGGACATAACTAAAATACAAGGTACAAAAAAAAGGCCCCGACAAAAATGTCAGGGCCTCAATTTTTCTAATGCAAATAACTCCGGATTAAATCTCTTGAGATTTCATTTTTTGAGCATAAGCTGCACGAATGTTTGCTTGACGATCAACAACAGATGGCTTCACGAATTCTTTACGACGACGTAATTCTTTCATGACATTTGTTTTGTCATATTTCTTCTTGTACTTCTTAAGCGCTCTTTCGATGTTCTCGCCTTCTTTAACTGGAATGATTAACATATTCTATTTAAATTCTATTGTTAGCTTTTTACTACCCATCTTATGATAGGGAGCGCAAAGATATAAAATATTTCTTTTCAACAATCAGTATCTTAAAAATAATTTTGAATTACTTTAAGATCTCTCTTGAGATAACTAATTTTTGGATCTCAGATGTTCCTTCACCAATAGTCATCAGTTTCGCATCTCTCAGAAATTTCTCCGCAGGATATTCCTTTGTGAACCCGTAACCGCCCATGATCTGAACAGCTTCATTCCCACATTTCACAGAAACTTCCGAAGCGAAATATTTTGCAAATGCTCCTTGAGTTGTCATTTTCTGATTCCTGTTCTTGTAATCAGCTGCCTGAAAAGTCAATAATTCGGCCGCTTCTACTTCTGTTGCCATATCAGCCAATTTAAAGCCGATAGCCTGGAACTTACCGATCGGCTGTCCGAATTGCTCGCGTTCTTTCGCGTACTTCACAGAAGCTTCGTAAGCTCCTCTGGCAATTCCGCAAGAAAGTGCTGCAATGGAAATACGTCCTCCGTCCAAAATATGCATGGCCTGCTTGAACCCTTGTCCAACTTCACCGATTACCTGTGATTCATGTACCCGTACATTGTCAAAAATCAATTCTGCAGTTTCAGAAGCACGAACACCCAATTTGTCTTTGATCTTAACAGCTGAAAATCCTGGAGTCCCTTTTTCAATAATAAATGCGGTAATTCCATTGGAATCCAATAATTCACCTGTACGGACCAAAACCACCGCCACGTCTCCGGATAAACCGTGTGTAATCCAATTCTTTGCACCATTGATTACCCAATGGTCTCCATCTTTAACAGCAGTACACTTCATACGCATAGCATCCGAACCCGTATTCGGTTCTGTCAATCCCCATGCTCCGATAAATTCTCCCGAAGTTAATTTCGGAAGGTATTTTTTCTTCTGTTCTTCGTTTCCGTGATAGTAAATATGTCCTGTACAAAGAGAATTATGTGCAGCAACACTTAAACCGATTCCTCCGCATACTTTTCCTAGTTCCATCAATGCAGTTGCATATTCCAGGTAAGAAAAGCCACTTCCTCCATATTGTTCCGGGATATAAATCCCAAGCAGGCCAAGCTCCCCCATTTTCTTCATGGTTTCTACCGGGAAATACTCATCAGCATCCCATTGATTCATGTTCGGGCGGATTTCTCTTTCTGCAAAATCACGCACCATTTGCGTGATCATTCGTTGATTTTCGTTTAGTTCAAAGTTCATGATTAACAGTTTTTTGGGGTATCCGTTAATTTTTTTTCGATTAATAAATTTTAATAGGCCACTAAATTAGTAATATTATTAGAGTAGTTTTTCAATTTTTCATTACCATTTAGAAAATTTAACCCAACCAGGAAGTTAAAACCGGCTACTTCACCACCACATTTCTGAATCAACTCTGCCGCTGCTGAAGCTGACCCTCCGGTAGCCAATAAATCATCGTGGATCAATACACGTTCTCCTTTTTGGATTGCATCTACATGCATTTCAATCGTAGCTGAACCGTATTCCAAATCGTATGAATGACTGATTTTATGGTAAGGTAACTTTCCTGTCTTGCGGATCAAAACGAACGGAAGGCCCAATTCCATTGCTAAAGGGTAACCGAATAAAAATCCGCGACTCTCAATTCCTGCAATTTTATCCAATTTCTGATCCTGGTAAATGGACACCAAATGTGCCACGATTTCCTTGGATAAAGATGGGTTCAACATGATTGGAGTAATGTCCTTAAACACGATTCCCGGTTTGGGGAAATCGATTACATCCCTGATTACGCCTTTAATTTTTTCTTCTATCATTATTCTACTATAAGGTAATGCTTCAGTTTTTCGTACAGTTCATCCGTCATCAAAACTGAGTTTTTAATCTCACGGAGTTCTTTGTAGAATCCGTTTTGAGAGCGCAATTTTACGAGAGAATTTGCCAAATTCCAAGAAATATATGGATGAAAGGATAATTCCCTGGTACTTGCCGTATTAATATTAATCCTTCGGATGTTTTCCGGGTCTATCCGGATGTATTTTTCCCAAACCGCTATTTTCTCCGGAGTTGCCTGCCAAACTTCGCTCAATTGATCCAACGAATAAAACCCGCCAAAATTGTCCCTGGTGCGAATAATTTGTTTTGCATCAAAGACTGTGATGTCCCGGGCTTGCAAAAGATCATCCAAACTGGCACGATTGATCGCTACAACAACCAGTTTTTGTTCTAATTTGTATTCTGTCGGGCGGTCCAGATTCCTGGTCCTTTCCGGATAAACGGTCGAATCTTTGATCAAATCATACAATTCATCCGATATCACGAAAATTCGTTTCAGTTCTTCGTTGGAATAGATCTTTCTGGAAGTAAACTTCAATACGATCGCACTTTGCTTTTCGGAAAGACCGAGGGCCATCCAATCTTCCAGGGTATAATCATTCGGATTAAAACGGGTGAGCGGCCTTGAATACTGTCGCCTCTTCCATTCCTTATGGTAATTGGAGCCGGATTCCCGGTTTAATTTTTCAACAACCTGTTTTTCAGCAGTCGACCATTGTTCGATCTTTATTTCAGGCTTTGGTCTGAAGTACTGAATTAAATCAGGACTTACGAAAATAACAAGCAACAGTCCTGTGAACAGGAAGATTCCTCGTTTAGTGGATTTTGAATAGTGGGTCATTTTTTGTTCTTAGTGGTAGTAAGTTACGTCTTTTTTCAGAATTGGGATTGTTTCCTTGATGTCCAAGGGATGATAATCCAGTAATTTTTCGGCTTTTGACAAATCGAAGCCTGTTCTTGGTGGCCGCTTGGCAGCCTGGTTCAGTGTGGCAGAAGAAATTGTTTCGATGTTCAGATTGGTTAAGCCCAATGCCTTACCTACTTCCTCAACAATTTGGTTGATCGGTCGTGAAACCGGCCCGGAAAGATGGAAAATTCCCTGTTGCTTTCTCAAAACAATCTCCACACAACCATAGGCAAGGTCATCTGCCCAGGTAGGTGCACGGAACTGATCATCCACCAATTTCATTACTTCTCCTTTCGGAAGTGCTTCCAAAGCCCAAAGGATCATGTTAGAGCGGGATAAACCGAAACCTGTTCCATACACAATGATGGTTCGTGCAATTGACCAGTTTGTATAGTTATCCGGATCGTTGATCAATGTGTTTTCAGCAGCTACTTTTGACCGGGCATAAACACTCAACGGATTCACTGCATCTTCTTCTTTATAGGGACCATTCTCACCATCAAAAACAAAATCGGTGGAAAGTAACTCAAAATGGGCCTGAACACTCTTCGCAGCCTCATAAAGCACCTGTGATGCGACGACATTCACTTCATGACATTCTTCCGGATGTGATTCGCAATAGTCTACATTCGTTAATGCTGCAGTATGAATAATTGCTGTTGGGCTTTGTTCGGACACCAGTTTTTTCACCTCATCAGACTGTTGTAAATCCAGGGATATATAGTTTTCTTCAGGACATTCCGGGTTTCGGTTGGCCCCTTTGGAAGTTGCAATAAATGGAATGTTGTGTTTGATACAGCGCTTGACAATTTTCTGCCCCAATAAACCATTAGAGCCTGTAATAAGAATTTTCATACTAGTGTGATTACAACTCCCAGATGGAGCGTTTTTTTGATTTGAACAGGAAATAGTGCTTGTGCTCTAATATCCAGGCCATGATAAGATAAGGAATGAGTGGAGAACCTAAGCCGATGCAGGTTGCATAGATAAAACCCAACCGTACTTTGTTGGTTTGGATTCCCAATTTTGTTGCCCACCAGGAGCATACTCCGAACGAGCGCATCTCAAAGAAAAAAGCTATTTTCTGAAGGGTCCTTTTCATCTGTTATTCCTCCTTCAAAATTACGCAATTTTTAAATTGAAAATGAATAATAGAGAATCGAAAAGTTATTCTGCAATCCTATACTTTTCAATTATCCATTTTCAATTGTCAATTCCCTTTTAAGATCGCATTCCCGATCACACATTCCAGGCATTTCTTTTTTAAGCAGAATTCATTGCTCAATTCGATCAACCCCTGTGATTCCAAGGCATTAGACGGTTTCACTCCCGCATTTTTCCAGGTATTGATCTTTTCATTTTTTTCGGGTGGAAGCAATGTAAGAATTTCAAAGGCCTTGTTCCGATAGGAATCATCACTCAAACGGTCCGACAGCCACCATAAAAATGGAATCACGCTGTTAATAATAATGGTATTGGCTGTTGCAATACTCAATGTGGATGTCGTTTTTTTCTCTTTTCCGAAATCAAAATGGTTCATCCAGTACTCATGGGCAGGTTTCATTAATTGGGTTTGGAGCATCAAAAGCAAGTCCTTTGCCGACAGGTACCAACTATCCGAATCCCAGTTCATTTCATGAACAAAGGTTGCAAATTGAGCCAATCGCTGGGTTGGAAAACCACCTGGCCTGCAGCCTTTAAATTTCCAGCTATACTCATTTCTCGACTCCAGCTTGAGTTTATACCTCTGAAAGTCCCATTCTTTTTTTAGTTCTTCATGATATGCAATCGCCCTGTCTTCGTTTAAAAAACCTCCAACTCCAAATGCG
Organism: uncultured Fluviicola sp.; assembly: GCA_966212075.1. GTDB lineage: Bacteria > Bacteroidota > Bacteroidia > Flavobacteriales_D > Crocinitomicaceae > Fluviicola. Next base: position 7,667 of record CBIHOM010000032.1, read on the forward strand.
ATAGCCATTTTTTGTTTTTGATTCGCTTTCATGAACTTATCAAACGGAATACCAACAGCCAGTTCCTGGAAAGGAAGCTGGTTTACTTTCATTCCGAATGCTTTGGAAATCGTGTGGAACAATACTTCCTTGAAAGACATATTTCTGCCCTGGTACAAATGCTCCAATTCCAGCATTTTCCGATCCATGCGCTGAAAAAATGCCCGTTCAACCTGATTCTGCACAAACACCCTGGAAATTTCCTTCAAAAAGGGTTCACACAAAACAGTTGTTTTTCTTTTATAGTAGCTGGAAAACCAATCGAAATGTTCCCAATCGATCACATGTTTCAGTTCAACTGTCGGAATGGGAATTCCCTCGATAAAGATCAATTGATCGTGTTCGTACACCACATGAAGGATAACATTGGAATAGGCAGGATCAAACTGATGACCATGGACATTCCAATCGGAGGATTTCACATGCATTTCGATGTTTCCGGAATGCCTTATTTCATCCAAAATGATTTGTCCGTTGAAAAAATCCGGGCCGGAATCCAGGTTGTGAATTCCCACGTGGAGTATTTCCAACCGTTTGCCATCAATTGTTGTTAGGTTATTGAATGGAAGACGCTTATTCTTCCATAGAAAATGCAGGTAATTTTCATTCATTATTCATCACTTTCCTATTTAATTTAAGAAAAAAGATGATTTGATAAAAGTGATTTATCAAAAAAAAAAGAACGTTTAGTCCTGATATTATTAAAGTTTGTATTAAGTCAAGATATCTAAGCTACACCATGATTTTGTAAGGAATATTCTCAACGACGAATCGCAGGACCAATTCATTGAAATGGCTCCCAGAGTCCGGATCAAAAAAGGTTGGAAAGTATTGGAAGTGTACTATGATTGAGGTCCTTGTTTGAAATAAAAAATGGGCCAAGCCTGTAAAAAGACCCGGTTAATCAAAAATTGGTACACTTCAGATCATTGTTCTGAATTGCCTCTGTTAAATCAATACCTTTCGTTTCATAACAACACCGTTTAAATCTCTACCTATGAAAAAAAGATTACTAGTTCTTATTGCTCTTACTTCTCTTTCATTTGGCTCAAATGCCCAGTTCAAAAGGACCTTTTTAAACAATTATAACGACCTGAATGTACAAGGGTTAAAAATCCTCGATTCGGACCAGGGAAATATGAAACTTCTTAGTCTTCATGAAGACGGAAGTGCCACGGCTTTTAAATTAAAAGTTTCCGAAATCAATCCGATCGGTGACTTAATTGCGGCAACAGATTATTCATTAAATATTCCTTCTGCCAGTGGAAAAACGGTATACATCTCAAACGGATTTGAAACAAGCTCGGAATATATTTTCAGTTTGTTGATTAAAGCTTCTTCCAATCAACTTCTTGCTTTTTTTAAGATCAGCAAAACAACCGGACAAGTTACCCAAAGCTATGAGCTACCAGATACTTTTATGGTCGGTTTCGTTGAAACCCGGCATCTAAACAATGAGCTCGTCACTTACCTGGTAAAAACGAGTGGAGGCCTTTATCGAACTTCCATCTCCTTTTCTAATCTGAATGCTTATTCGACTGAACTTGTAGATGCAACGTTGACCGTTTCCACGGGTAATTCTTCCTATGTAAACACAAAAAGATCCACAGAACTTGAATTGGTAGGCGGAAAAGAATTGAGCGTCATGAGCTATCAGAATGCGATGAAGATCTATGTTCGTAACAGCATCAATAATTATACACCTAATTCTGTTGCGAGTTCAAACGGCTCCGGTATTCATTTGATCTCTTTAACAAATGACACCTTACTTGCTTGTGATGCTGTAAGTTGGTACAAATTAAACGCTTCAGCACAAATCCTGTCCTCCGGATCCTTTACTACCGGCTCAAATTATGTCCAGCATTTAATTGTCAAAAAACCAAATGGCTTCTATCGTTTGGGAAAAACCGGTTCTTTATTTTGGTTCGATAACCTGGACAACCAATTGAACGTTCTAAGTCATGACAAGTATCCGGGGCTGAACTTTATCAATGAATTTGTAGCTCGCCAGGATCAACAGATTCTTCTGGGGGCCTCCGCAGTTACTTTAGTGAATCATGATATAAACGGAAATGATAAAGATGCTTACCAGGCCTTCGTTCACCTGATCAAAAATGATTCTTTTGACTTTAAAATGCCCCAGGAATACCAGACTCAATTTGTGAAAGATGATATTGAAATGCGTTTTAGCGAAAGCACCAAAGTAGTCAATGGCGGGGCTCAGTTAATGGCAGGCACGATATTCAGAGGAAACAAACGACTTGCTTATGACTTGGAACAAGTTTACACCGGTATTACCCAATCCGGTGATACTCTTGGAAAAGCGAACGGTGGATTATGGGCTTTTTCCCGCGTGGGACCTTATACAACTGATCATTTATTTAATGACATAATTGAAAGCAAATACAATCGTGGCTTTTACGTTACGAAAGACCTGATCAACGATCATATTGATTCCATCCAATCCAATTCTACGACTTATATTCCAGTCCATGGAATTCGTGAATGGCCCGGAAACGGAGATGTTTCCCTTGGCCAAAGTGATCAGATCGCACCGTATGCTGATATAAATTCCAATGGGATTTACGAACCGATGCTCGGGGAATATCCGATTATTTATGGTGATGCCTGCTTTTTGCAGATTTGGCACGATCACCCGGACTTAGAACGTGCTTCCGGGGTGGAAACCCATAATTATGCATACACATTCGATTGCGATACATCCGATGTTTACAGCAATGCCGTTTTCTTCAAAACAAAGTATTTTTCCCGTGTAAATGATTTCAGCCGTTTCAGTCTGGGAACTTACCTGGACCTTGACAATGGAAATCCTTACGACGATTATGTGGGTACACATGTCGAATTAGGGATGGCTTATTCTTACAATGGTGACCTGTTTGATGAAACATTAGGCATAGAAAAAGGGTTTTCAGATACATTGCCTGCCCAGGGATTCATGGTGTTAAAAGGAAATAAAATGGACCCGGACGGTTTGGATAACCCGGAAGACGCTTCTCCGATCGGGTGTACTAATGGCCTTGGATTCAATGATGGAATTACCGATAATGAATATTTTACCCTCGAACGTACCTTAAGTACTACCAGTACCGGTGTAATTCCGGATCCTCAGTCTATTTATCACTGGGAACGCTTGACCAATGGTTTCTGGCCTGATGGAACTCCATTATTTTATGGAGGAAACGGGAATATCCTTACCAGTACAACAACAAACTATAAAGCACGTTTCTCGTTCCCGGGAGGAAGTGATACATTATTTTATGGAACAGGCACCGTAAACCCTGGATTTGACTGGACAACTACTCAAACAGACGGATCCGGTACTACCCTGCCACCGGCAGATTACCGCATTTATGCTTCTCATGGCTCCCGTACCTTCGATCAAACAGACACCATCGAGTTTGATTATGTGTTCCTGGTATATTATGATTCAACACATGCCTCTGTCAGTTTTACGGAACCATTGGACGGTCTATTTGCAAAAGCAGAGAAGATTAAACGTGCTTACAACCAAAATGCGGGTCCCTGCGGGACCAACTTCAACCCGATTGATGAAGATTTATCCATAAATGAAGAAGACATGCTCCAGATTGGTGTATATCCGAATCCAACAAGTGGGATCATTCAATTCAGCGGGATCAACCAGGTGGAAACATTTGTGAGTGTCTATGACGGAAGCGGGCGAATTCTAAAAACCGCACAGATCAAATCTGAAACGGATTCAATCAAATTATCCGATCTGCAGGGAAACCTGTTCTTTGTGAAAATTCAGCAGGGACAGAACATGCGAACGCATAAAGTTATTAAATACTGACCCACTATTTTCTATGTGTTCTATGTTGCTATGTGGTTTTATTAAACCGCAGTAGTACAAATAGAACACATAGCTTCTTCTTATGTATATTCAGGGAATAATCCAATTAACCCTTCTTCACTCGCCTCACAAACTCCGCGTTCGGTGATCAAGGCTGTAACCAGCCTGGAAGGTGTCACATCAAATCCGTAATTGCTTGCCTGTGTTGTTTCCGGGCAGATCAATACTTCATCCAGCTGACCGGAGATTTTACTTTTCCCGACAACATAACGCACCTCATTCTGATCGCGCTGTTCAATAGGAATTTCTTTCAAACCGTCACGAATAGTCATGTCCAAAGTAGTAGATGGAAGAGCAACGTAGAACGGAATTTGATTATCATGGGCAGCCAAAGCTTTCAGGTAAGTGCCGATCTTATTGGCAACATCACCCTGGCGTGTCGTGCGGTCCGTTCCTACGATGCACATATCGACCATTCCGTGCTGCATCAGGTGGCCGCCTTGGTTATCTACGATCAAAGTATGCGGAACATTGTGCCTGGTCAATTCATAACATGTCAGGTTCGCACCCTGTAAGCGCGGACGGGTTTCATCCACCCACACATGTACTTTAATCCCTTTTTGGGCAGCCTGGTAAATCGGTGATGTAATGGTCCCCCATTCAATACATCCCAGCATTCCGGCATTGCAATGTGTGAGGATGTGAACCGTTTCTCCGTTTTTTTTCTTCGAAATAGCTTCAATTAAAGGTAAACCGTGAACACCGATCATTCTGCAGGTTTCAACATCATCTTCCACAATTTGAGCAGCTTCTTCCCAGGCAGTTTGAACCGGATCTGCAGCATCGGCCAATTTTGCTTTCATGCGATCCAGGGCCCAGAATAAATTCACCGCCGTAGGACGGGAAAGCCGTAAATCAGCAAACGCTTCATTCAAATCCGCCCCTTCTCTTGCCGCCAGGTAAATCCCATATGCCGCTGTTGCACCGATCAATGGAGCTCCACGAACAACCATGTCTTTGATCGCACGTTCCGCATCTTTATAGGAAATGAGTTTTTCAACTACCCACTCGTGGGGTAATTTACGTTGATCGATAACTTCTACGTACTTGTCTTCGGTTGTCCAAATGGTTCTGAATGCGCTCATAAACTGATTTTCTGCCGCAAAATTAATCTATTTGCGACAAATCACAGGAACACAAGATGTTTATTCGAAATTTATTTCGTCAAAAGAAGTCACAGCCCGTTTCCAGGAAGGAGCCATTCCTTCTCTTGCCAGCTGGATCGTTTGGTATCCTGTTGAATCTGCAGCTTCCAATTCTTCAACTACATCACTCAGGAAAAGGATTTCTTCCGGATTGAGCTGCAGTTCCTCGGCAATTTTCGCATAAGTCTCTGCTTCTCTTTTTCCACCGGTATTGGTATCAAAATAATGAGAGAAATAAGGTGTCAGGTCTCCGGCAATGCTATAACCGAAAATCAATTTTTGAGCCGGAACAGAACCCGATGAGAATACACCCAGGTTGATTCCCTGCTCCTTCCAGTTTTTTAAATTCGTTGCCACTTCCGGGTAAACGTGTCCTTTTAATTCCCCATCGCGATAACCGGTATCCCACAAAACTCCCTGCAGAGTTTTCAATGGAGTGATTTTACGGTCTTCCATACTCCATTGGTACAATTTCTCAATAATTTCCTCATCCGTCGTCAGCGTTTCTCCGTCCTCTGATTTTGCCAGTTGAATGGTTTCATCAAAAGCTTCTTTAACTACCAGGCGATCTGTCAAAGCAAGTAAATCGGAAATGTTTTCCCGAAAATAAGGAAACAGCTCATCGGCAACAAAAGAAATGGAAGAAGTCGTTCCTTCGATATCAGTAAGAATATATTTTGGCCTGGAAATCGTCATGCTTCAAATTTACGAAGTAATCCTGAAAACACCTTCTTCCGGAAATCAAAAACCAGGATTAATTTGTAATGTCAAAGCTTGTAGAAGCGTTTACCGTAATATTTCCAACCTGGAATTGTGCACTGCAGATCGTGACCCGGTAAACCATAGCACTCATCTTCTCTACATATACATTTGTTCCACTGGCCAAAGGATACCAGGACCCTCCCTGATAAAAGCTGCACTTCACTTTCCCACTTTCTGCATAAGCATTCGTTTTAAATACTCCGGCGCTTGGAGTAGTCGGGAATTCAATTGAACAACGGTAAGGACCATTTGAAGCCCAAAATTCATTCGGTGAAACTTCTTGTACGGAAGAATAATACCCCGTATTTATACCGGATTGGAAATAGTCCACAGGTAAATTACACGAAGGTGTCACATCCAAGAACAAAGAACCGAATGATTTATAAGAACTTACCGCATATCCGTAATGATTCGTCGCCCACGCAGAAATATTGTAAACAGAGTCTTCATCAAAATACCCGGCCGGGTAAAAAGCAGTAAATGTGCTTCCTTCCAGGGTAGCTGTGATTTGGCGTTCATTAAGTACCGGTTTTCGGGAAGCGGTTGTTGCACAAAAGCCTACCAGGTCAATTTCAGAACCTTTATATTTTCCAACTGAAATCACTTCACCTACAACCATAACCGTCCCGTCCGGCATCACCGTTGCACTTTTTATCTCGGCTTCCGGGTAATAATCTTCCGCATTCTTCAGAGCTTTTCTGCAACCCATAGTTAAAATCAGGCTGACAAAAGAAATCATTAAAAAGAGTGTTCTCATATGGCAATTCAGTTAAAATTGTATTTAATTCCAAGACTATAATGGTATCCGGACCCCAGTGAAACAGGTACGGTGAGCAGCCAGGCTGAACTTCCGAACTGACCATTCAATGAGAACGAATCATTCAAATCGTATTCAAGTCCGATTTTGACCCTTCCTCCTATTATCATACTATTGGAACTTTCCTGTGTATGACTCAACCCGGAATAAGCCGTTTCTCCCTTGTAAAAGTTGAATCCAATCATCAAATCCATCCCGATAAAAGGATGAACCTTATCTGTATGTCTGAATACGAAAGGAGCACATTCCACTCCTCCATAAAGCATTAAATTGATGTAACGATTGGTAATTTCATAACCGGGACGAACATCCGATGTCCCGTCCGGATTTGAGATTACCGAATAAACCAAAAAAGTATCTGCCTTTGGTTTAAAAACCATCAGTGTCCCGGAAAAGTTCATTCGGAACTTTTTATCATCTTCAAATCGCTTGGATGTACCCAACTCTGCGGTAAAAGTTGGTTTCATCGCTGAACCAAAAGCAGATGTCGGCCTGAAATGAACTACACTTAAATTAAGTTGAGAGAATGAATTAAAGCTTAACAACAAAAAGCTTAGAATGAGATAGGCGAAACGCATTTAGATGATTTTTTTTTGCAAAACTAATGATCTTCCCGAAACTATGACCTTAGTATGGGAAATTTTATATTTCTGAACGGGTTACTGCACCCTAAAATCGCTGAATCGTTGCTCCAGTTTCGATTCCGTATAATGAGGCACCCACCCGCTCATATCAATAAAAATGCGGATCGCTTTCACAAACGGGTCGCTTTCTCCGGCATCAAACCAATGTTTGGTACCCGCAGGAACTGAGATCAGATCACCCTGCTCGCAAAGGAGATTGAAAACCGGCTCGGTTTCCAGGTTGAACCAAAATAAGCCTTTACCATCTACAAAAAAACGGATCTCATCTTCCGAATGTGTGTGCTCGGCCAAAAACTTGGCGCGGATCGCTTCGTAATTTTCCGTCAGTTTATTGATCGTAATGACATCTGCGGTTTGGTACCCACCGGCATGCATGAAAGGAGCCAGGCTTGATTCATATGCTTTCAGGATTTCTTCCTGGTTCGCACTGTCTTCAAACACTACATCTGCCTGCCACTGATCAAAAAAGATCCCGCGTGCATTCATAAACTCACGGATCTTTTGCGCATCGCGCTCCGTAATATTCAAGTCCGGAATAGATAATACTGCCATACTACAAAATTAATGAATTGCGAATTACGAATGCCGGATTATTTGAACTCTCCTTAAATTATCGATGGAAAAGTATTCAGAATGCATTCACAATTGTGAGAAATAAAACCACGCCATTAAATCGAAAATTGGTCACAAGTGGGTCAAGTACGGGTACAGTATGGATATAGCATAGGTCAAGTATGGATATAGTATGAAAATGTTATTCTTATAACAATTCATTCAATATGTAACAATTTCATTCTGCAGGCCTGAAAATGCGGATTCACTTGAAAAATTGAGATCTTTTGAGAATATCAAAAAATTTCCTAATGAGTCTGCACTTCGGAAAAAGCAACTCAAACCTCATTCGCACATCTGTAAAACCTAAGTGAATCAATTCGCTGTTCAAATCACAATTAATTCCAAACTATCCTAAAAAACGCTAATTATCCCGGAACACTTTTTCCGAATTCCTTTTCTTTAATAGACCAATTATAAAAGAAAGAGTTATGAAAGTATTCAACAAATCCATTCTGATGAGCGTGCTCGCTGTTGGAATGCTGGCAATGTCCTCTTGTAAACCAATTTATAAATGTGGTGACCCTATTCCGGAAAATAAAAAAGGTGGAAAGCGGCTTCAGGCAGTGGTGTCGGAACGGGATTCTTTATGTACCTCCCTTGCTGATCAAAAATCGGTCAACGAGCGACTCGTTTCTGACAACAAAAACCTTCAAATGAAACTTTCCGGCCAGGAAAATATCAATGAAAGCCAGTCCGAACGTTTGAATCAACAGTCCGAAGAGTTAAGCCAAAAGGACAAAGACCTTCAGAATAAAGAACGCATGCTTCGCGAAATGCAGGCAATTATTGCACGACAAGATGCAATGACGAAAAAACTGAACCAAACTTTGCGTGATGCATTGGTTGGTTTTAACTCAGACGAATTAACCATGGAGATCCGCGACGGTAAAGTCTATGTTTCCATGTCTGATAAATTACTCTTTAAATCCGGGTCTACAGCTGTGGAACCGAAAGGAGTGGAAGCCCTGAAAGTTCTGGCTGATGTATTGAATAAAAACCCGGACATCCAGATCCTGGTAGAAGGCCACACGGATAATGTACCGATCAAAACCGCTGTGTTTAAAGACAATTGGGATCTGAGTGTGGGGCGCGCAACAGTGATTACCCGCATGCTGAATGAAAAATACGGAGTTGCAGCAACCCGGATGACCGCTTCAGGTCGTGGTGAATACTACCCGAAAGCCAGCAACGAAACCGCAGAAGGAAAAGCAAAAAACCGACGAACAGAAATCATTCTTTCTCCGAAACTGGATGAGATTATGAATTTGCTGAATAACTCGGGAAGATAGAAAGACATAGAGATATAAAACTGCAAGAGTCAAGACTACAAAAATTGAATGTCCTGACTCTTGTTTTCTTTAAGTCCTGGCCCATACCTGGTAAAATGCTAATTTTAAGCAAAAAAATCCTGATCAATATGAAAAACCTGCTCCTGATTTTCGCCACTTTATTTGGGCTTAAAGCTCATTCCAATCTGCCACTCGCTTCTGATTCATTGAAGACACTCGTTCTCAAACAACTGGGCATTAAAGAAACTGAATTAAGAGATGATTTGTGGGCAGAAAAAGTACTTCCATATGCTAAAACACAAACGGTGGTGATTGTTCCACAAGTCATCAGTGAAGATGACGGAATGTTCGAACTGGATGCCCGGATTGTGGTGGTTAATAATCAAACCGGGAAAATCCTTCAAAAATTCGGGGAAGAAAATACCATCTTTTCGGATGCGGTCTATATTTCGGAGTTTATTATTGATACCGCTCCCTATATGCTCACAAAAGAAATCCGGGCGTTCGGGATCCGTGCGAAATACTACGGGAGCAGTAACCCCAACCCCTACAGTGAAGTACAACTTTCGCTCTTTGTTCAGGAAGGAAATTCGGTGCGACGTGTATTGAAAAACCTGGTTGTTGAAACCTATTCCGGAGAATGGAATATGGATTGCAACGGCAGATTCGAACACATGAACTCTATTATTTTATTTGAGACCGCAACAAGCAAAAATTATTTTAACCTGGTAATAAAAGAACGAAGTTCTGTAACGCTCAATGAACGAATTAAAGGTAAATGCGAGGAAACGATCAGCAATAAACCCGAAAAGAAGAATATTCTGCATTACAATGGGCAAATGTATAATTAACCTGTCTATCAAAAAATGAACTACCACGATAAAAAATTTCGGCCGGTCAGCAATACTGAAAACGGTGAAACATCTGAAGAAACTATTTTTCATTACCAACAGGAAGGAAATATTCTTACCTGCAGTTATTCCGGTGGGCAAATTGTCGTCGGACAACTCATTGGTTTGGTAGATCGTGAAGGAAATATTGACATGCGTTATCACCAGGTAAACCGGAAAGGAGAGTTAATGACAGGAATTTGCCATTCCAAACCTGAACTTCTTAGTGATGGAAGAATTCGTCTGCACGAAACCTGGCAATGGACTTCAGGTGATTTATCGAAAGGAAATTCGGTACTGGAGGAAATTAATTAATCAAATTTAATATCTTTGATACTATCATATGATACTATCAGGAATGAATCCTCCATACGAAATAACGCAACAGATTCTCACTTTAGTTAGCTCCATTTCGCAAAAACTGGGACAGATCAACGCAAAATATTTGGATAAACCTTCACCGAAACTTCGAAAGGAAAACCGCATCAAAACCATTCATTCTTCATTAAGCATCGAGGGAAACACATTATCAACAGAGCAAATAACGGCTTTAGTAGAACGAAAAAGGGTTGTTGGACCTGAAAAAGATATTACTGAAGTATTGAATGCGATCAAGGTTTATGAGCAAATACGCACGTTTAATCCTTATAGCTCCAAATCATTCCTCGAGGCACATAAACTTTTGTTGAACGGATTAATTTCCGATGCAGGCCGCTACCGGAAAACAGGAGTAGGAATTGTTGCAGGCGAAAAAATCACTCATATGGCCCCTCCGGCCACCAATGTTCCGCATCTGATGAAAGATTTGTTTGATTATGCTGAAACCGGTATCGAATTGAGTCTGATCAAAAGTTGTGTTTTTCATTATGAAATGGAATTCATTCACCCTTTTTTGGACGGGAACGGACGAATGGGCAGATTGTGGCAAACGCTCCTTTTAATGCAGGATTATCCTGTTTTTGAGTTTATTCCTTTTGAAAACTTGATCTACCAAACGCAAAACCGTTATTATGAAGCGCTTTCCAAAAGTGATAAATTGGGCAAGTCAACCCCGTTTATTGAGTACATGTTGGAAGTAATCGATGTTTCTTTAAACAGTTTGGTGAATACCATCGGGAACACGATGACAACTGAAGACCGCTTGAAGTACTTTTCTGAAATAACAAACAAGTCCTTTACCCGCAAAGATTATATGTCAGTATTTAAAGAGATTTCCACTGCAACCGCAAGCCGGGATCTAAAAGCAGGCGTAGAATTGAATTATTTTGAAAAAAGCGGAGATAAGAAGAAAACGATATACAGAATTATAAAATAATTAATTCTTCCAATCGAATAGATGGGATTATTTCTATAATAATTACTTTAATTTTATCTCAAAGTTTTTAGAGTTGTCCATCATAAAATAAACTATAAGTTACCGTATTTAACCAAGATTTTTGCATATTTATAACCTATATTTTAAGTTACCTAACGACATATTCATGGAGAGTTACTATTTAGATGAAAAAGAACTACTTACGGAGAGTGATGTAGAACAAAAAATAATCTATCCACTCATAACAAATTCAGAACCAATTGGACTGGGTTATAGTTCAGTAGAAGTTAAGACGAAAACAAACTTAAAAAAAATACAAGTTGATAAGGGTGCTAAATCACATCTATATTATCCGGACTATTTAGTTACCATCAATGGACTTCCTTCTTTAATAATTGAAGCAAAAAAGCCTCATGAAGATTTAGATGAAGCATTTAGACAAGCGGCTCTTTATGCTGCAGAAATCAACAGATTTTTCGAAGATGATATAAATCCTTGCAAATATATTCTTGCTTGTGATGGTCTAAATTTATTTGCTGGGGTTTGGGATAATGCAACGCCATCGTTTAAGATTACTTCAGATAATTGGATAATTGGCAATTCTGATTTTTCATCATTCATTGATCAGTTTTCTAAAACAGCCATTACCAAGCATTCTGAAAATCTGAGGAATCAAATTCGAAAAAATGTACCATTTAAAAAACCACTTCATTTAGTAGGTGGAAAAAATATTCAAAATAGGCAGATTACTAATTCTTTTGGGGAAACAATTTCAATACAATATAGGCATCTATTTAATCCTAATATAGAAGAAGAAAAAATTGACATTGTTAAGAATGCTTATGTTCAAACAACCAAGCATCAATCACATGTAACACCAATAGATAGATTGATTAGAAAAAAAATTCTTCCGTCTAACGCAAATTCGACCTTAGTAAAATCAACAGAAAATCCCGATGAAATAATTTCGAAACTCCAGAATGCAAGTAAATACAACAGTCAGGTTCTCCTATTAATTGGTAATGTTGGTTCAGGGAAATCAACATTTACAACATATTTAAAAGAAGTTGCTTTAAGTAAAACACTTGTGAAAAAATTAGTCTGGGTTACTTTAGATTTAAACAATGCCCCAGTCTCATCCTCAGAAATCTATAAATGGGTAAAAGAAAATTTAACCTCGGAAATTAAGAATTTACATCCTTCCATAGACTTTGACTCTCTCCAAACTATTACTAATTTGTTTAAAGAAGAGATCGAAAAATTTGATAAACTAGCGGGCGAACTCTTAGATAAAAGTTCTACAATTTATAAGACTGAATTGTTTCGTAAAATATCTGAATTGAAAGCCGATGATGATTTATATTTAAGAGAACTAATTAAAAAATATATTCATGATGAAGGTAAGGAGTTAATTATTGTCCTTGATAATTGTGATAAAAGGAATTTAGAGGAACAACTTTTAATGTTCGAAGTTGCAAATTGGATTAAAGAGTCGATAAAGGCAATAGTATTTCTTCCATTAAGAGACACAACATACGATAATTTTAAAACAGAAAAGCCATTAGATACTGTCATAAAAGATTTAACATTCCGAATAACACCAGCTCCATTAGAAAAAGTAATATATAGTAGGATAAAATACGCTACAAGGTTATCAAAAAAAAGTCAGGATAAATTTTACTTCTTACAAAACAACATAAGAGTTAGTTATCCGAAATCTGATGAACTATACTACTTGAAAAGCATTCTCAATTCTCTTTTCCAAAACCACTTTTTTAGAAAATTAATAACTGGACTTACTGGAAGCAATATACGATATGGTATTGAAATATTTTTAGATTTTTGCAAAAGTGGTCATATCTCGGACAATGAAATATTCAGAATGAGAAGCACTAGAGGAGAACATCTAATCCCTAATCACGTTATTAGTAAAGTTTTTTTCAGAGGGGATCGAATTTATTACAATGATGAATCATCAAGAATAAAAAATTTATTCTATTCGGATCCAAGTGATAAAATTCCTAATCCTTTTGTTCGAATAGAAATTTTAAAATGGTTGCATGAAAGGTATCGAACTAGAGGTTTAAGCGGAATTCTAGGTTTTCATAAGGTTGAAGAATTAATTAGTGATTTAATAAGTATTGGTTATGAAAAAGAAAGAATCGAAAAAGAAATCCTAAACTTAATTCGTCAGCAACTAATCATAAGTGAAACTCAGGATGGTAATACGTATAAATCATCCGAATTATTTTCAATCAATATTTCGGGGATTATTCACTTAGACCTATTAAATAATGTCGATTATCTTAGTGCTTGCAGTGAAGATGTATGGTACAACGTAATTGAAAAAGCTACTGAGATTGCAAAAAACATGGCCGGAACCGGTACGTTTGCCCACTTATCTCATCACAACACAGTAATACATTCAGAAATATTAATCGATTATCTTACTCAATACCATGATAAATTTTTTAAAGGATACTCCAATTATATTTCAGAAGAATTGTATAAATACCCAATAGAAGTAGATAATATTAAATCCGCAATTAATAATTCTAAGAATAAATTAGATTTTAATGAAACTAAAAACTTTGTTGTCGGTGAAAAAGTGACCGCAAGAATTAATAATATTTTAAAATACGGAATATTTGTAAATCTAGGAAACTCAAATAAAACTGGATTTATTTCAAATAAGTATCTAAGTAATTTTGACTTCGAATCTAAATTCCAATCAGATGACAAAATTGTGGTTGAAATTATTAACTATAATTCCCAACACAAACGATACGAAGTTAAAATTGCTTCCATCGAATTTAATTAAGGTAATTTATTAAAAAATGATAAGACCTTTCTGACAGTAAAATCTATTCTTTAACTAATTTCTGCATCACCGTTTCCGATCCCGATCTGATCACCACAACATAAACTCCCTTCGGAGAAGTAGTCAAATCAATTTGGTTCGAATTCTCAACAAAAGCAACTCGCTGTCCGTTCGAAGATAAAACTTCAATCGAAAAATCATCGCTTACCCCGACAGAAACCAAGAATACTCCATTGCCCGGGTTCGGACTGATCCGGATATCCGTTTGATCATGCTCATCTATTCCGGCGGTATTAGATGCCATGCGTAAAATCGTTCCATCCAATCCACAGGTATACCCGATCCCGTTACCCGGAAAACACGCTGCCAATTGACGCGAAGACGCAGAAGCGATCGGTGACCAGGAAGCTCCCTGACCTGTTGTTTTCATAATGACGCTGGTATTTGCAGTATAACTTCCCCCGACAGCAAACCCGATGGAATTATCCGGGTAGAAACCCAATCCGTTTAAAACAGCTCCTGAAAAATCATCGGAAGTCCAAACAGATCCGGCGTTGGTAGTACGCAAGATAATTGCTTCATTAGAAGCGGTAATTCCTCCTGTCACAACCCCCGTATTTCCATCCGTAAAATAAATATCTGTCAGCGAATGAGTGTTGGTCCCACTGTTTTGAAAATTCCATGCTTGTCCGCCATTTACTGTTTTCAGGATTGTTCCGCCATCACCTACTGCGTAACCAATGAATTCGGAAACAAAAAAGACCTTATTCAATTTAAATGAACTCCCGGTGTTGACCGTGCTCCAGGCATTCCCGGAATTGGTAGAAATTAAAACAATGCCATTTGTGCCGGTAGCATAAACATTCAGTCCATTGATGAAGATTCCCGTCAGATCTTCGTTTGTGCCTGAATTAACCGGTGACCAGCTTCCGCCGCCATTTGTCGTTTTGATAATGGTCCCGCCTTTACCAACAGCAATATAAGTTGATCCGTTCAGGAATGCAATACCGGTCAGATCATACGTTGTTCCGGAAGTAGAAGCCGTCCAGGTTAATCCTGCATCGGTTGTTTTGCGGATCACTCCTGAATTCCCCACAACCATTCCTGCAGAAGGACTTGAAAAATCGAGCGCGTTCAACTGGGAAGATACTCCACTGTTTTGAGGGGAAAAAGTTTGCGCAATGGAAGATAATCCAATAAAAAAAATGACTAGGGTCAAAAATAATTTCATGATAGTTATTGTTTTGGTCAATGTATTCATCCTTTTCAAATTGATATCAGGGATATCAATTATCAACGAAGGTTTTTTGAGAATGGTTGGCTGCTTTTGTACTATTTGGAAAATTTCCAGTCGACTTCGAATAAATATTCTGCCGTTTCCAGGTGGCGCTTGGCTTCGAATAAGTTTCTTCCCCAGGCATAGGTTCCATGCTGGCGCATAATAAAAGCCGGAACAGTCAACCGATTTTTTTCCAGCTCCAGGGTCTCAGCAAAAGCATTCATGTCCTGAGTATTGTCAAAAACAGGAACGTGAACAGTTGTTTCGTGCGTTTTTATCCCTTCAAAACCCTTTAAGACTTCATAACCACTCAATTCAACAGCTTGCGGGTTCTTCATGGATTGCAATACCGAATATACCGAATGGCTGTGAACAATGCACATCGTTTCAGGAAATAATTGGTACAATTTGCAATGGATCAATGTTTCTGCGGATGGACGAATTCCTTCATAAGCAGGAAGTGCTAAGCCCTGCATATCCACTTCCATAAAATCTGCTGCAGAAAAAAGCGATTTATCAATTCCGGATCTGGAAACAATAATCACATCCGGATTTTCAGCCAATCGGAAGGAATAGTTGGTAGAGGTAGCCGGTGACCATCCTTTTTGATGATAGGCACGAATGGCATCTGCCAATTCTTTTTTCATTTGTTCCATCCTAATCTTTTTGTGCTTGTTTGATGTGATCCCGCAATTGTTTCGATGTCATAGTACTTCCATCATGGCTCCATCCCGGCGGTTTGGTAATATAAAGCCATTTATTTTTCAATCCCTGTGTTTTGCGAACGTCCTTGTAAATCGAAACCCATTCATGGAAAATGACATTCGCCGGGTTATTGTCTATTTTCTTTTCATACAAGCCAAACTCAATCGGAAGTCCGTCAATTTCAGCCTGGAAGGTACCAAATAATTTATCCCATACAATCAGGATCATTCCCATGTTCTTATCCAGGTATTCCACATTGGAAGCATGATGTACGCGGTGATGCGACGGAGTTACCAGGAAGTATTCCAAAACCCCCATCTTTTTAACCGCTTTGGTATGAACCAAAATTCCATAGGTTTGGGTGATCGAGTACATGATAAAAATATCAAAAGGCTCAAAACCTAAAAAGACTAATGGAATAAACCAAATGAAACGATAGACCGGTTGAAAAACGGAAGAACGGAAACCGGTCGTCAAATTGTACTTATCAGAAGAATGATGTGTTACATGAATAGCCCAAAAGAAGCGTACCACGTGATCAATTCGATGGATCCAATAAAAAATAAAATCTTCCGCGAAGAACAGCAAAGCCCAGTAATACCAGGAATGTGTATCCCAATTTATAACCCGGCAATCAAAGAAAAACAAGAGAACAAATAAGGTAATTCCACGCATCAATACGTCGATTCCCATATTGGCGATCATCAGGTACAGGTTCTGGATTGTATCTCCAACTGTATACAATTTACGGTTGTGCCAATTACTCAGAATAATTTCACCAAGGATCAGGAACACATAGATTGGTGTACTGATAAAAATGATGAGTTTTTCTACGTAATCAACCATGTAAATTTCGTTTTAGAAATTCTTTGCCGTCAAAATATGGGCCATTTCTGCCTGTAGCTTTTGCGCTTCTTTTCGTGCTTCGGTTGCAAAATCAGGTGTATTCGAAGCATAAATAATGGATCGGGATGCATTCACCAGTAAACCGCAATCCGCATTCCAACCATATTTAGCTACATCTTCCAGGCTTCCTCCCTGTGCCCCCACTCCCGGTACCAGGAAAAAGTGATCCGGGACCAATTTGCGTACTTCTGCAATTCCTTCGGCGCGCGTTGCTCCAACAACATACATCAGGTTATTTTTAGAACCCCATTTGGAACTTTTCTTCAATACTTTTTTATACAATTCCTCTCCGGAAGCATCTGTTGTGAATTGGAAATCCAAGGCTCCTTTGTTCGAAGTAAGTGCCAATAAGATCACCCATTTACCCTCAAACTCCTGGAACGGAGTAACAGAATCTTCTCCCATATAAGGAGCAACTGTTACCGCATCACAATTCAAATACTCAAAGAAAGTCTTTGCATAATAAGTAGATGTATTCCCGATATCCCCTCGTTTCGCATCAGCAATGGTCATACAATGAGAGGGAATGTAATCAATCGTCTTTTTCAGGGACTCCCAACCTTTCGGTCCCAAAGCTTCATAAAAAGCAATATTGGGTTTGTATGCCACACATAAATCTTTGGTAGCATCAATAATTGCTTTGTTAAACTCGAAAACGGGATCCTCTGTCTGCAACAAATGAGCAGGAATTTTGTCCAGATCAGTATCCAGACCAACACATAAAAACGATCTCTTTTCGCGAATTTGCCGAATCAATTCCTGTCTTGTCATCACGTTGTTTTAAGCCCGCAAAGATAAGAAGTATCCCTAAATAAAAAACCCGTTTTCCTTTTGCTTAAGATAAGGTGCTGTTTTGAATGAAAAGATTCTATTTTTGCACCTTTTTTTTAATCTGAAGATTAATGTTGTACAACCAAACGTTGTGTTGCTGTTGAAGTCCCGTTAGAAACCTGAACCAGGTAAACCCCTTTCTGTTATTGAACAATTATAGTCCGCGAATTAAAAGTCCGGGCAGAGAAATACCCCAGACATCCGCCACTCAAATTCGAAATCGGATTGGCTGGTGTAGCACTACTGGATGAATTCACAGACAATTGGTTAAAATAGGTATGAACCGGTTTGTCGATGCAGAATAAATCCACCCGAACGGTATCTCCTATTTCCAATTCGGAAACAAATAAGGGTTCAACAACCAGGTTTCCATCCGTGAACTGATCATCCTGGATAAAAACGCTTTTGTCTCTTTCCCCGTTGACATACACATGGAACTGGTAATAATTGGGAACTCCCGGCTGGTCATAATGGGAAGGTACTAACGAGATGATCGTATCTCCCCCAAAAGGATAAAATTCCACGTATAAATCGTCCATGGGCTGATAAAAAGGTAAGGTGCTGCTTCCTGAATAGGAATTCCCTTCCACAACCGCCGTTAAGGTGTAAGTTCGTCCTTCCACGCCAGGATAATTCGTTAATTCATACCATCCGTTCCCAACAGAAGTGAACGTTCCTGCATTCCCCAGGTTGTCGATCACAGTTATGGAGGCATTGTCAACAGCAGGTGGAGCGGTACTCTCGTCGAAATTCTGTGTTTTGGTAATACGGATACGCTGCACGGTATCGCCTCTTAAAATAAATCCTTCGATCACCACTTTCTGGTCTGTATCATTCAAATCCACATCTATGACCTTTTCACAACTTGAAAAACCAAGGAGAAAAGCAAAAGAAACCAGGGCTGTAATTATGAATTTCATGTTTGTTGTTTTTAATTTGTTCAATCCACTTTCGTGGATTCTTTATCGTCCGCCGTGGCGGACTCTTACTTGAATTTAAAATTATATGTAATTGCAGGAACTATTTTGAACAGTGTTGTTTGAACCGCCTCTGTTTTGGACGGATCGTCCTTGTTTTCCCTGAACGTTATCGAATACGCATTTTCACGTGCATAGGCATTGTAAATGGAGAAGTTCCAGCTGCTTTCAAACTTCTTCGTGTTTTTACGCAACCAGGTTACCCCCAAATCCAAACGATGGTAATTCGGCATGCGGTAACCGTTTCGCTGGGTGTAAATAAAATACGTCTGACCATCGACCTGGTATTTTCCTGAAGGGAAAGTCACTGCATTTCCGGTATAGAACACGAATAATGCAGAAACCGACCATTTCGGTGTGATCTCATAGATCCCGACAACAGACAAGTCGTGTGTTCTGTCTTGTTTCGCCAGGTACCATTTCCCATCATTGATCCCGTCAATTCTACGTTCTGTGCGGGAAAGTGTGTAGCCGATCCAACCGGTAAACTTCCCGGATTTCTTTTTCAGCATGATTTCCAAACCGTATGCACGACCGATCCCCGAAAGTAATTCACCCTCCAAACGTTCATTGGCCTGTTCATTTGCACCGTTCTTATAATCCAATTGATTCTGCATCCACTTGTAATACAATTCTGTACTCAGTTCCAATTTGTTGTCCAGGAAATTCTTGAACCAACCCAAAGCCACCTGGTCCGAAATTTCCGGCTTAATATTCAAACTGGAAGAAAGCCACACATCTGTCGGTGAACCGGAGGTAGAATTGGAAACCTGGTGAATATTTTGGGTATTTCGGGCATATGCCGCTTTAATGGATTGTCCTTTCAGATATTGCCAACTGAAAGAAAGTCTGGGCTCCACAAAGAAATAAGATTTCAATAATTTATTTTTTGACCAGGTATTGGTCGTAGCAACCGTTCCATCCGGGTTATAGGTATACATTTCGTCACCACTTGCCAGTGCCATCAGATTGGAACCACGCAGCCCATAACTCATGGTGAAGTTTTCGGTAATAGTATAATCGTTCGTGATGTAAATCGCATTCTCAATGGAATTGGTTGGTTTCAAACGCTTCGCATTGATTCCGGAACTTTCATTCGCATCGATTTGTCCGGGAGTAATCCCATGATTGATCACATTCAACCCGATTTTCACTTTGTTTCGGTTATTCGGGAACCATTGAAATTCCTGCTTAAGATTGAAATCCTGTATTTGAGAGGTAATATCGAATTTTACATCCCCACCCGAAATGGAAATTTTGTAATCGTATTTGCTATAGATAAATGAGGTATTGGAAAACCACTTTTCATCGATGATATGGTTCCAGCGCAATGTTCCGGTAGCATTTCCCCAATTAATTCCGAAAACATCTCCCAATCCCAATTTGTCTCTTCCAAAATACCCGGATAAAAACAACCGGTCTTTCTTTCCGATCCGGTAATTTACTTTTGCGTTCAGATCGTAGAAAAACAACTTATTGTCTTTGAATTTATCTGACAATTTCAGGAACAGATCCGCATACGTTCTTCTTCCGGAAATCAAAAAAGAAGCTTTGTCCTTTGCAATCGGACCTTCTACAATTAATTTGGAAGAAATTAACCCGATCCCACCACCGACATTGTAGCGCTTTTGGTTACCGTCATTCATTTTAATATCCAATACTGACGAAAGCCGCCCGCCGTAATTCGACGGTTGGTTTCCTTTATAGAGCATGGCGTCTTTGATCGCATCCGAATTGAAGGTAGAGAAAAACCCTAATAAATGGCTTGCATTGTAAACCGGCGCTTCATCCAATAAAATGAGGTTTTGGTCTGCACTACCACCACGTACATAAAACCCGGAACTTCCTTCACCGGCGTTTTTCACCCCCGGAATCAACTGCATGGTCTTAATCAGGTCCTTTTCACCGAAAATTACCGGAATCTTCGAGATTTCCTTCGGATCAATTTTTTCCACTCCCATCAACGGATCGCGTACGTTTCCGTCCGGTCTTTCCGAAGAGATCACCACTTCTTCCAGTTCCTTTTCGTCTTGTTCCGTTTTTAATTGAAAATCGATCGATTGCGATACAGAAAGGTCCAATTCCTTTTCCATTAAAAGATATCCTACAGCTGAAATCTGGATCGTATATTTTCCAACCGGCAGGGTCAGGGAATAGAATCCGTACTCATTTGTTACAGCTCCCAGCTTTTGGTCCTTTACACGAACTATGGCTCCGATAATTTCTTCTCCTTTTGATTGATCTTTGACCGTTCCGCTTAATGTTGCATTCCCCTGACCGAAAGAAAGCGCAGTGATTAGAACAAAGAAAATGGGTAATCCTAATTTCATATTGTTTTATTGTGGTGTAAAATTCGCATTTATCTTTTCAAAACGGTGAAAAAAATGGCGAATGGTTGTCATTATTCGGTAAAATGAAAAAACTCTCCGTAAGTGGAGAGTTTTTCATTGTTCAAAGAGTTGAAAAGTTCAAACTTTTGAACTTTTGGAACCATCTTATACTAGTTAAGCTCGCCTTTCATTTTCTCCGCATTTTCTGCCATTTTCAGCGCATCAATCATTTCCTGAATGTCTCCATTCATAAAAGCTCCGAGGTTGTACATCGTTTTGTTGATACGATGATCTGTAATTCGTCCCTGTGGATAATTGTATGTCCTGATCTTTGCAGATCGATCTCCGGTCGATACCAAAGTCTTTCGTTGAGCCGCACGTTCCTGGTGAACCCGGTCCAATTCTGCCTGGTATAAACGGGAACGCAACACAGATATTGCTTTCTCTAAGTTTTTATGTTGCGATCGGCCATCCTGGCATTCTACCACTAAACCTGTGGGTATGTGGGTCAAACGAATAGCAGATTCCGTTTTGTTAATGTGCTGACCTCCGGCTCCGGATGCTCTGAAGGTATCCTTACGGACATCATTCATATCCAATTCGAAATCGACTTCTTCCGCTTCAGGTAATACTGCTACGGTAATTGCCGAGGTATGCACCCGCCCTTGCGATTCCGTTTCGGGAACACGTTGTACACGGTGAACTCCTGATTCAAACTTCAACATACCATAGATTCCAGCCCCTTCAATACTCATTGAAATCTCTTTGTATCCTTTCCCGGATGCTTCGGAGGAGTTTGCAATTTCGTAATTCCAGCCCATTTCCTTGAAGTACATGGTGTACATTCTGAAAACATCTTCCACAAAGATACATGCTTCATCTCCACCTGTTCCGGCACGCAATTCGAGAATGGCGTTTTTATCGTCTTCCGGATCCTTCGGGATTAATAGTATTTTGATCTCCTCTTCCAGTCCGGGTTTCTTTTGCTCCAGGTCGTTGATCTCCATCTTCGCCATTTCACGCATTTCGGGATCTGTTTCCACTTCAAGCATTTCTTTCGAACTCTTTAAATTGTCCAAAATGTTCTTGTACGTTTTATAGGCATTGTCAATTTCCTCCAGGTCCCTGTATTCTTTATTCAACTTCACATAGCGGTCCATATCCGAAATAATGTCAGGATCGGTAATCATTTTACCAACCTCCACAAATCGAAAATGGATTGCTTCCAGTTTACTTAATAAATCTTGCATCTATTTATCTAATCTTTTAATTCTTATTTTCATTCTAAGGGAAACTCGTGCTCTGCATGCTTGCTTCTTAACGGTAAGAAAAACCCATTCTTTGGTTTAACTCCAAAGAAAAAAGTATGCGAAGATCAGTTATGCTATCCGTTGTAAACAAATTCTCCAACTTCGGAGCGAACAGTTACCTGTTTTCCCGACATTTTTTCCACGCGCCCGATAATCTGCGCATCAATTCCAAACGATTTACTGATATCGATAATTTGTTGTGCCTCACTTTCCGGTAAGTATACTTCCATCCGGTGTCCCATATTAAAGACCTTGTACATCTCTTTCCAATCGGTACCGGATTCTTCCTGGATCATTTTGAAAAGCGGTGGGATCGGGAATAAATTATCCTTAATTACATGAACGTCATCCACAAAATGCAGCACTTTAGTTTGTGCCCCACCGGAACAATGCACCATTCCGTGAATGGACGAGCGGCATTTATCCAAAATTGCTTTAATTACCGGCGCATAGGTTCTCGTAGGGGAAAGCACCAATTTTCCGGCATCTACCGGAACGCCATCAATCTGATCTGTCAGGTTTTTCGACCCGGAATACACCAGCTCTGCAGGAACAGCTGCATCAAAACTTTCAGGATATTTTGTCGCCAATGTCTTATTGAATACATCGTGACGGGCAGAAGTCAGCCCGTTCGATCCCATTCCGCCGTTGTATGCATTTTCATACGTTGCCTGACCGTAAGAAGCCAATCCAACAATCACATCACCTCCCTGGATGGTATGATTTGAAATCACTTCGGAACGTTTCATCCGACATACAACCGTTGAATCCACAATGATTGTTCGGACCAAATCACCCACATCAGCGGTTTCGCCACCAGTTGAATAAATTCCAATCCCCTGCTCACGTAATGTTTCCAGTAGCTCTTCCGTACCATTGATAATTGCAGCAATCACTTCTCCTGTAATCAGGTTCTTGTTTCTCCCGATAGTGGAAGACAATAAAATGTTTTCGGTAGCTCCAACACACAACAAATCATCAATGTTCATGATCAATGCATCCTGGGCAATTCCTTTCCATACAGAAATATCACCGGTTTCTTTCCAATACATGTAAGCCAGGGAAGACTTTGTTCCTGCACCATCAGCATGCATAACGATACAATAGTCTTCATCTCCGGTCAAATAATCGGGTACGATCTTGCAAAATGCTTTCGGGAATAAGCCTTTGTCGACTTTTTTGATTGCATTATGCACTTCTTCTTTTCCTGCGGAAACACCTCGTAAATTGTATCGAATATCTGACATAGTAAAATTTGAAAGGGCAAAGTTACAAAATTCAATTGAGAGGAAAGGCCACAAAAAAAGGCCTTTGAAACAAAGGCCTTTTTTTGACAGCGCTAACGCTTGTCTTTTATCAAAAGCAGTGCTTTCTCTTATTTTAAATTACTACTTCGCTTTCGGAAGTGGTTTAAATATCAGGTAATCCGGATTTGCAGGAGGAGCTGTAGTTGGATCGAACTCCAGGGTAATCACTTTACCTTCCGTACGTCTGTTATACTGCTGCAATTGCTCAAATAATCTCTTGTTTGTTTTCTTGAACTGGTTCATGTAAGCTTCTTTCAATACAATTACCTGTGTTCCTGCAACCGTTACTCCATTTGCATCTTTTGGCTCAGACTCCATATATTTACCAGCTAGCAAATAAACTGTTCTAGGCTCACGCTCTCCTTTTCCTACAGGAATAATTCTACGCGGATCGATTCCTTTCTCTTCTACTAAGTATTTGTAACAAGCTTTCGCACGGTTTTCGGAAAGAACCTGGTTGTATACATCGTTACCACGAGGGTCAGTGTGAGAACTCAACTCAAGCACCAATCCAGGGAATTCGTTCAACAAGTTGTATACGAAGATCAGGGAATCCTTCGAGTTGATTGAAGAATCAACTAACAAGTCCCATTTTGCCAAAGGATAACGAACTTCCGGAAGACGGATTGGTTTCTTAACCGGGAATAATCCCATATCCAATACGAAATCCTGGTTGTACTTCAATCCTTTTGTAGAGATAGAAGCTCCCAATTTATCTTCATAATACCCTTCTTTCGAAATGTTTACTTTGTAATCAGATTCCTCCTGGATGTAACGGTCTCCGTTTGGTTTTTTATCCCAGTATACAGATCCGTCCTTCGCAGTTAAACCTTCCCATTTCTCGTTTGGATTTGATCCGGTCACAACTACTTTTACACCTTCGATTTTTGTCTGGCGTGTTTTATCCAATAGGTCAAGTACATTCACTTTCAAGCTGAAAATGTTTGGCGGCAATTCGTACATCCAAAGATCCGGGCTGAATTGCTCACCTACGTTTCCTTTACGCTCAGAAGTAAAATATCCTTTGCGGTCATCTACCTGTACCATTGCATAGTCATTAAACTCAGAGTTGATCGGTGAACCGAAGTTTGTCGGTTTTTCCCACTGATTTTTATCTCCTACTTTTTCAGCGCGGAACATATCCAAAGCCCCCATTCCCGGAAGACCGTCAGAAGCATAGATCAAGTCTCCGTTTCTTGCGAAACTTGGAAACAATTCATTTCCTGGCGTATTAATTTCAGGCCCCATGTTTGTTGGCATAGCCCATGAATCTGATTTTTTGTCGTATGTGGTGTACCATAAATCGTGACCTCCCTGACCACCAGGCATATCAGACGCGAAAATCAGGAATTTTGCATCATCGCTAACACAAGGGTGACCAACAGAAAGTGTGTCATTTGGCTTCAAAGCAAGTTTCTTAGGACGTTCCCATCCTTTTCCACCTAATTCTGACATATAGATATCACACCCTAAATTTTTCTTTTTCAAACTTGGACAACGTGTAAAGAACATAGTCTTACCACGCGCATCAATTGATAAAGTACCTTCGCTGTCTTCTGTATTGATACTATCTCCAACGATCGGTTTTGGTTCCAACCAGTTTCCTTTCTTATCCAATTCAGACACGAAGATGTCCATGTATTTTTGACAAGTCAACGGATCTTTTGCTTTACCCTGAAGTCCTTCTCGATCACTGGAGGTACCGAAAGCAATTTGCGTTTCTTTCTTATCTACGAACATCGGTGCCATTTCAAATCCTTCTTTATTCAAGGCTTTTACGTTTGAAACCGTATGACGTGTTCTGTTCTCCTTAAACTCTTCAAACATCTTGCAAGAAGCGATTCCGACGTCTGCCCTTGGATCGTCCGGAACTAACGCTTTGTATGCCGTATAATTTTCCTGTGCTTTTTTCAGGTCACTCATCTGGCGAAGCATCTCCGCATTGTAAAACAAAACAAGAGGTTCTTTTTTCTGGTACTTTAATAAGATAGCCTTTTCATACCACTCATTAGCTCTTTTGAAATTATCTGTCAATCTGTAACATTCTGCTGTTTTAAAAGCCATATCACCTTTCATTGCAAGACCCGATTTAGACTTACGTTTGATTTTTGAATAGGCTAATTCACATTTCGATGCTGCTTCGCAGTAATTTCCACTTCTAAACTGAGTATTTGCATCTTTAATTTGTTTCACTTGTCCGAAAGACATACTGGAAACAACTAAAAGTCCAGATAAAATAAGCGTTTTAATATTCATAGCAAGGTGCAATCTTTTTATAATAAACACAGTGATAATAGAGCAACTATCGATTAAAGGTATAGTTAAACAGTTATCATGATTGCCGAAATTAAATTAAAATTTTGAATACGCGGTATTTATCGCGGAAAAAAAAACGTCTAAAGCGCTTTTTGTGATAATTTATTCGGACACGTATCTCTCCCATTTCTGTAGTAAAACCTGAAATCCTTCCGGCAAATCGGAGTCAAATTGCATCCATTCTCCTGTACGCGGATGTTGGAATCCTAAAGATTTTGCATGCAATGCCTGACCGGGAATTAAATCAAAACAATTTGAAATGAACTGTTTGTATTTATCATGGGTTGTACCTTTTACGATCCGGTCACCACCGTATTCCAGGTCATGGAACAAAGGATGACCTTTCCATTTTAAATGTGTACGGATCTGGTGCGTTCTTCCGGTTTCCAATTTACATTCAACCAGCGTAACAAGGCCGTAGCGTTTTAACACCTTTACATGTGTCACTGCGTGTTTTCCATGATCTCCATCAGGAAAGACGGTCATCACTTTTCTGTTTTGCAAGGAGCGCCCTAAATTTCCTTCGATTCTCAGATCTTCTTCCAGGTCTCCCCAAACTAAGGCCTGATACCTTCTTTCAGTCGTCCTGTCATAAAATTGTTTTGCCAGATTGGTTAATGCATCTTCTGTTTTCGCAATAACCATAATACCGGTTGTATGCTTGTCTAAACGATGAACCAAACCAGGTCTTCCAAAATAATCCGACTTCCGTTCCGGTAAGTTATCGAAATGATAAACCAGGGCATTTACCAGGGTCCCAGTGTAGTTCCCATAACCGGGATGAACCACCATGTTTGCCGGTTTATTCACAACAATCAATTCATGATCCTCATAAACAATATCTAAGGGAATATTTTGCGGAATTAATTCTATTTCGCGAACAGGATAGGGCAAAACAATCGCCACCTCATCCTGTGGTTTTATCTTATAATTGGATTTAACCGCTTTCCCATTTACAACCACACTTCCGTTCTTGGCAGCAGATTGAATTTTATTCCGGGAAGTGTTTGGAAGACGGTCCAGTAAGTATTTATCTATCCGAACGGACTCTTGTCCCGGATCTGCTTTAAAACGGTAATGTTCAAAAAGTTCTTCCTCTTCTTGCTCAACATCCTGAACATCTTCATTCATTGCTTATCTGATAATTTTCTTAATTGTTTGTGAGTTGTTTAACTTAAGGAAATAAACTCCACCCGGAGCATCACTCAAATCAAAGTGAAGATCTTCTTTTCCAATTGTCAAAAGTGTGCGCCCCTGTGAATCAATCAAAACGGCACCCGGGAATGTACTTTCCGATCTCCAGTCAATGTTCACTATCCCTGTTGTCGGGTTAGGATAAACATTCCAATCGATTTCCTCTCTTTCTAATTCACCTACTCCCAGATTATAATTGTCCGAAGTCAAAATGATCGGCCTGATCATAGGAACTCCCGACGCTGATGAATTGGACCAACTGACACCACCATTTAAGGAGAAAAATAATTTTCCTGTTTGTGGTGTGTTTTTATCAAATCCGATATTCAAAGGTTCTGCATCAATTTGTCTCATCCCCACATAAAATGCCCCCCCATTTAAAGGAAGACGTGTGTTATTCAACAAGTAATCAGTAAAAACACCTCTTTCGTCTTCATAAATGGGTGTTCTCGGGTAAAAAAACTGATCTTCATACAGGACTGATCCGGGAATACCGTTATTATCACCCCAAACTGTCAATAAGAACAATTTATCAGACAAATCCTTCACGGAGGGAACAAAACATATTCTGACACCAAGCAGCGTATCTGCCTCGTAAGGCACGAATTTAAGGGCTAACCTTGCCTGTACCTGGGAAATTCCGTAAGCTGCTTCGGCTGATCCGTCATCGTAAGCATACACATTCTCAAACACCTGTTGGGTGTAAGAAGAATCATTTAAAGCCAGGTTCGGGAACTGTGCTCCCGCATTTCCGATAATATCAAAAGTTTTGGTCGTAACCGGTGGTGTGGTTGAGAAAGTGTACCCGCCGGTAAAATCATGTAAACTTGTATAGGTTGTACGTGGAGCATAATTGATATTTCCACCCGATAAAGTTTGGGCCACCAATGTAAAGGTTCCTTCCGTTGTTCCCCCGAAATCAACTTTTACTGATCCGTTCAAGTTATTTTCAGGAATATTCGAACCATTTCGAACGGTTACTTTTACTTCCGGATTCATATGTGTCGGGTTATTTACCCAATGCTCCCATGGAACCTGTGTATACGTTTCAATTAAAGAACCAATCGGATAAACAAAAGCAAAATCTTTAAAAAGTGTATCCTGGTAACCACTTCCATTTCTTAAATGAACGTAGTCCAAATGGAACTCATCCAACATTCCGGAAAGTGCTCCGTAATTCTTAAATCTGAATTTGAAACCGTCAGTCAAATAAGCTGCGTTGACAATTCTTAAGTGTCCCAGTTTGAAATCACCTTGCGGACCTCCATTAATTGACCAGACACGGTCCCACTCATCAGTATTTTTATCATAAAACTCCAATACAAGTGAATCTTGTTGTTCCGGGGCATCACCAAATCCCTGACGTTGCACCAAAAAGCTCATGTAAATCGAATCACCCGGGGAATACCCTGACAAATTAATGGTTTTGGACGTTAAGTAGTCCGCGTAGCCGGTCTGAGTAGTATTTATTGCATATGGGTATCCCGTTTCGTCTAACCCGTCAAAGGTTACAACCCCCAATGTCCACGGATTTACAGCATGTGTATAATTATGGTATGCCGACAAATCAGTCCAGTATGCCGTCGGATCTACTTCATGGGCAAAGAATACGGTAACGGAATCCTGCTTGACATCCGGATTTGATAAATAAATCGTATCAATTGGATTAGCAAAATCCAGTGTATCGTAAATGTTGTAAGGCGGATACACTTGAGTAGCAGAATAAACTACCGGATAATAATTAAAATCAGCTATTTTGATGGTGATCAAAGGCAAATCCGTTTGAGTGGTTATTCCTGCTGAAGTCGTATAACGTCTGGTTGGAGAAGTAGAAAACATTTTATCAACCGTCAAAGGAACATCAGACAGATCCGTCAAGTAAAAAAACTCCTGTTCGGTCACATTTGCATCTCCCGGTTGTGCATCCAGCACGGGGAATTTGGAATGAGAAAATTCATCCAAAAGTGGTAATGACAAGGTGTCAAATGAGTACACAAAAGTGCTGTCAATATTGGTTGTACTTTTCAGGTGAAGAGATCTGTTCTTCGAACCTTCTCTTTTCATTGCACCAATGGGACTTAAAACTTCCTGTCCGAATGAAACAAAACCAAATATGAATACAAAAACGGTGACTAAACTAAATTTCATCCAATTAAAATTTACCTACTTTTTTTCAGCTGAAACCATGATTGTTGTACCAGAAGGAACTGTTACTCCTTCAATAAACTCAGGACTTTGAGAATAAATAACAGCATTGTTTGAGTCCGCAGCATTTGTACATCCGTCACATGCACCAACTGAAATCTGTAGCGATATTCCACTTAAACGTGCTTTGGCATCAGATATTGTTAAGCCGAACAAATCAATTACTGTAACAGGCTGCGCTTCGTTGTTTTGTCCGACAACCAGTGTAATTGTACTTCCAACCGGGATCTTTGTTCCCTCTTTGATTTCCCTTCCGTTATAAAGTTGTCTCAATACCGCTCCGTTTGATTCTGATGTGGGAACATACGTTTTACGGCATTTCAATCCTCTGTTCTTCAAAATACTTTCAGAAATACGTTCTGACTTATCGATCAGGCTCGGCATTTCTACCAAACGTGATTTTTTGGAAACCTGAACACGAATAATTCGGCCGGGTTTTACGCAAACAAGTGATTTGGAAGTAGGCTGCGGATCCTGGGAAACAATGGTCCCGGTAGGTAAATCCGGTCTGTAAACAGAATCCAATACCTCTATTTTCAATTCCAAGGCTTCCAGTTTAGATTGTGCACTGCTGGTTTTCAAACCAACCACATTCGGAACATCAATTTTTTCACCGTGATTGGTATAGGAATCCAGATAGTACACCAGGATCGTAATCACGATAATATAGGTAAGCAAAATGAAGATAGAATGCTTCAAAAAATGCTTGCTCCAAACAAATGCCTTAAGCTTCTGAAAAAACTTCATAAATCGATTGTAAGTTGCAACAAATATAGAAAGAATGTTTCTGCAAGGATGCAATGCAAATTACGAAGCTTTTAACAATCGATTCTGAAAACTTTTCGTACTGCCCCAAATGACGATTTAATTAAGCAGTAATTTTGTAAAAAAATAACAATATGAAGTTGGTTGGTTTGTTTTGTGGCGGGTATTCTTCGGAATTTGAGATCTCTTTGAAAAGTGCTCAAACCATCATGGATAATTTCCCGGAAGGATACGAAGTGGTTCCGATCCATGTACTTGAAAGTGGATGGTTTGTTCCAAATGGTTCAGAAAAATCCCCGTTTTCAATTGAGAGCATGAGCTTTACAAGCAACGGCAAAGAACACAAAATCGATATCGGGTTGATCTATATTCACGGAAACCCAGGTGAAAACGGGAAAATCCAGGCTTTGCTGGATATGAAAGGTATTCCGTATGTGAATTCAAATGCATTGGCTTCTGAATTGAGTTTTGATAAATGGTATTGCAACCAATTCCTGTCGCGTTTCGGGATTCCGGTAGCAAAATCGCTTTTCTTAAAATCCCGCAACCAATTTACTTCAGAAGAAATTTTGAAAGAATTAGGTCTTCCCTGTTTTGTCAAACCATCCGATTCGGGTTCCAGTTTCGGGATCAGCAAAGTATCGAAAACGGAAGATCTGCAAAACGCATTGGACAAGGCATTTGAAGAAGGAGAAACTGTTGTGATCGAATCCTTTCTGAAAGGGACCGAGGTTACCTGTGGAATTTATCGTTCACCACAAGGCTTGGTAACTTTGCCTTTGACGGAAATCGTCACCGAAAATGATTTTTTTGATTACGAAGCAAAATATTTGGGCCAATCCCAGGAAATAACGCCGGCACGTATTCCGGATACAATCAGGAACAGTGTTTGGGAATGTTCCAAAGAAATTTACAACTTATTGCAATTAAAATCGATCGCACGAATTGACTTCATGATTGTGAACGATATTCCTCATGTAATTGAAGTCAATACAACCCCCAGGTTCTCAGCTGCAAGCCTGGTTCCTCAAATGCTTGGAGTTCATGGGAAATCTATTCGTGATTTCTGGACGGAGATTTTTGAAGTGGAATTACGTAAGCAAAGTATATAAAATGAAAAAGGGTACAATCCAAATAAGTACCCTTTTCCAAACCTAAAACCCAATTTACCAAACCAATCAGAGAGATTTCTGATATATACTTGACACCCTTATGATGCGGCATTTTTTAAAAGGTTGGAAAAAAAATAATTATTTTTTCAAATAATTAAATTCGGCCAATGAAGCTCGCTTAACCTCGTCCAAATATTTGATTGATATTAACGGAATTCTTTTCACCGGTTTTAGTCTGTCAGCTGACAGACAGAGCTTCGGTCTTAATCTGCTTGCGCTCCCTCGGCCTTTCGTCTTTGCCAGACGGGCCTCAGTCTTCGTCCGCTTGCGCTCCTTCGGCCTTCCGTCTTTGTCAGACGGGCCTCAGTCTTCGTCCGCTTGCGCTCCTTCGGCCTTCCGTCTTTGTCAGACGGGCCTCAGTCTTCGTCCGCTTGCGCTCCTTCGGCCTTCCGTCTTTGTCA
>CBIHOM010000033.1:0-38223 GCA_966212075.1 uncultured Fluviicola sp.
ATACATCTTAATGTCCTTTCATGTCATGTCGAGTGTCCCGACATTTCAGTCGGGATGTATCGAGACCTTTTCATGAAGTGGATACTAATGATTGATGAACCAAAAAAGATTAATTCTTTATACATCTTAATGTCCTTTCATGTCATGTCGAGTGTCCCGACATTTCAGTCGGGACGTATCGAGACAAGACGTGAAGGCATAACCAAAGTCCTCCCCCTTAATCCCCCTCCAAAGGGGGAAGCCAGATCTCATTTGGGTTAAAGATTAATGCACTACCAACCAATTTGTTTTTGAATGAAAATTTCTAACAAGAGGGATTTTTACAAACTCCCCCTTTGGAGGGGATTAAGGGGGAGGATCGCATAAACTCTCCGGGCACAATTTTTGCTGCAATCCACCGATTTTTTCGCCGGATGAATAAACCTTTCGCCCCGCGAATAATCAAAGCTTGTAAACAACCCCCAATTTATGCAAATGCGTGTCACAATCCTCATATTTTTTACCACTTTACTCTGCTCATTTACTGCCTATACTCAAACCGAACTTTCCGGGAAAGTTACCGATCCCAGGACTTCTGAAAAATTGATGGATGCCCGTGTGGCCCTGCTTGCTATAGGGGATTCTTCTGTGGTGAAAGCAATAAATACGGACGAGAACGGAGCCTATTTATTGACTGATTTGCCTCCCGGAAACTACATCTTGAAAGTAACACTGTTCGAATACGCGGACCAGTTCCGTAATGTGACTCTGCCGGAAGGAAAGACGGTTTTGGATGTGGTAATGAAGAAAGACACCAGGCTCGAAGAAGTCACCATCGAAGCAAACGCCCTGCGTGTGGAGCAAAAAGGCGATACCACGCAGTACAATGCGGAAGCATACAAAACCAACCCCGATGCAACGGTACAGGACCTCATCACGAAAATGCCCGGAATTACACTGGAAAACGGAGTGGTGAAAGCACAAGGCGAACAGATCACCAAAGTGATGATCGACGGACAGGAATTCTTTGGGGATGATGCTGCAGCGGCTATGAAGAACCTGCCTGCCGAGATCGTTTCGAAGATCCAGGTTTATGACCAGGCGAGCGACCAGGCAAAGTTCACGGGGATTTCGGATGGCAATGAAGCGAAAGCATTGAACATCGTAACGAAAGCCGGGAAGAACAACGGGCAATTCGGGAAGTTGTATGCCGGTTACGGAACACCGAACGATTTGTACATGGCGGGAGCGAATGTGAACTTCTTCAAAGGAGTGCGCCGCTTTTCCATTGTCGGGATGTCCAATAATGTGAACCAGCAGAACTTTTCTACAGACGATATTTTGGGTGTGACGGGTTCTACCGCCAGCTCGCAAAGCAGGGGAGGACCGGGTGGCCCTGGCGGACGCAGCGGCTTCGGTGGCGGAGATAACGAGAACTACCTCGTATCGCAGCAAAATGGAGTAAGTACCACACACGGTCTGGGCTTAAATTACTCCGATAAGTGGGGAACCAAAAAGAATACGAAAGTCACCGGAAGCTACTTCTTCAACCAATCGGATACGAAGAACTCCCAGCAAACGAGCCGCACCTATGTCTTGTCAACGACAGCTGGACAGCATTACGATGAGGACTTTTTGTCGACGATGAAGAATGCGAATCACCGCCTGAACTTTAAGTTCGATATCGCACTGGATTCGATGAACTCGCTGGTGATCAACCCGAAATTAAGCTACCAGGGCAATACCCGGGAGCAAACCACCGATGGTACCACCGTCGATGGGAATAATGCCTTAATAAACAGTATCAACAACCGCACGTTCAATGAAACCAAAGGATTGAATGCGAGTACGAGCGTATTGTGGCGTCATCGTTTCAATAAACCCCGTCAAACCTTTTCGGCAAACATCACCGGGACCTACAACCTGAAAGAAGGTGACAATAGCCAGAACTCCTTGTCGCATTATTACAATGAACTGAACCAGGATTCACTGGCAGGAATCGATCAAAATACCGACAATAATACAAACGGATATGGGGTCAACGGACGCTTTTCATTTACATCACCTTTGAGCAAAATCTGGTCCGGCGAATTGTATTATGCACCGGCTTACACACTAAGCAATGCAGACAAGCGCACTTATAATTTCGATTCGATCACCAATTCCTATTACTTCATGGATACTACGCTTTCGAATGTCTTTGAGAACCAAACAATCGTGAACGAGAGTGGAACAAATTTCCGCTTCCAGAAGAATAAAGTGGGATTGCAATTGGGAGTCAGCTACCAGAATTCCCTCTTGATGAATACACAACAATTTCCTACTGATCGTGATGTGAACCTATCCTTCAATTCCATCCTACCCAACGTGCGTTTCCGGTATGAATTTACCAAATCGAAAAGTATGATGCTTGCATACCGTGCAGGAACTCGTAACCCAACGATAGACCAGTTACAGAATGTGATTGACAACTCGAATCCGCTGTCCTTGTCTTCCGGGAACCCGGATCTGAAACAGCAGTACAATCACCGGGTCTTTGGTCGTTTCAATGCCACGAATGTTCAGAAAGCAACGAATTTCAATGTCTTCTTCGGTGGTGAACTAAACAGCAATTACATTTCGAATGCAACGATCATTGCAACAAGCGATACCATTGTGAACGGAAATGTCTTGCTTCAGCGTGGGGCGCAGTTCCGCCAGCCGGTGAACCTGCATGGAAGCTACAATGCGCGTTCTACGATCTCCTATGGTTTCTCCCTGACAAAACTGAAACTGAACCTGAATTTCTACCTGGGTGGAGCCTATACGGTTGCACCGGGATTGATCAATAACGTGGTGAACAAGGCGAAAACCTCCAATGCGAACGGTGGTGTGACCATTTCGAGCAATATCAGCGAGAACCTGGATTTCACCGTGGGCTATACCCTGAATTACAACAACGTGGTGAATACCAGTCAGAATGTAGCTCAGAACGAATACTTCGTGCACAATGTGAATGCACGTTTCAATTGGATCATCAGAGAACGTTTGGTCATTAACAGCACCTATTCGGTGAATGCCTATGCCGGTTTGGGTTCGGGCTACAACCAAACGATCATGCTGTGGAACGGCGGGATCGGGTACAAACTCTTAAAGAAAAAACAACTGGAACTGCGCGTTTCGGTATTCGACATCCTGAACAACAACAACAGCATTACGCGTAACGTGACGGAATCCTATATCGAAGACGCAAAATCGAATGTATTGAACCGTTATTACATGGTGACGCTTACCTACAACCTGCGCAATTTCGGTACGAAAGCTCCCGAAACGAAAGAAGCAAGACCGGCACATGAGGGTGGAATGGGAGGCCCGCCGTTCGGCCCGCCGCCTTTTTAATTGGCAAGTCATGTCCATCTCGATACATCCCGTAAATGTCATTTCGAGTGTCCCGACGTTTCTGTCGGGATTTATCGAGAAAGACATACGGAATACCCGAACCGACATG
This sequence comes from uncultured Fluviicola sp., assembly GCA_966212075.1. GTDB lineage: Bacteria > Bacteroidota > Bacteroidia > Flavobacteriales_D > Crocinitomicaceae > Fluviicola. The sequence continues at coordinate 3,467 of CBIHOM010000033.1, forward strand.
GCGAAAGTATCTGGAATAGTACATGGGACACGCGATGTGATACGAATGAAGATGAATTACAGATATGTGTAATATCATATAGAATTTTAGATGTGAACTCTTTTGGGGAAGAGCATTAAGGTTTCTCCCTTGGGAGAGCTTGTCCGACAAATTCGGGAGACTAAGAGGAAGGACTTTATTTATTGAATTCCCAACCAAAGGTGTTATGTTCTGCCTGCTGCATTTCACGGTATCCGGTAACAATCATCAGAATAGACATTCCAAGGATCGGGACTAAAACAAGCAAGCGCATAAAAACCGCCAGGGTGAAAGGCATGCGCTTAAGTGGCTTTAGTATTTTAATTGCTTGCTCCATATGAATCTCAAAGATAACGATCTGTTGCAAAAATGAATTCGTACTTTTATCGTTCAAAGAATTATGTATGAGAATTAGTCGAATCACCGGAATTATCAGTTTGTTTTTAATTTGTGTCATAGCTTCCTGCAATGAAGCTCCAAAGCAAGTAGAATCAGATCCGTTTTTTGACAAGTTGAGCGAAGGAAAAGCCAGTAAGGAAGAGATTGACAGTCTTCTAGAAGTGCATGGTGTGCATGGGAATTACATGGTCAGGGAGCCAAAATACCGTTTCGAGGTCATTTTTCCGGTCAGTAAGAAGTATGTAAAAAAGAGCACGGATATGCTAATCATCAACAATGAAGAGATCAAAACTTATTCGTATGTGGCTAATATGCAGCATAAAGATGATGTGAACCTTGCTTATCAGTTATCCTATAATGATGTGGGAGATCTGAAAACGGACAAGGAAATCAAGAAATTGTTCGATGAGCAACGGGATTATTGGATGTCGGCAACTAATGCTGAAATTGAATATGAAAAAATAATTGATCTGAATGGAATCCCTGGAAGAGAGCTGCTCGCAACTGTAGATAACTCGGATTTGAAAGTAAGCTGCAAAATATATTATGATCAGGGTGTCTTTTACAGATTGCTTGTGGTAACACAGGATGGGAATTTATTCAACAAATCCGTATCAGAATTTCTGGATTCGTTCAAGATTTTGAAGAAGTAAAACTATGCTGGATTTCTACTTTATAGTTGACGAAGCTTCCAAACCGCTTAATGGTCCTTTAGTACTCGAATTTGCCGGTGATCTCGATGACAAAACATTTGCAAATCTCCAAAAGAAAGGAGTTATTGACGATCACTTTTATTATTCTGATTTCCGTTGGAGTGAAGGAATATTGAAGCAGATCCGTGAACGAATTAATCAGGAACAAATGCATGCTGATACAGACGTGGTGAAATTGCTTCGTCTTGTTGATGCAGCTCTTAAAATGAAAAGTGGTTTGATTGCGTATGGGGACTAATCACTTATCCTATTCGATTGGGGGATGAAAGCAGGGGGCAGCCGTATCGAATAGCCACCCTCCTCGATCCTCCCTCCAAGGGAGGAGGCAAGTCAAATCCTATTTAGAAGAACAAATCGACAACCCTATATACAATCAAATAATTCGGCATTCATAATTAGTAATTCGCAATTCATCAAACCATTTTCTCCGGCACCACCCACTGATCAAACTCCTCCGCAGTCAAATAACCCAGTTTCACGGCCATTTCCTTTAAAGTCGTTCCCTCTGCATGTGCTTTTTGTGCAATCTCGGCTGCTTTGTAATAACCGATCTTCGTGTTCAACGCAGTAACAAGCATCAGGCTGTTATCAACATGTTTTTTAATGTTTGCAGTGATAGGCTCAATTCCTACAGCGCATTTATCGTTGAAAGAAACACAACCGTCACCAATCAGGCGCGCAGAGTGCAGGAAGTTGGCAATCATCACAGGTTTGAATACATTCAGTTCGAAATGTCCGTTTGCTCCACCGATGTTGATCGCCACATCATTTCCCATCACTTGTGCGGCGATCATTGTCAGGGCCTCGCATTGCGTCGGGTTTACTTTTCCCGGCATGATGGAAGATCCCGGTTCGTTATCCGGAATGTGAATTTCCCCGATCCCGCTTCTTGGCCCGGAAGAAAGCATACGGATGTCATTCGCGATTTTCATAAGGCTCACAGCAACGGTTTTCAAAGCTCCATGTGCTTCTACGATGGCGTCGTGTGCCGCCAGCGCTTCGAATTTATTTTCGGCAGTAATGAAAGGCAGGCCGGTCAGGTTCGCAATGTGTTTTGCTACATTTTCGGAGTATCCCGGAGGTGTATTGATCCCTGTTCCGACCGCTGTTCCTCCCAATGCGAGTTCGCTTAAATGAGCAAGTGTATTCTTAATGGCTTTCAATCCGTGGTTGAGCTGGCTCACGTATCCGCTGATCTCTTGCCCTAAAGTCAAAGGAGTGGCGTCCATGAAATGTGTGCGTCCGATCTTCACTACATGCATATAGTCCTTGCTTTTTTGTGCCAATGTGTCCCGTAGTTTCTCAATTCCCGGAATAGTTGTTTCAACCAGGATCTGGTATGCGGCGATGTGCATGGCAGTAGGGAAGGTATCGTTGGAAGATTGCGATTTGTTGACATCGTCGTTGGGATGCAGTACTTTTTCTTTGTCGGTTAAGGCTCCACCGTTAATGACATGCGCGCGGTAGGCAATGACTTCGTTAACGTTCATGTTGCTTTGGGTCCCGCTGCCGGTTTGCCAGATAACCAAAGGAAACTGATCTGCCAGCTTTCCTTCCAGGATCTCGTCTGCCACTTGCCCGATGAGATCGGATTTTTCTTTGGACAAAACACCCGCATCTAAATTCGTTAAGGCTGCTGCTTTTTTCAAGTAAGCGAAAGCACGGATGATTTCTTTAGGCATTTTGTTGATATCCTGTGCGATTCGGAAGTTTTCGATGCTGCGTTCCGTTTGAGCTCCCCAGTATGCTTGTGCCGGGACTTTAACTTCGCCCATTGTGTCTTTTTCGATGCGGTATTCCATGGTGTTTGAGATGTTTGTTTGGATGTTCTAAATTACCGAATATCAAGTTACATAATAATCACCTTTTTGTATCATTTTCGAAAAAAATTACCTTGCTCATGTCAGTTCGGGTACGCGACATTTCAGTCGCGTGTATCGGGAACGACAGGAGTTATATCTCCCGTTAAAAATCCCTAACAGACCTCCTGACGCCAATTTACTCAGTATCTTTAATTAGTACTCGCTTTACCCATTCAGAAGAACCTGCTCCGGGATGTTTAAAACTGCTATTTATATGGGTATTCGAATAAGTGTATTGATTTTGTTGTTTCCGTTCATGAGTTTTTCGCAATTAGCGGATTCCCTGTATAGCTATCAATCGGTTCATTTGACCTGGGAGAATGATATTTTCACTGCAACTGACCGCTACTATTCCCAGGGGATCTTTTTGCATTATGAATATCATAACCTGAACCTGAAATGGCTCAATCCTTTTTTTCTGCGCGTTCCTGGTTTGGAACGTACGCTGAAAACGGGAATCGATCAAAGAGGATACACCCCATCCACGATCCAGGTGGACACTTTGTTAAAAGGTGATCGGCCGTATGCTGCAACAATTACCTATGGTGCCCGTTTTTTCTCCAGGAGCCTCAGTAAGCATTACACCTTGAACTGGGGTATTTTTGCAGGCTTTATAGGGAAACCGGCCTTCGGGGAATACACGCAGACAACGATCCATAAATGGATTGACAGTCCGAACCCCCAGGGATGGAAGCACCAGTTGAATACGGGATTTATAGTGGATATGAACGTGGGATACACCAAATTATTCTTCACTAAAAGCAGGTGGCTGCGCCTGGAGCTGGGAGATCTCCTTACAATTGGGAACCTGACAATTGATATGCGGATCAGGGGTGATCTGAAACTGGGATATATCGGAAATCGCAGGCAGTTTTACCTGTATTATACACCTGAACTCCGGATTGTTGGATATGACGGAACATTACAAGGGGCTTTATTTTTAAGGTCAAGTGAAGCCCGGGTCCCGGCGGCTTCCATAGAACGCCTGGTTTCGGAACAGCAGATCGGGATTTACCTGCGCTACAAACCTTTTTTTGCCAGTGCGCATTTCCATTATCAATCACGGGTATTTAAATATGCCTGGAACCACATGTGGGGTGGGATCACGATCGGGTACCTGTTTTGGGATAATCATAAAAAAAATAAATGATCGGGGTAAATTGGTAGGGACGCGAGGCATCGTGTCCCTACAGTTATGTGTCCCCAAAGTTTATTTTTTATTCAAATACGTACTCACAACACGGAATCCGATCGTTGGTTTGGCATCGATGACTCCTTTGTATGGATCTACAGCATAAATTTTTACTTCATTCGGCCAACTTCTCCAGCCACCGCCAGCTGTTCCTGGTTCAGCGTGATTAGGTCCTTCATAAACCATTTCGGCAGCATTTCCGCTCATATTGTATAATCCAAGGGCATTCGGCCAGAAGGATTTGCTTGGAGCTGTAACAGAATGAATTTCCGTTGTATCAGCAACAAAAGTAGAATCGGATTTACCTTGTATAAAATTGCCTTGATAGAACCCATCTGAATTTCGGGTGTACGGACCGTTCCAGGGATAAGGAAGTTGTTTTCCTTCGTTGGAAGCTGCTTTTACCCATTCCACACGTAGCGGTAAACGCACATCGTTGTATGCTGATTCTTTTTCATCCCCAACATATTTTCTCACTTCCTGTGAAAGCCACTTGCAATACAATTCGGCTCCTTCCCGGGAGATATTCACAACACAATAATCGTTGTATTTTTTATCGGAGAAATAATTGTCCTGGAAATACTTGAGGTTATACATTGGATAAGTATTCCACTTACTTTGGTCCGGTTTTGCTTTCAGGAACTCGTCTTTTCGCCCCTGAATCAGCAAATCGAACAGGAAAGTACGGTACTCAAAGTTGGTCACTTCACCCACTCCCATATAGAATGCCTGAACGGAAACCTGCTTTCCATTGTAATCAAAAGTACCGCTTGGAATATAGATATAGGCATTCTTGTCGTGCTTTGCCAAAGCTTTCAACATGGCTTTCTTTTTCTTTTTGGTAAGGGCAATTTCTTCTTCCGTCAATTTCGGGAACTGGTACGGAAGATCGTCCATCGTTTTGATGGAAACTGCTTTGAGCTCATTTGGATTTTCCCGGAGAGATTCTGCCTTGTTTTCTGAAAGGAAGGAAGAAAGGGGCAATTCGGTTATGAGTTCCTGCATATCGGAAAGAAACGGAGCCGGTTTTGGGACAATGGATTGCTGGTTTTTTTGCAGGTGAGTCTGTTGAACAGGAATGGAAGTTTTTTGCGGAGCGATGTGATCTGTTTTCGCTTTTTCCATTTGTTTTTCAGGCTTGGATTTTTCGGTATTCCATAAAAGGAAGGTGGAAAGGCTTATAATACTTACAGTTGTTAACATGATGATCCATTTTTTAGTGAATACTTGCTTCGTTTTGGCATGATTCACCACAGAATGATTCACAGAAGCTTTGAAACGGTCTTTGGTCTGTTCAAACGACTGCATCACCTGATCCTGTTTCGCCAGCGCGAAAAGTTGATCTAAATTTCGTTGTTTATCCATGACTCGATACTGTTTTTAAAGAAGCTTCATAAGTGAGAATTTCCATCAATTTTTCACGTCCCCGCTTCAGGCGCTGTTTTACTGCCGATTCGGATGCGTTTTGAATGATGGTAATCTCCCGGATGCTGAATCCCGAAATTTCGAAAAGGATGATACTTTCCCGTTGTTCCTGAGGTAAAAGGGCCAATGCTTCGTACAGGTAATGCACGTCTGCCTGTGCTTGCGGGTTAGCCGTTTTGTCACTCGTTTCAAGGTGAGTACTTCCTTCCGGGATCCGGTAAGTGCGCTTCTTTTGGTGATAATTACCTAAAACACGTACACAGATACTGAACAGAAAGGAAAGAAAGGCTTCTTTTGATTTCAGGGAATCGAATTTTTCATAAGCAACCAACAGGCTGTCATTCATTAAATCCCTGTAGTCCATTTCATTGTAAACCCGCGCCCTGCAGAAGCGCTCGAACCGTTCATGAACCGGTTCATAGAGTTTGAGAAATGCGTCTTGTTTGTCTTTCATTCCTGCTGATCACATATGGGTACAACTGTATGTTTGACAAAAATGGAAAAAGTTACAGGGATAATGCAAAATGTTGAAGGCAAAATGCAAAAAACCGTAGGCATGCGATTAATCGCATGCCTACGGTTGGGATCAATTATTAGATGATTGGATTTTTTAACTGGTTCTCTGCAACACTACCTTCCCGCTCAGCCAATGGTTGTTTTCATCCAAATAGCGGATGAGATAAATACCGGTTGCATAGCCTGAAAGATCTACCTGGATGCGTTCGTCTTTTTTCAATCTCGGAAGGATTTGAAGGACTTTGCCGCTCAGATCGGAAACATACAGTTCCCTGATATCCGTATTCGGAAGGATCGTAATGATCCCATTTGTCGGATTCGGATAATAGCTCCAGGTAATGTTTAACGTTTTCGGATCCGGTTTTACCGCATTGGAATCTGTTGAATCCGGAACAGTGACTGTAGAAACGATGGAATCCGGAATGTTCAAAGCCAGGTCCGGGATGTTTTGCTGGCAATCCGGCATATAAGTATAGCTTTTCATGATCCGCACCAAAATAGCATTCAGTGTTTCCACCTCGTAGCTGTCTGTTGAGGGTTTGATGTGGCTGTTCCCGATACCGCTGTGATCAGTCAGGAATGTATAGGTACCGTTGGTTCCCAATGCCAGTGTGCGCATCAAGTATTCAGTGCTTTTGTCAATTCCGCTCGCCCCGATCGGAACAATGCGGATTCCTTTTTCGGCCGCCTGTAGAATTAAGCGCTGTAAACGGTCGTTTATTACAGAGCCTTGATGAGGTGGTGCGTCCAGGATCAGGAACAGGATACGTGCACGCGCACTTTCGCTCCAGCTCAGGTTATTGATCGCGGAATCCAGGCCTACGTCCATTGCTTCCGGGAAATCGCCGCCACCACCTGCAGATTGCTCGTTGATAAAAGCATCCGATTCGGATAGAATGCGGTTGAAATCCATACTTTTAGTAACATATGAATCTCCTGCGTCCCTGTAATAGACATTCGCGAACCGGAAATTCAATGTGTTACTAATCTGTTTTGACTGGAAAATGATATCACTCATTTCTGCTTGCAGGAAGCTGATCTCATCGCCCATAGATCCCGTCGCATCAACTACAAAAGCTACGTCTACATTTTCTACTTCCTGGCAAGAAATATTCAGTTTTTGATGGTTCAACCCGTTTTCAAACGCACTGACTTTATTGATGGTGGATACTTTTCCATTATAAGATATTTGGATGGACAGTTTCCCGTTCACCACGGGTGTTTCGTTTTTAATGGTCAACCAGCATTCCGCTTTTCCGGTGTTGTCTGTGCGGGACGAGAATACCACATCGCGGTTCATAAGCAACTGCACAATAGCATCTACGATCGGGATTCCGCTTTCTGACTGAAGCATTACGGTGTATCTTCCGGAAGGAGCAATCTGCCAGGTTTTTTGATAGCTTGCCAATTCTCCTTTATTCAGGTCCTGCCACATGTTCCATTTGGAAAAGTCATTGATCTCTCCGGCAGTCAGTAGTTTTGAACTGGCTGTTCCGGTATAAGCTGTTCCTAAGCCTCCGGCAGTTCCCGGAGGAATGGCCATCACGCTGCCCTCAGGCGTTGATCTGACCGGGGGACTGCTGTAAGCGTCACACCGGCTTACTTTTGCTGAATGACTTCTTTTTCTGCTGTCTGAGCTTACAACGGCAACTTCCTCGATCGATCGCATTTCATCGAGCAGATCCATGTCGCGAGTGCCGGTTTTTGTAACACGTTTCGGTGCGCTCGGGTCTTCTTTCATCTTGAATTCAGCTACCTCATCTCCGGTTACTTTGATTTCTTTACGGATAGGCGAGTAGCCTGCATAATTCATAACACAAACATACGTGCCCGTATCAAGTGCAATAGCAAAATTCCCCAATTTGTCCGTTAAAACGGAAGCTACTAATTTGTCTCCCTTATAGATATCGACATTTCCGTAACGAAGGGCTTCACTGTGCGCTTCGGTATTCATATTTCCGGAAATGGATTGGGAAAAGGCAGTGCCGGTTCCAAGTAGCAGGATGCATAGTAAGGTAACGAATCTCATAATATCCAGTTTAGAATTAGTACTAGTTACACCTAGGATGCAAATGGGTTCAAAAATCCATAAAATGAATTGAGATTGATGTCTATCTCGATACTTCTGTCATGTCAGTTCGAGTATTCCCGACAGAAACACAGTGAAAGGTCAGAATGTATCGAGAACACATGGCAGAATTCCGATAGTTTAAACCTTGATCGATATCGGAACGATATGACATCAATTGGTTGAATTACTCCACCGTAAATTCCTCTTTCTCGTCCGGTTTGCTTTTCTCTTTCAGCTTTTCCCCGAATTTCTTGAGGCCTTTTTTCTCCTTTTCGATCTTTTTCTTTTCTTCGAACGGGTTGACTTCTTCTTCCTTACCGAATTCAATTTTCAAAACTTCATAGTCCTTTTTCGGAGGTTGGTATTTCTTGATCGTTGTATCCTTTTTGAACAGGCCAAGTTCTGATTTCAGGATCGAAATGGCTTCCTGTTTGGCTTCTTCCCGGTTCTGTTTTGATTCTTCTTTGCGGGAAGTTTTATCCCATTCGATGATCGGGTTGTCCAGGTTCCCGTGCATGCGTACAAAGATTTTGAATCCCGTACCATCATCTTCCACGATCCCGAATTCAGATTCGTCTTTTTGCTGTTTCAACTCACGGAAACGGAAAGCAAAACGGTAGTCAATGTCGTTGTTGAACTTGTGTTTGCCATCCACTGTGATATTGAGCGCGCTGGACTTGATTTCCATTTTAGGAATAACAATCGTACTCTTTTTAATGAGAATGGTGTTTTCCAGCGTCTCGAAACGAATATCATTTAATTTGTCTCCCAACGCATCAATCTCCCGTGCTTTCAGGATCATTTTTGTTTTGCTGCTCTTTAAATCTTTCGTCAATGCGGTAAATGTGCTGATGTTTTTCAATTGCCCGCCGATAACCTTTAACTGGATCTGGGCTTCCAGTTCGTCTTTCAGGATTCCGTAGCTTAAATCGAATGGGGCTTTGAGATCCAAAATGGCCTCAGCACGTCCGCTGATGTTGTCTTCTTTGATCACTTCCTGGTCAAAATTGTTCCATTCCCGAAAGATCGGTTTGAAATAGATGTCTTTCGAACTCAAATTGGTGGCCAGCTGGAAATATTCCGGGGAAGATTCGACTACTGCCAGTGTTCCGCGAACAGTTGCATTGGCAGTAATTCCATGCAGTTTTTGAATGGAAATACTCCGGTTTCCAACAGTCATTTCCCCATTAATCTGGGAGAAGGTGTGGTGGTCCATGTGAATCGCGTCCACATTCAATTTGACATTTCCGTTGATCATTGTCGGAAGCATCCATTCCCTGTTGGTGGTGGTGGTTTTCGGATCGCCGGCAATACTGTTGGTAAAATCTTTCAGGTTGATCTTTTTACTTTCCGCAATCACGGCAACATCCAGCGTGTGCTTGTCCTGCAGGAACTGGTCAATGTAATTGAAACTCCCGTTCAATTCCATATCGGACTCCCCCAAACGCACTTTCAAGCCTTCCAACACGGCATCACTGCGGTTCAGGATCAGGTTTCCGAACATATCGTAAAATTTCCGTGAATCATTCTCAAGCCTGAAGTCCACGTCGTCCATCAATGCGGTCCCGTTCCCATCCACAATTTCGACTACTGCATCCTCGTTCTCGAAAACAGTTTCCAGGTGGAAATTGGTATTGACCTTGATTCTTCCTGAAAGTTCTTCGATCTTCGGTATTTTGAATAAAGCATGGATAACTTCCAGGTCCAAAGATCCATTGGCTGAACCACGGTAACTTGGCTTGGAGAATCTGCGGATGGCTAAATTCCCGGAAAAAGGTCCGCTGATTGTTTGGAACGAAACATTTTTGATCGTTAATTCTTCTTTGTCTTTTCCTTTTAAAGTCGAGTAATATCCTTTCAGATCAATATCCCGGAGCGTCAATCCTTTTGTTGGTTCGGTCAGTCTTCCGTTGTCGATTGAGAAGGTGCAGTTAATTTTCGGATAGGAATCTTTTTTCATCCCGTTTTGTAGATCCAGGTGAAAAGTTCCGGTTCCCGAACCTTTTAATTCGGAAACAGTTTTCACTTCTTTTACAGCTAATTTGTTTGCCAGTTCTGCCAGTGGAATTTTATCTGCATCGATTTTCAGTTTGACCTGGTTGGTATCGATTTTCACATCGAAATCAAAGGGAATGCCCGAAAGCAGTAGTTTTCCCCGGTTTATCGAGAAAGTTTCCGAGATTTGATCGATATGGATGGAAACAGCTGTTGATGCCTGCTGATTGATAATAAACGGTACCAATCCGTTTTGAATACGCTGAATATAAAAGTCGGCTCTTGTGGCGATATCGAATTTATCCTGGGTGAAATTCCCTACTAAATAAATATCCCGGACTGCCGTTTTATAACTGTTTTCATTGACCCTGTTCGAATAGGAGAAACGAACCCCGGTTGCATGGATGGATTCAAGCGTCAGGTTGAAGTTTGTTTTCTCTTCCGAAGCGGATTCTTTGAAGATGTCGTAGTTTACAGCTCCTTTTTTATCGACTTTCAGTTTCAGTGTGCCGGGTTTGATATCCACTTTCTTCACGTTGTACTTCTCGTTCCAAATATCCATCGGATTGAATTTCAAACGGATTTGTTCGGTGTAGAGCAATGTGTCTTTTTTTGTAGCATAAGGAAACGCATCCTGGATAAAAACACGGTTGAAATCGAGACTTAAATTGGGGAAAGTAGCCCAGAAAGTAACATCGATCTCATCTACCTGAACTTCAGTTTTGAGCGTTTTGTTGATCTCCGAAATGGCATAGTCGATGATGTCATCTTTGAAAATGTAAAGCAGGAAACTAATGACCAGGATCAGTGTGAGCAGGATTCCAAAGAACCACTTCACAGATTTCACCAGCCACTTTTTCCACTTCATAACTCAAATTTACACCGAAACCAACGGTTAAATTCGTTGGTCCTCAAATAGTAATTAACGTTCGATTTTTAATTTGTTTCGGTTTTTAAGAAAGATTTTTGAGTTTTTGTGTTCTGCCATTATCGAAATGACAAGGTGGGATGTATCGGGAACCGATGGCAGGACAAATTCGTTATATTAAAAAAAAGGAGCCCGCTGCGACGGACTCCTTTCTGTGTTAACCTCCTCTTTTTCCAGGGGACGTTATTGGTGTTGATGGTCGTGAACTCGGTGTCGAAACGGGAGTGCTCGTTGGGCGCTGCACCGGTGTTGACACAGGAGTATTGCTTGGTGGCGGTGTATATCTTGGTTCTACTTTGATTGGCTCTGTTTTAACCGGTTCTGTATAAACTGGTTTGTTATAAACAGGGCGTGCCACCTCCGGTTCTTTTACCGGTTTCACCGGTTCGCTTGTTGAAGACGATCCGGAATTGGTATAAACACGTGGATTTTTGGTTTCTGTCGGTGTTTTTGTTTCTACAGGCGTATTTGTTGATGTTTCTTTGTCAACAGTTCTCGTACTTCCGTTTCCTACGCCTTCGCGGTTCTGAGAGACCGGTTTTTCACGTTCAACCGGTTTATTGGATGTACTCACTGTTCCTGTTGAGTTATTGTCTCCGCGCGGAACTGCTGTGCCTGTATTTCCACTTGTCGGATCACTTATTCTTGGCTCCGGATAACGCTCTCTGTAAGGTTTTTGTCCTGGATTCACATTTGGAGAAGGAGTTCTGACCGGGTCCAACTGCCGTCCAACTGTGCGATTAGGAATGTCTGGTTTCGGAGTCGGTTCGATACGCAGGAAACCATTGTCGTAAATACATGCGCTCAAATCACTTCCTGTAAATCCTCTTCGTTCACATTCTCTTTGTGCTCTTCTGTAATCATCTGCATTCATATCTCCCAATGTTCGGTGTACACGCGGGAAAGATTCGTCTGTAAATGCAAAAGTGCTTTGGTTGAATCCGTAGTCAAATAAGGATTCTTGCGGAGTTATGCGGTATTGTCTGGCGAAATCCTTTGCTAAGAATGCCAGGTATTCTTTTTCCAGTACCTGGTCGCGTTGATTCGTTGAGCCGAAAACTCCCATATTCCAGTTGGAAGAAGCAATTCCTCCCATACTATTGCGTACATCGAAGTCATCTGAACTTCTTCCGTTCGCATTTCCAAGGATTCCATCATAAGTATCTGTACAAGGATAAATTTCTACTGCAATGTTATAGAATCCCATTCCACCTGTTTGAGAACCGTCCAATTTCACTTTTTCCCCTGTTGGCCAGGTGACAGTGTAATTGTTTCTTCCAGATGGTGAAATCGTTCCTCCATGTTCCAGGTAATAATTGGCTCCTTCAATGTAAACAGGTTCTCCGTTAATGCGAAGTGGAGTAGTGGTATTACCGTCCGGTTTTTCATTCGCGTAAAAACAAACACGGTCTCCGCCAACATTCATTGCTACGGCTGTATTCAAAGAAAAGTCGTCGGATTGGTTGCGCTGGCGAACCTGTACATTTACATTTCCGCTTCCCGACCGCACCAGAGTAAATTCTCCAACAGTCTGGAAGGAATAAGTAGCACCGTCAAATGATTTTAAATGCGGATCACCATAGGTTCTTCCCATTACCGGTTTGCAATCCGGAGTTCTGTTTGTAAAACTGCTCAACCGCGACCACTGTGCACGAGATGTGCTGTCGCTTGTAGTACTCGATCGTTGAATGTGAGACCGGACTTTGTCTTGTGTTGTGCTTGGCATTGCACTGAACATTTCTGCAGGGGTGTATTCCTCCGGGAAATTACGGTCCGGAGTAGGTTTTTTATTCGCCATAGCTTCCATTGACTGAGCCAACCACTCACCACGAACGGCGTCCCAGGCAACCATTTCTTTTCTGATTGACTGAAAATCGGTTCCAAAGTTTGCTTTTTCCTGGGCACTTGCTGTTCCAAGTGTCAACAGAGCGAATAATCCAAAGAATGTAACGTGTTTTTTCATAACAGTTGGTTTAATTCGAAAACACCTAAACAAGAAGTGTACCGAAAAATGAAGAGTTTAAAATTTGTTAAAATAAAAACGAATTACAGGTGATTTATCTTAAAATTTAAAACAATATCAACTGAAACAGATGGAAAATACGCAAATAGTTAATGAGTTCCACATGACTTATACCTAAATAATTGCGTACATTTGCCCAAATAAATTAAGAAAATGAGTCTATTGACAGTTGGTAGTGTGGCATTTGATGCAATTGAAACACCATTCGGAAAAACAGATAAGATTGTAGGTGGTGCAGGTACTTTTATTGCATTGTCTGCTTCAAACTTTATAAAAGATCAACGCATTGTTTCTGTAGTTGGAGGAGATTTTCCTCAGGAGACGTTGGATTTACTCCGTTCTAAAGGCGTTGCATTGGAAGGGTTGCAGATCAAACAAAATGAAAAGACCTTCTTTTGGTCAGGACGTTACCACAACGATATGAATTCAAGAGATACCCTGGTGACGGAATTGAATGTGTTGGGTGATTTTGACCCGATCATTCCGGATTCTTACCAGGGAGCTGAATATTTGATGCTTGGAAACTTAAGCCCGCAAGTACAACGCCAGGTAATTGAGCGTTTGACCAAAAGACCGAAGTTGATCGCAATGGATACGATGAACTTTTGGATGGACATCGCATTGGATGATTTGAAACAAACACTAAAGCTGATCGATGTATTGATTATTAATGATGAAGAAGCACGTCAGTTGTCAGGAGAATATTCATTGGTGAAAGCAAGTCGGGTGATCCGCGCAATGGGACCTAAAACCCTGATCATTAAAAAAGGTGAGCACGGAGCATTGTTGTTCCAGGACGAAAAAGTATTCTTTGCACCGGCTTTGCCATTGGAAGATGTATTCGATCCGACAGGGGCAGGCGATACATTCGCGGGCGGGTTCATCGGGTACATTGCATCAACAGATGATGCTTCTTTCGAAAATATGAAACGTGCTATCATTGCAGGTTCTGCATTGGCTTCATTTTGTGTTGAAAAATTCGGAACACAACGTTTGGTAGAAATTACAAAAGATGAGATCGAAGCACGTATTGAACGCTTTGTTTCATTGACAAATTTCGAAATGTCAACTGTAGTTGGTTAAATATTTGTAAATTGAGGAACCACTAATAGCGTTATCATGGAAAAGGCAAGTTTATTAGAGTCGTTAAAAAATCTCGTGCAGCAGGAAGACGCGCTGGCTGTAGCGCGCGAAGTGAGTGAACTACGGAATCATTTCGAGGATGTAGTTTTGGAGGAGGATCGTCAGTTCCAGATCAAACAACTGGAGGCCCAGGAGAAAGGCGAGCCGGTTGAAGAACGCACTACCGATCCGGTGAGAGAAGAGTTTTATAACTTGTATAATGAGTTCCGTGATCGTAAAGGTGGATTGCAAAAAGCAAAGAAAGAAGCCGAAGAATCTAACCTGCGCCGTAAGAAAGCATTGTTGGAACGACTCAAAGACGTGGTCGAAAAAGAAGAGAATATCGGTGCAGCCATGACTGCATACAAAGAAATCCACGACGCATGGAAAGAAGTTGGAGACATCCCGCGCGAAAAACGCCAGGATATCCAATCCGAATATTCCCGTTTATTGGAAACATTCTTTTACCACATCAAGATATACCGCGAATTACGCGAACACGATCTGCATCGGAACCACCAATTGAAATTGGATGTGATCCGCAGGATCCAGGAATTGTCGAAAGTGGAACATGTGAAGGATGTAGAACAGGCAATCAAAACACTTCAAAACGAATGGGATGAAACAGGTCCGGTTGGAAATGGTGCCTGGGAAGGGTTGAAAAACGCTTATTGGGATGCTGTTCGCGCAGTTTATGCCCGGATTCAGGCATTCTATGATGAAAAGCGTAGCGAATTGGCCGCAAACCTGGAATTGAAAAAAGAAATTGCACGTAAAGCAGCTGAATTGGTGAAAGATTTTGCATCGACCAGCACAAAAGATTGGGATACGGCAACTGCTTCCTTGTTGGCTTTACAGGAAGAATGGAAAAAAATCGGTTTCGGTCCGCGTAAAGAAAATGAAGAGGTTTGGAAGGAATTCCGCGCTTCCTGTGATGAATTCTTTGCTAAAAAGAAGGCATTCTTTGATTCGATAAGAGGAAAGTTTGATGAAGTAGCTGCCAAAAAACAACAATTGGTCGATAAGCTGGAAGAACTGAAGCATTCAACAGAATGGAAGAAAACGACCGATCAGATCCTGGCAATTCAAAAAGATTGGAAAGAGTTGGGAAGTGCAGGCCAACGCTTTGAACAAAAGTTGTGGAAAGAATTCCGCGCAGCATGCGATCATTTTTTCGAAGCAAAACAAGCACATTTCAGTTCGAAAGACAAAGAGTTTGAGGGGAATTTAACCCAAAAGATGGAATTGATCGATCGCATCAAAGCAGCAACGATTCCGGAAGATAAAAAAGAAGCAATGGCTTTGTTAAAGAGTTTTGCTACGGAGTTCAACGAGATCGGTCATGTTCCGATGAAAGAGAAAGACCGGGTATTCAATGCTTACAAGGAAGCGTTGGATGCGCATTATAAGAAATTGAAACTGGAAGGTGCCGAGCAGGAGAAAATGTTGTTCCAGGCACGTTTGGATACCATGAAAGCGGATCCGAATGCAGAACGCGCATTGGCACGTGAAAGATACGACCTGCACGATAAGATAAATAAACTGAAATCGGATATTTTACAATTTGAAAACAACCTTGGTTTCTTCGCGAAATCGAAAGGGGCGGACTTATTGAAAAAAGAAGTGGAAGGTAAAATTGCAGCGGCTCAACGCAAAATTGAGGAACTGAAAGCAAAGATTAAAATGATCCAATAATCGATGAACCGTTCCATAAACATTTTACTGATCTTTTTTTCTTTACCGGCCTTCGCATTTATTATTTGTGTTGCGTTTGATATTCATTTCTTCAATATCCCGATAGCGGAACTTCCATTCAAATTCCATATTTTCATCGGGATTGCGACCTTGTTGCTTTTGTTGATTATCCGTCGGTCCGTGAGCCGGTGGGTTGGGGTTACCATGACCCGGAAACCTGAACGTTTCTTATGGAGTACACCGGTTTCTGCAGAGCGTAAAAAACAAGTGCGTTTGTTTTTGGTCATTGAAGCATTCATTGCACTTTTCTGTATGATTACCGTATTGGTTCTTACAACGGAGGCCTGGCCGGTAGCTGTCGTTTATGGAATTATGGTAATCGATCAATTTGCCTTTTTGGCAATTGCACAATCCGGTTTCCGGGTTGGGATTACTCATAAAGCAATTGTTGTGGCAGACCGGGAAGTCCGTTTGTTGTTCTTTTCAGGATTGAGACGGATCGAAACACATCAGCAAACGCTTTATTTCGAATACATCGAAGATCTGCAGTTGTTCTTTCCCGTGAATTGCATTCCGGAAGGAAAATACGGGGAATTCAGAGCTGCATTGGAGCAGCGTGTGAACCGTGATCGCGTGTTTTTTTCGGAAGGATTTAAAGCATTGAATTGATGAAAACGCTATTGAAAAGACCTGTTTTGCTTGGATTTATCGTCGGAGTATTGTTGTTTGTTCTGTGCATTTTTGTTCCGATCCCAATGTATGACGGAATCATTCACTACGACCACGACCTGGTGCATTTTCAAATGGAATCAAAAGTAGCGCTGAGCTATTTCTTCGGTTTTGGTCTGGACCGGGCACTTGTGAAAGGAGTATTTCCCACAAGCTTCGAATTGAAACCGATCGGGTACGTATTATTCATACTCATTCATATTGGTTTACCCGCATTGATCACCATCCGGTTCAGGATGAGCAATGCCCGAAACGCATATGCCGAATCTTCTAAAAAAGAACAAGAAATCGAAAACTCGTCCGATGAGTAAAGATTTGCGCAGCTGGGTCACCTTATTCATTTTAGCAGGTATCTGGGGAGCTTCCTTTATCCTGATGAAGCGGGGAATGTATGACGAAGTTGGCGGACATATTTTCTCGGACTCACAGGTTGGTGCACTTCGCATGGCGATTGCGGGTTTGATCATGTTGCCTTTCGGATTGATGAACCTGCGAAAGATCAAGAATTGGAAGCAGGTCGTTTATTTATTGATCGTTGGTACCTGTGGTAATTTCCTTCCTGCATTTTTATTCACCTTTGCCGAAACGGAATTGTCTTCTGGTTTGGCAGGAATGCTCAACAGTTTCACGCCGTTTTTCACCCTGATCCTCGGTTTTTTGTTCTTTAAACAGAAAATCCGTTTGAAACAGGTGATCGGGTTGTTTATTGCTTTTACGGGAATTTGCATCCTTGTAGGTATTTTGAATAGCGGTCCGCTTGAAATCTCGATGCTGCATGTGGGAGCTATTTTGCTGGCAACACTCATGTATGCAACAAGTTTGAATACGATCAAATTCAAACTCAGCGAATTCAAATCACTGGAAATTGCTTCTTTATCCTTTACTTTCCTGGCAATTCCTGCCTGGATCGTTACCTTGAGTCTGGATACTTCTTCCGTTCTGAAAACCAATGAACACGCGTTTGAAGCCCTGGGTTATATTAGTATTCTCAGTGTCTTCGGGACATGTTTGGCTTTGCTTTTGTTTAACCAGATCATTGCCCTGAAATCACCGATGTTTGCAAGTTCGGTTACCTACATGATCCCGATTGTAGCCGTAATTTTAGGCGTTTTCCTGGACCATGAGAAATTCTATGCTTCCCAGTTTTTGGGAATGGTAGTGATTGTAGGAGGGGTTTATTTGGTGAATTCGAAACAGAAGGGGTAAAAAATTGTGCCCCATGTATTCTCGATACATTCCACCTGTCAGTTCGAGTTCCACGACATTTTAGTCGTGGAGTATCGAGAACAAGGTGTGGAATACTCGAATTGACATGGGGTACAATTAATTAATAATCTTCTATATCAAAACTCCAAACGATAGCTCAATACCGGTAATAATGGTGTCTGATACCAATACTTCACTTCCCCGGTTTTTTTATCAAAATATTGCCCTCCGACATTTTTCCTGTTTGTTGTATTCTGAATGTCGAGTGCTACGATGCTCGTAAGTCTTTTGTAGTTGCGTTTTAGACTTAAGCGAATATCCAAACGGTAATAATCGGGCATTCTTTTGTTATATGTTTGAGTTGTTACAAATTTCGTTTCACCGGCTGCAATGGATGCGTTCAGATCAATTGGAGTATAGCGGAAACCTCCTACATAAATGGACTTGATATTGAAACCAAGGGTTCTGTTTTTCCCTTTCTTGTTCTTTAAATTCCATTCTTTCCCGATGGTTAACGAAGTAGCATAATTGGTATTAAAACGTGTATCGTACCAATTGCCATCAGCCGCTTTGTATTTGGATTCATACAGTGAAGCGGAAAGTAAGTAATAGAGGTTTTTGAACAGGAAGCGCTCGTAAGTCAATTCAATACCGTAATTCTTGCCAAGCCCGGAATTGCTTAACGATTCATTAGGGAAGCCATCCGGAGAATTCAAAATCGAATAAGTGCTTGTGGAATCTTGACTGATCGGAACATGGAATAAATGCTGGTAATAGAATTCCGTTTTGATGTGCTCGTGCTGATTGATAACAAAATCGTACCCGAAAACTGCATGATGCGCTTTGCTTAACTTTAAATTCCGGTTGGGAAGCGTAGTCATTCCGTTCTCAACTCTTTCTACAAAGTAAACCCCAATCGGTTGCAGTTGGCTGTGTAAACCATAACCTAATGTAACATGATGTTTCGGGTGAAAATCATAACGTATGGATGCCCGTGGTTCAATCGAATTGCTGTTATTCAGGAATAGTTGAAAGTAATGAACTCCGACATTCGTTGTCAGCTTTTCAGTAAGGTGTGCATTCCATTGGAAAAATACCTGCATGGTCTCTGTTCCTCCTTTTTCATTGATTTGTTCCGTTAGAACAGTTGAATCACCCATGTCGCTTTGCTTTAAGCTATAACCAAGATGGTTGAGGATAAATCCGGTCCGGATGTTATTCTTTGCGTTTATCTTTTGAGTATAAGTACTTGAAAGCGTTAGTTTGTTTTGTAAAAAGCGCTGTTCGTATTCCCGAACCAGTGAAGTGTAATCGTCTTGCAACTTGTCTTGCATATAACCGTTTTCGGTCCCGGAAAATACCAAGGCTGTTTTTAAATAGGATTTGTTGCTAAAAAGTTTGGTATTCGTAATTCCGACTGCTCCCGTGTTGCTGTAGAAATTGGTATTCAATCGGAGGAAGTCATCTTCCTGCCAGCGAATCGAATCTTTTTCAGCGGTGGTCGTTTGATAGCTTAATCCGCCAAAACCGAAGACTGTAAATTTCCCAAGCTTCCTGGTCGGCAGGTAAAAATTAAAGGACAGATCCTGGAAATTGGTATTTGCGTCTCCGATTGGAATTCCGATTTTCCCAAGGATATTTAAGGTCGAATACCGGTAATTAATAAGGTAAGACCCTTCGTATCCTTTTTTGAACGGACCTTCGGTTGCTACATCCAATCCAAGCACTCCGAGTTGTACCGTATATTCCCGTTTTTCATTGTTCCCTTTTCTCAATCGCAGATCAAATACACCGGAAAGTGCATTTCCATATTCTGCTGCAAAAGCTCCGGTCGAGAAATCGGAATTGCTCATCAATTGTGCACTCAGAATTGAAATTCCACCACCGGCTGTTCCAACATTCGAAAAGTGGTTCGGGTTTGGAATTTCCACACCTTCCATACGCCACAAAAGTCCGTTAGGTGAATTTCCGCGAATCGAAATATGATTGTTGCCGTCGCCTGCAGTTACAACTCCTGCAAAAGAAGTAGCCATTCGGGCCGGGTCATTTACTGCCGCAGCAAACTTCTGCGTTTCTTCTACTGAAAATGTTCGGGTACTAACCGTCGAAAGTTCATTCAGCGGGCTGTTTTTATCGGTTTTGGCAGTGACAACCACTTCGCTTATGTTTTTGAGGTCTTCTTCCATTTGAATCGTCAGGACCAATTCCTTTCCGGCATTCACAGTGACGTTTTGCATGACAACCGGTTTGTAATCGGTGGCTGTGATTTCGATCATCCTGCTTCCAACCGGAACCTGGAGCAAAGTGAACTTGCCGTCTTCATCCGTAACAGCATGGATGACAGAATCCAATCCTGTGATTTTAACTAGTGCACCCGGGATGGATGACTGGGAAATATTGTCGACAACTGTGCCGCGAACTGTTTGTGTTTGAGAGAAACAGGTGTTGACAATAAAACAAAGCAATCCCGGTAATAAGGATTTCGTTAGTGTGTTTTGAAACATGATGTTTAAGATTAAAATTACGAATGCCGAATTCCTAATTCCCAATTGAAGAAATTGACCTTTAAAATGAAGTTATTTTACTAATCACAAATCGTTAAGCCTTTCTCAGATCAGTCAATTCGGCATTCGTAATTAGGAATTCGTAATTAGTCAAATATGAATAACAGATCCCGAACCGCTGATACTTGTATTTACAACCGGGTTGCCTCGGTACCGGATATTTCCGCTTCCGGAAATAGTCGCTTTCAATTGCTCCAATACCCAAACTGAAATGTTTCCGGAACCGCTGATCTTTGCATCTGAATGATTTGCAGAGAGCCCGTCCATTTCGATGTTCCCGGAACCGCTGATCGTTGCTTGTTGGTTTGTTGCTGTTCCGCCTGAAACGGTTATATTTCCTGAGCCACTGATCTTTACCTCTAACTCAGCACTGTGAATTGAAGCAAGTTTGATGTTTCCGGAACCGCTTACATTCAAGTCCAGAGTTGTTGTTGAAATATCAGACGAGGATTCAATGTTCCCGCTTCCGCTGATATGCAATGCATAAAGGTCAGGGGAGTGGATTACGATTTTAATACCGTTGTGTTTACGGATCCACTTCCTGGAGTCAATTTCCAATTCTCCGGAACTGATCTCGGTTGTAATGACATCCAACACGTTTTGCTGCGCTGAAAGTTCAACGAAATAAACCGAATCCTGTGTGTAATAGATGTCCGCATCGATATCCAGTGAGATTTTATTGAAGCCGCTCAAAGTACGCGTTTCAGTAACCGTTTCCCCTTTTCCTTTAATGGAATTAAACAGGTGTTTCTTACAGGATGTAAAAGAGGCTGCCAGGATCAAAACCATCGGGAGCATCAATTTTAAATTGTTCATAATGACTTGTATTTGTTAGTTGTCTTTATGACAATTCAGATTGAGTTTACCCCTACGTGAGTGAAGAAAAAATGTGGATTACTCTGGTCGTTGGTAAATTACAAATTCATGTCGATCTCAATACTTTCGCCCGTCCTGACTGTCAATTCGAGTTCCGATCGCTTAGCGAATCGGAGTATCGAGAATAAGTCAGGACACTCGAACTGACATGGCGAAATTCTGATAGCTATCGGAACGATCCGTTATTATTTTAAAAAAATCGTAAAGCCAATTTCCCTCCAATCCACAACTGATTGGAAAAATTACCGTTCACAGAACCGGAAAGGGAATGTTGTTTGATCCTATCCCAGATTGGGTCCAAAGCAGGGTCAGAACTCTCTGAACTATACCAGTTAAGCGTTGGTCCGGCTGCGATACTGAAATTTTTTCCAAAACGGTACTCAATTCCCAGGAAACCTTTCGTAAGCATATTGTACGTGAAACCGGTGTTGTTCAAATACAGGTGTTGTGCCGTAAGGTCCAGGTCCAGATACCATTTTCTTCCCAAACGAAGGGCAGACCCAAGCCCGTAACCGACTGTCCACAAGGAACGCCCTTTTGTCATTTGCACTCCGCCAATGAGAATATTGTGAAAATGATCAACTCCGGTACGGAAACTGAGTGTTCCCAGTAAATTTTCATCACAGGCAAGTTCAACTTTGTGGTATCCTGTTTTTACAAAACTTAAAAATCCGACCGGTACTCCGGAGATTGAATCGGCGATATTCAGGAAACCAAGCTGCGAACCATTCACTTTTCGGGCTATGTTGATTAAACCTGAAAGCTGGAAACCGTTAATGACACGACCGTTATTCACCAAACCGGCGATCTGACTCCCTGATACCGTATCGCCAAAATTGGCAATTCCGGCAACCTGGATTCCTTGCATGTTTTTCGTCTGATTATAGATCCCCGCTCCCTGGATTCCCTGGGTATACGATCTGTTCAGGTTTGCAATTCCACCAATCTGAACCGCAGTTACCGTATCTTTTACCACGTTCGCAATTCCGGCCAACTGAACATGTTCTACTTTGCCGCCATCAAGATTTACCAGGCCTGCAACCTGCACACCGCTTACATCTTTGGCAACGGTATTTACCAGGCCGGCCAATTGAACTCCGGAAGATGTTCCCGAAACCAGGTTTGCCAAACCACCAATCTGGACGTATTTCACATTTCCATAATCGAAATTGACCAAACCTCCCAATTCAAAAACGTCAATTCCCTTAGAAGAACCGATCAGCAAATTGAACGAGAATTTGTTTACCGTATTTACAGAAAGCAGGCGATTGGTACTTATTGGCGGGACAAGTGAAAAGGAAACATTCGTGAACAAAGTATCCGAAATGTTTCTCAGGTTTGCACGGTGTTCTCTGAACCGCTTCCAAAACGGACTGACATAGGATGTTGTATCTTTGATTGAGGTTTCTGTTGAGGGGATGGAGTCGATTGAAACGGTTAAACGTACGGAATCCATCGTAACACTCATAGGAGCTGATTTGGGCTCCAGGTAAATGACCAGGGTATTTTGTTGTTTGGAGAATATCACAACAGTCGTGTCTTTGAAGTGTTCTTTTGCCACAGAAATGGAAAGTACATCTGCTGTTTTCGGGAACGACATATTGAAATAACCGTATTCGTTGGTCAGGGCTGATTGTCTGCTTTGCCTCAAATAAACGCTCGATTCCGCTACTTCTGATGAATCTTCTGCGTTCAGGATATAACCATTCAGAACCAGGTTGGAATTGGTTGTGGCAGGAATGTCAGCTTTTGATTTTGATACTGGTTTACAATTGATGATCACATATTTCCCCTTCAGTTTGTAGCTGCAATTTCCCGCATTGAAAAGCGTATTTAAAACAATCCGGAGAGGTTGTTTGTCAAACTTCACCGATGCTCGCTGTTTATCGTCGAAACCGGTGTATGAGAACACGACCCCCGTTTGACCGGAGATCTGCTTAAACAATTCTTCATAGGAATAGTTTCCCGACCGGATAGTTACCTCTTTTTCGAGGTAAGGAGTTTGCGCATTCGAATGAAAAGCAGCCACGCAGCAAAGGCTCACAGTGCAGAAAAAACGGATTATTGTATGCATGCCAATCCTTTAATGACAAATACGTTATTCTTTTCTTTCAGTATCGTTACTTCGAGTGTTTGTGAGATCACCATTAGAACGGTATCCAGGTCTTCATTCAAAAACTCCGTCGTAATCCTGCAATCCTTCAGCGCAGGGTTGTCGATACGGATATTCACTTTATAGGTTTTGTTGAGAAGGTCCACAACGTCTTCCAGGCGCTGGTTATCAAGTAAAATAGTTTTGTATTGTTTTTTGAGATTTTCCGTCAGGACATCCAGTTTCAGATCACCGCTTGAAATCACGTAATGAGCACTTTCATTTGCGTGCAGTGTGAGCTGCATTCCTTTGTTGTCATAAATTACCACAACACCTTCGTCAACTCGTACATAAATGGTGTCGTCTGCAGTTTTTACGTCGAATTTTGTTCCGAGGTCTTTGATATGAATGGGACCTGCATCAATAATAAATGGCAGCTTCTTACTGTGTTTTACAGAGAAATAACCTGAGCCCTTTAACTTCAATGAACGGTTTTTCTTCCCATATTCGGTTGATAACTCCACGCTTGAATGTGCTGCCAATTGAATATCGGTCCCGTCGTTCAGTTCAATGTTCTTTTTTTCTTTTCCGGCAATGAAAATAGTGTTTTGCTCTTCTGAATTCAGAAAATAGAGAACAGCACCAAAAGAGATGATCAGGATTGCAGCAACCGAAGAGATCCATCTCGTATTGAGTCTGCGGACCGGAGCTTGCTTCAATTGTGTTTGGACTTTGTTCCAGGCTGCATCTGTTGAAATAACTTTTCCGGTCAAACCGAAAGCCTTTGCACTTTGTTCGAAATAGTGTTCGTTTTCCTGGGATTCTGCGATCCAGTCTTCCAGGAACATAGCTTCCTGAGGACTTGCTTCTCCGCTAAGGAATTTGCCGATCAATGCATCCATATCGTGTAATGTTTTCATAATGTCTGAATGAAAAAGAGGATGAGTAAGGGCAAATAGTCTTTCAACTCTTCACGTACAATTTTGAGGGCTTTCCCCATTTGGTTTTCTACAGTTTTTACAGATAAACCTAATTGGTCGGCGATTTCCTGGTAACGCAGTTGTTCAAATCGGCTCATTTTGAAAATACGTCCGCATTGTTCCGGCATATTTTTCATTGCCAACCGGATCCGTTCATTGAGTTCGGTTACCTGAACCGGGTCGGAGGAATCTTCATAAACCGTTGTTGCCTTCAGTTCTTCCGCATAACTATTCCGTACTTTCTGGTGTTTGATTTTATTCAAACATGCATTTTGGACAGCTTTATATAAAATGGCCCGGATGGATGTGTGAATATCAAGTTGTGCACGTTTTTCCCAAAATGAAACAAATACTTGCTGAACAATGTCTTCCGCTTCATCTGAATCCTTCAGGAAAGTGTTGCCGTAGCGGACAAGCGGCTTATAATAATCGCGAAATACCATTTCAAATGTGTTTAAATCTCCTGTCACAACTTGTGTCATCACTTGTTTTTCTTCCACCCTGGTGTATTTCACTAAGGCAAAGTTACCATCTTTTATTTTATGACAACTGAAAACAAGTTTACCCCTATTCGGGATGAAGATTTTTTGAAAATGTTTCGACTCGTGTCAGATCGAGCATCCCACACCTTGTTCTCGATACTCATCTGCTATGGCAGATGAACTCGAACTGACAGGGTGGGATGTATCGAGAACACAGGAGTCTGAATGGATTCTTTACGCGGCTTTCCTACGGAACCACTTCCCGGCATCAATATAGAACAGCCCTTTCACGGAAAAGGAATTCAAATACGGATTATCGAATAAATTGTTGAAGGTTTTGAAGTAACCATGATCGAGCCCATTTTTCGATGCATAAATATTGTACTTCCAGACAAACCGGATCTCGCTTCCGGGATAAATCACCCAGCGCAGATCAAAATCAACCGTAAAGGCATTGAAACTGGTGTTGTGGTAACTATGACCTAACGAATCCAGCCCGGTATAAGGAGAGGAACGATAGCTTCCGTCATCCAGTAATTCCATAAATGATTTATAAGAAACTTCCTGCCAGTAATGGTTGAAGCGCAACTTCAGACGGAAGGTTTTTGTAAAGGTATAATCAAGTGCAATGGAGTTCGTAACGATCCAGCGTTCACGATTTCCCAAGGTGATCTGATCGATGTAATTGGTGTCTGTTACACGTACGTATCCGAAATTGTTAAAATAACGGTTGACTGTTGAGCTCAAAACAGTAAATACTTTTGGAGCGATCCGGATCCGCGGGCTGATATTCAAATCCAGGTTCGACATACCCTTTCTGTCAAATACACGGTGATAAGCATAAAAATCCAGGGCAAAACGTTTGGAATAATCGCTCGAATAAAATCCTCCGTATTGGAATGATGCAGGAAAATGAACAGGAATTCCGAATACACGGGACTCAAAAAAATCGTGTTCTCCCAAAGGATAGTAATTCAGGGAAAAGCCTGTGGAAAGGAATTTTTTGGTAGTTATAATGTATTCGCTGTTGATGGACCAATAAGCAAATTTTGCAGGCTTATATAAATATTCCACGGTGTTTTCGGCTGTTAAATTTCTTCTTAAAAGGCGTTTGGTAGCTTCGTAGCCTGTCCAGCGGTAACGTCCGTAAAAGCCAAAAAAATTATTGCGGGCCAGGAAACCTAGTTCGGTTGGATTGTAATTGTTGTCACTATCGTAGTAATCAATGTTGAACTGGCTGACTCCTTTTACTTTCTGAAAACTGATTGAAGAAGAGCGTCCCACATCTGCTTTGTTTCCATACGAATTAACGGATACTTGCGTATTGGCAGAGATACTGTAAACCCGATCTTTGTTGAAGACTAAGCCCTGCAGGGTACTGACGTTGGAAAAAACATTGATTTCCGGTCGGATAACATTGGTATTCAGGAGCGAAATATTGGCGTTGTTTTTCAGGTTTTGAGAGAGCACGAATACATTGTAGTTCGATACCGGGTGCGCAAGGATTTTGTGACCATTGCCTGCCGAATCTTCGTAATGCAGAAAAGACCTGTTCTCAATGGCGTTAAAAACACCGATTCCCAAACCGCCCTTTGTCCGTCCTGAGATTTTAAGGGCGTTGATCAATTGTGCTCTGTCAGGAATAGAACTGATGGTATTATTAGGGTCTTGAGCAGCAGAATCAAGTGCCTGTTCTTTCAGGTAACTTTCTGCACCTATCCTTCGGGAATAAAATAAATCCCCGATTCCGAACAGATCCATTCCCTCCAGAAAAAAAGGCCGATTCTCCGGATAACGCACTTCGAAAGGAGAAAGGTTTAAAACCAGGCGATCCGAAACGGTTTGCCCGAAATCCGGTATCAATGTTGCATCAAGGGTAAATGATTCACTCAATCCTACCTTCATGTCCATCCCGAACCGCGGTCTGAATCCCCAGTTCTGGGATTGTGAATTCTCATCATAGCTGTCTTCCAGGTACATCGTTGAATAAGGTGAGAACGAAAGTCTCAAGGGCGTTCCTAAGTTTTCAATCCCTTTGATGTAACCGCTTTGAGCAATCTCACCGTATTGTTGCGGGTCTACGGCAGACCAGTAAGATGTTTCCCGATTTCTGCGCACATTGCGTACATAATTGATTCTCCAGTTCTGAATTTGCTCTTTGGGAAAACGTAGTTGGGTTAATGGAATGCGGATCTCCAGGCTCCATCCTTCGGCAATTCGATTAACTTTACTTCTCCAAACGGCATTCCACGAAAAGTCCTCGTTGGTTTGATTGATAATAGCGTCCAGTTCGGTTCCGGCAGCTGTTACATAGAAACTGAAGGCATTTTGACCCGCTCCGTAAGGATCAATCAATACTTCGAACCAATCAGCATTTCCCAAATCATCCCGTTCCGAGAGAAAGGCAATGATGGAATCCGGTTCGGGATCTGTTAATTTGGCCCCGATATAGATGTATTGATCATCGTAAAGGAATTTCACTTCGCTTTTATACCTGCTTGCTACTCCCGGATTGGGATAATTGTTGATGAAGTCAGTTGCCGTTTCAGCCTCATCCCAGGCAACTTCCAGTAACATTCCGTCAAGTGAAACGGAGTGGTCTGTCCGCTTTCCCGAAACTGTTTTTTGTCCCAGTAAAGAAGCTGAAATCAGAATAAAAGTTAGAAGTATAAAGTAGCTCAATTTCACCCGACAAAATTCGTTATTTTTGGTAATATAAAGTCATACATATGTCAGGAATAAACTTTCTAAGTCGTTTTGCCTCTTTTTTACTTGTTATTGTTTCTGTTACTTCCTGTGGATTGAAGTATGTTCCGGGGCCAAGCCTGGAGGATCTGGAACGAAACCGGAAAGAAAGCCTGGAGCAACAACTTGCACACGACTTTGCTGCAGTAAACAAAAAATATGTGGCACTGACATATGGCGAATCTGTCATTGTGAAACCAATGTCTTATCAACGCCTTGATTCACTTTTTGAAGTAAAATACCGGATGAGCCAGAACGGGCTTTCTACCAAGGAAATAGATCCGTTGATTGAAGACCAGAAGATGGCATTGCTTTCTGATACGACGGAGGTACTTTACATGGAAACACATTGGTTTGAGCTTGTACAGGATACGATGTGTGAATTCATCATCGCACAGTGTTTTTTAAACAATCGGAACGT
This sequence comes from uncultured Fluviicola sp., assembly GCA_966212075.1. Lineage (GTDB taxonomy): Bacteria > Bacteroidota > Bacteroidia > Flavobacteriales_D > Crocinitomicaceae > Fluviicola. The sequence continues at coordinate 31,521 of CBIHOM010000033.1, forward strand.
ACTGCGCAAAATGGATATTATTGATGCGTTTCAAACTGGTATTTCCAACCAGGTGTGGGCTGAGAAATATATGAAAGAAGATTGGCTGACCCGTGATATGGGAGGATTTACTTCCAATGATGACCTGGCCTTTTATTCCATGATGAAAAACAGAGCATTTAATTTGAACAACGAAGAAAAAGACGCTTTTCTCAATAATTTGTTCCTGGTCATGCGTTTTGCAAATGAAAACCAAAGTACGGCAGCGCAGGGAATCGTTCTCAAATTGGCTGCACGTCAAATGAAAAATGAGATCCCCAATTTCAAAAGTTCGGATTACACGTTTTCCTTTAAAAAGGATGTTGATCCCGGATCCAAAGAAACTGTTTATGTGGTAGAAGCGACTTCTGAAGCTGATAAAAGCGTAATGATTACCAGAAGGTACGATCAGTTTTATATGCCCTTGGATTAGTTGATAATGGAAAGGTTGAAAAAACTCTTTTTAGATTCAACGCCTTTTCAATTGTCCATTGTCCATTTTCAATTTCTAAGTGTAATGCAAAACGGTTTAATCCGTTCGTTTTTGTATAGATAATGCTGCAAACGTTGAGATAACAGTTCTTTCGGTTGAGCTTTTCCCGGGGTTCCTCGCATCAGGTAATTGAATTCCATTTGGTCAATGCTGAATTTCCACCCATCCTTTTGTTTTGTGAATGAGATTTTCCGGTCGTCTAAATATATCCTGTTACCGGATTTTAAAATAATGGATTTGCTCAGGTTCAATCCGGATTCACGGACAGCGTTTTTCAGTGTCTGAAGAATTTGTTTGTTCTTTGGAATAGCTTCGGCAAATGTAATGAACCTCCCTTTGTATTGGATCGTTCCGCAAAAAAACTTTCCGGAAAAAACCTGGAGTTCGTTTTTCTCAAATTTCACTTCGCGTTTCCAGGAGATAAACAGTAAGCAAACCGCTAATCCGATCAGGGCAATTTTTGGAAAAAGTTGTTTGATCAATAAGGTATGAAAGCAATATCCGATCAATGTTCCGAGGACCAGAAATTGGATGAAGTCAAGTTCAAATCCACCTGAAACACCTCCGGGAATGCGATCTACAAATTGAATTCCTATAATCAAACCCTGAAGTGAAATGGCGGTCAGGAAAATGATCAACGAATTGAAATAAGGGATCCAGGCTGTGAAAATGAGGATGATTAAAAAGAGTAAAACAATAAACCCGAGCAACATGACAACGATATTGGAGAACAGGAAGTAATTTGGGAACTGGTGGAACCAATACAGCATGAACGGAGTGGTTGCAATTGTCGCGGCAATCCCCACAGCACTGCCTTTCCAGAGCCAATCCAGCCACTTTTGTTTGATCGGAATGAGTTTGTAGATCGGGTTTTGAAACAGCAGGATTCCAACCAAAGCAACGTAGGACAATTGGAAGCCGATGTCAAATAAATAGTATGGATCATACATCAAGAGTATAACAGCTGAAAGGATGAGGTTGTTCAGTCCGTTATTTTTCCTGCTCAATAATTGCCCCAATGCCAGGATGCTGAACATCACAACTGCACGGATAACGGAAGGAGAAGCACCACTCAGCAAGCCGAAGCCCCAAATGAGAATAACAGAGAAAAGAATGGCTTGTTTTTTTGAGATCCACCGACTGAAAAAACCGAGAATGGTTTGGAAAATAATGAGGATAATCCCGACATGCAGACCTGAAACGGCCAAAACATGCATGGCCCCGGTATTTGAAAACGAATCCAATACTTCCTGATCGATGTCTGCCTTGTTTCCAAGAAGTAGAGCAACCCCGATTCCGGAAACCGATTCCGGAAGCCAGGATTTCATTTTTTTGCCGATCTCATCCTGCCATTTTGAAAAGAAGATTGTCAGGTTGTTTCGGGAACCGACCTTTGAAATACAGTTGGAAGCAATGAAAGCTCTTCCAGTGTAATGATGCGTTCCGTAGTAATATTCAGCATCAAAGCTCCCGGGATTGGTTTCATTGCGGAAGGGTTCAACAGCTGTTTTGAATGCCACAAAGTCGCCAAGTTCATATTTTTCTTCAAGCGTGTCAAGTGTGAGAATGATATTTCCCCGGTTAGGAACCTGCTTGTTTTGATAGACTGATTTTTCAAGCGACAGGTGAATGGTTTGATAACCGGATTCGGAAATCTTGCTTTTGAATACAGTTCCGAAATTCACCCGGTCAGATAATTCTTCCGGACCCGCTAAGCTTTCTTTCTGTAATTCCAGTTTGCAAAAACCAATCAGGACAAAAAATAAACTGAATGCAATTACCGGGATAATCTTTGGAAAAACTGGGATCCTGAATAGCCGATGAATGAGCAATAAAAGCATCGTAATGGTAAATAACACCATCATTGTTAATCCGATTACATCCGGATTTCGGTCTGAAACAAACGACAAAAGAATACCCAGGATCAATCCCAGTGAAAGCGGTAATAGTGGCATTTTTGTGATAGCGGGTTAAAAATTATAGACGAATCTAATAAATTGTTCGATAGGGAACACCCCAAATTGATTTTTCTTTGTTTCTTTACAATCAAAACTTTACAAACCAAATTATGTTTAAACTGAATTATTTTGTACCTGCTTTTGCCCTAACCCTAAGTCTGGCATCTTGTGGAGGAGGAGAGACTGCGAAAAATGAAGTCGCTACCGTAGAAACCGCAGATGGATCAGACGAGTCTTCCGATAATGATTATGTTTTGCCCCCGCCAATTAGTATTGCAAATGCATTTAAAGATGCAGGTTTGCCCTACATTGCTGGTAAAACAAATCCGGTTACGGACGCAGATAAATATGCTGTAAAAATTGATCAACTGATCAACCTGGGAGTATACTCTACGGATATGGCCTATTGTGCAATCAATTCAAAAACGCAGGAAGCGCGTGAGTATTTGGTTGTTATTCAAAAGATGGGATCAAAAGTAGGGTTGGAAAGTGTTTTTTCCGATAAAGAATTGATTGCAAAATTTGATAAAGGATTAGGCGATGTGGAAGCATTGCAGGATATCATTTATGAAATCCAGGATAAATCTGATGAGTATATGGATAACAATGATCTGAAGTACCTTGGAGCAATTCAGTTCTCCGGTTCATGGATCGAAGGAATGTACCTGGGAATTGACAATAATAAGGACAAATCCGAGATTGGGAAGTTGTTGGTTGAACAAATGAGTTTATTGAAAAACATCATTAAAGGATTCAAGAGTCACCCGGCACAGGAAGATGCACGATTGAAAGAAGTAATTAAGATGTACGAAGGTATTTTGAATACCTATGAAGGAATGGCTTCAGTAAAGAAAGTGTCTAAAAACATCAATCGTGAAACGCCGGAATTGACAGAAGCTGAATACCAGGCTTTGGCAAAAGAAGTAAAAATGGTACGTTCAAATATTGTTAAACCAGGGAAATAAATTTTTATGACAAAGCTATTCAAATTCGCTCTTCCACTTGTTGTTTGTTTGTTGTGGATCGGATTGGTATCCGGAGGAAATGACAATGTGCTTGAAGCACAGATGAGTACCCTGAAGCAGGAGTGTAAGGAAATGATCAAAGGGACACGATATGAAGGTTCTAAAATCACCTACTTTACAGCAGGAGCTTCAAAACAGGTGAAACATATTGAAGTATATACCTTTCTTTTGGATGAATACAAATTTGCGATCAGCGCGAAAAAATGTGCTGTTGCATTGACTGTAAAAATCTATGATGCTTCGGCTGATAATAAGGATCGAGTGTTGATCAAGGAATTCAAAAAAGCTCAGGGTAAAAACCTGAAATTCAGCACAACGGAATTAAATGACGCATACGTTGCTAAAGTTCCGGATGCTGACCGTTTGAGAAATATCCATATCGAATATTCAATCGGTTCCGGAAAAGGAACAAAAGAAGGGATCGTTTTAGTTTACGGTATTGAACCTTAAATCGCAGAAATGAAGCTTTTTTCATAGATAAAGCCTATTTTTGTACTAAATTTTATAAGTGATGATTAATGTAACTCTTCCTGACGGATCAGTTAGACAATACGAAGCAGGAGCAACAGCATTGGATGTTGCTCTTAGCATTTCTGAAGGATTGGCTCGTAACGTATTGGCAGCCAAAGTGGATAACGTGGTAATCGACGCAACCCGTCCGTTGACCGGTGACTGTACTTTGCAGTTACTGACCTGGAACGATGAGGAAGGAAAATCGACCATGTGGCACTCTTCAGCTCACTTAATGGCGGAGGCATTGGAGTTTTATTATCCGGGAATTAAATTGGCGATCGGACCTCCGATTGCAAACGGGTATTATTACGACGTTGATTTTATGGATTACACTTTCAAAGAAGAAGATCTGGATAAAATCGAACAGAAAATGAAAGAGCTTGCAAAGCTAAAGAACCCTTACGTACGTAAGGAAGTTTCAAAAGCGGATGCCCTGGCTTATTTTACTGAGAAAGAAGATCCGTATAAACTGGAGTTGATCCAGGATTTACCGGATGGTTCCATTACTTTTTATACTCAGGGAAATTTCACGGATTTATGTCGTGGTCCCCACATTCCGGATACCGGCTTCATTAAAGCTGTGAAGTTGATGTCGATTGCAGGTGCTTATTGGCGTGGTGATGAGAAAAACAAACAGTTGACGCGTGTTTACGGGATTACTTTCCCGAAGCAAGCCGAACTGACCGAATACCTGGAGAAAGTTGAAGAGGCGAAACGCCGTGACCACCGTAAATTGGGGAAAGAATTGGAATTGTTTACCTTCTCTCAGAAAGTAGGTTCAGGTTTGCCGTTGTGGTTGCCGAAAGGAGCCGCATTGCGTGAGCGTTTGGAGAATTTCCTGAAGAGAGCACAGCGTAAAGCCGGATATGAGCAGGTAATCACTCCGCATATCGGGAATAAGGATCTGTATGTGACTTCCGGTCACTACGAGAAATACGGTGCTGATTCTTTCCAGCCGATCAAAACTCCGGACCCGAATGAAGAGTTCTTATTGAAACCAATGAACTGTCCGCATCACTGTGAGATCTTTAAGAGCAAACCGCGTTCATATAAGGACCTGCCGGCTCGTTTTGCAGAGTTCGGTACAGTTTACCGTTACGAACAAAGTGGTGAGTTGCATGGTTTGACACGTGTGCGTGGGTTTACACAGGATGATGCGCACATTTTCTGTACGCAGGACCAGGTGAAAGACGAGTTCAAGAAGGTAATCGATTTGGTATTATATATTTTTAAGACCCTGGATTTCCAGAACTTCAAAGCACAAATTTCGTTAAGAGATCCTGAAAATCCGACAAAATATATTGGTTCGGATGAAAATTGGGCGAAAGCGGAAAATGCGATTATTGAAGCGGCTGCAGAGAAAAATCTTCCTACGGTGGTAGAATTAGGTGAAGCGGCATTTTACGGTCCGAAACTGGATTTCATGGTCCAGGATGCTTTGGGAAGAGAATGGCAGCTTGGAACAATCCAGGTAGATTACAATTTGCCGGAGCGTTTTGAATTGGAATACACAGGGGCGGACAACCAAAAACACCGTCCGGTGATGATTCACCGCGCACCGTTCGGATCAATGGAGCGCTTCGTTGCGGTTTTGTTGGAACACTGTGCGGGAGACTTCCCGTTGTGGTTAACAACTGAGCAAGTTGCGATCCTTCCGATCAGTGATAAATACAATGATTATGCGAAGAATGTTTTAGAATTGCTAAATAATTCCGATATTCGCGGATTCGTTGATGACCGTAACGAAAAGATAGGCAAGAAAATACGTGAAGCGGAACTGAAAAAAATCCCGTTTATGCTGGTTGTCGGAGAGAAAGAAGCTGAGGAAAATCAGGTTTCCGTGAGACAACGTGGGGAGGGGGACAAAGGTTCGATGGCAGTAGATGCGTTCGCAACTTTAGTCCGTTTAGCGATAGAAAAAGAATTGTCGACAAATGTTTAATTAACTGAATGAGAAAAGACAGTAGAAAACCAGTAAGAAAAGAAGACAACGACCAACACAAAATAAACGGGAAGATCACTGCACGTGAAATTCGTTTAGTTGTAGAGGGAGAAGAACCACAAGTAATGAGTTTGAGTGCTGCGCTGCAATTAGCAGAAGAGCAGGAGTTAGACTTGGTGGAGATCTCTCCAAATGCCGTTCCTCCGGTTTGTAAGATTATGGATTACCGTAAATTCTTGTATAACCAAAAGAGAAAACAAAAAGAACTCAAAGCGAAACAAAGTAAAGTAGTCCTGAAAGAGATTCGTTTTGGTCCGAATACAGACGATCATGATTTTCAATTTAAATTGACGCATGCACGGAAGTTCTTGGAAGAAGGTTCAAAAGTGAAGGCGTATGTGTTTTTCCGAGGTAGAACAATTGTCTTCAAAGATAGAGGTGAAATTCTATTATTGAAATTCGTTCAGGAATTGGCAGACATCGGTACGCTGGAGCAAATGCCGAAATTGGAAGGGAAGAGAATGATTGTGATGATCAACCCTAAAAAGAAGTAATTATAAATTATCAATGAAAGAATTATCAAATCTTGATAATTGATAATTCAGAAATTGATAATTGAAAAGAATATGATAAAGTGTTCATTTTTAAAAAAAGAGAAAAATGCCAAAAATGAAAACAAATTCCAGTGCAAAGAAGCGTTTCACTGTAACTGGATCTGGTAAAATCAAGAGAAAACACGCTTTCAAAAGCCACA
>CBIHOM010000034.1:0-34291 GCA_966212075.1 uncultured Fluviicola sp.
TCTTTTATACATTTTTATTATTTTTTTTCGGGGGGCGCCCCCCCCCGTCCCCCCGCCTTCAGATTACACTATCAATTATTTCTGGTTCTCATTAAAGCTCATCATCCAGTTGATACCGAATTTGTCTGTCCACATTCCGAAATAATCTCCCCAGAAGGTATTGTCCATCGGCATGGTTACATTTCCACCTGCAGACAACCCATTGAACAACCGATCAGCTTCCTCTTTGCTGGAAGCATTAATGGAAATGGAGAAATTATTTCCCGGTTTATAACTGGAAGCCCATTCACCTCCGGTATCACTTCCCATAATACAGGTTTCCTTACTGATCGGTAACGAAACATGCATGATCTTTTCTCCCATAGCTGGATCCATTTTGTTTCCGTCTTCCTGTGGCATGTCTTTGAATTTTCCAATGTAAGGAAACTCACCTCCAAAAACGGATTGATAAAACAAAAATGCTTCTTCGCAATTCCCGTTAAAAGTTAAATAAACATTTACTGTTGCCATATGATATTAATTATTGGTTTCACTTAATTCTTTTACTTTTTCCAGACCTAACGGAAATTTCTTCTTCATGAATTCGACATGTGCGTCCGTAACGTCGATTTCGACTTCCAATTCGGTTGTGTTGGCGTTGATTTCTACCAAACGATAAACTTCAAAGCATCCGGTCCAATGCCTGCTTTCATCATCAATTTTCTGCTCCGCACAGTCTTTTATTCCACCCACATGTCTGAAAACGACCAGGGAGTGTTCTTTGTAAAACATGACATCACTATACATTCCGTCTCCGTTTGGCGTCAGAAAATGAACACGGGAATTGAGGGCGATATCTCCTTTGTAATAAGAACCTTCGCCGAAAGGAGCAGTCCAGATTTTATAACTTTCTTTATCCCACAAGGTGTTCCAGACTTTTTCTTTCGTTGCGTTGATATTAATGGAAAAATGGAGTTTCTCAATCAGGTGTAAATAATTACGCAGGGAAGTTCTGATAATTGCATCCCAACCCATTTGATAATTCTCAGGAGAAAAATCCGGGCCGGCATCTGAAAATGATTCAACGCCTTCGTGCGTCAAGGTCAGTTGCGAATGATGATCATCAATTGCTTCTACCAGCCAGGTCACAACAGATGAACCTTCTGATTGTTCCGGATGTTCCCATGAATGGACAAACTTCTTTCCTTTTTCCAATTCAAGAACAGTACAATGGTGCAGGTATTTGCGAGCTTCCGATTCATAAAAATCAAAACTCTCGCCAACAGTGGTGGTAAAGTGGGGTATATGAAAATACCATTTTTTAAAGTGTGAAGGATTTGTGATTGCGTCCCATAGGTCGCGTGCAGGGACATCAAATTGCATGGTGGTTTCAACTTTTTTGTTCTTCATACTCTCCATAACCCTCTTTTTAGATATTAAGACGATAGGATTTTAGGATATTAAGACCAGAATTTAGTCCTGGCGTCTTAATGTCTTGAAATCCTAATGTCCGATATTTATTTTCCCCATTTCTCATACCACATCAGGTAGGAAAGAAGGTACCATATTTTTACTCCGAATTCCTTCCTTCCGGACAAAAAGTTTTCCTTTAGTTTTTCGATTTCTTTCCAGTTGAAGAATCCCGTTTCGGTAATCTTGTCTTCAGATAAATAGGTTTCCAGCAAATCGCGTAATTCGTTCTTTAACCAGGATTCGATCGGGATGGCAAATCCCATCTTCGGACGGTCCATGATCGATTTTGGAATGGTTTGATGGACAATTTCTTTCAGAAGCCACTTTTTAGACCCATCCCGAAATTTCAGTTCATCCGGTAGTTGAGCAACGTATTCGATGAGTCGGTGGTCGAGTAAAGGTTCCCGGCTTTCCAAACTCACAGACATGGAAGCACGATCCACTTTTTGCAGGATATCGTCCAATAAGTAAGTCTGATAATCCATTGCCTGAGCAAAAGCCAGGGGACTATAGTTTTTCAATTCTTTGCTGTCGAAATAACTCGTTAGCTTTTCAAATCGTTTTGTACAGATTTGATTGATTTGCTCTTCGGTAAACAATTGGCTTACGCTGAGCATGATGTTTTGATCGCTTGTGTTGCGAAGGATTGATTTTGTTTTCTCGTAGCGTTGGGCGAAATTGTACTTATGCCTCAATACGGGAATGGAGTCGGCTGAGACCATGTCCATCACACCGGCCATACTTTTTCTTGCGAAACCTGGGATCCTGTTCAGTTTTTCGCTGTATTTGAGGATCATTTCATAGCGATTGTACCCGGCAAAAACTTCGTCCCCTCCATCAGCACTTAAAGCAACGGTAACATTCTGCTTAGCTATTTTCGAAACCAGGGTAGTGGGGATTGCACTGGAGTCCGCAAAAGGCTCATCATAGAAATAAGGCAATTGTGCAATCAGATCAATGGCGTCCTGTGCGGTACATTCCGTTTCGGTATGATTGGTTTGCAGCCTTTCCGCAATTTCTTTTGCATATGGCGCTTCGTTTAAACCGATATCCGGGACGGAAATAGTAAAAGTACGTAAGGCTTCCGTACGGTCTTTTTGAAGCAAGGCGGTTACACAAGTACTGTCATAACCACCGCTCAGGAATACCCCGACCGGGACATCCGAAACCATGCGGTATTCACAGGCAGATTTTAGAATGCGTTCGGTTTCTTTTTTGGCCTCCTCAGGTGAAATAAGCAGTTTTGGTTTGTTATAATAATCGTACACATTCCAATACTGAACCGGGATGTATTTGAAATCCTTCAGTGAAGTTTGAACATAATGCCCCGGCTGTAATTTGGAGCAATGTTCAAAAATACAATGCGGGGTAGGGACACTTCCATATTGCAGGTAAGCCTGAACAGCTTGTGGATTGATTTGCTTCTCGAAATCCGAATGTTTGTGAAAGGACTTCAGTTCGGATGCGAACAGGAATAATCCGTTTTTATAATAAGTAAACAGCGGTTTTACACCTGCACGGTCCCGTGCAATGAAGATCTCTTCTGTTTTTGAGTTGTAAATAACAAAGGAGAACATCCCGATGAACCGGTCCAGGCATTTTTCTTTCCACTCACTGTAAGCGTGCAGGATCATTTCGGTATCCGATTCAGACAAAAAAGAATGTCCCAGCTTTTCCAGTTCATTTTTTATCTCTGAAAAGTTGTAAATTTCCCCGTTAAAAACAATGGTGAATTCGTTCCAGCTCATGGGCTGTTTACCAAGTTCTGAAAGTTCCAAAATGGACAATCTTCGATGTCCCAGGCCAATTTTGTATTCCGAAGTTCCATGGATAAATGTGCCGAACCCATCTGGTCCGCGATGGGCAAGTGCATGGGTCATGCCTTCCAGGTCCTGTTCAGAAGAAGCTCCGTTGAAGTCAATAAATCCAGCTATTCCACACATATTTTTTGTTGTTTTTATTCACTTTTGCGTAGCTAGTAAAGATATGAAAAAACTAGTTGATTTGATGGATAGATTTTGTAATATAAAACTTTCAGTCCGTTTTTTCGGTGACTTCGACTCCGCTGCGCCTTTGTTCAAAACTCTTTTCATAAATCCCGAAAGTTCAGTGTTTATTGTGAAAGAGTAATCCCTAACTTTCTATTCTCATTTTAACCCTTCAAAAAAATGGAAAACAAACAAAAATTACAGGAAGAAATCGCAGTGCTTGAAGCACAGTTGACGGGTGACATGTTTACAGATATGGACATCAAAGACAAAATCCACAACCTGAAAATGCAGGTAGAAGGTGTGCGTCCGATGGACAGCTACATCGAATGTGTTGGTTGCGGCTCTTAAGAATTATCAATGAACTAATTATGAATTATCAAGGTTGAATCAATAAAACCTTGATAATTCAATCATTGATAATTACTAATTTCAAATAATTTTCTTTCCAAACCTCCACACTCCATTTTTGCTGAATAGATTCAGTGGCTTTTTGTCCCAATTCTTTTCGGAGTGTTTCATTTTCCAGTAAAGTCCGCAAGGCATTTTCCCATTCTTCGGTAGTTTCAGCAATGAGTCCGTTTGTTCCATGCTGAATGATTTTGGTATTGACTCCAACTGGTGAAACGATACTTGCCATTCCAAGTGCCATGTATTGCAATGCCTTAAATCCGCACTTTCCTTCCGACCAGGCATCCGGAACAAGGGGCATAATACCAATTTGTATTTCAGCGAGATCTTCAATTTCCGTTTCTTCTTTCCAATCCTGGTAAACCAATGATTTCAATTGATAATCCGGTTTTTTGTTGGAAATTACTTTAAACCTGAAATCAAATTCCTGTTCCAGTTTTCTCAAAATCGGAACGACAAAATCCAGGTAATGCATCGTGGAATGCGTTCCCGTCCAACCGATCACGAGTGGTTTTTTATCCGGATTAACCCGCTGCGTATGTTGATTTTGGGTGTCGATCGTTGTTGGAATGACACTTACCTGTGAGTTAAATTGAAGCGCATATTTGGCGAGGAAGTCATTTCCGGTACTCACTTTGGAAGCCCACTTGATGAGGTAGGGAATTTTCCAGTAGCATTTGAGTTTTTGAAAACGTGCATTGGCTGAACTGTAATTTGGGATCCAGATCGCATCATCGAAATCATAGACATATTTTCTTCTCATCACTTTCACAAGGACCCACTCGAAAACAGGAGGTCCCAAATGTGCCATCTCCCGGTGCATGAAAATATGCTTTGCCCCGATTAGCCGAAATAAAAGCACCCAGCGGCGCAAAAAATTATAGTTCAGTTCCAGGAATTTTTGAATGAACATTCCCTTTTTATACAAGCGTTTCCAGCTTTTTTTGGTATGAAATGAATGATAGTGAATTTCAAAATCCCGCTCTTCCAAAAAAGAGAGGTATTGCTCAAACCGAAACCGTTGAGAAGGGGCTTCTCCTCTTGGATATGGAGCAATGATATGGAGCTTTTTCAATTTCACGGAAGCAAAAGTGGGCTTTTTTTTGAAATTAACCACAAAGTGTATCAACCAACGAATTGATCATAAATTTTAAAATAGGATTCAACTCCGTGTTCCAGTCCGAAATATTCTTTGGCTCCGTGCATGGTTTTTTCGCGATCAAAATCCCTGAAATCGATGGAAAAGGAAGAAAGACTTTCTTCAGTAGTATCTTTCAGAACAAGTCCCGAATTGTAGCGTGCAACAATTTCATCTGTGTCTCCAACTCCTGCATTGCAAATAAGAGGAACGCCCATGGCCATAATCTCGCCTTGTTTGGTCGGAGAAGAGGCTTTCTTGGAAAAACTCGGGCGGATAAAGAAGATAGAACAATCAAAAAGGGAAATATAACCGGGAACTTTTTGATGAGGAACGGAAACAACTCGCACGGAATCAAGACTAATTCCCAGTTCTTCAGCTTCCGAATGAATGATGGAAGGAGATTCTTTTGTTACGAAAAGAAAAAGGGCATTTGGTTTTAAGTGGATCATGTGTTTGAAAGCCAAAAGCATTTCGCGCAGCTGATACCAGGTTCCGATGGACCCCACATAACCGACAATGAATTTGTCGGTTAACTGATATTCCAATTTCATTTTATGCAATAAATCCGGATCAGTTTTTTGGGGATCAAACAGTTTCAAATCTACACAACAGGGAATTACCCGGATCTTTTCCGGGGTAACAGTGTTTAAATTCCAGGATAGGATTTCTTTTTTGCCGATTTCTGTTAAGCTCACAATGGCATCACTTTCCTCAAAATAAATACGCTCTTTCTTTTTGAAGTACGAATATATGAACTTAAAAAGCGGGTTGCGCAGGTCCCAGATTTTTCCCTCTACACGCTCATCCGCCCAAAATCCCCGCATATCGAAAAGCAGTTTGACTCCTTTTTTACGTTTTAGTTTTAATCCGATCAGGGCGCTGATATAGCTTCTGCAATGAACCAGTTGAAAGCGTTTTTCCTGGTGCAGGGTAAAGGCTGTTTTCCGCATTTTCCGGATATCCAGCAGAGTTGATAAAACGGGAGGGTTTTTTGTATAGATAAGTGGTTTCCAATCAATATTATGTTCCATGCACAAACTTTCGATTTTGCCTTTTTCTTGGGAATACCGGTCCGGTTTCTCAAAACTGATCAAGGTGAATTGAAAGCCCTTTTTGCTCAATCCGATCAAATAGGGTAGCACCTGACTTTGCCCCAAAGGATCAGTCATCCCGTCATACGACAAGTAAAGCACATTCTTCATTTTCAGGTTTCAGCTAAATGCGTAATCACTTATTAACTTCAGTTCAAGTTACAGTTTTATCTCAGATTATTCAAAATTATCTGAATACCCTGCTCTAGGTCGGTAAATGGTCTTCCAAGTAACTGGTTCATTTTTGCGATATCCGGTTGTCTTCTGGTCATGTCACCTTCTTCCAATGGAGGCAAGTGAACGATTTTGGATTGAGAATTCGTTAAACGGATAATGGTTTCTGCAAGTTCCATAATGGTTACGATATCTCCATTACCGATATTTGCAACATCATTGACTACCAGGTCGGCTTCCATGGCTTTTACGCAGGCGTCTAAATGGTCTTCAATGAAACAGAAAGTACGGGTTTGCAAACCGTCCCCGTAAACGGAAATATCTTTATTTTCAAGTGCCAGTCGAATGAACCGGGACATCACGAAGTCAGTGCTTTGCTTTGGCCCGTAAGTATTGAAAAATCGGAAAATGGTGTAATCCAATCCGTATTCCTGCTGGTAGGAACGAAAATAGGATTCACCGACATTTTTTACGACTGCATATGGCAGACGTGAGTTTAAGGGCGTAATTGTTTCATGTTGTGGCAAATGGACCGGTTCACCGTATACTTCAGAAGAAGATGCGTAAAATACACGTTTCACCCCGGTACGTTTTGACAAATCAAGAATATTGCGAATTCCGTATATATCATCCAATACCATGATCGGGTTTTCCAAGGTTCTTTTTACACCTACAACGGCTGCATAATGGAACACATAATCGAAATTGTATAAACTGAAAATCGGGGCAATATCTTCAAATTTATTCACATCTCCATGAATGAACTTACAATTCGGATGTTGTGGGATATTTTCTTTTTTTCCTGTAAGGAAGTTATCAACCAGGACGACAAAATAATCCGGGTTTTCGAGAAATCGGTCAGCGAGGGAAGACGGTATGAAACCAGCCCCTCCAGTGATCAGAATATTTTTTTTAGACTGAGTCATTGCTATTTTTTTGGAAATAAGAAGCGATAAACATTGTAGACGAAGGTAATTCGCTTTTTTGAATTAGGGAAATCTTTATACGTTAAGGGTCGTTGTTGGAGAATCGAATCAAAATTTTCAGGGGAGATCCGGAGCTTTTTACAAATAAAATTCTTTTCTCTCCCGATCGTTTCGGTATTATAAGGAAGTGATTTCAGTTGTTCCAGGGCTTCATTCCGTGTAATTTGATTGGAACAGATCTGGGTGGAAAATGTTGCCAGACGATAATCAAAACCATATTTTACAGGCATGATATAAGATTGCCAAAAACTGGTATAACGGGATTCGTGGTGTTTTCTGTCCGGGAACTTACAACCCAGCTCTTTTTCGAGGAGCAAGCGCGCTTCGTCTTTGTTATAGTTGAGTAAATTTAAGGGATAGTAGGTTTTGATTCCCTTGATCATTTTATAATAGAACTCCTGCCAAAGTCCGAAACCCGGAGTTTTTTTTCGTTTTACTTTGCTGAACTTCCGTACAATATACCGGTAGAGTTTCATGTCTTTCATGACATGATATCCCCATTGAAGCGGTAAAATCCCTTCGGATGAATAGTTTCCTCCTGAAAGAATGGTTTTGATTCCGTGTTTTTCCGCGACCTGATGCAATGCAGCGGGAATTGCCAGATCACTTGGAATTTCGATATCTACGATCGATGATCTCAAAAATGCCAATTGAATTTCCCGAAATTCAGACCAGTCAAGTACAACGGTTTCCAGGTCAAGGTCCAGTTTCTCTGCAACAATCTGGATGTTTTGGACAGCCAATTCGGTATTCCAGCCATTGTCCAAATGGACCAATAAAGGATTTAAACCGTTGATTTTTGCGAAATAAGCTGCATAACAACTGTCTACTCCGCCACTAATTCCTATGACAGAATCATAAGTTTTTTGCTTGCTTTTGGATTTAATTTGATCGATGAGGTTTCTAATCCGTTCTTCGTTTTTCTTCGGATCCTCAAATAGAGGAGTAATTCTTGACATGTAATCAGTGCAATGATTGCATGTGCCGTCTTCATTGAACACAATATCAGGATCACTGGTGTCCATCACGCATCTTACGCATCGTTGATATTGGGAATCAAGCATTTTACAAAATTAATAGCATCTGCTTATGAAGAAACATTTTTATGGGTTAAAAAATAAGTAGAAGTAATGAATGAATATTTGACAAGATCAGGTGAACGTTTAGAGAATATTAAAAAATTAAATGTTTTAAAGTAGCCCAAAAAACCCGTTGTCTGAATGCACCTTTATGTTCCTGGAAGGCCTTTTTCAGGTAGAAGAACCCCTTGCGTTTGTGATTGTTAAACGCGAGGTCTACCGCCAGGATCAAATAGTTTCTCATAACAAAATAAGGATAATCATTCCCCAGGAACTGTTTCAGTTCTTCGTTGTTATCGATGTATTTCAGGAAGGTTAAAAAGCGTGTTTCCAATTTATCAGGGTTGGTCATGGTATTCACGCTTCGTTCGTCATGCTGGATTAAGAATGAAGTGATTTCGGAAGACTGATGAAAAGGATACTTGGCCAATAAACGCAGCCACAATTCATAATCTTCGCTGGCACTTAAAGAACGGTCTTCAATGAACGGATTTGCCAAAGCAATGTCTTTTCGAACGATAACGGGATTGCACGCCAGGTAATTCCCTTCGATCAGGAAATTCTTCCGGTGTCTTTTTCCTGCTGAATAAGAAGATTGGACCGGAGTGATTTTCCCGCTGACCGAATCTTTGATCTGGTACATCACATTTACTACCTCCGGATTGTTGTGTTTAAGACACAATTTTTTTACAGATGCTACATGGTGTGAAAGCATTTCGTCATCGCTGTCGAACCAATTGATGTAATCTCCGTTTGCGTATTCCGTTCCACGGTTTCGTGCCGCACCCCGTTCACTGTTTTGAATCCTGTAATAACGTACTTTGTCTGAGATATATGGCTGAACAATTGCTTCTGTATTATCAGAGCTTCCATCATCAATGATAATCACTTCAAAGTCATCACAGGATTGCTTCAGCACACTTTTTAAGGTGTGTTCGATCAAATGAGCGCGATTGTATGTTGGGATCACTATCGAGAGAAACATGTGCTAAGATCTGTAAAGTTTTTGAAGATTCTCAATATACG
This sequence comes from uncultured Fluviicola sp., assembly GCA_966212075.1. GTDB lineage: Bacteria > Bacteroidota > Bacteroidia > Flavobacteriales_D > Crocinitomicaceae > Fluviicola. Next base: position 9,349 of record CBIHOM010000034.1, read on the forward strand.
TGTCAAAACTAAACAATCGGGAAACACTTTGCCGGCCGGAAGAAACCAGTTTTTCACGTAATGAAGCATGGTTTATCAATCGGGTGATTTCATTGGCAATTGCGTTAGAATCTCTATAAGGAACCACAAGTGCATTTTCTTCGTGAACAATAAATTCTGATGCAATTCCACTCAAAGTGAAAATGGAAGGGATTCCTGCTGCCAGTGCTTCTACGTAAGTTTGTCCAAAGGCTTCACAGCCTGGATTTACGGGAACATGGACATAGATATCAAACAACTGATAAAGATCAAAAACGTTGTTTTCAAATGAAACAATGCGTTTATTCCGTTCCGGTATTTCGAGGAGTTTGTTTTTTATTTCAGCAGAATAATCCGCATTTTCCGAAGCACCGAATAGACATAAAAGCGCATCCGGATGTTCTTTCAAAATACCTTTAAAAGCATCAATGGTATACTGGATTCCTTTCCATTCCATCCACCTGGCAATAACGCCGATAACCGGTTGTTGATTATTGGAATTATATTGGTTCTTGAGTCTGTTCAATTCCTGTGGATCATGATCGGAAAACTTTTCGAGGTTAAATCCATGGTGGATCAATATTCGTTTGTGATCCGGAACTCCCTGTCTTTTTAACAGATCATCAATGTTCTTAGAAATAGAAACAATCTTTGTTGCTAACCTGTTTTGGATCTTATCGATGACCCGTTCTTTCCAATGAATGGTTAGAGGTTCACCTGAATGACGTGTATATATGCGATGAGGTACTCCGGAAAGTTTTGCTGCCCACAGGCCAATCCAGTTGGCATAAGCTAAATGACAATGGACGTGTGTAATATGCAGGTCCTTCAGCAGGTTTTTGCATTCCCTGATTGCAGTTCGTGACTTTAATATACTCTTCACCTCAATCAAATGCACTGTAAATCCTTTTTCCAGGAGGAATTGGTGAAGAATACCATCTTTTGAATTAATGAGTATGTAGCTTACATCAATTCCTTTTGTTTTCAATTCGATAGCTGTTTGCTCAAAGTAAACGGCCTTATTGATATCTGATATGATGTAGCAAATTTTCAAGAACAGGAATTTGAGTTAAAATTATGGTTTATTTTCAGAATGAAGGGAAGGGATAACTATTGTAGCCACAGTTTTTTGAAGTAATCTCTGTAAGACGCTATATTGTGATGAGTTCTGACATATTCCTGTTTGTTTGGGCTCATTGATTTTCCTGAAAGTATTTGACGGATTAATTCCCGGATGCGGGACTCTGCGTTCAGAATGTTAGCATTGACAAGAGGTGCTTCAGCAGGTAAGTATTTCAAAAGATCGTTTTCGATAAAACAAACGACTTCACAATCAAGCATCAGGGCCTCGACGGCTTTCAGACCATACCACCCGATAACCAGCTGATCAATGACAATGTCGCTTTCAGCCATTCTGTTCAAAAGGTCATAGCGGGTTGTCGGATACGATTTTATCTCCTTCAGTTTACTGGCCGGGGTGATAAATTCGATCGAATCACCAAACTCTTCCTTCAGATTTTCAAAAATCCGGTCCAGGTGCCCGCTCCCTTTGGTTTTTGTTGCAGATGGCGAATGCAAAATGGAAACGGTATTTCTTGTTTTGGAAGTCTTTTCCGACTCGTCATAAATGAAATGTCCGAAATCCAGGAAAACAGGTAAATAAGTGGCTTCAGGAATAATTTCAAGCAGATCAGGAGTGGATACAATAAGTGTTGCAGCGTTCTTTCTGGCTTGTTCAATTAATTTTTTTTGAATAGCTGAGGAGACCGGTGTTTTAAGGGTGTATTCCCCTTTTAAGTATGCCTGAAGGTGGTCATTTTTTTCCTTCAGATATTCCTCACTCCGGATATCTGATCCTACGAAATGCATGATTATCTTTTTACCCAATAGTTTGTAACAAGCCAATTCAAATCCTCTGAGTTTCCAGGGGAGAATGGTTTCACCCGAAATGAAATGAAAAATATGGTAACGAAACAATGCACGAATAAAAAACGCGGTTGTATAACAATACACGTAAAGTGCGGACCTTTTTTGAACCTCACAGGTATATGTGTAATCGGTAGCGTAATGGGAGTCGGGGAGCTTGTATTTGGAAAAGGATTCCGCAATCAGTTCATCATTCAATTCGGTTTTGATAAATTCCGAGTAGTGGTTGATACGATAGCCGATGTCAACCGCTCCAAAAAGCAGGCGTTTCTTTTTAACTCTCATACAAATGGGCTACTTGAACATATTCCCAGTTTTTTTCCGGGAGAATATGTTTGGGATCCAATACCTGGTTTTTAACCAACAGATTTACCGCCCACTCGACTTGCTCCGGAGGAATGGCTTTGTAATTGGGAGGTTCGAATCCCACTTTTTCTTTTCTCCATACAATTTCCGAAGGGAGCAGATCGCTTAGAGAGAATCTCAAAATAGCTTTTGTCCAGATTTCGCGAATCTTGTAAGAACTCGGTAAACTGAAGACAAATTCAACCAATTCATGTGAAAGGAAAGGCAGGCGTACTTCACGGCTGTTAGCCATTGCATTTCTGTCAGCATAACGTAAAAGTGTTTGCAAACTACTTTTGGTGAGTGAATCCAGAAGCGCTTCGTTCAACGTGTTTTTGAATCCGGTTTTATAGGTTCCTGTTTTTACAAAATCCAGGAATGTGGGGTTGAATTGCTTGTAATAGTGCGGTTTTTGCGTTTTGTTTTTGAGTTTCCGGATCAGGTCTCTTAAATCCGGGTATTTTGCATCGATCCAGAATGTGCGACCCGTTACTAAGCTTGTTCCGAAATGTGTTTGGTAACTTTGCTTGAATTTCGTTAAAGCAGCTTGGCCGGATGCACGTAATTCCGCGGCATAGTTCAAATAGAAGGAGGAGTATCCTGCCAGGTATTCATCGGCTCCCTGTCCATCCATTAAAACAGTGATCCCGCTTTCTTTTGCAAGTTGCATTACTTTGAACTGGGCTGCAATGCTGGTGCTTCCAAACGGTTCTTCGTGGATGCGGTATAATTCAGGCAGTATTTCTTCCAGTGATTCTTCCGTACAGAAAACAGCGTGTGGTTCGCTTCCTGTTTGTTTGTTCACCAGATCAATGTAAGCGCCTTCATCTTTTTTGAAATTCGGAAATCGGGCAGAAAAAGTGTGCTGATGCTGATTCTCAGCTTTCATGGTGCTGATCAATGCAACGATGCTGGATGAATCCAAGCCTCCGGAAAGACTTGATCCGACAGGAACATCACTTCTTAACCGGCGTTCAATGGATTGTGTCAGTAACCGTTTGAATTCGGCAGTTGCTTGTTCAAATGAAATGGCTGATTTTTGATTCAGGTCAATGTGCCAGTAATTCAGTTGTCGGCCAACTTGTTTTGTATTCAGGTCGATAACGAAATAATGGGCAGGTTTTAGTTGGAAAACTCCATCGTAAAAAGTTGATTCAGGATGTTCAAAAGATTCCATCCGGTTGAAAGCCAGGTAATCAAAAATACGCTGTTTAGAGGGTTCTTTCGGAATACCTGAAGCCCAGAGTGCTTTCATTTCGGACGCAAAAAAAAGGCTTTCTTCAAAATGGGTATAGAAAAAAGGTTTTTCTCCGAAACGGTCGCGTGCACAGAAAACCAGCTGAGTTATGCGATCGAAAATTGCAAAAGCAAACATGCCATCCAGATCCTGCAGACAGTATTCTTTTTTATGATCATAAAGTGCCAGAAGCACTTCAGTATCCGAGTCGCTATGAAAGGTATAGCCCTTTCGTACCAATTCTTCCTTTAATTCCAGGTAGTTGTAAATTTCTCCGTTAAATGTGATTGTATACCTGTCCAGGTAATACATAGGTTGTTTCCCGTTTTCGGAAAGATCAATAATGGCTAGCCTCCGGTGACCAAATACCACCCCCTGATTTTCAGAGAACCAATGGCCTTCACCATCCGGTCCGCGATGAGAAATAGCATCAGTCATCAAAGAAATGGTGTTTGCCTTAACAGGTTTATCTGTGAGACTAATTATGCCTGCAATTCCACACATATGTTACTGTTCTTGTGCTAAAGTTAAAATTTGTTTGAGAAAAATGCGTTGATAATTCTCCGCGTTCTCAATTGCAGCCGCTTTCAATGTGTTTTCCTTGCAAATCCGGATATCTTCAAGGGTCAACGTATTTAGAATTTTGACCATTGAAGCTGTAGAAAAATCACTGGCAACCCATCCGATCTGATATTTTGAAACGATTCTGCTCATTTCAGGACTTGGGGAAACAATTACCGCCAGTTTTGCCTGAATGAATTCAAAAAGTTTATTCGGTAGAGCGTTAAAATTATTGAAGGTGGAAGGCTCCAACAAGTAAATACCCGCATCATACTGATTAATAAAAGGAACAATCTCATCAAATCTGACCGGTTCGATCAATCGGACATTGGTTGTTTTCGAGCACAAATCACTTAAGAGCTGATAGTAGTCCATTGCCTCTTTTGAAGGGACGATCATAATATCCAAAGTGAATTGCTCACCGGCTTCCTGAACAATGGCAATCATCTTTTCGATTTTCCGTCCGGGAAGTAATGCTCCATGATGGATCAAGCGAATGGGGAACTGTTCGGTATTTGATGGTGGTATTTTCGATTCAAAACCTGCATTCGGAATAACAATGGAATCCACTTCAAATTCTTCCAGGCATTTCAAACGAATCGATTCGCAAACATTGATAAAAAGATCAAAATGGTGCAGGTAATTCCTGTACAGGCCGGTAAAGTATTTTCCTTTAGTTTCAGACCAACCCGGGATATCCTCAAACTCCAGTGGATGATATTCATGTGCATTGAACACGATCTTTATTCCATGCTTCTTTTTCAATTGAACTGCTAGTGGGAAAAACTCCGGTTCATGTATAATGAGTGTATGGATATTTTGTTGAAGAATGAACTTGGAGAGTTTGCTGTAACGCAATTTTGTTTTCTTGCGGAGTTTGTCAGCACGACTGATCAATTTATCTTGAATCGTTCGAAATGAATAAATCGAATGAACCTGGTGTATACCGAAATTCCCCGGATTTCCGATAAGTACCAGCTGAACGTGGTTTTCCAAAGCATTTATTTCCCGGATAATCCTGGGAGCTCTGTCCATATTTCGTAAACTCAGTATCCCGACCTTCATAGTTTTAATGCTAGCTTTCCCTGGTTCAATTCATATGTTTTGTCAAATTTGGACAAGGTTTTTAAACGATGAGTAACGAACAGAATAGTCAGGTTTTGTTCTGAGGTCAGGTAGTCAATGATCTCATTTTCGGTTTGATAATCCAGGGCACTGGTTGATTCGTCAAGGATCAGTATGGGGCGCTCAAAATACAAAGCCCGTGCAATGCCAATTCGCTGTTTTTGGCCGCCGGAAATAGATTGATTGTTTTCACCAAGTAAGCTGTTTACACCTTCAGGAAGGTTGTTTATAAATGATTCAAGTTTAACCAGCTTAATCAAGCGATTTACTTTTTCGTGATCAATTTGCTCTGTTGGAATACCAAATGCGATATTTTCGGCAATAGTTCCGTAGATTAATTTAGTGGTTTGGGGAACGTAGCTAATCAGAGGATAGACGCTTGCCCGATCGTCTTTTTGGATTTCTTTTCCATCAATTAAGTACCGGCCTTTTTCAGGTTTAAGCAGCATCAATAGTAAAGACAGGAAAGTTGATTTGCCGGCTCCCGATTCTCCCACGATACCGATCTTTTCATTTTTATTGATGCGGAAGTCCAACTGGTCCAAAATCGTATTTTGACCGTAGTGATATGTTATATTGCTGAGTTCGATGGATTCATTAAATACAAGTGATTCGGTTGATTTCTTTTGTTGTTCGAATTTAGTTTTTGAAAGGTGGAGGTTCTTTAAATGATCGAACACATGGAAACTGCCTTTCATGTAATTCATGGAAAGGGTAATCTTGTTCAATGAAGGGATGATGCGGATAGCGCTGATTGAAAAGACAATCAAAAACTCACCCAATTCACCGATGTTTTTCCCGAGCAGAACACCGGTTAAAATGAGCATGAAGATAGTTCCGACTGCTACGGTCTCAATTAATTTCGGACTGAATAAATTCAGTACGTTGCTATCAATCATGCTTTTTTCGAATTCTTTGGTAATTTGCTGGAATTGGGGTATAAAAAAACGTTCTTTTTGAAAAATCCGGATCTCCAGAGAAGACTCCATGCTTTGAAATGCAACCTTATATTGTTCAGCTCCTTTTTCATCACGGATCTTGCTAATATTGCTTAACCGATGTTTGTAATACCGGTTGTAAAAGATCAAAAAGGGAAAAGCAAAAATCAGAATAGCACCAACTAGCAGCGGGTTATAAATAAAAATAGTACACCCGATCAATACCAGGAATAGCATTTCGCTGATGAGGTTGAGATAAGGAATAAAGATGAAAGAGACAAATTCATAAGGGATTTGCGTGACATTCCGCAATAGGACTGCGATATTCTTTTCATTCAGGATACCCTGTTCATTTAAAAGATAGGATTCAAAACGCTCATTAACGATTTGGGTAGCCAGTTGGAACTGCACATTCGTTTGTTTTTTATAAACCAGGTATAATATAAGATTCTTCAAGATGAAAAATAACAGAAGTACTGCAAATGAAAACAGGATGAATTGTTGCAAAGACCCCAAGCCTGTGAACTTATACAGGTTCATTACCATGGAGTTGCCTTCAATTTTTTCAGGGTTCAGCAGAATCGAAATAACCGGGAATAGAATAAATAAACCAATGAGTTCCAGGATTCCGGCAAATAACAGGATTGGAATTAATTTTTTGAGGTTACGGGAAACTTCCGCGGGTAAATCATGTTTAAAATGACTGCGTGTTTTAAAAAGTATATTGTTTTTAAACATTGATTTGCCAATTAGCACAAGTTAAAAGTAGTCGAATTGTTTCCAAAAATAAGGAAAATTGTGTGGATGTTTTTCTAAATGATTAATCGGGGAGAACAAATCAGATCTGTTTGATAATCCAGTTTTAGAATTGCTTCCTGATTCGAAATACCTTCTTTGGTTTTGATATCATAATTCATATCTGAAAGCTGCTTCAATATGTTTTTGATATTTCCACTTTGAGCATTGATGTTTTGAAGACTGTATTCAAAAACAAGGATTGGTCTGAAAGTCTTTAATGTTTCCAAAGCGCCTTCAAGTACCTGTACTTCAAATCCTTCGACGTCAATTTTAATGAAATCGATTTTTGTAAGTTGATTTTCCGGAACAAATTCGTCCAGAGCGATTACGGGTACGGAAATACTGTTGTCAGGTTCATTGGTCATACGGAATCCTCCGCTGTTTAAAGGACTATGTTGGGTCATATGGAGGATTCCTCTTTCCCTGCCTAATCCGAGATTATATGTTTTCACGGAAACAGTTGGGTTCAGTGTTCTATTGGTTTCTAATTTTTTAAATGTTCGCGGATAAGGCTCAAAAGAATAAATGACCGGATTTAATCCTTTCTTTTTCTGAGTACCGATAATATTGAAAGAAGTTTGGCCGATATTGGCCCCAATATCAAGAATGACCTCTGAGTTTTCCAAATAATCCAATAAGTAATCACTCGAATCTGATTTGCAGTAAAAGTATACAAGCCATTCCTGGTAATCACTCAGCTCCAATTCATAAATGAATCCTCTCCGTTTAACTTTTCGCATACTGCCAGGTTTGTAATCTGTATTTGCCGGAACAAATTTGTAGACCCAATCCGCTGAATGGAATAAGCGGATCAATCCGATTAACAGACTTTCCGCAACGTTGTTAGTTAGCAATTTTTTCAGGTTCACGACTTTTAAATTGATTGAATACTTTTTCAGGATCAGCCCACTTATAGAGTATAATTAATAAGAAGAAAGGCATAATGGGGGTTTTTAACCGAACGAGTGTTCCGAAAAGTCCGGAAGTTAACCCGACAAAATAGCCCAATATTAAAACTAAAAACAAAGCATATAAGTAGAATGAATTATCCCGTAATTCGTTGCTGACGGGGTTTTGTTTCCTTGAAACAAAGAATCGGATGCACAAATAGAGAATGATCAGATTTTCAAGTCCATTCAGTAACATAAATATTCCGTCCGCTTCCCATATAAATGGTCGAAACAGGGCAGTTGCTATTGCTTCCGGAGCTACCAATAATAGGTTGGTCCCTGAAAACGCTTCAATGCTCAGATAGTATCGTTTACCGGTATAGCCTGCATTGTTGAGCATGTCTTTTTGAATCACTTCAGCAGTCTCAAAAACAGATTCAGCTGAAAACTCTCCGAAAGATCCCGTATTGCTGAAATAATACATCAAGCTCCCGATAGCAAGGGAAATACCAAACAGACGCGTTAAGAATTTTGCAATGAATGATTTGTTTCGGTTCACTTTGAATACCAGGATCATCAACAATGGGATAGCCGTGCAGATAACTAAAAAGGGCCTGATAGAATAAAGCACATAGTAGGAAAGCAAGAGGTTGAAAAGAACTCCGGTTAACGAATTATAGTCTTTGCGAATAAGCTTCATTATGGACATGGTCAGAATAAAAATAGTGCAAATAGCTATCGTATCCTTGATTAATCCGGTACACCAGAATGCAACCGAAGGAATGAACAAGCAAGCCAGGGCAACATAATTGGTTTTGGTGAGCAGTATTTTATTCATGTACCGGAAGAAACGCCATGAAATGCAGGTTGAAATGACAGAGAAGAACAAGTTCAATGTCAAGTAGCTTCCGAATGAAAAAAAAGAAAGAAAGTTGGCCAGTTTACAGACAAACCAGGAATTAGGTTCCGAGTAGATCCAACCTGGAGGATTTCCTACTTTAGAGAAGTAACTGGGAATGTAATCCCTTTGAGGAGTTGAGATGATTTCATGCCAGTAAGCTCTCGGATTTTCCAGTAATAGTAAGTTCAATTTTTTGGCTCCCTGCCAATAGAAAACAGTGTCGCCGTGCCGCTCATAATAAAGAATGTAAACAAGACCAAATGCAAGCCCCATCAGGATTTTCCAATAAAAGTGACCTAAGAAAAAACGAAATTCAGGATTTTCCTTGTTATTGGCGTGAACCAAATGGGCAATAATGATAAAAATCATCAGCCATCCGATGAATGAAATGATATCAATGGTATCGAAAAATTCAAACATACCTATTGATGATGATAAGGTTCATTTTTCAAAATAGTCATTGCCCGGTAAACTTGCTCGATGAAGAACAAACGAATCATTTGATGAGAAAAGGTCATTTGGGATAATGAAATTTTTCCGTTTGATCGCTGGTAAACATCATCACTGAAGCCATACGGTCCTCCAACAACAAAATAAATGTGTTTTCCTCCACGATTAAATTGGTCCTGAAGGTAATTGGAGAAATCGATCGAACTGTATTCTTTCCCTTTTTCATCCAGTAAAATAAGGGTGTCTGCAGGGCTTATTTTTTCCAGGATTAATTCCCCTTCCCGCTGTTTGATCTGACTTTGGGACAGGTTTTTAGCTTGCTTGATATCCGGGATAATCTGCAGTTGAAAGGAAATATAATGACGAAGTCGTTTCAAATATTCCTGTTCTCCTTCTTCGAGAAACTTTTTCCCGGTTTTACCAATACAAAGTAATGTTACCTGCATGCAACGAATATACGAAAATTGTAGTTAGTGCTTTAAATGAGTGTGATTGATACTGTTTTTTGCTTATTTAGGATACGAGTGATTCGAATAATCTATAAAAAAGGTAGATAATTAGCGGAATTTCAATTTAGGCATTATATTTGTTGATGAAGGTTCAAAATAACAATTGAAATATGGGCTTTATTTTATCATTGGTGGCTTCTTTTATTTTATCGCTTCATTCCATGTCTGAGGCAAGTTTCACTGCTGTGGAACAGGCATTTGGCAGGGAAGATGCCGCTAAAATTGTTTCCTATGGAAAAGATAAGATCTTACTTCAAATCCAGGGGAAAGAAGGAGTTTACGCACAATCCCAGGCTACTCAGTTGTTGAAAGATTTCTTTAACCGAAAACCGGTTTCAAGTTTTCGGTTTACATTCAAAGGAAAAGAAAGTGATGATTCACCACTAACTACCGGTGTATATGTTTCCAAAAGTGAATCCTTTCGTGTAACCATTAAGTGGAAACATATCAGCTCTGAGCTGAAGATCGAATCCCTCTCCATCGAGTGAATTCAAAATGCAGAATAATGAATCAAAAGATCTGCAAATTTAATTAATGAACTTCTTTTGAATTTTGCATTCATCATTTGAATTAACTTTGTTCCATGTTTGATGAAATTATAAAAAATGCCCTTCAGGAAGATTTGGGGGATGGTGATCATTCTTCTTTAGCCTGTATTCCTGAAACTGCTACCGGAATCGCAAAATTATTGGTAAAGGATACCGGAACTCTTGCCGGGGTAGAAGTAGCCAAAAAAGTATGTGAATTGGTGGATTCAAACCTTGTTTTTGATGAGTTGCTTGCTGATGGGAGCTCCGTAAAACCGGGTGATGTTGCTTTTTATTTGAAAGGAAGTGCCCGGTCTATACTTGCTGCGGAACGTACTTTGTTGAATTTTATGCAGCGCATGTCCGGGATTGCGACTCAAACAAAGAGTTATGTTGACTTATTGGAAGGAACACAAACCAAGTTACTGGATACGCGAAAAACCACTCCCGGAGTTCGTTATATGGAAAAATGGGCGGTTCGTATCGGAGGAGGAATGAATCATCGTTTTGCACTTTATGACATGATCATGCTCAAAGACAATCATATAGATTTTGCAGGCGGGATCAAGGAAGCAATTTTGAGAACGCATGACTATTTAAAATCAACAGGGAAGACCCTAAAGGTGGAGATTGAAGTACGTAATGTAGTGGAATTACATCAGGTGCTTGAGATAGGGATGGTAGACCGGATTATGCTGGATAATTTTACTCCTGATCTGTTAAAAGAAGCCATTGGGATTATTGCAGGGCGTTATGAAACCGAAGCTTCCGGGGGAATTACAAAACAAACTATCCGTTCTTTTGCTGAAACGGGTGTTGATTTCATTTCTGTCGGTGCTTTAACGCATAGTTTTGACAGCTTGGATATGAGTTTGAAGGCAAGTTTTTAGTTCAGGTCGATCAACATCATACAGATATCATCCAATTGCTCTTCTGCGCCCATCCATCGGAACAAACCTTGTTCGATTTTCTGGAGGTGGGCTTTCGGACTTGAGTCATATTGTTCTAAAACCAGTTTTTTCAACCCGGGAGTTTTTAGTTTTTTACCGGTTTCTTCCCCGAATTGGTCGATGCATCCATCTGAAAACAATAAAATACGTTGATTTTCCTGGTACTTCATTTCATGTAATTCAAAAGGAAGGCTGGATTCGGATTTTCCTACGGGTCTTTTTGTTGGTGGAAGAACCTGGATGTCATTTTCACTCAAAATCCATAGAGGGTTATTGGCTCCGCAAAAACGTAGGATCTGTTTTTCAGAATTGTAGCAAGCCACGGAAATATCCATTCCATCGGATAATTCCATTCCGTCCGTCAGCAGGTAATTTCTCAAATAGGAGCTTACACGGGTTAAAAGGTCTGCAGGGTCTGCTTCTTCCAGCAAGCGGGCTGATTCATTCAGCGCATTCATGCACAATACACTCATCATTGCACCGGGAACACCGTGTCCGGTACAATCTGCAACTGCTACAAACTTCCAGGTATCTTCTCCAATTCGAATTCGTTTTACCCAGTAAAAATCACCTGCTACAATATCTTTCGGATAATAGAATACATTCAGGTTTGGAATTAAGCTAGAGTAATAGGAAGTGCTTGGAAGCAGGGCGTTCTGAATGCGTTTTGCATAGATAATACTGCTGGTGATCTCTTCGTTTTTCTGTTCCAGTTCATTGCGCTGTTCAATGACTTCTTTGGTTCGTAATTCCACTTCGGCTTCCAGCTGGATGTTCAGGTTTTCTTTTAATTCATTGGCTTCCGCAAGTACCGAAATGGAGGCATCATTCATGATTTTGAAGCGCTGCAGGATCCCGAAGGTCAAAATGATCATTTCTACTGCAAACCCGATCTGTAAACCATTGTCTGCCAGGAAACTGTTCGGGATTACCCCGAAATTCCTCAATACAAAAGCAAAAACCGAGATTTGTAAAATAGAGAATGCGATCAAATAGGATTTGGCAGTCCTGGAACCGGTTCGAAGGGTCACAATCAATGGATAAATAATGAACAGGTTTAAAATCAGGGTCAAAGCATTGACCGTAATGGCAGAAATGTTCATGAATATTGTTCCCGGAATGAGGCTCACGAATACATTGATAAGCAATCCAGCCTGGATAAATCGCACAACCGGTTTGATCTTAGGCGTATTGATGTGCAGCTCAAGGTATCGATAAGTAAAGTTAAGGAAGAATAAAACTCCCAACGAAGCCAGTACCGGGTTGGCCCTGTTTGAAATAAAATACTGGTCCGTCCAAAGCCAGGTTGTACCAAAACCGAGTAAGGACATTTGGAGGAGTGTAAAAGAAACTCCGTACAACGTATAGATGTATGCAATCCGTTGGCGGAATAAGATCCCGATTGCCAGGTTCAGTATAATGATAAAGATCATGACGCCAAACAACAAGCCGTAAAAAACCTGCTTATTTCCGTGTTTCACCTGGATATAAGAACCTTTTTCAAGAGAGCTTTGAAAATAAAATTGTTCTCCGCCATTATTTACCCGGAAAAGAAAGCCATTGGTGCTGTGCGGGTCCAGGCGTAAAGGAAAGATTAATTCGCGGTTCCCATTATAGCGCCAGGCGAAAGGCCTTTGATCTCCACCTTTTGCAACGGGGATAAATGTATTGTTGCCAATTCGCTTGTAGACATCGACCTCGTCAATGATCGGGTTACTCAATTTGAGCATCCGGATAAGACGGGATCCTGACAGGTTTTTTGTTTCAAAATAGAACCAAACGTCCTTTGTTTCGAAACCTAAATTTACCATGCTGGAATTGACCGGTTTGAATTCTTTTACACGAGATTTTACAGCCTGAATTGTAGACTGACCATCAGGAGCAATGTAGTAAGTAAGTTGGGTTCCTTCCAGTTTCAGAAAGTCGTCGTGTTGGGTTATAGAAACCTGCGCGTTTGAAATGAGGCAAACAAGGGAAAGCAGAAGTACGAAGAAGTAATTTTTCACAAAGCCGGTTTAGTGCAACGTTTCAGTAAGTTAAATACGCAAACACCCGTAAAAGGGTTTTCATGCTAAATTAAAAATATTTTGAATAGTTGTTGAATGTGAATCAGTTATCTAAAAGGTCATTTTCTTCATCTTTGTCTTTCTTGAAAGGGTTGACAAAAAAAGAAAATCCGGTAATGGCGAAACCTGCTATCAGAATGTAGGTAGCATATTTTAAGTGCATGGTTTGTACCACAAAACCAATGAAAATGACCAATGATCCGATCCAAAACAACAGATTGAAATCCTCCCATTTATCTTCAGGAATAAAACGGAATTGTAACAGGCTTAAAATAAGCCCCGCACCTCCGAATACGTAAAAACCGACCCGTATGGCGCTGGATATTCCAAAAGTATTCTGAGTATAAAGCAAGATAGCACAGGCCATTCCTAGAATATAACAAATGTTGGAAATGGCTTTTAGTTGTTTGGCTATCATACGTTTTATAATTCAGAAGTTTCGTAAAAGGTACAAATATCTTCGCAGAAAGCTTCCAACCGCGTATGGGTTCCCTCCGAAAAAATCATTTTTTGGCATTTGGGTAGGCTTTCGGAAATTCTTCGGATGGCTTGAAGTACCAAGGGATCTTTGCAAAGGACTTCTGCGTGGTCGATAATCACCAAACTTAATTGATTGATATGGATTCCGTTCTGATTGTATAATTCCAGTAATCTTTTTGGGTTCCCGATAATGATTTCAGCTCCTTCAAAAATGGCATTGCGTTGCTCGATAATTTTTCCTTTATCATCGGCAATTTCAATGGTAACATCTGTTCGTTTCATTAAATGATGAAACGATTTTACCTTTTCCCGTGCACTTTCCCAGGAAGGAGTGAACCATAGGACACGTGGTGATCCTTCGAGCATTTCCGGAGCTCTCATGAAAGAAATAAAATGAAGCCCATCAATTAATTCCTGGTCGATGGATGTAAAAATCAATTGGTTTTTTCCCTGCTTGGATAGTTTGATTAATTTCTCTTGCTTTTCAGTGTAGCTGTCACTTCCCAGTTCTGCAAGTGTATTTTCCAGCCGATTGTTTAATTCTTCAAACTTCATACTGCAAAATAAGACAATTTATTTTGTTTTTGGGCGGCTTAGAGTAAAGACACCGTCGTTTATTTTATAATCCCATCCGGTAAGAGTTTTAAAAAATTGTACATACCTCAGAAAGAGGATGGATCTTCGATTGGACAATTGATCAGTCTCAGAAACCGGGACGAATTCAATGCTTTGACAATAAGGTGTTTGTTCTATAAAATCGAGTAAGATTGATACAACCGTCGCCATCACCCGGTAAACATCCCCGGTGTTCATGGTTTGGTACTCATCCTGATCGTGGCTTTTGAGGCTTAGATCTACAATGTAATTCATAATGTGATTGTTCTTCTGAACAAATTGAACGCTATATTCATCACCATGTGAATTGATGAAGCTGTATCCACGAATTCCAATGAATGCAGGTTTTTGGAAAGAATAAGGAGTAGCAAACGTAACACGCGGTTTCATAGAAGTGAAAATAGTAATTTCCAAATGAATAGGCTACCGTTGAGCATAAAAAAAGTCCCGGGAAACCCCGGGACTTTTTTATATATAAGTTGAATCTGTATTAATAAACAACTACTCGGTGAGTAGATTTTGCAGCTCCTTGAACAGCATTCAGGATATAACATCCTTTTGCAACATTCATAGGAATGTTTACTGTTTGAACTCCGGAAGAAGCAGGAACTTCAGTAGTAGAAATAATTGCACCTTTCAAATCCAAAACAATTAGTTTCATTCCGGCTTCTGAATTAGCAACCTCAACTGATAAATCAGATCCTGTAGCAACAGGGTTTGGAGCAATTGAAATTGTTGACATTACACCGTTATCTTCAATTCCTAATGTTCCTGAAACGTTGAAGTTATCGAAATAGAAGTTAGAAGAGAAGTCAGAAGCGATAAATTCAAATTTGAATTTTGTTTTGTTATCTGCTGCTGTAGGAGTGTGTGTGAAGCTAACAGTTTTCCACTGAAGATCGTTGTTAGGAGTATAATCCGTGTTACCAACATACCCGGCAGTTACTAAAGCAGCACCTGTAAGAGAGGTTTTTTGGATCCACGTTTTACCACAGTCTCTTGAGTAATAAACAACCAATTTCTCAGTAATATCTGTTGTAGAAGTTGCTTTCGTACCGTAAGCGTAATCAAATGAGATAGTAACATTTGAAGTGCTTCTCAGATCAAGAGCAGGAGAGATCAAATAATCTTTAGAGTTTCCAAGACGATCATAGTAGTACCAATCTTCAGTAAACATTTGAGCAGTAGAAACATCTTTAAAGTTGTTCAATTTGAAACATGCTGAGTTCGCCCGGCCACCTGAAGTAACACGATTGAAAGAAGCGTAATTGTTTTCAGGATTATTAGCGATCCAGAAGTTTGCATTTTGGTTGAAGTCTTCTACACGAGGTCCGGTGTACTCAGCCCAATCACCTTGAATATAAACCATGTGATTGATTGTTTTTGTGTTTGAACCTGCAGAATTGGAAACAGTTAACGTTACGTCATACCATCCTGGTGAAGCGTAAGTTACAGTTGGATTCTGGTTTGTTGAAGTTGAAGGTGTTCCCCCAGGGAAGCTCCAGGACCAGGAAGTGATACCTGCTTTCCATGAAGCATCTTTGAATGCAATCGGGTCATTTACACACGCTGACATAACATTTGCATTTGGACCTGTATTTCCGGAAGCACCATTTGCGTCAACGTAAAAATCTGCAAGTGGCGTACACGTAACAGGTGTAGTTGTGCTTGTTCCTGTTGCAACTAAGTTTTCAGCAGTATACAAGTTATTACGACCACTTGTTTCCTGGTCTAATACATTGTTCATGAAGCTTGATTGTCCCTTTGTAAACATAACAGAGCAATAAGAATAATCCATGAAGTTTTGAGCATTATCCTGTGGATCGTTTGGATACCAGTAGTCTGTAGTTTGAACTCCGTCAACACATGAGTTCATAGCTAATTGACAGGTTGTCATACCGATACAGTTTGGTGTATCATCAATTCCGTCATCCTGGTTACAGCTAGCTGCATTTCCCGGGTCATTGTCATTCCCCCAAGTATGTGCCAATCCTAAGTAGTGACCAATTTCGTGAGTCAAAGCTCTTGAATTGTTTGCGGAACTTGGTGGAAGACTACCAACGTAATCGTGCAGGATGATGATACCATCTCTAAAGAAACCAGTTCCCGTTACACCTGTCGGATAGTAAGCATAACCTGCAACTCCTGAAGATCCGATTGTTTTAGTCAACCAAACATTTAGATATTTGTCTCTGTCCCATTGGTTTAGTTTGGAATAATCGTCTCCCTGATTGGAATTGTGATTGTAAATGTGCTCAATACCGTTTGTACAATTTCCCCAAGGATCCAATGTCGCCAAACGGAATTCAAGGTATGAATCCCCGATAATTGTATCAAACGGAGTTACAACAAGATTCGTATCAGCATTTAATTTACGGTAATCCTCGTTAAGAATATCCATTTGGTCATAGATATTCTGATCAGAAATATTTTCTACCCCATATTCATGGACAATATGAAAAACGATAGGAATAACACGTACTGTAGTAGATTTTCCGTTAATAATACGGTTTTCTTTATACCGGTTTACCAGTTTTTTGTAATCTTCCTCCAATCCTGGATTCTCGGCATACAATTTTTTCATTTGTGTATGACTTCCACAATTGAAGTGCGTTTCCTGAGCAAATGATTTCCCAGTTGAAATCACGCCAATCAAAGAAAATACACCCAAAAGTAATTTTTTGCGCATGTTTAACAATTTAATAGATTCAACATTGTTTTTATCAACTTAATTTACATTTCACGAAAAAATGCGAGCGTGCAAGCTGTTTCGAAATTGAGAGTTTTTTGGCTTTGTTACTTAATTAATATACTCACAATCAATGATTTAAATATCATTTAAGAGCATATAACTCCTGGTTTTTCGCAGTTCACACCTGGTAAATATAGTTTAATTATTTTTAACAAAGAGATTATACAACTGATCATTTAGTGAAGTGTATTTGATGCTGATTAAACGGTGTCGGCCTTTCTAATCGACTCTAAATGAACTTTTTTGGTACGTCTCAATGTCCAGCAGAAAATCAATGTTTTCCTCGATTTTGTTCCCGATAACGATCACGTTTGCCCCTGCGTTTTTATATACCTCTATTTGTTCCAGGGAACGGATCCCGCCACCTACAATGATAGGTGTATTAATTTTCTTTCTGAGTTCACTGATTAATTGAGGAGGAACAGCTTGAAGAGCACCGCTGCCAGCATCGAAATAAGTGAGTTTTTGGCCCATTAGATAACCTGCTATTCCTGTTTTTAAGGAAATAGAACTGTTTTCTCTTGGGATCGGGGTTGTTTGACTGACATATGCAACCGAAGTCATTTTGCCGCCATCAATTAAAATATAGGAGGTTGGAATCACTTCCAGGTTCATTTCCAGAACTTCTTCTGCGCAGGATACATGATGCCCGATCAGGAAATCCGGGTTCCTGCCGGAGATCAGGTTTAGGAATAAAAGTGCATCTGCCTGTTCCGACAGTTGATTACTGGAGCCTGGGAATAAAACGATTGGAATGCGTGAGTGTTTTTTCAAATTGGAAACAACAGATTCTACTTCTTTTCGTGTTACCGTGCTGCCTCCTACAAAAAAGAAATCGATCAGTGCAAATTCGGCCTTTCTGACAAGTTCCAGTAAGTGCTCTTCGTTTTTGGTCTTTTCAGGATCAATTAACAGCGCTAATTGCCCGATTTTCGCTTGAATCTTATTCAGAATGTCCATGTAGTAGTTTTCCTTTACTTGAATTGAAAGTTATTAAAATATTCTGAAAGTTTTCAACATGCAATTCATATTCGTAAATGCCATCCGTTTTCAGAATGCTGCCGTAGAATTTGTCAGCCCTTTTGCAGACAAGGATATCTCTTTGGAAAAGCAGCTGATTCCTGTCGGATAATTTGTAAAGACATTCTTTGAGTGACCAAAGCACCGACATATCTTTTTTGCTTGTTTGATCGAAGAATAATTTCTCGTGATCGGTGATGAAACGGCGGGAGGTCTTTACAGATTTTTCGCGAATCTCCTCAATGTCAACTCCAATCAAATGTTCTGTGCAGGTTGCGATCACAACGTGTGAACTGCAATGAGAGATAGAAATGAATCCTACACCTTCGATTTCAGGTGCCCCCGTTGAATCATACGTGATATTTGCTCCACCAAAGAGGTGATGCTTCAGGTATCTTGAAGCAGCGAACTCGATTTTCTTTTCAGGATGGTGAATGTCGCTGAGCCTTGATTTTTCCATGTCATTCAAGGATGATTGATAGGCTTCAAAAAGTGAAAAATCAATTTCCATTAAATAAATAGAAACAGCATTTAAATTAATAATCGAAATGTTGGACATAATGCAAATGTATGTCAGAATCCCTAAAAACGGATGATTAATCGATTTAAAAATTAGTTACAAATCCCTAAAAATAAAGGCTTTCGTGGATTTGAAAAGTTAACAAAAAGTTAATGGTGATTAATTTGTTACAAAACAGAAAAGTTTTTTAGGAAATGTTAACAAATCGAAAATTACTATATTTACACGCTTTGTTACAATTAAAATGATGTAAAATTAAACTGTACTTATGTTACGTAAACTCAACTTGTTATTTGCAAGTATCTTGTTGACAGTGGCTTACGGGTATTCTCAATCAGGTTTGGGAACAATCCGTGGTAGTGTTGTTGATAAGGACAGCAAGGAGGCTATATACGATTGTATCGTAGTCGTCAAGCAAAATGGAACAGTTAAGGGGAACACAACCACCGATACGGATGGTAAGTTTCAGCTTAACTCGTTGGCGCCAGGTTCCTACGACGTTGAGATCAGTAATCCGGGGGAGGGGTATCAGCCTACAGCAATCAAAGGGGTTGTTGTGAACGCTGACCGTATTACCTTCTTGGATAATACTGCTCTCGGACTTCCGACCGATGTGAAAGCTATCGATGAAGTCGTGGTAGTTGCCTACAAGGTCCCATTAATTAATAAAGATGGTGGTCCTTCCGGGGCGACTATTACGCGTGAGGATATCTCACGTCTACCGACTCGTTCTGCAGCAGGTGTTGCAAGTACGGTAGGTGGAGTTCAAACGAACGAAGGAACAGGAGAACTTTCTGTTCGTGGTTCTCGTTCGGATGGTACGTATTTCTTCATTGATGGTATCAAGGTGCGAGGGTCTTCCAACTTACCTAAATCAGCTATTGAAGAGGTATCGGTAATTACAGGAGGTTTGCCTGCCAACTATGGTGATGCAACCGGTGGTATTATCGCTGTAACAACTCGTGGACCGTCTGCAAAATACTTCGGGTCAGTGGAAGCTGTAACTTCAGGATTCTACTTTAAAGGGAAAGATCCGAATGGTTATGACGGAAAAGTGATCGGATTGGATAAATTCGGATACAACTTGGTTGAAGGATTGATTTCAGGTCCGCTTTTAATGAGAAAAGACTCAACTGGTAAGAAAACAAAACCAATCTTAGGTTTCCTGCTTTCTGTTAACTACACGAATGAATTGGATAGCCGTCCTTTAAATGGTGGTTCATACCGTATTAAAAAAGACGCAAGAGATTATTTGTTGGAAAATCCTGTTAGAGCTAGTGCTACCGGTAACGGTACTTTCCACAATGCGAATTACTTGAGAGAAAGTGATTTCGAAAAGACAAAGTGGAGAATGAATGCTGCGCGTTCCGTGATTTCAGCTTCTGCTAAAATTGATGTGAATACAGGGCCATCCGTTAACTTGAGCTTCGGTGGATCTTTGAATTACTCTTTCGGGAGCAACTATGATTACGATAACTCCTTATTGAACTTTACGAACTTCGGGGTATTCAATCAATTGGATTACCGTGTTTACGGACGTTTCACTCAGCGATTCTCCAACAACAAAGAAGGATCAAGTTCGAAAGTGAAGTCAGCGTTCTACTCAATCATGGTAGATTACTCGAAAACAAAAACAGAGATTTACGATAAGAACCACAAATACGATTTGTTCAGCTACGGACACGTTGGGAAGTTCACAAGATATTTCCGTCCGACTTACGAATTCAGAAATGGTGATTATTACCAAACTGCAAACCCGGATGAATACCTGGTTCAGTTCCAGGCTTCTGAGACAAATTCAGCATTGGCTGCAATTACTCAAAACTACTTTGATATCTATGCGGGTGATCCGACAGGTCATTACGAAACACTAGATCAGGTTCAAGGTGGACGCGCGTTGAGAAATGGTGATGTTCCAACTTCTGTTTATGGTATCTGGAATAATATCGGTACACCAAATAACGGTTTTAGCAGATCAGAACAAGATCAGTTCCGTATTACTGGATCAGGATCCGTTAACGTTGGTGACCACTCAATCTCACTTGGTTTTGAATACGAACAACGTTGGGATAGAGGTTGGTCAAGCGGAAATGCAGGACCGATCGGACTTTGGACAACCGCTCGTTTGTTAGCAAACAGTCACTTGAAAGAATTAGATACGGATAATGCTCAGGTAGTGAATTTTGGTTCTTACCAGCAATATAGCTACGACCGTTTGAACACAGGTCAAGCTTATATAACAGGAACAGGTCAATACGGAGGACAGGAAAATAATGACCAGCAGTCATTTTTCGATTACAACCTTCGTCAAAAACTTGGATTTAATCCTGCCGGAACTGATTTCATCGTAGTAGATCAATACGATCCAAGTACATTCTCTTTGGATATGTTCTCGCCGGATGAGTTGTTCAACCAGGGAGATAACTATGTGAATTATTTCGGTTACGATCACACAGGGAAAAAAGTAAAAGGAAATACGGATATCAATAAGTATTTCAATGAGTTCGACGAGAATGGAAACTACAAACGATTCATTGGTGCATTCCAACCGGTATACATCGCTGGTTACATCATGGATAAGTTTGCATTCAAAGATATCGTATTCAACGTAGGGGTTCGTGTAGACGTATTCGATGCGAACCAACCGGTATTGAAAGATAAATACTTAGTATATACAGCAAACAATGTTGCTGAAGCAAGATCATTGATTGCAGGTGATCCTACAAAATATGCAAACATGGTGATCCCTACTTCAATGGGTGATGACTACGTGGTATATGTGGATGATGTAAACAGCCCGACAAGAATCAACGGATTCAGAAATGGTGATCAGTGGTACGATGCGAATGGTATTGCGATCGAAGATCCGAAATTGGTTCGTGGTGCTACGGGTATTTCTCCTTGGTTGAAAGATCCTTCCGCTGCTACGAATTCAAGAGTAAGTGCAGATGCATTTGAGGATTACAAACCACAAATTAACGTGATGCCTCGTATTGCATTCTCATTCCCTATTTCGGATGAAGCATCATTCTTTGCGCATTACGATATCTTGACAAAGCGTCCTACAACAGGTAACCGTTTTAACCCGATTGATTATCAATTTATCGAAGCACGTACGAATACAATTAACAACCCGAATTTGAAGCCGGAACAAACAATCGATTATGAAATCGGGTTCCAACAGGTGTTATCCAAGACTTCATCTTTGAAAATCTCTGCATTCTACCGTGAACAACGTAATAACGTGCAGTTGGTTAACGTATTTGAGGCATATCCGAACACTTACCGTTCATTTGGTAACCGTGACTTCGGTACCGTAAAAGGTTTGACTGTTTCTTATGACCTTCGCAGAACAGGAAATGTTCGTATGACTGCTGCATATACATTGCAATTTGCTGATGGTACAGGTTCTGATGCAACATCTGCGGCAACATTGTTGACAGGTCTTCAAACAGCTGGTTTACCTAACTTGCGCAGTGTATTCCCTTATTCTTATGATCAACGTCATACGTTTGCAATCACATTCGATTACCGTTACGGTGAAGGAGCTGATTACAACGGGCCAATGATCGGGGACGCTAAAATCCTGGAGAATACAGGTTTGAACCTTATTACGAATATCTATTCAGGTTCTCCTTACACTTCTCAAACAGATGTTACCGGAGATGCATTACTTAGTCCAAATACTTCAGGTATCACAGGAACTGTTAATGGTTCAAGATTGCCTTGGCAGTACCGTTTGGATTTGCAGTTAGATCGTACATTTGGAATTGACTTTGGAAAAGATGAGAAGAAAAAATCAACTTATTTGAATGTTTATCTTCGTGTTACCAACCTTTTCAATACAATGAACGTTCTTGGTGTTTATAGAGCTACTGGTAACTGGAATGACGATGGATATTTAGCAGCAGCTCAATACCAAACATCTATCCAAAACCAGTTGGATGAGCAATCTTTCAGAGATTATTACGCAATGAAAGTGGCGAATCCGTTTAATATTAGTGCGCCAAGAACTATTCGCTTAGGGGTTAAATTTGATTTCTAAGAAAGAAAAAAATTAAAGTATGAAACGAACATTAAAATACTTATCGCTCGCAGTCACGATGTGTTTCATTGGCCAGGCCAGTGCATACAATCATGATTTTGGGAAAGGGAAGTCGGCCGGAGATAAGCCGAAGCCCACGGTAACAGCAAAGGCTGCAAATTGTGCACCTGCGAATTACCGTAAAACTATGGACTTTAATGATGTTAGTTGCCAGTTGGAAACAGGAGGTTTGTTATTCCTGGATCGTGCAAACGGACTAGCAACATATACAGTTCCAAAAAAGAAAGGAAGTGAAACTGCAGTAACGGTAATTTATGCCGGAGCTCTTTGGATGGGAGGAACAGACGTTAACGGACAATTAAAATTGGCTGCTGTTAAGTTCCGTACTGATGGAAATGATTTCTGGCCTGGTCCGCTTACGGCGCAAAGTGGTACCGGAAATTTTGATCCGTCCGTTCCACAGGGAGATACTGCAAGACGCGATTATGGTGATGCTACAATTGATCCCGATCAGTGTTTGTTGTATGACAACATTTTCACGATCACAAAAGCGGGTGTTATTTTGTTCATTACTTATAACAACTGTACAACAGGTGACTGTCCTGCTCCTACAAATGAGACACTGGCTCAGATCAATGCCTGGCCGGGTAACGGAGATGTTGGTCGTGGACAAGATCAGTTTTTGGCACCATTCTATGATGTGAATAACGATATGTTCTATGAACCTGAAGAAGGAGATTATCCTTGGTACGATGACATCTTAGGAAAAAATGATGTTCAGTGTGGTGCAGACAGACGTGTTACCTTGTTTGGTGACGTTACAAACTGGTGGGTATTCAACGATAAAGGAAATATCCATACAGAATCACAAGGAGAACCGATCGGAATGGAAATCCACGCACAGGCATTTGCTTTTGCAACGGATGATGAAATCAACAAAATGACGTTCTATAACTACGAGTTGATTAACCGTGGTACCCAAACATTATACGATACTTACTTCTCTCAATACATTGATGCGGATTTAGGTAACTACAATGACGACTATGCAGGATGTGACGTTACACGTGGATTGAGTTACATGTATAACGGAGACTTGAATGATGAGCCAAACTCAGGACGACCAGGGTTCGGGCAAAACCCACCTGCAATCGGAGTAGACTTCTTCGAAGGACCGTACCAGGATGCAGATGCACAGGATAATCCTGGACCTGTTATGGATTCGGTTACTAATCAGTGGGTTATTCCTACTGTTGCGAATGCAATTGCAAACAAAGGGATTGTTTACAAAGGTCTGGGTATCGGATATGGAGACGGAATTGCAGATAACGAGCGTTATGGTATGCGTAACTTTACGATTTACACAGGAACAAATGCTCCTGCTGGACAATCGGATCCGAATTCATCTACTCAGTTCTATAACTACATGCAAGGATTGTGGCAGTTTGGTGATCAGTTGTACTATGGTGGAACAGGGTTCCCTGGAGCACCATGTGTTGGAGCGATCGAGACAAATTACATGTTCCCTGCAAATTCAGATACATTAAATTGGGCAACAGCAGGTGCGGATCCAGGATTTGACTGGTCAGAATTTGAGCCTTGTGGATCAGGATCTACATCCAATCCATCCGGTGACCGTCGTTTTGTTCAGTCAGCAGGACCATTTACATTACGTCCGGGAGCAGTAAACAACATTACTGTCGGGATCGTTTATGCAAGAAGTTTCGAAGGAGAAATTTTCTCTTCAGTGAATGCGTTGAAAACAGCAGATACGAAAGCTCAGGCTTTGTTCGACAACTGTTTCCGTATCCTGGAGCCACCAAGTGCACCGGTAATGACTATCCAGGAATTGGGTAATGAGCTGATCATTATGCTGGATAACCCGGTTAACTCGAACAACTACCGGGAGAAATACATCGAGGAAGATATCGTTGGGATCGTTGATCCGAACGGTGCCGGAGATACTTTACCAAATGGTAACCCGATCATTTACGATAAAAACTACCGTTTTGAAGGATACCAAATCTTCCAGTTGAAAAACGCACAAGTTGGTATTACGGATCTGGATGATCAGACTGTGGCTCGTTTGGTTGCACAATGCGACGTTAAGAACGGAGTGAAGCGTTTGATTAACTTTGAGTTCGATGAAGAGTTAGGATACTCTTTCCCTGTTGAAAAAGTGAAGGGTTCTGATTTAGGAATCCAGCATACATTCAGAGTAACAGAAGATTTATTTGCTTCAGGTGACCGTAAATTGGTAAACTTTAAAA
>CBIHOM010000035.1:0-34114 GCA_966212075.1 uncultured Fluviicola sp.
TACAGCATCCAAATCCAGTAAAGGATCGATTTCAAACCTCAAGGCAAAGTCATCTTCCAGCAACATTGATTCCAGGTTAATATAGAGGTTCAATGTTTCCAATTCATCTGTCAATGACACATCTGACAGGGTACTCATTTCAAGTATCTTTCTAACCAAACTAGAGAAATCGCCCAAGTATCGGGCGGCATTTTTCTTATCGTTCTCATAAATAAATCCTTTTATCGAGTTCAAAACATTGAACAGGAAATGCGGATTCATTTGTGCCTTCAAAGCATTTTGCTGCGTGAATCGCAATTCGTTTTCAAGCTGAAGCTGTTTCAAGTGCAATACTTGCTTCCTGCGTAACTGTTTGATTCGCCGTTTGAAAATCAAATAACTGATCCCAATAATCAAACCGCTGCCTAATACATAGAACCACCACCGTTGCCAAAAAGGTGGCCGGACATACAATTTGATGCGAAGAGTATTAATGGAGGATCGGTTTTCGTGATCGGTAATTTTTAATACCATTGTTACATCACCTGTTGGTAAGTGTGGAATCGTGATTTCCCTCACTGAAGCCGGGACAGAGATCCATTCAGTTTTATCTCCGAGAAAACGATAAGCAAAATTGAAATTACTGTTCGAACGATAACACAAACCTTCAGCCCGGATTTTCAGGTCGTCCGAATAATTCAGAGAAAGCACCCGGGATGCATTCCGGCACCTGCCGTTTACAAGTATTTCCCGGAGAATAATCTTTCCGCGGGCATAGTGCTTAGTGATACCGGACAAAGGTAGTTGATGCAGCCCGTTCCCGGTAGAAACCCAACAACTGTTATGGATGATAGCGCATCCGTTAACATTATTCGAATACAATCCACTGTAACGGTCAATTACAACTTTTGAACCGGTCCTCAGGAAAAAGAGAATCAACCCGGTATTACTTGAAATGAATAACTTTTCCTTGTAACAGTTAAGTTGTACCGCACGGATATTCTGGCTTAATTTCATGATCAGCTTACAGACACCTGTTTCACTTAGGCTGTAAATCTTTCCATCGAAAGTAAGCAGGTAAATCTGTTTGGAATCCCTGGTAATGGAAGTTATTTGCCTGTTTGGGAAAAGGACCCGTTTTTTACTCCATTTACCATGTATTCTCATCAATTCGATCAGTCCGTGATTAGTCGCAACAAAAACACTGTTGCTGAATGGAGACCGGATCAATTGGCGGGACCAATCCTGGAGAATGCAAGATTGTTCCCTGAAACCTTTATAAGGCAATGTATACAAATAAGTCCCCTGCGAAGAAGCAACCAGGTATTCGTTACCGATCCTGCAGAAATCTTTGATAGGTCGTGTAAGCGAATTCACCAGCGTAATTTTCCGGTTACAGTAACTGAAAACCGTATTCATCTTATTAAAGTAAACGCAGTTGTCAACCGCGTCATAATACATTGCACCAACGTCGGAGCGGATAGAGTGATCGATGCGTACAAAGCCATCTGTGCCATTTCCGGTTTCTCCAAGTGTACCATCTGTCGTCGCAAAGAAAATGCGGTTATCTCCCCGGACCACATGCGAAAATTGATCATTCCCCGGAATCCCGGTCAGTTTATTCCAGCACAAATAATCCAGGTTTGGCATTCTCAAAATTCCATCGTGAAGTGTCGTAAACCAATAAGAACCTTCCTTGTCTAACAGGCAAGCTGAAAATGCCATATTGGGATAAAACAAGGTAGTTTTTTGTGTCTGTTTGTTGAAGCGTATTATTCCACTGTGTGTACTGATCCAGATGTCTTCGTCAATTTCCTGGACATTGGTCAGTTTTTTCCCGGTAAGGATACGCGACAGATTTCCATAAGATTTTCTGACATAGTTTTTCCCTTGTGGAACATAACAATCTCCGTTTACCAATCCCAAAACCCAGGGGCGGTTTTCCGTTTCACAGAGAAAAGATGGAATTGTCGGTTGCTCCGGATTGATGGGATGAACAACGTATTTTCCCTTGCGCCGTTCTGCTAATTTCCCTTCGAACAGGTAGTACAGATTCCCATTCTTTTGGGCAATCACACCACTCGTATGGATCATAGAATCTGTTTTTCCATTGCAATCCAAATCAGCCAGTGAATTCCATTGAAGCGTTTTTTCATTGAGTCGCACAATTCCATTTTCCGAAGAAATCCAAATACTTCCTCTTGAGTCTGCTGAGAGGCGATTCACATGGTGGTCCCATCCTTCCAGGATTTCCAGTTTGTTATTTTTGATTATGAGGATTTGTCCGTTGAAATTATAGGCGTAAATAGTTCCATCGGAAGCTTCACAAAGTCCGGTTACAGATCGGGTGCTCAGTTTTGGATTGGAGAGTTGTTCAAAGTATACACCATTGTAACGAAACAATCCCGCGTCACAGCCAATCCAGATGGTTCCCTGCTTGTCCTGTATAATACTGTAGACTTCATTGGAGGGGCCACCATTTTCGATTGTATAATTGAAATATGCCGGGTACTGTCCGAGTAGCCGTAAACACAGCAGAGACATTCCCCAAACAGCGATCCAAGTTTTCATAAGCAAACTTAAAGATACACATAGGAATCTTTATGAAGAGCTGATTTTTATGAGTTCACTTTTCATTAAAAAAACATAAAAATCACAAAATGAGATGATTACATTTTAACACCTGTCATTTACAAAGTGAAGTGTGCTGTTTACAAAGAAGAGCGAATAATTATTCGCTCTTCCGTTTTTTTTGAATCTAATCTTTTTTACTTCACAGCATCTGCTTTTTCCTGGGCCTTCTTCATAATGTTATCAGCCTTGGTTTGGGCTTCCTGCTCGATCTTCGTTGCACTGTTTTCAGCCTTCTTCTTGCCTTCCTTACAAGCAATCTCGGCAGCTTTTTTCTTGATCGGGTTGGATCCTGCAGCTGTCATGGCATCTGTACATTGCTTATCTGCTTCCGCACGTACCTGGTCAGCAGCTTTTTTCGCTTCCGCTTTTATCTTGTCCGCTTCTTTCTGTGCATCAGCCATAATCTTATTTTTCTCAGCAATAAGGTCTTTCTTCACATCTTCAACCTTATCCTTCACGAGCGTTTTCACGGAATCCTTCGCTTTATCCAGCATTTCTTTTCCTTTCTCCTTCAGGTTGTCTTTCAGGTTCCCGGTTGCTTTCAATAACGCTTCTTTGAAATCTGTTTTGATCACAGGTTTGGTTACTGTTCCGCCAACCAGCGCGTTTACAGGAATAACATCCGGAATAGAACCCAGGTTCAGTTTCGGAGCAATGCCGTTCACTTTCGCAATTCCCTGCTCAGCCGCTTTGATAATTCCACCCGGGATCATCTCCTTTGGTACTTTCAACAACATTTTATAGTCGATCTCCTGTGTGAAAGAAGTAGACCCGGTAACTTCCGTATCAATTCCGCTCATCTTGATTTTCAATGGCTTTTTCAAGCTCATTTTTCCATCTTTAAAGCTGAAAAACGCTTTCACATCCTTGAATGTTTGGTTCGAAATCTTATCCATGCTCAAGGCATCACCCAGTTTCTTTAACGGTTCGAAACCGCTAACCGTAACCGTATTGGTAAAGAAATCACCATCACCTGTCAATGAATTGTATACCGGTTCCAACGCTTTCGTCAAATCACCTTTCAAGTTCAGGTTCGAACTGAATTTTCCTTTCGCATATTTCGCAATCGGGGCCAATTTTCCTACAGTCAGGAAATGGGAAGAAATTTCCTGGATATCGATCTCTTTCAGGTTATAACCTAAATCGATCGCAGGTTTATTGTGGTCTTTGGAGCTGTAGCTTCCACGCAATCCAACCGTTCCTCCCATGGTATTCATGGTCAAACCGTTCAAAGAAGCCACTTCTTCTTTCATGTTCACGTTTCCTTTGATATTGTTCACATCAATTCCGTTGTAGCGTAATTTCTGAACACTGGTATTCAGGTTGAAGTCCACGTTTTCAGGAATCAGTAGCGGTTCTGCATTCGGATCAGCCGGAGCCGGTTCTGCAGACGCGGTGTTTGTCGCAGCAGTACTTGTTCCGGAAACTCCCATGAGTTGGTCCAAATCCAGGTTATTACTATTGAAGTTGAATGCTCCTTTCAGCAATTGGTCCTCTTTGTTGTTTCCGAATAGATATCCCAAATAATTATCAATTTTCCCATCCAATGCGAAATCAGATTTACCCATGTTCGCATGCATTTTTTCCAGCGTCAGGTTTTGCGGACTGAAACGGAATGTCAGGTCTTTCACATTCACATCCTCGTTCAGGTCCTTCGATTTGTACAGGAAGTCAAACAATTCGATCAATCCTTTCGCATCAAATTTCTCGTACTGTTCTGTTTCGATAGAACTCAAGCGACCATTCAAAGCTACATCTGCATTCAGTTTTCCTTTATAGGATTCACCCTCTGCCAAAGGCATGACTTTACCGATCGTTGCCAGGTTCACTTTTGCCATCAATTTGGAATTGATCAGCGGATCAGTCATCGGGTTGCGCAACTTCAGGTTGGCATCAATTAAGTTCCCAACAAACTCGGAATGGAATTTCGTTACGTCCAATGTCATTTTATCCAGGTTGGATCCTCCTGCGAATTTTGAGCCTGCATCCACCGTAATGTTGTTGATCGAACCCAATCCTGCATACCGGATCATCGCTTTCTTTACATTCAGACCGAAATCCCAGCCCGGCAAGTTCTTCTCATCCAAACGGCCCTTTACTTCTCCGTTCATTTTCAGATCACCTTTTGCCACCATACTTTCATACCCGCTTTGGTAGAAACTTGGAACCAGTGACAACAAGTCCTTGAAGCTGATTTCTTTCGTGTTCAATTTCAGGTCTATTTGGTCATGGTCTTTCAGCATCTGATAGAAACCATCCAATGACATTTTGAAATTGTTCAATGCAAAACTATTTTCTTTTAAAGTGAATTTGGAATCATCTTCCTTGAATTCCATCAACAGGTTCACATCTGCGTTCGTTTTTACTTTCGACAGGTAGCTTAGGCCTTCCATTTCGAAAGTCAGTTCGTCCATTTGTGTACTCGTTTCAAAATCGATCACATCTGCTGTCAAGTCTCCTGCTCCGGTGTGATTCAGGTTCTTGATATTTGCGTACATATCGGAAGCCTGGTCGTCATAAACGATTTGGATGTTCTCCAGTGAGTATTCTTTCAGCGACATTTTGAATTTAGAAGGTTCCGTATCTTTCGGTTGATCTTCTTCCGGGATCACGATATCGTAGTTCGCTTTTCCTTCCGGATCTACACGCACATCGATCTTCGCATCCGAGATGTGTACCTCATCAATCTCAATCTCATCTCCACCGATTACATCCCATAAACCTACATGTGCCTCAATAGTTTTAACACTTGCCAACTCTATGCCCTTAAATTCCGTTCTACCTGTTACCTTCGTGTCATATAATTGGATAGTGACATTTGGAAATGTGGACAGAAAGGTTAGGTCAAAGTCTTTGATAGTTACATCAGCCTTCAGGGATTTGCTCACTTCTTTCAATACCATTTCCTTAATCTCATCCTTGAATATGATAGGGATCAGGATGATTGCGATTAATAAGAATAACAGGGTAAGTCCTGTCCATTTGAAAAGTCTGCGAATAAAACTTTTCTTCTTTTTAGGCAATTTTTCTTTTCTAGACATGAATGGGTATTTTAAGTATAACCAATTTTTTAACCAAAGATTGTATCTTTACAATTCTACCAAAAATAAGCTTTTCATGAAACAATTAGCAGTCCTGACATTATTAATTTTTAGTCCTTTTGTGAATCATGCACAAATTTCCACCGGGAAGGTAGAAGACACTAAAAAGAAAACCGAAACCAAATCTGGTAAGACCGCGAAAGATCCGTCCAAAAAGTATGATCCCGATGCGGGACTGATGGACTTCACTGTGTTTCTGGGTGCGGGTTACAGTATCGGTTCTCACAGATTGGAACAGAATGGCGACCTGTTCGGAAGACCGGTAGGCAAAAGAGCAGATGAAACCATGGTAAACCGTTGGACCTACCAGGCAGGAGTAAGAAACAGGGTCAACAAGTTCCTGAGTTTCGAGGCCGGATTGTCCATCGACCGATATGGTGAATCCTACGAATATAAATCCACCGTTCAGGATAATGACAGTGCATACTCCTACGACCGGAAATACAACATGCTGGCACTTCCTGTTATTTTGTATTTCACTTACGGAAAACGTGTGCAGGTCCTTGCAGGTGCCGGATTTCAGCCTTACATTCCGCTTGGGATGAGAACAAAATATACCATCATCGATTCATTGGGATCGGACATCAGTCCTGAAGATCCTTCAAAAACCATTGAAGGCTTGAACAGTGCAGGGATCAACTTGTTGTTCTCGGCAGGAGTTCAATACCGCTTTTCAAAGTATGCTTCAGCATACGTGATCCCGTGTTATTCCCTCGGACTAACAAACATCTATGGCAAACAGGAACCACACAAAGAATGGTTGAACGCCCTGAACATCCGTTTCGGGCTGGCACTCCACTTCCCGGAATCTACCAAGACCCGGACAAAAAAAGTCAAAGACCCGAACGCGAAGAAGGTGTTTGAATGGTAAAAATAAAACCACATAGTTCACATAGGTCACATAGAAGGTTCGTAATAGAAAACCTATGTGTCCTATGTCCCTATGCGGTTAAAGACTGATTTTCTTGCTATACAATTCACCCCTTATCTTCAGCAAACCTTCCAGGATCTCGGCTGAAAGATCGTAAATCGCCTGCTCATTGTGAACCAGGTCAATGCTATTCACCTGCTTGGTCTGTTCAAAATACCAGTCCTCCAGTTCTTCTGAAATATCTCTTTCCTTAAACCCGGCCAGGATAAAGATCCTGCGGTACAGGTTTAAATTCAACGGAGTTGTATCCAATCCGCTCAAACTCAAATGGTACAAATGTTTATGCACTTTCAGATCGTCTACAATCAACCCGAGGGTCAATTTAAACAGGTCTTCAAAAGCAATGTTCAGTAAATTAGTGTTATTCATAGTGGTACTTAATTTTGTTTTCCAAATAAATCTTCTATTCTTCTTCAATTCATTACTCCTCAAACAATTCCAAAAGCTTTAAATCAAAGTACAGCATCTCCTGCTTCTCCAACTGCTGCTGCCACTCCATCAACGCCATCTCAATCTCCGGATATGTTAAACGTCCTTCTTCATAAAGCAACAGACTTTTATGATAGATCATTTCCAGGTTGTCGCTTAGTTGTTTATGCAGTTCCTGTTCTGCTCTCAGGTTGATGTACTTTTGTTCCCGCTCCAGTATGTGTTTTTCCAGAAGCTGATTTGTCAATTCCATTCTGCCCGTTAGTTCAACCTGACGGATTGCATTCAGGCGTTTTGTTTTGAACCATTCACCCTGATTGAATAAGGGTATATTCAAATAGAACCCGATTCCTTCGTACAAATTTTCATTGACCTGTTTGACATAAGGTTTTGTTGGATATCCAGCAAGCAGGTAATCTTTGTTGTTGGTTGAAAAACCTGTCCCGACAAGCCCGTTTAATGAAATAACAGGAAGTAGCTTTGATCGCTCGGCCTTCAATTGATTTCCCAACAGTTCTATTTCTATTTCGATCTGTTTAAGATCATAAAATTCTCCAAATTGAATCCTTTCCTTAACAGCAAAAGCGGAAGGAAAATCAATGATGTGTTCTGTTCTTAGGGACAATCCCATTTGAAAGTTCAGATCGATCCATTTCAGATTTGATTCGTTCCTGAGATTCCGCAGTAAGTTTTGCTCATTCAGGATCGAATGATGGCTCTTCAATGTATCGATAACATTTATTCTCCCTTCGGTAATCAATAATTTTTGAATCCTTTGAATCTGGTTGTATTTTTGAATATGTGATTCCGCTAATCTGATTTTTACTGAAATCTTGCATAGTGCGAAATAGGTTTCAATGGCTTGAAACTTCAGTTCGTTCCGTTTCTTGTCCAGATCGATCTGATCCCGCTCAATAGTCACATTTAAGGTGTTTTGTTTATAGAAGTACGAAAACCCGTTAAACAGTTGGATGTTTGAATTCAATCCGAACGACTGGGAGTTTACCGAACTAGTTGCAAAAGTATTAGTGAACGGGTCCAATCTTCTCCCAAAGGATGTATTGATCCCTGTACCCGCATTCAAATCAGGAAGCAAAGTCCACCAATGAAATTGCCTGGTGACCCTGGAACTATTTAACGAACTCGTTTCACTAAATGTTTGCCGGGGATTGTTCATCACTTTATCCAAACAAGCCTGCAAGGTCAATACCTCCTGACATGTAACAACGGAAGCGACAAAGCTGAATACTATGACAAGGAAACAATTCATTTGATTAATTCTGTGAATTGTTCGAAAAAACGTAGCAATAATCGTTTGTCTTTTGTCAGGATCTTTACTCGTCCTTTCAACCGGGGCTTGGGTGGAATCCGTTTATGATAGGTCGTCTTCAACTCATGCGAAAGATCAATCTGAAGCTCGTATTTCCCTTCTTTATCCATTTGGGTGATGCTCCTCACTTTTCCTTCCAGCATTCCGAATTCTGTTTTGGGATAATCTGTGAGTTCAATAAATGCTTTTTGTCCCACTTTCAACTTTCCGGATCCGGAGCTTTTAACAGAAGCAACGGCAGTATAATGGTTCCCATGAGGAACGATCACAATAGAAGCTTCGTTTGCTTTGTAAAAACGATTGACTTGCAACCATTTATTGAACAGGATTTTCCCCGAACAAGGCGCCATCCATGCTGCATCCTTCCTCCAGTTTTGCAGGTTGTTACCAAGACTCGTCAAGCCAATTCGTATTTCGGAAGCTTTTTGAAGTTCATTTGTTATGGCATCCTGTTCCAAACGCAATTTTTCCTTACGCAAATTATTTAAAGCAATCAGGTTCTGGACAAATTGTTCTTTTTGTCCCTGAACGGTTTGCATGGCCTGGTTCCGGGAATGTTTATCCTGGGTAAGTAATTGTTTCGAAATAGCATGTTGTTCTGCCAGGCGTTCACTTCCGGCCAATTGTTCTTCCAGTAATGCATATTCGCTTTCTGAAAGTGTGATCTTCTTACCTGAAATAACTTGAAGCTGTTCCCTGAATGAGATTTCCCGTCGAATAAAATCCAATTCTTTTGTTATCCTGTTTTCTGCATGTTCCACATTCCACTCATGAATTTTGGAAAGGAGTATCGCCCATTGTTCCTGGTAGCTTCCCAAGTGCAACTTCTTATGGAATTCCGGTATCGCACTCACAAGCTCCGTTTGGAACATTTCCACCTGATCCAGGTAAATCCTTGCTTCCTCCATATCTTTTGCATCTGCCTGGGTATCAAATTGAGCAATCAAATCGCCCGTTCTTACTTCCTGGTTTTCCCGGACATGTAATCCTTTCAATTGAATATAGCCTTGATTGGAAAGTTCAATCGGGGGATTGGAAGTTGTTACAGTGACTTCTCCACTTACTTCATCAGGGTAACGGATAAACCAGGAAAGAAAGATCAACACACCCAATACCAACAAAAACACACCATTACCTGCACGTGTAATCCAGGCAGGTGGATGTGAAAGCATTTCGTTCATTTGCTCGCTTTTCAATTCGATCTCTTTGTATTTGTGCTTTTCCATTGATTATGAATTGATCTCCGGGTGTTCGATTTTTTCTAATTCAAGCTGACTTTGAACAAGTGCATAATAGCTTCCTCTCAAAGCAATCAACTCCTGGTGCGTGCCTTTTTCCACAATGGTACCCTGATCCAATACAACTATCTGATCTGCATTCTTCACCGTACTCAAACGATGTGCGATCACAACTGCCGTTCTGCCCTGAAAAAACCGGTTCAGGTTCTCCATGATAATTCGCTCATTCCTGGAGTCCAGGGAACTGGTTGCTTCATCGAAAAACAGGAAAGCCGGATTTTTATATACTGCACGAGCGATTAAAATCCGTTGTTTTTGCCCACCACTGATCCCGAGTCCTTCGTTTCCGATCCTGGTATTGTAACTTAGTGGAAGACTTTCGATAAATTCTTCAATATTGGCAGTTTGAACGGCCCGTTTCAACTTTTCCTTATCGATGTATTCTTCTCCAATTGCGATATTATTGGCAATCGTGTCGTTAAAAATGTAGCCATCCTGCATCACAGAGCCGCAATTTTCCCTCCAGGTGCGTTGGGTAAAACTCTCCAATTCAGTCGACCCGATTTTAATTTTTCCGCTTGTAGGTTCATAAAACCGCAAAAGCAATTTCATTAAGGTTGTTTTGCCGCTTCCACTTGCTCCTACAATGGCGGTTAAGTGTTGGGATCCGATGGTCAGGTTTATATTTTCGAGAATAGTTGTTTCTGTACCTGCATAACGAAAGCTCAGGTTTTCAAGAAGCAGGTCTTTCTGCTCCGGAAGTTCATTCAATCTCCCCGAAAGTTCGGGTTCTTCATCTGCCTGACCGTGAATTTCATAAAGTCTTTCAAGCGAAATCCGGGCATCCTGGACCGAATAAATGAAGGACAGGAATTGGGAAATAGGTGCATTCAACTGTCCGATAATATAAGAAACAGACAACATCATTCCGAGGGTCAGTTGTCCGTCTATAACCAATTTCGCCGTATAAAAACTCACCAGGATATTCTTGAGTTCATTGATGAAGGTTGCACCATTGCTTTGAACCTGTTCCAACCGAAGGCTTTTGATCCGGAGTTTGAACAGTTTCACCTGGATCCTTTCCCAACCCCAGCGTTTTTGCCGTTCCGCATTGTGCAATTTGATTTCCTGCATTCCCTGAATCAATTCCACAATTTTTGAGCGGTCTTCTCCCCCTTGAGAGAAGCGTTTGTGATCCAGGTCCTTTCGTTTTTTCAGAAAAAACTGCACCCAGAGGAAATAGACAAAACTTCCCGACAGGAAAATTAAAAATACGGGAACGCTGTACAAAACCAGGATGATACTGAACACCACAAAATTGAAAAATGAAAAAAGAACACTTAATGTTTGATTCGTTAACAAGGTTTCTATTCGATCATGGTCATCTATTCGCTGCATCAAATCACCAATTTTCTTTGCATCGAAAAATGAAATAGGCAACTTCATCAATTTGATCAGAAAATCAGAAACCAGCGAAATATTGATTCGTGCACTCAAATGAAGCAGGATCCAGCTTCTGATAATATCTACACTCATCCTGCCGAGAAACACAAACAATTGTCCGAATAAGATCAGGTACAGGAAATGGATGTCTTTGTTTTGGATCCCGATATCGACCACGCTTTGGGTCAGGAAGGGGAAAATCAATTGAAGAAGGCTCGCTGCAAGCAATCCAAAACTAAGCTGGACCAATAACTTCCGATATCCCTTCAAATAAGCGAATAAAAAAGAAAACCCATTTCGAGTTTTCTCCTCTTCCATGTCTTTCTCTTTCAGCGCAGGAGTTGGTTCCAATAAGAGACAAATACCCTCTTCGGTTGTTTCAACAGCGTGTCTTCCGATCCAGTTTTCCAGGAATTCACTTTTCGAATAAACCAATCTTCCCCTCGCAGGATCGGCAATGTAAAATTTGTCTCCTTTGATTTTATAGAGTACAACGTAGTGTTTTTCATTCCAAAAGCAAATACAGGGCAACGGAGCATTTTCCTTCAGATTCAACAAATCCACTTTTACCGCCAGTGTTCGGAAGCCAATACTTTCTGCCGCATGGCTTATTGTATGCAAACTGCTTCCCAGGCGGGTTGTTTCGGATAAATTACGTAACCGTTCCAGAGAAATCGAACGCCCATAATACTTTACGATCATGCGAAGACAGGTTGGGCCGCAATCCATTGAATCAGGCTGCATGTATAAGGGGAAACCTTTCACTAGTGTTGGGATTTAACAAAAACAACATCCACACGCATGTTCCTGCTCTTATTCACTTCATTTGATTCCGGGAAAAGTTTCGCCTCATTGGAATATCCCTTACAGTTGATCCTGCTCGCTTTGATGCCCTTATCAACCAAATAGCTTTTTACTTTTTCCGCACGATCCACAGAAAGCTTCATATCCGGTTCACAGCATACATGCCCGTTCAATTTGATATGGATCGAAGTATCATTTTTCATCAATATTTCAAGTATCCTCAAGTTCTCCATGGAACTCTTTACAATATTGCTGGTCCCGGAATGGAAATTAATCTTAAGGCTTACCGGAACATTGTACTTAATGACCGGTTTTATCTCATAAATCAACACATCTACTCTGCGAAAGGACTCTTCATTGTTTGAGGTCTTTTTTCTTTCCTCATTCTTATTGAGTGTATCGATAACAAATGATTTCAAAGTTGACAACTCAATGAGTTTTGAAACAGAGATAATCCTTTTTGTGGCCAGGTTCTTATTATATGAAACGCTTCCAACGGTATCTGTGTAGGCCACCAGTTTTATTTTCCCATAAGCCAGTTTCAGATTATTGAGCTTGCTCAGGAAAACTGCCGGGTTTTGCACTGCAGAGCTCCCGATATCAAATGAGACAGAAACAGAATCAGCCAATTTGACTTCAGCAAAATCTTGTGCCTGTAATCCCGAATAAGAAAACAGCCAAAAAATTAGTAGCAAGTATAATTTCATCCCCATATTCTTTGATTGATGGTTTCCAACAATTCTTTATCTATTGTCAATTGACCATTGGAGTATGTAACTCCGCATTCTTCTTCCGATAAATAGTTTTCTTCATCCTTCCAAAGGCTGATAAAAGGATTGTAACCGCATTTGGAAGGTTTGGATAAGGGATTCGATTGATCCTGGATAAAAACCCTGCAATCGGAACACATCCAGCGGAATTCACAATCGGAGCAGATCAAGACTTTATCTTTTGTAATCTTCCATAATTCCTGGAACTCATTCAGAGAAATTATTTCAGAGAGAGTAACTGAATCTACATGATTGTACTTTTTGTTTGATGACGGACAATTACAGATGAACCCATTTTTATCCACGCTAATTTTATGAGTCAAACAGCTATTGAAATGCTGATTCCGGGTATAAGCTTGGGTATTGATCGTAAAGTAATCCGCTGAAATACTCCCACAATATTCATGTGATACAGATTCCTGGCTTGTAAATACCAAGTCGTAAACATCCTGTTTCAATTCAAACCCTGATGGAGCTTTGTAAACAACAATTTTACTTAAGCGCAAAAACCGTTCATTCAAGGTTTGCTCAAGGAAGAGTTTCAGCTCCGGATTAAATGGTACCAGGATTTGAATGAATTCGATTGTCGTGTTATTCGTATATTCTTGAAGAGCGCTAAAATGAATTAGAAGTGACGGATAATCCAAAAATCTGACTTCCAGAAACTGGGTACCCAGTTTATCCAGGCTCGATAAAACAGATGCTAAATTCCAGGAAGAATGTTCATTAAGTTCAAGAATAGCATTGTTGATTTTGGATGCCGGATAGTAATTCAGAGGTAAGGGAGTTAAACAATTTGCAAACTCATTTTCAACTGAAAATCCTAGTTCATTATCCAATATAAATTGCTCATATTCTTCAAACAACGTCTCTTGATTTTGCTCTAAATAATCGATCAAATCATTAGGAACCAGATAAGGCTTTCCCTTTTGCAAATCCATTAGCAATGAGCGATTAAAGCCTTTAACCGGAATTACATTTGGGTACAGTTTTAATACCTGTTTACTCATTCTCATAACTTTTTAGTAGCGTCGATAATTAATGAAATGGGTGATAGCGGTAGATGTAATTTTTCCAACCGATCCATTTTGAATTGGGTGATAGCTATTATTACTTGTTTCTCTTTAGCCCGATCTTTCTCCTCAAAATTTGATTTGGGGTAGACCTGCGATAAAATCGCATCTGCTGTTCCAATTCCTTCCATAGTATTTCAATTCATCAAAAACTTTGCGACTTCATAATCTACGTTTGAGTTTGTAGAGAGGGAAACGGCGCCATATTGACCATTTGGATTCACTTCCAAAAAGACATACCTATTATCCTTAGTGACAACAATATCTAATGAGCCGAAATTCAAATCCAGCATCAACATTAGTTTTTGAACCTGAATTTCAATTGCTGCAGGCAAAGTGTAATTACAGCTTCTCATGCCCGAATCATATCCCTGACGATAATCCAATGCAGCAATCTCTCGACTTTGCGAAAAAATTGCTTGAGAAAAAGTTTTCCCATCCAAATAAACAGTTCTGATCTCAAACTGTTTGTCTAACTTTTCCTGGAAAATACTCAGATCAAAAAATTCTGGTAAAGACTCCATTTCAGTGGGGCCAACGGGCAAGGTATATCCCAAATGATAACTCTCGATTTCACCTGACTCAGTATAATTTGTATATTCATAAGGAAAAGCCAGTGATTTTGTAATTACTTGCTGATTGCAATCATTCCAAAAACTTACTAATCGTGATTTCGATCTGGTAACCAATGTTTTTGGAATTTCGATATTCAACGATTTACATTTTTCGAGAAATTCCAGTTTATTGTAATTTCCACATCCAAACTTACCCAGGCATTTTTTATTGTGAAAACAGCGTTTAATCTGTTCTGTTCTGGTTTTGATATGTTCCCGTGAGTAATGCTCCAACCCAACCTGGGAAAAATATCCGTTTCCAAACCTACAAACCTGAATGTCCGTTCTACGGTACCAAATGGATTTAATGTCTTTTGAGCCACATATAAATTGATTGTTCTTATAAACTTCATAATCGAACGTGTTATCTTCAATCCGATATTCCAACTCAATCGCATCATCTTCCAAAAAAACTTCAAATGGTTCATGATAGTAATTCAAGTAAGAGAGAACTATCCTGCTATTCAAATCAGTTCGCTCGGTAAAAATCAGTATCATTAGAACATCAAAAGTTTAGTAGGAATTGAGCAATTTTTGATCAAACCGATTTTCAATCGGTTCGCAATGATTTCCTGTTTTTGCAGTTCTGAAAAATCCATTTCCCCTGGAATTGCAAGCATTCCGTAGGATTGAGGTAAACGCACCATGGAGTTATGTCGGTCTAACCATAAAGCATAATGGCTCGGTGGCATTCGCCCTGCAATCACTTCCTTCAGGAACACCGGTTTCATTTCATCAAAAAATGCCTGGTTGTAAGATGAATGGACCAAAAGGACAAACACTTGTGAGACTCTCCCGGGTAAAATCCATTCACCTGGATAACCTACTTTGTATATAATATTTCGGAATTCGATCAGGTTCAGCGAATCAACCAGGATTATCTCAGAATATACCTGATTGCTATCTATCAACGAATCCGTATAAAATTTCATACGTGGTACCTGATCCCTATCAAGCATGACTTGTAAAACATGATATATCGAATCTGTATTACTCCGCTTCAACTTTCCAAAATTATCATAACCCTCTTGCACCAATTTTTGTTGCTTTTTAGAGTACCCTTCGTTAATTCTG
The DNA here is from genome assembly GCA_966212075.1 of uncultured Fluviicola sp. GTDB lineage: Bacteria > Bacteroidota > Bacteroidia > Flavobacteriales_D > Crocinitomicaceae > Fluviicola. Next base: position 15,421 of record CBIHOM010000035.1, read on the forward strand.
CCTAAATTAATCTGTGGGATCTGGTCAAGACAAACCATGTCAAATCCATACGTTGACCATGCATTCCTCAAACATTTCGCACTTTTGGTTTCTTCCCCCATCTGCTTATAGCAATGTGCCATGAGAATGTATTCCTCACAATAAAGCTTACCGTATTTCTTGTTCACTTTTGACAACTTGTTTAAACATTTCCGGTAATCCAAACTGTCGATGGCATAACGATAAGCAGAATCACAATCAACTTTATACTTAATATGGTTTATTTGAGCAAAAACACTAAAACTTACGAGGAGACTGATCCCAAATACTAGATTTTTCATTTCTTCCTTTGATATTGAGAAATCCTCCGCTTTTACTGTAAGCGGAGGATTTTGACGAATATTAGAATTACATCGTAGCAATGTAATCTGTACCCTGTGTTCCTGGAGGTTTACCTGCCGGATCGTAAGTTGTAGCTGCAGTATCACCATCTTGTCCACCTCTTCCATCATAGCGAGTCTGGTATGCTGGTCCATAGGTTTCACCACCAATTACACTTCCTAAATTCTTAGAATCAAACTTCTTTGAAGCCAATGATTCCATCTTCTTAGTTGTCATAAATAAATTTTATTTTGTTTCGCCTACTCTATTTCCGTAACTTCACCTCAGTATTTTCGGCTGCTCTGCTAAGGCAAAGTGTTTGCATTGTCAGGAGCCGGTAAACTGCCGAAATGCAAGGAGGTGTTACCGCACCTCCATTTTTTTTTAATATTTAGAATCACGATCGACCTTTTCAGTCTGAAATACTTTAATCACTACTGCTTAAGACATAAGGAATCCGAAACAACTTGGACACTCCCATTTCAAAACGCTTCCGTTTAATTTCTTCTAACTCTTCAGGTGTGGCGGTGAAATGATTCGGATTTTGATAAACAGCATATTCCGCTCGCTGATCATTGGATGCTGAATGGCGGTCAATCCAAAAAAGGAACAAGGATGCCGGCATGCTACCTGTTCTGACATCTTTTTCAAACAAGGGATACATTTTTTGGTAAAACCATTCGTAATCGGCAGTATGTAGCAGAAAAGACAACCACCTCATAGAAAATATGCAAGAAACCTTTTCTCCCGGATAACCATACTTATCATAAATCCTCAGAAATTCAAGCATGTCCAATGAATCTCTGTTCACGGCGAGTATTCTTAAACTATCTCCCAGTCTTTGTTTTTCTTCTTCGCGTAAAAATGAGCGATACTCTTGGTCAATATTGATCAGACGTTCGATTAAATAGGCAAGTGAATCATAATCTTTGCTATTCAGAGAAAGATTTACTTTGTAACCCTGCTCCAGTATTTTCTGCTGTTTGGAATTAAATGACTTAACCATTTGCTCCCATCTAAAGCTTTTAATTTGTTCCAAATAAGACGGATCGCATAATTGATGACACCAAGCTTCTCTCATACACTTGGCGGCTTTTGTCTTTCTTCCCAAATTATAATAACAGTAAGCTCTTAAAATATGTTCTTCAGTATGGACCTCGTTATATTTCTTAGATAACTGATTCCATTCTTTGAGCCCTTTTTTATATTGAAGAGAATCCAACACGGTTCCATACACCGGATCGAATTCCTGTTTATAGATCAAGTGATCATAGGATTGAGCAAACGACTGAAAGCACAATAAAAACAGCGTGACCGTTGAAAAAAGTTTTTTCATGTTTACCTTGATTAAAAAAATTCTTGGAGTTTACCCCTGACTTTTATTGTTCTATACTTTGCAAGAATGTCATTTCCGGAATAGTGCTTTTTCATATCGAATAGGGTAATTTGTTTAGAATCTTGAGTAGTTATCAGTGAACAAAAGCATCGGTTATTTCTATTTTTTGGATCCTTTCTTATCAGAGCAAAAATAATCAAAATCACAAAAATAACCCATACATGGGCTTTTGTGGTTATTTTTAAACTTCCACTCTTGTATGTGCAAAATGTGGTAGACAAAGATTTCCTGAATGCCCTTGGAAACAGGGTGCGCGAACTGAGATTGGCAAGAAAAATGACCCAGGAAGACCTGGGATTTCTTGTTGGGAATTCCGGTAAACAGATCGGGCGGATTGAGCGGGGAGAAAACAATGTGACCACCTGCATGATCTACCAGATTTCCAAGGCTTTGGAAATTCCTTTGAATGAATTTTTTCACTTTCCGATCAAATAATAAGAAATGGCACGGGGATGCAGGTCCCCATACCATTTGGCCACTTCCGCCTGACCAATAATTATAATGTGCTCCTTCAATTTTCACGTTTTAATCACATTAAAATCAGTTAGTTATATCTGTTTTGCACTCAAACTTTTCCTTTTTTAGAACCCTTTTTTCGCACTCAGTTTATCAACCACGAAACAAATCTATAAAATATTTCTCATTAATGTATACTTTTTGGTAATTAATTTACTCAAACAAGTGAACAACTTTGTCACTATGCAGCATCGTGGTGAAATCGTGGAAAGAGCGATCCGAAAAAGTGGGTATCCCATTAGTCAAATTGCCCGGAAATTGGGAAAAAGCAGGAGGTGGATGTACCTCATGTTCGATAATTCCCAGGTCGATATCGAATCAATCATTTCAATCGGTAAGATCATACACCATGATTTTTCTGATGAAATCAAGGAACTGAGCGTCATAAATCCGGATTCTTTTTCCGAGCCCGAATCCAAATACAACAAACAGAATAAAGATTACTGGAAGAACAAATACCTGAAACTTTTAGAAAGTTACAATGCCTTGCTCAAGAAAACCAACCCCGAGTAAATGCATTGAAAAAACTGAAATAAGCGGAAAAAATTCATTCTCACATATATCCCACATTTGCGCAATTAGACTATTTTTGCAAAAATTCCCATATCTGACTACTAATTCCCGTAATCGAGTATTTTGTGTTTAATATTATACTCGGCCAAGTGAAGATTTTTGTCACTATGCAACACCGTGGTGAAATAGTAGAACGAGCAATCCGCCAAAGCGGATATCCCATTAGTTCAATAGCTAAAAAACTGGGAAAGAGCCGAAGATGGATGTACCTGATGTTTGACAATACCCAGGTCGATATCGAAACCGTAATATCCATCGGGAACATCATTCACCATGATTTCTCGGATGAGATCAAAGAATTGGGCGCAATGAACAATAGCTCTTTTGCTGACCCGGATAATCCTTACAACAACCAGACAAAAGAATACTGGAAAAATAAGTATCTGAAATTGTTGGAAGACTACAACGAATTGTTGAAGCGTACAAGCACCGGGAAGTAATTACGAATTCCTTATTAAAACAAATTTGTCATTTGTCATTGGGAATTAGTAATTAATGCGTAGCAGTCATCGTCTCATTTACCACCACGATAAAATCCGCACGGTTCAAGTGCTCCTTCTGTAACTTGCGAACATCTTTCTGAGAAACGGTCGTAATCGTCCCCACCTTCGTTCCTTTAGCATATTGCTCCACATACCACATAATTCCCTGGTGGAAATCCGAATGGAAAGCCCCGTTCAGGAAAAAAACCACTTCCCCTTTTTTCACATGCTGCACAATCGAATACGCCATGGTTGCATCCTTGATCGCTTGCGCGTAAGCAAAATTGATCCCGGAAGCATGCATTTCTTTTCCCATTTCAATCAATTCCACATACTGTGTCAGGGTTGAATCAAACGGAAAAGGCAGCGGTGCCATCAGCTTTTTCTGTTCTTCCGGAAGTGTGTCCAAAGCTGCAAGCCCTTTCTTGAATACCAGGCTCGCATACTTGCGGGTCACATTGGCAGCAAAAGGAATATTTCCCCGTGCAATTGCAGAGTCCAGGACTGGTTTATAATCTGTTTTGAAATTCGTCCACAACTCCGTCGAATCCTTCAATGCTTTGTAAGACTTGGTAGCGATATAGTTATTCAAAGCCTTTACCTGGTGCAGTTCAAACATTTCAAAACCTACTGCCAGTTTCGGTCCTTTGACTTGCTTGTTCAGTTCCAGCAATACATTCAATTCCAACCAGTGCGAAATCGGGTTATCGTGAAATTCACCGAACAAGACCACTTGGTTCTGTGATATTCTATTCATCATTTTTTGAAACGAGACTTCCTTCCCCCTCGAATCAAAAATACGGAATGCTTCCAGGTCCTGTGCATAGGCACCCGAACACAACAACAGGCAGATTACAAGATATTTCATGTACCAAAGATAGGAACTTTGAAAGTCCCGCTCCTAACTATTTTAAAGTAAAGGCCGATAAAACCATCTACCCTATTCAGGGTATTACCAACCTGCGAATCTAAAAAAACGGTAAAATTACCGGGTGTGTTCGGTAAAAATTACTACATTTACTTTTAAGACTTGAAATTATGGGCGCAGCGGAGAAAATATATAACTTAATACCGTCAAGAATTGATCAAAACGAAATTCTTAATTTCATATACTATACTTCTGCCGAAGGCCATAGTAAGCAATACTTCAACGCTCTAAAATCTATTAGCGAAGAAGATGATAAGGAAATATCAGATTGGCTTGGCATGACTGAAAAAACCTATAGAAACTATCGAAATGAAGATAGAGCGGTTAAATCCAACCTTATGGAACATCTTGTCATGTTAATCTCTTTATTCAAACACGGTATTGAAGTATTTGGAACCCCTCACCAGTTCAAAAAATGGCTGACAACTTCAAATTTCTATTTTGGCAATAAAGAACCTGAGCACTATATTAACACAGTAAGCGGAATCAAATTTATTGATGACAGATTAACCGGAATTGAATTCGGAGACAACGCATAACATGGAAGTTTTCAGGGTATCAAGCACCAAATATTCAAAAGAACTGACCGCATCAGGAAAAGCAGCAAGATGGAATAAGGATGGTGAGTTTGTTATTTATGCCGGACAAACAAGGTCTTTAGCCATGTTAGAAAACATTGTTCACAAATCCATTCACACAGGATTGGATTACGAAACGATGATCATCTTGATCGCGGATGAAGAACACCATTTTTCAAGAAAAAACACAAGTGATCTGCCTTCAAATTGGAGAGATATATCAGCATATTCAAAATTACAGGATATCGGAAGCAAATGGTACCAGAGTAAAGAATCATTGGTTTTGCAAGTCCCTTCGGTAATTGTTCCCCAGGAATTTAATTACATAATAAATGCCAATCATCCTGAATTCAAAAATCGGATAACCTTGATTCGTCAGGAAGAATTCATATTGGATAGCAGATTACAATAAATTTCATCATTCCCACCGGAAGCAACACACTAATTCCTGTCTGATAACTATCAGGATGGGGAAAAAGGAAAATGTGCCTGGTATGAAAAAATCATCCTGTGACAATACAACACGTTTCAGAATAGAAATTCTATCTATTTTTAAGTAACATAAACACAACAACTACCTCAAAAAGGTTCCTTATTTTTGTACTATGTTGAAAAAACTGCGTCATGCTCTTCCGATAACCCTGCATAGCCTGTTGCTCCGGATCGCAATTCTCTTGTTATTGATGACCATTACGCGCATTGTATTCTACTTTTTCAACCTCGATTCTTTTGCACACGTGCAATTCACAGATTGGTTCGCAGGTATTTGGTTCGATCTTTCTACTATCGGCTTATTGCTTTTGCCCTTCATTATTTTCAGCTTATTACCTGAAAAATGGCAACACAACTGGATCATTCGCAGTTTGCAGGCAATCACGTTCTTTATCCCGACGTTATTGATCGTGGCACTGAATCTCATGGACACCGCGTATTACAATTTCACATTGAAGCGCTCTACCGCCGACCTGTTCGTTATTGTATCTGCGGGAAATGATGTTGGTCAGCTTCTTGGTAGCTTCTTTGCTGATTACTGGATGCTTATCCTGATCTTCATCATCGGCACCTGGTTATTGATCAGGTATTACAAAAAAACAAGCATTCGCAAATTAAAGAACCCCACGAAAAGCACCTTGCGCAAAGAACTGATCGTGTTCTTTATCGCTGTACCACTGGCATTCTTAATCGGAAGAGGCGGTTTCGGGCTTCGGCCTATTTCTTCCATTGATGTTACTTTGTATACACAACCTGAAAACTCTGCGCTGGTACTGAATTCAGCTTTTACCCTATTGAAATCCATTGGGAAAGATGATCTGGCAGAACAGCATTATTATCCGGAAAAAGAACTGGATAAACTCTTCAACCCGAGACGTACCAGCCACCCGCAACACATTCTTCCGGACGGGACGAATGTAATGATTATCATGCTGGAAAGCTTCGGAAATGAATGGGTAGGACAATTCAACAACAGCATTTCATATACCCCGTTTTTAGATTCTTTATTGAATAAAAGCTGGTATTTTGAGTACGGAATTTCCAATGGAAAGAAATCCATCGAGGCCGTTCCGACTATTTCAGCTTCCATCCCAACCCTGATGGACAATCCGTATATTTCGTCTGCTTATTGTAACAATCAGGTACAAAGCTTACCGAATATCCTTACTAAACACGGCTACAGCACTGCATTTTATCACGGAGCAACAAACGGGTCCATGCGTTTCAACAGTTTTGCGTCTCAAATGGGTTACCAGGAATACATCGGCCGCTTTGAATACAATAATGACAAGCATTTTGACAAGACCTGGGGAATCCTGGATGAATACTTCAATCCATGGACTGCAAGACAGTTGACGAAAATGAAAGCACCGTTCATGGCAAATCTTTTCACACTTTCTTCACATCACCCGTATTTTGTCCCGAAGAACTGGCGCAAAATTGTCAAAAAAGGGCCGCATCCGATCTGTAAAAGCATCCATTACGGGGACATCAGTCTGCGCAAATTCTTCGAACAGGCAAAAAAAGAACCCTGGTTCAATAAGACACTCTTTGTCATCGTAGCGGATCATACACCTTCCAGCAATAGCGAGATCTACAATCAGCGTACGGAAATGTACCGCATCCCGATCGCATTCTATGATCCGAGCGGGAAATTGCCACGCAAACGGGAAAAGACGATCTTCCAGCAAATCGATATTATGCCAACTGTTCTGGATTTGGTAAACATCAAAACCGATTATTACAGCTTTGGGAACAGTTATTTCTCCAAAGAGCCACGTGAGGCAGTGACTTACCTGGAAGGTTCGTATTACTATTTCCGGAATAACAAACTCCTGGTATATTCGAACGACCAGATCGCCGCATTGTTTGATTTCACCATTCGCACCAAGAACCCGAAAGACCTGTTACCTGCCAAAAAAGCCGAAGCAGAAAAGATGGCAAGACGTTTGAAGGCCATCATTCAAAGATATAATCATGATTTAATCCATAATCAGACGATTGTTCGATGAAAAAGAGAATTCGATTCATAATCAATCCCATTTCGGGTGGGGTCAAGAAAGCCAAGGTTCCTCAAATGATCGAGGAACACCTGGATCATGACCTGTTTGACTATGACATCGCAATCACTCAATATAAACAACACGCCAAGTCTATAGCAGAAGAATCAGCACAGGAAGGGATTGATATCGTTTGTGCAGTGGGCGGCGACGGTTCTGTTCACGAAGTGGGAACAGCCCTGATCGGGACAAAATGTCACCTGGCCATTATTCCTACCGGTTCCGGGAACGGGCTTGCCAGGCATTTGAAAATTCCGCTGAAAACACCACAGGCTATTCAAAACATCAATGAACTGAACAGCATCCGAATGGATACCGGTTTAGCAAATGACAAACCCTTTTTAGGTGTTGGCGGTTATGGCTTTGACGCTTATATTGCCAAACGCTTTGACGAATACCACATCCGCGGTTTTTGGGGATATACTCAATTGGTTTATGAAGAATACTTCTCATATAAACCGCCACGAATGAAGATCTCCTTGCCCGATCAACAGATCAAAGGTAATTTCCTGCTATGTTCCATTGCCAATTCTTCCGAATTTGGGAATGGTTTCTGCATTTCGCCCAAATCGAACGTCGTTGACGGACAAATGGAACTGGTGCTTTTGAGCAAATTCTCCTGGTGGAGAACCATGGGGGTAATCAGTCGTTTTTTCTTCAAAAAGATTGAAGGTTCACGTTATATTCGTATTATACCATTCCAAAAAGCACGCATTATCCTGGAAGTTCCCCTGGCCCATTATGACGGAGAACCTTTTGAAGTGAGGAAAGAAATTAATTTGGAAATCGTTCCGTCCAGTCTTTCTGTACTTTGCGGAAAAGGATATATGGAATTCACAAATTTGAAACTAAAACCAGAATAACATGTTTATTGAAACTGATTTAGAAACCATATTGTCACATTTGGATAAATTGACAGCAGACAAAAAACCTGCGTGGGGGAAAATGTCCGCTCAGCGCATGGTCGAACATTTAACAGACACCTTACGGATCGCGACAGGAGAAAACCCCCAGGAATTGCTTATTCCGGAAGACAAATTGGACCGCATGGTTGCCTTTCTTTATACCGATAAACCAATGGCCCAAAATATGGAAGTTCCCTTTGCAAAAGATGGTACTCCGCTACGACATGAGGAACTGGAATTAGCAATTGATGAATTTGTGGATGTTTACCTGGAGTTCCAGGAACTCTTCGCTCAAAACCCCGATTTAAAAATGACACATGCTTATTATGGTCCTTTGAATTACGAACAATGGGATTTGCTGAACAAAAAGCACATTACACATCATTTTACCCAATTCGGGATTATGTAACAAACTAAAAGCCCTGACATTTATCGTCAGGGCTTTTTCTTTTACTTTACTTTTTTAGCCGGAGCTTCTTTTTTTACATCCTTTTTAACTGGAGTTGTCTTTAAAGGCCTTTTCTTAAGCTCGATCTTTGCCGGCTCAGTTTGTTTTTTTGTTCCGTCCTGTGCAACGGTAACAAAAGACGTTGCTGCAAAAACAGCAATAATCAATGCCAAGTTTTTCATAATTCTTTTTATTTCGGGTTACAATTTATATGCCATTCCCAAATATACCAATTATGGAAATTCGATTCATAAAAGTTCCCCGTTTAAATCGTTCAACTGGTTACTTATTTTTTCAGGTAATCTGCTAGTTCAAATATCCCTGCAATAAACGCGGGTAAAGTTCTCATGTCAGAAAATTGGGAAAGCATTTATCCGCATGATCGAATCCGCACGCATAGAATCCGCATTCATCTTCTGCCCCGGTAATGGTCCCGCATAAACTCCTTCCTTGAACCTGGGCTAAACTGTAATTGAATGCAAAGGAAAGCAGGCAGGAGCATACTAATTTCAAAATCATGACTTGAATTACAATCCACTGATGCAAAAGTTCAAAGTTTCATTGCACAAAAGAATTGAACATTTGGACAGTTTATACCTTTTGAACTTTCATTATATTTGAAAGCGAAACAACAAATACATGGTTCAAGCCTTTAAAAATCACTGGACAGGAATAGAACAAGTTGCAAAAGCCTTGCTAAAAGGGAAGTTTTTGTGGTTTTTTGTTCCCGGGCTGATCGTAGGATCGATTTACCTCTACTACAAGTGGCAGGCAGAAAAAGTGCTGGCAATTGCACATGTGGCAGATGATGTTCCACTTGTTGGGTCAGCAATAGGTTGGTTGGCTGATGGTATCTTCAGCATCTTTGATCTGATCGTTTCCGAATTCTACAAATTTGTCATTTTAGTGGTCCTTTCGCCGGTAAACTGCATTCTTTCGGAGAAATTCGACAGCTACCTGACCGGGAATGAATACAAATTTGATTTTGTGCGCCTCTTCAATGACTTCCTGCGAATGATCCTGATTGTGATCAGTGCCCTGTTTATGGAATACGTTTTCCTGGGAATTTGGTGGATTTTCTCCTGGTTCATGCCTGATTTTATCGGTGAAACCATTTTCTTTTTGATCGCATCCTTCTTTGTAGGATTCTCTTTTTACGATTACAGCATGGAGCGCTACGGTTTGAACTTCTTCAAAAGCTGGGGAATGGGATTCTCAAAAATGAGCTACATGCTGATCACCGGAGGGATTTTTACTTTGATGATCAAAATTCCGGTAATCGGCATCATTGCAGCACCGGTTTTAACTGCTATGCTTTCAACAGCTGTTTATATCCTGATGAATAAAAAGGCACAGCCTCAACCTACTCCAACTGTTCCAGACCAAGATCTATTAGATACATAAAAGAATAAAACATGAATGACTTATTCTCATCCTTCCAGGCCAGTTCTAAAGAAGAATGGATCGCTATCCTGCAAAAGGAATTGAAGGGTGAATCGATCGATACTTTAAATAAGATCAATCGCGTAGAAGAAATTGCGTTTCCAAGTTATTTCCACCGGGAAGACCTGAAAAACAACTTCTCTGATCCGGGCTTAGCTCCTTACACCCGTGGGATCCAGTCCAAAAACAACGATTGGACGATTGCAACAACCTTTCGTATTACTGATCTGAAGGAAACCAACAAAGAGATCATTGCCGCATTGATGTCGGGAACGGATCATTTGGTACTGGAAGCAACAAATACAGACCCGATTGATTTTTCGATTTTGTTGAATGAAGTTGGTATTTCCTTTATTCACACAACGTTTAAAGCGAAAAGTGCAGAGCAGATCAGGGACTTTTTGGCATTTACAAAAGATGCCCCTGTTTTGATCGAATATGCGGATAACGAGGAACTACTAAACGCAGGACTTAATCCGAATACCAACGTAAAACTCTTCCATATCGATGCTTCTTTGGTACAGCAAGCAGGTGGAACAACCTGGCAGGAATTAAGTATTGCTTTGGCAGAAGGACACGAATTACTGGTAAAACAACTGGAACGAGGCATCGATTGTGATACAGCTGCTGCTGCCATCCACTTCACTTTTGGGATCGGCAGTAAGTACTTCTTCGAATTGGCCAAGATTCGCGCATTCAGAACCTGTTGGGCACAAATTGTTTCGGCATATACTCCAAAACATACGTGTTCAATGGCAGCTACAATCACTGCGCGTACCGGTTTTTTGAATGTCAGCCTGAAAGATCCTTATACCAATTTATTACGTCAGACAACGGAAGCAATGTCTGTTGTTCTGGGTGGAATCCAACACTTGAACATTCAACCATACGATTGGTACTCAACCAATTCCAATACAGCGTTTACACGCAGAATGGCTACAAATATTTCCCTTTTGCTCAAAGAAGAATCTTATTTGCAGATGGTATTGGATCCTGCAGGAGGATCTTATGCATTGGATTCTTTGACAGAGACCATTGCCGAACGTGCGTGGAGTTCCTTTCAATGGATCGAACGGAACGGAACTATTTCCAATCCGGAAGTGCGTAAAACGCTCTCGGCAGAAATCGAAGAAAAGGCTGCTATGCGCGTGGCAGAGATCAAAGACAAAACAGAAAAACGAATCGGGATCAACATTTTCCCGAATCCGGAACAAGTTGAAAATAACTGGACAGGGCTTCCTGCTTCCTGGAATAACCTGAAACCATTAATTCTAGAACAAACCCTATGAGTATCCGTCGATCATTTGAAAACGTATCCTTAAGTACGGATACACACTCAGGGGCCGCTGAGAAAAACGTTTTTTCCACACCGGAGAAAATCGAATTGGCAAGTTATTACAATCAAGCAGATCTGAACGAAGTCAATCACCTGGGCTTCGTCAGTGGAAAAGCTCCGTTCTTACGCGGGCCTTACGGTTCCATGTACGCGATCCGTCCCTGGACTATTCGCCAGTATGCCGGATTTTCCACAGCAGAGGAATCGAACGCATTCTATCGCAGGAACCTGGCAGCAGGACAAAAAGGACTTTCCGTGGCTTTCGACCTGGCAACACACCGCGGCTACGATTCAGACCATGAACGTGTAGTTGGTGATGTTGGTAAAGCAGGAGTTGCCATCGATTCGATCCTCGACATGAAGATTTTATTCGATCAAATCCCACTAAACGAAATGTCTGTTTCCATGACCATGAACGGTGCGGTTATTCCGATCATGGCATTTTACATTGTTGCAGCAGAAGAACAGGGAGTAAAACAGGAAGAACTTTCCGGAACAATCCAGAATGACATTCTGAAAGAATTCATGGTCCGGAACACTTATATTTATCCGCCGGCTCCATCTATGCGGATTATTGCGGATATTTTCGCCTATACCGCGGAAAAAATGCCGCGCTTTAATTCCATTTCCATTTCCGGATACCACATGCAGGAAGCAGGAGCAACCGCAAGTATCGAATTGGCTTATACTTTGGCAGACGGACTGGAATACTTAAGAGCAGGAATTAATGCCGGAATGGATGTCGACAGTTTTGCTCCGCGTTTGAGCTTCTTTTGGGCGATCGGGATGAATCACTTCATGGAAATCGCAAAAATGAGAGCAGGCAGGTTGCTTTGGTCGAAACTGGTTTCACAATTCAACCCTAAAAGCGAGAAATCACTTGCACTTAGAACCCACTGTCAAACTTCCGGGTGGAGTTTAACGGAACAAGATCCTTTCAACAATGTTGCAAGGACCTGTATTGAAGCAATGGCAGCAGGTTTCGGAGGGACACAGTCATTACATACCAATGCTTTGGATGAAGCCATCGCTTTACCAACCGACTTTTCTGCACGCATTGCACGGAATACCCAAATTTACCTACAACAGGAAACGGGGATGACAGACCTCATCGATCCGTGGGGTGGCAGTTATTACGTAGAAAAGCTGACGCAGGAATTGGTGGATGAAGCCTGGAAATTAATCCAGGAAGTAGAAGAATTGGGCGGAATGGCCAAGGCAATTGAAACCGGAATCCCTAAAATGCGCATCGAAGAAGCGGCAGCACGCAAGCAGGCCCGGATCGATGCTGGGAAAGATATTATTGTTGGTGTGAACCGCTATCAATTGGAAAAAGAAGACCCGATCGATATCCTGGAAGTAGACAATACCAAAGTGCGTGAATCACAATTGGAACGTTTGAAAGTATTGCGTGAAACGAGAGATCCGGAACGTGTAAAAGCAGCTTTGGGGAAATTAGCAGAAGCAGCACGTACAGGTAAAGGCAATCTTTTGGAGATTGCAGTAGAATGCGCAAGAGAACGTGCTTCATTGGGTGAAATCTCACAGGCAATGGAAGCAACCTTTGGAAGACACCAGGCAACCATCCGCTCCATAAGCGGAGTTTATTCGGCTGAGAGTATGAGTGATAAAGATTTTGAAACAGCAAAAGAGATGGTGGAGACTTTTGCCAAACTGGAAGGACGAAGACCACGCATCATGATTGCCAAAATGGGTCAGGACGGACACGACCGCGGAGCAAAAGTCATCGCTACTTCCTTTGCGGATATTGGTTTTGATGTGGACATAGGACCACTTTTCCAAACACCGGGAGAAGCTGCAAAACAAGCAATCGAAAACGACGTTCACGTATTGGGTGTCTCATCGCTTGCTGCAGGACATAAAACGCTCGTTCCGCAAGTAATTGAAGAACTGAAGAAACTAGGGCGTCCGGACATTATGGTTGTTGCGGGAGGGGTCATTCCTGCCCAGGATTATGACTTCCTATACGATGCCGGCGTTTTCGGAGTATTCGGGCCGGGAACCAAGATTTCAAAAGCCGCACAGAAAATTTTGGAACTATTGATCCGAAGTGCACAGTAAGCTCAAAGAGTTCCACAACATGAAAAGATTCAAAGGGAAAGAATCGTTAAATCAAATTTGACTTTTGAAACCAGTAACAATTCGGTAATTAAATCTTTTATAAGAACGCAACGAAACTTTTATTTAAAGTTTTCGTACATTCGGCATAGTTATTGGTTTTATCCATTCAACGAAAATAAAAATTATGAGAAAGCTTGTTCTAATTGGTGCCCTACTTACTACCAAATTACTGGTTGCACAAGCACCGGAATATAACGATTTGCGTATCCTTTATGCGGATGGCGACTATGAGAAACTGGTTCGTGCATCTGAAAAATATACTATGAACGACAAAACAAAGAGCGATGCGTTACCACACATGTGGATGGGCAGAGGTCTTTACAAGGTTTCCTTAAGTGGTTCTGATGACGAGAAGTATAAGAATGCATACAAAGAAGCAATCGGGGAAGTTGGAAAAAGCATCAAGTACGATAAGGATGGCAGTGTTCAAAGCGAATATGCAGAGTTCTACGATGAATTCAAAAACAGTTTGGTAGAAACTATCCGAAACGAGGTAGAAGCACCGGATTATAAAAAAGCTGCAACATGGGTAATGAAGTATTACAAGATCAATATCAGCAGTATCGGTGCAAAATACCTGGATGGTGTTTGTAAGTACCGCAATGCGGACAAAGGTGGTGCAAATACCATGTGGAAAGAAGCAGAAACAATGCTTAAGTCCGTTACAGACATTTCCGAATGGTCAAAAGCCGAAAAGGATCTGTTGATGATGGGAGTAATTCAAACTGCTGAATGCTACCTGAGTTCCAAACAAACAGAAAAAGCAAAAGCCGTGATGGGTAAAGTTGCCCAGTGGTATGAAGGAAATGAAGATTTCAAAGCGAAATACGACGAAATAGTCAACTAATAAAGTTACCAATAATGAAAGGCTCACATCTGTGGGCCTTTTTTGATTTATCCAGCTTGTTCTCGATACATTTTGCTCATGTCAATTCGAGTGTCCCGACGGTAACGTCGGGGCATATCGAGAATAATGAGCAAAATACTCGAACTGACACTGGAACTTTTACTATTAACATCCCCCGGGGGATATCTCCTGTTGCTGCTTTCAAAAGAACAAATCAATAAATCCTACCTTTGGAATATGAAGAAGTATCTCGCACCTTTCAGGAACAAGTACATTCTTGCACTCTGTCTTTTCATGGTGTACAATTTGTTTTTGGACGAAGTAGATATCTTCACCATCATCAATCAGAACAAAAAGCTTTCTGAACTGCGTTCTGCTCAATCTGCAATGAGTTTAAAGCTGAAAGACACCAAATATATCCTTTCACAGATTAAAGACCTTTCCTACCTGGAAAAATTGGCCAGAGAGGATAAATTATTCAAGAAGGATGACGAGGATATTTTTGTGATCACGTATAAATAATGTTCAAAGAGATCAAAAAGTTGAAAGGGTTCAAAGAACAAGACCACTAATCAAAATTTGAACTTTTCAATCCAATTCCACAATCTTCGGCCGCTGATTGAAATACTGTTGCTCCTGGTAATTAACCACTTTTACACCTGGAAAATAATACAAGGCTATCTGTATATAGTTAAACCCGAATTTTGCCATTTTCATAGCACCTTCCTGGCACAACCCAACTCCATGACCATATCCACGGCCTCTTAATACCACGTCCGTACCTTCCGGGTAACAATTGAAAAAAGTAGACTTCAGGCCAAAATGCTCACGGATATCTCTCAACGGAATTCCCAACCATGGATATTGATAAAAAGCACACCGGTCCGGTTGGTTGAACGTATAAATCATAGGCCCCAGGACAGAATCATTCACCGGGTAATGAAAAGTGGTTACCAGGTAATTCATCCAATCTGTCTGTGGAATGCGCTTCTCCCAGGTAGCCTGTTTGGTATAAATACAAAAGGTATCTTTAAAAGTGCTTAAATACGGGATCTTGTTATTCCAGACATAATCGGGTTCGGAAGTTTGTCCCCCGCAATTGGCATGAAAGTAAGCATCTACCAACTGGTTTTGTCGATCCACCATTACCATTCCTTCTGTTTTCAGAACGGCGGAATCAATCATCGGGTTTAAACGCAATTGGTTGTGATAAGCCTGACAATGTGTTCTGTCACACAAATCAAATCCTTCTTTCTGATGCCTGGATTTGTATTTCAAGGCATAGGTACGACTCATCAAAGCCTGGACTTTATAATACTCGATCTCTTTTCCTCCACCACCCTCAGACTCTACAACCCCACTCAGGTAATTGTTGATATCCACCTGGTTCACAATAATCAGAGCTCCGTTTTGGGCCGTAATTTCCACATCATCCTTATATTTTCGCTCTTTAATAGCCGGTATTTTAGTCGAATAAACCAATGACTGGTTCAGTTTTGTTGCTACCAAAAGTACTTTTGAGACGACGGCTACTTCATTTACTCCGACTTTTAAAGAAATCTGGTTATTACTTGTAACTGAAAGATCAACAAACTCGCTGGGTAACAGTGTTGCAAAATGGGTAGTATCTCCAAATACATTGTAACTTCCGTCAGAATAGGCAAAGACAATCCGTTGAACGGAATAATCACGCAAAACACCTATCCGCATTTGTTGAGAAAATACGAAAAGCGGAAAAAAGAACCCTATGAGCACGAATAAGCGCAACATCCTACAAAATTAGTTCTGTACCAAACTGAAATCGGTTCGAACTCAAATAGTTTTCAACAAGGACTGTGCAACTTTTTTGGATGCACCTCCTTTTCCTAATAACGCTTTTAACCTGGAATAGTCTTCCAGTACCTGTTGACGTTTGCTTCCGCCTTTAATGATGAGCGATAGTTCCTTCGCCAGACGCTCTGTAGTACAATCATTTTGAATCAATTCGGTAACGGATTCTTTATCCAGGATCAGGTTCACCAATGAAATGTATTTCACATTGACCAACCTTTTGGCAATCTGGTAAGAAATGGCATTCCCGATATAACATACAACTTCCGGAATTTCAAATAGACCGGTTTCCAGCGTGGCTGTTCCCGAAGTCACCACTGCCGCTTCCGATTGTTGCAGTAAAGGGTAAGTCTGTCCGTAAACAACATCCACTTTTTTGTCGCCGATCAATTCTTTGTAGATTGCAATATCCATATTGGGAGCTCCGGCAATCACGAACTGATACTGAGGAAAGAGATCGACCAGAGGAAGCATGACCGGCAATTTCGTACGTAATTCTTGTTTCCGGGAACCCGGCAACATGGCAATAATAGGTTTATCCGTTGCAGTTATCTCCAGTTCTTGTTTCGGAAGTTCCCGGTATTGTTCAATCTCATCCAGCAAAGGATGGCCCACGTACTCGACTTCATAGTTGTATTTCTTATAGAAATCCGCTTCAAACGGGAGGATGCAAAACAATTTGAACACGTCTCTCCTGATCTTATGTACGCGATTTTCTTTCCATGCCCAAACGGTTGGTGAAATGTAATAATAGACTTTGATATTATTCTTCTTTGCCCATTCCGCAATACGCATATTGAACCCAGGGTAATCAATCAGCAATAACGCATCCGGCTGAAATTTCAGGATATCCTCTTTGCAGAAACGAATATTTCGTAAGATCGTGGGTAAGTTCATTAATACTTCAACAAAACCCATAAATGCCAGATCGCGGATGTGCTTTGCCATGGTTCCTCCAACGGCCTGCATTTTATCTCCGCCCCAAAAACGAATATTGAGATCAGGTTCCCCGGCATACAACTCCTTCATCACGTTTGCGCCATGCAAATCTCCTGAAGCCTCACCTGAAATAATATACAGTTTCTTGCTCATTAGCGGATTAAATTGACGTAAATAATAAACGGAAGGAATAAAGCGGACCCTACAATAATTCCTCGTGCCAGGTCGTAGCGTTCTTTGTTCAGGAATACATAAAACCAGATCAGGTTCGGAATAATGGAAAGTGACAGAAATTTGCTCATGACATTCAAATCCATAAAAAAACGGTCCCAAAATAAGGAGAAGGAGTAATGCTGTGCCCAGGAAATAATCAGGATCGTAAGCGGAATGCATAAAAACGGAGATAAGACACCGATGATCATTCCAACAGTTACACGCGAATTCCAGTTAAATCTTTTTTTCATTAGAATATCTTTTTTAAACCAGCAATAGTCTGATGAGCTGTCAAATCAAATTGAGTTGGTACGATCGTAGCATACCCCTGATCCAGAAAGTGCAGATCCGTATCCATTGCGTCTTCCCGCGAATCAAATGTCCCGGTTAGCCAATAATAAGGTCTTCCGAATTGATCCATTCGTTTATCAAAGCGATCTTCCCAAAATGCGTACGCTTGTCTGCACACTTCGATTCCTTTCAGTGCTTCAACAGGTCCTTTCGGAATGTTTACATTCAGGCAAACTCCCTGAGGTAATCCATTTTCCAGGATTCGCGGAATAATTTGTCTTGCTACATGCATCGGAGCCGAAAAATCTGCATCCGGATCAAAATCCCCATATGAAAACCCGATACTTGGAATATGTTCCATCGCTCCTTCCACCGCTGCAGACATCGTCCCGGAATACAATACATTCGTCGATGAATTCAACCCATGGTTAACTCCGGATAAGATCAAATCCGGTTTGCGGTGCAACACTTCATACACACCCAATTTGATGCAATCCACCGGTGTTCCGCTGCATGAATAGGATTCGATCCCTTCAAAAATATCGGAATGGTATAACCTTAAAGGATGTGAAATAGTAATGGCGTGGCCCATTCCTGACTGCGGTTTGTCGGGAGCAATTACCACTACATCTCCAAACTCCTGAGCAACAGCAACTAAGGAAGCAATTCCTTTTGCATGAAGACTGTCATCATTGGTTACGAAAATGAGTGGGCGATTCGAATTTTTCATTGAAAGCAAAGATACATTTTTAGTTCCTGACTAGTCGGGATGAAAATGTGAAAGTTTTGAAAAGTAACATTCGTATCAATTCAAAATGATCAATGCAAAATGATCAATTCAAAATTCAAAAGTGAGTCAGGTTTTAGTAACAAAATTATCAATTATGCATTTTGAATTTTGCATTTTGAATATTG
>CBIHOM010000036.1:0-31586 GCA_966212075.1 uncultured Fluviicola sp.
GCGTTACGATTGAGTCGCAGCCCGCAGCATTCTGAAGTGTATACGTTGCCGTGTTCGTAGAAGCTACGTAAGTATTCCCATCTATCCAGTCAAAAGAGTCACACGCAGTCTGAACATCCGTTCCGCTTGTCGGATTGGTGATCGTCAGGTTCGTCGTGATCACACTGTCGCAGCCATTTGCGTTCGGGATCGTGTCGTTGTAGCTGCCGGAAGTTGTCCAGGTATAAGTACCACTCGGACTTTCATAACTGTCACAGGCGGAAATGTTTTGCGTGAACGCCGTGGGTCCGCCGGCAAATGTAAGGGATGGAAGCGTGTTCGGAAATGAGGTCGCACCCTCGAACTTGAAGTAATAGGTTGTTGCCAGAACGTTTGCAGTGGGCTGAATGACCCATTCGTATTCGCGGCGGGTGTCCGTCATAGGGGGTGTGGAAAACTGCAGCTGAGCCGTGGTCGATCCGTCGACAATGAAGCCGGATCCCGATACACCTGTCGATGAAGTGAGCTGCTGGGTTGTCGCCGACGCATTGGCTACATGAGAGCTCACGGAAAAAATGAAAGCGCTGCTCGTAGTCGTAATAGCCGTCCATGGACCGCCAGGTGACGTCGCATAACTGATCTCCCTGTTGGCATACTTATAGGCAATGTCGTTGGGGCTTGCGCGATCGTATTCTACGAGCATCACCATGCGCAGGCGAATGTTTTGGCCGGGAGCTGTACACCAGTTAACTACAGGAGTCTGATCCTGCGGCGCCTTCCAGGTTGCAGATGTCTCATTGCCGTCATCGTTTCTCCAACGCCATTCCTTTTGCGCGACAGTTGCATTTGCAAGGGCTGAAAAACTTGTGCAAATAACTGCAAATAATAGTAAAATTTTTTTCATTTGTTAAAGATTAAACTGTTTGTTATTGATAGATTGACCGTTTTCCGCGTCGGAATAGTATCCTTCCGATGGGGAAAAAGATGAATACACTTGTAAGGAGCACAAACACCGAAGGATTGTTCGGTGTAAGGCTGTTGGGCTGTACGAGTACCCGCTCTGTGCCTTCGATCGTTGCATCGAACTGCGCGGCGATCTCGCCGTTCGCCCTGACGAGGCCCGAAAAGCCCATATTATTATTGACCACGATGTCTTTGCGCGTTTCCAACGCTCGGAGCCTGCAATTGTAAAAATGCTGCTGCGCGATATAACTGTCCGCGAACCAATTGTCGTTGCCGATATTGACCAGGAACGTCGCATGCTGCTTTGCCAGCTTTGCTGCCTGGAAAGGTGATGTGGATTCGTTGCACAAAAGCAATCCTGCCTTTCCCCATGGCGTCGTTATCGGTCTGTTGTTTCTGCCCGAGCGCATTTTCATGCCACTTGTAGCGAGAAACGGGAGAATGAGATCTCCGTCTTCTCCGAACAGCGGCTTTTCAACCAGTGTCAAAAGATCCTGCTTGTCGTAATAAGCGATCCTGTTTCCCGCAGGGTTCAGCAGGTGTACCGAATTGAGTAAAACCTCGCTGCGATCGTTAGGAGTGCTATTCATTCCGATGAGAGTATACGCCCCCGAAGGCGTTGTCATTTTTTTTATCTCTTCCAGGAAATCGTCATCCGGTGCGTAGGTCCAGGGAACAACCGTTTCGGTCCAGACGACCAGGTCGGGCTTGCTGCTCACGGCTTCGGCATTCAACGCGAAAAGACGGCTTACAAGTTCGCCGGCGTGTTCATCGTCCCACACGGTTTCAGGGGAAAGCGCCGGCTGTATGAGTTCCGCTGTAACCCCGGGTTTGGTATTGGCTATCCGACCGTTCGCGATGGTGTACAATATTCCGCCCCAAGCAAACTGCACCAGGACCATCACGAGCGGAACGACAAGCAGTTTCCACTTTTTTGTACGGAACGCATAACCGATAAAAAAAGACACCAGCAATATCATAAAAGAAAGGATCCACGGACCGCCGACTGCCGCAAGCTGGACCAGGTATAAGCTTCTGCTCATCGTTATCCCGGCGCTGTAGCTAAGCCAGGGCAATGCGCTGAACAGCTCGCCACGCGTCCATTCGAAAAGCACCCAAAGGATTGCCATCAGCAGCGCGTTGTGCAATAGCGGCCATTTCCCGCTTTCCCGCGACCGGAGAAGACCGAACACGTAAAACTGTACTCCGAAAAATAACGCCGGAACCAATGCTGAGGCTACATAGCATAATATGCCTGCAAATAAACTGCCCTTCACGTAGTCAGGAACCACGGTCAGCATCCACGCATTGACCAGCAGCGAAGCCACCGCAGCGAATATGCTGCCCGAGAGAAACAGTCCGCGCTTCGTCGAAAGACCTGCAATATGATAAAACAAGAGGGAAAAAGCCAGTATTGCCATAAATCCGCTGATATACATCAGGGAAACGCCATACAATAGGGCGGCAAGAACCACAAAAACCGGTGATCGGCTGGCCAGACTACTCAAAACCATCGATATATGATGTGTGAAACGACAGAAAAATGGAAAGACATGCGATTATTTTTCTTTTTTGGAGCAAACATACAACAAAACCTCGCATAGGTGCTTTACAACAACCAAAACAGGGGTTACCCCTCAACAACGGGCTGGCAATTACTCTTTATCAAATTTCTGAGACATGGCAGGTTTGCCTTCAGACATTTTCTTTTTTATACCTTTGACTCCATGAAAATTCTCGTTGTTCGTTTCAGCTCTATTGGCGACGTGGTATTGACCACGCCCGTTGTGCGCTGCCTGAAACAACAAGTGAAAGATGCCGAGATCCATTTCATTACCAAGAAAGCATTCCAGCCGGTTTTAGACCACAATCCATACATTGACCGCCTGATCACAATCGAGAAATCGGTAGATGAGGTGGTGGACCAGTTGAAAAAGGAACAGTACGATTTCGTGGTCGATCTGCACAATAATATCCGCACCCTACGACTGAAACGCGCGTTGAGAGTCAAATCGGCGGCCTTCCCGAAGAAGAATTTCGAGAAATTGCTGTTGACGACCTTTAAGATCAACCGCATGCCGAAAGTTCACGTGGTAGACCGCTATTTTGAAGCTGTGAAAGAGTTGGGAGTGGTGAACGATCACAAGCCCTGCGACTTTTTCTTGTCAGATGCGGACATTGTGGACCTGGAATCGATAGCACTTGTACCGAAGAAATTTATCGGCGTTTCGATGGGAGCACAGTTCGCCACCAAACAAATGCCGGTTTCATTGATGGTGAAGATCCTTGAAGGGATTCACCTGCCGGTTGTTTTACTGGGCGGACCAATGGATTCCGAACGTGCTGCGGAATTGATCCGGCAACTTCCCAATCAACGCGTATTGGATTTATGCGGGAAACTGACCTTGAGACAATCTGCCTTTATGGCCAAGCATTGCGCGAAATTGCTCACCGGAGATACCGGACTTATGCACATTGCCAGTTGTTTCGAAACACCGATCGTGAGCGTGTGGGGAAATACCGTGCCTGATTTAGGAATGTACACTTATGCGCCGCAGAATAAATCACTCTATACCATTCACGAAGTAGAAGGATTGAGTTGCAGACCATGCTCGAAAATCGGGTATAAGGAATGCCCGAAGAAACACTTCAATTGCATGCATTTGCAAAACCCGGAAGTGATCAAGACTGATTTGATGAAGTAACTTACACGTCTGTCTCGATACTCCGTTTGTCAGTTCGAGTATCCCGACATTTCAGTCGGATGTATCGAGAACACATGCGGAACTCGACATGGCATGAAAATTTAATCCATGAATAACTTCCGCAATTCCGTTGCGTCTTTCGGGCTCATTTTCTTTGCCAGGATCAATGCCAGCTGTTTTCTTCTCAAGGCGCCCTCAAAGCGCTCGATCTCTTCTTCCGTTTCCGGGATCAGTTCAGGGACCTGGATCGGGCCACCATGCTGATCAACAGCGACAAAGGTATAGATTGCCTCATTCGACTTGCTTCGTTTCCCAGTAATGTTGTCTTCTACAAATACATCAACGAAAATCTCCATGGAGGAATTGAACGCTCGGGAAACTTTTGCTTCCAGTGTCACAATAGATGCATGGTTGATCGGGGAATTAAAGCTCACATTGTTCACGTTTGCTGTCACCACCACCCGGCGTGAATGCCTGTGTGCAGATACACTCGCTATCTCGTCCATCCAGGCCAATAGTTGCCCTCCAAATAAATTTCCTAAGGTATTGGTGTCATTCGGCAAAACGACTTTCGTAGTAATAGCTAAGGTTTCCGATGCATATCTGGGCTTCATTTTCCTTTTTTTCCGTAAAAGTACATTAATTTATTCCGAGTGAAGACTTTTAAAATTTCTCCAGTTCGAAAAAGCCTTACTATATTTACAAACTTCAAAGAGAATTATGGAAAAACTCATTCAGGAATTTTCGTCCAACATCAGTGAAGCATTGAAAATCGCTGCTGGGGCAACTTTTGTTAAACCAACTCAGGATATCCGGAATATCGTTATTTGCGGTATGGGCGGATCCGGAATTGGTGGAAGAATTGTGGCTCAATGGGTTGAAAAAACCTGTTCGGTTCCGGTTTTATCTGTCCAGGATTATACGTTGCCGGCTTTCGTAAACAGACACAGCCTGGTAATCGGATCATCTTATTCCGGGAACACAGAAGAAACCTTGTTTGCGCTGGAAGATGCGAAATTAAAAGGAGCTGCGATCATTGGGATTTGTTCCGGCGGGGCTTTGGCTGAGTTTTGTAAATCAAATAGTTATCAATACGTGATTGTTCCGGGTGGAAACCCACCACGAACTGCTTTGGCTTTTTCCCTGGTACAATTGAGCAATATTTTCCTGCAACTGGGATATGCTCATTCAACGATTTTGGATGAGATTTCGAACGGAAAGGACCTGATCGATTCCAACTTGGATCAAATCAAGTCTGAAGCAATGCGCGTAGCGCGCGAACTTCAGAAAAGAACAATTGCTGTATATGCAGGTGCATCATATGAAGGAATTACCATTCGTGCAAAACAGCAATTCAATGAGAACTCCAAAGAATTGTGCTGGCAGCATGTCATTCCCGAAATGAACCACAATGAATTAGTTGGTTGGGGTGGAGGAGACAACCGCTATGCGTGCTTGTTTATTCAAACCAATGATTTGTCGATGCGTAACCAGAAGCGTTTTGACATTTCGATTGAACGCACCAAATCAAAAACAGATAAAGTAGAAGTTGTTACAGCGAAAGGGTCTACCCCCGTTGAAAAAAGTATTTACCTGATCCACCTGATCGACTGGACTTCGCTTTACTTATCCGATCTGAAGCACGGAGATCCGATCGAAATTGAGATCATTGATTACCTCAAAGCGGAATTAGGAAAAATCAAGTGAATTCAAAATGCAAAATTCAAAATGCAGAAATGACCGCTTTTGAATTCATAATTTTGAATTAATCAACGAATTTCCCGCCGGCGTAAACCTGGAACTCAAATCCCCTGTCGTTGTGGACTTCAAAGTTTACCTTCACATTAGCGCCCAGGTATTTTTCCGGGTCACTCGCCAGGATATTGATCAATTGATCTTTGTAATCCAATCTTAAAGCGGTGGTAAATCCGTTCGGATCATCTGCACCTAAAATAATATAGCTGAACATATCCTGATTCACAAATCCCTGGAAGGTAGTTGCAAATTCTTTTTTGGAATTCAATGCATCCATTGCCCGGTCCGAACTGATCGGGTGCAGCGGTGCAGGTTTGTATTTCATTCCATTGATATCATCCTGGAAAGAAGCACTGCGCTCCTTGGTTTTGATGATCTTCCCTTTTTCGTCGTAGTAAGAAATGCGATCAATAAAAACTGCCTCGTTCTCGCCATTGACCTGGTCGATCAATTCCTGTGTTACAAAAGGTTTCCCGTTGTTCAGGAAATAGTAACGTGTCCCGTTTGTTTTGCCATTTCCTTCCGAAAATTGCTCTTCGATAATCTGCAATACGTTCGCAGTATCCAAATGCCCGATCACTTCGATCATCTGTCCGTCACCTTTTTCGTAATGCAATGAATTGGCAATCATGCCGGAAGCTTCCGTTATTTTTTTCAGCTCCAATACCTGTTGGTCCATTTCAGCTTCATTTTTGAAATGCTTTACAATGGTTTTCTTCTCTTCGGTGTTTTTTTCAGCGGTGTTATCCGAACCGCAGGATACCAATCCGACAAGCAATAAAGGGAAAATATACTTTTTCATAACGTTTGTTTCATTCAAAATGACGTGGCATGTAAAAGTAACAGCTTTATAACAAATGGCATCTTTTTTTTCGCTTAAATTAGGTCCCGAAAACATTCACAGCATGGAAAAGATTGTCATTGCAGGTGGTTCGGGACTCATCGGAACTGGGTTGGCAAATCATTTGAGAAAAGCCGGACATGAAGTTTGGATCCTTTCACGCAAACCATCCGATGCAGTACGCTTTGTCCTGAATTGGGACCCGGATTCGGGTAAAATAGATCATTCAGCGATCGCAGGGACAAACATTCTTATTAACCTGTGCGGAGCAGAACTGGCAGCAAAAAGATGGACCAAATCCCGGATCAGCGAGCTGTACTCATCCCGGATTGATACGACGAACTTTTTGTTTGAAGCGTTTAAGAACTCACCAACCCTTAAACAATACCTTTCAGCTTCGGGAGCGGTGGCATATGGATTTGAGCATCCGGAAACGGTTTACAGGGAATCCGACCCGTTCGGGAACGATATTATTTCAGATATCACCCGCAAGTGGGAACAGGCCGCGGATCAATTTTCACAAATCTGTGCGGTTTCAAAAATCCGGATTGCGGTGGTGCTGAGTGAATCCGGAGGTGCCTTGGAGAAATTAGCCAAGCCGGTCAAAAAAGGATTTGGTGCAGTTCTGGCCTCCGGAGAACAAGCGATTCCCTGGATTTACAGCGAAGACTTGTCACGCGTTTTCGAATACATCATTGCTCACAAACTGGAAGGAGCTTATCATGCTTCGGCAGGGAATACCACCAATAAAGAACTTACAAAACTTATAGCTAAAACACTGAACAAAAGATTATTGCCTCCGGTTCCGGCATTTATGGTCCGGATCCTGTTCGGGAAAATGGCCATGATGCTGCTTTATGGAAACAAAGTCTCCAATGAGAAGATTCATTCCGAAGGATTTTCTTTCCTCCACGGAAATCTTAATTCAACAATTCAGCGTATTTTTGGGAAATAAAAAATCCTTTGCCAATAGACAAAGGATTTTGCTATTAATCGAAAAAACAAGAGCACCCCTACTCCTGTTACTCAAATGAGTACTTTTTAACATGAATGACTATAAAAATCATTCGAACAAAACAAAGATGAAACATGAGCTTGATTATCCGAAATCAATATTTTTAAGATTTACGATAACCAAACTCAAATTGACCATATTTAATTCACTATAAATCAAGATGTTGCAAACATTATTTTAAGTAAAAAATTACAATGTCCACAGGATCAACAGATAGTTTAGTTCGTTTAATTTCTTCCCTGTCAAAGGCAGAAAAACGTAGTTTTAAGCTTTATGCGAACCGGAATTCTTCTTCCCCGGAAGAAATCAAGTATTTGCAGTTGTTTGATTTTATTGATAAGACCGAGAATTATTCAGATGAACTGGCTGTTTCGAAAATCAGCAGCATAAAGAAAAGCCAGCTTTCGAACATTAAGGCACATTTGTATAAGCAGCTATTGACCAGTTTGAGACTTCAGCACGCGGCACACTTGCCTACCATCGAAATCCGGGAATCGATGGACCATGCCCTGATCCTGTATGAAAAAGGATTTTACAACCAGGCATTGAAATTATTGGAAAAGGCGAAACAGCATGCCCTAAAGATTCAATCAACGATTTTGCACCTGGAGATCCTGGATTTTGAAAAATTCATTGAATCACAACATATCACACGAAGCGTCTCTTCCCGGGCTGATGAATTGACGGCTGAAAGCAGGGCTTTGAGCAAACATGTGCAGGGAAGTATCCAGTTTTCAAATCTGTCCTTGCAACTCTATGCACTGAATGTGAAAGTAGGTTTTGTGCGGGACGAAAAAGATTACCGTTTCGTCAAGGAATTCTTTGCCAAGCGTTTACCGGAATACAACATTGCGGAACTCAGTTTTGAAGAGAAAATGCACCTGTACAATGCCTATGTGTGGTACCATTACATTACACAGGAATTCTTAATGTGTTTCAAATACGCCAGTTTGTGGGTAAAATTATTTGAGGATAATGAGCATGTAAAAGACCATTACCGTGAAATGTACCTGAAAGGATTGTACAATTTACAGAATGCGTTATTTAATTTGCGAAACCACAAACGCTTGCTCGAATCCATTGAAAAACTGGAAAGTGCGGACTTGGGAGATCGTGAGAATGAGAATATTGCTTTGCTGCATCGCATGTATTGGCTTACGGCCAAGATCAATTATTATTATCTGTGCGGGACTTTTTCAGAGGGATTGGAGATTGTGCCGAAAGTGGAACAATTTATTTCCGATCACGAAGATCGCCTGGACAACCACCGCATTATGATCTTGTATTATAAAGTGGCTTGTTTGTACTTCGGTAACGGTGATAATAAGATGGCAATCAAATACCTGAACCGGATTATTCAATTGAAAGACGTTTCGCTTCGGGAAGATATCCAGGCTTTTGCACGGATTCTCAACCTGATCGCGCATTTTGAATTGGGCACGGACGATCATTTATTGGATTACCAGATCAAATCCGTTTACCGTTTCCTTAGAAACATGGGAGATTTGCACGGAGTACAACAGGAAATCCTGAACTTCCTGCGCCAGCTTCCTTTCGCAGATGATCGCTCATTGATGCGTGCATTCCGGATCTTGCATGGAAAACTGGTAAAATTGTCTAAACTTCCTTACGAAAAACGGCCGTTCCTATACCTGGATATTATCTCGTGGCTGGAGTGTAAGATTGAAAAACGGACAGTTCAGGAAGTTATTCGCGGTAAATTCCTGCTGGAACAGGAAACAGGCCAAAGTGTCTATTTCCCTGAATAGGAAAGGAAAATCAGGGAGAGTTGATCCGCCCGACAGACCTAAAAACAACAAAATGACGAAAAATTAAGCAAAAAATACAACTCAAACTTGTCAGTTTAAAAATAAGTTGTATTTTTGATTACATATTCGTCAGATACATGTTTAAATAATCGACATTAATGACAGGATTAAAAGTAGGTGATCGAATGCCTGATTTTCAGGGAAAAGATCAAAATGGAAAAGAAATTACGAATCGCGATTTTACCAATAAAAAATTAGTGATTTATTTCTATCCGAAAGACAATACTCCGGCTTGCACGAATCAGGCATGCAGTTTAAGAGATTCGTACGGGGAATTGAAAAAAGCGGGATATTCCATTTTGGGAGTAAGTATGGACACCGGGAAAGCGCACGCTCGGTTTATTGAAAAGTTTAGCTTACCTTTTCCATTAATCGCAGATACCGAACGAAAAATGATCGATGCGTTTAAAGTTTGGGGTTTGAAAAAATTTATGGGACGTGAATACGACGGAATCCACCGGACCACGTTTATCGTAAATGAAAAGGGCATTATTACATATATAATAGAGAAACCAAAAACAAAAATTCACGGTGAGGAGATCTTAAATTTAGCATGATCCGAACATCGTAAGTAGTTTACGACCTACTGGTCATACATTTGCAGAAACGATAACAAAACGATTTAAAATTAAGCGATATGGCAGTTAAAGAAATCAACCCGGAAAAATTGAAAGCACTTCAGCTAACAATGGAAAAGTTAGACAAGACTTTCGGAAAAGGATCTGTAATGAAATTGGGGGACAATGCAATTGAAGAAGTGGAAGTGATTCCTACCGGATCAATTACATTAGACCTTGCTCTTGGAGTAAACGGTTACCCGAAAGGAAGAATCGTGGAAATTTACGGTCCTGAATCATCTGGAAAAACAACTTTGGCAATTCACGCAATTGCAGAAGTACAAAAACAAGGTGGAATTGCAGCGATCGTGGATGCGGAGCATGCGTTTGACCAGTTCTATGCTCAGAAATTGGGCGTGGATATTGACAACTTGCTGATTTCACAGCCAGACAATGGTGAACAGGCATTGGAAATTGCGGATAGTTTGATCCGTTCCGGAGCAGTAGACCTATTGGTAATTGACTCGGTTGCAGCATTGACACCAAAAGCAGAGATCGAAGGAGAAATGGGTGATTCTCAAATGGGATTACAAGCTCGTTTGATGTCCAAAGCACTTCGTAAACTGACAGGTTCCATCAACAAAGCAAAATGCTGTTGTATTTTCATCAACCAGCTGCGCGATAAGATTGGGGTCATGTTCGGTAACCCGGAAACTACAACCGGAGGAAATGCCTTGAAATTCTATGCTTCCATGCGTATTGATATCCGTAAAGCAAGCCAAATCAAAGAAGGCGAAGATGTAATCGGTAACCGCGTGAAAGTGAAAGTGGTGAAGAACAAAGTAGCTCCTCCGTTCCGTAAGGCTGAATTCGATATCATGTATGGAGAAGGAATTTCCAAAGTTGGTGAGGTGATCGACCTGGGAGTAGAATTAAACATCCTGAAGAAAAGCGGTTCCTGGTTCTCTTACGGTGAAACACGTTTGGGGCAGGGAAGAGATTCCGTAAAAAATATGATTGCTGATAATCCGGAATTAATGGACGAATTAGAAGCAAAGATCAAAGAAGCTCTTGGCTCGAATACTACTGCAGTAGTTGCAGACCAAGACTAACTGCATATCGTTTCCTATAAGTCCCGTGAGTAATTGCGGGACTTGTATTGGAAGGATCAAAACCACATAGCAACATAGTTTGCATAGTTTTTTTTCTAAATCAAACTCAACTCAAGCTGGATCAATTCACGGTATGCTTGAAATCATATTCCCTATGCGCCTAATGTTTCTATGTGGTTAAATTAGCATCACAAGACATCTAATTAACGCCTTCTCGACAATATTTCCTTACTTTTGCCCAAACTGAAGCAAATGGTATTATCAATGACCGGCTACGGAAAAGCAAGTGGTTCCTTCCAGGGGAAGAAAATTGTTGTGGAAATCCGTTCCTTAAACAGTAAAAGCTTAGATCTGAATATGCGTGCAATTCCATTGTATCGCGAGATTGAATTGGAAAATCGTTCGATTGTTGCCGAATTATTAGACAGAGGTAAAGTGGAATTGTCCATTTCTTTGGAGAATTCAGGTGAGACGAAGAATTACGCGATCAATCGTGATTTGGCCCAGGCTTATTACAAAGACATCAAGGAAACAGCTGAGTTATTGGGTGAACCAACGGATGATATTTTGTCCCTGGTCCTGAGAATGCCGGAGATCTACTCTAATGAGAAAGAAGCTCTTTCAGATGAAGAATCCACGTTTGTACAGGGTTTGGTAAGAGAAGCTTGTCAGCATTTGAATGAATTCCGTAAGCAGGAAGGCGATCAGTTGCGTAAAGACTTCGAAGGAAATATTCAGCGCATTGATGAATTGCTGGCTGAAGTTCCGAAATACGAAACGGCACGAATAGAAGCAGTTCGTGAACGTATGAAGGCAGGATTGGAAAAAATCTCTAATATATCGATCGACCTGAACCGATTGGAACAAGAAATCATTTTTTACATTGAAAAGATGGATGTTTCGGAAGAGAAGATGCGTCTTTCCAATCACCTGAACTACTTCCTGGAGACCATGAATATTCCCTTATGTGGTAAGAAGCTGGGTTTCATCACACAGGAAATCGGTCGTGAGATCAATACACTTGGAAGCAAATCCTACCACGTGGAAATGCAGAAATTAGTGGTTGAAATGAAAGATCACCTGGAGAAGATCAAAGAACAAGTTTTAAATACGCTGTAAGATGGCATTTGATTCGAGTGGCGGTAAATGTGTGATCTTTTCAGCTCCTTCGGGTGCCGGAAAAACCACCATTGTTCAATACTTGTTAGGAATAATTCCGGAACTGGCATTCTCTATTTCAGCATGCAGCCGTGACCCACGTGGAGAAGAAGAACATGGGAAACATTATTATTTTTTGGGAATCGAAGGATTCAAGCAAAAAATTGATGGGGGTGAGTTTATCGAATGGGAAGAAGTCTACACGGACAATTTTTACGGAACACTGGCTTCAGAACTGGAACGAATCTGGGGAGAAGGGAAAACGGTCATTTTTGATGTAGACGTAGTTGGAGGACTAAATCTGAAAAAGATTGTGGGTGAGAATGCCCTGGCAATATTTGTACAACCTCCTTCTTTTGAAGCATTGGAAAGCCGTTTGCGGTTCAGAAGTACGGAAACGGAAGAAAAAATTTCCATGCGCTTGGCAAAGGCACAGATTGAATTGGATCGTGCCCCGGAATTCGATTACATTCTCTTAAATGATGATTTGCAAAGAGCATGCAAAGAAGCAGAAGAGGTCGTTCGCAAATTTATTTCCTGATTTATGCGAGTAGGTTTATATTTCGGAACGTTTAATCCCATTCATGTCGGGCATTTGGTCATTGCAAATTTCATGGCGGAATTTACCGATATTGACCAGGTTTGGTTAGTCGTTACTCCGCAAAACCCATTGAAGCTAAAATCCTCTTTGTTACCGGATTACCATCGTTTGGCAATTGTGAACGAAGCTATCCAGGACAATATAAATTTGAAGGCATCGGATATTGAGTTCAAATTACCGCAACCGAATTACACGGCAACTACCTTGGCTCACCTGAAGGAGAAATATCCGAAGCACGAATTCTCCCTGATTATGGGAGAAGATAACCTGAGAACGTTCCATAAGTGGTATAACCACGAACATCTGCTGGCGAATTACAAATTTTATGTCTATCCGCGTGTTTTAACCATCCAGGAGGAAGAAGAAGTGCAGGAAATCGGCCATCACCCGGAAAACGGATTTAAAAATCATCCGAATATTATCATGTGTGAAGATGCTCCGGTGATGAAGGTGTCATCAAGTTTCGTTCGACATGCCATTAAAGAGGGAAAAGATGTTCGTTACCTGCTGACGGACCCTGTCCGCAAGTACATTGATGAAATGAATTTTTACCGTTAAGCCTTGCGTTTGAACAAACGTACAATTTGCTTGCGGAAGAAAAACATCAGGATCAAATAAGGTATTGCAATCAGGAACAAAATCCCGGTATTGATCGAAGAACCAAAGGAATTTTCATTCAACTCACTTCCCTGTTGTGCCAATAGCTTACACTGCGAACAACCCTGTCCGAAGGTAAAATCAACAACGATTAATGTGATTGCAAGTAAAAACAAGCGTTTTTTCATGCAGTAAAAGTACGAACAAAACACTTTGGGAGAGTCTGTTGAATTGGGATTTAACATATATATCTTGGATGGGGAATCCAGTATTCTTTAGCGATTGGTTTCGAGCAAGTTAGTAAACTTACTTACAACTATTATTTAGTAATGTGATAATCAAAACCTTAATTCTTATTTGTTAGCATGTTAGTAAACTTGCTAACAGGTTGATACCGAATCACAGCAAATCAACCAACTCCTTCCTGCTCAACTGCTTCAGCGTACTCACATCCGTATGCACCAGATCTCCAACTAATTCCTGCTTGCGTTTTTGCAATTCCAATATTTTCTCTTCGATCGTACCTGGAGTGATAAAACGCACTGCAACCACTTTCTTGTCTTGCCCGATGCGATACGCCCTGTCAATCGCCTGGTTCTCTACTGCCGGGTTCCACCAAGGGTCCACGAGATAAACATAATCGGCTTGCGTTAAATTCAATCCCATTCCACCGGCTTTCAAACTGATCAGGAAGACACGGATGTTCTCATTTTCCTGGAAAGCGGTTACGACCTCCTTGCGCTTCCTGGTCTGACCGGTTAGCATCGAATATGGAATTTTTCGTTCTTCCAATGCCTTTTCAATAAGTTCAAGCATCCCTACAAATTGTGAGAATACGAGGATTTTATGGTGTTTCTTTTTGCCTTCGATCTGCTCCAGCAATTCCTGGATCTTGGCTGACTGATCTCCATAAGAAACACCGTTCTCATTGATCAGTGCCGGAGAATTACAGATCTGCCGCAACTTGGTCAATCCGGCTAATACGTGCATGCTGTGCTGACCATCCGTAAAATCCGGTTCGCTCATCAGGTATTCTTTCAATTCTGTTTTGTAAACATCATAAACGCGTTTCTGCTCGTGATCCATTTCACAGTAAACCACCATTTCTGTTTTCTCGGGAAGTTCCGTTGCAACTTGTTTCTTGGTACGTCTAAGCAAAAAAGGATGAATGCGTTTTTGCAATTCTTTCGCTCGCTGGCTGTCCTGGAACTTATCAATAGGAAGCGCAAAATGGTCCTTGAATTGTTTCAACGAACCAAACATTCCGGGATTGCAGAAAGAAAGGATCGAGTAAATATCCAGGGTATTGTTTTCGATCGGAGTTCCCGTAAGTACAAAACGCTGTTTTGATTGCAACAAGCGAACAGTTTTATAGCGTTTGGAATCCGGGTTTTTAATCGCCTGGCCTTCGTCCAAAATAATGGTATCGAACACAAAATCTTTAAGATAACGAATATCCGAAAGTAAGGTCCCGTAGGTACTTAGCAAAATATCATATTCCTCAAAGTGATGAACAGATTTAATTCGCTTCGTTCCATGAAGATCCAATACCCGCAAATGTGGAGTGAATTTCGCGATTTCATCTTGCCAATTGAAAACCAGGGAAGTTGGGACCACAATTAAATGAACTCCTTTTTTGAGTTCCTGCTTTTTAGAAAGATAAGCCAAAACCTGGATGGTTTTTCCAAGCCCCATATCATCGGCGAGAATACCCCCAAAACCGAAATCATTCAGGAAATGCAGCCAATGATATCCCTCCCGCTGATAATGCCTCAATTCTGTTTGGAATTCTGCCGGAAGTTCTATTTCAGGAATGCGTTCGAAATGTGTGATCTTTTCCTTCAGATCTTCTATCTGAGTTCGGACTGTGCTGTCAATCTCTTCTGCTTCGAACCATTCGTCGATGAATTGATAAGATGTTTTTGGAATCCGGATCACGTCCTCAACCAATTCACCTTCCTGGAAAAAGGCAGAAAAGCGTTCCAGCCATTGTTGCGGAAGCAAGGCGAGTTGTCCGTCACCCAATTTCACATAACGTGATTTTTGGATGATACTGCGTTGGATTTCTTTCAAACGAATACGGTTATCGCCCACTTTGATATGTGCTTTTGTTTCAAACCAATCAATTCCGCTAATAATCTGGACAGAAACTTTCATGCTTTTCGGAAGCAGTTTGAGTTTGGTCAATTCCTGGAAACCATGAATTTCCAATTCGGCCTCACTCCAGGATTCAAAGGCATTCAAAAACCAATCGTTCTCCAAAAACTGGCTTTTGTGGAGGTAGAAAAAGTCGCCGCCAAGCTGGTATTCAAAATCTTTATGCAAACGGATAATGTTTCCTAAAAAACTCACTTCCAGGTTTTCATCCCTTGGGATTTCAAAGGAGTTCCCGGTTTGATCGATGGTCAATAATTTGCGTTTGGACAGGATTGGAATTTCCACGTTCCCGTATTCAACGATTGGGGTGATGTGAATGTAATGCTCACTATCCGTAAGGTAAATGCGTTTTGCCTGAACCGTTGCCAGCTGGGTTTGTTTGATGATAGCCCGAGTCGCTTTTTTGACGTAAGAGTAATTGACGCTGATGACATCTTCAAGTGGCACAAGGAAACTAGCCTGGAAGTCATCAAATTGTGATTGATGAATGATCAGTTTATTGTGGTTCTTTCTGAAATAACTAAGCGTTCTCAGGTGATTCCAGTTTTTGATCAGGTAAAGGTCTTGCCCGCGCCGGATGAACAATTCACTTTTCATTTTTACCTGGTCGAATGCAATTTTGTGATTATCACAGGTAAGGAATCCGGTTATTTCATAAAACTCTTCATTTTGGTCCACGTTCAAATGCAAAAGCATTGGTTTGTCGTGAATGTGGAGTGTAAATTCCGTATCTTTCGGTGGTTTGGTATTCCAAACTTCGATCACTTCCAACTCCTCAAAAAGCGGTTTGGCGATCCCGATCGATTTGACCACCTTCAGGAAGGTTTCTTCGTCGTTTGCCAGGTTCCGGTAAAGGTGATGCTTGGTTCCCAACATACCCAATGCGGTATAAGCCTGGATCATTTCTGGCGAAGTTTCCTGCAAGGCCAATTCCAACGCATTCAATATGCGAATGGGAGCTTTGATTTTCCCGTTTTGGGTTAATTCACTCTCATTGATCTCAAATTCAAAATGGTTTTCATCCGAAAAGGCACGGAAAGAAATATACCTGTGAGGCAAAGGCTGATGCAGCTTTTCGGGTGAAAAAGCAACTGGTGCCAGTTTCCGGTTCAACTCGTCCATTTTGTCAGGAGTTAAACGAATCAGTTCGGGGTTTTTGGAGTTAACTCTTAACTGCCTGTTCTCATATGAAATCACAAAGAGCTCGGACCATTTTTCCTCATTAGAAATTCCGTATGAAAGTGCTACTTCAGCAATACGTTTTCTTCTGGAAGATTCATCAAAGAAAACCCGGAAATCAGAAAATTCCATCACACGATAAAGTACAATTGCCTGGTGATCACACAGTTTTTTACCCTTTCCGCCACAGCTGCATGCAAGGATAATGGTTTGATTTTCCTGGGTAAGGATTACTTCATGTTCAGCACGGAACCCGTAATTGCATAAAAAAATTCCCTTGTCGACCGAGAGCTCAACCGCATGAACGGAATTGCCACTGTAATTCAAAACCTGGATCGCGGAAGCTTCTGCAAATTTCAGGAGTGTACCATAATTCAGCTCATGAAAAGGTGTGTCACGAAAAACGAATAAATCATCGTCCTCAGGGTCATCCATTTCACGGGAACTTTGCATCTTGTGAAGATAGCTAAAATTCAGAAATTTCCGATTAAGAATGCCTGCTTTTGAGTAGTTATTTCAAGAATAATTTGATATTTGTACGGGTTGATTTTTCTGAGTAATTTGGAAGTCTTGAAAAAAAGGGGGATAACAAATAGCATTGCATTTTTATTGATCACATTGATCACGGTGATCTTTCAATTCAAGCATCTGAATGAAGTTCCTGCCTATACCCATACATGGGCACAGAACGACCGTTTGGCACTTGCAAATGGTTTTGTGCGCAATGACCTGAATTTTTTCAAACCCCAGAATTACATTCTCAATCACCAGTTTCCTAAAAATTGGTCGGCCCCGACTTATTCAACAATAACCGCAGTGGAATTCCCGGTCCATGATTACGTTCCCGCAGTTTTCATGAAGGCTTTCGGAACGAATGAACCATGGGTGTTCCACACCTACATTTTGATTTACAGCATTGTTGGTTTTTTCTTCTTGTATTTGTTGGCAGAGAAGATTTGCGGCTCCAAAGTAAAAGCCGCTTTGGTTGTAATTTTTGCTATTACATCACCGATTTACACCTTTTACCAGGGTGGATTTCTGCCAACCATTCCGAGTATTGCAAATACCATCATAGCATTTTATTGTTATGCGCTTTATTTTGATGGAAATCAGAAAAAGTGGTTCAGATGGGCCTTGTTTTTTTTCACCTTCGCAGCACTTGCCCGGTTTACTTTTGTTATTCCTTATTTAGCTGTCCTTGGTTTCGAACTGATCCGCATTTTTCAAAAAAAGGCAAAGTTCTGGCCGAATGTTTTGGCAGTTGGCACCTCTTTCCTGGTCATTTTTGCGGCACAATATTACAACAGTACTATCCGGGCGCAATACGGGTCGGATTTCCTGAATGAATTACTACCAGCCAATAATTGGGAAGAAATGAAAACCATCCTCGAACACATGTGGGAAGTGATGGTATTGGCTTATTTTTCAATGAAGCATTATTTCCTGCTCTTCCTGCTGATCGTATTGGTTTTAATCGCGTTCCTGATTAAGGAGCGAAATACATACAAGAGGTTTTCAAGTTGGTGGATTATCTGTTTGTTCTGGTTTATTGGCGTATGCTTGTTCTGGGTTGCGATGGCCAAACAGTTTTTCGCGCACGACTATTATTTCCTGGACACCTTCTATTTACCGACTGTATTCTTCGTGGCACTGTGTTTAGCTGTTCTGCCGAAACCGCAGTGGTATTTCGGGGAAACCGTCATGGCCTTGTTCGTGATCTACTTCGGGATATTGACTTTCCGGGAAACATCCGATTTTCAGAAACAACGCAGGGTTTTTGTAGCCAACGATCATTTTACAGGAACAGTTATGAACTTTGAAGGGTCGGATGAGTTCCTGACAAAAGCAGGAGTTGGTCGTGAAGATACGATCCTGGTGATCCACGCTTACGGACCAAATATTCCATTTATCCGGATGAACCGGGTTGGTTTGGCACTTATGGGGCATGCTCCGGAAGACATAGACAGGGGACTGAGCTGGAAATGGGATTATGTAGTGTTCCAAAAGCCTTATTTTATGGATGAGGTATACGCAATCTACCCACAAATTCTTGAAAAAGTAGAGGCAATTGCTTCGAACGAAAACCTTATTTTGTGTAAGCGAAAGACGGACACCATTCCGCAATCCATGATGAAGTTTATGGGGGTGCGAAAAGCATACAAAACGGTCCAGGCAGATTTCGAAACAAAAAATGCTGATCAGACGGGAATTCAATATGAAAAAGATCCGGGAAATAATGCGAACCTGGTAGGTCTCATTGGTGAGAATGAAGTCTATGGTTTCGCACAGGATTTCACCAAAGAAGTAGGTCCGGATACGAAAGGAAGGGTATTGAAGGTAAAAGGAAAATTCCTTCGCAAGAATGAAAATCCAATTTCGATCATCACAGCTTATTCGAAGGGAGATAATCTTTCCTATTATCAGACCATCGAATTGAATCCCCTATTCCCGGCAAATGAATGGGCGGAAAAAGAATTTATCATTTTCCTTCCCAGGAGGGCCTCTGCAGACGAGAAATTGAGTTTCTATGTCCACAATCCAAATAAGAACGTGGTTTTGTTGGATGATCTCGAATTTACGTTTTACAGGAACTAGACCTTGAACCGCCGGATTGGTGGAATGAATATGGAGACATTTGTAAATAGGATTGTGAGTCATATGGACGAGCGCGCGCTGAGTTTTCAGACTGCGTGTATTGTTGTTCCCTCCGAACGGATGATTGCCTATTTACAGCGCGCGTTCTATGAATTCTATCAAAAACCGATATTGTCACCAAAAATCATTACGATTGATCGGTGGATCCAGGATATCAACCCGATTCCGGTACTGGATAAAACCAGCTTGCTATTTGAGTTGTATGAGTTGTTCAAAAAAGACCCGGTTGAGATCAATGTGGATTCTTTCGATTCTTTTATGGCCTGGGGACAAATCCTGTTAAGTGATTTTGATGAAATAGACCGTTACCTGGTGCCGGCCGACCAGCTTTTTAAAAACTTACGGGATATTCGTGAAATTGAGAATTGGTCCTTTAATTCGGAAGAATTGTCGAAAGGCCAGATCCAGTTCATGGCTTTCTGGGATAAATTGAAACCCTATTATTTTGCACTGGAAGAGCGACTGAAATCGAAATCAGTGACTACCAAAGGGAAGGCTTACCGTTACCTGGCGAATAACATCGATCTGGCTTTTGCAGGCGATAAAGATGCCCAATTTGTATTTGCAGGATTCAATGCCCTTTCTGAATCCGAAATCTCCATCATGAAACAGCTATCCATTCTGGGGAGGGCTTCCATTCTGATGGATTCGGATGAATTTTATTTCAATGACGGAATCCACGAAGCCGGGCAGTTCCAGCGTGATCTGTGCAAGAGACTGGAGTTGAAAACCCTTCCGTTTATTGAGAATCATCTGAGCACAAAAGAGATGCACATTCGTGTGGTGGAATGTCCGCAATTTACTTCCCAGGCACAGGTGGTAGGAAGCGAATTGAAAAAATTGAACTCCAGTCAGTTGAATGAAACGCTGGTGCTCTTAGCTGATGAAAGTTTATTAAGTTCTATTTTGAAGCACCTTCCGGCAGAAATTGGTCAGGCAAATATTACGGTGGGTTTACCTTTGAGACAAACTTCTTTGCGCTCTTGGGTCGATTTGATCTTCCGCTTACAAGAATCTTTTTTAAGAAGAGGGAACTCGAGTATTTACTACCGGGATTTTATTCAATTTGCGCACCATCCCTTTATTTTGGGAGTGCTTTCAGCAGAGGAAAAGAAGGAGATCCAAGACATTGAATCCCGGATTATCAATCACAACTGGCATTTTTTGGACCGTAAAAAACTGGACCTGAGTGAACGCTTGTCGGAATTGAATAAATTGATTTTTGAACCCTGGAAAAATGATTGGTTGAAGGGGATCCAGGTTATTCAGCAATTGAATGAAAAACTGGATTTGTGGCTGGAAGAAAAGAATGAATTGGAACGTGCAATTGTTCGCAGGTTTGCGCACGCAACGATTGTTTTGCAAAATATCATGACCGTGCAATCACCACAAATGAGCATTTCGTCTTTCCGGAACCTGTTCAACGGGAACTGGAGCAACGAAACCATTGCTTATTTTGGGAATCCGCTTGAAGGTTTGCAGATCATGGGGTTATTGGAAACACGTGGATTGGATTTCAAGCGAATTTTTGTTTTCGGATTAAATGAAGGGGCCATGCCACCTCAAAATGCCATCAATACCATTATTCCAATGGATTTGAGAAAGTATTTTGGGTTACCGACTCCGCGGGAAAAACAAGGATTGTTTGCTCACCATTTTTACCGCTTGCTGCACCACGCCGAAGAAATGCTGATTACCTATTCAAGTGCTTCGGAATCGGTCGGATCAAGTGAACCAAGCAGGTATATCCAACAGATCGAATTGGAACTGGCACAGATCAATCCGAATGTTCATGTTCAAAAATCGTTCTATACAGCCGGAAACAAAGAAAAAGTCGGGACAACTTCCATCGAAAAAACGGATGAGATCATTAATCGCATTTACGAAGTTCTGAGCGGAGGGATCAGTTTCTCCATGTTGGACAAATTTATGGGTTGTCCGTTGGATTTCTATTACCGCTACGTTTTGCGTTTCGGTGAGGAAAATAAAGTGGAGGAAGACATTGAGAGTAGTACCCTGGGAACGATCATCCACTATGTGTTGGAGAATTTGTTCGCACCGTTTATCGACCGGTTTGATGAAAACGGAAGGAAAATTTCAGGAAAAGTAGTAACGGAAGAAGACCTGCTTCAAATGGAGAAAGAGGTTCCGCTTTTGGTAAGTAAAAGTTTTGAGTTGCATTTTTCCGAAGACAGGAATTCCTGGCAAACCGGAACAAACCATATCAATTTCGAAGTAGCCAAGGAGATGGTGCAGAACGTGCTGCGCAGGGATCGAACAATTTTAAAGGAAAATCCTCAAAAAGCCTTGTTTATTCTTGGTCTGGAAAGAAGATTGGAAACCTTGATCCCGATCAGTGTTTCGGATTCGGAAAAACACATCGAAGTTCGTCTTTCGGGGATTTGTGACCGGATAGATCAATTTGACGGTGTACACCGTATCATTGATTACAAATCCGGGAGTGTAAGCCAGGATAAAGTGGAATTAAAGAAAACCGCGAACCAGGAAAGTTATGAGGAAGCGATTTTAACGAACCGGCGGAAAGGAAATTCCCAGCAAAAGCACGTGTTGCAGTTGTTGATTTATTGCTATCTCTACTACAAGGAAACAGGCATTTTGACCGATCAGGCCGGTATTTTTTCATTCCGGTCAATCAAGGAAAGTCCTCATTTTTTAAGGTTACCTGAAGATATACGAAAAGAGGATATCCCTGAATTCCTGGAACGAATTTTAAAACAGACAATTTCGGATATGCTGGATCAAAGTGTTCCGTTCGAGCATAATAAAGATTCGAAGTTTTGTGCGTATTGCAATTGATCAAGGTGTTGTAGCGGGAATGATCGATTTTTCCCCGAGGGACTCTGTGAACGAATTAACTAAAAGGTTTACGATGTACGCGTAATTGGCTGTAAATAAATACCTCATCTCAATTTGTGAACGAATTAACTAAATGGTTTACAACTGTCATCTAAATAACTGATTTTCAAATAAAATTGAATAAGCATCCCTTCCTTTTTGTAACATTTGCATAAACTAAAAGTTAAACCTAAAACTGAAAGCATGCAACTAAAATTGATCCCGCTTGTTCTCCTTTGTTTTATACTTTCCGGCTGTTTTGAAAACAAGGTGGAAGTCAAAGGAAAAATGCATTTACCTCCATATGCAGATCTGATCGCATCGGTAGAAGAGCAACGCGCAGCTTTTCAAAATGAATACGAAGAAGCAGATGAATCGGATCAAATTGCTATTGAGGAAGAGGCAAGTGTTTATCTTTTGGAAAAGATCACACACGACTTTTTCGATCAGTGGTATGGGACCGAATGGGATTTTAACGGAACGACACGCACTCCGCGAAAAGGAAAAATAGCGTGTGGTTATTTCATTACGACCGTACTTTCAGATGCCGGGTTTAAAATTCCACGGGTTAAATGGGCACAGCAGGCTTCCGAATATTACATCACCCGGATGACCACCGAAGTAAAGCGTTTCAGTAATCAGACACCGGAATACATGAAAAATTATTTTCTCAAAAATGCAGATGGACTTTATGTGGTTGGCTTGGATAGTCACGTAGGTTTTGTATACAAATCAGGTGATGAAGTGACCTTTACTCACGCCAGTTATTACAATCCGAAAATCGGCGTTCAAACAGAAGAACTGGATGGAGATAATCCGTTTGCCAAATCGGCTTATCGGGTTGTAGGCCGGATTCTGAATAGGGAAATGATCCGGAAGTGGATTTTGGGAGAGAGTTGGGAGGTGTGATTTTTTTCACCGCAAAGAAAAACTCAACTCTTTGCAACCTTTGCATTTAATTTGAATGCGTCTATTTTCCCATTCCCTCTTCCTTTAAAGCTTTATCAATTCCTTCCAGGTCGCTGTAAAACTCTTCACCAAATGCACGAATAAGCGGTTCGCGCAGAAATTTGTATACCGGAACATCCAATTTCTCACCGCAGGCACAGGCCGGTTTACAAATATCCCACTCCTCGTAATTCAATGCAACGCCCTCGCTTAATTTTTTTACGCGAATAGGGTACAGGTGACAGGAAATCGGCTTTTTCCAGGTAGTTTTC
Source organism: uncultured Fluviicola sp. (assembly GCA_966212075.1). Lineage (GTDB taxonomy): Bacteria > Bacteroidota > Bacteroidia > Flavobacteriales_D > Crocinitomicaceae > Fluviicola. The sequence continues at coordinate 23,180 of CBIHOM010000036.1, forward strand.
CCGGATAAATAAGCTTGTTCTATCGCACATTTCGTAATTCCCTGTTCATCGAAATAAACAAAGGCGCATTCTTTTCCGTCAACCAAAGTCGACGCGGGTTCATTCCATGGATCCATGTAAAAAACACCGGATTTTTGAACTGCCTCGATTCCTTCCGGACGCATAAATGGAATCACATCATCCAGGATTTCTTCCATAATGTCCACTTCCTCTAATGTGAGAGGTGCCCCGGCGTCACCTTCGACACAACACGCTCCTTTACAGGCATTCAGGTCACACACAAATTTGCGGTCGAATACCTCTGTGGAAATTAATTTATCATCTATCGCTACGATCATACTACAAGTTATTGAAAGGAATTGACAAGGTCAATTAAATCATTGAATTGCGCATCAGCCAAAATTAGTTTCGGTTCCGGATGATGCGTCTTTTCAGGAACACAAAACACGGTCATACGGGCAGCTTTTCCTGAAATAATCCCGTTCAGCGAATCTTCGATGACCAAACAGCGTCTCGGATCTAATCCCAGGTTCTTTGCTGCCGTTAAATATACTGCCGGATGAGGTTTCCCGAACAATTCGTATTCGGCCGAATGCACGGTTTGAAAAAAATGCCGGATCTGTAAAGTATCTAAAATACAGTCGATCAAGACCTGGTAGGAAGAAGTCGCAAGCCCGATCTTCAAGCCTTTCGAAGCAAAGAATTCCAATGATTCAATAACACCCGGCAATGGTGTAGCGCGTTCGGTCAATAATTCGATCATTCGTTGAACGATGGCATGTTCTACATCTTTCGGACTTACTTCCGGCCACGGAGAAACATGGTACCAATAGGCAGTAACTTCGTCTATCCGCAATCCCACGGTACGCTGAAAATCTTCTTTGGTAAGCGGGCAACCGACACTTCTGAATACATCTTCCATGGCAATTTTCCACAAAGGTTCAGAGTCTGTAAGCACCCCATCCATATCATAGATCACTCCATCAAAATTACTGAGGGTCATTTTTTCTTTTCCGGTTTAATGATATACATGTTTCCTCCTCCCACAATTTTTTGTCGTTCATCTGCAACATAGATTTTCCCGTTCGGATGGACAGCAATAGCTTCTTTTTGGGTAATTGGAAGCAGTGTTTGGTGTGATTCGTATTTTGCCCGCCCGTTTTCAAACGTGTGAATGATCAGGCGATTGTAAGTGAGGAGATATAGTTTGTCATTCACGATATCTGCTGAAGTTGCAGCATCTCTGAACCAGTCGCGCTTACCGAGGACCATATAGTACTTTTTCCGGGCTTTATGAACTCCGGGTTTGGCTGGTAAAGTATATACAAAACACTTCCCGTCAAAAGGCTCGGAACGACATTTGGTGAACAGGTACAATGAATCATTGTAAAAGCTCATGGCCTCACAGTCGTAATATTTTTCAGTTAATTTCGGAGGAAAATCTTTTTGTTCAGGATAAGAGAATTCGATGAACCTGGCTTCGACATCCTGGTTTTCAAGAACCTTTTTCAGGTTTACTTTGAGGATTTTCAAATCTTTTCGCGTGTTGTTGTTATTTCCAAAATCTCCGAGATAGATATGACCTTTGTGATCTACAGCGATATCTTCCCAATCGGTGTTTTCTGCATTGGTAACGCTCACTTTATGGCGAATGCTTCCGTCCTGGTTCAATACAAAGATCTTGGGATCATTACCACCGTCATTATGTGCGATCAGGGTGCTGTCATTTGCAAAAACCCAACCCGAAATTTCTTTCAAATCCTTCGGAAGTCGATTCGATTTTTGAACCGTTGCAGCAACAAGAAAAAGTGTTACAAGTATGAGAACAGCTAAACGCATGGTGCAAAAGTACGAAGAAAACAAGTAGGGGCGTGATTAATCGCGCCCCTACTTGTTGTTGTAAAATGTCTTTTTGTTAATTCAACACTGCTTCCACCCAGGATTTACCCCATTCAGCGGTTTCTGTTTCAGACCACAGTTGCGGGTAAAAAATGCGTTTTTGGAAACGCGGAGGAAGGTATTTCTGCCAGTTCGTACCACCGGTTGCAGCAATATCACCTTTGTCTTTCTGTAAGTAACGAACAGCAGATTTATAATGAACCAATGGCCAGTTAATATTAACATTTACATCATTCTGTTTCAAAACATGGATAACTTCCGGTAATTCCTGGTCTTCTGCCGGCAAACGCAAATAACATTGCCACAGGTTATCGTTACGTAATTTCTCACCCATCTGAATGAATTCGTCCCTGTAACGGTCCTCAAACTGAGTAAGTGTCAAGGTTTTTTTACCGGTTTCAATATCTGTTGCTCCTTCTTTCCAGTAGATGTTCTCAAAAAGCTCAGAGATCGGCTCTTTTCCGGTGTATTTTGCCCGGTGATCTTTGTGGACCAACTGAAGGAAATCAGTTGAATGAATTTCAATTTTTCGGTATTGGGCTGATTGGAAACCTGAAGCGGGTGCCAAAGCCAATCTGAATTTCAGGAATTGCTCACGTTGCATTCCGTCAACCATGATCTCAAAACTTTTGGTCAAAGCTTCAAAATAACGGTTGATGCGTTGTACATGCTCTACAAAGAAAGCTGCATCCAAATTCTTACGATCTGAAATTTGCTGGAACTCATGAAGACATAGCTTGAAGTACAACTCAGTTACCTGGTGGTACATCAGGAAAACTACTTCATCCGGGAAGTCGGTATATGTTTTTTGCAATGACAATAAAGTGTCTACTTGAACATAGTCCCAATAATTCGGCATTCTTGAATATAACAAACTATCCAGGTATGCGACTAAATCCTGACCTTGCGCATCGTATTTCGCTTTGAGAAGAGTAATTCTTTCTAAGATTTCAGGAGTCAATTCCATAGTTTTTTCCAGCTTTAGGTAGCAAAGATAGGAGAAAGCATTGTATTAATCATGAACAAAAACGTTAATATTTGAACAATCTATACTTCTATCGAATTGTTGACTAAACATTTAGCCTGAACCGATATTCTTATTTTGCTTTTACCAGATCATGCTTTAAGCCAGACCATTCCACTAAATGAAGCTTAATCGATCCAACCGGGATCTTCGCTTTCACCAGGATCGGAATGCGGTTTTCATCTTTTGTTACCCAAAAACTTAAATCATCCTGCTTCTTGAAAACCCGACCGGTTTGAACAACAGGAGCAAATTTCATGCAGTTGAATTTTCCTTTGCGGATGGAAATTTTCTCGTCACCCAAATATTTTACTTTCAAAGGCCAGATCTCATCATCCATGAAACATTTGAACTCGAACGTGTCACCCACTTTGGCAGACTTAAAGTTCAGTGTTCTTGCATAATAAAAGGAAGAAATCATATCCTGGATCCCGGAAGGAGTATTAAAATCTTTTTGCCCGTTATGTACTTTCTGCTTGTCTTGCTTGAAAGCATAATCCTGGGAAAGTTTGTATCCTCCTTCTTCTACACGGCGAACGAATTGCCATGGAAAAATTCCTTTTTTGTCAATGTAACTTTCGTAAACATCATTCACCTTATAAACCGAATTGAATCCGCCAAGCGTTCTACCGGTTCCTTTAATGTGATATAATTCTCTTGTTCCGTTCCCTTTTTTACTGGTTTCTTTTACTTCCAAAACAGCTTCACCTGCATCGATAAAACCATAAGTAATGCGGTAACGCAGTTTTTCTCCAGTCTGGAATGAATTGTTTGAAACAGTTGGCAATGCAACTTCCTGCATACTACAAGTCAATCCGACTACTAAAAGGACTGCTGAGGAGATGATCAAACGTGTTTTCATAACTTAATATTCTAATTTATTGAAAAAAGTGGGTTACAAACTAAATGCCAAAAATCGCAGTTTTCGGTTTTCATGAAAATAACTGATTTCCAGTGAAAAAGATACACTATTTCCGGAAGAATCAAAATACCTGAAATCTGGTATTGAGTAAGAAATGTGCCTCCCTTACTTTTGTCCCAAATTTAGTTTCTATGAAAAAGACTGCAATCGGGATATTTGTACTTGCTTCAGTAGCATTTACAGCATGTAAGAAGGATAAAACAAAGGAACCGTCAACAGATCAATACGCCCAGCAAAAAACAGATATTAAAAAAACCTATGCCGATATGGCTTTTGCGGTGTATAAAGATTCGTATACTTCTGCAGTGACCTTACAAACGGCATGTCATACTTTCGCTGATAGCCCGTCACAGGTAAACCTCGATGCTGCGAAACAAGCATGGCTGGATGCACGTGAAATCTATGGTCTATCTGAAATTTTCCGTTTCGTTGACGGACCTATTGACAACACGAATGACGGACCTGAAGGTTTGATCAATGCATGGCCGATGGATGAAAATTATGTGGATTATGTAGTTGGTGAACCGAATGCGGGAATCATTAACGACCTTGCAAATTACCCGACAATTGATGCTGCTACGATCGTTCAGGCAAATGAGTTTGGCGGAGAAACAAAAATTTCTTCCGGGTACCACGCAATCGAATTCTTGTTGTGGGGGCAGGATTTAAGTGCAGTTTCTGCAGGACAAAGGTCTTACGAGGATTACGTTATCGGCGGATCAACAGCTGATAATGAAGGTCGTCGTGCAACGTATCTGAAAGTTGTGGTTGATTTATTGGTTTCTGCATTGGACCAGGTGAAAGATGCATGGGATCCGACAATTGCGGGAAGCTATTACCATACATTCCAGGCTTTGGACAATGCAACTGCCTTACGCAAAATGTTTAACTCCATGCGTGTACTTGCAGGAGACGAACTGGCAGGTGAACGTATCTATGTTGCTTATGAAAACCAAAACCAGGAAGATGAGCATTCTTGTTTCTCGGATAATACTCACAGAGATATTTATTTGAATGCAATGGCTGTTGAAAACCTGTACAAAGGAAATTATACTTCTCCTTTCGGAAATCATATAAACGGGTATGCTTTGGAGGATCTGGTAAATACCATTGATGCTGCAAAGAATACAGCGGTAATTAATCGTTTTTCTGCAACAATGGGATACATCGCTGCAATGTACCAACCGTTCGACCAGGCCATTGTTTTGCCGGCTGAGCGTCCTAAAGTATATGATGTCGTTCTCTCATTACAAGCAGAACAAGATGATTTGGATGCAGTTGCGGCAGTTTTCTCAATAACATTTTAATGAAAAAGTTATTCCTGCTTGGAATCGTTTTATCGGTAGTGGTTTTTTCCTGTAAGAAGGAAGAAACCGCTGTTGTTTCTGCCTATAGCGACGATTCAGCATTGGTGGATTTGGCTGGAAACTGCAGTACGGGAGATCAAACCTCCTATGCCTTTTCCTATCAGATCAATGGATTGAGTTCAGCTCAATCGCTGATGTTTTATGTAGGAAATTCTTTTTTTAATCAAAGTTGGGTTCAGGCTCCGGCTTCTACCACAGCACGTGATGGATTAGGTCCTTTATTCAATGCACGATCCTGTTCGGCTTGTCACTTCAGAGATGGACGTGGAGCGCCGCAACCAAACTCGGGCTTGTTATTCCGGTTGGGAGCAGGTTTCGACAATTCCCCGGATGCAATCTACGGAGGACAATTGCAGGATTTTTCCCACAATTCGGTTACCCCGGAAGGAAGCATGGCGATTACTTATTTGGAAGAAATTGGGTATTTTGAAGATGGAACAAGTTACTCCCTGAGAAGACCTGTTTATAGTGTTGCCGGTCAAAATTACGGTACTTTACAGGGAACAACCGGAATTTCTCCAAGAGTGGGGCAACAAATGATCGGCTTAGGCCTTTTGGAGCTTATTTCCGAGTCCGATATCCTGGCATATGCTGATCCGAATGATGCGGACGGAGACGGCGTTTCAGGTGTCGCGAATTATGTGACGGATGTTGCTTCCGGGAACCTGGTAATCGGTCGTTTCGGATGGAAGGCAAATGTAGGGAGTATTGCTCATCAGGTAGCAGGTGCTTTTAATGGAGACATCGGGATTACAAGTACTTATTTTCCGAATGAAAATTATACGGCTAATCAACCTTCCTGTGCGGCTCTTCCGAATGGAGGAACACCTGAAATAGAGGACAATGATCTGAATGCGGTCATTCTTTACGCGAGAAGTCTGGCAGTCCCGAAAAGACGAAATGTAACTAAAACCGAAGTAAAATACGGAGCACAGTACTTTAAATCACTTGGTTGTGTCTCCTGTCATAAAATGAATTATACTACCGGTTTCGCAGGAGATATTGCACCTTTGAAAAACCAAAAAATAACTCCTTATACAGACTTGTTGCTTCACGATATGGGCCCTGGTCTGGCAGATAACGTTCCGGATCATTTGGCTTCCGGCTCCGAATGGAGAACACAGCCGCTTTGGGGATTAGGGTTGATCTCGTTAGTGAATGGACATACCTATTTGCTGCACGACGGAAGAGCAAGATCTATAGAAGAAGCTATTTTATGGCACGGCGGAGAAGCTGAGAAAAGCAAGGAGAAGTACAAAAAACTCCCGGCGAAACAACGCAGTTATCTCTTGCAATATTTGCAGTCTTTATAATCAGAGAATTTGGAGCATAAGTAATTATAATACACTTATCTCCGTTCTTCTGTTCTTCGCCTTCCCCTGTGCTGTTGTATTATCGGCTATCGGGTTACTTTCTCCAAAACCTTTTGCAACAATTCTGTTTGCATCGATCCCTTGACTGATAAGGTAATTCTTCACAGATTCTGCTCTTTTTTGAGACAGGATTTGATTGGCACTTTCTTCACCGTCACTGTCAGTGTGTCCATCGATGCGGATCTTAATGTCTTTTTTGCGTTTCATAATCTCCACCAGGTTTTTCAGATGACCATAACTGGAAGCTTTCAGATCCGCTTTTGCCGTTTCGAATTGCAGGTTGGTAAAGGAAAAGGTAGTTCCCGGATCGTATTCGATCACCAGTTCCGCTTCCTGGAAAAATTCCCCGGGCTTTACTGCCGGAATTTCAAGGGTATTGTATTCGATTTCGTCCCCGATACTTTGGATCCTTATGTCATAAATGTCGCCACATGGAAGTTGAATAACAAATTGACCGGCTTGATTGGTTACCCCTGAAAGTGTTTGTTTAGACTTTTGCCCTACGAAAAACACTTTGTCGTTCGGATAAGGTATACCGTTGAATCCTTTCACGCTTACTTTCACCGGAGCTTTTACTGCCTGTGCCTGTACTCCAAAAGAAAGGAAAGCCAAACACAAAGAATAGATCAGTTTCATAACATTGTTTTTACTCTCAATGTCATGTTTCATGAAAAGTAACAGAAAATAAAAGGTTACTTACTTCTTGTAAAAAAGAACTTCACCTCCCCTTCTTATCTGATACACGGACAATCCCAATTACACGACAGTTTTTAGAACTTAAAATAATTCAGAGTACTCAGAACTTAAAATGGCGATTAGGTGAACAAGATCGGGCACCTGTGCAGTAAATGACAGTAAATTTTCCATACTGTTTGAGGCGGTACGCTGAGTTTATGGAAGAACCGGCAACAGCCGGTGAAGACTGGAGCTAGCCTTTAAGGCGTAAAGCGGAAGGAGTCATGACCTGCTAACAGGTCGATCGGTTTACCCACGCCTAGACTTTTTTGGCTCCACCTTTTTGTGGCAATGATAAGAGTCCGCCGTGGCGGATGAAGACGAAGACTTTGCTTACAAAGCAAATAAGTCTGAGGTAAGGTGGAATATTGCTAGAATAGTTCCGAATCTTCTTTTCGTGCATAAATCCGAAAGGGGGAAAACTGCTCGAAAGCCGTTTTAGTATAGACAGCTTGACTACTTTCTACCTTGGCAAGAGACTGTGTAGCAGGTGGCTGATTAATACGAAAGCTGGAAGGTAAGTATGAAGAATTGTTGTGAATTTTAACCCCGAGTTATCCCCGGGGTTTCTCTCTAAAATCATTCGGCTACTATTTAATCACTTTAGAAGTACTTTCCTTTCCTTCATTTACAATCCGCACGAAATACATTCCCGAAGCATACGAAGAAACAGGGATCTGGTATGAATCCAGCTGACCGGTCAATGTATTTGAATTCAGCAATTGGCCCGCTCCGTTATACAACTGGATCGTTGTTCCACTGCTTAATCCCTTGTCACTGATAATATGGATTAATCCATAATCGGAATTGTAAGAAATAAGGTAATCAGTACTTAATTCTTCCAAACCAAGTCCGCAATTGGTGGTTACCTGAAAAGGAAATGCAGTCGTATCCGATCCGCAGGAGTTCTCTGTTAACAATAGGACAGTTACTAATCCATCCGTACCGAAAGTTACCGTAGGAGAAGAACTGTTTGACGTTGCCGGAGTTCCTCCCGGAAATGCCCACATAAAACTGTCTGCATCTGTGGAATTACTTCCATCGAAAGAAACAGAGGTCGGACAAGCTATGGTGCTGTCAACGAATG
>CBIHOM010000037.1:0-24410 GCA_966212075.1 uncultured Fluviicola sp.
GCCGAGGGAAAGCGCAGCTTAGTGAAGACTGAGGCTCCATCTCACAAGATGGAAAAGCCGAGGGAAAGCGCAGCTTAGTGAAGACTGAGGCTCCATCTCACAAGATGGAAAAGCCGAGGGAAAGCGCAGCTTAGTGAAGACTGAGGCTCCGTCCGTCAGCTGACGGACGGGCAAGCCGAGGGAAAATGTTGGTCCGCCACGGCGGAAAGACTGAGCAAAGCAATAGACAAATTGCTTGATGCGAAGGATAGTTAAAAAAATACATATGGAAACAAAATTATTACATATCACAACTGCCAAAGGTCCGTTGGAATGCCAATTGGCAGCTGGGAAAATCCTGGGAGCATTGCTCGCAGATCTGAGACAAAAAGGTTTACATGCTGAAACAATGGACCGTATTGCAGGGGCAGAAAGCGGGACCATTTTATCCGCAACCGTTCGCGTAAGTGGCTTTGGAGTTCGTGAAGCAATTCAGTCATGGTTGGGGACGATCCAATGGATTCAAAAGAGTCCGTATCGTCCCAATCATGGGAGAAAGAACTGGTTTGTCGGTATTTTTGAAGTAAACTCTGCCGAAACGGTTAGCTGGAACGAAAATGAGATTGTCTATCAATCCGTTCGAAGCAGTGGAGCAGGCGGACAACATGTGAATAAGGTCAGTTCTGCAGTGCGTGCAATTCATCAGCCAACCGGAACGATGGTTTTTGTACAGGAAAGCCGTTCGCAACTTCAAAACAGGAAAATTGCGCGTGAGCGCATCCGTGAAAAAATGGAAAAAGTTCAACATGAAAAGCTGTTGGAAGTAGTGAATCAAACCTGGTCGCAGCATCATGAACTGGAACGCGGAAATCCTGTGAGAACCTTTACCGGGATGGATTTCAAACCGAAAAAGGAAGTGAAAACCTTAAAAAAACAACGAAACAGGTTGAAACAGGAATTAAAAAAAGAACTCATTCACAACCGTGATTGAATTTCTCTTATAAATTCAGGAATACTTATTTTATTCATATAATCTAATGCAATGTTTTCTAATTTGAATTTATTTAGTTTGTCTTCAAATAAATCACTGATTAGATCTACATAATCATAAAACAGTTTTAAAGGAGGAGGCTGATTGTGTATATTAATGGTTTCACTAAACCAGGCATATAGACAGTCTATAACTCCTTGAGAAGTATTATTGTGAGCCTTAATATCGAATCCATTGAAATCAGATATCGCTTTCATATATTCGTACTTTTTCTCTTCAAGAATAAGAAAACGTTTCGTGCTAAAATGTTCTATTCCACTGTTTCTTAAACCATAATCAATACCAAGTTCGAAAGGCATATTCATTCTAGAATACTCATTTGGTTCAGAAGATTTCACTTTTGACAAGTCATGGATGCTGAATTTACAATCCTTAATGATATTTGTTATTTTTTCAATTCTTAATTGTCCAGAATCTGATACTTCTAAGGAAGTTCTTGGGTTAAATCCATTTCGGACCACAACATAAATCATAGGTTTAAGTAAATCATCAATAAAATTTTTATCAAATGGACAATTAATAAACACATTCTTTTCAAAGACCATTATTTTTTGTCTTTAGGAGGGTTGGGGTCTTTTCCGTATGAATTTTTGTTTTGAATCATACCATTGTTTTTATGGATATACAATTCAGTTTTTTCATTTTTACTTAATTGTTTTCCATATACAATTGCTTGTTCTTTTGTGTCAAAAGTTCTAGATGCTTTAGATGCACCAGATTTTTTAACTGCCCATCCTGATGATGATGGAACGACATGATTAGATTTCTTATCCTTCATAATCTTAAATTTAAGAAAAAAAATCAGAAGTAAAAAGTGTTTTGAAAAGAGAGTTGCTTTGAAATAACTTTTGAATAGAAGGGGTCCAAACAAATTGACGGAAAGAAACTTCGGGTGCTTTTCTGTATTGAAATTCGTCGTACTTTTGTCCTGAAAAAAAACTTACTTTGCGTTTAACTTCTTTATTTATAACTGCCTTATTACTTACCATCATTTCGTTACATTCGTTAGCCGGGGAATCGGATTCCCTTTCGGGAAATGTCCGTATATTGGTAAAGAGGATCCAGGCAAAACACGTTCGACCGCGAACGATCGATGCTGCTTTCGGGAACCAGGTGCATGATTATTTATATGGGTTCGTTGATTCGAAAAAACAGATCCTTAAACAGGAAGATCTGCTCCGTTTAAAAGATTTGAGTTCCAAATTGAATGAAGATATCCAAAATGGGAATCAACGTTATTTTGCAGAATTTAAACGGGTTGTTGAAGATCGTTGTAACGAAATCCAATTGATTCAAAAAACGTATTTAAGTAAACCGGTATCATTGAACAGTACCAAAAAATTCAATCGGAAAGAAAAGGATCAGTTGACCAATGCGAATTATAAGGCTTTTTGGGAAGCTACGTTCTGCTTAGAAGTATTTGAGGAAATAGTTTCAATGCATCCCAAAGATTCGAAAGGCTTACTAAAAGATTCATTGGTCCAATTCGAAAGGAAAGCCCGGGAAAAGATCGAACAGCGTTATTTGAACTACTTTGAGATTTTCAAGGGCAAAAAATTCCTGGAAGAAATGTATTTGAATGCAATTGCGGTGAGCTTTGATCCGCATACCTTGTATTTCAGTTCTGCACAAAAGGAAAGTTTTATCGAAGAGCTTTCTACTCAAAAGGAAAAGTTTGGAATAAGCTATGGACTGGATGAACAAAATAAGGTGATTTTGACAGATATCTTGCCGGGAAGTTCAGCCTGGTTAAGCAATGAACTTTTTTCAGGAGATCAAATCCTGAAAATCAAATTTGGGTGGAAAAGCGCAAATTGGCTGGAAGTGAAAACCGGAGTTAACGGTTTAAAAGAATTGTCGGAAGCATTCAAAAATTTCCAGGGAAGAGAAATTACCTTGTTGGTACTAACAAAGGAAGGGATTGAAATCCAGGTTGACCTGGAGAAAACACTGGTATATAATGACAATGACAATATTAAGAACGCTTTGATGTCGGGTCAGAAAAACATCGGTTATATCAGTCTTCCGGATTTTTACACCAATCATTCTGCCACTTTCACTGAACAGGGATGTGCCAACGATATGGCAAAATGCATCCTGAAATTGAAGAAGGACGGAATAGAAGGATTAATTCTTGATTTACGCGGAAATGGCGGAGGTTCTTTGTACGAAGCAGTAGCACTCTCAGGAATTTTTATAGATTACGGACCAATTCTGGCTACTCAGGACAATACCGGTGAAGTAAAAGTTCTGAAAGACATTAATCGTGGATTGATTTATGACGGACCATTAATGGTTCTGATCGATGCTGGAAGTGCATCTGCCTCAGAGATTGTAGCAGCAGTTCTGCAGGATTATAAGAAAGCAATTATTGTTGGAGTTCCCAGTTTTGGAAAAGCTACCAGTCAGATGGTTTACCCACTTGATCCTCTGATCGGTGATTTTTCAAACCTCCAGGAGAATCCGGATTACGGATATGCGAATATTACGGGTGGATTTCTGTATAGAGTAAATGGAAAATCCAATCAGGGCGTTGGAGTAATCCCGGATATTGAGTTAGGGATGACTGCATTTGACTCCATTGAAGAGCGCGAACGCACTTATCCGAATGTTTTGATACCTGGTACGATCGATAAAAAAATGATCTATACGCCGGCATCAACGAATTTACCGGTAGAAGCCATGACCGCATTCGCTAAAAAGCAACGTACGGAAGGAATTTATGCATCGTATTACAACTTATTGGATTCGGTTGGAAGAAGCTATAATGAGAATCAATTGATTTCCCTGGATTTGAATGCTTATTGGATAGAGTCGCAGAAAGATGAAGCAATAAGTGAACGCTTTAAAGCGCTGAAAAAGAATGTGAACTGGAACTATGAAGTGAAATCCAATTCTTTTGACCGAACAGTCTATGATCAGAATCCGATCCTGAAAAAATACTTTGAAGATTTTTCAACACGTTTGAAATCGGATATTGAACTTTTTGAAGCGCTTGGGATTATGAACGAATGGCTGCAATCTGCAAAATAAGAACAGTTAAAGCCGGTGATGAGTCACCGGAAGCGAAAAATTTTATAACATAAAAACAGAAAAATGAAGAATCAAATCTTTAAGATCATCCTAATCATCGCCTTCCTCGGAATGGCTGATACTTATGCCCAAACAGCTGTAGAGTACATGAATGTATTTACGACCGAATATGGAAAAATTCAACAAGATATGTGGGATTACACCAGTTCTGTTTCACATGGTAAAAGTGCCCGAAAAGTAGAGAAACGACGTGCTGAATTAATTCAAACATCAAATCAGGCATTGGCTAAAGCAAAATCTGCAAAAGCATTTAACGGATCCTCCCAATTCCGTGATTCCGTAATCGAATACCTTCGCATCAATAATGTGGTACTGAAGGAAGACTACGCGAAAATTGTAGATATGGAAGAAGTTTCGGAAGAATCGTACGATGCAATGGAAGCTTATATGCTGGCTCGGGATCGTGCAAATGATAAATTGGTCCAGGCATCGGAAATGGTAACCCGGGAGCAAAAAGTATTCGCTGATGCAAATAACATCAACTTGATCTCATCAGAAGATGCATTAGATAAGAAAATGGCCGTTGCCGGTGAGGTTTACGATACTTACAACGAAATTTATCTGATTTTCTTCAAAAGCTTTAAGCAGGAATTATACCTGATGGATGCGATCAATCGAAAAGATATCAATGCGATAGAGCAAAACAGAACTGCTTTGATCTCAGCTGCAAATGAAGGATTGAAAAAATTGGATCAGGTGAAACCCTACGCTAATGATAAAAGTATGATTGAAGCAACTAAAAAGTTGTTGAATTTTTACATTGATGAAGCTACGAATGAAACTCCAAAAATGTCTGATTATTTTATGGTGACTGAGAATTTTGAGAAAGTGAAAAAAGCGTTTGATGAGATTCCTGAAAAGAAACGTACCCAAAAAGATGTAGATGGCTATAACAAAGCTGTCAATGATATGAATGCGGGAGTTAATACTTACAATGCAACCAATCAGAATTTGAATAAGAAACGCGGATCTTTGATTGACGGCTGGAATGCAACAGCAGGTAAGTTTACTGATACACACGTTCCAAAGGGGAAATAATCACTGATTCATACTAGATGAACCGATTCAGGAATGAGTCGGTTTTTTTGTTTTCCGGCATTCAGTCGTCTTACACCTTCTTATGGGAAATTTTGTACATTGCATCAAACTTGAAACCATCAAACCATGAATAGGATTTTTCTTGCTGCATGTTCTCTTGCATTGCTGGTCCATGCTTCCTGTGATCTCAATCCGCCGGAAACGATCGAAGGGATGAACCCGGGACAACAATTGACAGACACTTCCGGAACAACGGTTGCAACGCGTTTTCTTCCTCCTGATGGCTACAAACGAAAAGCACAGGATAGCAGCAGTTTCGGATTTTATTTGCGCAGTCTTCCGCTTAAAAAGCATGGTTCGGCTGTTCATTTGTATAATGGAGAATTAAAAGGAAACCAAAGTGCACATGTGGCGGTTATCAATATGTCTGTCGGTAAGCGGGATTTACAGCAGTGTGCGGATGCGGTTATGCGCTTGCGTGGGGAATATTTGTTCCATAACAACCGATATTCGGATATTCATTTCCGTTTTGTGAGCGGGTTTAATTGTGCGTACTCCAAATGGCGGGAAGGGAACCGTGTAGCATTGAATGGTAATTCTGTCTCTTGGCAAAAAACGGCCTCGGCAGACAACAGTTATTCCTCTTTTTTGAAATACATGGAAACAGTTTTCAATTATGCCAGTACACTTTCCCTGGAAAAGGAATTGCGTTCTATCGAACTGAAAGATGTGGAAATCGGGGATGTATTGATTCGCGGAGGAGCACCCGGACATGCAGTTATCGTGGTGGATATGGTGGAGAACCTGGACGGAGAAAAATTAGTGCTTTTGGCACAGAGTTATATGCCTGCTCAGGAAATCCAGGTTTTGCAGAATCCCATGAACAGAACAATTTCTCCCTGGTATAACCTGGAAGAACAAATAAAGATCTATACACCGGAATGGACGTTCGAGGCGCATCAGTTAAAACGCTTTGAGAAATAATTTTGAATTCAAGTTGCTACTTACGAATAATTAAGAATGGATTATACAATTCGGCATTCGCAATTCAATTTGAAGTATCTTTGCATCGATGAATTTCCTGAATAAGAGTATGATCAAATATAAAACAGCCGAAGAAATTGAAATTATGCGCCAGGCGGCCCTGGTAGTTAGCAGAACTTTAGGGAAGGTAGCAGAACTGATTCGTCCGGGGGTTACTCCTTTGGAATTGGATAAAATGGCGGAAGCCTATATTCGTTCTCAGGATGCAATTCCGGGATTCCTGGGATTGTACGGATGCCCGAGCACCTTGCTGATTTCGGTAAACGAACAAGTGGTACATGGTTTGCCAACCGAAAGACCGATCCAGGAAGGTGATATTGTTTCCGTTGACTGTGGAGCTGTTTATAAAGGATATTACGGAGATCATGCCTATACCTTTGCAATTGGTAAAGTTTCTGAGGCAAAACGCAAATTGCTGGATGTTACCCTGGAATGTCTGTATTTGGGAATCGAACAGGCACAGGTAGGAAACCGGATGGATGATATCGGCTGGGCAATTCAAACACATGCGGAAAAACATGGTTATGGAGTTGTTCGTGAATTGGTAGGACATGGATTAGGTAAAACCCTCCATGAAGATCCGCAAGTTCCCAATTACGGGAAAAGAGGTCGCGGAAAGAAAATCATGAACGGTTTGACGATTGCGATTGAACCGATGATCAATATGGGAACTGAAAAAGTCATCCAATTGGAAGATAACTGGACAATTGTTACCGCTGACGGGCAACCGAGCGCTCACTTCGAGCACGACATCGCAGTGGTTGACGGAAAACCGGTGATCCTTTCTACATTCGACTATATCGAAGAAGCCCTGGCAAAGAAAAATGATTAGTGAACGGATTGTTTTACTAGCCGTTCTGACTGCCGGAATGTATGGATTATCCACCTTAATGAAGGATGGAGCATACATCTTTCCTTTTGGCCTGTATAAAATAGGATTGTTCCTGGTTACCGTTATTTTATTGATCGCCAACCGGAAAAAAATCCGTTTGAAAGAAGTAACCCTGATCCTTTGGACCGGTTTTTTAGCCGTTTCTTCCAAGTTTGTGATGCAGCTGATCTTTACGGACCTTGATTTTGAAGAAGAACCGGATTCAATGATTGCCTTTTCGTCCTGGTTTTTCTTAGGGTTTATCCTGTTTTTCTTTATTTGGCAAATATTACTTGCAATTGAAGACAAAACGATGTACCGTTGGTTACAGATTGCCAATGCAGTCGCGATGACGATTTGCCTGATGATGAATATGTTTGAGTGGTTGATCGTCCCGACCTGGATGTGGTTAATGACGGTTTTTTTAAGCAGGACAGAGAACCCTTTACATAAATCAGTAGTTGGTTTGGTTGGATTTATCATTTTAAGTTCCTGGTGTTCTGCTTTGTATTTCGGGAAAGATGCAATTTTAGGAAACCTGTAACATTTACCGGTGATTGCATTATGGATTTAAGAACCAACTGAATATGCGATACCGTTTACTCCTTCTGTGTATATTTCCTTTGTTTTTACAGGCTCAAACGATCCCTGAACAGATTTCTTTCATTTTAAAAATAAGCCCTCGATCGGTTGAAAAGTATATCAAGCCAGCGAAGAAAGACGTGCTGTTTCTAGAAACGGCTTTCAATAATGCTGTTTTCACAGATAAAGCACTGTTGAACTCGGTGAAGGACAAAGTTATTTTGAAAATCGAACTGATTTATACGACTTACCGGAAATCGGAAACATTTGATCAGCATGGATTGAGCAGGAAACGTTTAGAGAATTTATTCCTGGCAGCTCCGAATAGTTTGGACCAATCCGGAATTGAATGGGTGTTGGTGGCGCAAACAGGTTGTAAATCTCCCGAAGAAGGGAAGAATTATTTTCATGGATTTGCCATTACATACCGCGACCTTCCGGATGCTGTTTCAACGAAAGTAGAATCCAGTTTCATTCGGGAAGTTGCGTCAGGAAAGATCAAATCATACGCTTACGACACTTATATAAAAAAGGAAACGGAGAAACTGAAACAAGATTCCCTGGAAGATGTGGAGCCTGTGATTGTTCTCCCGAAATTCCCCCATAGCGAACGAGCGCGCATCGATTATTTTTCAAAATACCTGAATTATCCACCTGAGGCAAGCGGACCCAAAAAAGTGGATGTACAATTCATCATTAGCAAAGAAGGCAAGATCACGAAAATTGTCTTCCCGAATACGCCGGGGCCCTCTCCCTACAAAGATGAAATCAGTGAATTTATTAAAAGCATGCCAGATTGGACACCAGGAACTCTGAATGGAAAACCGACAGAATGTATGGTCCAGTTCTCTGTAGATTTCATGGCCCGGGGCAGTGTGGTTCCTTCACCACTGGAAGTTTTTGCAACAGAAGTGCCGCCGAAGTTGAAGGCAAAATTACCGGCGACCGACTACAATGCGATCAAACCACAACCTTCCTCCAACCAGGTAAGTAAAGCGCTAACGAAAGTGGATTGGTCGAAAGCAACGCTTGTGTGCGATGTGACAGGCAGCATGGCCCCATACAATGCGCAAGTAGTCGAGTTTATTGCGAGCCAGTTGAAAAACAAACTCCAGGCACCCAAACAATTCGTGTTTTTCAATGATGGAGACAACCGGAAAGATAAAACGAAGAAAGTGGGCCAGACCGGTGGTGTTTATTCCTATACTTCCAGTAACCTGGATTCGATTTCGGAATTCATGATTGATGTCATGTCAAAAGGTTCGGGTGGTGATTTACCGGAAAATAATGTCGAAGGATTGATATATGGTCTGAAGACTTACCCGCGCACTGAACGATTGATTTTAATAGCCGATAACTTTGCTTCCCCTCGTGACATGTCATTGATCGGCAGTATTGGAATTCCGGTGCATGTGGTCGTTTGCGGAGGAACCGTTTTGAACGAAGACTACCTGGATCTGGCTTACAAAACAAAAGGGTCTCTAAGTTTTAACGGGAATGACTACCAGGATTTCTATCAATTTGAGGATGGTTCTACCATGCACATCGGGAAAACGACTTACGTGCTTAAAAAAGGACATTTTGTCCAAAAAAGGGACTAAGAATTCAAAATTCAAAAACATTTGGATGGTTTAAATTGTTGAACTTTTGAATCTTTTGAACAATTGAAGCTCTTCAAACCTTCGAACTCTTTTTACAACTTTTAACAAGCAACGTTAAATCTTATTTATACATTCACTTTGAAAACCAATCGAAACTGAAAACTATGGAGTCTGACAAGGACAAGATTATTCGTCTGGAAGAAGCCTACCGAAAACTATGGGCGGAGCACGAAGATCTAAAGATTCGAATCAAAGAGAACTACGCCGAATTCAAGGTTTTGCGCGAACAATTCGGAGTTGAAAAAGCTGCAGTTTCCGAAGCGAGTTCCATTCAAACTGAGATCAAACAACAACCAATAGCCGTATCGGTTCGGGAAGCTGATAAACCAACTGTTACACCTAAAAAAGAGAAAACTTCCTGGGAGCAATTTATCGGTGAGCAGTTATTGAGCAAGATCGGAATTGCAATTGTTTTAATCGGTGTTGGTATCGGGGCGAAATATGCCATTGATCACAACCTGATCGGAGAGAGCGGGAGAGTGCTTGCCGGATTTGCTGTTGCTTTGGTATTAGGGACCTTTGCTTTTGTTTTCCGCACAAAATACCAATCATTCAGTGCAGTGTTGGCAAGCGGCGCGATTGGAGTTGCTTACTTTATGACCTATGCGGCATACAGCTTTTACCAATTGATCCCTTCCTCGGTGGCTTTTGGAGGGTTGTTATTCCTGGTTCTGATCGCGGTTTTTCTTGCGATGTACTACAACCTGGCAATCATTGCGCATTTGGGACTGATCGGAGCATACATCCTTCCTCCACTGGTATCTGACGGTTCAAAACATATTTCCTATTATCTGCTTTACATGCTGATCATTAATATCGGGATGCTGATCATTTCCGTCATACGGAAGTGGCCCACCATTCAGTACCCGGTTATTGTCTGGACAGGTATCATCTTCCTTTTCTGGTTCAATACGGATTTCAATTTCCAAAAAGACGCCACTATCGCAGCACTTTATTTGGTAGCATTTTTTGCTTTGTTCGTATTCGGAATTGTGGGTAGAAATCATTGGAAAAAAGATGAATTGGTGGGGCATCAATTGGTGCAGCTCGTGTTGGTTGGAATTTGTTATTTCGGAGCGATCGGTTTCGTATTGGATAAGGCACCTTTCTGGCAAACTATTGTATACAATGTGATAGGAGTAGGAGTTTATTATTTGAATAAAGTATTGTTCGAACGGGAAAACAGGCTGGAATTCAAACGTATATTCCTTGCATTGTCTTTGTTCGGATTGTCTAATTTACTTACCTCCTTTTGTGGAGATTATTCCTACATCTATGTCATGGTGACCGGAGTTTTATTATTGTTCTGGTTATCAAGAGAGATCGTGCGAAACCTGGAGGAAGTGATCGGGATCATTCTATTGGCTTTGGCTGCTTTGTGTATTTTGATCGAAGTGTTTATCCAATCGTTTAAGAGAGGAGAGCCACTTCCGTACTATCAAAATGAATTATTGATCACCGTTGGATTAGCGGTACTCGCTATGGGACTTACGTTTGTGCTTTTATCACGGTACCAGCCGGAATATTATAAGAGTATCGCCTGGCAAACAGCCGGTGTATTTGCATTGTTCTTTTTATTGTTTGCAGGTTCTTACGGAATGAGCCTTCACGTGCAATACATGTATTCAACACAGTTTGACATAAATACCAAGGGATTGAAAGCATTGATCGAAAAGACGGAGAAGTTTAATCAATTCTCGGATTCGGTGACTGTGTGGCAATACGCCTGGGTTTCTGTTTCAGTATGTACGTTCAGTGTATTCAGAAGATGGGTATTGCGACGCGTAGAAAATTACTCAAACGGCCTGCTAATCGTAGGAATTATATTGCTGGGAATTTCCTTATTCGGATTTACCGCAAGCATTTCGAACGTTATTTCCGTTTATGAAGGTGAAATCTATTGGAACTCTTTCAACGGAGCACATTATGTTTTATTTGCCGGGATCATCATTACCTTATTGGCTGTTCGTTCCTACGAAAAACAGGAAAATTGGGGGAAAGCCCTTGGATTGCTGCTGATCTTGTGGATGCTTTCACTTGAATTGGTACAATGGTCGCTTGTTTCCGGATTCGGAGCAGGTTACAAAATCTGGTTATCGGTGTTGTGGGTTTCCTTTGCTGTTGCAATGATCGTTATCGGGATCAAGCGAAAGCAGGCCGTTATGCGAATCACGGCGATGGTTATTTTGGGAATTACGATCCTGAAAATGTTCTTTTATGATTTGAGCACTTTGAGCACGATTTACAAAACGGTAGTTTTCATCGCGATCGGAGGATTGCTGCTGGTTGGTGCGTATTTCTATCAGACTTTGTCGAAGCAGGAAGCTTTGCAGAATGAGAATGAGAATGAGCATTGAAAAGTAAACGATTTAATAAAAGTTAAGGTGCTGTTTTACATTGTCAATTTCACATTTTCAATTTAGTCGTATCTTTGCACCATGGTAAAAATTCGGGATATTGAATTGGGTGAATTTCCGCTGCTGTTGGCTCCAATGGAA
Organism: uncultured Fluviicola sp.; assembly: GCA_966212075.1. Classification (GTDB taxonomy): domain Bacteria; phylum Bacteroidota; class Bacteroidia; order Flavobacteriales_D; family Crocinitomicaceae; genus Fluviicola. The sequence goes on from CBIHOM010000037.1 coordinate 11,818, forward strand.
GATGTGAGTGATCCACCGTTCAGGGCTTTATGTAAGAAGCATGGAGCTGATTTGATGTACACTGAATTTATTTCTTCCGAAGGCTTGATCCGGGATGCGATTAAGAGTCGTCAAAAGCTCGATATTTTCGATTATGAAAAACCGATCGGGATCCAAATCTTTGGTGGTGATGAGGAAGCCATGGCCATGTCTGCAAAAATTGTTGATGCAACGAACCCGGATATCCTGGATATCAATTTTGGCTGCCCGGTAAAAAAAGTAGTCAGCAAGGGAGCGGGAGCGGGTGTTTTGAAAGATGTGGACCTGATGGTCCGCCTGACACAAGCTTGTATCAATTCAACGAAATTACCGGTAACGGTAAAAACCCGCTTGGGCTGGGACCATTCTATGATCAACATTATGGAGGTTGCAGAGCGCTTGCAGGATATCGGCGTGGAAGCTTTATCGATCCATGGACGTACACGCGCGCAGATGTACAAAGGCGAAGCGGATTGGAGCCACATTGCAGAAGTAAAGAATAATCCACGTATCAAAATCCCGATTTTCGGGAATGGAGATATCGACACCCCGGAAAAAGCACTGGAATATAAGAACCGTTACGGAGTGGATGGGATCATGATCGGCCGTGCGAGCATCGGTTATCCATGGATCTTTAACGAGGTGAAACATTTTATGGAAACCGGTGAACACTTACCTGTTCCGGGAGTGAAAGACCGGGTGGAGGCTGCACGTGATCATTTAATGATGAGTGTCAAATGGAAAGGTGAGCGCCTGGGAGTAGTTGAAATGAAACGCCATTACACGAATTACTTCAAGGGAATTGCGCATTTCAAGGAATACCGCACCAAATTGGTGACTTCGTTTGATTTACAGGAAATATTGGATACGCTTTCCTATTTGGAGGAAAACGCGGAAGAGTTTATGTTTTCGAACCCGGTTTAGAATTTCTTGAAATTCAGCTAACGATGTCTTCCCCAACTTGCATGGTTTATTCTAATAATTACTTTCAAATGTTTTTTTTTCAGAGTATGATGCTATTTTTAAACTGAAATTAACTAATTAACTTCCGGAGATATAACAGTTATGAATCTTATGAAGCTTTCATTGCTTATTTTTTTATTGATGACCGGACAGTTATACGGTCAAGTTGTCAATACAGGTATGACAGCGAATTATGACTCATTGGAAGTTGGAAAAGTAAAGATTGGAGGCTTAATTGATGCCTATTATGGCTTCGATTTCAATGAGCCCGAAACTTCAGACAGGCCTTATTTTGTTTCATCTTCCCGTCATAATGAAATCAATATAAACTTAGCATATATTGAATTGCAATATATCAATAAACGGGTGCGGGGGAGATTGGTTCCCGGATTCGGGACGTACATTAACTCCAACTATACAAATGAGAAAGGAAGCCTGAAATACCTGGTTGAAGCAAATGTAGGTGTTCGTCTTTCGGGAAAAAAAGATATTTGGGTTGATGCGGGAATTATGGGATCGCCTTTCACCAATGAAACTGCTATTTCCAAAGATCATTTGATGTACACGCGCTCATTTGCTTCGGAATATGTGCCTTATTATTTAACCGGTGTAAAAGTAAGTGCACCAATTGGTAAGAAAATAAAGGCGTATGGATATATTTTGAATGGTTGGCAGGTAATCAACGACGTTAATAATCCGCTTTCCGTAGGAACTCAGATTGAATACCGGCCGTCAAAGACAATATTGATAAACTGGGATACTTATATTGGAGATGAATCTTCGAAATTAACTCCTGAGAATCGCACTCGCTATTTTACAGATATTTATTTAATCTATAACTCCACAAAGAAATTTTCAATGACTTCCTGCGCATATATCGGAGTACAAGACAAAAAAGATTCCTTAGGAGTCAAATCCAGCGCTGTTTGGTGGCAAGCTAACCTGATAGCCGCTTACCAGTTTACCAAAGCTATTTCATTGGCAGGCCGGGTGGAATACTTTAATGATCTAAAATCCGTACAGGTTGTTCCTGTTACCTCCTTAAAGGGATTCGATGCTTACAGCGCCGGATTGTGCCTAAACGTGAAAATTGGTAACAATGCACTTTTTCGTCTTGAGGGAAGATCATTTTATTCAGACCGGAAAATGTTTATCGGTAAGAATAAGCAGGAAACAAATAGCAGCAACCTGCTAATTACGAATCTGACCGTTTGGTTTTAGCCCGAGTTCGGTATTTGTTTCAAAACCTGATTAGACCCTTCAGGAATGTTTAGGCTTTTATTGTACTTTATAGGTATACTTCACCCGCACATGCTCAAAGGGAGCGTAGCGTGTTCCTGCTGTAAAGGTTAATTTCTTTGCAGCATTTTCAGCTTTCATCCGGGATGGGGTTGACTTAATAGTCGATTGCTCTCCAATGATCTTGGTTCCCGTTACAATACCTTCCCGGTTTACTGCCAATTCGACTACTACTGTTCCCTCAGCAGCGCTTGGAATGATAAATTTTTCGTCGGTAGTTAATAATTTACGGCCCGAGTCAACCAAAGTTCCTGTAAGTATTTGAGATTCAGCCTGGGAATAGCTTAAAAACGCAATGGTAAGTAGAAGAAGTTTTTTCATTGTTCAAGTTTACGAAATTTCTGCCCAATTTGGTTTGTCCTGAAGCCTTTTTATTGCTTCGATCCGCAAGAAAATGTGCTCTTGTTTTTCCAAACGCGGGTCATCTGTTAAAAGCTCTCTTGCTTTCTCACGAGCCAGTGCAACAAGCGGGCCATCTTTTGCCAAATCGGCAATTTTCAAGTCCAGGTTGCCACTTTGCTGGGTTCCCATAATATCTCCGGGTCCTCTCAATTCCAAATCGACTTCTGAAATTTCAAATCCGTCATTGGTACGGACCATCGTATGGATGCGTTTTTTGGTATCGGCAGATAATTTATTTCCCGTCATCAACAAACAATAAGATTGTTCGGCACCACGTCCAACACGCCCACGTAACTGGTGTAATTGTGACAAACCGAAGCGTTCGGAACTTTCAATGACCATCACGGAGGCATTCGGTACGTTTACTCCAACTTCGATTACAGTTGTAGCGATCATGATGTGGGTTTTTCCCTCCACAAATTGCTGCATTTCGTAATCTTTTACTTCCGGTTTCATCTTTCCGTGAACAATGCTGACCTTGTAATCCGGTAATGGGAAAGCACGGCTGATTGCTTCAAAACCATCCATCAGGTTATTGTAATCCAGGGTTTCGGATTCCTGGATCAGTGGGTATACGATGTAGATTTGTCTTCCGAGTGCAATTTCCTTGCGAATGAACCCAAAAACAAGTGAACGGTCTTTTTCAAAATGATGCCTGGTGGTAATTGGTTTTCTTCCGGGTGGAAGTTCATCGATTACCGAAACGTCCAGATCTCCATAATAAGTCATGGCCAGTGTTCGGGGGATCGGTGTTGCTGTCATGACCAAAATATGCGGGGGAGAAGTGTTCTTCTTCCACAAACGTGAACGCTGTTCCACACCGAAACGGTGTTGTTCATCGATTACCACCAATCCTAAGTTTTTAAACTGGACAATATCTTCAAGCAATGCATGTGTACCGACCAAAATATGGATCTCACCGCTCAATAATTGTTCGTGGATTTCCTTTCGAAGGGATTTCTTTGTGGAACCCGTCAGCAAGGCAATTTTCACGGGGGTTCCTTCCAGTAATTCACTTAAACCGGTAAAATGCTGGTTTGCCAGGATTTCTGTAGGTGCCATGAGTGCTCCCTGCAAGCCAGAACCGATTCCCATTAAGATCGTGAGTAAAGCAACAACGGTTTTTCCGCTTCCGACATCACCCTGAAGCAAGCGATTCATCTGGAAACCGGAACCGATATCCCTGCGAATTTCCCGAAGCACTTTTTTTTGTGCATTCGTCAATGGGAAAGGCAGGTTGTTTTCATAGAAATCGTGAAAGATCTGCCCAACTTCCGAAACGACCTGACCGCTGTTTTTTTGCAGGTTGATCGACTTTCTCAGCAATAATTCTATTTGGAGGTTCAGGAGTTCTTCAAACTTGAAACGTGTACGTGCTTTTTGAGCAAGTGCAACATCAGCAGGCATGTGAATAGCACGGATTGCTTCACCGAAAGCCGGAAGGTTTAATTCCCGGATGAGTTTCGGAGGAATGGTTTCCTCAAAATAAACTTTGTAAGAAAGGTCCAACAATCCTTCTATTAATTTTTGCAGTCCTTTCGAATGCAGTCCTGAAGCGGTTAATTTTTCAGTAGAAGAATATACGGGTTGCCATCCCATACTTGCTTCGTTCCCGGTTGCCTGACTTAGTTCCGGGTGCGAGATATTCCAGGTATTGACATAGGGTTTTGCCTTGCCGAAAACAATGTACGTGGTATTTAGTTTCAGGTTCGGAAGAATGTATTTATAGCCCTGGAACCAAAGCAGATCGATCATTCCGGTGTTATCCTGAAATTTAACGGTTAAACGCTTTTGCCTTCCGCTTCCTGTTTCCGAAACGGAGATGATCTGTCCTTTTAGCTGAACGTAACCGTCAATCTGAGGAATATCTTTGATCAAATGAAACTGAGAGCGATCAATGTAACGGAAAGGAAAGTGGTAAAGCAGATCGTGATAAGTTGCGATTCCCAATTCGTCTCTCAATAATTTGGCTCTTTGCGGGCCAACTCCTTTGAGGAATTCGATGTGAGTTTGCAACCATTGATTCATGAAGCAAATGTAGATATTAAGTTCCGATAGCTATCGGGATTAGACTAAAAATTCGAGAATGGAGTTCCTATAAATGATAAATGGAGTTCAGACAGGCGTCCGAACTCCATTCACTAATCAACCTAACCTAACCACCTAACTCAGAACAAAGTTATATCTATTTTGTGATTATGAAAAACATTTTTAGTTAAAATTATCTTAATATCGGTTTTTTATTGATGAACGGTAAAACTGGGTTATTTTTTATACGTTTCGAGCCCCTTTTCAAGCCAGTTTTTAAAGTCTACCGGATCCTTATGGGTATCATAACTTGCGGAGCCAACTTCATGCATTGGGTTTCCATCTTTATCATACATAAAATAGTATGGTTGTGCGGAAACATTGAATTCTTTGATTTCCATATATCCCCATTTGTCCCCGTAAGTTTTTAAGGTTTTGAATTTGCCAGGAACTAGCTCAACTTTGATTTGTTCTTCTTTTGGGAGTGGTTTTCGATCATCTGTATGCAAAGAAACAATCACAACATCTTTTGTTAAATGTTCAATCACTCCAGGTTCTCCCCAAACACTTTCTTCCATTTTACGACAATTCACACATGTATAACCGGTGAAATCCACGAACAATGGTTTTCCTACCTTTTTCGAATATTCCAAAGCTTTGTCAAAATCATGGAAAACATTTAATCCTTGCGGGCCGAGCTCCATTCCTTCAATGTAGGTTTGTTCACCTTGCGGTTTAGTAGATTCTCCAAGCAGTCCGCGAGGTGATTCACTATAATATTGTGGTGGAGGGAAGGCATTGATTAATTTCAAAGGCGCACCCCATAATCCCGGTAACATGTAAAACACGAACGACAGTGTTAAGATCCCAAAGACTCCACGACCTACTGATATTTTTTCGATAGCATCATCATGCGGGAAACGGAAGAATCCGAATAGGTATAAGGATAACACAAGGAAGATACCGATCCAGATTGCGATAAACACTTCGCGTTCCAAAATGTGTGCCTGCCAGGTAAAGTCTGCATTTGATAAGAATTTGAATGCAAAAGCCAATTCCAAAAGTCCCAACACTACTTTTACAGTATTCAGCCAGCCACCTGATTGTGGTAGTGAGTTCAACCAACTAGGGAAGAGTGCGAATAATGCAAATGGTAAAGCAATAGCGGTGGAGAACCCGATCATTCCAATAATTGGAGCGACACCTCCTTTTTCCACTGCAACAACCAATAAATTTCCAACAAATGGGCCTGTACAAGAGAACGAAACCAATGCCAGTACCAACGCCATAAAGAAAATTCCAATAACTCCCCCTTTATCAGCACCTTTATCCGCTTTGTTGATCCATGAATTCGGTAGCCTGATCTCAAAAGCTCCCAGGAATGATATCGCAAAGACGATTAACAAAGCAAAGAAGAATAAGTTCAAATAAGGATTGGAAGATATGTTGTTAATCGCTTGAGAATCTTTGGTTATAGCTGTCACTACGGTTCCAAGTACAACATAGATCAGGATAATAGACAAACCATATAGGAACGCATTTTTAATTCCTGTTTTTCGGTCTTTACTTCGTTTTGTAAAGAAACTAACCGTCATTGGAATCATTGGGAACATACAAGGGGTAATCAATGCCAATAAGCCACTTCCAAAAGAAAGCAGGAAGATTTCCAACATGCTCTTTTTTTCCAAGTCATTTTCATTAGCAGGTTTTCGTTCTTTTTGAATGATTGTCTTCTTTTGCGTCTCTTTTCCCTGATTGTCATTTGTTTGAGTGGTTGGCTCAATGGAAGAAGTATTTTCACCTGAATGATCATCCACCGGTTGTAACTCAATTTTTCCATCCGCATTCTTACATGTTTTTACAAGAATGGTTTCAGAGGATTCAAATGGCTGGAGACAGTAACTATTGATTTTACAGGTTTGATACCCGTATTTGATCTTGATCTTAAAATCTTTAGCTGATAAAATCTCAATTTTTTGCTTGAATTTTACTTTTCCGACGTGATAAGCCTGGTCTTCATCTGCCTCTTCATCATGATGTAAAATCGGTTTTGGTTCTGTTTGTTTACCTACTAGCTTGAATTCTTTGGAAGGCATCACTTCAAAAGTGGTTGCAATTCCGAAAGATCCTTTCGGTAAGAACAAAGCATTGATTTCCCAATCAGGGACAATGGATACTTCAGCAACGATTGTTGCCTGACATTGATCGTTTTGTTCCACGCTAAATTTCCACTTGACTTTATCTTCGGGAAATTCTACCTGGGAAAATGATTGAAAAGAACTAAATGCTACAAGAAGCAATGAAAGAAAATGAGTAATTCTCATGAGTGTATTTGGATATATTAAGGAATTGTTATGGAAAAATCGAAGTCGACGGGAGGAAGGCACATGACTTCATTGCAGACCATGAAAGTGACATATCCTTTAATGATGTCTCCTGATTTTACTTTGTTTACTTTACGTGTGAATGTTACTTCGGATTTGAAAAAGTCTAAAGCAGCCTCAAAGTTCTCATCGTATTCATGAATGGCTTTGGGTTCTTTGACTTCGCCTTCAAATTTTACATTCGGATTTTCCGTAAATGTAAAACTGGTCGGGACCGGTCCGATGGTGTTATTAATGTGCTGGCTATACAAGTGCCAGCCTTCAGCAATAACGGCTTTCATTTGAATTTCTTTGGTGCCCGGATTGTAGGAAAAATCCCATTTTACACGGTCCTGGGCAAAAAGGGTTGTTCCGATCAACAAAAAAGAGCATAAAAAAAGCAGTTTGCGCATGGGCTTTAGTTTATACTTCCAAAGCTACAAAACGAAAACTGCCTGACAATAAGAGTTTATCTGCTTTTCTTGAAAAGCTAAAACTTCAATTCTACAATGTGATCAATGGGAATCCACATTCCGCCCTTCAGGCAGATGTATTTTTGCCCGGTGGCCCAAATGGTTGTGTTGACTCTTTTTAGTCCTTCATCATCGTGGAAAATAATACCTACTTTATGATGGTACCCGTTTCCCAACCTTGTTGCTTCTTCTAATTTGGCACGAATATCTGATTGTTGTTCGAATTCAACCGGATGTTTAAAAGACAAATCTTTTACAATTTCTTTTTCGACAGTAACTGGTTCCATGTGCGGGTTTTTAAGAGTGTACAATCCGAAATTTAATAAAAAATTAATTTGAAAATCACATTTCGTGAAAAAAAAGTGATAATGATCATTTTAGATCCTGAAAACCTTGATTATTAGTGAGGTAGATGAATTTGCGATGTGTTTTCCGGAAACAGAAATTCCAGGGACCCAGATAATTTCATCTCCCACACGAAAAACAGGATACGTGTTTCTCCACTGTTCCGGAATCCCCGAATCTTTCAAAAGTTTGAAGACTTTGCTTTTCCCATTGGTACCAATCCGTTTCATTGTATCAGAAGACGTTGCAAAACCTTCGGTGACCGGTGTCACACATTTCCCGGCATCCAGGTAAACTTCCCATTTGTTGAAGGTAGCGGGTAAGAATTCAACTTCTTCAATCTTGAATTCCCACTGCATGATTTCGGCAAAATTGGAATTCCATGAGAATCCTTCTTTCGTTCTGAATATCGAACTTTTATCGATTCGTGCACTTAGTTCGGAATCTTCCAATGCTTGGATGCGTTCAATCATCCAAACCGGCCATTCGAAATGAGCACAGCAAAGAAGTTGTTCTTCAAAGCTTAATTGTTTCCATTCCCGGAAAGATATTTGACAGGTTTTATTCCAGTTTTCCAGTCTTGGTTTCAGCTTGTTCTTGAGTTCCTGCTGCGTGTTACGGAATATGGATTGGATCAGTTTGATGGAATTTTCCAGTTCCGGGTTGGATTCCAATAATTGCGGGATAATAATGTTTCGAAACTGGTTGCGTTTGTAATCGTTTGCCAGGTTGCTGGAATCTTCGCGCCATTGAATTCCGTTTCCGATCGCATACCTTCTTAATTCGTCTTTCGAAAGTTCGAGGAAGGGGCGAATAATGCCGTTCCGTTCCGGATGCATTCCTCCCAATCCGAACATACCGGAGCCACGCATGAGCTGCAAAAAGAAGGTCTCGACCTGGTCGTCTGCGTGATGGGCCAGTAAGACGCGGTTATTCGGTGATTTTTGAATAAAGTTCCGGAACAGCTCATGCCGGAACTTCCTGGCTGCTTCCTGCAGGTTGATCCCAGCTCCTTTCGTCAGTTCTTTGGGACAACGGACCACTTCGATATCCAGTTTGTGCTTTTTTGCAAGCGCACGGACAAAAGCTTCGTCGTGGTCGCTTTCCTCGCCCCGGAGCTGGTAATTGATATGCAGAATTAGCGGTTTGTAACCGTTAGAAACCGTTAGCTCCAATAATACCGTAGAATCCAGTCCGCCGGAACAGGCAACACACAAGTTAAATCCTTGCAGGTCTAAGCGGGAAACAGCTTCTTTTACCACTGACATGTACCGAAAAGTGAGAGGATTCTATCTACTTTGACCTTGCATTCTTCGTATTCTGCTGCCGGATCTGAAAGCATGGTGATCGCACCGCCGACCCCGCAGGAGAGTTTCCCGGTTTGAGCGTCATAGACCAATGTCCGGATCAGGACATTCAGGTTGAAATCGCCGCCTGGGAAAACGACACCAAAGGAGCCCGAATAGAATTCGCGGGGAAAACCTTCGTATTTCTCTGCCAATTCCACTGCTGATTTTTTGGGTGCACCGGTCATGGATCCCATGGGAAATGTGGCTTTCAGAATATCTGAAAAGGAGGTGTTTTCTTTCAGGTCGCACGAAATGGTAGAAATCATCTGATGGACCGTAGGGAAGGAGTAGATCTCACAGAGTTCATCTACTTTGACACTTCCTTTAGTGGCTACTTGTGAAAGGTCATTCCGGACCAAATCCACGATCATGACATTTTCTGCGCGTTCTTTTGTACTTGTTTGTAAGTCGTTGCGGTTTTTCAGGTCCTCCTCGTCTGTAGCACCCCGTGGTGCCGTTCCTTTAATAGGTTGCGAGATCAGTTTATTTCCTTGCTTTTGAATGAACCGTTCAGGACTTGCGGAAGCGAGCATCCAATTTGCTGTTTCCACCATTCCTGCAAAAGGTGTCGGGTTCTTCTCCCAAAGTGTTTTGAAATAGGGTTGAATGGTTCTCAATTCCATTGTTCCCGATTCGATGAGCTGACAGAAGTTCAATTCATAGACGTCACCCAACTGGATGTGCTCTTTGACTTTATTTACACGTTCCAGGTAGGTGTTTTTATCAATTTTCGCTTTCCACCGGACCGGGACAGGTTTCTCTTCTGATCCGAATAACTCTTTTGCTAACTGTTCGTGTTTTTGATCGGGTTTTCCTTCGAGCAGGTAAGCTTTTTTGCTTTCGTATAAATAAGTGCTTTCGGGAACCCAGATACGTAATAAAGGTAAACTGTTCGTAGTGTGCGGAATGTCAATGATGTCCAGTCCCAATTGGTAATTGATCACAGTGAAAAGTGTCCGGTCTGCATGTTCCTGCATAAATGTATCCAGAGCAGACCAGTTTGAATCGGAATCCAGGACAAATTCAGATTCGCATCCGATCCCGATGAGGAAGGAGTTGTTTGATTGTCTGAAAAGTGCGCGTTCGATCATTTTGTAAAATTACTAAATGCGAATGCCAAATTGCGAATTAGAATTGATCTTATTAAAAGAGATCTTACGGATTCCCCCATTAGAGGGTGCTTAAAGGGGAGTAGTGCGTTACACTTGTGAGTATTTTTTTGGATGCCGGGATATCCGGATTTCAAGATAGTAAGACACGAATTCATCCAAAATTGAGTAACCATTCTTCTGAAATGCCCTAAAACCGCTTGTTAATTCTATAACATTTTCATACTATATCCATACTTGACCTATGCTATATCTATACAGTATCCATACCTGATCCGGGAAGAAGCTAAAATTTTGTGTTTTTAGGAAGTTGCTTTGGTTACGGATTTGTGTAGTTGTACGGGGGTAGAGGTGCGAGCCGGAGGTAAATTACGAATGCCGAATTATTGGATGTTTCTGGCTTGACCATTTGTACCTGTTGATTCTGGAGAATTTATGGTTTAGGTGTAATTTCACATCTTTTAAGAGCGAATCATCCATTCGTAATTTGGCATTCGGAATTCGTAATTATGAAATGATTATTTTCGTTCAAAACCTGAGCATGTTATATCGCATCTTAAAGGCAATTATCTCATTCGGAATCCGGCATTACTACCGCGAGATCAAAGTGGTGAACCGGGAATTGCTGGACAAAGAAAACGGTCCGTTGATTATTATCGCGAATCATCCCAATACGCTGATGGATGCGTGGATGGTGGGGTTTGCTAACCGAAGAAGGGTTCATTTCATGGCGAAAGCCACTTTTTTCAGTTCGCCGTTCAAACGCAGGTTGTTGGGGGCTTTGGGAATGATCCCGATCAACCGGAAATCGGATGGAGCTGTTGCAGGGGTGAATAACAAAGATTCGTTTGAAGCGTGTTACCAGTTATTGGAAAAGGGGGAGATCCTGGTAGTTTTTCCGGAGGGAACGAGTTTTTTGGAGCGTAAACTCCGGGAGATTAAAACGGGAACGGCGCGGATTGCTTTGGAAGTGGAACGCAGAAACCAGGGGAAACTGGGCTTGAAAGTGATCCCGATCGGTTTGAATTATGTTTCAGCGGATTCGTATAGGGGAAAAGTATTGGTGCATGTAGGGCGACCAATCGAATTAGCGGATTTGTGGAAAGAATACGAATCGAACCAGGCGCACGCGGCGAAATTGCTTACGGAACGATTCCGGGTGGAATTGTCGCGGGTATTCGTCAATATGGAGGATTCTGCCCGCGAGGACCTGATCGAACAACTGGCAGATCTGTTTGTGACGAAATACACGAAACAGACGGATGTTGCCGGTGAGATGAATTTTATGAAATCCGTTCAGGCGCGCCTGGAGGAATACAGTTTGACGAGTCCCTGGAAATTGGATGAGATTCAGACGGAAACCAGTAATGTATTCGCTTCACTTCAATTTTTGGGGATCAAGCCTGATTTTTTGGACCGTCCTTACCGGCCGATGTTGTTTTTCAGGCAATTTATCCAAAGCTGGTTATTTGTGATCGTTACCGTTCCGATTTTCCTGGCAGGGTTTATTCATCACGTCATCCCGTATTGGTTCATTGGCTGGATCGTTCCTAAAATGACCAGGGAAGTGGAATATCATGCACCGCTTTCGATTTTGCTGGGTTTGGTTTTATACCCGCTGAATTACCTTGGTTTTGGTTTGCTGGCGCATTTTTGTTTTGATTTGAGCTGGCTGGAAACGTTGCTGTATTTAGCAGCACTTCCTTTGTTCGGAACCTTTGCTCATTATTATATGCGTTACATGTCGCACCTGAACTCGAAACAGCGTTTTGGTCGTTTTGCACGGAGGAGGAGTGCAATTCTTCAGAATTTGAGGGAACAGCGCGAGCAGCTGAAAGACTTGATTTTTAGAGATTAAGCGTGTATTAAAACGGTGTAAAGAGAATCAAACTGATTTTTTTTACTTTTTTTTAATGAAAATCCTTTGATAGAACGATGCATTTATTAATTTTGCCCCTGTCTTAGGGAGACCTGAGACACGTTCTTTGTAAGAATTTTGGAGGGATGGGTGAGAGGCTGAAACCACCAGTTTGCTAAACTGACGTACGGGTAACTGTACCGCGGGTTCGAATCCCGCTCTCTCCGCAATTTTTTTCGCAAGGGGCTTGCAGAAGTGAAATAAGTAACTATCTTTGCACCCTCAAAACGGAGAAAACAGGACTTCAAGAACGATTGAAGTGCATTGAAATAAAAGCCTAGTTCGGGGCGTAGCGTAGTCCGGTCATCGCGCCTGGTTTGGGACCA
>CBIHOM010000038.1:0-18350 GCA_966212075.1 uncultured Fluviicola sp.
AAACAGGAAGAACGAACAAGAATTTAAATCTCATAAGACGTATACTATTTAATGAAAAACTCTGGCTGAAGTTACAAATGCTTCTGAAAAACGGACCGGGTCCACACCTGTTTCAATTCCCTTTTCTTTGAACCAGTCCAGCATACGTTCTGTCGGCATATTTCCGGTTAAGTCATCTTTCGCCATCGGGCAACCTCCATATCCTTTGATCGCTCCTTCAAAAGAACGGCATCCACCCGCATAAGCAGCTTCCGTTAATTTTACTGCATTCTCCGGCAAAGTATGTAAGTGTGCACTGATTTGAATATTCGAAAATTCTGTTGAAACGGTTGAGAACACCTGGTGCACCAACTCCGGAGTCGCAGCACCAATGGTATCTGCCAAAGAAAGACGGGAAACTTCAAACAACTGCGTCAAGCGTTCTGCCCAGGTTACAATCAAGTCAGGGGACCACGCATCTCCGTAAGGATTCCCAAACCCCATTGAAAGGTAAAGCATCAACTCTTTATTCTCTTTGTGGCAGATATTGGCAATTGCCTCTACCCTTCTTAACGATTCTTCGATTGTAGCATTGGTATTTCGCAACTGAAACGTTTCCGAAATACTAAATGGATATGCTAAAAAATGGATTCGTTCAAACTTAGCCGCATCCTCTGCTCCTCTTTCATTTGGGATGACTGCCAGTAATTTTGTTTCACTTTCATCCAAACCTTCCAAAACAATTGCAGTGTCCCTCATTTGAGGAGTTGCTTTAGGAGAAACAAAACTTCCGAAATCCAGGGTATCAAAACCACATTTCAGTAAATAGTTCAAATAATCGATCTTGTCCTTTGTTTCAATCCACTCTTTGATTCCTTGCATAGCGTCCCTTGGGCACTCTGTAATAAAAACGCGATTATCCATGTGCAATTTCCTTTCTTTTTTTCAAAACCGCTTTATTGATACGTTTCACCAAGGCGGGTCCTTCGTAGATAAACCCGGAATAAATTTGAACCAAGCTTGCACCGGCCTGCAATTTTTCAATCGCATCTTCTCCTGAATAAATTCCACCTACACCAATGATCGGAAAGGAACCATTCGATTTTTGAAACAAATAACTAATCACAGCAGTAGCTCTTTTGGTTAACGGCTTTCCGGAAACTCCTCCGGCACCAATTGATTCGATTTTGCTGCTTGAAGTTACTAAATTTCCGCGTTCGATAGTTGTGTTTGTAGCAATTACTCCAGCAATTTTTGTTTCATTAACAATGTCTACAATATCATCTAACTGGGAATCAGTCAAGTCCGGAGCTATCTTTAAAAAGATCGGCTTTGAAGAAGCTATTTTACTTCGTTCATCCATCAATGTCTGCAACAAATTTGTCAAAGGCTCCTTATCTTGTAATTCGCGTAAATTCGGTGTGTTTGGAGAAGACACATTGACTACAAAGTAATCCACATATTGCTCCAGAGCATGATAACACTTTAAATAATCAGAAGTAGCTTCTTCGTTGGGGGTAACTTTGTTCTTTCCGATATTCCCACCGATGATGCAGGCCGGATTTAATTTTTTCAACCGTTCTACAATCACTTCTGCACCGTCATTATTAAATCCCATGCGATTAATGATTGCCTGGTCTTCCAACAACCGGAATAAACGTGGTTTCGGGTTACCATCCTGGCCAACCGGTGTCACAGTACCTATTTCAATAAAACCGAAACCACATGCAGCAAGTTCGTTGATCCTTAATGCATTCTTATCAAAACCCGCCGCCAATCCTACCGGATTCGGGAAAGTAATTCCTGCAACGGTTGTTTCCAGCAAAGGATTTTTAATACAATAAATAGATTTCCAGATTGGCTTTACAAAAGGTACTTTGAGCCAAAAGCCTAGTAGTCTGAAGGTAAAATAGTGAACTTTTTCGGGGTCAAACTTAAAGAGAAACCATCTAAGTAAAGGGTACATTTTTTCAATTTGTACCAAAGGTAAAAACACAAAACGAGCTTATCAATAGACAAACTCGTTTTGTTAAAAATAATTTTAAAACTTGGTTTAGAACTTCGCTCTGTAATGACGTTTTCCAAACTTCATCGGTCCACTTCTGGAAGAAGACTTGTACGTAATGTTTCGTGTAACCATCAGGTTTACATAAAGGAAAGCATCTTTCTGCTTATCCCCTCTTTGACTCCCCGGGTTAAATGCTGAAGGTGTATTTGACGGATTGGATAAATATGCTGCCTGCGGCCCATAAGTCGCACCAATAATTGCAGGATCATAATATACACCATGAACGTCATCAATGTAATCGGAGAATGTTTTCACATAACATGCTTCCAAACCGATTCTCCACATGCGGTTAATCCCCATTCTGAATCCGATTCCAAGTGGAACTGTTGCTGTGATTCGCTTGTATTCGGCTGGTCCTCCAGGAAGTCCTTGTCCTTCTGTATGCATGTCCCGCAATGTAACCCAACCACCCTGATATAAAGCTTTTGGATTATAATACATTGCACCGATACCTGCAATTAAATACAATTGTTCGTTGTGATCCGTAAACCCTCTTAATCCCGGGATATTGTATCTTCGGCCGATCTTCTCATTCGCTAAAACAATGATCTCAAAACGCTGACTCAACATCACGAAAAACGAACGAAAGCTCAGGTTCCGCATATTACGAACCGGTTCTGCAGTCAATGCATCATTACCACGCAACATCCCCAGGTTAACCATAGTTGAAGTTGCATAATAAGGATGAAAACGATATCTATACGATAAAGAACCTCCAAAGTGAGTCGAATTGAAATCAATGTCTTTCAAACTGTAATCCGTACCAATTTGATTCGCACCACCCAAGTCTCCCAAGAAACTGGTTGCACCCAGACCAATAGAAATTTCCTTCTTGTTCATCGCCCAATTTCGTTGTGTGTTGAAATTTGAACTTTGAGCAAGTGAAATTGTTGAAACTATAGATAAAATAGTTAGAGTTATGTACTTCATTCTAAAAATTTATGTTGTAGTAGATTTCACGATGCTAAATTACACTTTTTAAATCACAGCCACCTAAAAATTTTGTTGCTTTTTTTTAAAATGTCATTGTTAATGAACAAGTAACCGGTTTTGTTGAATGATTTTTTCACAAATCCAAAAAACATGTAAAAAAAAGTTACTAAATGTATAGTCAACTCTTTTCTAAAAACGTATCATTTTAAAAAATAATGCATTACCCTTCCGATTCATCGGGTACGTTTGTTTCCGAATATCACATTCATCTTTGGAAAGGTATTTTTCAAATTTGTCAATGGACTCTTGAAAATGATTTATAGGTGATATTTCGTGTAATCATGATATTTGCATAGAAGAAAGCATCTTTGTATTTACCACCTCTTTGACTACCCGGACTGAATGCTTCAGGAGTACCTGATGGGTTTGACAAATAAGCCGCATTCGGTCCGTAGCTTGCCTCAATAATTGCCGGATCGTAATATTCACCGCTTACGTCATCAATGTAATCGGAAAACGTCTTAACATAAGTTACTTCCAGGCCAATTCTCCATAAACGACTTATTCCAAACCGGAAACCTACTCCAAGCGGAATAGTAGCAGTGATCCGTTTATACTCCGCAGGTCCACCCTCAAGTCCTTGTCCTTCTGTGTGTTTATCGTACAGTGTAACCCAACTTCCTTGATACCTTGCCTTCGGGTTGAAATACATTGCACCCACTCCTCCAATCAAATACAATTGTTCGTTATGATCTATACTTCCGGATCTGCGTCCTATTCGCTCATTAGCCAATAGGATAATCTCGAATCGCTGGCTTAACATGGTGAAGAACGAACGGAAATTCAGATTCCGCATATTACGGGCCGGCTCAGCTGTCAATGCATCGCTGCCTCGCAACATGCCCATATTGATCATAGTAGAAGTAGCAAAATTACGATGGAAACGATACCTGTAAGATAACGAACCTCCAATCTGTGAGGAGTTGATATCAATATCCTTCAAACTGTAATCGGCAACGACCTGGTCCGCACCTCCCAAATCTCCTAAAAAACCGGTTACACCTAATCCCAATGAAAGTTCGTGTTTATTCTCTGCCCAATTCTGCTGGGTGTTCAAAAATTGCCCACAAGAGATGATCGGGATGATAATAGAAAGAGTCGTACAACTCATTCTAATCAGTAGTATCATAATGGCTTCCATGTCAATAAGTTAAAACTTTTGACAACAGTTTCCAAAAAAAATGGGATTTTTTTGATCAGCTGATATCCCGGTGAGTTAGTAAGTTTGTTAACTTGCTAGCCAAATTAATTGCAAAAAAAAGCCTTCCACAACGGGAAGGCTTCTTTTTAAGCTGCATATCTTCCTAAGAAATGCGCTCTTAGTTTCTCCAATGCTCTGAAGGTTTTCACCTTCGCATTGTTTTCAGTAATACCAATTGACTCACCGATTTCCTTAAAACTTAGTTGTTCAAAAAATCGCATTTCAATCAATTTCAACTGTTCTTCTTTTAACTTTTGCATTGCAGATAAAAGCAATGACTGATTGTGTTCAAATTCTTGATTGTCAAAAAATAAAGTATCGAAAATTGGAATCTGAACATGCTCCATTGAGACGGTTCTGTTAGATTGCATTTCCCGATAGGATTGGTACAGTTCGCTTTTGGCTATTCGATATAGCCAGGACCCGAAAGGTACTCCCCGGTCTTCATACTTCGATAAATTTTTAATCGCCTTGATAAAGACTTGTGAAGCAACATCGTGGGCTTGCTCCGGGTCTTCCATGCGTTGTTTCAAATAGCGAAGTATTGCATCATAATACTTGCGGTACAAAGGTTCGAATCTTGCCGGATCCTCCTTTGCCTGCATCACCCATACTTGCTCCTCCTGGAGAAGTTCCGGTGACTGGTGGAAATAGACATTAATTGCCATGGTATATTTGGATTTTGGGTTTGCATAATTTTGCTTTGGGTATAACTAATATAACGGGATATTTTTCAATTTATTATCAAATCAGGGAAATCCAACTGCTTTTTTAACAGTTTTTCGACGAATAAGCCAATTAATTCTATCAATTAAGTAGAACTATGAATTAATTGACCAAAGATGCATCTGTTAATGTTCTTAAAAAAGATTCCAACTGACTGATTTCCAATTCATTTACCCTGAATGGTTTTATTATATCAGATTTATTGGGAAAGGATTCGCCACCCCTGGCATAGTGCATAATTACCTCTTTTAACGTCCAGATACTGCCGTCATGCATGTATGGTGCTGTTAAGGCCACATTCCTCAAACCCGGAACTTTGAAAGCTCCTTTCTCTTTTTCCATCCCATTGATCCGGTATCTTCCCTGGTCCGTTCCATAATCCGTATAAAGCCCGTTACTTATTACAGTATAATTCGTAAAATCAGGTCCGGAATGACATTTAGTACAATAAAGTTTACGTGAAAATAAAAGCCAGCCTGCTTCTTCATCCGCATTCAAAGCTCCCTTCTCTCCTGCTCTGTATCGATCGAATCTACTGTTTCGGCTAATTAAGGAGCGTTCATAAGTACTGATTGCACGTGTTATTACATAGGCGTCCAATTCCCGGTTGAAAAGTGATTTTGCAAGACGTCTGTAATCGGGATCCTGTGACAGTTTATGCAGAACCTCTTTCATCGAACTTCCCATCTCCTGATGGTCCTGGATCGGAACAAGTACCTGTTCTTCCAAAGTCTTTATTTCCCCGTCATACATGTAACTTCTGAAGAACGAACTATTGAAAAGACTTGGTGCGTTCCGCATGGCAACTGCACCATTCACTCCACGACTTTTTGCCAAACCATCAGTAAAGGCTTTATGTGGCTTGTGGCAACTGGCGCAAGAAATTTCATTGTTACGGGAAAGACGTTTATCGAAGAACAAGCTTTTTCCAAAGGCAATTTTCTCGGGTGTAAGCGGATTCTCCTTTGGAAAGGGTACTTCCGGCAGCGGTTGGCTCAGGAACTTTTTCACCTGTCCGGATTTTGTTTCCGGACCGGAACATCTCCACCCGATTATTAAAATCAGCAAAAACAGAAAAAACAAGCCTTTATCGAGTTTCATAACACCTTAGTCACTAAGTTACTATGAAAAAGAGAACCGATCCTTATTTTTTTCTAACGATATAAAGTACCTCGGCTTTCGCCAAGCGGAATCGTTCGATTTCTTCATCTGAAATCGGATTATCAGCAAAAGCAATCTCTACTTCAAAACCTGCTTTTTCCAACCATTGCGGATAATCCCTTCCGAACAAACGAACATGGTCTTTTTGCCAGAAATGCTTCTCACGCTCTTCAGGAGACGTGATACTCCAGTCTTCATACGTTTCTTCCCTGTTCATATCTTGTGGAACCTGCATAATTCCCCATGCTCCGGGAGCCATAACACGGTACAATTCTTTCATGCACTGCAACGCGTCATCTACATGTTCCATTACGTGATTACAGAAAACAACATCAAAACGATTGTCTTCCAACGGTATTTGGTGCAGATCAAAATGCAGGTCAGCTATCGGTGAAACTAAATCTCCTGTTAAATAATCCAGGTTCTTTTGGTTCTTAAATTTCTTATGAAAACATTGTTCAGGAGCAATGTGAAGCATCTTCAGTTTATCAGCAGTAAAAAAGTTGCTTTCTCTTTTTAAATAAAGCCACATCAAACGGTGTCTTTCCAAAGTTAAATCGTAGGGACACAATACATTCTCCCGATGTGAAACATTGGAACCGTAGGATAGGAACTTTCTGAACTTTCGCTCACAAACCGGACATTCAACCTTATTTCCCTTATAAAGGAGCGGCGCAAAGAACTTGAAAATGTAACTTAAACGGATTAAAAGCGGTCTTGGCAACTTATTCAGAAGAAACTTATATACTTTTTTCATAAAAACAAAGTTAATAAACTCCCGAAACCGACCCACAATTCTTAAAAGAGTTCTCTTAAATTTGTAATATGAAGAATTTTCTCCGATTACTCTCATTATTCTCATTTACTCCATTTATCGTGAATTCACAAAATCAGTCGCAGTTTCCAATCGCAAAAGAAATCCCAAAAGAGCTTTTCAAGCACAACCATGTTCGGATTGATCCGTATTTCTGGATGAATGAACGTGATTCAAAACCGGTATTGGATTATATTGCTGAAGAGAATGCCTGTTCCAAAGTATTTTTTGACCAGAAACAAGGACTGATAAACAAGTTCCTGGATGAATTCGAAAACAGGATCAACCCGGAGGAAACAAGTGCACCCTTCGAGATCCAGGGAAAAACGTTTCAATGGAGGCAGATAAAGGACAAGGATTACAGGCAATTGATCCTGATCGAAGGAAAAAAAGAATCGGTATACTTTGATGAAAATGAATTGGCGAAGGACCATGAATACTACTCATTGGGTGATTTTTCCATTTCTCCGGATAATAAATTACTTGCTTTTTCACAGGACAAGATCGGCCGCCGGAATTATGTGATTTCATTCCGGGAAAATAAAACCGGGAAAATCCTCAAAGAACAAATCCCTGGAACTGACGGCAGTGTGGTGTGGGCAAATGACAATCAGACAGTTTTCTATGTAAAGAAAGATCCTACCACTCTACGGGAATTCCAGGTGTACAAACATGTCTTGGGAACGAGTAATTCAAAGGATGAATTGATTTATGAGGAAAAAGACGAGCGTTTTTATGTCTATATCACAAAGACACTGGATAAAAAAATCATTCTGATCCATTCTGTGAGCAGTACAAGTTCGGAAACCTGGATGATCGAAGCTGATAAACCTGCTGAAAAAGCCCGTTGTTTCCTGAAACGGGAAAAAGACCATTTGTATGAAGTTCACCATCACGAAACAGGTTTTTATATTTTAACCAATAAAAACACTCCGAACAGGAAACTGGTATTTTCCAAATCCATTCCTGTTTCTGTTGAAAACTGTGAAGTGCTCATTGCTCACGATGAAGCTGTTTATTTGGAGGAAGTAGCAGTTTTTAAAACATTTCTCGCAGTTCAGTCCCGGAAAATGGGAAGGACGGAGATCTCAATCGGAAACCTGGACGCAACAAATTTCTCTAAAATTTCCATGCCGGAAGAAGTTTATGAACTGAATTTCAGTTTCAATGAAAATTACGAATCCGGAGAAGTGAATTATCATTATACTTCTTTGACCAGTCCAAGTACGATCTATAAATATGATGTAAACAGCAAAACTTCTCAATTGTTTTTCCAAAAAACATTGATCGATAAAAACTTCCGTTCAGAAAATTATGCTTCGGAGCGGGTTTGGGCCACTGCGAACGACGGGCAAAAAATCCCGGTTTCCATTGTCTATAAAAAAGGGATCGATTTGAGAAAAGCCCCACTTCTTCTCTACGGTTACGGAAGTTATGGTGTGACTATTCCTGCAGCATTCTCAGCAACACGTATCAGTTTACTGGACAGGGGTTTTGTTTTTGCGATCGCACATATACGCGGAGGGAAATTCCTGGGCGAAAACTGGTACCAGGATGGTAAATTAAATCACAAACGAAATACATTTACGGATTTCATCAACGCCGCTGAATGGATGGCATTGAAAGGATATTGTGATCCGAACTCCATTTACGCACAAGGCGGAAGCGCTGGCGGTTTATTGATGGGTGCTGTAACCAATATGGCTCCTTATCTTTTTAAAGGGGTGATTGCTCAGGTTCCTTTTGTGGATGTTGTTTCTACGATGCTCGATGAAAGTATTCCCTTAACCGTAGGTGAGTACGAAGAATGGGGAAATCCGAACGAAGAAGATGCATATTGGTATATGCTGAGTTATTCCCCTTACGATCACGTTCGGAAAATGGATTACCCGGCAATGCTGATAACAACAGGTTATCACGATTCACAGGTTCAATATTGGGAACCGTTGAAATGGGTGGCAAAACTGAGAAAATACAATACAGGAACTGCTCCTATCCTGTTTGATTGTACGATGAGTGCAGGACATGGTGGAGGTTCAGGCAGATCGACTGAACGACTGGAAGTTGCAAAAGAATTCGCATTTTTGTGTTCTATACAAGGAATCAATGAGTAAAACCTGGTTTCTCATATCGTTTTTAAGTGTCTTTGCATTTTGCGCTCAAAGCCAGGATGCAGACAGTTTATTACCGTATCAGAAATATAAAAACAGGCTCGTTCTGTATTCCGATTTTGGTTGGAGTACCGCACCGATGTCTATCTCCTACCCTTTTTCGGAAGACATCAAGCGCGTGAAATTCCGCAACAACTTCAATCCGGTCCTGGGATTTGGTTTTTCGTATAAATGGCTGTCTTTGCGATTCGGGATTACCTTACCGAATTCAGTTCGTTCCAAAAATAAATTCGGAAAAACGAAATACTATGACCTGGGCTTTGACTTCAGTTTCAAGAACATGTATTTTGATGTGGACTGGCATTTATACCAGGGATATGCCATGAAAAATGCAGACCGCTGGAACGATACGATCAGTCCGGATGAACCGAACCTGATCCGGGAAGACATCAATGCGGCCAGTTTCTCCATCAATGCCTGGCAATTCTTCAAAAACGATTTTAAAATGGCTGCGTTCAGGGGGAAAACAGCTTCTTATCATAGAGATGTCAGAACATTCTACTTAAAATACACCACAAACTATCACGGGATTTCTTCGGCCCAACCTATTCTGCCGATTGAATTACAGGACACTACCGAAAGCAAGACTTCCGCAAGCGTAATTGCCGCTTTTGATGTAGGAGTTGTTCCCGGTTATGCCTATGTGCGCAGGTGGCGGATCTTTCAGTTCGGGATCATGGGTGGTTTAGGTTTAGTGTTGCAATCCAAAATTTATACCTTCGGCAGTACAACACGAAGTTTCCTCGGACTTGCGCCTCGTGTGGATTTCAAAATTATCGGTGGGATCAACAAACCCAAATACTTCATCATGTTTGTAAGTGATTTCGACAACAAATCTATTGCGTTCAATGATTTCAGTTACAAACAGACGTATTACAATCTTAAAATTGTTGGCGGGATCCGTCTAAATGTCAGCAAGAAAAAAGAAGCTCGCGAAGCCGCTGAAAAAAAAGCCAGGGAAGAACAGGAGAAACAAAAAGTTTCACTTTAACATCAAATGCAAATCCAGTTTCGCCAGAAAAGCTTCCAGTTTTTCAATCGTAACGTGCTCCATTACAACAATTTTCAACCAGGAAGGATTTCTGTGATCATCCGGGACCAACCCGAATTGGAGTATTAAATCAGCTGGAATTTGATTTGCATGCATTGTAATGATATTCGATAAAGGTGAACGGTAAAATTGAATGCCTCGTTTATCCAATTCTTTTGCCAACCAGGTTGTTCGTCTTTCCAATGTGGTACATTTTTCGAACCACTCATGTCTTCCGTATGCAGCAAAGATCAACCAAATCGCTATTGCATTGGCACCGGAACGACTTCCGGAAATAGTACAATCCGCTCCGACAACATACGATGCCGAATCTGTTTGAGCATACTTCATCCAGTTTTTTCGGATCAGAAAAATTCCTGTTCCATAAGGGGCCTGCAACATTTTGTGTGCATCCATTGTAAACGAATTAATTTTTGGATGTTTGAAATTAATCCCGTTCGTTTCATCAACCAGTGGAGCATAAAATCCGCCATAAGCTGCATCAACATGTATTTGAAATTGAAACCCATACGTGTTCATTAAGTCAACATAGACATCCACATCATCAATTGAACCGAACATAGTGGTCATCATATTATTTACTACGATGATGTATTTTATCCCATTTTCTTTCAATCCGGCTAATTTTCTTTCAGCGGCAGCTCGATCGATTTTGCGTGATTCTTTTTCTACCGGTAACAAAATACATGGGATCCGGAAAATATTTCCTGCTTTCTGCATGCTGTAATGACTGTCTTCACTACACACGATGGCGATCTCTGATAAGGAAGCCTGGAAAACTTCCATGAAATAATTGCGATAAATCCAAATGGCCTGCAGATTGGCTTCCGTTCCTCCGCTTGCAACATAACCATCTACGGTTTCGGGTTCCGCACATAAAATATTTTCGGAACAAATCCGGATGACTTCACGCTCCAATCCCTGAGTTCCTTCAAAATAAGATTCCGAATCACCCATTGTATGACAACCGATGTGGTTTGGATTTTGGACCAATGTGGAAAGATAGGGTGCGTCCCGGACAAAGCTCATTTCTTCAGAGAACACTTTCGAATCCAGGTGAGTCCCCGGAATTCCTATAATAAAACCATTGCGGTAATTAACATTGCTTTTTAACGCCGCAAAAACCAATTGTTTGATCTCAGCATCTGATTTTCGTTTCCAATCCATTCCCATTTTTTTGCCAAAGTTTGAACAAAAACCAAGGGTGAAAAATGATTAAAATCAGTCTGTTTAATTTTAAACTTTATTGTTTCGAAATGAAATTTTTTACCGGAAGCTTCCAGCTGTTTTTGAATTCACCAACCGTACTTACCGTGTTGTTAAAAACAATTGTTTCAACCGGTAAATCGGACAAATCAGCATAATTTACGTAAGCAAATTGACCGTTGGACAGGGTAAGCATTTTCAAACGATTGAAAAACGAGAGTTGCAATTCTTTTTCCAATTGCTTGATAAAACGAACAGAGGTATCAATGGAACATCCTGATGCATTGTGTGCACTTTCGTCGACAGCCAAAATTAAATGAGCATGATTTACCACTTCTCCGTAAGCTTTCAACTTCGTACCATGTGCAGCCCATTCCTCCAGGAAAGGACCCAATTGTTCAGTGATCCATTGTACTTCCGTGTCTGTTAACAAACGATCTGCCTGGTAAGACCAAACCTTTGCTTGATCTTCTAATTGATCAAAGGGAATCATAATTCAGCTGCGTTTGCGATCAACTCCGCCACGTCCAATACCTGGATCTCATTTTCCTTGTTGAAGTTCTTCACTCCATCAGTCATCATGGTGTTACAGAATGGACAGCCAGTTGCAATGATAGAAGCCTGAGTTTCCAAAGCGTCCTCGGTACGCTCCACATTCACTTCCTTATTTCCTCTTTCAGCTTCCTTGAACATTTGAGCTCCACCTGCACCACAGCATAAACCATTTGTTTTACAGCGCTTCATTTCCACAAGCTCTGCATCAAGCTTTTCGATCAATTCGCGCGGAGCTTCATAAATATCGTTTCCTCTTCCAAGGTAACACGGATCATGGAATGTAATTTTCTTTCCTTTGAATACACCACCTCCTTTCAAAGACAATTTCCCGGAATTAATCAATTCCTGGATCAATTGGGTATGGTGGATCACTTCATATTTTCCGCCCAATTCAGGGTACTCGTTCTTTAATGTATTGAAACAATGCGGACAAGCTGTTACAATCTTCTTGATTTCATATCCGTCCAAAACCTGGATATTCATCATAGCCTGCATCTGGAATGTAAATTCATTCCCTGCACGTTTTGCCGGATCTCCCGTACAGGATTCTTCTGCACCCAATACAGCAAAATTCACTTTGCATTCATTCAAAATACGAACTACTGCTTTTGTAATTTTTTTAGCTCTGTCATCAAAACTTCCCGAACAACCAACCCAAAACAAAATATCCGGGGTTTGTCCCTGGGCCATCATTTCGGCCATTGTTGGTACGTGTAACGTGCTCATAATTTATTTTTCAAAAACTTGAATGTTCGCTTGAACCTCAACCAAATTAGTAAATTTCCCTTCAAATCGCGTTGCACGAACAATGTGGTTATCAATCCAATGGTAGTTTCCACCTCTTGGTTTTCCCATCATCATTCCGTGGTAATTAAATCCATGCTTTTTGAGCCATTTCTCAGTCACCTCCCGATGCTCCTCCAGTCTGGAAGTAAAAAATGTGATAATGTGACCTTCCTCAAACCATTGGTTAACCGTTTCCAATGCATCCGGATAAACCTCGGCAAACTCCATTCGTTCCGGCTCCTCATTCGGAATATCATCACAAATAGTTCCGTCAATATCAATCAGGTAATTTTTGATATGCTCTGGTAAAACAGGAGAAACATGCGCCCCGTTTTCAATCTTTTCAATTAATGCTTCTTCTTTTTTCATCCTTTTGTCGGATTACAACCTTACGCTTCGTGGATCCAATTCCCTCTGTCTGCTGGAGAAAACTGCCATGGAGCTCCGTTGTTCTCGATATTTGTCAACATTCCTGTCAACTCTGTCGGCATTTTGGATTCTTCCATCACCAAATACCTTCTCAGGTCTACAATAATTCCAAGCGGATCAATGTTTACCGGACATGCTTCAACACAAGCGTTACAGGAAGTACATGCCCAAATTTCTTCTTCTGTGATGTAATCACCTAAAAGCGATTTTCCATCTTCGTAATCCTTACCGTTCTTGCGTTTTCCGTCGGCGTATTCAACCATACGGTCACGTGTATCCATCATAATCTTACGTGGAGAAAGCTTCTTACCTGTTATGTTTGCCGGACAAGATGCCGTACAACGTCCACACTCGGTACATGTGTAAGAATCCATTAGGTTTTTCCAGGTCAGATCATTCACATCTTTTGCCCCAAAACGCTGAGGAGCACCTTCAGGAGCCGGAGCTGCAAACGGATCTGCTGTAGGATCAAGCATTAATTTCACCTCATTGGTAACGGCTTCCATATTGGTGAATTTCCCTTTTTTCTCCAGGTTGGAATAATAGGTATTCGGGAATGCCAATAAAATGTGGAAATGTTTTGAGTAAGGCAAGTAATTCAGGAATGCAAGTACCATAATCCAGTGTCCCCACCAACCTACTCGTTCCAAAACATACAATGTTTCTGTACTGAATCCTCCGAAAATATGCGGTCCAATCCAGGAAGAAATGGCAAAACCAAAAGAACCCGCTTCAGCTGATGCATGTGATGCTCCACGAAGGTACAAAGCCTCATCTGCTCCATTCATAGTAAAAATGCAACAAACCAAGATCAACTCCATGCATAGGATCAGGTTCGCATCAAATGTGGGGAACCCCTTCATTTCAGGTTTCTGAAAACGGGCAAGTTTTAAGATATTTCTTCGTGAAAGGAAGGCAATTGTTGCAATCAATGCTGCAACTGAAAGCACTTCAATGATCGAGATAACCAAGGTGTAAAATCCACCCAAAGAAGCCATAAAAGCACGGTGAGAACCTGTGATACCATCGTAAATGATCTCGATCAATTCAACCTGTGTGATCACAAATGCCACATAAATTCCCAAATGCAGGATTGCGGGAATGGGTCTTTTGAACATTTTCTTTTGGCCCAAAGCCACCAGGCTCATTATTTTCCAGCGTTCACCCGGTTTATCTTTCCGGTTGACATCTCTTCCCAGTAAAATATTTGAGCGAATTTTCAGCATGTTCACACCGAACCATCCGAATCCGCCAATCAGCAATACACTAAAAATAATCGCAGCAATCATAAACAGTTTTAATCTGGGATTGAATCTAACAAGTTACGTAATTTTTTCTCATCACTTGTGGTAATCGGAACTCCTTTCGTTTTTGCACCGAACACCGAGAAGTGAATGTATCTTTCAGGATGTTTCTCCAAGTCCTCAACAAGGTTTTGGAGACTCTTATTGGTTTGTACCAATTCACTGTATAATTTTTCGTCTTTCAACAATTTACCAAGCGTTCCCTGCCCCGACTCAATGGAGGCAACAGCAGCATTTAATTTCTCGATCGTTGCATTCGCATTGGTAATTACTTTTTTGAAATCTGCTGTTACCAGATCATCGGATACTTTTTCGAAATTCCCCAGGATTTTTGAAACCTTATCATTGGAAGCTTTTAAGTTTCCGGTGATTGATTCCACGTTATTCATGATCCGGCTCAATTTCACTTTTTCAGTAGCAACAATTCCTTCCAGGTCAATGGCAATATTTCCCAGTTTCTTGAATGTCATTTTCAATTCAACCAACGATTCCTTGATCTCCGAAGTAGCAGTAGTATCCCAGAAACCTTTCAGGGAAGTAATAGTTTTATCTACGTTCACTACCAAAGCCGAAACTTTTTGAAGTACCGGGTTCGCATAAGATTTCAATTGCCCGAACATATCCAGCTGAACATGTCCCTGAATGGCATCTTTTTCCGTATAATATCCTTTGGAAAGATCATCCCCCATGAAGACAAGCAATCCTTTGTTCAATAAATCAACTGATCCGGTTTCGATAACGGACGATCTTGGAATTTTAAGATCGTCATCCTGGATGGTGAACACCATTTTCACCTTTGAGGTCGAATCTCCCTGAGGATTGTAATCCACTGAAATTACTTTCCCAACGATTACGCCGTTTACATAAACCGAAGTGGATGCACTAAGACCTCCTGCATTTGGGAAATAAGCAGTGTATTTTGCATCTCCTCCAAAAAATGAATAGCCTTTCAAAAAATTAATACCGGTGACAAGCAAGCCTATTGCAGCAATAGCAATGAGACCCGCCTTAATTTCTTTTTTGATCTTCAAAACTTTTATTTTTCTGCTAATTTAATAGCTTTTTCCAAACTAATACGCTCTCCATTTTGAAAAGCTACGACAAAAGCATTTGGAAAATCTTTTTGTCTCAGTTCGTTCTTATAAGTATTGGCAGCATTGAAGTCATCAATAAATTCGCCTACGGTATATTTAAACAACTTATCCTGTTGGTATTCAAATACTTCATGTTTTTTAAAACGGCTTGAATTGGCCGCAATTTTCGTTTCCGATGTTTCGATCTGGATACGGAAAACCACTTTATCTTTCAGGTCATTTTTTTCAACAGTCGAATTGTCCGTAACTTCCTGCATACCCCTGGTCTTGTAATCAACACCCTCCAATTCCGCCTTGTACTTCTCAAATGCGATAAACATTGCACCCGCCATCTTTTTTTGTCCGTCAGAATCTGCCAAAAACTTCTCCTCGTCTTTATTGGTCAGGAAACCTGTTTCAATCAGAACACTTGGCATGGTTGTTTTATACAGTACCAGGAATCCGGCTTGTTTTACCCCGCGATTGTACCGACCGATTGTTTTGAATTCATCCTGCAGTTTATCTGCAAAAAGGATTGATTGGTCCAGGAAAACAGACAACTGCAATTGGCGCGCAATAATCGCATCCGGGGACATGTCGAAATCCTTGTACTTCTCTCCTTTGTCAGCTTCCAGGTAGATGGTACTGTTCTCCCGATCTGCAATTTTTGCCTGGGCATCCGTTTTATGCAAGCCTAAAACATACGTTTCTGTTCCGTAAGCTGTTGGAGAAGCCGAATTCGCGTGAATACAAATAAACAGGTCAGCATTCGCTTTATTCGCAATTTTTGCACGGTCATCCAACTCCACAAAAACATCTTTATCCCGTGTAAAAACCACTTTAATTTCCGGATAACCTTCCTTGATTTTTCTGCCTAATTCCAAAGCCATAGCCAGGCAAACATTCTTTTCATGTGCAGATGAACCATGACAGCCCGGATCTTTTCCTCCGTGACCGGCATCAATAACAATGGTTTTAATCGTTCCGGGTTGTTTGTTGTGAACTGACTGCTCCTTTCCCTGAAAACCAAAAAGCATGACAAATGGGACTGCAATTGCAACCCACCTCATCCACTTCAAACTATTTTCTATTCGGTTCATGTTATGGTATATCGATTCCAGAATAAAAGTACTGCGCTTTCCAAAGCAATCTTCAGGCCAAAACGGAAACTTATCTATAATGAAATGTTGAAAAAACCGTTACAAACAGGAAAACTCCATTTCTGGCGCGGCTTTTGCAGAAAGCATGTTTTTTTTGAAAATTTAAGTGATTAATATTCTCGCAGATTGCACAGGTACCCGCAGATTAATGATTACAGAACAATTCAGAAGTTCAGCCAGCCTTTGAATAGCTCTTATCTGCGAAATCAGCGTTATCTGCCGGAAAACAACAAGTGCGTTGTTTCATTTGTCACCTGCATTTTCATACAAACTATTTGAAACCAAAAAGTTACGACCTATCGGATTTGGGAATGATTTAAAACCATCGGATTTTCGTAGCTTTGTGCCTTCGCTGACCTTGCTCCGTCGAAGTGACTTTCACGAACGAAGAGCTTTAGCACAAGCGTTGCAAACCGTTAATACAAGTATTGGAAACAAAAAAAGGCTTCTTCCTTATTTTTTCTGCTGCGATCAGGATTGTATCCTGCTTGCTGATTTGTATTTCCTGCTCTTTTGCTTTCGGTCAGAACAAACCGGGAGACAGTACGAAGGTACGCAAGATCTATATCAACGACACCGATTTCAAATCCATCATTACCTATTCAGCGCGGGATTCCATTTATTCGGACCTGAAAAAAAAACAAGTCCATTTATACGGTGAAGCCAAACTCAATTATGAAGGTATCGACATGTCTGCGGAATACCTGCTGATCGATCTTAAAAAGAATGAAGTTCTGGCAACCTATATCGAAGATTCTTTGGGCAGAAAGGTCGGAAAACCTTTGTTTATTGATAATGGCGACACATTAAAAGCAGCATCCATTCGCTATAATTTTGAGACCAAGAAGGGATACATCCAGGAAGCAGCCATCAGGCAGGATGAATATTACCTCACAATGGAAAAAGCAAAACGACAGCCGAATGAGGATGTTCATTTTGTGCATGGGAAATTCACTACCTGTAACCTGGAAGAGCCACATTACCATTTCGCACTTTCAAAAGCCGTCATGGTTCCTGACAAGCGCATCGTTTCCGGGCCGATCAATTTATGGGTCATGGGCGTTCCTACCCCACTTGGACTGCCCTTTGCAATGATTCCGCTGAAAAAGAAGAAAGAGCGGCAAGGCGGGTTCATTATGCCTCAATACTCCCTTATATCCGCATACGGAATGGGACTCCAGGATTTGGGCTATTACATTCCCATTTCAGAACGCTTTCAAACGATTATGTACGCTACTGGATATACCCGTGGAAGTTTCGGCTTCAGAAATTATTCGGAATATGCTGTACGCTACAAATACAGCGGGCACTTTGATATCGGTTATACCCGTTTCAGATACGGTTACCCGGATTCTACGGTTTTCAGCACAACAACCATCCGCTGGACACACAACCAGGACCCGAAACTCAACCCAAACTGGTCTTTTACGGCAAATGTTGATTACAACTCCAACTCAACCAACAAGCAGACGTTAAATACTCAGAATAACCCACAATATTTCAATAACACCCTGAACTCAGATATCCGTGTGGGAAAACGTTTCGGATCGTTACCGATTTCAGCAGATTTGAAACTGAGTCTGAGACAAAACTCTCAAACCCGGATTATTGACTTGACATCTCCTATTTTCAACTTCCAGACAACGAACCGGATTTTCCCGTTCAAAAAAGTC
>CBIHOM010000039.1:0-18287 GCA_966212075.1 uncultured Fluviicola sp.
AATCCCTTTCCGATTCATTGAAAGGTAAGCAGGGACGTTTCCGTCAAAACCTATTAGGAAAACGTGTTGACTATTCTGCACGTTCCGTAATTGTCGTTGGACCGGATTTGAAATTGCATGAGTGTGGTTTGCCAAAAGACATGGCAGCGGAGCTTTACAAACCGTTTATCATCCGCAAGATGATCGAACGTGGTATCGTGAAAACGGTTAAATCTGCAAAGAAGATCGTTGACCGCAAAGAGCCTGTAGTTTGGGATATCTTAGAAAACGTATTGAAAGGACACCCGGTATTATTAAACCGTGCTCCTACGCTTCACCGTTTGGGTATCCAGGCATTCCAGCCGAAATTGATCGAAGGAAAAGCAATTCGCTTACACCCGTTGGTAACTACGGCTTTCAACGCCGATTTCGACGGTGACCAGATGGCGGTTCACTTACCATTAGGTAACGCCGCAATTTTGGAAGCGCAATTGTTGATGCTTGCTTCTCACAACATTTTGAACCCTGCGAATGGAGCACCGATTGCGGTACCTTCCCAGGATATGGTCTTGGGTCTTTACTACATCACTAAGATGCGTACAAGTACCCCTGAACACAAAGTAAAAGGTGAAGGAAGTATTTTCTATTCTCCGGAAGAAGTAATTATCGCGAATAACGAAGGTAAATTGGATCTTCACGCTCCTATCAAAGTAAAATCTTACGATTTGAACGAGGAGGGAATTCCAACACTTCAAATGATCGATACAACTTGTGGGCGCGTACTTTTCAACGAGGTAGTTCCTCGTGAAGTAGGTTTCCTAAACGACGTATTGACGAAAAAAGCGCTTCGTGATATTATCGGGCACGTATTGAAAATCTGTGGAACGGCTAAAACGGCTAAGTTCCTGGATGATATCAAAGAATTGGGGTATGGTATGGCATTCCGTGGTGGATTGTCATTCAACCTGGATCACATTATCATCCCGAAAGAAAAAGAAACACTGGTTGCGAAAGCTGAAACAGACGTGAAAGAGGTAATGGCTAACTATAACATGGGTCTTATCACGAATAACGAGCGTTACAACCAAATCATTGATATTTGGACTCATACCAATATCCGTCTAACGAATACGTTGATGGATCAGTTGAAGAATGACGATCAGGGATTCAACTCCATCTACATGATGTTTGACTCCGGAGCCCGTGGTTCGAAAGAGCAGATCCGTCAGTTATCCGGTATGCGTGGATTGATGGCGAAACCTCAAAAATCAGGAGCTTCTGCACAGGAAATTATCGAAAACCCGATCCTTTCCAACTTTAAAGAAGGTCTTTCGATTTTGGAGTACTTTATCTCTACTCACGGTGCGCGTAAAGGTTTGGCCGATACGGCATTGAAAACGGCGGATGCGGGTTACCTGACTCGTCGTTTGGTGGACGTTGCACAAGACGTTGTAATTAACGCAGTGGATTGTGGAACATTGAGAGGTTTGGTTGCTACAGCGTTGAAGAAGAACGATGAGATCGTTGAGCCGTTGGTTGACCGTATTTTAGGAAGAACATCTGTTCACGATATCTACAACCCTGAAACGGAACAATTAATTGTTGCTGCGGGTGAGTTGATCTCTGAAACAGTTGCAGATGAGATCGAGAAAGCAGGTATCGAAGAAGTTGAAATCCGTTCGGTATTGACTTGTGAAATGCGCCGTGGAGTTTGTTCTAAGTGTTACGGACGTAACCTTGCAACTCACCGCCCTGCACAGGATGGAGATGCTGTTGGTGTAGTCGCTGCTCAGTCAATTGGTGAGCCGGGAACTCAGTTAACACTACGTACATTCCACGTTGGGGGTACTGCATCGAACATTACGGATGAATCTGATTTGAAAGCAAAATCTGCAGGTAAGTTGGAAATCGACGAATTACGTACAATTACACGTAAAGGTTCTGATGGTACGACTAAGACGATCGTTGTAGGTCGTTCGGCAGAATTGAAAATTACTGATCCGAAAACCGGAGTTGCTTTGATGACTTCAAATATCCCTTACGGTGCCGAGTTATTGATTGACAATAATACGAACGTGAAGAAAGGTGATGTGATCTGTAAATGGGACCAGTATAACGCGGTGATCATTTCAGAGGTATCTGGAAAAGTAGTGTTTGAAAATATTATTGATGGTGTTACTTACCGTGAAGAAGTCGATGAGCAAACAGGATTTACTGAAAAAGTAATCATCGAATCCCGCGATAAGAAGAAAAACCCTGCAATCCACATCATTGATCCTAAGACGAAAGAAGTATTGCGCGAGTACAACATTCCGGTTGATTCCCATATTTCTGTAAACGAAGGAGATAAGATCGAAGAAGGTGTGATCCTTGTTAAGATTCCTCGTGTTGCAGGTAAAACCGGGGATATCACAGGAGGTCTTCCTCGTGTAACGGAATTATTCGAAGCACGTAACCCTTCTAACCCTGCTGTGGTTTCTGAAATTGACGGTATCGTTGAATTTGGTAAGATCAAGCGTGGTAACCGTGAGATCCAGGTGACTTCCAAAGCAGGTGACGTTCGTAAGTACTTAGTGCCGCTTTCTAAGCACATCTTAGTACAGGAGAATGACTTCACACGTGCAGGACAACCGTTATCCGATGGTGCAATTACGCCAAACGATATCTTGAATATTCAGGGTCCGACGAAAGTACAAGAGTACATCGTAAATGAAATCCAGGAGGTTTACCGTTTACAAGGGGTAAAAATCAACGATAAGCATTTCGAAGTAATCGTTCGTCAGATGATGTTGAAAGTGGAGATCGTAGATGCAGGAGATACCCGATTCCTTGAAGGACAATCTGTTCACAAAGCAGACTTTATGGAAGAGAATGACTCTATCTACGGAATGAAAGTGGTAGTGGACGCAGGAGATTCTACAACTCTGAAAGCAGGTCAAATTGTGTCAGCGCGTAAATTACGTGATGAGAACTCACAATTGAAGCGTGCTGACAAGCAGTTGGTTGAGTCCCGTGATGCGGTTCCGGCAACTTCAACTCCATTGTTACAGGGTATTACCCGTGCTTCATTGCAGACACAATCGTTTATCTCAGCTGCTTCCTTCCAGGAAACAACGAAAGTATTGAACGAGGCTGCAATCTCCGGAAAAGAAGATCACTTATTAGGTTTGAAAGAAAACGTAATCGTTGGTCACTTGATCCCGGCTGGTACAGGTGTACGTCGTTTCCAAAAAGTACTTGTTGCAAACAAGGAAGAAATGGATGCGATCTCTTAAGATTTGATTATCTGAAAAAAATAGGAATCCCCGAATTACACAGTAATTCGGGGATTTTTTTTCCAACCATTTATCTTTTTCGCCATTATCAAAGAAACGACTTAAATCATTTATATGAAGAAATCTTTACTTTTTGCTTTTGTACTTTTATCCGGAATTACGACAAATGCTCAAACCATTAGTTATCAACCCTTACATGGGAATTATACGCATTATGTGAATCGTTACCAATATTGGGATGGGGCTCAAACGGTAGAGGGGTTTTCCAGAACCATCTGGTCTGGTGATACAACAATCGGAGGAGAGAATTATGTACGAATTTTCCAGAATGGGAATTATGTCGGAGGAATTCGTGAAGACGTTCCGAACCAGCAACGCTTTTTTGTTGATTTAAATGACGTAGAGACAGATATTACTATTCCTCATTTTTTAACGGCAGGAACTATTCTGACAGACAGTTCGAAGTACATGAATGCTTTTAGAACTTATTTCGGTTATTTCGATGGGAATTACGATACATTGTTTGTGGACCATGTAGACAGTATTTTGGAAGTGAACGGAACTTACAGTGCAACATATCACCTGAGAAGACTTCCCCAGCCGAATACGTTTGTATTTAACACATATAGAGGATTGCTGGACTATCAAAAGTTGGAATTTTCGATGAATCAGGTTTGTTACCGCGAAGATGGAGCACAAACAGAGCCTGGAGAAGAAACTTCCTGGACGTGGATGTGTGATTTAGGAATGGGTGAAACAAATTTGCTCCAAATCGAATTATACCCGAACCCATCGGAAGAGGTGATACATCTTTCCGGGGATTTATCGATAATAACGGATATGACCATTTACGACGCGCATGGGATGATGGTGGACCAAATTCCGTTGTCTGACCTGAATACCGGAATTTCTTTAAAAGAATTAAAAAACGGCATCTATTTTCTCTTCCTGAACGGGAATACACGAGTGCTGAGATTCCAGAAAATGTAACCGTATTAAAATAGAAATCCCCCTCGGTTTAACTAAGGGGGATTTTTTATTGAGTAAGCATGCGGCTTTTTCTCAGTTGATTTACATAAAAAAAGAGTCCGATTTGCGGACTCTTTTTAAAATCAGTTAGTTAGAACTATTGAGTAATAATCGGTTTCAAACCTCTTAATCCCATATCTGTCGGGTAATCTCCCGCTCCCGGTTCGTATTTTCCATCCTGGTTTGCATCATACCACTCGAAACTCTTATTTGTTGAAAGTGACATGGTACAAATAATATCCTGTGTTTCATTTCCTGTAACAGTAAATGGAGTATCGAAATTTCCTGTTACTACACAGGAACCTGCAGGTACGGGTGATGTTGCAAACAATGGGTTTGGAACTGTTGTTGCGGAAGCTTGTCCTTGTACAACCACTCCCAAATTTTCAAATGCCCAGTATCCCTGCAATTTGTTTGCATTGATATTAACCGTTTGGTTCCACACTTTGTAATTCGTAATGTATGTATTAAATCCTACGAAAGAAGCCAGGCGACCGTTGTAATCAGCACCGTTGTAACGGTAATTGAGGGAATAATTCTGATATGTTAATGACATACGGACCCAATTGTAAGTATCCGGAGAAATGCTCTTCAATGGAATTTTCATAAACACTTCATTGTCTCCTTTTATGATCGCTTTACTGAAATCTACTGCATTGGACCCGCCAGCCGTGGTTTCTGCTCCATGGTATAGTATTTCACCACCACCCAAAGCCGTATACATACTTTGAGCGAATTCAATATAATGTGCACTCATTCCATAGAAGACAGGTGATTGCGCCGAATGATCCGGTGGAATAGTCGCAGGATTCCCGAAATTGTCCAAACGAGGAGCCAGGGAATCAAAGTGTAGTTTGACGATTAAATACGGGCCTGTTTCTTCCGGATAGGTACAACTTCCATCATCGGAATTTGCATTGGAATTGTAGTTAGTAGCATTGGAATCGGTACATCCCTTTTTCTTGCATCCTACTGAAATTGCAGCAAGTAAGACAACTAGAAGCGTAAGTTTTTTCATGTTTAGTGTTTTCGAAGGACAAAAATAGAGAAAATAAAAGACTTGTTTCCTACGATAACGATTTCAGTACAACAGCGTTACTTTTTGTTAATCATATAAACAGCGGCTATTCCGAGTAAACCACCTATGATCGTGTGAATCTCCAGTTTTTCCCCTAGAATTAAAAAGGAGAAGATGGCCGCACTGAATGGTACGATAAAGATAAAGCTGCTGGCTTTTTCCGCCCCGATTTTAGAAGTGGCAAAAAAGTAAGTTGTTGTGGCTAATGTGACCGTAATAACACTGGAGAAAAGAACGTTCCCCCAGAAATGGAAATCGGTTGTTACGATTAATTTCCCGATTTCTGTGAAGTTGCAGAAAGGAATGAGGCAAAGAAGTGTTACTACATAGATCCACCAGGTGAACGCAAACGGGGAACCGTATTTCGCAGATTTCGATGTAAATTTGCTCATAACGGCCCAAATGAATGCGCTCAGCAAAAAGTATAAATTTCCCGGTGTAGCAAAAACGTCTTCATTTCCCCATACTTTTAAGAGGCTTAGTCCCGCAACCACTCCGAATAACAAACCGATTGCTTCGTTTTTCGTCGGTTTTTTCCAATCGATGAGCATTCCCAAACCATAAGCCATGACCGGGTTTAACGTGGTAACTAAAATTCCACCTGCTCCCGGACTTCCATTTTTAAGTCCTGCAAGAAAAGTGTAATTATAAGTTGCCATCAGGATACCTGAGATCACTAAAAAAGGAAGACCTGTTTTGGAAATAACCAGTTTAGTTTTTAACGGGATTAGCAAAAGCAATAAACTGACGACTACAAAACCATAACGAAAAACTCCCAAAGCTACCGGAGTCCCGAAGGATGTCAAAACTTTATTTGAAGGCCAGCTAATTCCCCAAATCATCATGGAGATAACGAGTAAAAATGTGAGCTTGTTTAAGGAGTTTTGATCTTGCATTGCTGCAAAAATACTGGAATTCTTGCAGACGGATTAATCAATGGGGAACAAAAATGTAAAGGCTGTCCCTTCAGCAGTCGAATGAAACTTCATTTCACCGTGGAGCTGATTGTTCAAAGCCTCCACGATTTCCAATCCCAGTGAAGAATGATTCCTGAAATCATCACTTTCAAACCCTTTCCCGTTATCTGAAATGTGCAATTCCAGTTTCCCGTCGATCACCCTTGTTTTTAAAACCAACAAAGGGGAGTCTGTAACCGAATACGCATGTTTCAAAGCATTATTAATGATTTCGGATGCGATCAAACCGAGTGGAACTGCCTGATCAATGGATAATTCCTGTTCTGCAAAATCGGTTTGTGTTTTCGGTTTTGAGAGCTTATCCGATAAAGCTTCCAATTGCAATGTTAAGATGTTTTGAAGGTATTCCGCTGTACTCACCTTGCCCAAATCAGCATCCCGCTGATATAAACTTTGGTGCATCAGGGCAATGGTTTGAATGCGGGTTTTACTATTTCTCAAGGCTTCAATGGCCACCTCGTCTGTCAGTTGTGATTCCTGGAGGTTCAATAAACTTGAGACAATCTGAAGACTGTTTTTTACACGGTGATGAACTTCTTTAAGCAAGATTTCTTTCTCGTAAAGTGCTTTGTCGATCGTGTTGTTTTGTTCCCGGATTTCAGAATTTGACTTTTTGAGCGCTTTATTTAGTTTCCGGGATTTCCGAAAGTAAAAGATCCCTAAAATGATAAGTGAAGTGGTAACGAAAAGGGCAAGCAAAGCCACGGTGGTTTTACGTTTGGTTTGTTGAAGCCTTAACTTTTGTTTGAGTATGATTTCCCGGTTGATTCTCAATTGATAATCTGTTTCCAGGCGCATAATCTGGGCATGGTTCGCATTCATTTGCAAACTGTCCTGGTAAATGTGCATCAATTCATTATAGTGGAGGGCATTTTTGTAGTCTTTAAGCAGGATGTACGTTTCCGTTAACGCAGAATAGGCATACGTCACATCTTCCAAACTATGTACTTTTAACCCGAGATCCAGGCAGAGATTAGCGTAATACAGTGATGAATCCAACACATTATCCAGGCGAAATTGCCTGCCGATATTGTACATGACCAATAATTCGTCCAAAGGCTGATTGAGTTTTTTGTACTGTACAACGGCGTTTTTATAAATGGGTAATGCTTTAGCAGGATGTCCGGTATTTACCAGGATATTTGCGATATTGTTTTGAATTTTTGTTTTTAGATAAGGGTTATCAAGGGATTTCGCTTTGTCTTCCGCTTCGTAATAAAAACGCAGTGCCTGTTCGTTATCGTTGTACAAAAAAAACGTATTTCCTCTGCAAATAAGTACTTCAATCATCATTTGTTTCAACTGATGTTTTTCAGCATACTTCGCAGCAAGGTTCAGACAACTTTCGGAATTGGATTTTTTCTTCCGAATGCTGTATCCCTGTGCCAGCAAGAGATTCGCATTGGCATTGCCAAGTTTGTATTTACTGCGGGAATAATAACCGTCTGCCTGCAAAGCATGTTCGATCGTCAAATCAATTTCACCTCTGAAAAGATGGATTTTTGCCTTAGCAAGTAAAATGTCTCCGATCCATTTGTAGTTGGTTCCTTTATGTGATTTTAAAAAGGCCGAATCAATATAAATAAGTGCGGAATCGACATTTATTCGCTGAAATTGGATCGCTTTATCGTATGCGGATTTACTGTTTTTTAGCTGGGAAAAGGAATGCCGGTTAACACCCAATATGGTAAATGCGGTCAATAAAATTGGGATGAACGAACAATGGAGCCGGGACATTACTTGAAATTAGTTCCTTTTTGATGGGGAAGATAGCAATAAATTCCAAAGAATGTATTAGTTTGAATAGGCGTTCTTGGTTCGTAAATGACTCGAAGTGAGTTTGTAGAATAGTAACTATGATTGTAAGTTGTGTTATATTGAATCGTGTAACGCAGATTTATCCAAAAAAAAGTAACTTCGCAAGTATGGAAAAAAATGAGAATCAAATTAACATCGAATTAAACGAGGAATTAGCGGAGGGGGTTTATTCGAACCTGGCGATATTGACGCATTCACAGTCGGAGTTTGTTGCAGATTTTGTTCAGATGATGCCGGGGATGCCGAAAGCAAAAGTACGTTCCAGAGTAATTATGTCTCCGCAAAATGCAAAACGTTTGATGCGTGCGTTGGCTGAGAATATTCAAAAATATGAGCAAGCAAACGGTG
Source organism: uncultured Fluviicola sp. (assembly GCA_966212075.1). Lineage (GTDB taxonomy): Bacteria > Bacteroidota > Bacteroidia > Flavobacteriales_D > Crocinitomicaceae > Fluviicola. The sequence continues at coordinate 8,505 of CBIHOM010000039.1, forward strand.
TGATCAATGACATCGATACACCTCCGTTTCCACCGATGAATTTTGGAGGGACAACGAACCAGGCATAATTTCACGAATCGTCTTATTTAATTAATCAGGATAAATTGGTTGCGAAGCTGAATCTTAAAAATCGTTCTGAGTTCATTAAGAATATTCTGAAATTAATTACGGGTACTGCAATCGCACAACTTCTGACGATTGCTTTTTCCCCTATTGTCCAAAGACTCTTTACCCAGGAAGAATGGGGTTTTTTTGCATTGGTCAGTTCGATATACGGGGTGGTTGCTTTAATAGCTTGCGGAAGGTATGAAGTTGCTTTACTGGTCCCTAAAAGAACGGTTGAGGCGATCAATTTATTGGGACTTTCCCTGTTGGTCAATATCGGATTTGCCTTCCTGTTTTACCTCGTCCTATTTTTAATTTCACTTGCCGGTTATGGTGAGCGGCTTGGGGTCTGGTATTATTTGTTACCGGTTTTCGTATTAATTGTTGGTTTTAGTCAATCTTTGGTTGCATGGAACAATCGAAGAAAGCGTTATCGGGAAATTGCAACATTTCGGATCTCCCAATCCCTTTTTAACAACGTCTTTACAATCACGACCAGTCTTGCAAAGGTTCCTTTTAATGGGGTCCTGACGGCTTATTTGGGATCCGGAATTATTTCCCTGCTGGTTGCGATTTACCAGCTAAAAGCAGATTTCCGTTTAATCCTGAAGGGAATTACCTGGAAGCGAATGGTTTTCGTTGGAAAAAAATACGTTCGTTTCCCACTCATCAATACTTTTCAGGCTTTATTGGATGCATTGCAGCTAAATGGACTGATTTATATTATTTCGTTTCTGTTTGGAGACTATTACGTGGGTGTTTTTTCCCTTGCAATTCGCATTTTATTTTTGCCAATGGGATTCATCGGTGGTGCGATTGCCCAGGTTTTTTACCAGGAAGCCAATTCCCTTGTCCATCAAAACAAACCCTTGTTCCCGCATATTAAGCGGACGATTAAAATGAGTTGTCTGGTCATCAGCCCAGTTTTTGTGGTCCTGTTACTTGGAGGGCCTTTGCTGTTTTCGTTTGTCTATGGGAATGAATGGGTCGGATCGGGCGTATATGCCCGGTATTTGGCTGCGTGGGTCTGCATTGACTTTGTGCGTGCCTCTTTGTCACAAATCCCATTGATTTTCAACAGGCACCACGTGTTACTGATATTCTCGATCGCAAGCAATTCGTTGATTTTACTCGTTTTTATTGTCGGTTATTTCATGAAACTCAATTTGGGAATGATCCTGATCTTCATATCGGCTTTACAAGTTTTGCTTATATTCGTGCTCATAAATTGGATCATAAGAATTGCAAAATCTTATGACGCCAGATTAACTAATCCCGATCATCAATAAACATGAATAGTTTTAATTACTTGAAAAAAAATCAGTTAACTGTCTTTTTGTCTGTTTTAGTATTTTTTCCGACAATCAGATTACTGGCGATTGGTTCAGGACATGTAACAGGACTCTCCCTGCTGTTGAGCCTTATTCCTGAGATCTTATTTTCAGTAATTGTACTTTTCGGATTCCTTTCGATTTACAAAGATTCCAACCGGAAAATTCATTTATTTGACAAATTGGTATTGGTTTATTTTGTTTTCAACGTGATAATGGGAGTTTGTCTGTCTCAAAATCTGCTTGCCAGTGTATATGGATTCCGTTTAAGCTACTTACCATTGATTGCTTACTTTATTTGTTCCTTTTACTGGGATAAAGGAGTCAATATCGAAAAACTTTTCCACGTTTTTTTTAAAATACTTGCATTTGTTGCACTCCTGGGATTCATTATTTATTTCATTTTCCCGGAATTGCAGTTTTACTTTAATGACTTAGCTACGGACCATCCGATTGCTATGGCGTTCGAAGGTTTTGTGCGAATGCCTTCTATTTTGTGGACTCCGGTGGTCTTTGCCATGCTTATGCTGGCTGCTTTTTGCTACTGGACTTACCGGTATTTTAAAACGGGCAATCTTTTTGCGCTCATTTACATGCTGCTTACTGTAAATGCAGTTTTTTTCAGCGTTTCAAGAGGGCCAATGATTGCTTCCATCGTTGCCTTTATATTGTTCCTTATTTTGGGAAAAAACAGGAAGTTTAAATTGATAGCATCTGGAATTATTTTTTTGGAGGTAGCCATTTTTTACTTGTTTGTTCCGCAATTCATAGAGTTAATGGAATGGGTCTTTGTTTCTTCAAAGCAAACAGTTGGTCTTGAAAGCACCAATTCGCGGGTTAGTCTTTGGACAGATGTGATTAATTCAATCAAGTATAACCCGATGGGCTTGGGTTTGGGAAAAGCCGGACATGTTGCAGTTCAGTTATTCCCGCCGAATACTCCGGGAGTTTCCCAAGCCTCTACAGACGGTTGGTATTTCAAACTAATGATTGAAACCGGAATACCAGCACTGGTACTCTATTTATCCATGGCATTGGTCTTTTTTATTTCCATGATAAAGTATATCCGGAAGAACGGATTCGATTTCGTAACGGTTATTTTTACGATTTTTGTTGTGACTGGTTTGGTGAATATTGTTAGCAATGCCTTGGATTTTTACATGTTTAGTTACCTGTATTGGTTCTTGCTGGGAATATTTGTCTTCAAATTGAAACAAAACGGGAATGCTAAGAAAGAAGGTTTCAGTAGTAATAGTTAATTATAATGTAAAAGACTTGATCCTTACAAGTCTCAGAACACTTTACACGTTTAATTCTTCGGAAAATCTGGAAGTGATTGTGGTGGACAATCATTCTGCTGATGGCTCCTGCATTGCTATAAGAGAAGAGTTTCCTCAGGTTATCCTGCTGGAAAATAATTTTAATGCAGGTTTTCCCAAAGGAAATAACCAGGGTTTTGAACTCGCAACCGGGGAGTATATTTTCATGCTGAATCCGGATACCGAGTTTAAAGAGAATTCAATTGATCGGATGACGGCCTACCTGGATAATCATCCGGAGATCTCATTGTTGGCGCCTAAATTGCTTAATTCGGATGGAAGTTTTCAGTTAAGTGCCTGGAGATACCCAACCGTAACGTCCGTTTTTTGTGAATCCTTTTACTTGAAGTTTTTCCTGAAAAAGAAGATCTATGCTGATAAGAGCTTCGACGAAATCTTTGAAGGGGAATCTTTTTCCGGGGCTGCCCTTTTTTTTAGAAGAACCGTCTTTGATAAGATCGGGGTATTGGATGAAACCATGTTTTGGATCGAAGATGTGGAATTTTGCTGGAGAATTAACCGGTACGGTTTGAAAAGCGTGTATTTTCCCCATACTGAGATTATACACCATATCGGGCAAAGCGCTAAGAAAAACTACAATATTTCTTTGTCAAACCAGGTTTTTAATAAAATTAAGTTCTTTGCGAAGCATGGTTCCCGTTTTCAGGCAGTGATAGTGAAATGGATCAGCTTGTTTCATGTATTATTTAAAATTCTTCTGTTTGGATTGCTTTCTCCGTTCAAAGTAATTTATTTTAGAAAGTTAAAAGCTTATTTATATACCCTTCCGAAAGTATTTAATCCGCCAAAAGGTATTGCCTGATGAAAAAGAACGTTATCATTACGGGAGCTACCGGATTTGTTGGGAAACACTTGTTGCAATTCCTGGATCCGGTAAAATACCGCTACACTTTGCTCACAAGAAATCCGGATAAGTTACCTTCCGATCTGTCTGAATGCGCTATAGTTTACGGCGATTTGAATGATCTGGAATCATTAAAACAGGCGTTCGGGGACCAGGATATCCTGATCAACTTGGCTGCTGAAGTAAGAAATCAGGAATTATTGGAACAAACCAATGTGAACGGCACGAATAACCTGATTGAAGCCATCAAGGCTTCTACGATTAAAAGAGTCATTCATCTGAGCAGTGTTGGAGTTGTTGGAAAAGTATATAGCCCGAACCAATGGGTGGTCAGTGAAAATGAAATTCCAACCCCACAAAATAAGTACGAACAAACGAAACTGAAGTCTGAAGAATTGTTTTTGGATCAGTCTAACGAACAGTTTGAATTGGTAGTTCTTCGTCCGACCAATGTGTTCGGTGAAATGCATCCGTTCAATGCTTTGAATAATTTATTCAATCACATTCAATCCGGGAAAACACTTGTTTTTACAAAAAAGGCGCAGGTTAATTATGTATATGTCGGAGATTTGTGCCAGTCCATTCAATGGTTTTTGGAAAACGAAGGGCATCCGGGAGTTTTTCAGGTAGGAAATTCAATGAGTTTACGAGATTTGTATGAAACAATTGAAAAAAAACTGGGTGTTAAAGGCAAAAAACTGCAGATTCCCAATTTCGTGATAACATTTGCAGAATTAATTGGGATCCATAAACTGAGAGCTGTTTCAAATTGTATTGTATACGATGACTCGAAATTGAAAAAGCTCATGGGGAACTATCAATTTGGATTAGATAAAGGATTAGACTTAACAATTGACTACTTTCGTAAAAAGGGCTTGTTAAAATGAAGATTTGTTTTTTCGCGGACAGTGAGAGTATCCATACAATCAGGTGGTGTCATTACTTCAAATCAATTGGGTATGATGTACACCTTATCAGCCTGAAATCTACCTTGGTGGAAGGGATACCCGTTTATCCTCTAAATCTCGAGGGAATCAAAGCCTCGGGGGGGAGCTGGAAAACGCTCTTCAAGTACCGTGAAGTGAAAAAATTGCTGAAAAAGATTAAGCCGGATATATTCCATTCGCTTTATGCTACGAGTTATGGGATCACGGGAGCGCTTTGTTCCTACCATCCATATGTTATTACGGCACTGGGAACAGACGTTCTGATCAGCCCGAAACAATCAAAGATCTACCGTATTTTGCTGAGGTACGCTTTTAAACGAACAGATAAAATCACCGTTGTAGCGGAACATATGAGATCTGCGGCAATTGAATTGGGAGCAAAACCGGAAAATGTACTTGCTATTCCCATGGGGGTTGACCAATTGATCTTCAATTCCCATAAGCGGGAGCTGTCAGAAGAACGGTTTGAGGTAATCAGTACACGAAACTTTGAACCGGTCTATAACATTCCTCATTTATTGAAAGCAATTAAACTGGTACTGCCGAAAATCCCCAATATCCATGTAAACTTACTGGGTTCGGGGAGTTTGAAGGAGGAAATGATCCAAATGAGTAAGGACTTGGGAATATGGGATCATGTAACATTTGTCGGAAAAAAAACACAACCCGAAATGGCGGAATTCTTAAATCGAAGCCATGTTTTTGTCAGTTTATCTTTGTCAGATGGAAATAATATTTCCTTGAATGAAGGGATGGCCTGCGGGACATTCAATATAGTAACTGATATTCCGGCGAACAGGCAATGGATAGAAGATGGTAAAAATGGTTTTTTGATTCCCGTGGATGATGTTAATTTACTTGTGCAAAGATTGATAGAATCCAGAGACAGGTTTGATGAGTTAACCAAACAGGCAGCGCCGATTAACGAAAAATTATTGCAGCAAAACGGAATTTGGCAGAACAACATGAAACGTGTGGAAGCCATGTACCATCAATTAGTGAAATCATGAAGAAAATAGGAATCATTGGAGCCGGTGGGCATGCAAAGGTACTTGCGGAAACGATTGATTTAATTAATTCCTTACAAGTTGTTGGATTCATTGATGACAAGGTCGAAAAAGGAGTTGCCGTCCATAAAGACATTCCGGTTCTGGGTTCTATCCGGGAAATAAAAGAAATCGCGGGCCAATGTGATGCATTTGTAATGGGGATCGGGAACAATGAAATAAGAAAGCAGGTAGCGGAACTATATACTGGACAGATTGTATTTGAGACGATCATTCATCCAAGGGCTTTTGTTTCCGAAACAGCGGACATTCAGCCAGGAACGGTTGTTTTGGCGGGTGCAATTGTCAATGCAAACGCCCAGGTTGGAAGCTGTTGTATTGTCAATTCCAATGTCGTAGTAGATCACGATTGTGTGGTTGGGGATTTCACTCATTTGGCAATCGGCACCTTGGTCGGAAGTAATTCCGTGGTTTCACCTTTGTTAAAAACCGGGATCGGACAAGCTATACCGGCATTTTCTGTGATTTGATGAAGAAGTCTGTTCAAATAAAGCGTATTTATGAGTACTTATTGGCTGCTGCCTTAGGGTGTTTTTGCTTTGCTCCCAAGTCGATCAGTATCTTCGTCATATTGTTGGTTGTGTTCACAACGGTCCAGGTTGTCCGTAAGGAAATGAAATTCGTCTTTTCACCGGTTTTGTTCACCTTTGTATTGCTTTATCTGGCTTACGCGGTGGGAATTCTGTTTACCAATCACATGGGCGATGCTTTGGGGTATTTAGAAAAGAAACTGGTATTGGTGCTCTTTCCTTTACTTTTTTCCTTTCGTTTTCAACGTCCGATAGATCTGAAACCCATTACACTCGGCCTGGTACTCGGAACATTGGTGCTTACAGTTTTATCCGTTATTCATGGAATTCAGGTGTATCAATCAACCCACGACTTTAATAACAGTTTCGGAAGCACAAGTTATTCCTATATTCATCACCCGACTTATTTTGCTGCTTTTGTAACAATCACTTTGTTGCTCGTTAGAGAAGGTGTACGAAACAAATGGCCCTGGTTTAATTATTGGACATTGGGTTTCTATTTTTTGCTGACCTGTGCCAATTTATTGTTCTGTTTTTCATTTGCTTCCCTGCTTTTCTTCTTTTTGCTGATTGTCGCAGTCCTGATCTCGTATTTCTATAAAAAGTTTTCGCGGATGTGGTTCGTTTTGGGAGTATTGCTGCTTCCCCTGATTCCGGTTTCGGCATATTATGGGAATATTCATGTGCAAATTGAAGCAGATGAAACATTAAAAGATTTCAAAGCATATGTTCAAAACCCCAATTTGGTCTTTGAAAAAGTAAGAAGCAATCCTTCAGGAAACCAAACGCGTTTGTTGATGTGGACTATTTCCATGCAAGAGTTTTTGGAACATCCGATGGGATCCGGTACAGCAAATTTTGACGATAAACTGGGGAAGAGATTAAGGGACAGGGGATTGGATGACTATGCCGAACTGAAGTATAATCCCCACAACCAATTTCTCCAGGTTGCGGTTGAAATTGGTGTGATCGGTTTACTGATCTTTCTTTCGATCTTTGTTTGCTATTTCCACATGGCCAGGAAATACCGTTTTGACCTGTTGTTTTGGTTAACACTGAACCTGGCCTTCAATTGTTTGTTTGAATCCATGTTCCAAAGACAAAGTGGAATTGTGTTTTATGTATTGATGTTCTGCATCTTTACGATCTATATTCAGAATAGAAAGCTCACATTTCAAAAAGAATAAGGCACAGATATAGTACCAATTACCCGATTCAAAAATGATTCCCTACTGCCTCATTCCCAATGACTAATTTGAATTGGCACGAAAAAAACTGTTCATAACTTACAATAAAATTGTTGTAGAATTGGTTTTACCTGTTATTTTTGTACAAACGCTTATTGGATGACGTCTGAGTTGAAATCTTTAATTGAACAAATTGGCGCGAAATCCCGTCAGTTACACCAATCATTGGTGACTGAAAGGGAACGTGTTCGTTCTATGACAGATGAAATTAATCGTCTTAATGCTGAGGTTTCTGAGTTTCAAAATCAGAAAAAGGTACTGGAGGATGAGCTCCAAAACCTGAAATCAGAATTGGACCAAGTGCGTGAACAAGTTCAGGTACAACCTGTTTCAACCAATGGAGTTGAAATTGATGTGCTTGTGAAAGAGATTGATTTCTGCATTCAACAATTAAAAATAGCGAATGAGTAAGGTGTCTTTAAAAGTAGTGGTTGCCGGCCGAACGTACCCTTTAACTGTCCAGGAAACGGAAGTTGAAAAGGTGCAGCGTGCTGCCGATGATATTAATAAGGCGATCAAACAACTACAGGATAACTTTGCAGTTCGTGATATGCAAGACTTATTGGCGATGACCGCCTTACAATTGTCTACCAGGGGAGGAAAAGCAGCCGCAACTGCAGGTAGTGCTCCTCAAGCTGATTTCTCAGAAACAACTGCTGCATTGAAAGCGCTTTCTGATGATTTGGATGCATTGAATTAATTGCGTTTACGCAGGTCTTTTTCTCACTTGTTTACGTAACATCACCGTAAGCAGTGGGATTTTTTTATTTAAGAACTATGGTAAATGTAATTATTGGAGCATTGATCGGGTTGATAGGAGGTGGTGTGGCTACTTTCATTATCCAGAATACAATGCTCAGGAAACGGAAAGAACAAATCTTAAAAGAAGCTGATCTGGAAGGAGAAGCAATGAAAAAAGAGAAAATCCTTCAGGCGAAGGAACGCTTTTTGAAACTGAAGGAAGAGCATGAGGAAAACGTAAAAGAACGTGAAAGACGCATGCAGTCGACGGAAGACAGGGTGAAAAGCAAGGAGAAGTCACTGACTCAAAAAATCGAAGAGGTTTCCAGGAAAGAAAAAGATACAGATCGTATGCAATCGGAATTGGCCAGCAAGATCGAGGCCAATGAAATTCGTCACCAGGAGTTGGATAAGATGCACCAAAAAAGGGTTGCAGAGCTAACTAAAATCACGGGAATGTCGATCGATGAAGCAAAAAACCTGTTGATGGAATCATTGAAAGATGAGGCACGTACTTCCGCAATGGCACACATTAAGGAAATTACGGAAGAAGCAAAATTGAATGCGAACCGTGAAGCAAAGCGAATCGTTATTCAAACGATTCAGCGTGTAGCATCCGAACAGGCAGTTGAAAATGCTGTTTCGGTTTTCAATATTGATTCGGATGAGGTGAAAGGACGTATTATCGGCCGTGAAGGGCGGAATATCCGTGCTTTGGAAGCTGCTACAGGAGTAGAGATCATCGTAGATGATACACCCGAAGCAATTATTCTTTCCTGCTTCGACCCGGTTCGAAGAGAGATCGCGCGTTTGGCTTTGCACCAGTTGGTTTCGGACGGACGTATTCACCCGGCACGAATTGAAGAGGTGGTCGCTAAAACGAAAAAGTCTTTGGAAGAAGAGATTGCGGAAACGGGTAGAAGAACATGTATTGACCTTGGAATCCATGGGTTACATCCGGAATTGATCCGTATGGTGGGACGTATGAAGTACCGCTCCTCTTATGGACAAAACCTCTTGCAGCACAGCCGCGAGGTTGCAAACCTTTGTGCGATCATGGCAGCTGAATTAGGTTTAAATGTGAAAGTTGCTAAGCGTGCCGGATTATTACACGATATAGGTAAAGTGCCGGATGAAGAACCGGAATTGCCTCACGCGATCCTGGGTATGAAATTGGCTGAAAAATATGGAGAAAAACCAGACGTATTAAATGCAATTGGAGCTCACCACGATGAAATTGAAATGACATCATTGATCTCACCGATCGTCCAGATTTGTGACTCTATTTCAGGTGCCCGTCCGGGTGCCCGTCGCGAGGTTGTTGAATCATACATTAAGCGAATCAAAGACCTGGAGAACCTGGCTTTATCTTACGATGGGGTAAATTCAGCTTACGCCATTCAGGCGGGTAGAGAATTGCGCGTATTGGTTGAAAGTGAGAAAGTAACGGATTTACGTGCGGATGAATTATCGTTTGCGATTTCTCAAAAAATTCAAACAGAGATGACTTATCCGGGGCAGGTGAAAGTGACCGTGATCCGTGAAAAACGCTCTGTAAATTATGCGAAATAAGAGAAAGCGTAGCTTTCGATAAAGGTCAAAGGTTAGTGCGGACCTGTTGTAATGAAGCG
>CBIHOM010000040.1:0-16926 GCA_966212075.1 uncultured Fluviicola sp.
CTTATTCCACAACCGGAACTGATGTCCAAACAGCTTGCGATTCATTTGATTGGATAGATGGAAATACCTACACAACATCCACGAATACACCAACCTTTGTCTTACAGAATGCAGCAGGTTGTGATTCGACGATTACATTAAACTTGACAATTACGCATTCCACAACCGGAACAGATGTCCAAACAGCATGTGATTCTTTTGACTGGATCGATGGAAATACTTATGTGGCTTCCACAAACACGCCGACTTTCGTGTTACAAAATGCCGAAGGTTGTGATTCGACCGTTACATTGAACTTGACGATCACGCATTCCAATACGGGAACGGATGTTCAGACGGCATGTGACTCTTTTGATTGGATTGATGGGAATACGTATACTTCTTCAACAAACACACCAACCTTTGTGTTACAAAATGCAGCAGGTTGTGATTCAACGGTTACCTTAAATTTGACAATTATACAAGGACTTCCATTAACTGTTGAAAATGTATTTGTTTTCCCTTCCGATGCAAATTCGTGTGTTGGTAAAGCAGCAATTGACCTTTCCGGAAATGCATCTTTTGAATTGGACTTCGACAACGGCTCGCAAGTGATTACTTCAAGCGGATACTCTTTAGTTACCGGTTTGTGTGCAGGAATTCATAATTTGCATGTAACGGACAATTGTGGAGATACACTTTCAGTTCCAATTGTTATTCCGGTTGATTCCAATTTCATATTCAACAATCCGTTTATCGATTCATTGGCACTCGATTCATTGGGAGTAACGACAACGAATTGCGATATTTACTACAACGGAATTGATACCGCTTACATCGATTCGATCTGGGCAAACGGAAATACGGTGAATGTGATCTGGAAGATCATCGATTCAAATGGTTCGAATTTCGATACGACAAGTTATGTGTTAAACAACGGAAACGGCGTTTATTGGGTCCAACTGAGCGTGTTCTGTCCGTTTAAATCTGCAAACGAATATTTCACGGTCACGGAAGCGATTTACTTCCTGAACGGACATGTGAGTACTGCTGGATTGACGGATTATGTGCAAACTTTGTTTGAAGCGTATCCGAATCCAACGATTGATCAGGTATCCATCTCTTTCTCAGGTTCAGATGCTGAACTAAGCATTTATGATGCACAGGGGAAACTCATGTTGAAAGACCGTATCAAGAATCAGGGGATTGTATCGCTCCAGAATTTTGAACGTGGAGTTTACCTTTTTGATTTCAGAAATTCACAAGGGCATAGCGTCCAACGAGTTGTGAAACAATAAGAAAGTAGAAAGCAATAGAAAATCCGCCTGTGAGCTCATGGGCGGATTTCTTTTTATATTCGCGTATGAAAAACTTGATCATTCTTCACGGTGCACTTGGTGCTCAATCGCAATTTGAACAATTGGTTTCTCAATTGAAAGAAAAATTCAATGTCTACACACTTGATTTAAATGGCCACGGAACAAAGTCTGATGCCGATGAGGTTGAATTTTCGATCGAAGGGTTCGCTCAGGACCTGAAGCAGTTCATGCAACAGAACGATATTCACAAACCGTTGATTTTCGGGTACAGTATGGGCGGTTACGTAGCTTTGAAACTGGAAAGCCAGGAAGCAAACAGCTTTGAGAAGATCGTCACTCTGGGTACGAAATTCGATTGGAACCCGGAAAGTGCTGAGAGAGAAGCGAAGATGCTGAACGCGGAAAAGATCGAAGAAAAAGTACCGGCCTTTGCAAACTATTTGAAATCCCTTCACGGAGAAAATGAATGGAAAACCCTGCTTCAACGCACAGCCAAAATGATGTTGGAACTGGGAGATAAACCTGCTTTGAAAGCTGCCGATTTCGGGAACATTCATATTCCTGTTCGTTTATTGCTTGGTGAAAAGGATGTAATGGTAACACAAGAGGAAACAAAACGTATCGAAGAATTGCTTGTAAATTCAAGCTTTGAAGTAATACCGGATTGGGTTCATCCAATAAACCAGGTTCCTTCGGAGCAACTAGTACAACAATTGTTAAGTTCGTATTTACCAGGGTAAATTGAACTAACTTTGTTCCATGAAAATTGAAATTTGGTCGGACATCATGTGTCCATTTTGCTATATCGGAAAAAGACATTTGGAAGCGGCTTTGAGCCAGTTTCCGGACGAACCTTTTGAAATTGAATGGAAGAGTTTCCAACTGGATCCCACAATCATTCCACAACCCAATAAAAATGTGTACGAATACCTGGCAGAACGTAAAGGAATAACGGTAGAAGAATCCAAACAAATGCACGCCGGGGTAGTTGCCCGCGCCGCTGAAGTCGGACTGGATTACCGGTTTGAGAAGGCAGTGATCTCCAATTCTTTTGATGCACATCGTTTAATTCAATTGGCCAAAACAAAGGGGCTGGGAGATACGATGGAGGAAAGGTTTTTTAAAGCGTATTTTACAGAAGGAAGAAATTTGAATGACAAGGACACTTTGATGGAATTGGGCGTTGGAGTGGGACTGAATGCATTGGATGTGAAGGATGTTTTGGAAAATGAATCCCAGTTCGCCAATGCAGTGAAAAATGACATTTCAGAAGCACAACAAATTGGCGTTCGCGGTGTTCCGTTCTTTGTCTTCGACCGCAAATATGCCATTTCAGGTGCACAACCGATCGAGCATTTTGAACAAACGATTAAAGAGATTTTGACACAAAAATAAGATAGGGACGCGATGCATTGTGTCCCCTGGTTATTCCTGATAAAAATTGGGAATTCGTAATTCGCAATTAGGAATTACCGAAAATTGATTAGTTTTACAACGTGAATTTCATTTCTGTATATCGAAATTTTACGCGCCATTCCATTTGGCGAATGCGTATTATGCCCCATTTCTGTAGGGTCTAAACCGCTATAGAGGTTGTTGAACCTCTTAAAATCCTTCAACAAACAAACACAATTTTTCAATTTTTATTCTTTTACACAATGAACACGCTCGTTTTGGAAGAGCAAGTTCCCTTATCAGAGCCCGGTTTGGTTTCTGCAGAACTTGCCAATCGAATTGCTTATTTGGAACAACAGGCTGAAAGCTTGCATGAAAGTATGCGCTATGCCGGAAGTTTACAACGCAGTATTTTACCAAACGAGCGTATTTTCCAAAACATCTTTTCAGATGCGTTTGTCATTTTTCAACCAAAGGACATTATAAGTGGCGATTTTTATTGGATCTTCCAGCACCACGACGATGTATATTTCGCTGTGGGTGATTGCACCGGCCACGGTGTTCCGGGAGCAATGGTAAACATTGCGGGTAATGCACTGCTCCGGCAAATTATTCGCCTGGAAGGCCTTTCCGATCCTGCGAAAATTGTAGAATTACTGGATCGTGAGTTGACCAGTTTGTTTAATGAACACCTGACGGAAGGAACAACCCGGGACGGAATGGACCTGGTTTTTTGTAAGTTCAATCTCACGCAAATGAAAGGATCATTTTGCGGAGCGGGAAGACCGTTGATCCTGGTCAGAGAGGGTGAATTGGTTGAATTCAAAAAAGGACCGGATTCAATCGGGCATACTTCGAAAGAAACCAAAGAGTTTGAAACCATTCATTTCGGTTTACAGGAAGGAGACCAGTTCTATTTGTTTTCGGACGGATATACGGACCAATTCGGTGGTGAGAATGTGAAAAAATTCAATCGGCAACGCTTTCGGAATCTGCTTACTTCCATTAGTGATTTCGAATTACGGGAACAACGTACAGAATTGCTTTTTCATTACAATAACTGGAAGGGAAAACAGGAACAGGTAGATGATATTTGTGTTGTTGGGATCAGGATATAAATGATCAATTATAAATTCTCAAGAGGGGCTGAGTCCCGAAGTTCCGGGAAAGCCCCCTTGATAATTAATCCATTCATAATTGACAATTTCTATCTTACGATCAGCTTGTAATTCTCACCGTTCAGGTTAATCCAGTACATTCCCGACTCGAAAGTCTGAGTGTCTAATAAAAAGGTGTCCTCCGAATCCACTTTAGCCTCAAAAATCCTTTGTCCGATTCCATTGTAAACAAAAAGTGTTGAGATCGGTTCATCGGAAACAATCGTTACCAAACCTTTATCTGTTGGATTCGGATATACTTTTACCTGGTTAACTTTACTGCTGTTGTTAATGGATCGGATATCCGATAGACGGAAGTCACCGTTCAGATCGACCTGCTTCAAACGATAGTATGAAACTCCTGTTAGAGGAGAAACATCTGTCAAAGAATAATCAAGTACTCCCTGAGACGATCCGTTTGCAGGAACTGTTCCGATACTTGACCAGTTCTGACCATCATCCGAGCGCATAACATCGAAATAATTGCTGTTTAATTCACTTGCCGTTTCCCAGGTTAAAACCACTTTTCTGTTGGATAATACTGCGTCAAAAGAAAGCAATTCTACCGGAAGCGGACTCACTGTAAAATCCTTGGTTGCCAAAGTATAATAACCATCCAGGGTTAAATTTTGATTCACAAATAAGATCTGATCTCCACTAATTGAAGTTGCTGTAGCAATTTCTGTCCATGTTCCTGTTTGTGCAGGGCGGTAAGCCAGAATATAATTTGAAGTTACACCCAAATTGACACCTGCCATTCCTGCGTCACTCATATCGAAGGTCATAGTGGTTGTATTTGCCGCTCCGGTGTTGGTAACATCAATGTACCAAATACGTTCCCAGCGGGAAACGTTTGTACCTGTTATCCCGGCAACGTCCGTAGTAATTTCACTATTTGAAGGGAATGCATGCCCGGCAAGAATATAATCCGTATTATCCAGACCGGCAATCGATTGAATTCCCATTCCGGCACAAGTTGACGGATCGAATTGGGGATTTGAACCACCCAATGCATCCTTTCCGATACCTGAAATATTCCGGTCGTAATTTCCGTTTCCGGGGTTATCTCCCGTATAGAAATCATTTGCACTTAATGGGATATCGTATTTCGCCGACAGGTGGTTATTGATAATGGTCCGTTGCGCATCATTTACTTTTGTGCGGTACATGATGATTTCGGAGATATAACCGTTAAAGGCTCTGGGGTCATTTACGTGAGTAGCTCCAACAATCAGCGGGGAATTTTTGTCAGGAATTAAAGCACTGCTTTCAGAAGAAGTGACCAACAATTGTTCCTGATCATAGACAGTTGTTCGTTGAGTTGAAGTTAATGTTCCATCATAGAAAATGTCGTAAATTTTATTGGTATTAGGGATACTTGGATTATTGTTCGCAAAGCGGTTGTTATCATTGTCAATATCAATGGTCAATTCATTTGCTGAGTAGAAGAAAATCATAAAGGCCTCCTGATTTCCGACATTAATTCGTTTGCTGATAATAGATTGTGCATTGCCAAACCCTTTCATACGTGTAACCGTGAAAAAGCTGTAACCGTTCGTATTATCAAAAATAGGATTATCCGGAGCTGAAAAGAAATCATTCTGTCCGCTACCATTATTGTTGTCGAATTCAATAGCCGGGAATCCATTGATGAGAGAACTTACGTACAAAGGTTGCTGGACAACAGTACTTTGACTTAATACAATTCCATTTCCTGATTGATCACTCCATGAAGAGACAGGAGAGCCATTTGTTGAAGTGCTGGTTCCGGCATCTGCTTTCAACCATAGCACATTGGTAGCAGAAGTACCCACACCTGCCGGACCCGATTGCCCGAAGGAATAGAAGACCACGAGAGTAGTAAAGAGGGTTAAGGAGTAAAAGACATTCATACACTAGTTCATTAGTTGTTAAATGGAATAGTGATTCTTCTTACGCATTGCAAAAGTACTTCAAAATTCAGGAAATACGTTCATAAAAGTCCTTAAATGAACGAATTGGCTAGCTTGGCTATTAAGGGAGCATTATGAATGAGTATCTCGTCATAGGATTCCAAGCAAAAGAAACTGGTTTTCCTTTTTCACACCGTTCCAAATCATTCTATTGTGCCAGCCACAAAGTAGGATTGATACGTTGCACCGATCCTTCAACAACCTGGTGAATTTCGAAATGAGAAGTAGAAAGATTCCCCTCTTCGTCAGCAAGCAAAGATCCGATCGCTTGTTTTGAGCTGACTTTATCACCCACCGAAACGTATGCCTCCTGTAAGTTGCTGTAAACTGTCCGGTAAGCACCATGTTTGATGATGATTACCTTTCCTGCTCCGGGGATATTCAAAACACTCGTCACTTCTCCTTCGAAAACAGCTCTTACCTGCGAATTTTTAGGAGCTCCGATATCGATACCATTGTTGTTGGTATATACATTTGGTAAAGTCGGATGCGCATTTTTACCATAGTTTTCCGTAATGGAACCCTTAGCTACCGGCCAGGGTAATTTTCCCCTGTTGGATTCAAAGCTCTTTCCAAGCGCAATGTTCTCTTTGGTATCCGTGAACGCCACTTCTTTTTTTGCCGGAGTAGAAGTGGCAGTTGTTTTGGTTGAAGCGGAACTGCTCGTACTCTTTGATGCCAGTGAAGCTTTTTTCTCCGCTTCTTTTCTGGCTTTCGCTTCCGCTTCGGCAATTTCTTTTTCAATAGCCAGTTTAATGCGACGCTTCAATTCGGCTTTTTGACGTTCCTGCTCTTTCAACTCTGCCATCAATGAATTCTCATCCTTACGCAATTTTTCCAAAGCAAGTTGTTTCGCGGATTTATCTTTTTCTATTTGCTTTTTCTCAATGATTTTCTCCTCCAGCAACAGTTTTTTGTGATCTTTCTCTTCCCGGATCGTTTTGATTTCCCGGTGAATTGTTTTTTCGTTTTGGAGAATGACTTTGAATTGCTTTTGCTGAATTTCGGAAAGACGCTTTAAGTAAGAAGTCCTTTTCACAGCTTCGAAGTAATTGGAAGAGGAAAAGATATACATCATTTTCGCCGATTTATTGCGGTGCTTGTAAGCATAAATCAGTAATTTCTTATACTGTTCCTTTAAGCGGACCAGGCGTTTTTGAAGTTCTTTGATCTGGTCACTTTTGGAAGAAATTGTCAACTCCGCACTGCGGATTTGGTTGTCAAAATTCCGCACGAGCAGTTCCCGGTTTTTTACCTGGTTCTCGATTAACTTCAATTCATTCAAAGAAGATTCTGTTCCTTTTTTTACTTTGTCCAACAAGGATTTTGTAGTGGAAAGTTTCTTTTCCAGCTTGTTTTGTTCCGCCTGGAGCTGATCACTTTTCTTTTGCGACCAGACAAAGCCTGTACTTGTCAATAGAAGGATAAACAGGCTATTTTTCAGAATTGCAGTCACCATATTCTTCCGGTATTACAAAGTAAATTTCCTGAGGTGTGTTTATTTCTGTTTTATCGTAATCCATTGTTAGAACGATATGATTCCGTGCCGTTACAATATCAATGACTACTTCTTTGGGTATTAAGTATGTATCTACGGTATCCCGGTCAATATAATCGACGGAAATATGCGTGGTATCTTCCGGGCTGTCAATCACCAAACGACTGATGCTTTTCAGGGAAGGATGAATGAAATAACGGATGATCACATTGTTTTCGCTTTCATCATCGTTGCGGTCTCTTCGATTAATGAGATCGCGTTCGTGTTGCTTGATCTTGTTTTCCTTTTTGATAATGCGTTTGCGGTGCGATGAAATAATATAATTGTAGGGATCATTGATCTGGAAGTACTTTTGAGTTGTGTCGTAGGCTACAGGAAGTCCAAGCAGTAATTCTTCAATGTTCCGGTAATCGAAATCCACACCGAAGGATTCTTTGATATAGCCCATGGTGGTGCGGATAGCACATTTGTCTTTCCGATTGGAAATGAACAGCGAATCGCGCCTGATCAATGAATTCACAATCGGGATTCCGGCGTAGGTGATGATCGGATTAATGGCGCTGTCTCTCACAGCACGAATGGAAGTCTTGAAACTGACTCTTCGGTTTGTATCCGAGAAATGGCATTTGATTTTTGTATAAAACGAATTCGGACGAATAACGGAAAGGCTGTCCATTGCGTCGATCAGCTCACTTGTTTTTCGTTTTTCAAGCTTGATCGGTTTGTCTGCAACCGGCCTCCTTGCACAAGAACACAGAAGGACCAATAAAGCAATTCCCAACCATTTAGTATTCCGGATCGACATATGTTTTTGATTGAATTTTTTTACTTAGTACTTTATTCTTTGATCCAAGTGAAAGGGCTTTTTTCCACAATTCGAGCGCCTTGCTTGTGTCACCCAATTTGAAGAATGCATCACCCATGTGTTCGATGTAATTTTTATTTTCTTTATCCAGTTCGTCTGCGATTGTAAATTGTTCCAATGCTTGTTTGAATTTACCCTGCTTAAAGAAGATCAGTCCTTTTGTGTCCACATACGGTGCCTGATTTGATTTGCCGTCAAGCGCTTCGTTGATCAACCTCTCTGCTTTCGCAAGGTCCATGTTTGCAAGAGCCAATCGCATCGCGTAATTATTCTTCGTCAGGGAATTGGAAGGAAAAAGAGCCAATGCTTTATCATAGGCTTCAACACCTTCCTTGTAGCGTTTCAATCCGAACAGGGCATCTCCTTTCTGAGCATAAAATTCGGATTCCGTTGCAGGATCGTCAACAACCAGGTCTTTCCCCATGTCCGCAGCATCAATTGCTTCCTGGAA
Source organism: uncultured Fluviicola sp. (assembly GCA_966212075.1). Lineage (GTDB taxonomy): Bacteria > Bacteroidota > Bacteroidia > Flavobacteriales_D > Crocinitomicaceae > Fluviicola. The sequence continues at coordinate 8,617 of CBIHOM010000040.1, forward strand.
ATGGTCTAATTGCACACAAGCGATCGTATACAGCAATTGTACACTTGAAATGGTCGGGAACAAGGCACTGCAAGCACGTGCATCTTTATACAGGTCTTCAAATTGCATCAACTCATATTCCAGCATCAAGACCTGGTTCCAGATCGGGAATTTGTTCTCTTCAAACTTCAGGGCATTTTTATAAGCTGCCAGCGCTTCTTCTTTCTGATTATTGCGAAGCAGTAAATCGCCTTTTACCGAATAACCCTTCGCATTATCCGGATAACTTGCTATCAGCAAATCTGCCAGGGTGATTAATTCTTTATCTACCGGAACCTGCTTTTCATACAAGTCCAACAGAACAGACATTTTGGTGTCCAGATCAACACCTGTGCCCTGGAAAGCAGCGGTGAAATACTTGTATGCTTCCGCTTTGTTCATTTGCCGGTAATACAAATCACCCAAGGCCAGGTTTGCACGTGCATTGGAGGGATCATTTTTTACCAGTTCTACCAGCATGGATTGTGCCTTGGCAATTTCTCTTTTCGAAAAATAGTAATCTACCAGTGTTCCGATCAGGCTCAAATCGTCGGGGTAAACCTCCCGTGCTTTTTGAATTTCAGCAATTCCTTTTTCGTCCTGTTTTTGGGAAATGTACAATTCAAATTTCTGGATCGATAAATCGGGAAGTATACCCAATTGATCTTCCATTTTGTTCAGTGAATTGATTGCGTCGTTCTGACGGCCCAAACGTTTCAGGATTTCAGCATGTGCAAATAACCAGTCCACATTATTGGGTTGTGCCTTGACCATTTTTGCGAAGCATTTTTCGGCCTCCGTAAACTTTCCCTGGTTGTAATACATGTATCCTAATTCCTGGGTGTACCAAATATTGTTCGGGTCCAGTTTACTTGCCAGTTCTGTGTATTCTGCAGCCTTGGTTTTATTGTCGAGTTGCAGGTAGCACTGACTTAACCCGAAAGCTGCCGCGTCATCCGTTGGCCGGATCATCATACAGGAATCAAAGGCCTGAATCGCGTCATTAAATTGTCCCTTTACCTTATAGCGCATTGCATTGTGAAAAGTCTGAATGTAAGCCAGATCATCCTGGGAATTCGTTTTTCCGACAGCGACTTTCTTGGTTCCGCAGGAAGTGGAAATAAGAAGGAATGCAGATATGTAAAGGAACTGTTTCATCAGCTAATTATTGAATAGTCACTTAAGCTCAAATCCCGAGCCAAACCTTTGTATTTTGAATGTGAACCCAGCATGGAGTCTTTCAAATTCGCGTCAACAATAATAGAATATTGCTGTAAAATGCTGTTCTTGATGATGGAATTGGTTACCATGGATCCCTTTCCCAGTGAAACATGCGGTCCTACAACCGAGTTCTCCAGGATCACGTCCTTCCCGATAAAGCAAGGAGGAATAATGATCGAATTCAACACTTTTGCAGAATCGTCTACCATGTCAATACCTTTTTCCTGGTCGTATTCCAATACGCGTTGATTCGTGATAACTGTAACTTCCTTATTTCCGCAATCGAGCCATTCATCTACTTCTCCCGGTTTAAAACGCTTTCCTTTCTCCGTGAGTCTGCGCAATGCATCCGGAAGTTGGTACTCGCCGCTCTTTATGATGCCGTTTTCAACCAAAAAGTTTAATTCGTCTCTCAAAGCCAATCCGTCTTTGAAATAATAAATCCCGATCATCGCCAGATCCGAAACAAAATCTCTTGGTTTTTCCACGAAGTCAACGATCTCACCGTTGTCGTTCAATTTTACTACTCCGAAAGCGCTTGGATCATCGATTTGTTTCACCCACAAAATTCCATCTGCATTCGGGTCAATTTTGAAGTTCGCACGGAACAGCGTATCCGCAAATGCAACAACTACCGGGCCTTCCAACAATTTTTCCGCACACAGAACGGCATGTGCTGTTCCAAGTGGCTTATCCTGGTAGAAAATGCTTCCTTTTGCGCCAAGTTTTTCAGCTACTTTGATTAATTCAGCTTCAATTTCAGGGCCGAAATCACCGATTACAAAGCCAATTTCATCAATCGGCTCACTGCACAATGCAGCAATGTCTTCCACCAGTCGGTGAACGATCGGTTTTCCACCGACCGGTACAAGTGGTTTCGGAACGGTTAATGTATGTGGTCTCAATCGGCTGCCACGCCCTGCCATTGGAACGATAACTTTCATAATATCATTTAATTTTTTCCGGTACTTCCGAAGCCACCGTCTCCACGGCCGGTTTCCGAAAGTTCGTTTGTTTCTCTTAATTGTGCCTGTACAAATGGTGCTACAACCATTTGCGCAACGCGTTCACCGCTTTCGATGACTACGTCTTCGTTCGACAAGTTTATCAATAAGACGCCGATTTCACCGCGGTAATCCGCGTCAATGGTTCCCGGTGAATTCAGAACAGTCACTCCCTGCTTGAATGCAAACCCGCTTCTTGGCCGGATCTGGACCTCAAACCCGCTTGGAATTTCGAGGTACAAACCGGTTGGGATCAGCTTGCGTTCCAAAGGTTTTAAAGTAACCGGTTCATTCAAAAATGCACGAATATCCAAGCCTGCAGAATCTGCTGTTGCGTAATGCGGCAACTCGTTGTTCGATTTATTGATGACTTTGATTTCCATAGAACTATTCCTTAGTTGGGTTTTTGGTCACAGCATAGCTGATATCCATTACATTTTTCGCACGTTGTTCTGTAATCCCTTGTTCAAAAGTGAAAATATAATCTCCTTTTTGCGGGAACTTCACATGTCTGAAATAGACCGTATTTTCTACAATAGTTCCGGAGGTTTCACCGATCCAGGAACCGTCAGGGTTAGCAATTTTCACTTCCACGGGTTCTCTTCCGACCTGGCCGCCCGGAGTTTTCGAATGAATGAAAAACCATAGGTTATTGTACCCGTAATCGGTAGTTGTACGCAACGTAATTTGAACGGTATAAGAAGCAGCGGTATCTGTAATATTGACTTTGAACACCGGCTTTACGTCCTGTTCCCACGCATTATTGGCGAAAGAATACGATTTATTGTAAAGCGGTGAATCTCCGCATGAGCAGAGAAAGACCAATAAAACCAATACCCAACTATTTTTCAGTGCCTTCATTTCCTCCGTTGTTTTTTCGTGGTGGTCTGCGACGATTGTTCTTTTTCTTATTCGGATTTGCCTGAGCCTGTGGTGCAGATCCTTGTGTCATTGCTGAAGCTGTTGACGATGTGCGATCCGCGTTTTGAGCAGGCTTTTGCTGCTGTTGCGGTTTATTGTTCTGCTGTTGCTGCTTGTTCTGCTGCTGCGGACGATTTTGCTGTTTATCCTGCGGTTGTTTATTCCCCTGAGGCCTGTCTTGTTTTTGAGCAGGTTTTGGAGTTGCAACAGCACCGTCAACCTGGGGTGCATTTCCTTTCGATTTTTTCTTCTTGCGTTTTTTGTTTTTGCTGAAGGTATTGTCGAAACGGTTCAATGAATCCTGACCAACTACATTGTCATAATCCGGTTCTTTTCGTGTCACCACATGCGAATCGAAATCTTTCAGATCGGCAGGTTTTTTACCCGATTTATTGATCTTGATAATATCCTGAACGCGTTCCGGGCTCAATGCAACCAATCCGACACCGATGGAAGCTTCGCCTTCATACATGTACCACAATTGTCTTTTGAAGACATCTGTTTTGATGTGGAAAGCAGTCCCTTTTTCGGTTTGTAATTTAACATCCGTACTCGGGAATGACTTAATCGCTTCCAGGTACATATCCAGTTCGTAGTTCAGACAGCACTTTAATTTTCCACACTGTCCGGCTAATTTTTGCGGATTCAGGGACAATTGCTGGTAACGCGCAGCAGAAGTAGAAACCGAACGGAAATCTGTCAGCCAGGTTGAACAACACAACTCTCTACCGCACGAACCGATTCCACCCAAGCGCTGAGCTTCCTGTCTTGAACCGATCTGGCGCATTTCGATCCGGATCTTGAACTTATCGGCCATGTCTTTGATCAACTGGCGGAAATCCACGCGTCCTTCAGCAGTGTAATAGAACGTTGCTTTCGTTAAATCTCCCTGGTATTCTACATCGGAGATCTTCATCTCCAAACCGATATTTACGGCTAAAGTTCGAGCCTGGAACATGACTTCCGACTCCAAAGAACGGGCCTGGACCCATTTATCGATATCTTCCTGATTTGCGATACGCAAAATCTTCTTGGTCTCCATTGGTTTTAAACCCGGAGATTTCTTTTTGACCTGAATTCTGGCTAATTCACCTATCACGGAAACAACACCCACATCGTAACCGGGGCTTGCTTCAACTACCACCACATCACCCACTTGAAGTGAAAGGTTTTTCGCATTTCTGTAGAACGTCTTGCGACTGTTCTTAAAGCGAATTTCAAGTATATCGTAAGGTATCTGACCTGCCGGCAACTGCATGTTTGCCAACCAATCAAATACGCCTAGTTTATTACATCCACCAGAACTACAGGTCCCATTGTTTTTACAGCCGCGTGGTGTACCACCTCCGCTACTACACGAGGAACATCCCATAGTTTTTGAATTTGATGTAAAAATACTAAAATTAACCGGTGCGATTGCATTTTGTAATCCGACTTGACAACAGCGCTTTGTGAATAGCTGTAAGGACGAAAAATTTTTCGCCCCTGCTGTCAAAAATTATGTATTTTCGATTTCAATTAAACTCGATCTACATATGAAATTTGGATTTATTCTTTCGGTAACAACGGCATTGTTGCTTACAGTGTCTTGTAATTTTAACAAGGACAACAGGAAATCATTTGATGATGTGGTGGAATACAATGATTTCATTGTAGATCATATCAACGCCTTGGATTCTGCCTACATTCTTGCGTTGGCTACGGACAACGGGATTGATGTGTGCATGAAAAATTGTGATTTACTGGTGAAAAAATGTGATCAAACGACTGCCGATTTTAAAGGCATTCAACCTTACGACGGAGACAGTACTCTGACGATGCAGGCATTGGCTTATACTCAGTTCATGCGGAACAACGGTGAGAGGGAAATCAAAAACCTGTTGAAACTGATCGATACTTACCAAAATGCGAGCGCGGAAGAGCAGGCAGCATTGGTGGATGAGGTACAGTCGACAGCTGCTGAGATTGACAAACAATACGATATTGAGATCGGAAAAGTGGATGAAGTTCAGCAGAAATTCTCCCAAAAACACAATTTCAAGATCTTAAATAACCGGTAGGATCTAAGCTCTGTGAATAAAGCGCATGACTTGAAAGCAGAGCTGTGTGAACAACAATTTCCCGAAGGCATTGCGGTCTAAATGGTAGTGGGCATCGTTGAAGATTTCCATGAAGTCCAATGCATTGTTGTTGGAGATGAAGCGTGCAAAATTAGCCAGGAAAGCAGCTTCTTCCTGCGAAACACGCGTAAGCATGTCCTGCGTGTAATTCTTCAATAAACTCTGACGGACCATGTGCAGGGCATACTGAACAAATTGCTTTTGCCCCTCGCGTGAAAGTGCAGAGACCTCATCGGTCCAGTCCAGCATGGCGTTCACGTCTTTTTTGAAACACACGCGCATCAACTGGATGAACAATTCCCGGAACAGGTTTGCTTCGGATTGATCGCCCATGATTTGCTGGGCATCGATCAGGTTCCCGTTGCTTCTTGAAGCAATACTTTCTGCCAGTTGGCGCCCGACACCACTTCGCTCCACAACTTGTTGAATGACATCGATCGGGTAGGACGGAATACGCAGGATTTGTGTTCGGGAAAGAATCGTTACGAGCAATTTATCCGGGTTGTCGGTAACAAGCAGGAACAAGGTTTTCGCTGGCGGTTCCTCCAGGATTTTCAGCAGTTTGTTTGCACAGGTTGCGTTCATTTCCTCCGCCATCCAGATCAGCATCACCTTGTATCCGCCTTCATAGGATTTCAGCGACAATTTCTTTACGATCTCCAGGCTTTCTTCCGTCCCGATGATCGGTTTCCGTTCCTTGTCGTCCATGCGTTTGGTCCAGTGGTACAGATCAAAAATCGGCTGTTCCTGGATCTGTGTTCTCCACTGAGACAACAGTGGATTGGTTGTCTTGGAAATGGTTTGTACCGTCGGGAAAGAAAAGTGTAGATCGGGATGTTGCAGATCGGATACTTTTTTGCAGGACGCGCAAGTGCCGCAGCTGTCATTTTCCTGTTTGTTCTCACAGAAAATGTACTGAACGAAAGCCAAAGCCATCGGTAAAGTTGCATGTCCTGCTTTGCCGGCAAATAATTGAGCATGACTGATTTTTCCTCCTTTGACCTCTTCAATCAAATGAGATTTTATTTCTTCCTGTCCTGGTATCGAATTGAATTGCACGCCGTAAAGTTAAATCTTCTACGCACAATGCGTGGCAAAAAAGCGACAAAAATATTGGAAAGTAAAACAAAGTTCATACCTTGTTGAAACAAAACACTGCTCGATGAGAACATTCTTCTTACTAACCGGATTTATTGCCGCCTTTGCTGCTTTTACCGTTACACGGAAGTGAGATCAACAGCTCAAAAAATCAAATAATCATCATAAGAACAACACATAACTAATACATCATGAAACAAGTAACACTTTTCATTGCTACCTTATTTACTACATGGGCAATCGGACAAGAAGTAAAAACTTCGAATGACAAAGTAAGCTTTTCCCACGGATCATTTGACGCGATCATTGTAAGCATTCCTTACGCGGACAAAGACGTGGTAGAAAAAGAATTGAAGTCGGAAATGAAAGACTGGGGTGGGAAATACAACAGTTCAAAAGGCGAGTTCACAGCGAAAGAAGCCAAAATGAAAGACATGGGCGACAAGTACTTCGATGGTTACGCGAAGATCATCGAGAGCGGTTCCGAGATCAAAGTGGCTTTTGCCGTTGATTTGGGTGGTGCTTACATGAACCACAGCGAGCACAAAGACCAGCACCGGACCATTGAAAACCGCGCGAAGAAATTTGCTCAAAGCGCTTCCAAAGAAAGCGTAAACGCGATGATCGAACTGGAAACCAAAACGCTGAAAAAAATGACGGGCGAGAAGGAAGACTTGCTGAAAGACATCGAGCGCTCCAAACAAGACATCGAAGACTACAAGAAAAAGATTTCTGAGGAAGAGCAGAAAATCAAAGACAACGAAGCAGCCACTAAAAAGAAGGAAGAAGAGATCGGCACGCAAACCACCAAGCTTGGAGAAGTGGAAGGCTTGCTGAAGAAGATTAAGTAATCAGCAGTTAAAGTATTAAGAAAAGGGGCTGTCTACGTTTGAGACAGCCCCTTTTTTGACCTGTTTTGTTTCGGTCTTATTTTTTTATGATTCGTTCCACGGCAGTTCCTGTCATAGTTTGAATGCGAACGAGGTAAACACCGTTTTCAAGCGCCGAAATGTCGATCGGTTCGCCGGAATAAAGCGTTTCACGTACGTAAACAGTTTTCCCCTGTACATCAATCACAGTAGCAGCAACAGTTGTTTCCTGCGCGAAATGAACGCTGAACAGTCCCGCTGTCGGGTTCGGAATAACCTGGATGGAAAGCGCGCTTAGAGCCTGCTTGTCCAATCCGACCGTTGTAACGGCCATACAGTCGCTTGTGTCCGTACAGTTATTTTCAGTTACGACAACGGCATATGATCCGTTTGCCGTAGCAGTGAAGCTTGCATTCGTTGCGCCCGAGATCGGGAGATTCGTGCCGCAGTCGATCCACTGGTAAGCATCTGCGTTCGTGTCGTCTGCAAAAAGCTGGGTTCCGAGCACTGTCGCATCTGTATTTACTGTATTGATCGTCAGGTCAAGGGTTACGATTGAGTCGCAGCCCGCAGCATTCTGAAGCGTATATGTTGCCGTGTTATTGCTTGCTGTGTACGTAATACCATCTATCCATTCATATGAGTCACAAGCTGTTTGGACATCCGTTCCGCTTGTCGAATAGTTGATTGTCAGGTTCAACGTAACTATTGAATCACAACCTGCGGCATTTTGTAACACAAAGGTTGGTGTGTTCGTTGATGTGATATACGTATTCCCATCAATCCAATCAAAAGAGTCACATGCTGTTTGGACATCAGTTCCAGTTGTGGAATTGGTGATCGTCAGGTCTAGCGTTACGATTGAGTCGCAGCCCGCAGCATTCTGAAGTGTATACGTTGCCGTGTTATTGCTTGTAATATATGTGATACCATCGATCCATTGGTATGAGTCACACGCAGTCTGAACATCTGTTCCAGTTGTGGAATTGGTGATCGTCAGGTCCAGCGTTACGATTGAGTCGCAGCCCGCAGCATTCTGAAGTGTATACGTTGCCGTGT
>CBIHOM010000041.1:0-15997 GCA_966212075.1 uncultured Fluviicola sp.
CACCTTAATTAAATAAGTTCCTGCTGATAGATCAGAAGTTTCGATAAATACCAGGTTCGATCCTTCCTGGGCATTAACGGGGATCGATTTGATCAGTTTTCCGGAAAGATCCGTAACTGTAAATTCAAGTGAATTGTTCCCTGTCTGCGAGCTAAAGCTGATCTGAAGCTCATTTTCAGCCGGATTCGGGAATAAATTGAAATCCTGGAATGATCCGAAATCAGCTAATCCCAAAACAAGTTCATCCGATGGAGCTCCGGCATATATATTAATATCATCAAGGTATACGTTGTTACCGCCACCTGCTGTAAACTGGAACTTGAATCGGAAGTTTTCATTCCAATACGCGCTTGTAACATTCGTAACGTGCACTGTAATCCAATCAGCCGGCGTTGGTGTCCACTGCGATGCTGCTAAATTGGATCCGGACATAGTTGTTGCAGTCAATGTTTTGCGAACATCCCAAACTTCACCGCAATCTTTCGTTATAAATAGTTTCAGGACATCCGTATCGGCAGAAGTTCTTTTGCGGTATGCGTATCTGAATGAAAGAGTCGCATTCGTTGCAGAAGTAATTCCCGATAAATCAATCGAGTGGGATTCCAATTCGTCCATTTGGGCTTCTGTTTGACCGAAGTTCTGCAGTTTCGCAGAATTTGTTCCGGTGCGACCTACAGTTGTAGTTACTGTCCATGGGTTTCCGCCGTTATTCGTAACAAACCAATTCGGACTTGCGAAGCTTGTAAACGTTTCAAAACTCTCATAGTATGGAATGCCGGTTGGTGCAGGAAGTACTGTAATGTAACCTGCAATATTTGCTGTATTTGAACTGGTTCCGTCTGTGGCTTCCAGTTGAACTGCATACGTTCCCGGAGTATTGTAAGTAACAGTTGGATTCTGGACTGTTGAAGTAGCTGGTGAACCTCCTGTAAATGACCAGTTCCATCCGGATACAGCGTTGAAAGATTCATCTGAGAACTGAATGGATTCTCCGGCACAAATTACTCTTCTTGGCGCGCTGAATTTAGCTGAACAAAGCACCGGAGTGGTATTTGCACCCACCGCAGCCAGGTTGGCAGCTGATACAACATTAGCGCGTCCCGTTGAACTTATCGTTAAGGCTGTTCTCATTCGGCTAACTTGTCCCGCTGTAAACATTTTGGAACAATACGAATAATCCATGTAGTTTTCTACGTTGTCTACCTGGTCAAATCCCCAGTAAGCATTGTCACTGTTGCAACTGTTTGAGTTCAGGAAACAAGCAGTTGACCCGATACATGCAGGCGTATCTGCAACAGCGTCATTTCCGCAGCTTACTCCGGGGTTGTTGGTCCCACCCCAAACATGGGATAAATTTAACCAGTGTCCGACCTCATGCGTCAGTGTCCGGCTCGTATAAGGCGATGAAGTACCAATATCACCGACATAGGTACTCAAAACCCAAATTCCGTTACCCATGTCAGAAGCAGACCAGCTTCCTGGGTTAAAGGTATAACCGGCTGCACCACCGATATCCTTACAAATGAAAATGTTCAGGTACTTATTCCCGGGCCAGTTCCCGTTGTAAACATCGTTCCCGGCAACAATTGCATTCACCTGTGCATCCCCATCCTCACCATTGGTTGTTTGTGGACTTAAGGTCCTGGTAATTCCGGAAAAGCAAGCCCCGTTTGGAGCTTTTGTAGCAAGTACGAATTTAATATCGGCCTTACTTCGAATACTTTGGAAGGGCGCTTGTACCGAAATCGTATCAGGATTGAGCATCGCATAATCCCTGTTCAAAATACTCAAAGCAGACATAATTTGTTCCTTTGAAATATTTTCTTCTCCTCCGTTGTGCAATACGTGAAATACTACCGGGATAGTGTATTCAATTGCTTTGGTTGAATAATCCCCTTTTTTTGCAAGCAGTAAATTTTCGAATGCCTGCTGTTCTTTGGCATATTGTTTTGCGCGTGCAGGATCAGACAAAAGCTGATTCATTTTTTTATGCGTGACGCAATATTCAACGTGCTCTCCCTGACGCATGTTTTCCTTGTCTAATTTCCGCTCATGATTTTGAGAAAAGACTGAATTAGAAATGCATAGAGTTAACGTTAAAAGAGTAGAGAGTTTCTTTTTCATTATCTAAAGTTCTAGCTAGTTTTATTAAGTAACCGTAATTTGAGTGCAACAAGTTACAACATTTGTTTCAGAAATAAGGTGTTGTTTGAAAAGTTTAAAACAATTTGAGTAACAATTAGTTAAAATTTACTTTACAAATTGATATCGCGGAGAGAATAGATAACCTGCTCCAAAGAGGTTTCATGAATCAGTTTAGATAACTTTTTGGCAACGAGTTCCGGTGAGTAAAGTTGCCCCGAATTTTTGTACTCCCTAAAACGGGTTACTTCCGAAAACGAATCTTCATCCGTATTCCGGATACTTGCCTGCATATCAGTGTCTACTACTCCGGGTGCAACTGAAAGACAATGGAAGTCTTTTCTTCCAAGTTGCTGTTCTTCCAGCTGGATAGTTTGACAGAATAAATCCACTGCTGCTTTGGAAGCACAATAAGAAGCCCAGGACGCGATCGGGTTTTTTCCTGCTCCCGAACCGATGAATACGGATGTAAACGGAGTTGTTCCGGGAGTTTGTCGGAGCAATTTTTGTAGAATAGCGGTTCCTGCAAATAAATTAACCTGCATGACTTTGACAATCTCATGAGAGTCAAGTCTTTCAAAATAATCTACTTTTCCCAAGATGCCCGCATTGTGAATAAAAATCATGCGTTCATCCGGTTCAGGGAAAGAAAGTTGTTCTATTGAGTCGGGATTGCTTAAGTCGCAATGAATAGCTGAATAGCTGGAATGCGAAATCGTGTGAGTTCTCCCGATCCCGATTACTTTTTCACCCCGGGACAAATAGTTTTCAGCGATTGCTTTTCCAATTCCTCTGGATGTTCCTGTGATGATAACCATGTAAATTCAAAATTATGAATGCAAAATTCAAAACTAATTTGAAATTGAGAATATAAAAAATGAGAGGAAGAACGCCGTTGCAAAAACTCCTCAATTGTCCACTTTCAATTTTCAATTCTTCTGCTCAATAATGTAACCTGGAAATGCTTACAAAATGCCATAAGGGAGGGTCAAGGCATTATCACCCGACTATCACCCGACTATAGAGCGTCTTTTGTGTGGATTTTAACACGTGGTTTTGCTGGCTTTCAGCTGGTTTTCAACTCAAAAAGAACATTGATATACAAAATATCCCTTCCCACTTATGTAACAAGCTGCCTTAACAAAAAAGGGTTCAACAGCTTTGAACTTTTTGAACCCCTTAAACCTTTTGAACTGTATTGTTTACGCTAATGCTTGCTTTAAATCTGCGATCAGGTCATCCACGTGTTCAACTCCAACACTTAAACGAAGCAAGTTGTCTACAACACCTGCTTTTTCTCTTTCCTCCTTCGGAATAGAAGCGTGGGTCATGGTTGCCGGATGATTGATCAATGATTCAACACCACCCAAAGATTCTGCCAGTGAGAACACCTGGAATGATGAAGCAACACGGTACGTGTTTTCAATACTCTTGTCCTTTAAAACAATGGAGATCATTCCACCGAAATCACGCATTTGTTTCTTTGCAATTTCATGGTTCGGATGCTCTGGAAAACCAGGCCAGTATACTTTTTCAATCGCAGGATGGTCTTTCAGGAAATGAGCGATCTGTTTTCCGTTCTCACAATGACGTTGCATTCGTAAATGCAGGGTTTTAATTCCTCTCAATACCAAAAAGGAATCCATTGGTCCGGGATTTGCCCCCGAACTGTTCAATATAAAGTACAGTTGCTCGTGAATTGCAGTGTCATTCGTTATCAAAGCTCCCATGACTACATCAGAGTGACCACCCAAATACTTGGTAACCGAATGCATGACAATTGTTGCTCCCAAATCCAAAGGGTTCTGTAAATAAGGTGATGCGAATGTGTTGTCCGCAACCAGGATGATATTGTTCGCTTTTGCAATGTTAGCCACAGCTTCAATATCAATAATCTGCATGGTTGGATTGGTCGGGGTTTCAGCCCAGATCAATTTCGTGTTTGCATTGATGTACTTGTTTACATTTTCAGCATTGGTCAAATCGATGAAATGGAACTTGATCCCGAATTTCTCATAGATTTTTGTAAACAAGCGATAAGTACCACCATACAAATCATCGCCCGTAATGACTTCGTCTCCAGGTTGTAACAATTTCAAAACGGCATCCGTTGCTGCAACACCACTGCTGAAACACACACAGTGTTTTCCATTTTCAAGGGCAGCAATGTTTGCCTGAAGTGCTTCACGGGTCGGGTTCTTTCCGCGGGCATACCCATATCCTTTATTTACTCCGGGAGATTCCTGAACGTAAGTAGAAGTTTGAAAAATCGGAGTCATGATCGCCCCGGTAGTTTCATCCGGATGTACACCTGCATGAATTGCTTTGGTGCCGAATTTCATATCTTGTTCTTTCATAGAAAATGGATTCAATTTTATCGAATGACAAAGTTAATCGTTCAGGAACGAAATAAATGAATTCACAAAAATTAATTGGTTTTAAATAGTGTGAATTTGGATTTATACATAAGTAGGGGTGAAAAATTTTTCGCCCCTACTAGTTTTCATTATTTTCGCCAAGCAATTCAATGAGTCACTCAGTAACACATATCAGCGATTTTATCCATGCCTTATCGGACATGCCAAAGACGGATATGTTGGTAAATCTGACCGAGTCTTCTCATTCACTCATTTGCCTGGATGATTTTCCAAAAGATAAATTCCAGGTACAATTGGATGGGAAATGGAAAACGATCTGGCAAACAGCCAATAAATTCCGCCTGGAATCGGATGTCAACTCCTTGTGCCTGGTTTTCGGGACAGTTTCTTCACAACTCCAGGCAGGAACGATCAAATCTCCCTTGCTGATCATTCCGTTGAATTGGGAATATACCCGCATGAACAATACCCTTCAATTGGAGTTGTCGGATGAATCGGTCGAATTGAATCCCTACATCCGGTTTCTTTATTCGGAATTGAATAAACAATCGCTGAGTGATTTCCCGGATAACCTCAACATAACTGAAAAACTGGAATGGATTATCAGCCAATTCAGGAATTTGAACCTGGAAGTTGACTTGTCGCATGAACTATATGTAGGGAATTTCCATTATCACCGTTTTCATTTGTTGCGGGAATTGGAAGGGATTCAACGTGCTGATAATAAAAGTGCACTGGTTGAGCAACTACTGGGGAATGACTTTGAAGTTTCAAAAGAATTGGATCTGTCTTCCAACCTGATCTACCCGGCCGATGTGGACCAAAAACGTGTTTTCGGGATATTAAGTTCCAAAAATGTGTTGTTACAAGGTCCTCCGGGAACAGGAAAATCGCAGGTTTTAATTAATATTCTCGGTAAGGGATTAAAGAATCGTTTGAAAACCTTGGTTGTTTCTGAAAAGAAAGTTGCACTGGACGTATTGGTCAAAAAGTTGTCCGAATTGGAATTGGACCCATTTGCATTTGTAGTACATAGCCAAATCAAGTCAAAGGATTTATTGAACCGGTTGAAAACGACCTGGAACATCCTGGAAAGTGCGGAACTGCAACCGGTGCAAAACCTGCAACTTTCGGAACAACTTCATGCGAACCTGCAATTGCTGCTTGATCGTTTAAATACATCAGATTATTTCGAAGGAGTTTCATACAAAGAATTGCAGGATTTACTGCTTGAGACTCCTGTGACAACAGACTGCTTTTCAAGTGCTGTTCCTAAACTGGATGAATGGATCACGTTTAAACCATTGATCCAAAAACTGGATAGGCAGTTAAATGGCTTCTCTAAGCTGAAAGGATTAAAACCGGCCTTTTTCGAAAAATGGCAGGGAGATCAATTGATTAAAAACGGATTAACATATTTGGATGCGATCCAAAGCAAGTTGTCTGAAGTTATTTCTTTTGGAGATTTGGAAAAGATGATTACTGTTTTGGGGCGCTGTCAATTGGTCGAAAACGAACAGTATAAAACCTATAGCCAGCTTGTCTCTAAACCGAAAGAATGGAAGAAGTTTGAAAAGCATGTTCAGTTATTCCTGGATTTGACGGAACGAATGAATATCCTTGAATCAGAAACCAAAATCTGGAAACAGGTTCCTTCCAAAAGTCAAATGGAATCCTGGGAACTGGCAAATACCTGGTTCCAGCTGCGCAAACGGAAAAAAAGCATTGCACGCTTGTTGAATGATCCTTCAATTCTTCCGGAAATTGCGCTCTCTAATTGGAAAAATTATTTGGCAGAGAAAGAAAAGATTCGGGAATTTGAGACGTATTTCAGGGAATTGGGTTTGGAACCGGACAGGCATGCTCTCGAAATGGGAATGCATTTTGCGACCCGTCTGGAGAAACAAAGCGGCTCTTTGTTAAGTGAAATTGCCGGTTGGACACCGGAAAAACGCTTGTTGATTATTTCATGTGCTTCGGATTTCGATCAGCTGAAATCCCTTTTACTTCGTTACTTTGATTTAAACGATGAGGTAATCTTAAGAGAATTCCTGCTTCAGAAGCAAGCGGAGTTTGTAGAATTGAGCGCTGTTTATGAAGATCTGAAATTGTTACCGCGGTTGTACTTCGGATTAATGGAAGAGGTAGGTTCATGGGAAGAAATGCAGGCGTTAATACTATTCAGCTCACTGAAAAAAATAGAATCGGTCAATCCGGAGATTGCCAAATTTTCGGGAGAAACATTAAAGGAACGGCTGGATAAGTTGATTGAAACCGAGAATACTGAGTTTGCTGATTTTGCCTATTCACTCCGGGTTCAAATTCAAAAACAATTTGCTGCGTTTGAAGAGCTCTTGAGAACACCTGCTCAAAAACTGTCTGTCCCTCAAAAGGAGCTCAAAGCGCGATTGAAAAAAGGAAAATCATTGTTGGTAAAAGAGTTCGCGAAAGCCAGGAACCACATTACCATTCGGAATTTGATGGCAAGTGACGCCAAAGAATGGGTGCAATTGCTAATTCCGATCTGGCTCGCAACCCCCAACCAGGTAGCAGATCATTTTCCCTTGGAAACAGCATTATTTGACCTGGTTCTTTTTGATGAAGCAAGCCAGATTCCACTACCAAATGGGTTAGGTTCCTTATTCCGTTCCAAAAGAGCATTGGTTGCAGGAGATGATCAGCAAATGGCCCCGTCCTCTTATTTCGGCAGGAACTTCGGATTTCACGACTTACTGCACCAGGCATCGTATTACTTCGAGCGCGTGTCACTTCGACATCATTACCGTTCCGAATACCCGGAATTGATCCGCTTTTCAAATAAACATTTCTACAAAGACGAACTGATCGTGTATCCTTCTCCTCAGCGCAAACAAGTACTTTTTCACCGGTACATTGAAAACGGGGTCTTTGAAGACCGCAAGAATCAATCCGAGGCAAAAGCAGTTGCGGATTATTTGGAGACAGTTAAAAATTGGGATGAACAAACGATCGGAATTGTAGCATTCTCCGAAGAACAATTAAAGACGATCTGGAATGCATGTTCAGCCCGGGTACAGGAACTCATTACCATCAAGCAAGAGGAAAATACCCTTTTCTTCAAAGCACTGGAAAATGTTCAGGGAGATGAAGCGGATTGCCTGATTATTAGTTTAGGGTATGCGCGAAATCCGGAAGGAGCTTTTCAAATGCGCTTCGGACCTTTGAATCAAACCAACGGGCACAAACGATTGAATGTGTTGTTGACACGGGCAAAACAGGAAATGCACTTTTTCACTTCCGTGAAAGCAACAGATTTCGAATTGTCTGAAAATGAATCGGTCAATTTATTGCGAAGATTCCTGCAGGAACTGGAAACGTCTCAAACTTCAGAGAAAGAGTTGGTTTTTCCATATGGATTGAAAATTGAAACGATTGAAAGCGATAAGGTCCGTTTCAAAAGTACATATGCCCAAATCCCCAACGGGCAGGATCTGGTTACATTTCATCGCCTCATGAATCAACGGGGATGGCAGTTAAAATATTAAGATTGCTCTTTAATTGGTTTGGCGCAGGTCTTTTTTTCAAAGTTTTTACTTTCTTGTCATTTTTTGTACATTGTACAACTTAAAAAGCTGAAAATGAAAAAACTACTCTCCTCCATGTTGTTCCTGACAATCCTGAATAGTTGTTTTGGACAGGACGAAGTGGCTTCGGTTCAACGTTACTTGCAGGAACATGCAGGTAAGTGGAACCTGAAAGCGACCGACTTTGCCAATCTGGAATTCGTTTCAAGTGCTTCTTCGAAAGCTTCCGATACAAAGCATTTAAAAGTGCGTCAAACCAAAAACGGCATTTCAATGATTGACGGATTCGGGATTGTTACGGTTCGTGATAACGAGGTAATCCATGTAACTACCAATTTTATCTCCGTTTCCGAACCGGCGAATCAGTCGACCTTAACTGCAGCAGAAGCGGTAAATGCATCCCTGAGACATTTGAACCTGCCAATTGTTGCGTTGAAACAACTTCAGCAGAAAGGGAACAGTTTCCTTTTTTCAAAAGAAGGGATCTCAAAGGAAGATATTCCGGCGAAACTGGTGCTTGGTAATCACAACGGGCAATTGGTGTATTTGTGGGATTTAAGTATTTATCCACTGGATTCAGAACACTGGTGGTCGATGAGAGTGAATGCACAAACGGGCGAAGTGATTTTCCGGAATGACTGGATCACACATTGTTCCGTGGATCACTGTGCCGGTGAAAATCACCACATTGCACAATCGATGTTGGCTCCGCCTCCGCCTCCCGGAGCAGATCAGTATAAAGTATATGCTTTACCGAATATCAGCCCGGCCCACGGAGACCGTGTGCTGGTGGTAAATCCTTCCGATCCGACCCATTCACCTTTCGGATGGCATGACACGGATGGACTTACAGGTGACGAGTACACGATTACGCGCGGGAACAACGTGTACGCTTCTGATGATATCGATAACGACGATATCCCGGGTTATTCTCCGGACGGAGGTGCCGCCCTGGATTTTGATTTTGCTTACGATTCATTAGTTGGAGTTCAGGGGAATCTGGATGCGGTAATCACCAACCTGTTCTACATGAACAACATGATGCACGATATTTGGGCGCATTACGGTTTTGACGAAGAGAGCGGGAACTTCCAGGAAACAAATTATTCCGGTTCGGGTTGGGGAATGGACCAGGTAATGGCTGATGCACAGGACGGAAGCGGAACAAATAATGCCAATTTCGGTACACCACCGGATGGAATGAATCCGCGGATGCAAATGTATTTATGGACCGAGAGCAATGTTCCGGACCTGTTGACAATCAACGCACCGGCAATCATTTCCGGATCTTATACGTGTTCTACGGCAGGATTCGGTCCACCGGTACCAACTACACCAATTACGGAAGATATCGTTTTGGTCATTGATGATGGAACAGATACAACAGATGCATGTGAGGTAATTACAAATGGTGCCGCTTTGGCAGGAAAAATTGCTTTGGTGAGAAGGGGGTCCTGCACCTTCGCTGATAAAGTTATGGCTTGCCAGAACTTTGGAGCGGTTGCAGTAATTGTCATGAACAATACCGGAACAAGTACCCAGGCGATGGGAGGAGGTACCGGGATGGAAACAATCCCGGCTATCATGGTTTCAAAACCGAATGGAGATGCGTTTGTGAATCAGTTGAATCAGGGAACAACAATGAATGGGACCATTGTAAACCCCGGCGATTTAACGGCAACGGATTCTGATTTCGACAATATGATCATTGCACACGAATACGGTCATGGAATTTCAACACGTTTGGTTGGTGGAGCTGACAATGCAGATTGTTTGTGGAATGCCGAGCAAATGGGTGAAGGCTGGTCTGACTGGTTCGGGTTGATGATCACACAAGTTGCTTCTGATCTGGGAACGGATGGAAGAGGGGTTGGAACATACGTTACAAACGAACCGAATAATGGGGGAGGAATTCGTCCGGCACGGTATTCAACTGATTTTGCGATCAACGATTATACGTATGGAAATACGAACAGCAATTCCCTGAGCCAGCCTCACGGAATCGGGTTTGTTTGGGCAACAATCCTATGGGATTTGAATTGGGCCCTGATCGATGAATACGGTTTTGACCCGAACATGAAAACAGGAACGGGAGGAAATAATGTAGCGATGAACCTGGTGATCGAAGGATTGAAATTAACAGCTTGCGGACCGGGTTTTGTTGATGGTCGCGATGGGATTCTTGCAGCAGATCAAATCCTTTATGGTGGTGCAAACAAATGTTTGATCTGGAACGTGTTTGCAAAAAGAGGTGTAGGGTTTTCTGCAAACCAGGGAGATTCGGACGACCGGAACGACCAGGTGGAAGCATTTGATTTACCGATCGAATGTACTTTGGGATTGACGGAAAATAAAGCAGCGGTTCATGTTCAGGTATACCCGAACCCGAGCAACGGAAAATTGACAGTGAAAAATAATACTTCAGGGATACAAGGAATCGAAGTGGTGGACCTGAGTGGAAAACTGGTTTATTCAAAAGTCCTTGAAAGCAACAGCGCTGAAGTAGATTTGGACATCAGTAACTTGAACAAAGGTCTATACCTAATGAAAATCCAAACATCAAACGGAACGGAAGCAGTTCGGATAGAACGGTTTTAATTTCTTTCAAATCGAATATTCTGTAGAAATCCGACGTGGTAAGATTGAACTTCTGCGTCGGATTTTTCTTTGGTACCCGAAGTGACTTCAAAATACAATTCGTCTTCAAGTAACTCGTAAATGGAGGTCAATAAAACACCTTCCGTTTCAAACACAGAAACCAGTCGATTTACAAATAAATATCCATCTATTCTGATTCCGTAACCTTCATCGATCTGATAGAAATTCCCACCTTTATAAACCAAATGATAGTCTTTCACGATTGGGTTCTTTTTCGACAGGTATTCCATTTTCCAACGGAACACGGAGTCATCCTGTTGTCTGATTTCCAGAACCACGGGAACACTATCTGTGAGAATGCCCTGGCTATAGATATGCATTGTTCCTTTCCAGTTACCCACACATTGCAACCCAAAGTTCTGCTGTGAAAAAACAGTCCCGGAAATCAGGAGAATCAAAAAGAAGACCCAACGAAATGCGTTGAATTTAATGCGCATCCAGCCAGTTATTTGCCAGTTCCATTTCTACTTCCATCGGTACGGCCAGTGAAACCGCATTTTCCATGGCTTCTTTTACCAAAGCTTTCATGATTTCCTGCTCGTCTTTGTGTACGTCGAACACCAATTCATCATGTACCTGCAGGATCATTTTGGATTGAACTTTTGCTTTCGTCATGGCTTTATCTACAGCAACCATTGCCAGTTTTACGATATCTGCCGCAGAACCCTGGATTGGTGCGTTGACCGCATTTCGTTCTGCAAAACCTCTTACAACTGCATTTGCCGAATTGATATCCGGTAAATAACGTCTGCGCTGCATAATGGTTTCCACATACCCGTTCTCACGTGCGTCTTTTACGGCTTTGTCCATGTAGGACTTGATAGTGGAGTATTGTGCGAAATAAGAATCAATGATCTGTTTTGCTTCTGTTCGGCTGATTCCAAGATTCTGTGAAAGGCCAAAAGCCGATTGTCCGTAAATGATTCCGAAGTTCACCGCTTTGGCGGCACTACGTTGATCTTTCGTGACTTCGTCCAGTTCCATATGGAATACTTTTGCAGCTGTCGCACGGTGAATATCTACCTTGTCGTTAAATGCCTGAATCATATTTTCGTCATTTGCCAAAGCAGCTATGATACGCAATTCGATCTGGGAATAATCCGCAGACATCAACTGGAAATCTTCCGAGCGGGCAATAAATGCTTTCCGGATTTCCTTTCCGCGTTCACTGCGGATCGGAATGTTCTGTAAGTTCGGATTATTGGAACTCAAACGTCCCGTTGCCGTAACGGTTTGCATATAACTGGTATGTACCCGGCCGTCAATCGGGTCTTTCATTGTCGGAAGCGGATCCACGTAGGTCGATTTCAACTTCTTCATTTGACGGTAATCCAGGATACACTGAATGATCTCGTGATCGTTCTTATGTTGTTGTAAAATGTCTTCGGAAGTGGCATATTGACCGGTTTTGGTCTTTTTGGCTTTCGAAGATATTTTCATGTGCTCGAATAGTACGTCACCCAATTGTTTCGGCGAATCAACATTGAAATCCATTGCGGCCAATTCCTTGATCTTGATTTCAAGTGCAGCTGTTTCTTCAGCCAATTGTTTGGAGTATGCTTCCAAATGCGGAATATCGATGGCAACACCTTCTTCCTCCATTTTTGCCAAAACGGAAACCAAAGGCATTTCCATTTCGTAGAACAGTTTTTTCAGATGTTCTTTTTCGATTTGTGGTGCGAATAATTGTTTCAACTGGAAAGTAATATCTGCATCTTCACAAGCGTAGTCGCTGATTGCTTCCGGTGGAAGATCCCCCATATTTCCCTGGCCCTTCCCTTTTTTACCGATCAGCGTTTCGATACTGATCGGGGTATAGTTCAGGTAATATTCCGCCAGGAAATCCATTCCTTGTTTGGATTCCGGCTGGATTAAATAATGAGCGATCATGGTGTCGAATAACGGCCCTGCAAATTGTACTCCATAACGATGCAAGACCTGCATGTCGTATTTCATGTTGTGTGCGATCTTTTCGATCGTTTCACTTTCAAAGAAAGGCTTGAATTCGTCAACGATCGCCTGTGCCTCGGTTTTGTCTTTCGGTACAGCTACGTAATACGCTTCACGGGCTTTGAACGAAAACGACATCCCTACCAAATCGGCATGTAAAGCATTTACGTCTGTAGTTTCAGTGTCAAAACATACTGATTTTTCTTTCAGCAGTTTAGTTAGTAAAGCTTTACGTTCTTCCGGCAAGGTTACCAAATGATAAGATGGTTTCTCGGTTGCAATGGTCTTCACACCACTTGTAGGTTGTGCCTGTTGTACTTCTACCAGGCTTTGCGTTCCGAAAAGGTCCAATTGACCGTTTTCATCTACTCCGGCAGAGGTAACCACAATTTCTTCACCGGTAACCCGTTTTGCCAGGTTCCGGAATTCAAGCTCTGTGAAAATATTCAGGATCGCATCTTTGTCCGGTTCCTGGTGTTTCAGTTCTTCGGGATTAAATTCTACCGGCGAATCCAGGATAATCGTTGCAAGGATCTTGGAAATGATTCCCTGTTCCTTGAAATTGATCATGTTTTCTTTCATTTTCCCTTTCAGGGCTTCAACGTTCTCAAAAACACCTTCCATGGAACCGTAATCGGCAATCAATTTTTTGGCTGTTTTTTCACCAACTCCCGGAATTCCCGGAATGTTGTCGGCTGCATCACCCCACAACCCAAGGATGTCGATGACTTGCAACGGGTCCTGAACTTCAAACTTTTCGCACACTTCTTTTACACCCATCACGGTTGCAGGATCTCCGCCCCTTCCGGGTTTGTAAATAAAAATATTCTCACTTACCAACTGGCCGAAATCCTTATCCGGTGTCATCATGTAAGTAAGGAAACCTTCTTTTTCTGCTTTTTTAGCCAGTGTTCCGATCAAATCATCTGCTTCATAACCTTCTACCATGTACATCGGGATCCGGAATGCTTCAATGATGCGCTTAATGGGTTCGATCATATTGCGGATGTCTTCGGGCATTTCTTCCCGGTGAGCTTTATAATCAACAAAGTCAACATTTCGGTTTGTTGCACCTCCCGGAGGGTCGAAAACTACTGCGATGTGTGTTGGTTTTTCCTTGTTTAGAATATCGATCAATACATTGGTAAAACCAAAAGCTGCGGAAGTGTTTTGTCCTTTTGAATTCACCCGCGGGTTTTTTGCAAAAGCGAAATAAGCCCTGTAAATCAGCGCGAAAGCATCTAAGAGAAATAATTTTTTATCTGACTCGGGAGTAAGCATATTTTTCAAGAATTGTGAAGTACAAGTTTAAGGCAAATTCGGGAATTTTCGATCGGATTTAAGCGAATGTTTTCTATTCTGCAGCATGCAGGTATGCGGTTCATCTTGTATGGATATCCTATGGACTAGGCAAGAATATCCCATAGATAACCCATGGATATCCCAATGAATGTAACTATTTTGAACATTGTTGCTGTAATTATAACTTTCCTTTTTTAGTGCTTGCCATTGATTATAGCTTGAACTAACAGAGTAGGTTGAATAACTATTGACATTCCCTTGCTTTCCAAATCTTAAATTCTTCCAAATTTGCAGTGTGGTCAGAGCCTTTAAATTATTCGTTGCTTACGGGATCGTCTTTTTGGTCGGTTATCTCGGAACGGGAATTACATTACATTATGTAAAACCTGAAATGCGGATATTACCTGAATTCGTTGAGAATATCCTGGATGGTGGTGCGATTTGGAAGGTACAATATCCGGAAGGGTCCGATATCTCCATGTTTGATCAGCGAACATATAACCCCGAAGGACACGACCCGGAAGAAGAAATTTTGTTTACGGATGATTACAATTCAGAGAACGGGATCTTTTGTTTCAGGGGAAATGCCCAGCGCAATGCCCCTACACGAGGTGTTTTGAAAAGGAAACCCACAGGTATTCGCCTGGATTGGGAATTCACGACAGGTTATGATGGAAGAACAACGGAATACGGTTCCTGGGGTGGTGGATCGGGTTGGACAGGTCAGCCTTTAGTGGTGAAATGGCCGAAACATGTTGCAAAAAGACTGCATGGAATCGAAACTGCCTATCTGAATGAGAAGAATTTCCGGGAGGTAATCGTGGGAAGTTTATGTGGTGACATCTACTTCATTGATTGGAAGACCGGGAAAGCAACCCGCCCGCATGTCACAATCGAAAACCCGATTAAAGGAACTGTTTCAGTGGACCCGAGAATGAACGGTTTGTTATACGTAGGGCAGGGAATCAAAAACGGTGAACGTTTCGGGTCATACATCTTTAATATGTTTACCGGAGAGGAAATCTTTTTCCGTAATGGTCTGGACCCAAAGGCACGAAGAGCTTGGGGGGCATTCGACAGTAATTCGCTGATTGATGCCAAAACCGGATATTGGATCCATCCGGCGGAAAACGGTCAGATCTATAAAACCAGGATTACGAACGGCAAAGTGATCCCGAAACCTTTCGTTTTCAATTACCAAATCCAGAAACACCCGGATTTAGGGATCGAGTCGAGTTTTGGTGCCTGGAACAACCTGGGTTGGTTCGGGGACAATGGCGGAAATGTATTTTGCCTGAACCTGATGACTATGAGTCCCGTTTGGTACCTGGATAATTACGACGATACGGATGCATCGATGGTAGTGGATTTGCAGGAAGACAATCATCCCTATTTATTCATTGGGAATGAGGTAGATAAACAAGGGGAAACTGGAACAGCCCACATTCGCAAAATTGATGGAATTAGCGGAAAAGAAGTTTGGGACGTATCCCGCAAATCGACCAATACCAAATTGAACGGCCGTGTAAATTCCGGAGGTGTTTTGGCTTCGGTTTTGCCGGGTAAGAAAAAAGCAAAGCACCTGGTATACGGAATTTTCTCGCGGATAAACGGAACGCTGGCGGGAGAATTCGTAGCGATCGATAAAGTTTCGGGTAAGGAAAAATTCTCCGTTCCGATGGACTATTACAGTTGGGCTTCCCCGATTGATTTGTATGACAGGGAGGGGAATTGCTATATTTTCTTCACGGATGTTTACGGAACAATTTACCTCATTGACGGACTGAATGGGAAGATCATCGTAAAACGCAAAACAGACTGTGTCTGGGAATCCTCTCCGGTTGCCTGGGGAAATCGAATTGTTGTAGGAAGCAGGGGAAAGAAGATCGTGAGCTTTGTAATTAATTAAAAATGCAAAATGCAAAATGCAAAATGCAAAATGCAAAATGCAAAATTTTGTTACTAAAACCTGACTCCCTTTTGAATTTTGAATTGATCATTTTG
>CBIHOM010000042.1:0-14976 GCA_966212075.1 uncultured Fluviicola sp.
AACGAATGCAATGGAAGCAACACTCGGATCGTCTACATTGATCGTAATCGTGGTAGAATTACTGCAAGCTCCGTTCGTACCGGTAATGGCATACGTTGTTGTTACGGTTGGATTTGCCGTTACGTTATTTCCTGTTGTAGCTGATAATCCTGTTGCCGGAGACCAGGTCAACGAACTTGCACCCGAAGCAGTTAAGGAAGTACTTGCCCCGTTACAAATCGTATTGTTTCCACTCACACTGATGGTCGGTGTCGGATTCACTGTAATAGAAACAAATGCGGAATCAAATAAAGAACACCCTCCGCCAATTGTATATAAGATTGCATCGTAAGTTCCCGGTGTTGCATAAGTCACTGAAGCAGTTGGTGCAGATGGAAGCACGGTTGGTGTTCCACCCGGGAAATACCATAGCAAAGTATCCTGGTAGGTACTTCCTGCTGCATCAAAATCGATGGAATTCCCGGAACAGATCGTTAATGCACTTGGCGTAATGACTGCCTGGGAAGGAATGTTCGTAAGGAAAGGATGAATATACAAAGAAGCACTCAGGTTCCACGATCCGGCAGTAGTATATTGGTACCAGTTATTATCCGATTGCTGTTCCCAAATTGCGGAAGGAGTGGTCTGGCCGTTTGAATTACTCACAATGCTTAGCGTATCTTTCACACCCGCTGTCCACTGTAAATTGGTTAGTCCCACAGACACGAAAAATTTCTTGGATGCGGGTAGCGTA
Organism: uncultured Fluviicola sp.; assembly: GCA_966212075.1. Taxonomy (GTDB): domain Bacteria; phylum Bacteroidota; class Bacteroidia; order Flavobacteriales_D; family Crocinitomicaceae; genus Fluviicola. The sequence goes on from CBIHOM010000042.1 coordinate 734, forward strand.
ACCGGGTTATTCACGAAACTTGCTTCTGTATAGAATCCACCGCTGACATCACTCATGATTTGGCCCATCGTCAGGTTGGTACTTCCCAATAATGCTCCGGGAGTTCCGCTGGTTCCGTCGTAAATATTAATTGGGACAATTTTACTCGGTGTTGCCGAATATGCCAGCCCAAAAGCTACCCAAACGTTATTTAGGACCGTATTTGCAGAAGCAGATGCATCAAAATACATGGCTTTTTGTTTGTCCAAATAGACATTCATTCCGTTGATCCAACCGTCTGATCCGAGCGTTGCACCGGTATAATAATTGGAACCCGTCCAGCCTGCCGGAGTAGGTAAATTGATTCGTTCGCAAACAGCAGCAGCGCTCACCACAATGTATCCTGTTTTTGTTTCGGTATCCGAACCGTTTGCGTTGGTTACCGTCAAAGAAACGTTGTAAGTTCCCGGAGTGTTATAAGTAATGGAAGGTGGGTTCTGTCCATTGAATGTTGCCGGAGTTCCCCCGGTAAACGTCCAGCTCCACGAAGTTGGATTGTAAGTACTCAAATTCGTGAAGAGAACAGATCCGCCCGCACTGATTGCGGTAAAATTAGCACTGAAATCCGCAACCGGAGGATTGTTGAGCGAAACTGCTACACAAGCCATTGCAGCGGCAGCATCAATCCGCCCGCTGCCAAGCTGCCCGATATAAGATGGATTTTGAGCATCAATATTCACGGCGGTTGAAATCAAACAGTTGATCAAATCTGCATTCGGCATAGTCGGATTGAGTGACTTCATCAAACCTGCCAAACCTGCCACCATAGGTGAAGCCATTGAGGTTCCGGATTTATTCCCGTAAGTGTTTCCGACAGTTGTGCTGTAAATGTTATTCCCCGGAGCGGATACATCGATCCAGTTCCCGTAATTGGAAAAGCTTGCTTTTGCATTCGTACTGGTTGTTGCTGCAACAGAGACCACATTGTTATAAGCTGCAGGATAAAACTGCGTATTTACATCATCATTACCGGCAGCCGCGATCAGGATACATCCTTCACCGGCAGCATAATTCACAACGTTTTGGGCAGTGGTGGAAGTACCCGGACCTCCCCAACTCATATTGATTACATCTGCACCACTTACTGCTGCATAAATGATCCCGTCGTAACCATTAGTAACCTGTCCGACGGTTGTTGTCGATTTCACGCACATCAATTTACAGCTGAAACCAATGGAAGCTACACCGATACCGTTATTGGAACTAGCCGAAACAATTCCGGCAACATGTGTTCCGTGATCGAATGAAGCGCTTGGTGGATTCGGGTTATTGTCATTGCTTCCGACATCGTATCCGTTGATATCATCGATATAACCGTTGTTATCATCATCAATACTATTTCCGGCAATTTCACCGCTGTTTACCCATAAGTTTGGTGAAAGATCTGCGTGTGTGCGTTCAATGGCGTCATCTACAATCGCAACAACTACGTTACTTCCGGTAGAAAAGTAATTCCATGCCGCAGGAGCATTGATATTTGTTAAACCCCATTGTGAACTGTAAGACGGATCGTTTGGTGTTAAACACATCCGGTCAAGCGGAACCTTTTCAGCATATTCAACCCATTTCAGGTTTTCCAGTTCGCGGATGCATTTTTCAACATCCTGAACGGATGAAAACTCCAATAAATAGGTTCGTTGTAAAACCTCCGAATTCTTCGCTGCTGCAAAGGGTTTGGAAAGATTCACAAAACCGTATTTGCTTACAATCCGTTCCAATCCGGGTATGGATTGAAGCGGAATTTTTGCAGGATTTTCCTTTAATGGCTGTGAGATTCTTGCCTCGTTATCCAGTTTGAACCAGATCTTTCCATCCTGGTAATTCACATGAGCAGTTTGTGCAAAAATACCAAGAGGAATGAGAGCCAATAGTGCGAGTAGCTTTTTCATAAGTAATTGTTTAGCAGATGCAATTTACAATAAATTGTTCGTAGAACTGTGATTTTGTTCATTCAAAGATGATCTCTCCATGAATGAAAGACAATCCGATAATCAATGTAGGTACGCGGTTCATCGCGTACAAAATATCCGGGTATATCCCATAAATAAAGCATAGATAAAACGTATATCAAGTATGGATACCCCACCTTTGAAGTATGGATATCCCATGGATAAAGCATAGATATAGTTACGTTTGTTCGTATTTTAAACATATTACATACAATTTTAACCTACTGATTAACCTTCATAATTTTGCAATTAGACCTTGCGGACAAATTTCAATAGTCGGTCAGAATAATGAACTTGAAAGCTATGAGGTAGGCATTTTTGCTTACTTTTTTTGCCTTGGAAAAAAGTAAGGGTATAAGCTGTAAAAGGTACGTGAAATTTTATTGGACAATAGATTTGTAATTACCCTTCCACAACAGGAGGAAGGACTTCTTCTTCCTCTTTTTCAGGAAAAACAATCGTCCGCTGTAATTCCTTTGTCGGAATGAACGGTCTGCTCGTTAATGGAAACAAATCCATCAATTCACCACTGTAATAAAACTCATAACACAAGCCTCCGAAGGTGTATTCTTTATCTCCTACGTTGAAAGTAGAACCACCGACTGAAGGGTTTTTCTTCGGTTTGCTCTTTTGGAAGCCCAGGTTGTATAAAGTCCCCAGGATTTCAGGCCTGTAAGCTAAAGTGAAACCTTCTTTTTCCCAATGCGACTGGAATTGACGCAGGAAAAATGCCGTGTATAAATAAGAATAGAAATGATCTCCGCCTTTCATTAACCGCTGAATGGTTAAATGCTTGTGAGCCTCGATGGTATCATTCACCAATTCCGGGAAAGAATCTTTGACATTCAAACAATTCTGATAGTAAGCTCCCGGGTAAAACGGGCTGCTGGCATCAAAGAGGTTCCGTTCGATCTTTAAAGCAGTATTCTGAAGAATTCCCGTAACACCATATCCGCGATTCGTTGTAAGGATCAGTCGGTTATACGGAACGACATATTTTTTGAATTGTTCTCTTGAGGAATTAAACATGCGGATCTGCTCTCCGACCAAACACATCACGATTAAGCGCGATTCAACACCGGTAATACGCGAAACCGAATCGATCGCTGCGCTGTCTGCTCTCACCACCCGGCAGAATTCTTTCCATTCGCGGTAATTTGCCCAGGGATAAATGGAAAGAGAAGCTTCTTTAGCTTGTTCCTCAATGCGCTGCAATTCACGTTGATATCCCTTGTGTTTTTTCATGCGGAGATTTGCTGCATCCAGCATTCTCAAAGCAATGGTAACATCACCGGAGCGTTGGAAAGCATCCAAAATGATCTTGGCATTGTGCGGATAGTATTTAGCCAAAAGACCCACGTTTTGGTACATCTGGCGCTCCTGCTTGGCAAAGGTCAAACTATCCGTTTTAAAACCCTGGTTGTATTTGTCGGCCATTTTAGAGAAGTAACGGCTGTTCAAATCCACATTCCCACCGTCATTGGTCCATTTGAATTTGGCTGCCAGGGCAACAAAGATCAACGCCAATGCGAATAAAGCAAGCAAATGAATAACGCCAAAATAACCGCGTCGCAGCCATTTTTTGAATTTACTTCTGGGTTTCTTGAGTGTTTCAGTTTGTGTCTGGACTGGAGAATCCGAATATTCCATCGATGGTCTAATTTTGCTGCAAATTTAGAAATCTGTTGCGATAAATGCACACAACGATTTACAATCCATTGAAAATGATTTTAATCGGCCGATTTAATTGAATGAAAGGAGAAGCTGATTGTGTAAAAACCGGGAGAAGCTTATGAATTAGTTAGTTCTAATCATTTTAACAAAACGGTCGAACCAAACGGGGTAGCAGGTGTATTGTTTTTCGAAATGTTGATTTATGAAAATTTTCTTACTTCTTTTCCTTATCCCCGCGTATCTGCATGCGCAGTATTTGCCGGACCTGAACATACCGGAGATCAAACCGGATTATTATGAAAGTTTGCAGTCGAAAACAATGGTCAAAACACCTTCTGATTTTCAACTGAAAGGCCCGGTAAAATCGGTTTGTGAAACTGTCCGTGCCTTAAAGACAAACGGGAGGGACAGCTCCGCTTATTTGAAAGCAGAATACCTGTTTTCAGAAAAAGGAAAATTGCTGAGTTATTTGGAAGATTCGACAAGCAATTTACTCAAGGCGTATGATCCGGTTAATTACATTCTGAACACCTACGATTCAACAGGGGAAATACTCCTGGAAACAACTCGTTGGACAACCGACTGGCGAAAATCAAAAACCTGGATTCGATTTAACAAACAAGGTTTCAGGGAAGAGGAAGTGTATACTTGTTATAGCTGTGATCGTGATTACCGGAATCAACCGAAAAACGACAGTGTCTTCGACTACACACTCGATTATCAATGGAGCCGGAATTTCGACAGTGTTTCATTAAAATATCACTATGTGAAACCGAAATCACCCTATCAGCGAAATCAGGACATGGTTCGTTCCTTTGTTCATGAATTAAACCGGAAGAAAAAGGATCAGCTGGAAGATAACCATAACTTTCGGTCCATCGGGGATGCTCTAAATGGTTACTTCCAGGATTCTGAAACGGATATCAAAAGAGACGACCGTAATCGGATTACGGAGTGGACAGTTTGGGACCACACCGTTAAAAGCTCCACCAATATTCACCACAGAACGGAATATGCCTACAATGAGAAGGATGAATTAACGGAGATTAAGCATTATTCTACTTTCAGGAGTGAATCATATAACAAATTTGAATTAGAACTCACTGAGGAAATCGGATATATTTCTTACGATTCGTATGGGAACTGGACCGAGATGGAGGTGAAAGTGAGGCCGGAAAAGCATGAGAGAATGTATAACTTTCCGAAAGACCAGAACTTCCGGTATAAACGGGAGATCAGTTATTATTAAGTGACACCTAAGGTTTTTGCAATAAATCAAATAGGGACACGAAACCTCGCGTCCCTACCTATTTTCAATTGAATCCGATTACTGCTGAATAATCAACCGTTGGGTGTGTAATTCCTTGTTGTTGGAAATCAATGAAACGAGGTACATTCCCGGTTCAAGCGTTCCTTTCGCCAATTCCAGTTTGTCCGAATTGCGTGTCGTCAACTCGATGGTTTTAATCAACTTGCCATTCATGTCGAAGATCATTACAGCAGATTGTGCTGTTGGGTCGATTCCAGTAAATCCGATCGTAACCACATCATTGCTTGGATTGGGGTGAATGGTCATCGTACTTGAAATGCTAAGCGGATCTACTTTTCCGGACTGGATATCCTGAACGCGTGTCAATTCATCCTGTAGTTTTGCGATCGTTGTTTGTTGTTCCTTAACAGCTTCCACAAGCACCGGGATCAATGCTGTATAATTCACTGCTTTGTAACCGTTGTCCATGGTATACACCATTTCAGGCAACACTTTTTCTACTTCCTGTGCAATGAATCCCAATTGTTTTTCGTCACCGAATCCCATATCAGGATTACGCGCTTTATCCCAGTTGTAAGCCACTCCGCGCAGTTTCACCAATTTACTCAGTGATCCTTCAAGAGTAGTTACATCCTTTTTGAAGCGGGAATCGGAAGTGATGAGGTAACCGTCACTCATAGTAATCCCGTTCACTTTCAATTTCAGTGTTCCTGAAGTAACAGTCGACCATGGCCCCGGCTGAACGTTATTGCTTAATGTCACTGTAAATGGGAATGGGCCTGTAGTTCCGATCCCAACAGAAGTACCGTCGTCGTAAATTTGCGAGCAGTCATACGTCGAACCATTGAATTTTGGAACGAAGTTGCCGGAGAAGCAAGTGTTAAGAGCTACTGAACCCATACCGATTTTGCTGTCGAATACATATCCTGTGGACGGGTTGATAACCAGGAGATTTCCCTTACCGATTTGTAGGTTTTCAAAGCGCACGTTGGAATTGGTTCCCGGATCGAGCGGTTTGAAAGCAGCATTCACATGCAGGGTAGCTGTTGGAGCAGAAGTATGCAAACCGAAATTACCGGTCGCAACCATAGTCCCGATTTCCAGGTTTTGTGACGGAATCCATGAATCGAACTGGAATATCAGGCGATTGATGTCCGGCGCCATATCGACATTATCCCCAAAAGCGATGATTGCATTGGCTTCGTTCCAGTTGTCATAACGCAATCCGAAGAAAGCTCTGTCTGTTGACCAATTGGAAGTGAATCCGTAATAATTGCAATTTGCCGGAGGGAAACTGGCAATGTCACACGTACCGATGTTTGCCCATTGTGAAGATGCGTTTCCGTATGTTCCGCTTTGAAGGTGGCCCAGGCGGTTATCAGAACCATTTGTCCCGTCAATGATCCAATCATCGCCTTGTGTACACAGGCTACTTGTAGGAAAATTAACTAATTGTGCGTTGGTGTTGCTACCTAAGAATAAAGCGGTAGCCATGAGTGCCGCAGCCCCCATTTGGTGAATTTGAGTTCTCATAACGAATAGTGTTTAAATGAGGGTAGAAGTTACGGGGAAAGCGCTGACTCCTGCAAATTTTTTATGTTAAAAAACAAATGTTATTTGCTGAAAAACAGCATGTTAACTATTTAATTTCCTTATATACAACGGCAGAAAACGCAAGATTTTTTAGTTAGAAGAATAATCAGGTAAACAGTCCTCCCCCTTTGTCCCCCTCCAAAGGGGGAAAACAGAGAATCTCCTCTCCAAATCAATTCTTGCTTCAATTTTTAATCTTTCAGAACTAGTTTCTTCCTTTTGAAGAGAAATTAAAATCTCCCCCTTTGGAGGGGGATAAAGGGGGAGGAAAAACAAAAGGCCGCGATACTATCGCGACCTCACCTTATTTTTTCGAATGGTTTAAACCACCATATTCACAATTTTCCCTGGCACCACAATGACTTTCTTCGGAGCTTTTCCTTCCAGCCATTTTTGTGCTTCCGGCATCGCCAACACGGCTTCCTCAACTTCCTTTGCAGAAAACGCCGTTGGAAGGTCCACTTTCATGCGCATTTTCCCGTTGAAGGAAACCGGGTAGGAAACATTCGCTTCTACCAGCATTTCCGGGTTGAATGAAGGGAATGGAGCAGTAGAAACCGTTCCTGCAGGATTGCCCAATGCTTCTGCCCACAATTCTTCGGCAGCATGCGGAGCGTAAGAAGCCAATAGGATCACCAATTGCTCCAACACTTCTTTGGAATGACATTTCTGTTCCGTCAGTTCGTTCACACAGATCATCAGGTTCGAAACGTTCGTATTGAACGAGAAACGCTCCAGATCGTCTTCTACTTTTTTGATCGTTTTATGCAAGGTCTTCAAAGATTCTTTGCTTGCCGGCTCATTCGTTACGATCACATTTCCGTTCTCGTAGAACAAACGCCACAATTTGCGCAGGAAGTTATGCACTCCCGAAATTCCTTTCGTATCCCAGGGTTTGGTTTGCTCCAACGGGCCTAAGAACATTTCGTACATGCGTAAGGTATCTGCCCCGAATTTCTCTACCAACTCATCCGGAGTTTGCACATTGAACTTGGATTTAGACATTTTTTCGACTTCTGAACCGCAGATGTAAGAACCGTCTTCTTCCAGAATGAACTCTGCATTTGCAAATTCAGGACGCCATGCTTTGAATGCTTCGATGTCCAATTTGTCGTTGTCTACCAAAGAAATATCTACATGTATCGGAACGACTTTTTTGCCTTCTTTTTTTGAGAGAGTTACATAGGTCTTGTTGTCTTCCAAACGATAAACAAAACTACTTCTTCCCAAAATCATCCCCTGGTTGATCATCTTCTTAAACGGTTCGTCAAAGGAAATGTATCCCATATCGTACAGGAACTTACACCAGAAACGCGAGTACAGCAAGTGACCGGTTGCGTGCTCCGAACCTCCGATGTATAAGTCCACCTGGTTCCAATAGTCCGCCTTTTCTTTCGAAACGAACTCTTTGTCATTGTGTGGGTCCATGTAGCGCAGGAAGTAGAAAGAACTTCCGGCCCAACCCGGCATGGTGTTGTATTCCATACGGTCACCTTCCGAGTATTTCCACGCACTTTTTTCGGCACGTGCCAATGGCGGTTCACCGTCTTCCGTCGGCAAATATTTGTCTACCTCCGGCAGTTCGATCGGCAAATGAGCATCGTCGACCAAATACGGAATATCATTTTTATAATAAACCGGGAAAGGTTCACCCCAATAGCGCTGACGTGAGAAAATCGCATCGCGCAGTCGGTAATTCGTTTTTCCTTTTCCAAGGCCTTGTTCTTCAATTTTTGCAATCGCTACCGACATGGCTTTTTTGATCGGCAGTCCGCTCAGGAAATCCGAATTGGCGATCGTTCCTTCTTTTTCGGCATAAGCTGCTTCGGAGATATCCACGTTTTCAAAAATGTTTTTGATCGGAATATTGAAATGTTTCGCAAAATCCCAATCGCGCTGATCCCCGCAAGGAACGGCCATAACAGCACCGGTTCCATAGGAAGCCAACACATAATCTCCGATCCAAACCGGTATTTTTTCTCCAGAGAACGGATGAATAGCATATGCTCCGGTAAATTGCCCGGTAATGTTTTTTACATCTGCCTGGCGGTCTCTTTCGGATTTCAAAGAAGCAGCGGTCTTGTACGCATCAGTTGCATCCTTGAATTCGGCTGTCGTAATTTCATCAACCAATGGATGTTCCGGTGCCAAAACCATGAATGAAACTCCGAAAATGGTATCAGGGCGGGTAGTAAATACCTCGATCGTCATGTCAGACCGAGTGTCAGCGTTAGCTGATGCATCGAGGTTGGCATGTCCGTTGTCGTTCTCGATACCAGCCTTTGGCTGACTCGAACTGACAACGAATTTCACAGAAGCTCCAACTGACTTCCCGATCCAGTTGCGTTGCATATCTTTGATCGCATCGGTCCAGTCAACCGTTTCCAAACCGGTCAATAAACGTTCCGCATAGGCTTTGATCCGCATCGACCACTGGCGCATCAGTTTTTGTTCTACCGGATGCCCGCCACGCTCCGAAAGACCGTTGATGACTTCATCGTTTGCGAGTACCGTTCCCAAAGCCGGACACCAGTTTACCCAGGAATCAGCCAGGTAAGCCAAACGGTATTCCATCAAAATATCCGATTGTTCTTTTTCAGAGTAATTCTTCCAGTCTTCTGCGGTAAATAAGTTAGTAAACTCACTAACAGCCTGAACGTTTGCATTTCCGTTTTGCTCGAATTCAGCGATCAGTGAATCGATCGGTTCAGCCTTATCTGTTTTTACATTGTACCACGAATTGAAGATCTGTTTGAAGATCCACTGGGTCCATTTATAGTATTCCGGAGAGGAGGTACGGACCTCTCTGTCCCAATCAAATGAGAACCCGATTTTATCCAATTGATCGCGGTAACGCGCAATGTTTTGTTCTGTTGTAATTGCAGGATGCTGTCCGGTTTGGATCGCATACTGTTCAGCTGGAAGTCCGAATGAATCATAACCCATCGGATGCAGCACATTGTAACCCCTCAGGCGTTTGTAGCGCGCATAGATATCAGATGCAATGTAACCGAGCGGATGGCCAACGTGCAAACCGGCTCCGGACGGATATGGGAACATATCCAATACGTAGTATTTTGGTTTAACGGATTGGTCCTCAGCAGCAAATGTTTTGTGATCTGCCCAGTATTTGCGCCATTTGCGCTCGATCTCATTAAAATTGTATTCCATGCTTTCGCGTCTCTTAAAAGTGGCGCAAAGATACCAAAATAGAGCTAGTTATCGCCATTCACACATTTTTATCCGCATGTAGTAAAAAAAAGCTGTAACCAATTCTTTTTTTGATGTTATTTAGTTAAAAATTAGGCTTATGACTCTCCGTATTTTCTCCGCAGTTTTCGCAGCAAGTTTCCTTTTTGGAGCTGCAGGTTCGGTAAATGCTGCCGAACAAGTTAGTAATCAAAGCAAGTCCGTTTTAGAAATGAAGGCTTCTTCATTTGGTAAGAAAAAAGATTTCAGACCAAGAAAAAAGAAATCAAAGCCGAGAAAACGTCATTGCGACGCGTATTGATTTGTAATTAACAATTAAAGATAGTTTCCTTCAGAAGATTCTTTTTTGTGATCTGCTCACAGAAGAGAATCTTTTCTATTTGAAAAAAGCTATTTTTAGTCCATGTTTCGGTTCATTCTCTCCCTTTCGATCCTTTTTGTTTGCTTTTTTGGAATTTCAAATCAGGCAAAGGCAGGTAATGGAGATGAAGCAAGTTACCGCAAGGCATACCTTACTGAGAAAAACAGCACCAAGAAATTTTGGCGCCAGGTAGCACTCGGGAAATTCTATCAGCTAAACAATGTCCAGAAGGCAGATTCCATTCGCTATGCGATTATTGATGCGAGCCGGACGGAATCAGACTCCGCGAAATTACAGGCTTTGATCTTTGATTTGCGGGTTGAGGCATTGCTTGGGAACAAAACGGCATATTATGCCAAGATCCTTCAGTTACAACCCTATTTGTCACGCACGGATTCCAAACTGAACCAGGTCAATATTTTTCATTTATTGGCTGAATACCACATTGCCTTTCGCGAGTTTGAGCAGGCAGACATTTATTTGACGGAAGCCCTGCGTTTTTCTAAACGGGTCAGAAGTTATGCACTCATCGCAGAAACAAATCGCTTGCTGGCAAAATTGAACATGGAGCAAAACAAACGGGATGCCTCGTTGGAATTTGCCGAGACCTCCATTCAATATGCGCGTCGTTCCACAGATAAATCATTGACCGCGAAATGTGTTAACATGCAATCGGCGATCTATAATTTCTTCGGGCAGGTAGAATTGTCGGTTTCCAAGAATTTTATTGCCCTTCAATTGGCTAAACAGGCAAATGATTATCCGCAAATTGCACAGTACCAAAGGGAAATCGGTGAATCACAATACCAGATTTTCAATTACGATAATGCCAATAATTTCTTCATGCAATCGCGGGAAACGGCTTTGAAAATCCAGGATCTCCGTTTGGTTGGATTGGCAGATACGGATATCGCGCTGGTGAAACTGGCAAAAAAAGAATACGATGAGGCGATTGCCGATTTAAAGCGGGTTGTCCGGACACTTCAGGCCTATAATGACCAGGACGGATTGGGATTGGCGCACAAATACCTGGGAAATGCATTTAACGAACAAAAGAAATACGACGAAGCCCTGCGCTATTACAACATGGCGCTGGTCTATTTTGAATCTGCTTCGAACCGTTCTGAAATTGCGTCTGTATACCATTTGGTAGGAACTGTTTTCGCCGAGCAGGGGAAATACAAAAATGCGCTCAATTACCTGAACCGTTCCATTGCTATTCGTTCGCAATATGGGTATATCGGCGGAATTTATCCGTCTTACAAGGAAATAGCGGACGTTTACAAGAAGACCGGCAATATGAAACTGGCATACCAGTATTTGGACATGTATTCCGATTATTCGGATAGTGCCCGGATTGTGGAAGTCAGCGCCAAAATTGCCGAATTGTCCGAATTGTACCGTTCCGAACAGCGGGAACGTTTGATCGCTATACAGGCAGATTCCATCGAATTGCAGCGGAAACAAAAAGAAAATACGGAACTGCGGAACATTTTCCAAATGTATATTATCATCGGGTTTATTATTTTGCTGGCATTGGGTGCATTCATCATTTACAACCGCTGGAAACAACGAAATATCCGCCAGTTGCAGCGCGAAGCCGAAATGAACCAAACCTTGCTGCGTTCGCAAATGAACCCGCATTTTGTCTTCAATGCCATGTCTGTGATCCAGAGTTACATTTATGAGAACGACACGAAAAACTCGACCAAATTCCTGATCAATTTCTCCAAACTGATGCGTTTGATCCTGGAAAACTCCTCCAAAGAATTTATTCCGCTCAGCACTGAGATCGACATTTTAAATAAGTACCTGGAAACTCAAAAGTTGCGATTCGGAGATCGTTTTGAATATGAAGTTTCGGTCAATGATCAGTTGCTCCAGGAAGAAACAGTGATTCCGCCAATGATTACACAGCCGTTTATTGAAAATGCCATCGAGCACGGTCAGTTGCATACAATAGAAGGAGGATTTATCCATGTGCGCTTTACCAAGGATGAGGAAATGCTCCATGTAATGATCGAGGACAACGGAATTGGCCGGAAAGGATCAAAGAACAACAAGAAAAGCGCCGAACACAAAAGTATGGCCATGAAGATCACACAGGACCGGATCAATAATCTAAGCTATAAATACAAGATCCTCGGGCGAATGGAAATAGAGGATTTTGATAAAGAAAAGGAAACCGGGACACTGGTGAATATATACCTGCCATACCGGACGGATGGAGTGAACGGGTAATTTAAAGATGAAAATTTGAATTATAGGCAATTCGCTATGCCATAATAAACAACTCTTCAGAACGTTTAATACGTTTTAATGTTTATCTTTCGGCACAATTACTTCAACAACCATGAAAAAAGTATTAATCATTGATGATGAGCAACGAACACGTGAATTGATTGCTAAAATGATCGAATCGTTTGATTTGGACATTCAAACATTCCCGGTTGGAGAGAACGTGCAATCAGGATTGGCTGCCATCAAAGAAATCAACCCGGATCTGGTATTTCTCGATATCCAAATGCCTGACGGTACTGGATTCGATTTATTGAAAGCCGTTCCGGAAAAAAACTTCGAAGTAATTTTTATTACAGCACATGAGGAATTTGCAATTAAAGCGATCAAATTCTCTGCTTTGGACTACATTCTGAAACCGGTTGATCCGGAGGAATTAAAGGCAGCGTTAGAGCGTGCTCTGGAATCCATGAAAGAAGCAGATGCCAAGCAGGAACAACCACAATTCGAAGCATTACAGAATAACATCCAACCCAACCAGAAACGCAGATTGGTATTAAAAACCCAGGAAAGTGTTCATGTAGTTGATCTGGACCACATTATCCGCTGTGAAGCAGACCGGAACTACACCTCGTTTTTTCTGACCGAAGGAAAGAAAATCCTGGTTTCCCGAACACTGAAAGATTACGAAACATTGTTAGCGGGACATAACTTTTTACGTGTACAACAATCGCATTTGATCAACCTGAATTTTGTGGACCGGTATGACAAAGGAAACGGTGGAGCAGTGGTTATGAAGGACGGATCTGAGGTACCTTTATCACCTGCAAAACGCGACATTTTCTTCCAGATATTAGAAAGTTTGTAAGGCCTGTTAAATTAGTTCTGCTAAATATTCATTCAGATCCGGTGTTTATTCATTCTATGATTACTGTTTATTATACATAGCTATCTTAGAAGAGGAAATAAGGAGAATGGAATCAGGTTGTTTTCTATGTTAGGTTGAAGTTAAAACGGAAAAACACTGCAATGGAGAGGCAGTTTTTTCATTTTCTAGTTTTATTGAAGAGTATACAGTTCTATCTCCGTCAAAGACTTGACCGATTTAAAAACTTAGAAACAACCTGATTTTCATTATTAATGATTGTTCACACGCGACATACAAACTAAAACACTACTAAACGGATTAGAGACTCATGTATTCATGGGTCTTTTTTGTTGAAAAGTATTAAACATTTCGTCGTTTAAATGTTTTTTTATAAGTTTAGTCGAAAACTCAGTTTTCAATTCATCAATTCATTTAATTTTGCTCAAAAATGGAAATGGACACAACTAATTTTGTTCAAATTGAAAAAGAAGAAGTGGCAGGTTTGCATTTTCCAAAAGAGGAAGTTTTGGAAGATCCGGATTTGATTGCCATTCGCAAAGCGGATGTAAATCGTGCAATTTCACTTGGGAATTTGGAACATTATAAAGTAAAGATTTACTTTGCAGACGATAGTGGGGAAAAGGTTGTGAATACAACTATCTGGGCAGTAACAGACGTTGCAATCGTTTTAAAACAACACGTTCTTATTCCAACACATCGTATCATCAAACTAGAAATATAAAAGCATGTCGAAAAAAAAGTCAATCATTAGCTATGATAAGCTGAATATCGATCAGAAGAAACAATTATTAATCGCATTCCCGGATGGATTTTCCGGAAGCACTACAAAAATGACAAACCCGATCACAGGTGAAGTGTTCGATTCATTGTTGTGGGAAACAGAAGAGATCATTTACCTGGTGAAATTACCTAAAGTTACCTTGAAATCTCCGTCTGTAGATGATGACGATGATGATGATTTCGAAGATGACTTCGATTCGGCTGACGCAAAAGGAGATGAGGATGATGTTGCTGATGACG
>CBIHOM010000043.1:0-13814 GCA_966212075.1 uncultured Fluviicola sp.
CAAACCTTACGGCTGGAACTTACTCCGTGACCATTACAGATGCAAACGGATGTACTGGAACAGTAAACGCAACGATAACGCAACCTGCATCCGCGGTTTCCGGAACTACAGTTGTAACAAACGTGGCTTGTTTCGGTGGAAATACCGGTGCTATAAATCTTACAGCTACAGGCGGTGTCGGGCCTTATACCTTCAACTGGATTGGTGGAGTTACAACTGAAGACAGAACTTCTCTTACAGCAGGAACTTACTCGGTAACTATTACCGATGCAAACGGATGTACCGGAACAGTGAATGCTACGGTAACTCAACCAGCTGCAGCAATTTCAGGGACTACTGTTGTAACGAATGTGGCTTGTTTCGGCGGAAATACAGGTGCTATAAATCTTACAGCTACAGGTGGTGTCGGACCTTATACTTTTAACTGGGTTGGTGGAGTTACAACTGAAGACAGAACTTCTCTTACAGCTGGAACATACTCCGTAACAATCACAGATGCAAACGGATGTACTGGAACAGTAAATGCGACGATAACGCAACCTGCATCCGCGGTTTCCGGAACAACTGTGGTAACAAATGTATTTTGTAATGGTGGAAACACAGGTGCAATTAACCTTACTTCTACCGGGGGTGTTGGTCCGTATACATTTAACTGGGTTGGTGGGGTAACTACTGAAGACAGGACAAATCTTACTGCAGGATCTTATTCTGTAACCATTACAGACGCAAACGGATGTACAGCTGTTGTTTCAGCAACAGTGACAGAACCTACCGCACTGGTGGTTTCTCCTGTGGCACAAACAAATGTTGCATGTAACGGTGGAACAACAGGTTCTGCTTCTGTTTCCGTAAGTGGTGGAATACCTGGCTATACATATTCCTGGTCACCAAACGGTGGAACTTCTGCTATGGCTTCAGGATTAGCGGCTGGTACATACACAGTTACAGTTTCAGATGCTAATGGATGTACTGCTACCCAATCATTTACAATTACAGAACCTACTGCAATCATCTTTAATGCTGCTGCACAAACAAATATTGCATGTAACGGTGGAAACACCGGTGCATTCTCTGTAAACCCGGCAATAGGTGGAGCTGGTTCATTTACTTATGACTGGGCTCCGGGAACGCCAACAGGTGAAGGAACAACTTCCGTAACCGGATTGACAGCAGGTACTTACTCGGTTACAACAACAGACGCTAACGGATGTACAGCTTCCATCTCATTCACAATTACAGAACCTTCTCCATTAGTGGTAACACCTGTTTCACAAACGAATGTTTCCTGTAACGGTGGTTCAAACGGTACTGCAACTGTTTCAGTAAGCGGTGGAACTCCAGGTTACATGTATTCCTGGACTCCTAATGTCGGAACAACTGCATCAGTAAACGGGTTAATGGCAGGATCATATACAGTAGACATAACTGATGCGAATGGTTGTCAGGCTACACAAACATTTACTATTACGGAACCAACGGCACTGGATGTCTCAGCAGGTTCTCAGATTGATGTTCTTTGTAATGGTGCAGCAACCGGATCAGCAACTGTAACTCCAACCGGAGGAACAGGAAATTACACTTATTCCTGGGCTCCTTCAGGTGGTACAAATGCTACTGCTACAGGATTGACAGCGGGAACTTATACGGTAACTGTAACCGATGACAATAGCTGCCAGGCTGTAAAAACATTTGTTATTACTGAATCTGCCGCAATAACAAGCAGTTTCTCTCATACAGCATGCAATACGTATACCTGGGGAACTCAAACGCATACAACAAGCGGAACATATACCCAAGTGTTTACTGCTGCAAACGGATGTGATTCCACAGTTACACTTACTTTGACAATCAGTCCTGAAGTTACCAATACTGTAATTGAAAGCAGCTGTAATTCTTATACCTGGGCTCAAAACGGAATGACGTACATTACTTCAGGTTTGTACGTTGATACGATTCCTAGTGCCGGTGGTTGTGATTCGATCGTTACTTTAGATTTGACGATCAATACCCCTACCAGTTCAAGCTCGACTGAATTTGCATGTGGATCTTACACATGGGCTCAGAACGGTATGACTTATATCTCTTCCGGAGTTTACATGGATACCATTCCAAATGCTGCAGGATGTGATTCAATTATTACATTGAACTTAACAATCGGTGGATCTTCTTCATCTGAGTCAGTTACGGTTTGTGAATCATATACCTGGGCACAGACCGGAATGACGTACACTACTTCTGGAATGTATTCAGATACTTTAGCAGATGAAAACGGCTGTGACTCCATCCTGGTATTGAACCTGACAGTTATTGGCGCTCCGGTAGCAACAGCAACAGATAACGGGCTTGGAACAATTACAGCTTCTTCCGGTACAACATACCAATGGATAGACTGTACAACCAACACTTCGATTTCAGGCGCAACTGCACAAACCTTTGCTCCTTCGGTAGATGGAACATATGCGGTTATTGTTACCAATGCAAATAACTGTTCGGATACATCCAATTGTGTTGTTATTGATTACCTTGGATTACATGAAAATACCGGTTCATTTGGAGTTACTTTAACACCAAACCCGACACAAAACAATGTGAAGGTTACCTTCACCGGTGCGAACGAATCGTCTATTATCATTTATGATGCAAAAGGAAAAATAGTGATGTCAGTTGACCATGCTCAAACAGGAGATATACTTTCAGTTGAATCTTTTGAAAGAGGGGTTTACCTTGTAACGATCATTACCACTTCCGGTACTCATACCGAACGATTGGTGAAACAATAATTGGCTTAAAACAACAGAAAGCGGCGGTATCTTTTGAACCGCCGCTTTTGTTTTAAGACACTTTCCAATTGCTGTTTTTTCTATTAACACGTATGAAC
This sequence comes from uncultured Fluviicola sp., assembly GCA_966212075.1. Taxonomy (GTDB): domain Bacteria; phylum Bacteroidota; class Bacteroidia; order Flavobacteriales_D; family Crocinitomicaceae; genus Fluviicola. The sequence goes on from CBIHOM010000043.1 coordinate 2,879, forward strand.
AAAAGACAAATAACCCTAATTTAGCAAGGCTATGTCGAAACAAAAATCTTCTCCCGCTAAGCAGTCATCTTCCAAAGTATCTGCCTCTATCCCATTAGTTGATAATTCCCGCCAGGTACAACGAAGGCTTTTTTGGCTCTTGAGTTTTGCTGCCTTTTTATTGTTCAGTCCTACCATTCAGTATGGATTTGTATTGGATGATTTGGCAGTTATTGAAAACAACCGGTTTGTACAGGAAGGTTTTAATGGAATCCCTGATTTATTTTCCACTTTTTACTGGAAAGGATTTTGGGATGCCAATGCAGGATTATATCGTCCGCTTTCCATGGTGATGTTTGCAATTGAATGGGCATTTTCACCAAATAATCCCGGAATACATCATTTCGTAAATGTGTTTTTATATGCACTTACAATAGGAGTCCTTTTCAAACTTTTATTAAAAGTGCTTTCGAGTTATTCTGTTTGGGTTTCCTTTTCAATTACGCTTATATTCATGGTCCATCCCAGCCATACGGAAGTAGTTGCCAATATCAAAAGCCGGGATGAAATTCTCTGTTTCTTTTTCTTCCTGCTTACGTTTTTAAACTTATTAAAAGCACGAAGCGGAAAACTAATCGATACGGTCAAAACAATTCTTTTATTCTTAGCCTGTTTACTTTCTAAGGAAGCAGGGATCATGTACCTTCCTATTTTGGGACTTTACTTTTGGATGGTAAAAAAAGAATCTATCGGGCTTGTTTTTAAAAAATTGCTTCCATTGGTTGTAATCACGGGGGCCTGGTTAATACTGCATCAATTGGTAATCAATTCTGATCCTACTCCACCCATTCAATATACTTATCACGACAATTCATTGGTCGCGTGTGAGAACGGTTCCCGTTATGCTACCGGAATTGGTATTCTAGGGCGTTATTTGCTGGAAGTTATTGCTCCGTTTAATTTAAGCTATGATTATTCCTACAATCAGCTGCCGTGTTTAAGTTTTACTTCCTTTCCAGTAATCGGAACCTTGCTGGTTTTAATCTTAGCTACACTGATTGTAGTAAAAACGCGCAAATCAAAACCCGAAATTGCATTTGGAATTTTGTTCTTTTTCATCTCCATTGCTTTAGTAACCAATATTTTTTCCCTAATCGGAACAACGTACGCCAATCGTCTGATTTATGCTCCTTCCCTAGGGATCATTCTTTCAGCAGTCATTGCCTTGTTCAGCTTATTTAAAGCTCAGCAAACAATAAAATGGCAATCAGCAGGAGTTTTGTTTTCAGTAATAATCGGAGTTATTTTTAGTGTTAAAACCATTCAGCGCAACAAAGCCTGGGAATCCAATACAACACTTTTCACGGCAGATCTTCAAAACAGTCCGAATAGTGCACGTGTTCAGTTCAATTATGGTGTAATCCAGATGAATGCTGCCGGACAAGATTCATCGGCAAACAAGCAACAATTGCAGCTTGCAGTATCCAGTTTCAGGAAAGCAGTTTCTATCGATTCCCTGGATGTAAATTCCTACACGAATTTAGGTGTTGTATACTATCGGTTAAACCAATTCAAACAATCTGTTCTCTACAGTCAAAAAGCCATTTCCATTAATCCGAACGACACCTTACCATATGGGAATTTGGGAGATGCCCACTTTGCACTGAAAGAATACGACAAAGCAGGAAAAGCTCTGAAAACAACTATTCAATGGAAAGATGCTACTGCTGCACATTATAAACGATACGGTGTTTCACAATTCAACCTGAAGCGTTACAACGAGGCAATTGCCGGTTTCAAAAAAGGCCTTCAAAAGTTTCCTGATGATACTGAAATGGCTTCGAACCTCGGAAGCGCTTATGGCGCCGCAGCCGATTATGTAAACGCAGCTCAAACCTTTGAAAGTATCTATACCAAAGATCCTTCAAACATGAATGCACTCCGTTTGACGATTATCTCCTATGAGCAGGCAGGAAATAAGGAGAAAGTTGCGCAATACAGTGCATTTTTAAAATAATTCAGATTCAACCCGAAGTATATTAAACCCAGTTAATACCGGTTAAAAAGAGAGATTCATCATGAATTCTCTCTTTTTTATTTGATTCGTTTCCAGTACCTTAGATAAAAGAAGAGATATGAATAACATTGCCTATTTTGAAATTCAATCATCTGATCCAACTCGGGACAAAGCATTCTACGAATCATTATTCGGGTGGAAATTTGTGAAGGAAGAACTTCTTTCAATCGAATATTACCGGATAGAAACAGACAACATGCATGGTGGATTATTAAAACGTCCGGCAAAAACTCCACCAATGGAATTTGGAACGAATGCCTTCACCTGTTCCATTCAGGTAAGCAGTTTCGATCAAACTGCAAGTTTGATTCAAAAATTGGGAGGACAGGTCGCATTACCCAAATTTGCAGTTCCTGGAAAATGCTGGCAAGGATATTTCATTGATTTGGATAATAATACATTCGGGATTTTTGAAGTCGATGAGAATGCAAAATAAAAGAGAGGAACTAAGAAACCTCCTCTCTTTGCGTTGTCGCTCAAAATGATCTAACCGGCGATTAATTTTAACAGGCGCAAGTGCATCTGGATCAGGGTCAGGTTTTGTAGGGCAATTTTGGTTGTGTTCGATGCCAGGTCAATCGAATTAATTTCAAAAATCAGCTCTTTTTGTTCCGGATAAGCCGCTTTTAGCCGTCCGTTGACTTCTTCGGTCAGCTTGCAAATGTTTTCCCATTTACTTTGCATGGAAGCATTTAAAATCCGTGACATCGCTTCTTCCTTTGGCAAACGGCTATAAGCCTCATCTTCTGTCGTAGCTTCATATTCCTGTTTCGACATTTGAGTGGAACTCCTAATAATCAGCGATTTCAATTCATTAATTTCCAGATCCAACTTTTTCACCTGTTCCTGCAATGCTCTTACGTCTTGCGTATTCACAGAAGTCACTTTCGGCTGATCCATTTTTTGTACTTCTTCATTCAGCAAACGATAAGCCTGTTGGGATGATTCTTCCACCTTGGTAGAGTACCCCAAATTGTACATTGCGAACAACAAGCCACCACAAGCCATCATCAGAACCGAGTTGACAGTTGTATTGAAACGCAATTCAGGCCTTCTGACCCTGGTAAAGAAATAGAGAGGAACATAAACAAAGGTAAACAATACCAGACCGGAGAGCATGAGTATGTTTGCCCCCGGCCAATGCATTAATTTGAATGAAAACCCTAAAGAGGCAATGATTCCCACCAAAAATCCGAAACTCAGGACCAATTTGTCTGTTTTGGTTCCTTCATCTCTGAATTTCAGAGCAATCATCAATGGAAGAAAAATTAAACTGAAAATAGCAATTCCCAATACAAAGGCAATTCCGGCCCCTGGCCAATGCATGACTTTGAAAAAAGATCCTATAAGGGTAAGAATGGCTGCTAAAAGTCCTGAAATATTTACTGTTTTTTTCATGGCGTAAAAATGTTTGAAGGTTAATAACAATTCTGTTTCCTCCTGAATTTCACGCAAGTTGTCGTTGAAAAATCGAGGCAAGAGCCGTTGAAAGAACTGGTCAAAGTTGTCAGTTTCAGACATTTCATTCTCAATAATACAGCACATGTGATCCAGCAGGTTCCATTGCAGATCTTTCATGGTAACCCCACGCGCTTCAATTTCCTGAAGAATAAAATCAACTTGCTCGTCCGAAACTTTAACCATTTCCAGTTCTTGGCTCTAAATCCAACAAAAACTTCATGGTATTCATAAAATCTACCAACTCGCTTACTTTCTCTTTGGCTGTCGACCGCCCTTTTTCGGTGAGTGAGTAATACTTTCGTACCCGTTTACCAATAAACACTTCTTCCGTTTGTAATTCGCCCTGTGACTCAAGCGCATGCAAAGTCGGATAAAGCGCTCCTTCGGTAATTTGAATCTTCTCACCTGTGAGATCTTTGACGCGTTGTGTAATTTCGTAACCGTACATTCTGCCATTGTCCTTTAGCAGATTGAGAACGATCGTTTTAAGCGTACCTTTTAAAAGTTCTGATGAATACATAGGACAAATATACATAAGAATTTTAGGTATGCAAATTTTTACCTAAGAAAATTAGGTATTAGTTCATCAAATTAAATCAATAGACTGATTACCAATACCTTAAATTTATTTCAGTTTTTATTAAAAATTACTTCTTCTCTTGGTTAAAGTGATGTTTTTCATTAACTTAAATAAGAAAGTTATTACTTATGGGAGCAAAAAAGAAACATATTTTTGATCAGCAAACCAATCGAAATGCGGAGTTGGGATTAGTTGTATCAGCTTCTGCACGAATCGAGATCTTAGAGTATTTGGATCATCATGGGATCATGAATATTCCAATGCTGGAGAATTTTATTCTTCTGCATAAAAAGACAATTAATCATCATGTTAATTTGATAGAACGTAGCGGATTGATAAGAGGTTATTATGTTGGAAACACTTATTTCTGGGCTAAAAATGAAGAAAAGCTTGACGATTGGGACAAAATACGCTGGACTTTTACCTCCCGGGGATAAGTGTAAGATTATCCACCATCTACCCTGGTAATTGTTTTTCAACAGTAAAATCCAAGATCAAAGTTCGGTCTGTCTTCATTACATATTTCCAACCCTTCAGTACATTCATCGCAATTCTATTTCAAAATCGTTCAAAAAAGAACTCCCTTTGCAGCAAAAAAGATGAAACAAACAATACTACTCTATCTTCTGACATTGCTCGTATCTACCGCTTATTCACAAGATATCAAACCTGAACCGCCAAAACCTTCCATTAAATTCAATCCGTTCGACGGTACAATCATTGTCGGGTATGTTGATAATGGTGCTTTCCTGAATTTTACCGGTCCCAACATCAGTTTCACACACAAAAGTTCCAAAATTACCCTGGGGATGCTTCCAACTTTAAGATTCAAAGAAGACAAAGGTCTGTTCAAAAATGCCCCGATCACTCCTACCCTGGGTTGCGGCTTAACTTACTCCTACAAAATGATTGCTTTCCAGGTACCGATTTACTACAATGCAAAAACAGCTACTGCAAACGGAAGATGGAATGTCGGAGTTGGGATCGGTGTGCGCCTTAAATACTAATAAAGGTTGGATTTATTGGAAAGGAAGGATAATTTTGTCCGGTAACTCATTCTTTAATATGCCACAAATAGAAATTACCCGTTCCAGCGAATATGCCAATCGTTTGAGAGACATCAAAATTTTCATCGATAACCAACACGTCGGATCACTGGCAAACGGGAAAACAGCTGCTTTTGAAGTTCCTGAAGGAAATCACATCATTCAGGCGAAGATCGACTGGGGAAGAAGCAATATCATCAATGTCGAACTGGAAGAGGGCGAAAAAAAAGCATTTCAACTAACCAGTTTTGCAAAACACAATCCACTGGGAACATTGGCTGCCATTTATTACACAACCATCGCATCCGACCGCTACCTGCACCTGGAAGCGTGTTAATCCTGTTGATTCATGGAACAAAAACTGCTTACCTACTTCTCAAAGATCCTTCCTCTGACCCAAGAGGAAATCGATGGAATTGTGGCAACACTTACCATTCAAAAATACCCCAAGGGCACGATCTTGTTAAAAGAGGGAGAAATTTCTTCTGAAGCTTATTTTGTACTGGAAGGTTGTGTCCGTCAGTATTTTTTAATCGATGGCGAAGAAAAAATCAATAACTTCTTTACCGAAGAGCAATGGATTATTTCAATGCAAAGTATGACATACAGTTCTCCATCAAAACATTTCCTGGAATGTGTCGAGGAATGCTCTTTAGTTGTCGGGAACAGAGAAAAAGAAGAACAACTCTACACCCAATTCCCGAAACTCGCAACTATTTCGCGCAGAGTCATGGAAAAGGTATTTGCCGAACAGCAAGAGCTTTCCGGCTCCTATTTTACCGACACTCCTGAAGAACGGTACTTAAACCTGATGCGAACAAGACCGGAATTACTGCAACGTGTACCTCAATACATGATTGCAAGTTATATTGGTGTTAAACCCGAATCGCTCAGTAGAATTCGGAAGCGATTGACACTAAAATAAATATAAGTTACGGTGTCACCTGGATGGCCACATTCCCTTTCTTATGTCCCAAATCAACATATTCGTGTGCTTCTGCGATTTGGTCCAGAGAAAATACCCGATCCAAGACAGGCTGGTATTCACCTCTATCTATCAGTTCCCTGACAAAATTTATTCCTTCAGTTGACTCTTTAATGACGCCTGTCAGCACGTTTCTTCCCGATATCCTTGCCAAACCTGCTCGCAACATCCCGGAAAATCCTGCTGCTCCCAAAATCAACGTCCCGTCTTTTTTGAGGTGTTTGATACTCTCTGAAAAACTTAACTTATTGACCGTTTCATAAATCACGTCGTATTGTTCTTTATTTACAGCTAAGTCTTCCAGTTGATAATTCAGTACTTTATCAGCTCCGATCTTCTTCATCAGCTCTTTATTTGCTCCACTGCAAACGGCCGTAACTTCAGCTCCTAAAGCTTTAGCCAGTTGAACTGCTGCTGAACCCACAGCTCCGGATGCACCGTAGATCAAAACTTTTTGCCCTGGTTGAATGTTTGCTTTTCGAATAAAATCCAAAGCAGTTAGTGCACCGAAAGGAATAATTGCCGATTCAATATGACTTAAAGAATCTGGTTTCATGATCAAAGTTGCTGTTTCAGGAAGTGTTTTAAATTCAGCATAAGCACCAAATCCCATTCCAGTTGATCCGAACACCTTATCTCCAACCCCGAATTGACTGACATTACTGCCAACCTCAACGATTTCACCTGAAAAAACACCTCCCAAAACGGATTTCCTGGGTTTGGAAAACCCAAAGATCAACCTGATAATCCAGGGATCTGCCCGCCTCATACGCGCATCCCCCGAGTTGACAGCTGTTGCATGAATTCGAATCAATACTTCGTTTGGTTGGGGAACGGGTTTCGGAATCTCAACAATCTTCAATACTTCCGGATTTCCATATGCTGTGCAGTGGATTGCTTTCATGTTCTATCTCAATTTTGAATACAAACACAAAAGTATTCCCGTATTTTCCGGAATTCATTGATTTAAGTTAAGAAATGAGACGCAGGTAGAAAATTTGCGTTCTTAAAACCACAAAGAGGCAAATTATCTCATATTCTGGACATTCTCCTTATCAAAACTGGAATCAACCGGCTCCCACAACTCAATACGATTTCCTTCCGGATCTAAAATGTGAACGAATTTACCATACTCGTAGGTTTCCACGTCATCACAAATCACTGTTCCCATTGTTTGAAGATGCACTAACAGGCTTTCTATTCCTTCCACCCGGAAATTGATCATGGCACGCTGGCTGTCCGTTCCAAAATAATCCGATGACTCGGGAAACACTCCCAGTTGCAGGTATGCTCTCGGATCAGAATTCCCGTTAAATGAAAACAATACACCGTAATCATTCGGAGTTAAGCCCAACGCATCTTTGTACCAGTTTATCATAGCTTTCTCATCTTTAAACTTGAAGAAAATTCCTCCGATTCCAATTGCTCTTCCCATAAATTAAAATTTTACTGCTAAAGATGAACATTTAATATCAATTCCAAACAGGTATTGTGAAATCGGTTACTTTTAGATCATGGATAATAAAGCGATTGTTATTGGGGCAGGTATTGCGGGAATAGCTGCTGCAGTCCGTTTAATCAAAAAAGGATATACGGTTTCCGTCTTTGAGGCAAATGAATACCCGGGAGGGAAACTGACTGAAATCCAACTGGGCAACTATCGTTTTGACGCCGGACCTTCTCTATTCACACTTCCCCGCTTAGTGGATGAATTATTTGAACTTAGTGGTAAAAATCCGCGGGATTATTTCTCTTATCAGCAACTCGAGATACTTTGCCATTATTTCTACGAGGACGGTACGGTTCTCCATGCCTTTGCAGATCAGCAAAAACTACTGGAAGAAATTGAACTTAAACTACAGATTGATCCACTTCCCCTGAAAGAATACCTGGAACACAGCTCTTACTTATTTGAACGAACCAAACACTCTTTTCTTGAAAAATCATTGCACAAATTCAACACATATACTTCTTCTGATATATTCAAAACAGTGCTTTCCGTTCGAAAATTGAACTTATTCAAGAGCATGCATGATGTCAACCGGAAAAAACTCAACCATCCGAAATTGGTACAGCTTTTTGATCGGTTTGCGACTTACAATGGGTCGAATCCATATAAAGCACCCGGTGTTCTCAATAGTATTCCACATCTTGAATTCGGGATCGGGTCTTATTTCCCAACGAAAGGAATGCACCATATTTTGAAAGCTTGTATGGAATTAGCAGAAGAAATTGGTGTTCAATTTCATTTCAATGAACGGGTAAAAAGCCTTCAAATCAACAATCAAAAAGTGGAAGGAATCACAACTCAGAAAGGGTTTTATCCGGCCGGATTGATCGTCAGTAACTGTGACGTAAAACAGAGCTATCAACAATTAATTCCCACATATAAGGCCCCAAAAAAGACAATGGAACAGGAACCAAGCAGTTCCGCCCTCATTTTTTATTGGGGAATCAGTACTTCCTTCCCCGAATTGGATGTTCACAACATTCTCTTCAGCAATGATTACAGAAAAGAATTTGAGGCGGTCTTTGAGGAGCATACTGTGGATAACGATCCGACCATATACATTCACATTTCTTCCAAACTGGTTCCCGGAGATGCACCGGAAGGAAAAGAAAATTGGTTTGTCATGGTGAATGTCCCGAGCGATCAGGGACAAGATTGGGAAAAGCTCCGTTTACAGGTCCGGGAAAGGACCATTCAAAAGATCAATCGGATACTGAAAACGGATATCGAAGCAATGATCGAAGAAGAAGATTATTTGGATCCTGTGCGTATCTCGGATCGTACAAACAGTTTTGCCGGAGCACTTTACGGAGCAAGTTCAAATGACCGTATGGCTGCGTTTTTTCGTCATCCGAATTTTTCCAAAATAAACGGACTTTACTTCGTCGGAGGAAGTGTTCATCCGGGCGGTGGAATTCCATTGTGTTTGCTTTCCGCAAAAATCGCAACGGATTTAATAGACTGATGTTCTTTTGCAATTCAGTTCCGCAAAAAATTCCGGATGAGTGTGTTTACAGTATCTGGTTGATCAAAACTTAAAAAATGTCCTGCATTTTCAATAATCCCGGTTTGAACATCCGGAAGTAATTTCTCCGCTTTATCCAAACATCGTTGATTATTGATAATATCTTTATCGCCAATCAATACTAAAACAGGCATTTCAAGCTTTTTCAGAGATTTTCGTGAATAAGGTGTCATCTCAAAAATGTGTGGGGAAATATTTTCCTTTTTCGTACCAAGTAAATATTGCTCCAAATAAATTTCACTGATATTGTTGCTTCTCACTGACAGCCCTGATAATATATTACCTAAATTCTTTTTATTTGGAGAAATACTATACGTTATATTGCTCAATATGGCCGAATTAGGTGGAATCCATGTAAATGTTTGGGCGGGACTCAACAATACCAGCTTCTTTACTTTTGCAGGTTTATTTAATGCAACTGCTGTTGCGAGCCACCCACCCCGGGAATAACCAAGTAAATTAAATGACTTTAATCCAAGCTTTTCAACTATTTCATCGTACCAGCCGGCAATTTGTTTTCTATTCAATCGCATCTTATTACACGTCGATTTTCCGGGTTCCAGCAAAAAATCAATCGCATAAACGCAATAATCTTTAGCTAAGGTTTTCACATTCGGATACCACATGGTAGAACTGGCATTCATTCCATGAAGTAAAACTAGCGGCGGATTATTGGGGTTTCCGCAAATCAGAACATGTGCATTCCCAAATTGAGTTTGAATATCCTTTTCCCTGACCGGTAATTCGAATAAGGAAAGCGTTTTGTTGTATGCATTGATATATTCGCTGAGTGAATCGTTATACACAAATTCATAATTTTTGGAAGAATTCATCGATTCATGCTCTTCCGGGATCTTTCCTTTAAATGACTTTTTTTTTGTTATTCCGGATTTTTCATTCATTTCCTTTTTGCTATCAGAGCAGGAAAAGAAAAGTGGCATCAATAAAAACAGGGTGATTACAGATCCTAAAACACGCATCATAAAAGCAAATTTTATCTAATTTACCGGAAAAAAACTGTGAACGCAACAAACAATCAAAAAGCAGTCGATTTATTCAACAAGCTGGCGAATTCATACCAGGAGCGTTTCTTTTCTGTAGAACATTATAAAGACTCACTGGACTTTTTTCTTTCTCAGTTAGATGACCAGGCAACTGTTTTAGATGTGGCATGCGGTCCGGGAAATCTCAGTCATTTTTTATTGAAGCAAAAACCGGGGTTGAAATTATTGGGGATTGATCTCGCTCCAAATATGATCGCCCTGGCACGTGTTAATAATCCAGACGCCCGTTTCCTGGTATATGATGCCATGCAGATCGTTTACCTCGATTCACGGTTTGACGCTATTATCGTCGGATTTTTGTTTCCGTACCTTTCAATAGAGCAGGTTGAACTGTTCCTGTTCAAAAGCTATGAAAAATTAAACGAAAATGGCATTATCTACTTGAGTACAATGGAAGATCTCTATGAAAATTCACGAATGAAGGCTTCCAGCACCGGAGAAGAGTTAATGATGCATTATTACGAAGCTGATTTTTTGATCCGTTTACTCGAACAAATCGGATTCCAAATCCTTTACAGACATACGCAAGCTTTTGAAGTTTCGGAGACTGAAACAGATACGGATCTGATTATTATTGCACAAAAAAAAGATTTCTTCAAAAATCCTTGAGCCGATTATCAAATCAGCCCACGGATTTGGTTAACGAAAAGCGTATGCTTTACTCATTTAGCTGTGTAGCATAGGTAGAACTTACGGAAAGATCGATCTC
>CBIHOM010000044.1:0-12776 GCA_966212075.1 uncultured Fluviicola sp.
GTAGATTTGGAATCGATCATAAGCCCTGCCTCCAGGTTCATTGCTTTATCTCTTAAGGTTGAGCCATAGGAATAGGCGTATTCACGATAAGAAGGAGATGTAAAATTTAAGTTACGTGTCATTTGTTTGGCAAGATCTTTCTGACCTGCCAAGTAATAAGCTGCCGCCAATCTCCATTTTGCTGTAATTCCCAGTTTACCGTTTTCTTTCAATCGATTCATCGCTCCCATTTCCGGTTTTCCAGCCAAAGCCAGGGTATACAAACGGTACGCTTGGATCAGCTGATGCGATTCTTCTGCATGACTTGAATAACCTGTATAGGAGTCAGCAGTCCAATTATTGGCTTCATTTTTCTGGTATTCCAGCCAACGGGATTTCAAATTCGTAGGTAATGTAAATCCATGCTGTTCGGCTTCGATCATAAAATGACCGGCATAGTTTGAACCCCAATCGCTTGCTTCCCTGTTTCCAGGCCAATAGGCAAAACCACCTTCGTATTGCTGGAAACTTTGGTACCTGATCAAAGCAGCCTTAATATTGGACGACATTTCCTTCTTTTCTTTTTCCGTGAACTGCATAATATCCATGGCGAAAAGTTGTGGAAATACTGCTGAAGTTGTTTGTTCGATACATCCGTGGGGATAATTGATCAGTTCCCTCATGCGACCACTCAAATTAATAGGACTGAATTGACTTGCTTCCAGTGAATAGGAGTGAGAACCGTTTATTCCGTCTTGCTCCATGTTAAAACTTACGGATGAACCCGGTTCGATGACCTTCGTTTCGCTTTCCAGTACTTTCGGATTCGGACTCCGGACATCCACTTCAAATTCCTGTGTGGCAGTTTCGGCTCCGGACTTTGCAAAGATCTTGATTTTGGCAATCCCTAATTTATTGGCTACTTTCAGCTCAAAGTTGACGATTTGATCTCCTTCCGCTGCAAACTTGATTCCTTGATTTTTGGCACCGGTTACAGCCAGCAAATCATTGCAGGTGACCTGTACATCCACATTTTTAATGTTGTCTTTCATGGCGAAAACGTCTACCGGAAGTTGGATTGTTTCACTTGGTCCGATGACACGTGGTAAAGTTCCCAGAACCATCAATGGTTTTTTGATCGTCACTGTTTCTTCGGCGTTTCCAAATGCGGTTGCAGAATGGGCCACGACCATTACGCGAACTGATCCGATATAAGTTGGCAATTCTACCTGGTGTGTTTTGGAAGAACCCGCAGGTAAAACAAATGGTCCCAGGAAATGCACCATTGGTTTGAAACGATTTGCTTTCGGGCCGGCTCCGTCATCTGCGGAACCATCTCCACCGATACTCAATAAGCGGTTTAGTTTTCCTGAATAAGCACCGATCACATAATTATACATATCCCAGGTTTTGATTCCCAATGCTTCTTTTGCGTAGAATGTATTCCAGGGATTTGGTGTATTGAATCGAGTCAGGTCAAGCAATCCTTCGTCCACAATTGCCAATGTATAAGTCATTCCTTTTCCGCTCTTTTCGGAAACGGTCACTTTAGCAGTTGATTCAGGTCTCCATTCTTTTGCAACAGCTATTTCAGGGTGCAGGTGCGTTGCCGGATCATCCACAATGATTGGAACAACTCCATACATGCGGATCGGTAAATCGTTGGTTGTAGCACTGTGAGGTTGGATCAAACTGACGTGAACATAGGCATTCGGGGCCATATCTTCCGTGGTTTCGAAAGAACAGGTCGTTTCGCCTTTTACAGTGTTCACCCAAAACTTCTTCACAATTTTGGTACGTGTTTCAACCGAGATCAATGCTTTTCCGGAAGCAGGGGAAGGAATACTCAGTTTCACTGTTTCGCCTTTCACATAACTTTTTTTGTCGGTGGAAAAGTTCAGCATGGAAGCATATTCGTTGTTTTTTTGATTTCCCCGGCTCCAATACGGAACATCGATCGAAATGATTTTTCCTGCCTGGTGGAAACCTTCTTCATCTGTTACTGTTACCAGGAATCGTCCGTAATCTGTTGCACCAAGTCCAAATTTAAAGGCTGTTTTTCCGTTTGAATTATTCAACAAGGAATCATATACTAGCATGTTCCCGTTGCGTGCCATAAAGTTCCCCAGGTCATCATCTCCGCTTTCGTACCACCATCTCCATTCCATGCGGTAGATCTTCACCCGGATTTTGGATGGTTTTTTCAGGATGGTTCCGGCAGCATTCACCAGGACGACATCGAATGTGTGTTTTTTTCCGGAAATTAAGGAGTTATCTGCTTCCAGGTCTGGTGTCCTGAATCCGACGTATTGCTCGTATGGAGAGTATAATTGTGAAAACCGGTCGATCGAAAAGTTTCCTCCCTGTTCAAATACCCGCATGGTGTAAATCGCATTCAGCATACCTGAAGCTTGTGAAAGAGAAGATACTTCTTGTTTAAAGGAAGCTTTTCCATTCGCATCCAGATCATCGTCGAACAAAGTGTTTTTGTCCGAGTTGATCTTGCGGATCGGGGAATCGAACTCGAATTTCGGGAATCCTGGTATGATCGTTTTCGTAGATTGATATTCCACATCGACAGTTGCGCGCAGGTTTTTTGCAGGAGCACCGTGCAACCAATACGATTCCAATTGTAACAAACTGTCGGAACTCTTGGGAAACTCTAACTTAATCTTTAAACGATTTGGTTTCACGGTTTCAACTTTCAGATATTTGATAAACTCCCGCGATCCGACCATTACTCTTGCGGTATAAATTCCCGTTTTTGCATCGTAGCGTGTTGCTGTTCTGAAATCATAGTGTCCGTTTATACCCTGCGATTTGGTTATTTTGCTCGCTTCATAACCGGAAGGATCGGTCAGTGTAAAAGTTACCGGGTGATTCAAAGGGAGTTTCTTTTCGTAATCCCGCAATACAAAATTGACATAAATGGAATCTCCTGGTCGCCAAACACCGCGTTCAGCATAAATGTATCCTTTCAGACCGTTTTGAACTTCTTCACCTTCAACGTCAAACTCAGAAAGCATGTTGGAATGTCCGTCACTTACTTTTAGATAACCGCGTTGCTTTCCATATTTCGCAATAAGCAAAAAGGGTTTTTCCGAAAGTGTCTTGGTATACATTCCCTCCGCATTGGTTGTTCCCGAAGCGATCACTTGTTTTGCATAATCGTAGAATGTGACTGAAGCATTCGGAATGGGTTGTGTGGTGATCATATCCGTAAGGAAAACATGCGCTTCCTTCTTTGCATCCAATTTGTAGATCACCCCGATGTTGGACGCAAGAATGTTTCTGGAAACTGCTTTCCCGTAGTAATAATCGGAACTGCATGGAGATTCGGAACTGTAACCGCCCCAATCCTCGTAACCATCGTCCCAATCGTCCAGATGCCATGGGCGTTCAGACCATTCTTCTTCTGTTCTTATTTCCGAAGTTCCTTCCGTGGTTCCACTTTCCGGATTTGCGGGACAATCACAATAAGCATCTTTCTGCCCGAATTTAATCGAAACCCGATAAATTGCTCCCGGTTCCGGACGGATCCATTTTTCAAGGTCAAGTACATGAGAAGCCCAATCACTTTTGTCTTCTTTTTTTACTCCAAGTGAAATGTTCTTTTCAGCGATTTTCTTCCCGAATCTGAAAATGGCTTCGGAATCATTCAATTCGTTGACCTGCAGGAAATGATGTACATTTTCTTCGTAGATCTTGATGATTCTGACAGTTACAGATTTTAGTCCGATGGTTTCAAAAGGGAAGATCAAACCTTTTGAATCGGGAAGAATAGAGCCGCTTCCGACGATCCGTACTTTGGGTTTGGAAGCTGTGAATAACAAGGTACGCTCGGTTCCTTTGAGCATTGGGTAATTCTTGATGTTCTTAATTCCGGAATTAACTTTCAGTTTATAGTTCCCTTCAATCCGCTTCGGTATAAAGACTGTTACTTCATTATAATAGATCGAAAAAGTTTCACCGGAAACACCCTCCAGGTCAATTAACCCGGTTAAATCCTGGTTTGTAGATAACGGTTCTGAAAATGTGAGACGAATGCTTTGATCGTCTTCATCCATCACATTGCAGGAACTCAGGTCAAAATCACCCAGTGCAGGCACTTTGATACTGGTTGATCCATTTGAAAAAGAGGAAATAGCATCGCCATTCCATTCAACCGTAACTTTTGTTTCTTTTTCAGAACGTTTGATACTGTCAACAATGTAGACGTATTCGTTGTCGCCGTAGCTTTCTTCGAAATGTACTTTTTGCTTTTGATTTCCAAGGTTTACGTTAATCAGGTCTTTTAATTTGGTGGTGTCAAAATGGTCTGTCATGGAAATGGTTCCACGCAGGGAATACCATTCGAGGTTGTAAGAGTCGTATTCGATTAAATTTGGTTCACTGACATCAATCTTTTGCGGTTTGGTTGCAAATTGAAAGTTGAATTCTTCGTAACCGTCATCCACGTCCATAATTTCTTCCAGGTCTAAACTCACGGTGTAAATTTGATTGGAGCTCAGGGCTTTTTTCGGAACGATCTGGATGGTTCTGTAATCGACCCAATGAATGTCGGCATCAATTTCCGGACTGATTTCAATAATCTCTTTCAGGACCTTTTCATCCATACGGGATTTCATTCCCAACTCAACAAGTTTACTGGAATCCAGCTGGTCCTTGAGCTCAATTTCAATGTTGTCGGAATTGGAAATAATCCCGGAGGTATAACCGGAGACCCATTTTCTGAATTTAGGATCAACGGAAATGATTTTATTGCCGGAACAAGCGAAAATGGTAGCCAGTAGACTTGTTGCAATAGACAGAAGGATAATGATGCGTGACATAACTGTTGTATTTGTTACGTCAAAGATGAATCCATCCGGAAGAAGAATTCAGGTCATTTTAGGAGGTGAAAGCACCTTTTGATTATTCGTGGTTGAAAGGCAATTATTTGTGTTGGACGTAATATTGCGGAATTACATCAGGGACGAATAATCTTTAAAACAAGTAAGGGCGGAAAATTTTCCGCCCTTACTGTTTATTAATTTATGGTTTGTATTTCAGTAAATCATCCATCGTTGCTATCGAAACAGGATGGTAATTTTCCCGGTACTTTTTATAGACTTCCAATCCCCATTGCTTGCTTTGCGGGTTGTCATTCAATGCTGTGTAAATCGGAAGTAAGAATTTTCTGCGACCCACTTTTGAAATGAACTTCTCAATATCCGGGCGAATTTCCGTATAGTTTGAATTGATTCCAAGGACGTACCATTCGGTTGCGACTTCTGCATTTCCCCAAGTATTGAAATGCAATTTTTCATCGATTATTGCCAATCGTTTCGGATCCATTTTTTTAGGCAGTGCACGGATAAATGCCTGCCATTCCTGCGGAACATATTGGTCACGGTTCAAAGCAGGAACTTGTTTTTTTCCTTTTTTCTTAGCTGGTTTTTTGAAGATATCCTTCCCGTTGGCAAACTCACGTGCCAGGTCCTGGATCTTTTCAAAGCGAGGAGAGCTTACTGCATAACAGTTTTTAGGTAATCCTGGTTTGTATAACCATTCATCAATATTGAATGTGATATCCGTTTTGTTGATCAGGTTCTTTTCCAGGTACTGCTTAAACTGCTCAGTTGTCAATGTTTGGAAAGCATGGTCTTTGAAATACATTTTCAGAAAAGTATCAAAACGTTGTCTTCCGAAATCACGTTCCAGGGTTTTCAAGAAGAAAGCACCTTTTACGTAAGCAACGGAAGTCATTCCATCATCCGGGTTGCGTTTGGACAGTTGTAATTTTAAATGGGTGTCTTTTTCGTCCAGTTGTTCCATTTCAGTTTGTAACTCCTGGAACTCGATCAAGGCAAGCATGTCCGCAACTTCTTTTCCGTACAATTCTTCCATGATCCGGTTCTCGAAATACACGGTGAACCCTTCGTTTAACCAGAAATCATTCCAGCTGGCATTCGTTACCAGGTTCCCGGACCAGGAATGAGCCAGCTCATGTGCGATAACCGATACGGCACTTCTATCGCCTGCTATCAATGTAGGATTAGCAAATGTTAAACGTGGATTTTCCATTCCTCCGAAAGGAAAAGAATACGGTAAAACAATTACGTCATATTGTTCCCATTGATAAGGTCCATAAAGGTTTTCAGCCGCGCGGATCATCTTTGGAAGATCTGCGAATTCCCACACCGCTTTGTCGATCATTTCCGGTTCGGTATAAACTCCGCAATTTTTCCCCAACGATTTATATTCCAGGTTACCAACTGCCAACGCAATCAGGTAAACAGGAATAGGTTGCTTCATTTCAAAATGGTATTTCCCTTCCGGATTCTTCACCTTTGGATTTGAAGCACTCATCAAAGCCATCAATTCCGAAGGAACTGTTACATCCGCACTATAGGTGATCCTGTTTGCCGGAGTTCCCTGAACGGGGATCCAGGTACGCGTAAGAATTGCCTGACCTTGGGTGTATAAATAAGGGTGTTCCTTTCCTTCGGTCAATTCCGGTTCCATCCAATCCAATGCACCTGCATTTTCAGTTGTTTTGTAGTAAATGTTGATGTATTCCGTGTTCTTGTCGATCTTAATACTCAAGGGTTGACCGATAAATTCCTGCATGGAACCGATAATGAAATCGGTTTCTTTTTCGTTTCCTTTCTTTCCAAGAGTTACTTTTTGGATTTCAGGTCCGTTGATATCAAAAATGGCAGTATCCGTATCTTTTAAGCGTTCCATGTGGTGACGCGCAACTCCGTAAATGGTCTTTTTCTCAAAATCCACATCTATTTCAAGATCTAAGTGTTTTGTGCGGATTTCGTCTGTATTGGAATAGGAATGTGCATCATGACCAGCAACAACTCCATTGATCGATTGATCTTTATTTAGAGGTTCTGCATTGTTTTCACAACTCGATATAACCAGAGTTAGCGCAGCAATGCCGAACAGACTTTTTAGTTTCATTTTTTCAGTTTGAGGTACGCGAATATACTTTTTTCTTTGAATTTCATCCTAGTTTGATTTTTCATCTTTTTTGGTCAGGTAGCGAATCACTTCCGCTGCTCCCATCAATCCGAATAATGCCGGCATATAGCTCACTGTTCCGTAAAATGAACGCTTGAAATTGGAACCATCCGTCATTTTCAACGAATCTTTTTGTTGCAATTCGGAAGAATAAACGCATTTGATCTTTTCATAAGCGACCCCTTTTCTTTTAAGACGTTTTTTTATGTGAGCTCCTAATTTACAGTTGTGGCTATCGCGAAGTTTGGCAACATGTACACGAGAAGGGTCAGTTTTCCCACCGGCCCCTAAATGCGTAATCACCTTGATTTTTTTGCTTTTGCATGCAATGATCCATTCCAGTTTCGGTGTTACGCTGTCAATGCAATCCATTACATAATCAGGTTTGTATTGATCCAATAATTCCCAAACGCGTTCCGGAACTACAAATTCTTCCACAATATTCAACTTGATATCCGGATTAATATCCTTGATACGTTCTCCTAAAACAACTGCTTTGTTTTTTCCGATGGTAGAATCCAAAGCTGTTAGTTGCCGGTTTTTATTCGTTATGTCGAAAGCATCTCCATCTACAATCGTCATTGTTCCAACTCCTGCGCGGGCAATGAATTCACCTGCAAAAGATCCGATTCCGCCGAGCCCGACAATGAGTACATGAGCAGATTTCAAACGGTCCATTTCCTTTGGTCCAAGAATCAACTCTGTACGCTCCAACCACTTACTCATATTTAAAAATTCGTTTTGCGTTTTGATTTAGTTGTTTGATTAAGGCGTGCAAAGATAGCGTTTTTATCTCAGCGACCGCTCGGTAAGTGTCAATCGGTTCGCCCTGGCCTGTATCGGTCTCAAGTAATAAGCGACTCATTGGAATTTGATCAAGAACCGGTTGAAGCTTTGGATTGGATCGAATGGATTCACCGATACTGATGATGCTTTGCGAATAATCCAGAACTTGCCCGATGATAGAAGCTTTGTTGAATCCATGATAAATAAGTGTTGTTTCGGGAGCAAATTTTTCATGCAGAAAACGACACCTGTCCCAGGAATTGACGCAATGCAGAATGACTGGTTTATGCAGTTTTGCAGCGATTTTTAGTTGAAAAACATACAATTCTTCCTGGGTTTGGACGGTATCGTAACGGTTATCTAAACCAATTTCGCCGATTGCCAGGAGACCATTCTTTTCATTCAGTTTAAAGCAAGTTTTCTCTATTTCCGATAAACTAAAGTCTTTTTCCTTCGGATGTACTCCAAATGAAAAGTAAGGAGGAAGTTTCTCCAAAGATGACGCTGTAAGTTGCACAATTCCACGATTTTTTGACTCAAAACGGTGCGTGTGCGAATCGAAAAGGTTCTCTAAATCAGACATTAAACAAGAATCGATGCGTTAAATTTAAAACAATCTGAACCAATCAACTATTTTTTGTCTATTTTCACCGACGCTAAAATTAAATCGAAATATGGAAAATTCGACTCCGAAAGGACATCCAAAAGGATTATATCTATTGTTTACCACTGAAATGTGGGAGCGTTTCTCTTATTATGGAATGCGTGCAATTTTCACCCTATTCCTCATTAAAGCATTGATGTTCGATAAGGAAACTGCATCAGGTATTTATGGTTCTTACACGAGTTTGGTTTATTTAACACCGATTATCGGGGGTTATTTTGCCGATAATCTCTGGGGTAATAGAAAATCAATTTTCGTTGGTGGTATTATGATGGCGGTCGGACAATTGTTTATGTTCTTGTCGGCTTCATTCTATGCAAATCAGCATTTAGCATTGATTTTAATGATTGTCGGTTTAACTTGTTTGATTTTCGGAAACGGATTCTTCAAACCGAATATCTCTACATTGGTTGGTCAATTGTATTCTGAAACTGACAAACGAAAAGATGCTGCATATACGATTTTCTATATGGGAATTAATCTGGGAGCATTTATCGCTCCATTGTTGTGTGGATTCTTGGGTGAAAGATATGATGAAGCTGGAGAAGCAATCCCGGGAGCATTCAAATGGGGATTCTTATGCGCTTGTATCGGAATGATCATTTCTGTGATCACATTTGAAATGAGAAAAGACAAAGTACTGGTAACACCAACAGGTGAGCCGATTGGAAAAATTCCGAACAAACAACGTCTTTCAGCTGAAGAACTGGGTGATGCGCCAGTAGGAAAAAAATCAAATAATAACGTTTACATAGGTGTCCTTGTTGGAATGATCGTGTTAGTATTGTTGCGCTTCTTTGTCTTTATGGCAGAAGATGAGACAACAATTGATACGGTTAACAACTATATTTCAGCAGCCATTTTTGCAATTTCAATTGCTATTCCTTTCATTATCATTACGGATAAATCACTGAATAAAATCGAGAAGCAACGTATTTGGGTAATCTACATTGTTGCATTCTTCGTGATCTTCTTCTGGGCTGCATTCGAACAGGCTGGAGCATCTTTGACCTTCTTCGCAGCTGAACAAACAAACAGAGATATTCTTGGATTCTCTATGCCGGCAAGCTGGTTTAACAGCTTCAATGCGGTATTCATCGTGATCCTGGCACCACTTATTTCCATTATGTGGACCAAATTGGCAAAGAGAAACATGGAACCTGCTTCACCTTATAAGCAAGCATTCGGTTTATTGTTCCTGGCGTTGGGTTATGTATTCATTGCAATTGGAGTTGATGGAGTTGAACCAGGGGTGAAAGTGAGTATTATTTGGTTAACAGGTTTATACTTCATCCATACAGTTGGTGAGTTGTTCTTGTCACCGATTGGGCTTTCAATGGTAAATAAACTGGCACCTGTACGTTTCGCTTCTTTATTAATGGGAGTTTGGTTCTTGAGTACTGCCGCTGCAAACAACTTTGCTGGATTCTTAAGTTCATTCTATCCGGATCCGGTTTTAACAGGAACAGAAGTTCGTGCTTTGGAAAAAGAATTTACTACGGATACGCATAAAGTTTACTTATTGGCTGACGAAGTGAAAACAGCAACTGCAAAGGATACAGTTAAAGTTGTTGACGATAAAGGAAAAGCAGTTGAGGTGAAATACTCGGATATCAAGTTTGAACGTTTATTTCCAGAAGTAAAAGATAAGAACGACGAGAAAACAATCAATATAAACGCGAAGATCATTCAGGAAAAGAAGATCGAATTTGCGAAGAAGGCTGTAAACAAAGAAAAGTCCTTTGTTGGAATTAAAATTACCGACTTGAAATCGTTCTTCTGGTTATTCGTTTACCTGGCAGGAGGATCAGCAATTATCTTATTCGTATTGAGTAAATTCCTGGTGAAAATGATGAATGGTGTAAAATAATACACACAAACAATATACATTTAAAGTCCTCCGCTCCGACGGGGGACTTTTTTAGTTAAAAGAAATATGAAACAACGCAAACATCCAAAAGCACTACCTTATTTATTCCTGACAGAAATGTGGGAACGTTTCGGTTATTATTTAATGATCGGGATTTTCACGTTTTATTTAAAGGATGTAGATCATGGTTTTCAAATGACCGAAGCTGAATCAGCTAGTTTGTATGGAACATTCATCGCCTTGGTATTCTTCACACCATTTATAGGAGGATTACTGGCCGACCGGATTTTGGGATACCGGGTTCCGATCGTTCTCGGTGGGCTCATGATGGGAATCGGGTATTGCATGATGGGGGTTCATTCGTTTACTATGTTGTATACAGGAATGGTTTTGGTAATTGCCGGAAACGGGTTGTTCAAACCGAATATTTCGACATTGCTCGGAAACTTGTATAATACAGACGAATTTAAAGGGCAAAAGGACGAAGGATATAACATCTTCTATATGGGAATTAATGTGGGGGCATTTGTTTGTAATATCGTTTCTGCGTTTTTGATGAATAAGTATGGGTACTCCATGGCGTTTGTTGGTGCAGGTATCGGAATGTTTATCGGAGTTGCCGTTTTCCTTATAGGGAATAAACACTATGTTTCGGGTGACGTGAAGAAGATTGCGGTGCCCGGGGAAAAACCATGGTGGATTGATTTGTCGATTGTTGTTGTTCCGGCTGTTTTATTCGCAGTAATCGGTTACTTTATAAATGGTGTTCCTTCAGAAACGAATGAACATTCATTCCTGGTAAAAGACGATGTGACGGATGCTTTTCTATTTGCATGTATTCCGGTAATCTTCTTTTTTGCATACGTATTGTTCACTTCTCCGAAACACGAACGAAGAATGGTGAGTGCTATCCTGGTGGTATGCTTGGCAGTCATTCCTTTCTGGGCAATTTTCAAACAAAATGGAACAGTACTAAATACCTGGGCCGACAATTATACTAATCGCGATGTGCCAAAATCTGTTAGCAACGGATTGAAAGGAATGTACCTGGCCGGATCGATTAAATATGAAAAGTCGAAAGATTCAACTCAGGTTCTGGATTATCAATTCAGAAAGGTAGGGGATCAAAAAGCAATCCAGTATCCGAGCTATTTCAAGAATTATGAAAAAGTGGATCAATTGAAGACAGGACAAGAAGTAGTAGTGTTCAATTCAAATATTTTCCAATCGGTGAATCCGTTTTGGGTAATTGTTCTGACACCTTTAATTGTTGCAATTTTCAGATTCCTTCGGGTTAGAAAGCTTGAACCTTCTATTCCGGTTAAGATGACTTTGGGATTATTCATTACCGGTCTTTCTTGTTTGGTAATGGTTGCGGCGGCGAAAGCTTCTATGAACGGAGAAATTAAATCAAGCCTATGGTGGTTCTTTGGGGCTTATGGAGTAATTACGGTTGGAGAATTATGTTTATCTCCGATTGGGTTATCCATGGTTTCAAAATTAGCACCCGCCAGGTTAACCGCATTATTGATGGGAGCATGGTTCATTTCGACGTCTATTGGAAATAAGTTGAGCGGAGTAATTGCATCGCTTTGGGATCAATACGATGACAAGTCTTCCTTCTTTATGTTGAACTTCTATTTAATGATGGGGGCGACTTTACTATTAATAGTCCTTCTGCCTTGGTTATTGAAAGTATTTAGAGAACAAAATAAATAAAACACATTCTTCTATATTCAATGAAACGTTTTCTTTCGCTTTTAATTCCAATAGTTTTATTGTTGATAGCTGTTCCTATCTTATTAAATAATGGATTGATTGTTCCTGCAAAGGTTGTTGGAGTTGTTTTGATTCTTTTGACTACGATCTCACTTCGTGTTTGGTTAAGAAGAGCATTAAAGGAAAAACTTTCTATGGATGCAGTAAAGTTCAATGTAAATCATCGGTATTATTTGAATGAGATCAGTTCGATTTACCGGAACATGTCAAAAGCTGATAAAAAGGTATTGGAAAAACGAATGGGGAAGCTACTTTCCGATTTGCAATTTGATGATACAACCAAGGAAGAATTGAACGTTGAAGAAATGTTAGCATATGCATTATTCCAGATTTTAACGGTGTATAATGAATCCTATAGATCCTTAAAAGGAATGATGATTGTCTTTGACCGGACAAATAATACCGGTGAATTAATAATTTCAGGGGGGAAATACGTGTTGTTAAACCCAATTTTGCTTGAAAGTATATTAAAGGAGAAGCAAACTCTGGAATCATTTAACAGTTCAAATGCACCAATTATTGACCAATTGAAGGGGCTGTATCTTAAATCCTGAAAAAAATCAAATATTTTTTTGACTTATAACAAAGGTATTATCAGAGTGTTAAGAGTTTGTTTCCGGAATGAGGAAAAAATAATCTTCAAAAAGACTTGTTAAAGTGGAATAAGTGAGTACCTTTGCCACC
>CBIHOM010000045.1:0-5207 GCA_966212075.1 uncultured Fluviicola sp.
TCCCGCGACGAGCAATCATCGGGTGATT
Organism: uncultured Fluviicola sp.; assembly: GCA_966212075.1. Taxonomy (GTDB): domain Bacteria; phylum Bacteroidota; class Bacteroidia; order Flavobacteriales_D; family Crocinitomicaceae; genus Fluviicola. Next base: position 29 of record CBIHOM010000045.1, read on the forward strand.
TTTTTTTTCGTTCTCTGTTTAGAAACCTCTTTTCTTTTTTATTTCGCTGATGAAGGCAGTCAGTTGTTTTTTATCCGCGAAATAGACAGTTACATTTGTTTCCTGAAAAATTTTCGATCCTGATTTTTCGTAAACACTGGCATTTACCTTATCCAGGTCTGTCAAAATAGTACAGGAGTACATTTCCCCATACCGATCGACATGCTCCACTTTAAATACGTTGTCAGTAATCACCTTTACCGAAACCTTGCGAACAGTCAGCTCGCGAACCGTTCCCCCCGAACTTTTTGTTAATACGGTTGCGTATAAATCATCCCCTACAATTTTTTGATGGTATTCCAAAACTGTTCCGTTGACATCCATCAGGAAACACTTTGGGCCTTGAATCGTAATGGATTTACCATTGTATTTAATTACATCCTGGGCATTCAGGTGGTTCAAGCCCATTAAAAAGATGCCGAAAAGCATCGCTTTTTGTTTTAGAATCATAAATTGTAGTTGTTTGTAGTAATTTATTCTTGTTTTATTTGCCGCGACAAATTATTTTATCAGTCAGCCACTGCTGACTATTTTTATCGAAAGCAGTACTTTCTCTTATTTAATATAAATCTCGCCTTCATCAACCAAAGGCTCTCCGTTCATTCTCAAAAATAACTGAATTAATGCAACTACATCCTTTTCGCAATAAATTCGAATGCGGTTCAAGTCACCTTCTTCGTAGTAAACACGTGCTACGTCTGCTCCGGATATGTCATCTTTCGGTGTTGGAATTTTAAAAATATGACATAACAAAGCCAGACTGGTGTACGCTTTGTAATCTCCGAACTTCCAAAGTTCCATCGTATCCAAATGTTGAATTTCCCATGGTTTCTTTCCTGCCAGGTTCAATACATTCGGCAAACCGATCCCATGAATCAACAACCTGCGACAAATAAACGGAATATCAAATTCTTTCGAATTGTGACCGCATAACAAGTGTTTCGGTGTATTGTAGTTATTCTCCAACAGGCGCACAAACTGTTTTAACAAGGTTTCTTCATCTTCGTGCGCAAATGAAGTCATGCGAATGGACTTCCCGGTAACGGACTGGTGTACAAAACCAACAGAGATACAAACGATTTTTCCGAATTCAGCATAAATACCTGCTTTCTCATTATAAACATCGGCTCTTGTTTTGTCTTCCGTCAGGTAACGCGCATTTTTTGCATCAAACAATTTGGTGGTTTCCGGGTCTAAATCTGCATAGTTGTAAACTTCAGGTACTGTTTCGATGTCTAAGAATAGAATTTTGTCCAATTGGCTCAAATCAAGCATACTAATTTTCGTTTTCCATTTAAGTTATGTAAAAATATCATTTAGAAGATTCCCTTTTTTCAATTTTTTTCAGGAATAAATTCATTTTTTTCGGATAAGGAATAGTATTCCTTAAATTTGTGCATCATGGCAGAAGAATTAATTATCGCTCAGACTTCCAAAGAGGAAAAATACAGGACTTTGCTTCCCCAAGCCAAAGCACTTTGTATAGATGAACCAAACTTGGTCGCTAATTTGGCAAATATTGCTTCTGCCCTGAAAATGACCTTCGATTTTTTTTGGGTGGGTTTTTACCTGGTAGAGAACGATCAGTTGGTTCTCGGTCCATTCCAGGGACCTATTGCCTGCACACGGATCGCTTATGGAAAAGGAGTTTGCGGATCTGCCTGGAAACAAAATGAAACCTTGTTGGTTCCGGACGTAGAGGCTTTTCCAGGACACATAGCATGTTCCAGTGAAAGCAAAAGTGAAATCGTAGTCCCGATCCGGAAAAATGGTCAGGTTATTGCTATCCTGGACGTCGACAGTAATGCATTGAATGATTTTGAAGAAGTTGATGCAAGATATTTAAATGAACTTTGCGAATGGGTCGGTACTCACTGTTTCTAGGATTATTTCTTTTTTTAGTCGGTTGTGCCGAAATTATCCCTTTAACAGGAGGACCATCCGACGACCGTGCGGCAATTCCTGTAGAAGGGACCCAAAATCCGGAACAGGGAGCTTTACACGTGAACCAAAATGAGCTCCGGGTAAAGTTCAACGAATTTTTCACACTGAACGACCCGGCGAATACTGCGGTTATGAACCCAAATGCAGGAAAGCTGGATATCACGTCCAGCAAAAGAGACCTAAGCATCAAATGGGATGGCACACTTCAGCCGAATACAACCTATATTATTCAATTGAACGGAACGATCAAGGATTTGAATGAGAAAAACGATACGATCCACCAGTTTGTTTTCTCTACAGGTGACCGGATCGATTCATTGAAGATCAATGGAATAATAACCGATGGTTTTACCAATAAACCCTCCAATGCGTTTACGATCGGATTATACGATTCACTGAAAGACCCTTATAAAGAAGCTCCGAATTATGTTTGTAAAAGCAACATAAAAGGTGAGTTCGAATTCACCTATCTGAAAGCGGGCGAATATCAATTGTTTGCTTTCCTTGATTCGAACAAAGACCGTGTTCCAACAATCGGAGAAGATATTGCCTACTCAACCAAATTGGTTTCAAGCGGTGACAGTACAGCATTCGCCCATATTCTCGCATCCAAACCCAAAAGCCCTTCCAAACAATTGCAGGTAAAAGTTCTCAATCCGGGAACGTTCTACGCCTATGGAAAAGAAATAGACGAATCGGGTCTGACCATTAATTCACAGCCGGTAAAGCTTATCAGACGATTTACAGAAGATTCGGCTTTGGTGGCTCTTCCAAGTATTCCGAGTGAGGTGTATACGATTATTGACGGTACGGATACCATTACGAAAATCATTCCTTTGAAAGACCGCAACAAGAATTTTTCGGTTTCAGGTAAAATCTACAAAAACTCCTGGTTATTGGGTGATACACTCCTTTTTGAAACAAACGAACTTATTCAACAAATTGACACTTCGCTGATCGTTGTAGAAGACAAAACCAAATCAAAAATCAGGTATGATTTCGCTTTTTCAGGAAACCAGGTACGGATCATTCCGAAAACTGCTACCGCTTTTGAACTGATCGTGAACTTCAAAATGGGTGCATTGGAAGGGTTGGAAAATCAAAATGATTCGATTAAAACAGAACTTAAAACGTTCCGGACTTCTGACCTTTCCAATCTCAGATTGAATGTCGGAAGCCTTAAAGGGCGTTGGGTTATCCAATTAATGGACAGTAACACTCCGATCCGCACCTTTATGAAGTCAGATTCAGATTCTGTGATTGACTGGCTGAATATCATTCCCGCTGTTTACCAGATTCGCTGTATCCGTGATGTCAATGGAAACGGAAAATGGGATTCAGGTAACTGGGAGTTGAAAACACAACCGGAAGAAGTAGTTCGCTTTGACCTAAAATCCAAACTCAGACCAAACTGGGATATCGAAGAAACCCTCGAACTCAAACCGCATGAGTGAATCAATTGAAAAAACCTTTAGTAAATGGAGAATTTATCTTGCTTTGCTGATTGGTGTTTCAATTTCAGGTGGAATACTTATTTACAGTTTTACCAGATCCGAATTTCACGAAGTAGAAAAAGGAAATGGCAATTATATCTGGCGGGACACCAATAAGAATAAGCACATTGATTATTCCGATGAGAAAGAATTCATTGCTGCTCCCAACGGAAACTTCCAAAAAAAATCGGCTTACGAAGTATTATCCGATGTTTCGTGGAACTCGGGCACTTTCTTTTGGATCTTTTTAGCCTTACTCGGAATGGTTGGCCGCGACCTGGGTTACATGTTGCGGATCCGGATCTTAACCAAAAAGCAATTGAGCTGGCGGCAATCGTTTCATGTGATCATGCTGTGGGAATTTGCTTCGGCACTTGCACCAGGAGTTATGAGCGGAGCAACTGTTGCCATGTTCATTTTAAACCGTGAAAAGATTGTGCTTGGACGTGCAACAGCTATTGTAATCCTCACAGCATTCCTGGACAATTTGTTTTATGTTGTCATTATCCCGCTGCTGTTTCTTTTTATACCTGCGGGAAAATTATTCCCAACTACGGGGAATGAATCCATGATGGCTGTTTTCTGGACCGGTTTTTCCATTTTCGCCCTGCTTTGCCTGGTACTTTTTTCCAGCATCGTTCTGTATCCGAAACTGGTCTTTCACCTGCTCACATTCATTACGCGTATCCCATTCCTGAAACGTTTCCGGCCAAGTGCAGAAAAAACAGGAAATGATGTAAAAGCTACTGCTGCTGAAATGAAACAAGAACCCTTCTCTTTTTGGCTAAAAGCATTTGGTGCCACTGTTTTCTCCTGGTCATCACGTTTCCTTGTTATCAATTTTATTATGCAGGCTTTTTTAAGTCTTGGATTTTTAGAACAGGCGCAGATTTTCACCAAACAATTTGTGTTGTGGATGTTCCTTCGGATTTCCCCTACTCCGGGCGGAAGCGGTGTTGCAGAATGGGCATTCGGTGAATTATTGTCTGAATTCAGTGCAAGTATTATCCTTTTGGGAACAATGGCCGTTTTGTGGCGCCTGATCTCTTATTTTCCTTATTTGATCATCGGATCGATTATCCTTCCAAGATGGTTATCACGGAAACGAAAAACCAAAGACTAAATCGTTTCGAAGTCCGCTAAAAAAATAATGCTGTTTCGGATATTATTGCTATCTTTGCGCTCTTAAAACGGTAAAGATCATGTCTTACGGCGTAAAAATTTTTGCAGGAAGAGCGTCCAAATCGCTTGCAGAACAAATAGCTACCAAGTTTGGAGCTAGCTTGGGTGATGTAAAAGTTACTGAATTCAGTGATGGTGAATTTCAACCGTCATTTGAAGAAACAGTGCGTGGTCAGGATGTATTTATCGTTCAGTCTACAATGCCTCCGACAGAGAATTTATTCGAAATGTTGTTGATGGTTGATGCGGCAAAACGTGCTTCTGCGCGTAAAATTATTGCGGTCATTCCATATTTCGGATTTGCACGTCAGGACCGTAAGGATAAGCCAAGAGTTGCTATCGGGGCGAAACTGATTGCGAACATGTTAATGGCTGCAGGTGTTGACCGTGTGATGACGATGGATTTACACGCCGACCAAATTCAGGGATTTTTTGAAGTTCCGGTAGACCATTTATTTGCATCGACTTTGTTCTTTAATGAAATGAAGGCTTTGGATAACGGAAACCTGATCATGGCTGCT
>CBIHOM010000046.1:0-3703 GCA_966212075.1 uncultured Fluviicola sp.
GCATTGTGAAGTTCTTCGGAGGAATGCGCCAGGTCGATCTTGAAACAATTTAATTCATTCTGTTAAGTAAAACGTATGAAATCGATTAATAAAATTATAAGATATACAGCGATTGCTGGGGTAGTGATGAGCTACTCCAGTGTGTTCGCTGGAAACGAAGATCGTGTTGGGTCCGCAGGTGGTACACAATTATTGGTGAATCCATGGGCTAGAAGCATTGGTGTCGGAGATGCAGGAGTGTCTCATGTCAATGGTTTGGAAGCTACTTTCACGAATATTGCAGGATTAGCATTTACTGATAAAACGCAGATTAAGTTCAACCGTACAAACTGGATGGGAAGCGCGGGAATTGCTTTGAACTCTGCGGGTATCGCTCAGCGAATTACTCCTTCAACGGTGATTGCAGTTTCTGTTCAATCCATGAACTTTGGAGATATTGATAGAACGACGGTAGATTTACCGGAGCCTACTCAGGGAACTTTCTCACCTCGTATGAATGTGTTTAACGTTGGTTTTGCACATAGCTTTTCATCAAGTATTTACGGGGGGGTAAACTTCAAAGTAATTTCTGAAAGTATTTCCAATCTGAAAGCAAACGGTATTGCTTTTGATGCAGGTATTCGTTACGTTACAGGTGAACAAGACCAAATTAAATTTGGTATTGCATTAAAGAACGTAGGTCCTGTAATGAGATATAAAGGGGATGGTTTATCTGATCAGGTGAATTACCTGGAAAGTGGTAACCTGGCTACCTTAGAACAGCGTTCTGCAACATTTGAATTGCCTTCACTGTTAAATATTGGTGGTTCTTACGACTTCAACTTTAATGAAAAGAATAAGTTGATCGTAGCTGCTGCATTTACTGCGAACTCATTCCAAAAAGATCAGTACCGTTTAGGTTTGGATTATGGATTGACAATCAGCAAGGCTGCATTCAATATTCGCGCAGGATATGTTGTTGAAAAAGGTATTTTCAAAACAGAAAACCGCTCGAATGCATTAACTGGTTTTACAGCTGGTTTCTCTGCTGACGCTTTAGTTGGTAAAAAGAAATCTGCTTTAGGATTGGAATATGCAATGAGATTGGCAGGCCAATTTGGAATTATCCATACATTTGGTGCTACAATCAGCTTGAAGTAAGTATAACAACTTTCTGAACGAAAGCACAATATCTTAAGAGTCCGTCGTAATGACGGACTCTTTTTTTGCCCGATACTTTAGTAGATAGGAAAAATTTCAAACAATTCATTCAGTGATTGAGACATTAGAATAGCTGAAGAGTACCACTCCATAAGACCAGGGAAAAACCAGGTTTAATTCGGTTGAAATCACCAACCCTTTTTCAGGACTGAACGTTTTAGATATTAATCCAAACAGGAAACTACCGATTCAATATCAGTTTACCGGGGACTGTAGTTCGTAGTAGCAAGTTTGATTTCTAAAAAACAAGTTATGAAACGAAAATTAAACTACTTAGCATTCGTAGTCATGATGTGTTTTGCTGGTCAAGCCAATGCATACAATCATGATTTCGAGAAAAGCGGAAAGCAGGGCGGTAAGCCAAAACCCACGGTAACAACAAAAGGGGCGAACTGTGCGCCCGCGAACAATCCGTTTACGATGGATTTTAACGATGTTAGCTGTCGACTAGAAAAAGGAGGTTTATTATTCCTGGATCGTGCAAACGGACTGGCAACATATACAGTTCCAAAAAAGAAAGGAAGTGAAATCGCTGTTACGGCGATTTATGCTGGAGCCCTTTGGATGGGAGGAACAGACGTTAACGGGCAATTAAAATTGGCTGCCGTTAAGTTCCGTCAGGAAGGAAATGATTTCTGGCCCGGTCCACTGAGTGCTGTCCCTGGAACAGGAAACTTTGATCCGTCCGTTCCACAGGGAGATAGTACAACACGTAATAACATGTTGGGAACAATTGATCCGGACCAATGTTTGATGTACGACAAAATTTTCACAATCACAAAAGCCGGTGTGGTCCAATTCATCACCTGGGACGAATGTCAAACAGGTGACTGTCCTCCGCCATCCAACGAAACAATGGCTCAAATCAATGCCTGGCCGGGGAATGGAGATCTTACGCGTGGGCAGGATCAGTTTTTGGCGCCCTTTCACGACAAGGATAATGATACGTATTACGAACCTGAAGAAGGAGATTACCCTTGGTATGATGATATCTTAGGGCGTAATGAGGTTCAGTGTGGTAAAGACAGACGTGTTACCTTGTTTGGTGACATCACACACTGGTGGGTATTCAACGATAGAGGGAATCTCCATACAGAGTCTCAAGGAGAACCGATTGGAATGGAAATCCACGCACAGGCATTTGCTTTTGCAACGGATGATGAGATCAACAAAATGACGTTCTATAACTACGAGTTGATTAACCGTGGTACTCAGACATTGTATGATACTTACTTCTCTCAATACATTGATGCGGATTTAGGTAACTACAATGATGACTATGCAGGATGTGACGTTACACGTGGATTGAGTTATGTGTATAACGGAGACTTGAATGACGAACCGAACTCAGGCCGCCCAGGATTCGGACCAAACCCACCTGCAATTGGGGTTGATTTCTTTGAAGGGCCCTACCAAAATGTAGACGGAAGAGATAATATCGGACCTGTTTTTGACTCCATCACGAAACAATGGAACATACCTACAGTGGTAGAAGCATTATTAGATACGGGAATCGTTTACAAAGGTTTAGGGATTGGATATGGAGATGGAATTGCAGATAACGAGCGTTACGGGATGCGTAACTTCACAATTTATACCGGAGGTGGCTCCGAGCCACAATCGGATCCAACGTCATATACCCAGTTCTATAACTACATGCAGGGATTATGGCGGTTCGGAGATCAATTATATTATGGTGGAACCGGATTCCCGGGTGCTCCATGTGTAACGAATATTCCGACTAATTATATGTTCCCGGCAGATTCAGATTCGTTGCATTGGGCTACTGAAGGTGTTGATCCGGGATTCCCTTGGTCAGAATTTGAACCTTGTGGACCAGGATCTACATCCAATCCATCCGGTGACCGCCGTTTCGTTCAGTCAGCGGGGCCATTTACATTACGTCCGGGAGCAGTAAACAACATTACAGTTGGGATCGTTTATGCAAGAAGTTACGATGGAGAAATTTTTTCTTCAGTGAATGCGTTGAAAACAGCAGATACGAAAGCTCAAGCTTTGTTCGACAACTGTTTCCGTATCCTGGAGCCACCAAGTGCACCGGTAATGACTATCCAGGAATTGGGGAATGAGCTGATCATTATGCTGGATAACCCGGTTAACTCAAATAATTACAAGGAAAAATACGTTGAGGAAGATATCGTTGGGATCGTTGATCCGAACGGTGCGGGAGATACTTTGCCAAATGGTAACCCGATCATTTACGATAAAAACTACCGTTTTGAAGGATACCAGATTTACCAGTTGAAAAATGCGCAGGTTGGTGTTACGGATCTGGATGATCAGACTGTGGCTCGCCTGGTTGCACAATGTGATATTAAAAATGGAGTTAAACGCCTGATCAATTTTGAAACGGACGAAGAATTGTCCGGTTATTCTTTCCCGGTGGAAAAAGTAAAAGGTTCGGATGAGGGAATTAAGCATACATTTAGAGTAACAGAAGATTTATTTGCTTCAGGTGACCGTAAATTGGTAAACTTTAAAA
>CBIHOM010000047.1:0-3225 GCA_966212075.1 uncultured Fluviicola sp.
TCGTTACTTCCGCACTGACGTTTGTCGTAACTCAGTCTTCAAAAGCTGTCGCTTTTTCTTATTTTTGTTGTTCAAATCAACACATGATAAAGTACAACCCCAAAAGCTGGCTCGCATTAATATTTCACTTAACTAAAAGTGATACACTTTCCATTCTCTGGAAAGAATTGGTTTTCATTTTCATCTTCACAATGGGAATTGCCTTTTTTGAGATCCATTTTTTTTCAGACGCGGTAGTCCTGGAGAAATTGTTTTCAGTTTACTCGATCCTGGGGTTTGTGTTGTCACTTCTTTTGGTCTTCAGAACGAACACCGCTTACGACCGCTGGTGGGAAGGACGTAAAAATTGGGGTCAGTTGGTAAACGACTCCAGGAACCTTGCGGTCAAATTAACAGCATTGGAGTTGCCTACGGAAGACAATCATTATTTCGGTCGGCACATTGGGAATTTTGCCTTGTGTATCAAAGAACACTTGCGCGAAGGTACAAACTTTGGAATCCTGGATCTCACCGCTGAAGAACGGGCATTCCTGGAAAAACTCGACCACATTCCTTCCGGGATTGTTGAATTGATGTATAAACGCCTGAATGAACTGAAAAAAGCCGGAGTTCTGTCGGAAGAAGATGTTTTGCGTTTGGACCGGAACCTGAACGGTTTCCTGGATTGCATAGGTGCTTGTGAACGAATCAGAAACACACCGATTCCTTACTCTTATTCGATGTTCTTCAAAAAATTCATTTTCACTTACGTAGTCACGCTCCCCTTTGCTTTCGTGGTGAATTTCGGATATTGGTCTTCGATCATTGCAACTTTTATTTTCTATGTGCTTGTAAGTATTGAGATCCTGGCAGAAGAAATCGAAGATCCGTTCGGAACGGACGACAATGACCTCCCAACCGACGAGATGGCGGATCGCATCCAGGGAATTGTGCGAACGATTTTGGATAAGTCGTAAATTAACATATTGGTAAGGGGGACACGACGCATCGCGTCCCTGCTATAATTTACACGCACAAAATCTGAAAAAAAAAGCATTATCTTTGCGCCATGAAGCATATCCGCAATTTTTGTATTATCGCGCACATTGACCATGGTAAGAGTACCTTAGCAGATCGTTTGTTGCAAACAACAGGGACTATTTCAGATCGTGAAATGCAAGCTCAGGCACTCGACGACATGGACCTGGAACGTGAACGCGGTATTACCATTAAATCGCATGCCATTCAAATGAATTATAAGTTTGAAGGGCAGGAATATGTCTTGAACCTGATCGATACTCCCGGACACGTGGATTTTTCGTATGAAGTTTCCCGTTCTATTGCAGCATGCGAAGGAGCATTGTTAATCGTTGACGCTTCCCAGGGAATCGAAGCACAAACCATTTCCAACCTGTACCTGGCTTTGGAACATGATTTGGAAATCATCCCGATCCTGAATAAAATGGACCTTCCTGGGGCAATGCCCGAAGAAGTGACTGACCAGATCGTAGATCTGATTGGTTGTGATCCGAGTGATGTTATTCCGGCATCCGGGAAAACCGGATTGGGTGTCGAAGATATTTTAAGGGCGATTATCGAACGGATTCCTGCTCCCACTGGAGATGAAAATGCACCGCTTCAAGCTATGATCTTTGATTCGGTCTTCAATTCATTCCGTGGAATTATTGCTTATTACCGGGTGAAAAACGGAGTTATCAAAAAAGGAGATAAAGTACGTTTCTTAAATACCGGGAAAGATTACAACGCAGACGAAGTAGGAATTCTTAAGATGGACCTAAGCCCGAAAAACGAAGTTCGAGCTGGTGATGTTGGGTATATTATTTCGGGAATTAAGACCGCAAAAGAAGTTAAAGTCGGTGATACGATTACTTTGGCATCGAATCCAACTACAGAGGCGATCAAAGGATTTGAGGATGTAAAACCCATGGTCTTTGCCGGAATTTACCCGGTGGAAACAGATGAATACGAAGAACTGCGTTATTCCATGGAGAAATTACAGTTGAATGATTCCTCACTGGTTTTCGAACCGGAATCATCTGCTGCACTTGGATTTGGTTTTCGTTGTGGATTCCTTGGAATGTTACATATGGAAATTATCCAGGAACGTTTGGAACGTGAGTTCAATATGACAGTAATTACAACAGTACCAAACGTATCTTATTACTGTTACACGACAAAAAATCCGGACGACCGCTTTACAGTAAACAATCCTTCCGAATTGCCGGACCCATCTACAATCGATCGCATCGAAGAACCTTATATCAAAGCGCAGGTGATCACGAAAAGTGAATACATCGGTCAGATTATGACTTTGTGTATTGAAAAACGCGGCGAACTGAGAAACCAGGTTTATTTAACACAGGATCGTGTGGAATTGACGTTCGAAATGCCTTTAGCGGAAATTGTGTTTGATTTCTACGACCGATTGAAGTCTGTATCCCGTGGTTATGCATCCTTTGATTACCATCCGATCGGGTATAAAGAATCCGATCTTATCCGTATGGACATGTTATTGAACGGGGAGCAGCTGGATGCACTTTCCGCATTGGTTCACCGCAGTAATGCTTATGATCTTGGAAAAAAGATCTGCGTGAAACTGAAAGAACTGATCCCGAGACAGCAATTCGAAATTCCAATCCAGGCCGCAATCGGTGCGAAGATCATTGCACGTGAAACGATCAAAGCTTTGCGTAAAGACGTAACAGCCAAATGTTATGGTGGTGATATTTCCCGTAAGCGCAAATTATTGGAAAAACAAAAAGAAGGAAAGAAACGCATGCGCCAGGTTGGAAAAGTAGAAGTTCCGCAGGAAGCGTTCATGGCGGTTCTGAAATTGAATGATTAATGGCCTTAATTCTATAAAAAAATAGGGCGTCCCGCATGTGCAGAACGCCCTATTTTTATTTTAATATTTCTATGCAGAACAACCTTTCCAGGCAAAAAGCGCAACAACTATCCAGGCCAATCCTTTGATAAGGAAGAATAAGAAACCTGCTAAACCTGCACGTTTAAGCCATTTCTTCCGCTTAAGTGCTTTTTCCTCATCTGTTCGTTTTTCAGGACTCGGTGCTGTTACTTGTTGTTCTTCTTCCATACTATTAAAAACCCCGATCCCGTAGTTACGGAACCGGGGTGTATATTCATATTTTAATAGATCTTAATCTTCGTCTTCGTCGTCTCCTTCATCCGGAGCATCGCCATAATCATCATCGTCATCATCGTCAT